>CAVZKE010000001.1:0-254058 GCA_963775745.1 uncultured Actinomycetota bacterium
GCACGTCGGGCAGTGCTTGCATCGCGGCCAGCACGGGCGCGCCCTCAGCGCTGGCCCCGAAGGTGATCACGCTGGGCAGCACCTTCAGAAGCCGGGCCACCGCCTGGGTAGCGGCCCACGAGCGCGGCCCGCCGGTCCGGGTCCTCCACGTCGGGCGGCGGGGGTGCCATCGGTCACCACGTCCAGGGCGGCGCGCAGCTCGGCACAGGAGACGACCGCCTCGATCGCCTCCCACACCTGCGACACGCGGGGCTCCTCGCCCTCCCCGCCCCAGCCGTCGGAGTCGAACAGGGCCTCCACCGCGACCGCCAGCCGGGCGGACGCCCCGGCCAGCCGGGGGTGCCTGCGGGCCTTGTCCTTGTCCCAGGCCGTCCGTGCCCTGCCGACTAGCTCGGCCGACATCAGCAGGTCCAGCATCTCCAGCGCGTCATCGACTGACTTGGCCTCCAGGTGCCGGACCGTGGCCAGCAGCGTCGCGATCCGGCGGGCCGCGGGATGCGGCGGATCAGCGAGCCGGACGCAGTCATCCCGTACCGGGCCGGTTCCGCCAGCCGCGGCGGCACCAGAGCCTCGATGCCGAGCCTACCCAGCCCCAGGGCGCTGATCTCGGCGGCCCGGTCCAGGTACTTCACGACCGACTGGCCGCTCCCGCGCGGCGCTGGGCCCCTGCGCGGACCCGGCACCATCCTCGACAGAGGGGGCACCGCGGCGGAACCGACCAGAGGCAGAGGCCTGGGGATCGACCCTAGGGCGACCCTAGTAAGAGGGCGGACCGGGCCCGGAAAGACCAGGGACCAGCCCCGGCGCCATCGCGCCAACCGAGGCCAACACTCAAATCATGAGAACCCTGAGACTCGTGGTGGACATCAACAGGACCGCATGTGGTCACATCGAGGGACGAATTCAAGCCCCCGGTGAACCGGCCGTGCCGTTCTCAGGCCGCCTGGAACTGCTCAGGGCCATCGAGGACGCGCTGCCCGTCGCCGAACAGGCCGCACGGACACCACCCGCACCCCGCGTGATCGGAAGTACAAACCAAATCCACCCCCCGAGCGGGTGGACGTCGCAAAGCAGGTGAGAGCCATGACCACGCTCACTCCACCTATGTCTCCCCGGGTCGCGCGGCGGGCGGCGGCCCGGACGGAGGAAGCGGTCAAGATCTACGGCACGGGCCAGGTCGAGGTACGGGCCTTGGACTGTGTCTCGGTCGAGTTCATGACCGGCCGCTTTACCGCGATCATGGGCCCGTCCGGTTCGGGGAAGTCGACCCTGCTGCACTGCGTGGCCGGCCTCGATGACCTCACCTCGGGCAGGGCCTTCATCGGGGATGCCGACCTGTCCACGCTGAACGACCAGCGGCTCACCACCTTGCGGCGTGACCGGGTCGGCTTCGTGTTCCAGTCGTTCAACCTGGTGCCGACCATGAACGCGGCGGACAACATCACGCTGCCGCTGCTGCTGGCCGGCCGCCGGGGGGACCGAGCCTGGATCGGGCAGGTCATCGCGACCATGGGCATCGCCGACCGGCTCAAGCACCGGCCGCATGAGATGTCGGGGGGCCAGCAGCAGCGGGTCGCGGTGGCCCGGGCACTGGTCACCCGGCCGGAGATCATTTTCGCTGATGAGCCCACCGGGAACCTGGACTCGCACGCAGGTGCTGAGGTACTGACGTTCCTGCGCCGGGCCGTGGACGACATGAGCCAGACCATCGTCATGGTCACCCACGACCCCACCGCCGCCAGCTACGCCGACCGGATCGTGTTCTTGGCCGACGGCCAGATCGTGGACGAGATGCACGAGCCGACGGCCGAGCGGGTCCTGGAGCGGATGAAGAAGTTCGGGGAGTGAACCGCCATGATCAAGATCATTACCTGCGGACTGCTGGCCCATCGGCGCCGCCTGGCCGCCACCGCCTTGGCAGTCATCCTCGGGGTATCGCTCATCGCCGGGACGCTGGTGCTCACCGACACGATCAGCCAGACCTTCAGCGGGTTGTTCGGGACCGTTTACAAGGGAACCGCAGTGATCGTCAGGGCCAAAGCGGCCTTCACCGGAATCCAGGGCAGCGGCGCGCAGCGGCCCCTGGTGGACGCCAGCCTGGTCGGCTCGCTGCGCACGGTCAAGGGCGTGGCCGCGGACGAGGGCGCCATCTCCGGGTACACCAGGCTGGTCGGGAAGAACGGGAAGACCCTGGGCAACCCGGCCATGGGCGTGCCGACCCTGGGCGCCAACTGGCATCAGGTGGCTGCGCTCAACCCGTTCCACCTGGTGGCAGGCCACGCCCCGCAAGCGCCCGGGCAGGTGGCGATCGACGCCAAGAGCGCCCGGGACGGTCACCTTACGGTCAGGGACACCACCACCGTGCTGGCCAACGGGCCGCCGCAACGGGTCAAGGTCGTCGGTATTGTCGGTTTCGGCGCCGCCGACAGCCCGGGCGGGGCGTCGGTGGTGTTTTTCACCACCCCGGTCGCGCAACGGCTGGTCGCGGCACCCGGCAAGTTCAACGGCATCTCGTTCACCGCCCAGCCCGGGGTGTCGCAAACCCAGCTGGTGCACAACCTGCAAGCCGTGCTCCCGGCCGGCCTGCAAGCGGTCACTGGCCAGCAGGCCGCCCGCGAGGCCCGGTCCAGTATCATGAACGGGCTGGGCTTCTTCACCACCCTGCTCATCGTGTTCGCCATGGCCGCCCTTCTGGTCGGGGCGTTCATGATCTTCAACACGTTCTCGATCACCGTCTGCCCAGCGCACCCGGGAGAACGGCCTGCTCCGTGCCGTGGGCGCCACCCGCCGTCAGGTCCTGTCCGCGATGCTGGCTGAAGCGGTCGCGGTGGGGCTGCTGGCCTCAGCGGTGGGCCTCGCGCTGGGGGTGGCGGTGGCCGCCGGGCTCAAAGCCCTCCTCGGCACCCTCGGCATCGCCATCCCGGCTGGCGGCATCGTCTTCACCGCCCGCACCGTCATCGTCGGCCTGGTGGTCGGCACAGGGGTAACGGTGGCCGCCGCCCTCTCGCCGGCCCGCAAGGCGGGCAAGGTTACGCCCATCGCGGCCATGCAAGACGCCGTCGCGACGAGCACCGGGTACGGGTCCAAGCAGCGCGTCTTCGTCGGCACCGGGGTCCTCGCGCTGGGAATCGTCACCCTCTTCGCCGGCCTGCTCGCGCACCTGCACAGCCCGGTGCTGCTCGTCGGCGCGGGGGCGGTCCTCGTCTTCTTCGGGGTGGCCATCCTCGGGCGCACCGTGTCGCTGCCGCTCAGCCGCGTGCTCGGCGCGCCGCTGCCGGCCCTTCCGGGGCGCCGCCGGCACCCTCGCCCATCAAAACGCGATGCGCAACCCCAAGCGCACCGCCGCCACCGCGTCGGCGCTGATGATCTGCGTCGGCCTGGTCAGCTTCATCACCATCTTCGCTTCCTCCACCCAGGCGGCGATCAACACCGTCATGAGCCGGTCCTTCACCGGTGACTTCATCATCAACTCCGGCGCAGGCATGGGCGGCGGCTTCGACCCCAGCCTGGCCCGGCGCGTCAGCCAGCTTCCCCAGGTCGCCCTGGCCAGCGGGGTACGACCAGGAATGGCCAAGATCGAGGGCAGCGTCGAGCAGGTCCGGGCCGTCGACCCCAAGACCGCCTCCGGCATCTTCAACGTCCAGCCGCTGCAAGGAAACCAGAACAACCTCGGCCGCGACGCCATCGCCGTCTACAAGACACAAGCCACCAACCACCATCTCAAGATCGGCGACTACATCCCCGTCCGGTTCGCCGCCACCGGCACCAAGCCCATGCGCGTCGCGCTGATCTACGGCTCCAACCAGCCGGCCGGGAACTACTTCCTCGGCATCAGCGCCTACCAGGCGAACTTCACCAACCAATACGACAACCAGGTGTTCGTCAAGAAAGTCAGTGGGTCTTGGCGGCGTGGGGTTCCGCGAAACTGGGGGGCGGAGGTCGTGCGGGTGGTCACGGGCAGGCGTTTGAGGCGACAGGGCTGCGTGCGGTAGGCGCGTGACGGTTCCAGGGTGGCCGGTAGCGGGCGGGTTGTCCAGCCGGCAGCGGGGGGTTTCGAGGGGGCTGCGGTGAACGGTGGCGGTATGCCTGGTTGGTGGCATGGTCGTGGCATGCTGCTGTGACGCGTATTCTGCTGGCGATTTGGTGCGCAAGAAAGTCTGGCGCTGGGGGCGATCCTGCGGGCTGGGGTACGTCGCCTTCGAGCACGCCGATCAGATTCGGTTACTTCGCGCGCTCGGGCAGCTGGTCTGGCGGTTTAGGGAAGGCGAGGAGGAGATGTGAGGGGAAGAAGAAAGAGAAGAACAACAACGAGGGGACGGCGCGCGCGGCAAGATGAGTGCAGGCGGTGAGGGCGGAGGTGGTAGAGGACGGTGAGGTAGTGGAGTACGAGGTGCGATAGAGTGGCGAAGGGGTTGGGATGGTGTGCAAGGGTGAGGGTTGGCGGATCGGGAGGCAGAAGGTGTGGCGGGTGGAGGTACTTAAGGAGGTGACGCGCTGATGGACACTGCGCTGAGAGGGCATGAGCGGCTGGTGCTGAGTAGATTAGACTGCTGGTGTATCTTTTACTACTGGCGGAGGCGGCGGGTTGGAGGTGTGGCTGGTAACGCGCGACGTGAAGCATTGCGGGGCGGGGCAAAAGAGAGGCTGGACTGAGTGTGGCACTGCAAGCTGAACGAGCGGGGGATGCTTATGAGTTGTTAGTGCGCAGAGCGGTAGGGATTGAGGGCGCTGAGCGCACGAGGGGGCTGGCGTAGGACGAGGCAAGACAAGAGGCGAGGGTGGAGAAGATTAGAGGACGCGCTGGTGAAGGTTGGCGGTGATTCAGATTGTTAGGGACAGCGGGCGTGGTTTGGACGCTGTGCGGGGAGCGCAGCGAAGGCGCTGGTGCGCTAGGCGACTACGGCTCAAGGCCAGCACGCGGAGCTGGAGGTGCGCTGACGGTGGTTGCGGTATGACGCACGGAGATAGCGGTGCATTGCGGCTTATAGACGCGATAACGCGGAGATAGCCTGCTGGAAGTGCAGATGGAACAGCATTGCGTGTGTCGCGCACGCGTCGGTCTGCGCGGCCTGCGGCGAGATAGGCGGCTGTCACGACGGGCTGCGGCAGACCACGGCACCGCGTCGCTGAGCCTGGCCGGGCGGCTGGATGAGATCACAGGGATGGGCACCGTCAACGCCCCGGCCATGATCGCCGAGCTCGGCACCGAACGTCGCAGTTCCCCACCCCCGGGCACGCCGCCGCCTGGGCGCGCCTGACCTCGCGCTCCAGGCAGTCCGGGGAGTCCGCGAAGCCCGGCCGCACCGGCAAGGGCAACCGGTATGTGCGCGGCGCGCTCGGCCAGGCCGCGATGACCGCGGCCGACACCGATACCCGCCTGGCGCCATGTACCGCCGGATAGCCCGCAAGCGCGGCAAGCAGAAAGCCATCGTCGCGGTCTCCCGCGTCATCTGCGAGATCGCCTGGATCCTCATCTGCGACCCCGGCGCCCGGTACGAGGAACTCGGCCCCGACTACTACAGCCCCCGCAGCCCCGCGCGCCAGACCCGGGACAAGATCCGCGAGATCGAGCGGCTCAACGCCGGCAAGAAGGTCATCCTCGCCGACGCCGGGCCGCAGGACGACGCAGCCGCCTGAAGCGCGCAGCACACGGTAGCCGCACCGTCGCCGCGACATTCCGAGGTGTCACGCCACTGAACGTAATCCCGCCAGGTCGCGCACAGCCCCCGCACCCACACTGCGGTGGGAGCTGGTTGCTGCGCATCTGGGCTGTTTGGTAGCACCCGGCGTCTCCTCGGCCGCCGCCCTGGCCGCCGTCAAGTCCGTCACCAGGCACTACCCCGGCGCCACGGTCCTCAACGAGGCGCAGTTCAAGGCCCAGGCCGCCCAGCCCATCAAGCAGCTCCTCGGCGTGATCTACGTGCTGCTCGTGCTCGCCGTGGTCATCGCCCTGCTCGGCATCGGCAACACCCTCGCCCTGTCCATCTACGAGCGGATCCGGGAGATCGGCCTGCTGCGGGCCGTCGGGATGACGCGACGCCAGCTGCGCTCGGCCATCCGCCTGGAATCGGTCGTCATCGCCCTGCAGGGCACCGTGCTCGGGCTCCTCATCGGCGTGCTCTTCGGCTGGGCCATCATCCACGCCCTCAACCTGGACGGCACCAGCGTGGTGAGCATCCCCTACCGGACCCTGGTCAACATCGTCATCCTCGCCGCCCTCGGGGGCATCCTCGCCGCCGTCCGCCCCGCCCAGCGGGCAGCCAAACTCAACATCATGCGAGCCATCGCCAGCGAGTAACCCCACAACGCCGCAGCAGGCCCCCAGCGCCCGGCCACGGCGAGAACTCAACCCGGCGGCCACCCGAAGGCTCCGGCAAGGGGGCTCCCGGCATTTCTGGAGGCCGCCATGGACCTCACCAGCAAAGGCAGCAAGGCACACTGGAGGCGCCGGCACCTGCACTGGTATTTGCAGGCGGCCGTCGGGGCCCGCGAACGGCGTCCCTCCTGTGATAGTGCCAGGCCGGCTCGAAAAGCCAACCCTGAGACGCCGGGCCGGTGGCCACCAAAGACCGCCGGGCCGGTGGCCACCAAGTCCTTGGCCAGCGCCGGCGTGACAGAGTCGGCGCGGCTGCGGGAAGTGGCGGCGCCAGGATGGCGGCGGTGGCTGGGGTGGGGGGCGTCACAGGCGGCCATCGCCTGGTCGGCCGGCTACGGGTCTTTGCGGATCTACTGGGCGCTGGGGACCGCCCCGTCCCCGCCCCACACCGATCTGGTCGCCTTCACCGGCTGGTGGTCGGTCGCGCTGTGCGCCGCAGCGGCGGTGGTGGTGGCCGGGCTGCGGAAGGCCAGGTGGCAGCGGCCGCTGTCGGTGGCGGCCTGGGCCGTGGCGGCCGCGCTGGCCGCGGCGAGCGCGCTGTTGCTGCTGGACGTGGTCGGCATCCTACTGCCCGGGATGGGCCTGACTGTGCACCCGGCCGCGGTGCTGAGCCGGGCGGCGTGCCTGGCCGGTGCTGTCCTGGTCGGCGTCACCGCGCTGTGCTACCAGCGGCACTGGCGCGGTGCCTGCCTGGCGTGCGGCCGCATCGGTGCGGCCGCCGCCCTGGCGCGGCCGCCCCGGTGGGCCTGGGCGGCGGCGTGGGCGGCGGTCACAGGGTGCCTGGTCCGCCTGGTGGCCCAGGCCGCGGTGGGATTCGGCAGCCAGCTGCTGCGGGCGGGCGGGCCGGTGCTGGGGTTCGAGGCCGGGTTCCTGCTGGCCGGAACGGTGCTGCCGCTGGCACTGGTCTACCGCTGGGGGCGGGTATTTCCGGGATGGGTGCCGCTGCTGGCCGACCGGGGAGTGCCCCGCTGGCTGGTGCTAGGCCCGGCGCTGGGGCTCGGCGCAGGAATGACCGCCTACTTCGGGGTCACCATAGTGCGGCTCGCGGCCCAGACGGTGACCGGCACCTGGGCGCAGCACACCGGGCCGTTTCCGTTGTGGTTCTACTGGGTTGCCGTGCCCGGCTACCTGGCCTGGGGCGTGGGGCTCGGGGCTGCGGCGCTGGCCTACCAGCGCGCGACCCGCCCCCCCTGCCGGACCTGCGGCCGCTGACCGCCGTCACCCCTGCGCGGTCCCCAGGCCGCAGTGGGCCCGCGGGGGTTTCACCTTCTTGCGCCGTTCGGCCAGTATCCGTCAGGTCGTGCTCCGAAGTGGGCTTGCACACGATCTGGAGCGCCTGGTCGACCATCTCGAGTTGCGGATGCAGGTCAGACATCAGGGCCTCGATGCCGCCTCTGGCCAATCGGCCAGCGCGATACGCCACGTCCGCGTCGAGGAGCGCCCGGATCTGCCTCCAGCACGGCTCGATCGCGACCTGCCAGTACTGCCACAACGCGTCGGCCAGCCGCGCCGCGCCGCTGGCACCGTCGGCGATGAACTGCCGGGCGGCCGCGGGCAGCTGATCACCATGCCAGACCCGATCGAGATCGGCGCGCAGCTGGGCAGGCGGGCACCTGGTCAGCAACTCCAGCTGCGACTCGATCCCGGCCGCACCGTCGGTGATGCCGCCCAGCAGGAAGCCTGCGATGCGGCCACGCCCCGGGATGACCACGCGCAGCAAGTCGGTGTCGACCCGGCGCAAGTCCGCTCGCATCATCTCGAACCAGCCGCGATGCAGCGGGTTGATCCGGCCGGAGTGCAGCATGTACAGGCTCTCGGCGACCTCGGTGAGCGGAGAGTAGGCAAAACGCATCCGCTCGAGGTCGGGGGCGGTCATCCGCAGCCGGATCATCGGCGGTCCGTAACCACGGGATCCGCGGAGCCGAGCCGGATGGGGCTGGGCCAGGACAGGGTCGCGATGCTGGCCCTGGTCGTTCGCTCCCGCGCACCGCGCCGATGAAGCCACCGGTCATCCATGCCATCTCCCTGACGTGCGCATGCGCCGTTGACCCGTCGGCCCGCCCCGGCACGGCCGCGGGTAGTGCGGTCAGTCTCGCATCTAGGCCGGGGCGGCCCCATCATTCGGCCCTGCTGGAATCATCGTCCTGACCGGCTGCGGTGGCTCAGGTGGCGCCCCCGCATAAGAACGCCGGGGCCGGTGAAGTTCCTGATGGTCGCCTATTCCGCGGCCTGCGAGGTCTGCGGGCGGGCCGGAGGCGGCGATGTAACGGCCTTGCAACATCCCTGCAACCGGGTGGGCAGACGATCAGGCATCGGACCTAACCAGGGAGGCTCGGCATGAGCGCGTTCCAGCAACTGACCCGGAGTGAGAAGATCCTCGGCGCCGCCGGGATCGTGCTGTTGATCGGCATTTTCGCGTTCCCGTGGTACCACGTCGGCGTGCCCGGCTACACCATCAACGGCCAGACCTACGGCGGCGGGAGCTACAACGGCAACGCTCTGCAGGGCCCGGGCTCGTTCTTCAGCGTGGTCGCGCTGATCGTTCTCATCGCGCTGCTGGCCGTGTTCGCGATCAGGCGGTTCACTACGGCGCAGCTTCCCGATCTGCCGATCTCGTGGAACGCGGCCGAGATGTACGCCGCGATTGCCGTGCTGGCGCTGCTGGTCATCAAGATCTTCTTCCACGTGGGCAACTTCGGCTGGGGCTTCTACCTCGACATAGCCGCGGCCGCCGTGCTCGTCTACGGTGCGGTCGCGGTCGGCCGCGCGCCAGAGCCGCAGCGGGCACCGGTCGGCGGCGCCCACAGCACGATTCAGTAGCCAGGCCCGCGGGGCGGGTGCCGGAGGCAGGTGCCGGAGGCGGGTGCCGGGCCGGCGCCGGGGCCCGGTCGCGACACGTGCCCGGCGGGCCAGTCGCGGCCCGGTCGCGGCCCCGGTCGCGGCCAGCCGGGCCAGCCGCGGCCCGGGCCAGCCAACGCGGCCTGCGGCCCCGGCCAGCCAATCGCGGCCTCGCGGCCCGGCGGGCCAGTCGCGCGCCGGCTGCGGCGGGTCCCGGCAGTCGGTTGACTCGGGCAGCCGGCCCTCTACGGGGCCGGCTCTGACCATCCGCCCCTCCTACGACCAACTCTTACCGGATTTGTTGAGGACATATCCACGCAAAAGGGCCAGTCCACCGACCGTAACCCGGTATAAGTGGCCCAGCTACCGTGGGACATAGGCTTGGTGCGCCGCTAAACGGACCGCTGCGGCCAGCGGCGGCCTTACGAGAGCGCGCTCAGGCCACGTAGGGCGGCGCGCCTGAGTCCGTGGTCATCGGGCGGCCCGCGGCCTGCCAGCCCTGCATCCCGTCGGCCACGTTCAGTGTCGTCCAGCCCGCGCCGGCCAGGGCCTGCGCCGCGCGCGCCGATCGAACCCCGGACCTGCAGATCAGGTAGACGTCGCGGTCCCGAGGAATCTCCTCATAGCGGGCGCCTACCTCGCCAAGCGGAATGTGCTGAGCAGCCGGGATGTGGCCGGCCGCCCACTCGTCTGGCTCCCGCACATCCACCAGGACCACGTTGGCTGGCACGTCCGCCGCAGGCACCTGCGGAACCGGCTCGCTCAAATCCACTGCCGCTCCTTCACTGGTCAGCTGGTACCCTGGCCAGCTTGCCGTGCCGGGGTAGCCTGCGTACCTTGACAGCCGGGATGCCGCCTTACGCACAACCTCGCGCACGTAAGGTAATTATGATCAACGGCATGCCAGGTGTCCGGCCTACGGCTAGCGGCCCCGCCGCCCGGTCCATGGCCAGCCGCCCGGCCCAGCCATGGCCAGCCGCCCGCCCGGCCCGGTCCATGCGCCCGGCCCGGTCCATGGCCAGGGCCCACCTCGCGGTACGGCTACTGTTTGCTGAAACAGCGAGAGGTGGCACGCATGCAGCGGAGCGCCAAGCAGTACCGGCGGGCTGGCTGATGCCCCCGGCGAATTCGGCCCAGGCTTCGCTTGGCGATCAGGTCGCGGTCTTCATCGACCTGGAAAACCTGGCCCTGGGGGCAGGCGAGAACTTGCCCGGGCAGGCAGATCCCATCCCGTATAAGGCGCTCGAACTGCTGTGCCGCGACTATGGCAACGCTTCGATACGCCGGGCCTACGCGGACTGGTCAAGGCCGGAGTTCGCCAAGCATCAGCACAACCTGGCCCAGAACGGGATCACCCTGATCCAGGTGACCAAGTTCGGCGCTCAGCAGAAGAACGCCGCCGACATCCTGATGGCGGTCGACGCGATGGAGGCGCTGATCACCCATCCCGATGTCGGCACCTTCATGCTCGTCGCGGGTGACGGAGACTACACGCCGCTGGTGCAACGGCTGCGGGAGTTCGGCAAGCGCGTCGTCGGCGTCGGCACCAAGGCCTCGGCGAGCGCCCGGCTGGTTGCGGTGTGCTCGGAGTACAAGTACTGGGGCACGATCGTCGCCGCCGTCAACCCGGAGGTTCGGGCCGAGGTAGGGGCCAAATTTGACATCGCCGACGTGCAGCGGCTGGTGACGGAGGCGATGGAGGAGTCGCCGGACGCGTCGGCGACGGGCTCCTGGCTGAAGAGCAAGATGCTGGCCCTGGACCCGTCCTTCGACGAGCGCAACTACGGTTCCAAGAGCTTTCGCGTGCTGCTGAGCCGACTGCCCGGCCTGGTTGAGGTCCGGCGCGACCGGTCATCGTCCGACATGCTGGTCACCCTGGTCGGCGCGAAGACCGCCCGGCAGCGCGGTAAGCAGGCCTGAACAGCCCCGGCGCGCGACTCGCCGCGGCCGGCTCATGTCCGGCCCGGCTCATGTCCGGCCCGGCTCATGTCCGGCCCGGCGAGTGTCCGGCCCGGCACACGGCAGGGTCCAGTACGTCACGAGCGGGCAGTGGGCTCCGCCTCGCGGGCCAGCCGCTGGTAGGCCGGGGCCAGCAACTCCGCCAGGTCCTGGCCGCCAGCCCGGACGGACGGCGGATCGAACATCCGCAGCAGTAGGTCCGGGGCGGTCGCGGGGACGGCAGGCAGCCCGCGCAGCCGGCCCGCGCTCAGCCCGGCTGACCAGAAATCGTCCAGACAGCCGGCCAGCGGCGGCGATGGTACATCGATCACCGGCCCGGCCTGCGGCCCTGGCCCACCGCCCGGCGACCGGCGGAGCGCCGCCAGCAGCGCCTCCCGGTCCCGGCCGCGCCAGGCCAGCATGCAGAACGGGTCATCATCGAACCGTTCGGCCAGGACATAGCAGACGGCGGCCAGATGCTTGCACGGGACGCCCCAGTCCGGGCAGGAGCACCGCAGGTCCAGGTCATGCTCGGAGCGCGGGAACAGGGGCGTGCCGCATTCGGCGAAAACATCCTCGATCTCGGCGGGCATCTCGCCGGCGAGCAGTTTGGCGCGGAACAGCGCCTGGCCTGCGAGTGCCCGCTCGACCCGCTGCCACTGGCTGGTGGTGAGGGGCAGGACCTGGATGCGCACCTTATAGGGCGCAGCCCGGGAGCCCTGCACTCGCGCGGTCACGTAGCCGGACGAGATGTCCAGCTCCAGCACCTGGCCCGCCCGCGCGTAGCGGCGGCCGCGCTGCAGCCTGCCGGTCATCCCAAACGACTCGAGAACGTCGATGAACCGGCGGGACCACCACTGCTCACCGATCGCGCCGCGCTGGCTGCGGGCCCGGATGCCGCCGGTCACCGCCAGCGGCCGGGATGGCGGGTACCAGCCCCGCTCGCCCCAGCCGCCGTCGCCGCGGGTCATCACTCCGACACCGCCTCGGGTGACAGCGTGATGACCTGGCGCAGTTCGGCGACGGACAGCTCGCCCAGCCAGCTCTCCCCGGTGCCGATGATCCGATCGGCCAGCGCCTTCTTCTCCTCGATCATGGCGTCGATGCGTTCCTCCAGCGTGCCGACGCAGATGAACTTGCGCACCTGCACGTCGCGGGTCTGGCCGATCCGGAACGCCCGGTCGGTGGCCTGATCCTCTACCGCGGGGTTCCACCACCGGTCGATGTGGATGACGTGGTTGGCGGCGGTCAGATTCAGTCCGGTCCCGCCCGCTTTGAGGGACAAGAGGAAGATCGCGGGCTCCGTTAGGCCGCTAAACCGGGCCACCATCGCATCCCGTTGCCGTTTCGATGTCCCGCCATGGAGATACAGGACGGGGCAGCCGAGCCGGGCGGCCAGGTAGGGCTGCAGCATCGAGCCGAACTCGGCATATTGCGTGAAGCAGAGCGCCTTCTCGCCGTCGGCAATGACCTCGTCGCAGATCTCTTCCAGCCTGGCCAGCTTGCCGGAACGGCCCGCCAGCCGGGAACCGTCGCCGAGCAGGTGGGCGGGATGGTTGCAGACCTGCTTGAGCTTGGCCATGGTGGCCAGCACCAGCCCGCGCCGCTTGATGCCCTCCTCGGCGGCCTCGATCCGGGCCAGCATGTCGGAGACGGTCGCCTGGTACAGCGTGGCCTGCTCGGGGGTGAGGTTGCACCAGACCTTCATCTCCAGCTTGTCCGGCAGGTCGGAGATGATGGCGGCGTCGGTCTTCAGGCGGCGCAGGATGAACGGCGCGGTGATCCGTTTCAGCCGCTCGGCGGCTGCGGCGTCACCGTGCCGCTCAATGGGGATGGCGAACGTGGCGCGGAATTTCTCGGCCGGCCCGAGCAGCCCGGGGTTGGTGAAATCCATGATCGACCACAGCTCGGCCAGCCGGTTCTCCACTGGCGTGCCGGTCAGCGCGATCCTGGAGTCAGCGGGCAGGCTGCGCACCGCCCGGGCCTGCCGGGCGGCCGGGTTCTTGATGTTCTGCGCCTCGTCGCATACCACTCGGGCCCACCGGATCGCGGCCAGTTGCCCGGCGTCGCGGGCCGCGATGGCGTAGGTAGTGATCACCAGGTCGGTACCGGCCAGGGCCTCGGTCAGCTCGGCGCCGGTCAGCCGGCCCGCGCCGTGGTGCACGTGCACCCGAAGGCCCGGAGTGAACCGCTCGGCTTCCCGCTGCCAGTTGCCGGCCAGCGACATCGGGCAGACCAGCAGCGTCGGTTCTGGTCGTGACGAGCCCGCCCGCTCGCGTTCGTGAGCCAGCAGGGACAGCAGTTCGATGGTCTTGCCGAGTCCCATGTCGTCGGCCAGGATCAGGCCGACGCCCAGTCCGCTGAGAAACGCCATCCAGGCCAGGCCGCGTTCCTGATATGGCCGCAGCGTGCCGGTGAACGCCGCCGGGGTGGCGACCGGTGCGAGCCGCCGGTCGGCCTGGCCCGAGATCAGGTCAGCGAGCCAGCCGTCGGCCTCTACCGCCACCACGGGCAGGTCATCCTCGCCGCGCAGCCCGGCCAGCAGTGCATCGCCTGCCGACATCGTCCCGGCCGCGCCGCGCTCCAGGAACCGCAGCGCCGCCCGCAGGTGCCGCTCATCCAGTTCGACCCACTGACCGCGCGCCCGGACCAGCGGGATCTTAAGCCTGGCGAGCTCCGCGAGCTCGTCAGGATCCAGCGCCTCGTCGCCGACCGCCAGGTCGTAGCGGAAGTCGACCAGGTCGCCGAGGCCGAACTTGGGCTCGGTGACTGTCCCGTTCTGGGCGCTCCGGGACCGGGCGGTGAGCTTGAGCCCCAGCCTCGCCTTCCGGGCCCAGTCCGGCAGCAGTACCCCGAAGCCGGCGGCGGACAGCAGCGGGGCGGTCTGGCTGAGGAACCTGAACGCGCCGGCGGTGTCCAGCGTGACCTGCTCAGGGGCCGCGGCCCGCAGCTCCGTCTCCAGCTCGGGGAATAGCCGCGCCGCAGCGCCAAGGCCGGCCAGCAGTTCCTCCTCTGGATGCCGGATGCCGCCCGCCGCCTGCCGGCCGGCCGGGCCGGCCCAGATGTCGGCCGCCGGCCTGATCAGGCTGGGGTCGTCGGTGGACTGCAGCGAGAACTCCACCCGCCATACCGCGTCTTGCGGCTGACCTGCACCGTGCCGAGGGGTGGCCACGGCCGGCTGGGCGCCGCCGGCCGACTCGCCGCCACCGGCGGCTCACCGCCACCGACTGGCTGGTCCGCGCTGGCCGGCTGGTCGCCGTCGTCTGGCGGTTGGGTCGCTAGCTCCGGCTCGGCCAGCCTGAAGCAGGTGCGGACCGGCCCGGCTGGGATCTGGGCCGTGGCCAGCCAGGCCGACAGCCGGGCGCCAAGTTCCGCTGCCTCCGCCTCCTGGGCGGGCGTCAGCTCGCCGAGCCTGGCGTCAGCAGCGGTCAGGGCCATCAGCCAGCGGTCGGCTACCTTCGGGCCGGTCCGGCCGCGGCCTGGCGCTGGCCGCAGCGGCAGCCCGTCGAGGCGGGCCCGGGCGGCGGCATCCGCCAGGCAGTCGAGTGCTTCAGTGACCAGCCGGGCGGGCGGTTCACCGGCACGGCTGGTCGCCCGGCCGAGCGGCGGCATCGCCGCCGCGAGTTCGGCCGCTCGCTGGGCGTCGGTTCCGGCGAGCACCGGGCGCCATCTGGCCTCATAGCCGTCGCTCTCCTCGATGAGCTGCGGCAGGACCCGGCCGCGGCTTACCAGGTCGTCAGCCAGCCTGGCCAGCGCGGCGAGATAGGGCACCGAGCCAGCCACCGTGAGCTGGCCCGGCTCACCGGACGCTGCGTCCCCCCGTGCCCGCTCACCCAGCACTGGCTCACCCAGGGCCAGATCAGTCACCGGCTCACTCAGGGCTGGCTGGTCCAGCACGGTCAGCAGGCTGAGCGCGGCGGCTGGCTCGAAGGTCAGTGCGGGTATCCGCCAGGCAGCGAGCACCGGCCGCCGGCCGTCGGCCCGCCGGCCGTCGGCCGCGTCGCTCGGCACCGGCCTGAGCAAGTCAGGCGAAGCCAGGGGGCCGGCCGGGGTGGACGGCAGGAACAGCGTCAGTTCGTCCTCGACTGCCTTGCGGGCCAGATCGGCCACCGGACCAGCCATTGCGGTCGGATCAGCCATTCCGGCCGGGCCACCCATTGCGGCCGGATCAGCCATTCCAGCCGGACCAGCCGGCCCGGCCAGTGCCGGCCCGGCCAGTGCCGGCCCGGCCACTGCCGTCGCGGCCAGTGCCGACCCGGCCAGCGCCGCCAGCCCGGCCAGGGCGTCGGCGCACTGGGACGCGTCACACGCGAACGGATGCGGACGCGGCGCCCGTGACCGCCGCTCCGCCCGTTCCGCCCGCGACGGCGGGTCCGCCTGCGGCGCGGATCCGGACGGGAGCCCGGAATCCTCTGCCCACAGCCAGAGCGCACCGTAGGTCCAGATCCCGTGCACTACGAGCATGTACCAGCGCTCCCCAAAACGGCCCCGCACACCAGGGGCCGCATCACCCGGGCCCGGCCGCCTACCCAGCACGCTAGCGCGCGCAGTCACCCGGAGTGGGGCGAAACGCCGTGGAGTCAGCGGGGTTGCCGCTGGCCCCGGCCCGGCCGCTGATCCGCGTCAGCCAGCGCTCCATCGCCCGTCGTCGCGACGTCGCGCGTCGGCGCGGCATCGCCCCTCGTCGTGGCGTCATCCGCTGCTGCGGACCGCGCTTCGTCTTCCAGGCGCGCCTGGTCATTCACCTTACGCAGGTGCTTGGTCATCGAGCGGAACAGGAAGAACAGCACCAGGCCCATCCCGGCCACCACCAGAAACCCGAGCGTGCCCGGCGCGACATCGTTGCTCGACACCGCGAGCACGATCACAGGCTCACCTTCTCCCGGATTCCGGCGAAAAGATCCTCTTCCGGCATCTCAGTATCCACCAGGGACCGGGCCAGGTGGAAATCTTCCGTGGGCCAGGCGGCTCGCTGCACCTCGACCGGGCAGGCGAACCAGGAACTTTCCGGGTCAATCTGGGTTTCGTGGGCGAGCAGGGCCTGATCGCGGACCTCGAAGAACTCACCGCACGCCACCCGCGTCGTGATCTGAAGTTCCAGGCGCTGCGGATCCTCGTCGTCCCAGCTCGCCATCCGCTCCGCGTACGGCGATTCGAGGCCGCGCCGTTCCATTTCGTGGTGCAGGGCCAGGAAGCGGGCCCGGTGGAAGGAGGCGAAGTAGTAGAGCTTGAGCGGCTGCCACGGCGGCCCGCAGTCGGGGTACTGGTCCGGGTCGGCAGCGGCCTCGAAGGCGGCCACGCTGACCTCATGAGACTTGACGTGGTCCGGGTGCGGGTAACCGCCGCGCTCGTCGTAGGTGAGGATCACTTGCGGGCGGAATTCACGGATGGCCCTGACCAGCGGCCGCACCGCGGTGTCCAACGGCTCGAGGGCGAAGCACCCCGCGGGCAGCGGGGGCAACGGGTCACCCTCGGGCAGGCCTGAATCAACGAAACCGAGGAACTGCTGCTGGACGCCGAGGATCTCGCGGGCGCTGGCCATCTCCGCGCGCCGGATTCCCGGCAGGTTAGCCCGGACCTCGGGCCGGTCCATCGCCTTGTTCAGGATGTCACCGCGCTCACCGCCGGTCAGCGTGCAGACCAGGACATCCGCGCCCTCCCGGGCATAACGGGCCATCGTCGCGGCGCCCTTGCTCGACTCATCATCGGGATGGGCATGCACCGCCATCAGCCGCAGCGGGGCGCCCTCGCCGTCCCGCGCATCGGCCCAGTGGGCTGGCCGCCCCGTTTCACCGGTGGGGCCAGGAGTTACGGCAACCAAATAAGGTCCTTTGTACCTTGATGACGGGTAAGCCCGGCCTGGCTAACCGCCTCCGCCGGGCCCGGCCGCGCCTTGACACGGGCGCTGAGATGTCATTGTGTAGCACAACGCCCCCGGCTGGGTAAGGCATTCCCTACGGCCGGCGTGTGGCCAGTGCACACGGGACTACCCCGAGCCATTGACACGCGCCGGTCAGTCACTCAGCCTTGTTAGCCTCAAGGGATTACCCCCAAGGGCCAGCCTGGCCCGGCGGAGATCGTTTCCGCATCCCACCGCAAGGAGTTCCCGTGACCGAGACCCGCGACGACACCGTCACCTGGCTCACCCAGGAGGCGTACGACCGTCTCAAGTCGGAGCTTGACCATCTCTCGGGCACCGGCCGCATCGAGATCGCGCAGAAGATCGAGGCGGCCAGGGCAGAAGGCGACCTGCGCGAGAACGGCGGCTACCACGCGGCCAAGGACGAGCAGGGCCAGATGGAGGGCCGGATCCGCCAGATCACCCACATCCTGGAGAACTCCCGGGTCGGCGAGCCCCCGCGAACCAATGGCGTCGTCGGTCCGGGCATGACGGTCACGATCCGGTTCACGCGCGACGAGGATGAGGTCACCTTCCTGCTCGCCTCCCGCGAGGAGAGCGGTGCGCCGATTGACGTTTACTCGCCAAGGTCTCCGCTGGGCAGTGCCATCTCGGGCAAGAAGGTCGGCGACACCGCGACATACACCCTTCCTAACGGGCGCGCGGCGACAGTCGAGATCCTCGAGGCGGTCCCGTACGGGGGTATGTAACCGCAAACGGCTCCGGCACCGCCTTCCGTCCTTAGCTGGGCGGCCAAACCGTTCGCTGTCCACGCCGCACAGCGCGGCGGCCTGCTACCCGCTCCTGGCCACCTGCTCCCGCACCCCAGGCCAGCGGGTGATATTGGGCTGGCCCGGCTCGGGCACGCCATTCGGTTACTGAGCCATTCGCGGCCCGCGCGCTCACTTGCGCGCTGAAATGGCCATCTGATCAGGCCATCCGCAATTTGGTTATTGACGCGATGAGAAAGCATGCTTATCGTCCGGTTGGACCACGATCGCGGTACCGGCCCCTACCACTTCACCCAGGACCGCTCAGACAGCGCAGAGTCACCTGACAACGTTGTCGTTGCGCTGCTGCGTGCCTTGGGCCCGCTAAGGAGAAGGTCACTTGCGATTCAATCACGCCCGCCAGCGTCGGCGGGCCCGCGCATTCAGCAGCCGCAGCTGGACAGTTCTCGCCGCGTCGGTGACCCTGGTCATCGGCGGGTTCGCGCTGGCCGCAGGCGCCTCCGCGCAACCTGTCAGTACGAGCGCACCGGCTGCGCACGCCGCCGCCGCGCACACCACGGCCGCCGCGCACACCACGGCCGCCGCGCACACCACGGCCGCGACCAGCATCGGCGGGTTCTCGGTCTCCGGGCCAGCCGACTACCGGCGGGCCTGCGCCGTCACCACGGTTCCCGGCCGGGACGCCTGCATGGTGCTGATCAGGACCAACGTGGCGCATCACACCCAGTCCTCGCTCGGCCCGGACGCGGCGCCGGTCGGCGACGGTTACGGGCCATCGAACCTGCAAAGCGCCTATCTGCTGCCCTCGTCGACCGCAGGGAGCGGCCAGACGGTCGCGGTCGTCGACGCCTTCGACGACCCCAACGCCGCATCCGACCTGGCCACCTACCGATCCGACTGGGGCCTGCCCGCCTGCGGCACCGGCTGCTTCTCGAAGGTCAACCAGAACGGGGCAACCAGCCCGCTGCCAGCCGCGGCCGGCAGCACCGGATGGGACGTCGAGGAATCGCTGGACATCGACATGGTGTCGGCGATCTGCCCGCTCTGCCACATCATCCTGGTCGAGGTCAACAGCGCGAGCACGACCAACCTGGGCACGGGCGTCAACTCGGCCGTCAGCCTAGGCGCCAACTTCGTGTCGAACAGCTACGGCGGCAGCGAGTCCTCGTCGGACAACTCCTTTGACGCCAGCTACTACAACCACCCAGGCAAGGCCATCGTTGCCTCCGCCGGAGACTCCGGCTACGGCGTCTCCTACCCGGCCGCCTCCGCGGACGTTGTCTCGGTGGGCGGCACCTCGCTGAGCACGGCGTCGAACTCGCGCGGCTGGACGGAGACCGTCTGGGGCAGCAGCGCAGGCGGTGAGGGCACCGGCTCGGGATGCTCGGCCGACAGCTCCAAGCCGTCGTGGCAGACCGACACCGGCTGCAGCAGGCGGACCGACAATGACGTGGCCGCGGTCGCCGACCCCAACACCGGCCTCGCCGTATACGACACCTACAGCCAGGGCGGCTGGCTCGAGGTGGGCGGCACCAGTGCATCGTCGCCGATCGTGGCGTCGGTCTACGCGCTGGCCGGAACCCCGGCCTCGGGTACCTACCCGGGTTCCTACATCTACCAGCACACCTCGAATCTGTTCGACGTCACCTCCGGTGCCGACGGCAGCTGCAGTCCCGCCTACCTGTGCACGGGTGAGGTGGGCTATGACGGGCCGACCGGCTGGGGCACCCCAGACGGGACGACCGCGTTCACCAGCGGCACGACCGGCAACACGGTCACGGTGACCAACCCGGGCAACCAGACCGGCACCGTCGGCACCGCGGTCAGCCTGCAGATCCACGCCACCGACTCGGCCTCCGGCCAGACCCTCACCTACAGCGCCACCGGCCTGCCGGCGGGCCTGTCCATCAACTCCTCCTCCGGACTCATCTCCGGAACCCCCACCACCGCGGGCACCTCCAGTGTCACGGTGACCGCCACCGACACCACCGGAGCGCACGGATCGGCCTCGTTCACCTGGACCATCAGCACGGCCACTGGCAATACCGTGACGGTGACCAACCCGGGCAACCAGACCGGCACCGTCGGCACCGCGGTCAGCCTGCAGATCCACGCCACCGACTCGGCCTCCGGCCAGACCCTCACCTACAGCGCCACCGGCCTGCCGGCGGGCCTGTCCATCAACTCCTCCTCCGGACTCATCTCCGGAACCCCCACCACCGCGGGCACCTCCAGTGTCACGGTGACCGCCACCGACACCACCGGAGCACACGGGTCAGCCTCGTTCACCTGGACGATCAACCCCACCAGCAGCTGCACGCCCGAGCCAGCTACTGGGCAACCCGGGCTTCGAGACCGGATCAGCAGCGCCGTGGACGTCGACCGCGGGCGTCATCAACCCGAACGGCGCCGGCGAGAGCGCGCACAGCGGTACGTGGTACGCGTGGCTCGACGGCTACGGGTTCACCCACACCGACACGCTCTCGCAGACGGTGACGATCCCGAGCGGATGCAAGGGAACGTTCAGCTTCTGGCTGCACATTGATACCGCGGAGACGACCCGCACGGTCGCCTTCGACAAGCTGACCGTCACCGCCAATGGCACCACTATCGCCACGTTCTCCAACCTCAACGCCGCCTCCGGGTATACGCAGCACACGTACCCGCTGTCCGGGACCGGCGCCGTTACCCTCAAGTTCACCGGTACCGAGGACTCATCGCTGCAGACCTCGTTCGTCATCGACGACACGGCGGTCAACACCAGCTGATCTGTCACCGCCCGGATTCCGGGCGCTAGTGGCCCGTGCCCGGGCACGGGCCGCTAGCTTGTCCGGTCCGGGCACGGGCCGCTAGCTTGTCCGGTCCCGGCACGGGCCACTAGCTTGTCCGGTCCCGGCCGATTGCCTGCGACGTCCGCGGCGTCCGCGGCGGCCGCCTCAGCTCACCAGCTCGGGCTGGCTGGCGGTCTCCGCGGCCGGAGCCCGGCCGCGGAGCGGGACTTCCTTGATGAACAGGGCGAGGAGCAGGACGATCACGGCGGACGGGGCGGCCCAGATAAAGACGCCCTGGACGCCGTGCGCGATCGCGGCGAAGACGTCGGCGCGGACCGCGGGAGGCAGCCCGTTCACGGTGACCGGGTTGAGCTGCCCGCCCGCCGCGTTGAGGTGCGCTCCCGGCAGCCTGGCGCTCATCACCTCGGTGAGCCGCCGGGCAAAGATCGCGCCGAACATAGCGACCCCGATCGACCCGCCGATCTGCTGGAAGAACGTTCGCGAGCTGCTGGCCACGCCCATGTCGGCGGGTGGCACGCTGTTCTGCACGATCAGCGTGGTGATCTGCATCAGGAAGCCCATGCCGATGCCCAGCACCAGGAAGAACAGCCCGGAGGTGACCCGGGTGGTGCTGACGCCGAGCCCGGTCAGCAGGAACATGCCGACCGCCATGATCGCGGCGCCGATGATCGGCAGCACCTTGTACCGGCCGGTGCGCGTGGTCACCTGGCCGGCGATCAGTGAGGTGACCGTCGAGCCGAGCATCATCGGTATCAGCATCAGCCCGCTGCCGGTCGCCGACAGGTGCTGCACGGTCTGCTGGTAGATCGGCAGGAAGGTGAGGGCACCGAACATGGCCAGGCCGAGCAGGAAGCTCATCCCGGTGGCCAGCGAGAAGTTGCGGTTGCGGAAGACGTGCAACGGCAGCACCGGCTCGGCCGCCCGCGCCTCGACCATCAGGAACGCCCCGGCGGCGACCACCGCCAGCGCGCCGAGCCCGAGGATCGTGGTGGATCCCCAGGCGTACTGGCTGCCGCCCCAGGTGGTCAGCAGCACGATCGAGGTGGCGGCGACGGCGAGCAGGCCGGCGCCCAGGTAGTCGATCCGGTGCGGCACCCGGAGCCGCGGCAGATGCAAGGTGGCGGCCAGGTAGAGCAGCGCGGCCCCGCCGACCGGCATGTTGATGTAGAAGATCCAGCGCCAGGACAGGCTGTCGGTGATGTAGCCGCCGAGCAGCGGGCCGGCGATCATGGCCAGCATCATCGCCGCCATCATGTAGCCCATGTACTGGCCGCGCTCACGAGGCGAGACCAGGTCGCCGATGGTGGCGATCGCGCCGACCAGCAGCCCGCCGGCGCCCAGGCCCTGCACCGCCCGGAACGCGATCAGCTGGTCCATCGAGTGCGCCAGGCCGGACAGCGCGGAGCCGGCCAGGAAGATGATGATCGCCACCATGAGCAGCCGCTTGCGGCCATAGAGGTCGCCCAGCTTGCCGTAGAGCGGCGTGGTGATGGTGGCGGCCAGCACGTAGGCGGTCACCACCCAGGACAGGTGCGTGACGCCGCCTAGGTCGCCGACGATCCGGGGCAGCGCGGTCGAGACGATCAGCTGGTCCAGCATCGCGAGAATGAGCGTCAGCAGCAACCCGGGCAGGACGATCAGGATCTCGCGCTTGGGCCCGGCGGAAGGCGCCGCCCCGGCCGCCGCCACCGGCTGTGTCTCTGCCATGCTCAGGCTCCCTCTCCGTCCTCGGCCGCAACCTACTTGCCGACCGGCTAGTATGTCACCAGAAGCTAGGCTAGACTTTTACTAACCGGCCGTCAAGTAAATTAGCGGCCAAGCCGGCGAGGCGTGATGACAGCGACGAACGAGCAGCACGATGGGCGCAGCCGCGGCGACACCCGGGCTCGCATCCAGCAGGTCGCGCTTGAGCTGTTCGCCGAGCAGGGCTACGAGAAGACGTCGCTGCGCGAGATCGCCGAGCGCCTCGACGTTACCAAGGCCGCGCTGTACTACCACTTCAAGTCCAAGGAAGACATCGTCCGCAGCCTGGTCGAGGACTACTTCGGGCAGATCGACGCGCTGATCTCGTGGGCCAGACCGCAGCCGCGCAGCGCGGAAACCCGCGGCGAGATCCTCAGCCGTTACCTGACCATCGTGGCCGAGGGCGAGGAAGTGTTCCGGATGCTCCAGCAGAACCAGGCCGCGGTGAACAGCCTGGCTACGGCGAAGGGGCGCGGCGAACTGTTCCGCGAGCGCCTGACCGCGCTCGCTGACCTGCTCACCGAGCCCGGGGCCCCGCTCGGCGACCGGGTGCGCGCGGCGATGGCACTCGGCGGGGTCAGCGTCGGCTGGATGTTCTTCGCCGACCAGGTCCACGATCGCGGCGAGCTCAGCGCCGAGGTCCTCGCGGCCGCCTGCGGGCTGACCGGGGCCCGCGTTCCTGGCCGGCCCGTCCGGGCAGGCTAGCCGCCAGCGCGGGTGTTCCCGGCCAGCCCGCCCAGCGGGCTAGCCGCCAGCGCGTGCCCCAGCCGCCTCGGCGACGGCGCGGACCAGCGGCAGCACCCGGTAAGGCACCGGCGTGGCCAGCGCGATGACGGTGGACGCCCGGACCACTCCGGGCACATCCACGATCGCGTCGATGACCCGCTGCAGGTCCGCGTTGGTCCGCGCGACCACCCGGCACAGCATGTCGCCCATGCCGGTGATCGTGTGCGCCTCCAGCACCTCCCCGATCAGTGCCAGCCGGTCGGCAACCGGGTCATGGCCGCCGGCCTGGCGAATCTCCAGGGTCACGAACGCGGTGACGCCATGGCCGAGTGCTCCCGGGTCGATGTCGGGGCCATATCCGGTGATGATGCCGCGGGCCTGGAGCCGGTCGAGCCGGGCCTGGACGGTGCCGCGCGCCACGCGGAGCCGGCGTGACGCCTCCAGCATGCCGACCCGCGGCTCGGTGGCGAACAGCTCGATGAGCCGTCTGTCAAGCTCGTCAAGCACGGCGTACCTTGGCAGCATACTGCTCAGATCTCACAGCTGAAGCGTACTCTCACCATACAAAATGCTCACTGATTCACCGGGGACTTGCGCATCTTGCCTGCCTGATTGATGCTGCGAGAATCGCCGTTAACTGGAAGGGCCGTGCTATGTCAGTCAGCTCTGTCTCAGTCAGCAGTGGACCTCAGCGGACCGGCGGGCCAGACGAGTTTCCGGTCATCGGCATGGACGCCGTGGTCTTCGCGGTCGGCAACGCCCGGCAGGCGGCGCATTTCTACTCCACCGCCTTGGGGATGCGGTGCGTTGCCTACCGGGGGCCTGAGACCGGCTGCCGGGATGAGGCCAGTTACGTCCTGGAGTCGGGCCGCGCGCGGCTGGTGCTCCGCGGGCCGGTGCGGGCGGGCACGGCGCTCGGCGAGCATGTCGCCGCGCACGGCGATGGCGTGGTCGACCTGGCGATCAGCGTGCCGTCGGCAGCGAACGCCTACGAATACGCCGTGGCCCACGGGGCGATCGGGCTCGACAAGCCTGAGGTCAGCGAGGACGCCCACGGCCAGGTCGTGCTAGCCGCCATCGCCACCTACGGCGACACCAGGCACACGCTGGTCGAGCGATCCGGGTACACCGGCCCCTACCTGCCCGGGTATGTCGCCGCGGAGCCGGTGGCCAGCCCGTCGGCCCGGCCCTATTTCACGGAGATCGACCACTGCGTCGGCAACGTCGAGCTCGGCCGGATGGATGAGTGGGTCAGCTTCTACCACCACGTTATGGGCTTCACGAACATGAAGGAGTTCGTCGGTGACGACATCGCCACCGAGTATTCCTCGCTGATGAGCAAGGTGGTCGCGGACGGCAGCAGGAAGGTCAAGTTCCCGATCAACGAGCCTGCGGCCGGCCAGCGGAAGTCGCAGATCGACGAGTACCTCGAGTATTACGGCGGCCCCGGCGTCCAGCACATCGCGCTGGCGACCGACGACATCGTGGCCGCCGTCCGGGGCATGCGCGCCGCGGGCTGTGACTTCCTCCAGACCCCGGGCAGCTACTACGACACCCTGGGTCAGTGGGTGGGCGATACCCGCGTGCCGCTCGATCAGCTGCGGGAACTCAACATCCTCGCCGACCGGGACGAGGATGGCTACCTGCTGCAGATCTTCACCAAGCCGGTCCAGGACCGGCCCACCGTCTTCTTCGAGCTGATCGAGCGGCACGGCTCCCAGGGCTTCGGCAAGGGCAACTTCAAGGCCCTGTTCGAGGCGATCGAGCGGGAGCAGGAACGCCGCGGCAATCTCTGACCAGCTTGCCACGGCCGGGCTACCGCGCCAGCATCCGTTATGGCTCCGGTTCTTTCCGCGGGTCCGTGCGCCCCGCGGCCCCCGGACCGACCACGGAAGCCCCGGGCCCGGCTGCGCCCGGGCGAGCCGGTCAGTCGCCTGCCCAGTAACGGCCGGCGGCGAAGATCAGCGCCGCGGCTCCGATGAGGCCGGCGCTCTGGCCGAGGGCGGCAGGCACCACCCGGACCCCGCGCGCGAACCCGATCCTGGCGTGCGCCCGCAGCGCCTCCTCCAGCGGCTCGAACAACAGCACGCCCGCCTGGGACAGGCCGCCGCCGATCGAGATGAGCTCCAGGTCGCACAGGCAGGCCGCCGAGGCTATGGCGACTCCGAGCGCCTGCCCGGCGCGGCCCATCGCGGCCAGGGCGACCGGGTGACCGAGCGCTCCGTCATCGGCCAGGTCCTTCGCCGTGGCGTCCGGGCGGCCAGGCCGCCAGCCCTGCCCCTGCGCCCAGCCGGCCAGCGCGGGTCCGCGCGCGATCGCCTCGAGGCAGCCGCAGCCGCCGCAGCTGCACCGCGGCCCGTCGTCCGGATCGACGACCACGTGGCCGATGTGCCCTGCGTTACCCGAGGCTCCCTCGATGAGCCTGCCGTCCAGAATCAGGCCGCCGCCGACCCCGGTCGAGACGACCATCCCGAGCATGTTGCGCACGCCCCGGCCCGCCCCCCGCCAGTGCTCGCCGACCGCCATGGTGATCGCATCGTTGTGGACCCGCACCGGGATGCCCGCGAAGCGCTCCAGCAGCCTGGCGCGCAGCGGGAAGGACCGCCAGGCGGTGATGTTGAGCGGCGACACCACCCCCTTCGGCCATTCCATCGGGCCGCCGACCCCGCAGCCCACCCCGGCCAGCGCGGCCGGATCACCGATCCTGGCGCCGTCCAGGACGCGCGCCAGCAGCGCGTCGAGGGTCCGCCACAGTTGCTCGGCGTCCACATCGCGCGGAGTGGGCGTCTGCGACCAGGTGACCAGCCGGCCGTCCGGTTCGGCCACCCCGGCGGCGAGCTTGGTGCCGCCGATATCGATCACCAGCGCCGGGCCTGACGGGCTCATGCCCAGCCTCCCAAAGATGCGGACCACGTCAACATGCACATAGTGTCGAACAGTGCAGCCATACAGCCATCCCCAGCAGGCAGCCTCAGGATCAGCGGCCCCATCGGCGGCGACCCTGGCCGAGCTGCGCGCGAGCGGGCACCAGTACCTGACCGTGAAGCAGGAGATACGACGTAATCTGCTGGCCCGGATGCGAGCCGGGGAGGACGCCTTCCCCGGGATCATCGGGTTCGGGCAGACCGTGCTACCGCAGCTGGAACGCGCCATCATAGCCGGGCACGACGTCATCCTGCTGGGCGAGCGCGGCCAGGGCAAGACCCGGCTGATCCGCACGCTCACCGGCCTGCTCGACGAGTGGACGCCCGCGGTCGCCGGGTGCGAGATCAATGATCACCCGTACCAGCCGGTGTGCGCGCGCTGCCGGCGCCTGAGCGCCGAGCTGGCGGAAGACCTGCCGGTTACCTGGCGGCCGCGCGGCGACCGCTACGGGGAGAAGCTCGCCACGCCGGACACCAGCGTGGGCGACCTGATCGGCGACATCGACCCGGTGAAGGTGGCTGAGGGCCGGACGCTCGGCGATCCGGAGACCATTCACTTTGGCCTGGTGCCCCGGACCAACCGGGGCATCTTCAGCCTGAACGAGCTGCCCGACCTGGCCGAGCGGATTCAGGTCGCGCTGCTCAACGTGCTGGAGGAGCGCGACATCGGAGTCCGCGGCTACGCCCTGCGGCTGCCGCTTGACCTGGTGCTCGTGGCCAGCGCCAACCCCGAGGACTACACCAGCCGGGGCCGGATCATCACTCCCCTCAAGGACAGGTTCGGCGCCGAGATCCGCACCCACTACCCGACCACGCTCGATTCCGAGCTGGCCCTGATCCGGCAGGAGTCGCAGATCGCCTGGGACGGGCACGAGCCAGACGCCGTGCTGCCCGAGCACCTGATCCAGGTGATCGCGAGGTTCACCAGGCTGGTCCGGGCGTCCCCGGCCGTGGACGCCCGGTCTGGCGTGTCGGCCCGGTTCGCGAT
Source organism: uncultured Actinomycetota bacterium (assembly GCA_963775745.1). Classification (GTDB taxonomy): domain Bacteria; phylum Actinomycetota; class Actinomycetes; order Streptosporangiales; family Streptosporangiaceae; genus DATBGO01. The sequence continues at coordinate 26,956 of CAVZKE010000001.1, forward strand.
CGCCGCCGCCGAGGCGGTGGCTGCTTCGGCGGTCAGGCGCGCGGCCATCACCGGCGAGGAGCAGCCGGTGGCCCGGGTCTGCGACCTGCCCGCCATCGTGAGCACCTTGCGGGGCAAGGTCGAGTTCGAGGTCAGCGAGGAGGGCCGGGAACAGGAGGTGCTCGATCACCTGCTCCGCCGGGCGATCGCGGAGACGTTCCGGGGCAGCCTGGGCAACGCCGACCTGACCGGCCTGCTGGCCAAGTTCGACGAGGGCGGCAACGTCGAGTCTGGTGATCTGGTGCCCGCCGCTGACCTGTTGCGCCGGATCGGTGATGTCCCTGGCCTGGCCAAGATCATGACGCGGTTGCACATGGCAGGCGGCGAATCGTTCGGCCAGGCTGCAGCGGCGCTGGAGTTCGCCCTGGAAGGGCTCTACCTGACCAGGCGGCTGTCGAAGGATGTGATCGACGGTGGCGCTATCTACCGCACCTGAGGCAGGGCGGCATGGGGCGCACGGCTGACCGCGCGCGGCCCGGCCGCGCGGCCGACGTACGGCACGCACGCCACGCGGGTCACGCGGGTCACGCGGGACGGAGGCGAGGCCAGGTGACCGGTTACCGGTACGGCCAGTACCAGGACGGGCCCGACCCGCTGCAGCCGCCCTACGACGTCCGCGGCGCGGTCGACGAGCTCGGTGAGTCCGTGCTGTCCGGGTCCGATCCCAGCGACGCGCTGCGTGAACTGCTGCGCAAGGGCATGTCCGGCCACCGGGGCCTGGACGATCTGCTCCGGCGGGTCCGCGAGCAACAGCGGGCGATCCGCAATCGCGGGCGCCTCGACGGCATCCTGGAGCAGGCCCGGGCGCTGCTCGATACCGCGATCGGCCAGGAACGCGCCGAGCTGTTCCCTGACCCCGACGACGAAGCCCGGCTGCGTGAAGCCGAGCTTGATGCGCTCCCCGCGGACACGGCGCAGGCCATCCGGCAGCTGGCTGACTACCAGTGGCGCAGCGCGGCGGCGGCGCAGACATTCGAGCGGCTCCGGGACCTGCTGCGCCGGGAGGTGCTGGACAGCCAGTTCCGCGGCATGAAGGAAACCCTGCGCGAGCCTGACCCGCAGGCCATGCAACGGGTGCGGGACATGATGGCCGCGCTCACCGAGATGCTGGAGGCGGACGCCGAGGGCCGCCACACCCAGCAGGATTTCGATAAGTTCCTGGAGCGCTTCGGGGACTTCTTCCCCGACTCCCCCCGTGATCTCGAGGAACTGGTCGACTCGCTGATCCGCCGGATGTCCGCCGCGCAGCGGCTGCTCGACTCGCTCACCGACGAGCAGCGGGACGAGCTGGCCGGGCTGATGTCGCAGACACTCGAGGACGCCGCCTGGCGGCCGAGATGGCCCGGCTGGCCGACGCGCTCCGGGCCAGGCGGCCCGACCTGGACTTCGGCGAATCCCGGGGCGAGTCGATGACCGGGCAGAACCCGCTCGGCCTGAGCGACGCCACCTCGGCCCTGGCTGACCTGGCCGACCTGGCCGAGCTCGAGGACACCCTGCTGCAGGATTACCCCGGCGCGCGGCTGGATGACGTCGACGAGGCCGCGGTGCGGCGCGCGCTCGGGCGCCAGGCCGTCGACGACATGGAGGCGCTGCGCCAGATCGAGCGGGAGCTTGAGCGGCAGGGATACCTGCAGCGGGCCGACGGCAAGCTCGAACTCACGCCCAAGGCGGTGCGCAGGCTCGGTGAGACTGCGCTGCGCCGGGTGTTCGCCGAGCTGCCCAAGGGCGGCCATGGCGACCACGACCAGCGGGACGCGGGCCAGGCCGGGGAGTACACCGGCAGCACCAGGCCCTGGAACTTCGGTGACGAGCAGGCCATCGACGCCGCCGCCACGGTCCGGAACGCGCTGCTGCGCGGCGGGCGGGAATCAGCGCCCAGAACGGAAACCGGGACACGCGAGCGCCGCGCTGTGCGCCTGTCGGTGAGCGACTTCGAGGTCGCCGAGACCGAGCGGCGCGCGTCGGCCGCCGTCTGCCTGCTCGTTGACCTGTCCTACTCGATGGCGCTGCGCGGTACCTGGGGAGCGGCCAAGCAGACCGCCCTCGCGCTGCACGCCCTGGTCAGGAGCCGGTATCCGCAGGACGCCATACAGGTCATCGGGTTCTCGAACTACGCTCGCGAGCTGCAGGAGACCGAACTAGCCGGGCTGGGCTGGGACATGGTGCAGGGCACCAACCTGCACCACGCGCTGGTCCTGGCCGGACGGTTCCTCGACCGGCGTCCCGAGCACAATCCAGTCGTCCTGGTCGTCACCGACGGGGAGCCCACCGCGCACCTGCGCCGGGACGGACAGTACTGGTTCGACTGGCCGCCGTCGCCCGAGACCCTGGCGCTTACCCTGGCCGAGGTGGACAAGATGACCAGGCGCCGGGCCACCATGAACATCTTCATGCTGGCCGACGATGAACGGCTGACGGCCTTTGTCGAGGAAGTGGCCAGGCGCAATGGCGGCCGGGTGCTCCGGGCGATGGCCGACAACCTCGGCGAGTACGTGGTCAGTGACTTCCTCAGGGCGCGCAACCAGAGCAAGAGATAGATTTTACTTTCGCCGCTTTTGGGAAGGCCGGCGCGCCATCACCCCTGCGTAGTACCGTGCCGCAGGTAGCCATCAGCGCCGGGCCAGGCATAACGGCCGGCGGCTGGTGAGATGTGAATCATTGAGGAGGATCTGTGAGTTCTGCAAGCGTGTCCGGTGGGGCCAAGAGCGGCAACCGGACGCTGGCCATTGTGCTGGCAGTCATCGGCGTCATCGCGCTTATCGTCGGGCTGCTGTACCTGGTGGACGGGAATTCGCTGCCGAGCTTCCTGACCGCGGGCAGCCACGTCAAGAAGGGCAACCATCTGGCCCGCGGGGCCGTCGCGCTAGTCATCGGGATTGTGCTGCTGGCCGGGGCCTGGTTCACCGGGCGCAAGCCAAAGGCTGGCGCCGCCTAGTCCACGAGAGTCGTACCTGCCCGGCCTGCCCCGGAGGCGGGCCCTGAGTTCCGGCCGCCCTGCCCCGGCGCGCCCTGCCCCGCCACCGGCGCGGCCTGCCTGGCCCTGGGCGGCCTGCCTGGCCTTGGGCGGCCTGCCTGGCGTTGGGCGGCCTGCCTGGCCTGGGCGGCCGGGCGGGCGGTAGCGGATCGGCCCCGCGGGCGGCACGGCCAGGCCCTACCGGGCCGGTCCCCAGCGCTGCGGAAAGATCCGCTAAGGTCTGCGGCCGGTCGCGGGGCTGGCCCTAAGATCAGGGCATGTCCTTTACCGACCGGCTGGTGCTGTGGCTGCATATCGGCTTCGCGATCTTCACGATCGGCCCGGTCACGGTCGCAATTTCGTCAACGCCACGTTATGTAAGGAAACGTAACCTCGCCATCGTCCAGTACCTGTACCGGATGACCCGCGTCTTTACCATCCTCTGCCTGGCTGTGCTGATCGCCGGGCTCTTTCTCGCGCAGATCGACAAGGACTTCAGCAAGCCGTGGATCGCGGTGGCCATAACGTTGTTCGTGGTTGCCATCGTGCTGCTGGTGCTGATCATGCGTGACCAGCACCGTGCCATCGGCGCGCTGCAAGCGGCAGGCCCCGGCCTGCGGCCGGATACCGCCGACCGGAGCGCGGGCCCAGGCAGCGCGGGCCCAGGCAGCGCGGGCCCAGGCAGCGCGGGCCCAGGCGGCGCGGGTCCAGGCGGCGCCACCGCCCCGGTGGGCGACGCCGCCGTCCCGGGTGCGGCGGTCCCTGGTGCCGCGGACCCGGGCGGCGCGGCCCCCGAGACCGCGCATACGCCGCCGGGCACCGCCGCAGCGGCCGCCGCCGCCGCGGCCGGTCACCTCGCCGCCGTGGAGCGCGGCCGGATCGCAACCATGGGCGGCGTGGTCAGCGTGATCTGGCTGGTCATCCTGGTCCTGATGGTCTGGAACAGCTGAGCCCGGGCCGACCTTTCGGCGCGGAGCAGGCGACGGACGGAAGGTGTAGGGAGAGGCCGTGCGGATTGGCGCACGGCCTCTCTTGGCAACGGGATCAGAGTCGCTGGGCAGGTAGCCAGCCCGGCTGGCTCAGCTACCGGTGCACTGCGGGCTGGCCTTCACCAAGCCGCCTGTGATCGCGAAACTCCCCCCATGTGGCGGCTGGTAGGGCTGGAAGAGGACGGAGATCAGCACGCCAGCACCGGACGGAAGGGCAGCGGGGTGAATGACCAAGAACTTATAGGTGGGGGGGAAAGAAGGTGTACACGCTTCCTAGGAGAAGCCGTCGCTGGCTCCTTGTGCCGCCCTGGGAGTAAGGCTGGCAGGCTGGGTTCTGCTGGCCGGTGAAGGTGACGGTGGCGGGGACGCCATCGGCGCGGAGCGTGCTTTGCAGCCCGGCCGGGTTCCGCAGCTCATGGATGGTAACGCGGATATCGCCGTTACCCTGCTTCACTACCGTCCACGCCGTCAGGTGGGCGGGAGCGTGCTGGTCAGGCCGATGGCTGGATGGCAGCAGCGTGGTCAGGGCCAGGGCCGTCCCGGCCACTACGGCCAGCGCTCCCGCCACGGCCGGAATCCGGCGCCGGGCGCGTATCGTGCGGCTACGGCTCACGATCTGCTCAGTCGGGAGGTGCATATGCACGCCGGCGACGGATTCCTTCACGGCGGTGATCAGTTCGTTGTCGTTCATGATGGCGTCTCCTGCGGTCGTTCGGGCACAAGATCTCTGCGCAGCGCGACGAGGGCACGGGTCCTATGGGCCATGACCGTGTTCGGCGTGATGCCAGGCACCTCTGCGGTGTGACTGGTATCCAGGTCGAGTACCAGCCGCAAGGCGATGACCTGCCGTTGCCGCGCAGGCAGGCGCATCAAGGCGGCCATGATCTGCGGATCGACGAGACTGCCTGCGGTCCCGTCGCTCGCAGGCGAGTCCGCGAACACGCCGGGATCGGGCACCGATACCTCCCGGCGGCGGCGGCGGCACCGGGAAACGTTCGCGTTCAGCGCGGTCCGGACCACCCATGCCGCCGGGACTGGATGCCCGCTGACCGTGCGCCACGAAGCGCAGGCCCGGGCGAAGGCCTCGGCCACAAGCTCCTGGGCCGTGTCCTGGTCGCCCACGCTCACCAAAACGGTGCGGAGGCAGTCATCCCTGGATCCGCGGTAGAACTCTGCGAAGTCCAGCCGTTGTGATCCCACACCTGTACAACGCATAAGCAGCGACGGGATTAGCCACCCGAAACAGCGCGGTACGCCTGCCAAGCGGGATGAGCTGGCTTTCCATGATCATGGCTCTTTGGTGGGGTCCCAGCACCACCTACTAACCACGATCATGCTGGCCACCGGCGACGGACCGAGATGAAACGGGGATGAAATGGGGCAAATCGAGGCGGGGGGGCGAGGGCACGGGGGCGGGTGCCGGGTGGCTGGGCCCGGCCCGCCTAGCCGAGCGCCGAGCGCAGGTCTTCGAGCAGGTCGTCGCAGGTTTCGAGCCCGACCGACAGCCTGACCAGGTCGGCCGGCACCTCCAGCGCCGAGCCCGAGACGGACGCGTGCGTCATCCGGCCGGGATGCTCGATCAGCGACTCGACGCCACCGAGCGACTCGCCCAGCGTGAACAGCCGGGTCCGGCCACAGACCGCGACCGCCTCCGCTTCGCCCCCGCGCACCCGGAAGGACACGATTCCGCCGAAACCGTGCATCTGCTTAGCCGCCACCTCGTGGCCGGGATGCGCCGCCAGGCCCGGGTAGCGAACCTCGCTGACGGCCGGATGGCTGGCTAGCATGTCCGCCACCCGAGCGGCACTACTGCAGTGCCGGTCCATCCGGACACCCAGCGTCTTGATCCCCCGCAGGGTGAGCCAGGAGTCGAACGGCCCGGCCACGGCGCCGGTGGCGTTCTGCAGGAAGGCCAGCCGCTCCCCGAGCCCGGCGTCGGCGACCACCACGGCGCCGCCTACCACGTCGGAGTGGCCGCCCAGGTACTTGGTCGTGGAGTGCACCACCACGTCCGCGCCGAGGGCCAGCGGTTGCTGCAGGTAAGGCGAGGCGAAGGTGTTGTCCACCACCAGCAGCGCGCCGCTGTCGTGCGCGATCTGCGCCAGCAGGCTGATGTCGGCGATCGACAGCAGCGGGTTGGTGGGCGTCTCCACCCAGACCACCCGCGCGGGCCTGCTCGCCAGCGCCCGCCGCACGGCGGCCGGATCCGATACCGGAACCGGCTGGTAGCTCAGCCCCCAGGGCCGCAGGACCTTGTCGATCAGCCGGAACGTGCCGCCGTAGGCATCGTGCGGGATCAGCACATGGTCCCCGGGTGCGCATGCGGTGCGCAGCAGGGCATCCTCGGCAGCCATCCCGGACGCGAACGCCAGCGCCTGCGTGCCGCCCTCCAGGGCGACCAGGCACTCTTCCAGGGCCCGCCGGGTCGGGTTAGCGGTCCGCGAGTATTCATAGCCGGACCGCAGCCCGCCCACGCCATCCTGCTTGTAGGTGGAGACCTGGTAGATCGGCGGGATGACGGCGCCAGTCAGCGGGTCGGGCTCCTGGCCGGCGTGGATCGCCAGCGTGTCGAATCCGTCCTCATTGCGGGTCTGCATGCCCCTGCCACCGTGTCCCTTCACCGCTTCACGCGGCACCGCTTCACGCGGCACCGCCTCACGCGGCACCGCATTGCCCGGCCCCGCTCCTGCCCGGCGCCGCTACCCGGCGCTGTCCGCCAGGTACGTGAGCACATCTTGCCGCGTGATCATTCCGGATGGCTTGCCTTCGACCAGAACCACCGCGGCGCCGGCCTTCTCCATCGCGCGTACCACGCTGCTCACCGGCTCGCCCGACCCAACCATGGGCAGTGGTGCCGACATGTGGCCGCTGACCGGGTCCTGTGGCCTGGCCCGGCCGGAGACCAGCGCGTCCAGCAGGTCACGCTCCACGATAGAGCCGATTACCTCGGCCGCCATGACCGGCGGTTCCGCGTTCAGCACCGGCATCTGGGACACCTCGTACTCACGCAGGCTCTCGATCGCCGCCCGCACGGTCTCCTTCGGATGCACGTGCACGAACGACGGCAGGCCGCCCTGCTTGCTGGCCAGGATGTCAGCCACCCTCGGCTCAGAAGTCTCGGAGGACAGAAAGCCATAGTCGGCCATCCACTCGTCGTTGTAGATCTTCGACAGATAGCCCCGGCCACCATCGGGAAGCAGCACCACGATCACGTCGTCCGGCCCGGCGTGCTGCGCCACCCGCAGCGCCGCGACCACGGCCATGCCGCAGGAGCCGCCGGTGAGCAGCGCTTCCTCACGCGCCAGCCGCCTGGTCATCTGGAACGACTGCGCGTCGCTCACCGCGATGATCTGGTCGCAGATGTTCTTGTCGTAGGTATCAGGCCAGATGTCCTCGCCCACGCCCTCGACCAGATAGGGACGGCCGGTCCCGCCCGAGTAAACCGAGCCTTCCGGGTCCGCGCCGATGACCTGCACCCGGCCGCCGGACACCTCCTTCAGGTACTTGCCGGTGCCCGAGATCGTGCCCCCGGTGCCGATGCCCGCCACGAAATGGGTGACCTTCCCGTCGGTCTGCGCCCAGATCTCCGGGCCGGTCGACCGGTAATGCGACGCAGGGTTCTCCGCGTTCGCGTACTGGTTCGGCTTCCAGCCGCCCGGGGTCTGGCTGGCCAGCCGGTCGGAGACCGAGTAGTAGGAGTCCGGGTGGTCAGGCGATACGGTGGACGGGCAGACGACGACCTCGGCGCCGTAGGCCCGCAGGACGCTGATCTTGTCCTGGGCCACCTTGTCCGGGCAGACAAACAGGCACTTATATCCCTTCTCCGCGGCCGCGATCGCCAGCCCGACGCCGGTATTGCCGGAGGTCGGCTCCACGATGGTGCCGCCCGGCCGCAGTTCTCCCGATGCCTCGGCCGCCTCGATCATGGCCAGCGCGATCCGGTCCTTCACCGAGCCGCCCGGATTGAAGTACTCGACCTTGGCCAGGACGGCGGGCGCCGCGGCGCCGCCCAGCTCCAGATGCCTGGTCACCCGGCGCAACCGGACCAGCGGAGTATTCCCGATGAGATCGATCAGCGACTCGTGTACCTGCATGTCCCTCACCTTGCTCTCAGTGCCACCGACCGTATCCCACCCCCGCTCCGGGCCAGGACCTGCCCGTCGCGGAATGCCCCGGCGGTACGGGGCGCCGCATAAGCTACTGCAGTAGATAGAGGCAGAAGTAAGGGGAAGCCGTCATGCCCGAGGCCGTGATCGTAGCCACCGCCCGCTCGCCGATCGGCCGGGCCTTCAAGGGATCGATGACCAGCATCCGTCCCGATGACCTAGCCGTCCAGATGGTCAAGGCGGCGCTGGCCAAGGTACCGCAGCTCAACCCGGCCGAGATCGACGACCTGATGCTCGGCTGCGGGCTGCCCGGCGGGGAGCAGGGCTACAACATGGCCAGGGTCATCACGGTGCTGCTCGGCTACGACAACCTGCCTGGCACGACGGTCAACCGGTACTGCTCGTCCTCGTTGCAGACCACCCGGATGGCCTTCCATGCGATCAAGGCGGGCGAGGGTGACGTATTCATCTCAGCCGGCGTGGAATGCGTGAGCCGGCTGATCACCGGCAGCAGCGACACCTGGCCCGACACCAAGAACCCTCTGTTCGCCGCGGCGGAGGAGCGGGGAGCGCAGGAAGCGGCCGGTGGGGCGCAGCCGTGGCATGACCCCCGCGACGACGACCAGCTGCCGGACGTCTACCTGGCGATGGGCCAGACGGCCGAGAACGTCGCTCAGCTGCGTAACGTCACGCGGCTCGAGCAGGACGAATTCGGCGTCCGGTCGCAGAACCTGGCCGAGAAGGCGCTGGCCGACGGCTTCTGGCAGCAGGACATCACCCCCGTGACGCTGCCCGACGGCAGCGTGGTGGCCGCGGACGACGGCCCGCGGGCCGGCACCACCCTGGAGAAGGTGGCCGCGCTGCAGCCGGTGTTCCGTCCCGATGGCACGGTCACTGCGGGCAACTGCTGCCCGCTGAACGACGGCGCCGCCGCGGTCGTGGTCATGAGCGATCGCAAGGCCGCTGAACTGGGGCTCACGCCGATCGCCCGGATCGTGGCTACCGGCGTCGGCGCGCTGTCACCCGAGATCATGGGCCTGGGCCCGGTGGATGCCTCAAACCGCGCGCTCGCCCGGGCCGGGATGACGATCGACGACATCGACCTGGTGGAGATCAACGAGGCGTTCGCGGCCCAGGTGATCCCGTCTTATCAGGAGCTTGGTATCGACCTCGACAAGCTGAACGTCAACGGCGGGGCGATCGCGGTCGGTCACCCGTTCGGGATGACCGGCGCCCGGATCACCTCGACCATCCTGAACAGCCTGCGGTTCCACGACAAGACCTTCGGCCTGGAGACGATGTGCGTGGGCGGCGGCCAGGGCATGGCGATGATCTTCGAGCGACTCAGCTGAGCTACCTGGCCAGGTGCGCCGGTGTCTGACTACGAGCTGATCTGCAGGACTATCGCACGCAATAACCTTGCCCTCGACGACCGTCGCTTCGAGGACTGCATCGCGACCTACACGCCCGATGGCTCGATCGCGGGTCATACCGGCCACGCCGCCATTCGCGAGTTCATGCTCGGCCAGGACCTGGCCACCCGGCCCGAGCTGCAGCGCCGCCACGTGAACACCAATATCGCGATCGAGCTGCACGGGGACGAGGCCGACGCCGACAGCGACCTGCTCGTCTACGACAAGGTTGCCGACGGGCCCTGGGCGCTGGTCGCGGTCGGCCGCTATCACGACAGCTTCGCGCGCCAGGCCGACGGCACCTGGCTCTTTACCCGCCGCCGCCTCCAGTTCCTGTGAGCAGGGTCCCTCCGGTGGCCCGGAGCGGCCTGCGATATGCAGCGTATTACGGACGGGTGACATTCAGGGGTTGTCAGCGGCGCGAGCGTGGTGCAGTCTCGACAGAAAGAGGACTCACCCTGGAGGTGTCACTTGTCACTGACCCACTCTCCGGAGATGCACAAGAACCTCATTGCCCGCATCCCTGTCGTCACCGGACGAGAACTCCGAGAGTGGTTCCATCGACTTGAGTCCGGGCCCGCGTTCTCCCGCTGCGAGGAACGCGCCCACTGGCTGGCCGACGAGCATGGCCTGACCCACGGCTACGCCAGCGCGATCGTGCACGAGTACGAGGTGCAGCGCAGGCTCAGGCGCAGCTACAGCTAAGTGGATCCCGAGCGCGCCAGGGTGTTCCTGCGCGCCAATCATCATGCCGTCCTGGCGACGTCGCGATCCGACGGACGGCCGCAACTGTCGCCGGTCACCGCCGCCGTCGACGCCGACGGACGGGTGCTGGTCAGCACCCGCGAGACCGCGATCAAGACCAGGAACCTCACTCGGGATCCGCGCGTAACGCTCTGCGTGCTGAATGACAGGTTCTTCGGCGAGTGGATCGTCATCGACGGGACGGCCGAGATCGTCCACCTTCCGGATGCGATGCCTATCCTCATCGACTATTACCGCCGGGCGGCGGGCGAGCACCCCGACTGGGATAGCTACCGGGAGGCGATGATAGCGGACCGACGGGTGATTCTGAGGATCACGATCACCCGGGCGGGCCCGGATACGAGCGGCTGACCGGTCCGCCGCCAGCTGGTCCGGTTCCCGTCGGCAAGCGTCCGATGACGTGATTGTTGACAATACATAATCTAACATCGGGCCGCTGATCGCCCGATTATTATGACCAATAGAATTACCAAACGGTAATTCCGGGCCGCATCGGGCCCGCCGGGCTGATCCATCTCCGTGGACATAACTGACGCGTCCGGGCAGACATCTGTGACCCATCACACAGGCAGGCGTTGCGTTGCCGCAGCGACCACTCAGGCCGATCCCGCCAGGCCTGAAACACGACCATTGACTGAACAGTCAGCCACACGAACGGCGCGGTAAGCGGCATCCTGGCCGCTCAGACGTACCCCCGGTCGGAGTCGAACCGACACTGGGGACCCTTTTAGGGGGGCCGCCTCTTCCTTTGGGCTACGGGGGCTTAGTGATGATACCCCGCGCCGTTCGGCTAACTCTAGATTAACGGATTTTGGTGAGTCCGATTCTTGCCCAATGGCACCCATCTAATTCATTTGATCTGTCTAGCCCATACACCGAGTGACTAATGCCGGGACCCTATATACGCTCAGTAAGCACATCGTCTCAGCGGCCCGGAACGCTACAGGCCCGCCTGAGCCCGGGCGCGCTGGAAGATTGCGTCCAGCATGGCGTCCGTCACCCGCCCCGTGAAGGTGTTCTGCTGGCTGGGGTGGTAGCAGCCCAGGACGAGCAGCGGCCCGGGGCCGCCGCCATCCTGGCCGGCCCGGTCCAGCCACACCTCGGCGCCATGCCCGAACGCCGGACGCGGCCGGGGAGTCGCCGCACCGAGGACGGGCAGCTGCGGCCACAGCGCCTGCCAGGCGAAATGACCGAGGCAGACGATGACCCGGAGGTGCTCGGAGATCAGCCGCAGCTCCGCGGCCAGCCACGGCGCGCACGCTTCCCGCTCGGCGACGGATGGCTGGTTGGCAGGCGGCGCGCACCGGACCGCCGCCGCCATCCGCACGGCATCGAGGCGCTGCCCGTCCCCGGCGGACGTGCTGGTTGGCTGGGCGGCCAGCCCGCACCGCCACAGCGAGGCGAACAGCACGTCGCCGCTGCGGTCACCGGTGAAGACGCGCCCGGTGCGATTGCCGCCGTGCGCAGCGGGGGCGAGGCCCGCGATCAGAATGCGCGGCCGCTGCGCGCCCCAGCCGGGAACCGGCCGTCCCCAGTACCGCTCGGACCGGAATGACCTGCGCTTGTCGGCGGCCACCTGCTCCCGCCAGGCGACCAGCCGCGCGCAGGCACGGCAGACCGACTGCCGGGCGGCCAGCTCAGCCAGCGTCCCCGCGGCAGCGGCCAGCGCCCGGACGTCAGCCGCGTCGCCCGCGACCGGGGTCGCCGACGTGGCCGGATCATCCGGCCAGCCGGTGCCGGGCGGTACCGGGCTGGTCACGGCCGCAGGCCGGGGCGTGCGAGGGACCAGGCGATGCCATCGAGGATGTCGTGCTCGCTGGCCACCACCTCGGTAAAGCCGAAGTTGCGCACAATCCGGTCGAGCACCAGCGCCCCGCCGCCGATCACGTCCACCCGGCCCGGGTGCATCACGGGGATGCCGGCCCGCTGCGGACGGCTCATCCGCAGCAACTCGGCGGTCACCGCGCCGACCGCGCCGGCCGGTATCCGGGCGTGATGGATAAGCGCCGGGTCATAGCGGTCCAGGCCGAGGGCAATCGCGGTCACGGTGGTCACCGATCCGGCCAGGCCTACCAGCGTGTGCGCGCTGGCCACCGGGAGCTTGGCGGCCACCACGGCCAGGGCGGCGTCGATGTCCGCGGTCGCCGCCGCGATCTCGGCCGGTGACGGCGGGTCGGAATGCAGGTGCCGCTCGGTCAGCCGGACGCAGCCGATGTCCATCGACAGGACAGCGAGCTGGTCCTCGTTCCCGCGGCCCGTCCCGCCCACCGCGAACTCGGTCGATCCGCCGCCGATGTCGGTGACCAGGTAAGGCGGCGCCAGCCCCGCCAACCCCGCCCCGCCTGCCGGGCCCGGCCTGCCATCTGGTCCAGGCTGCCCAGCCCGCCCCGCCCCGCCTGCCGGCCCCACACGGCCTGCGGGGCCCGGCTCGAATTCCGCCGTTGCCCCGATGAAGGCCAGCCGCGCCTCCTGGTCGCCGCTGAGGACCTCGGGCGGGGCGCCCAGGATCGCGGTAACCCCGCGAACGAACTCCGCAGCGTTGTCGGCGTCCCTGGTCGCGCTGGTCGCGACCATCCGGACCGCGCGGGCCGAGAGGGCCTCGATCTCGCGGGCATACTCCCTGAGCATCCGGAACGTCCGGTCCAGCGCCTCAGCGGCCAGGCGCCCGGTCGCGTCGACTCCCTGGCCGAGCCGGACGATCTCCATCCGGCGGCTCAGGTCGGTCAGCATGCCGCGCACCGGATCCACGTCGGCGATCAGCAACCGCAGCGAGTTGGTCCCGCAATCGATCGCCGCGACCCGGACCGCGCCCGCGCCGCCCGCCGGGCCGGGCGCTGCGCCGCCGGCCGGGCCGAGCCGCAGCCTGTCCTCCTGCTCAGGCCAGTCGTTCCGCCCGTTCACCGCATCAGCCTGCCCACTGTGAGCTCATGGCCCCGCTGACCGGTCAGCCACGACACAGGGACCCGCGGGCCACCATTCTCCCGCGGCCCGCAACGCCTCGCGGCCCAGGGGGTTGCTCCCGGGCACCGCGAGCTCATGCGCCACCAGAGCGTGCAGGCATTTCACCCGGTCCGGCAGGCCGCCGGCACTCTGCGTCCCAGGCGGCAGCGGCTCGACGCCGGCCGCCCGGGCCGCCGCCGCCCGCCGGGTCAGGTAATCCAGGTGGGCTGCCTCGCAGGCGCGCCGGAGGTCTGGGTCCGCGGCCAGCCGCCGGGCCATGCCGCGCATCAGGCCCGCCGCCTCCAGCCGGCTGATCGCCGCCGTGGCGCGCGGGCAGGTCAGGTAGTAGAGCGTCGGGAAGGGCGTGCCGTCGGGCAGCCGCGGCGCGGTCTCGACCACGTCAGGCAGTCCGCAGGGGCAGCGGTGCGCGACGGCGCGGAGCCCCCGCGGCGGCCGGCCCAGCTGCACGGCCACCGCGGCGGTGTCAGCCGCGGTCACGTCCGGGCCAGACCCGGCCGGGCCGGTCATCCTGGACCGCCTGAGCTCACCGGTCCCCGGCCTGGTCGGCCTGCCGGACCGAGGTCCACAGCCGCTGGTACCAGGCCGGCGCGGCCGCAGCTGCCCGGCGGGCCCGGCCGCGGGCTTGCCGCCGTTCACGATCACGTAACAGGTTTGCGACGGCAGGCACATGTGCAGGTTGTCCTGGGCCTGCTGCTGCACGTACGCGGGGCTGCTGAGCTGTTGCTGCTCGCTGCGCAGCGCGTTGACCTGAGCCGTGACCGCCTGCCGCTGCGCTTCCAGCTGGCCGATCTGGCGGCTCTGGGCGATGTACTCACGGACCGGGTAGGCCAGGCTCAGCGCGATGGCGCAGAGCACCACGGCCAGCAGCGCGGCGCGGCCGGTGAACCGCGGCCCCTCTGGCTGGCCCGGACGACGGCCGGCGGGTACGCTCACCGGCCGCCGGCTGACGAGCGCGGGAACGCGGCCCGTCCCGCGTACGAGGCCGCGTCACCCAGCAGCTCCTCGATGCGCAGCAGCTGGTTGTACTTGGCGACCCGCTCAGACCTGCAGGGCGCGCCGGTCTTCATCTGGCCGCAGTTGATCGCCACCGCGAGATCGGAGATCGTGGTGTCTTCGGTCTCGCCGGAGCGGTGGCTGATCTGGCAGCTGAAACCGGAGCGGTGGGCCAGCGCGACCGCGTTCAGGGTCTCGGTCAGGGTGCCGATCTGGTTGACCTTGACCAGTAGCGCGTTAGCGGAGTGCTCGGCGATGCCGCGGCGCAGCCGTTGCGGGTTGGTGACGAAGATGTCGTCACCAACGACCTGGACGCGATTGCCGAGCGCGGCCGTCAGGTCGCGCCAGCCGGCCCAGTCCTCTTCCTGCAGCGGATCCTCCAGCGACACGATCGGATAGGCGTCGAGCCAGTCGGCGTAAGTCCTGGTCATCGCGGCCGCGTCGGCCCGGGCGCCTTCGAACTGGTAGCTGCCGTCCGCGTAGAACGAGTTCGCGGCGGCGTCGATCGCGAGCGCCACGTCCTGCCCGGGTACCAGGCCCGCCTTCTCGATCGCCTCGACGATCAGGTCCAGGGCCGCCCGGTTGTGCTCGAGGTCGGGGGCGAAGCCGCCCTCGTCACCGACACCGGTGTTCAGGCCGTGCTGCTTGAGCACCGACTTCAGGGCATGGTAGGTCTCGGCGCCCCAGCGCACGGCCTCCGCGAAGGTGGCCGCGCCGACCGGCGCGATCATGAACTCCTGGATGTCGACGTTGCTGTCAGCGTGCGCGCCGCCGTTGAGGATGTTCATCATCGGGACCGGCAGGATGTGCGCGTTCGGGCCGCCGAGGTAACGGAACAGCGGCAGCCGGGCCCACTCGGCGGCCGCCTTCGCGACCGCCAGGCTGACCCCGACGATCGCGTTAGCCCCGAGCCTGGACTTATCTGGCGTCCGGTCCAGGTCGATCAGGGCCTGGTCGACCAGCCGCTGGTCGTCGGCGTCATAGCCGAGCAGGGCGGGCTGGATCTCGTCGATCACCCCCTGAACGGCCTTGGTGACGCCCTTACCGCCGTATTCGGAGCCGCCGTCGCGTAGTTCGACAGCCTCGAACGCGCCTGTCGATGCGCCGCTGGGCGCGGCGGCGCGGCCGAGCGTGCCATCGTCGAGCACGACTTCGACCTCTACGGTCGGATTGCCGCGCGAGTCCAGGATCTGCCTGGCGTGTATGGCTTCGATGGCGGCCACTGAGAACTCCCGGTGCTGCGGAAACGGAGACGACATGTCCGCATTGGAGCCTAGTGGACTCAGCTGGCCGCGGCGCAGCGGCCACGCCGGACACCAGGGCTGGTGAGCGATGCAGCACTGACCCGCTACGGTGACCAGGTCCGCACCCATCGGCCGCCCGGGCCGGCCCTAATGGTGCGGGGTCTCCTCGGGCATCTCGTACCAACGGACCCGCTCGCCCACCTTCGCCCTGGCCTTCCAGCGCAAGCTCTTCGGAGCGGTCTCGGCGGCCTTGCTCAGCACGCCCAGCTGCTCGACGGGGTCGTGCTTGCGGCCCGCGGGAACCAGGGCCCGGCCATCGCCGCTGGCCAGGGCGATGATCCGGTCCAGGTTCAGGGTGAAGGTCCGCCACCACCCCCAGTCGTTACCGACGATCGGGCGAATCCGGTCGAGCCCGATCGTGCCCGGCTCGTCCCCTTCGCTGACTGGATAGGCCGAGCACAGGTACAGCACGTCCTGGACATCCTTCTCGTTCAGCTCGACGATCTGGAGCTTGGTGAGCAAGAGATCGGACAGGTCGAGGGTCAACGGCAGCCGCCCGAGCCGGCCGGCGAACTCGACGGTATGGCACATGTGCAACCGGTCGACCAGCACGTCCAGCGACCGGCCGGTCTGCGCCGACTGGAAGTACAGCTGTTTGTGGCCGTAGAGGGCGTTGAAGTTCTTGTCGCCGACATATCCGCGCTCGGCCAGGAACCGGGTCAGCGGCCGGCGATCGCTGGACCGGGTCGCCAGGTCGAGATCCTGGCGGTCGCCACCGCGCGGCGGGAACTCGGGCGTCAGGTACTGGATCGCCAGACCGCCGGCCAGCCTGACGGTGATGCGCTCCTTTGCCGCAGCCTGGCAGATGCGCATGGCCTCCTCGAGGGCGGTCGGCCCGGGGCTGGTCACGCTCAGCCCTCCACCCGGAACGATCGTTCGACGCCGTCGCTGCTCACGTCGATCAGGTAGCCGCGGACCAGTCCCGAGCCCGCTTCGCTGCCCGGGTTGACGCACAGCGTCGGGCCGATCTTCTTCTCCCCTCCAGATTCGTGAATGTGGCCGTGCAGGCTGAGGAGCGGCCGGACCTGCTGTACCGCCTCCAGGACGCCCGTCGAGCCGACCGGCCCGCGCATCAGGTCACCTGCCGAGGCCTGCAGCCTAAGGTTCTGATCGAGGAGCGGTGCGGTATCCAGGCCCGACCCAAAGGGCGGGCAGTGGATGAGGAAGATCGTCCGTTTCGGGTCCTTGGCCTGGTCGGCGAGCGAGTAGATCTCCTCACGGAACGCATCCTCGGAGACCTCCCGTGGGGTGTGCCAGGGCGTCGGGCTGGATTTTCCCAGCCCGATGACCTGCAGGTCACCTGGGATGTCCACCAGCATGCCGTCCGCGTTCGTGCAGTACTGGCTGGCCGCCAGCGGTTCGTCGATGTCGTACGGGTCATCGTTGCCGGGGATCAGGATGAGCGGCACCCCCGTGCCCTCGAGGCGCTCGGCCGCCAGGTCAAGCCACTGCTTGACGCGGGCCCGGATTTCCCTGCTGAACAGCGCGTCGAGCTTGGCCTGGTCGCCGCCCAGGGCATCGACCTCTTCCTTGGTCGTCCGGAAGGCGTAGTAACCCAGGCTGGCCACGTCGCGCTCCAGCGCCGCGAGCTCATCCTCGGTCCTGGCCACCCGGCGCTGCCCCAGGAGGGTCGCCTCGTAACGGCCGCCGACCGCGACGATCGGGACCATCGCCTTGCCGGTGAGATCGCCCGCGTAGAGGACCGCGTCCGCCTCGTAGACGTTCATCCGGATGGCATTGAGCAGCTTTCGCCACGCTGGATTGGAGGCGTGGAAGTCCGACACGACATATAGGCGGGTGCCACGGCGTTTCGACGCCCGCTTCAGCAGCGGCATCTGCTCAGCCTATGTGCCGCGCGGAACGGCGCCTGGCGCTAGTCAGGTGGGAGCTCCTTGTACAGCAGGGATGTGTCGACACCGGAGACCCGGTTCTTGATGGCCACGACAATGTAGATGATCACAGCGATCGCGTACAGGGCAATGGTCAGGGTGATCCCGGTGTTGTTGAAGTAGGAGAGGACTCCGCCCTTGCCGGGCTTGAGCGCCGAGCCGACCGCATCGGAGATCGGCTTGATGCCCGCGAACCAGTAGGTGAACACGGCGAAGGCCAGCCATACCAATCCGAACGCCCACAGCGCGTTCCGCCAGGGCGCGTTGCGGACGAGATCGGGCCGGGAGAACCGGGACACCACCGCGTTCACTCCGGGCAGGACCCAGCTGAACATCGCCATCAGGATGCTGAACCAGATCGTGGACACCAGGTTCAGCTTTCCGTCGGGTGGTGCGATGGACTTCGGCAGCAGCGCGAAGTTCTGCAGGATCGCGAGAATCGCGCAGAAAACGACCGCGGTGAGGATCGCGTTCAGCGGAGCGCGTATCCGCTCGTTCACCTCGCCGAACCACTTCGGCACCTGGCGGTCCATGCTCCAGGCCAGCGAGATCCGGCTGATCAGGCTGATATACACCGGGCATAGCAGGAATGGCCACAAGGTGGCGGCGATGCTGACGAACAGCCAGATGGGCCACAGCCCAGGATTGGAAATGGCGGAAGCGAGCGGCAGCGCGGTCGGCTGACCGAGTGGCGTCTTCAGGCCGGACCAGTAGTTGATGCCCCAGCCCAGGAGATTCTGCGTGCCGAGCCGGTTGCCGAGGCTGTCCACGTAGAGCGAATTCATGACCACGGCGAAGAACAGCGCGCCGAGCACCCCGATCAGGATGCCGCGCTTGATGTTTCCCCTGACTTCCCCGGCAATGTAGGCGGAGTACTGGAATCCGATGTACTGGAAGAGGACCACGCTCATCAGGAAGGGCAGCACTGCCGTGCTCCAGCTGAAGCCGTGCCCCACGACGCCGCCGCTGACCGCGGCCTTCTGCAACGCCGCCGCGGTCATGCCGGTGTACTTGGGCAGGTTCGCCTCGAAGCTGGCGCGGTGGACGAACGCCAGCCCGGCGACCCACATGACGACCCAGGACAGCAGCCCGATCGCTCCGAGTGCGGTGACGATGCGGTGGAACCTGCGAGTCGGCTGGATCACCACCAGCAGGATGAGGGCGATCACCACGAGCGCGCCGATCAGCCCGGGCCAGCCGGTGATGGTCCCGCCCGAGGTGAACCAGCCGTTCGCGCGCTTGAAGTAACCCGACCCGGTCCCGATGCCGATGATCTCGCCACTGATCTGCGTGTTCCGCAGGACGATCGGTATCTCGAAGGCGATGACCGCGAGCGAGGCGAAGACCAGCGTGAATGACTCGACCCACGCGAGGAAGGGGCCGACTACGGGAATCAGCCGGCTGGTGAAGACGTAGTCGCCCCCGGAACGGGGCATCACGGTCGCGAGCGAGGCGAAGATGAGACCGAGGAAGATGCAGCAGATGCCGACGAGGATGGCCGTCCAGCCGTAGCTGGTGAGCCCGAACTTCTTCCCGATCGGCACGAAGGCGAGGGTGTAGAAGACCGGCGCCCAGGCCACCGTGATGCCGATGAACGCCGCGGTGTTATAGAAAAGGGCGTTCCGGACGCTGACCTCGCGGACGAGCCCGGACGACTGCCGGACGAACAAAGCCCGGCCGCCGGTAGGAGCTGCCGTCGTATCTGCCATTTCGCGCCTCCCCGCTGAGATAGACCGTCTTGACCCTTTTGTGGGACCCCATGATCGTAGCGCCGCACAGGACGTCAACCCAGGTCCGAGAGGGATCGAAATGTGAGTCGGCTATGACCCAGCCGCGTTCTCCATAATCCGGTGACTTGGGTCCAGAACGGCGTCGCGATGCGTCCCGGCTAAGACCCTGGGACGGTGTCCCGGGCGCGCTCCCAGGCCCGGACGCGGTCCCGGTAGGCCCGCGCGGCCGCGCGCAGCTCGAGTTCCGGATCGAGTCCCGCCTCGCAGGCCCTGGTCACGAGCGCGAAAAGGGCCGCGCCGATGTCGCTGACCGGCTGGTCCCCGCCAGCCAGCTCCCCGCCCGTTTCCCTGGCTAGCTCCCCGCCCGTTTCCCTGGCTAGCCCCGCGGGCACGCCTGCCCGGCTGGCGCGGCGCTGCAGCTGCGCCGCGAGCGACAAGGCCGGCTGCCCGAACGGGACGCCGTCCAGCACCGACCCCGTGCCCCGGCCGGAGGCCGCCCGGGCCGCGGCCCGCTCCGCCGCCTTGATCGTGTCCCAGTTCTGCTTGACCTCGCCGGCTCCGGTCACGGTCACGTCGCCGAACACATGCGGGTGCCTGCGGACCAGCTTGCTGGCGATGCCGTCGGCGACGTCGTCGATGGTGAAGCCGGTGCCGTCGGCCCGCTCGGCGGCGACCCGTGCGTGGAAGAGCACCTGCAGCAGCACATCTCCGAGTTCCTCGCGCAGGTCAGCGTGGTCCCCGTCCTCCAGCGCCTCCAGCGCCTCGTAGGTCTCTTCGAGCAGGTAGGGGGCCAGCGACTCATGGGTCTGCTTGGCGTCCCAGGGGCACTCGGTCCGCAGCCGGTCCATCACGGCGACCAGGTTGAGCAGCCTGATGCCCGGGGTATCCGGGTCAGGCGGCCCCGCGGAACCGCCCGGCGCCGCGGAGCGGGCCGGCGCCGCGGGGCTTACCGGGCCGGATGCCGGGCCGCCCCTGGGGCCTGTCGGGTCCTGTGTCACGCCCGCTTCGTCTCCTAACAGGGCGGCGTCAGCTGCGGCTTCGCCGACGGGCTGGCCGACGGGGACGGGGCCGACGCCGGGGTGGCGGACAGCGACGGTGGCGCGGAAACCACGCTGAGCTGGCTGTAGTCGAGCATGCCGAACTGCGGGTTGATCTTGATGTCCAGGCTCTTGGAGGCCAGGCACTGAGCCGTGTTGAACTGCGTCTGCAGCGTCTGCAGCGCGGACTGCTGGGTGGGCAGCTTCCCGCCGTCCAGCTGGGCGATCACTGCGTTCTGGATCGCCTGGTAGCGGCCCAGGTCTCCGATCAGGTCCGGGGGCAGGCCGTTGGCCACCGCGAGCTGGGGCAGCGTCGCGGTGCCGCCGCCCTGCTTGATCTGGGCGTTGATCTGGTCCAGCGCGCGCTGCGCGTCACCGGGAGTCACAGTGATCTTCTGCTGGGCGGCCAGCGCGTCCCGTACCTGGAACCTGACCAGCCAGCTGAGCGCCTGCTGCGGCATCTGCGCTACCGGGTACTGCAGCTGGACCTTGCCCCGGTACCTGGTGTAGGCGGAGTTCAGGTCGGACACCTGTGCGGCGAGCGTCGCGTTCGAGATCCGCTGGCTGCCGAGGACCGCAGCGGCGCCTGCCTGCACCGGCCCGCACGCAGCCGCAGCGAGGCCAGCGGCGGCCACGGCCGCGCCCAACTTCATCGAGGTGCGGAGCACGTCGACGTCCCTCCTCATGCTGGTCGGCCAGCTGGCGTCAGGCCGTCGAGCACCTGCTCGATTAGTTCTTCACACCAGGCCAGCAGCTCGGTGTCCCGCAACGGCGGGGCCCCGATGGACACCGGAGATCCCGGGCCGGACCGGCCGGACCCGGACCGCCCGGCGGCCGAGGATGGCCGTCCGCCGTCACCCGCCTTGGGCGCCGGTACGAGCATCGTACGCACCGCCGGCTTGAGCACCGTTCTCGGGTACAGCCGCTCCACCCGGACCTGCCGCGACTCCGGCAACTGCACCGGCGCGAACCTGATGTGGTTGCCCTGCTGGGTGATGTCGGTGAGCCCGGCCCGGCGGGCCCGGGCCCGCAGCCCGGCCACCGCCAGCAGATTGCGCACCGGCGCGGGCATCGGGCCGAACCTGTCTTGGAGTTCCTCGGCCACCGCCGCAGCGTCGGCGTCGGTGTCGATGGCCGCGATCCTGGTGTAGGCCTCCAGCCGGAGCCGCTCCCCCGGCACATACTGGTGCGGGATGTGCGCGTCGACCGGCAGCTCGATCCGGACCTCGGGCCGCTCGGCCGGGCCATCGCCGCGCAGCTCACTGACCGCCTCGCCGATCATCCGCACGTACAGGTCGAACCCGACCGCCGCGATGTGCCCGGACTGCTCGCCGCCCAGGTAGTTACCGGCGCCGCGGATCTCCAGGTCCTTGAGCGCGACGTACATGCCCGCGCCGATCTCGCTGTGCTGGGCGATGGTGGCCAGCCGCTCGTGCGCGGTCTCGGTGAGCGGCTTCTCCGGCGGGTACAGGAAGTAGGCGTAGCCGCGCTCGCGGCCGCGGCCGACCCGGCCGCGCAGCTGGTGCAGATCGGGCAGCCCGTAAGCGTCGGCCCGGTCCACGATCAGGGTGTTGGCGTTGGGGATGTCCAGGCCCGATTCGACGATCGTGGTCGAGACCAGCACGTCCGCGCGACGCTCGACGAAGTCACTCATGATCTTCTCGAGGGTGTGCTCGTTCAGCTGGCCGTGCCCGACCGCTACCCGCGCCTCGGGCACCAGGTCGGCCACCCGCGCGGCGACCTTGTTAATCGAGGACACCCGGTTGTGCACGAAGAAGACCTGGCCGTCGCGGAGCAGCTCGCGCCGGATCGCCGCGGCGATCTGCTTCTCGTCATAGGGCGCGACCGAGGTCAGCACCGGGTGCCGCTCCTCGGGCGGGGTCAAGATGGTGGACATCTCCCGGATCCCGGACAGGCCCATCTCCAGCGTGCGGGGAATCGGCGTGGCCGACATGGCGAGCACGTCGACCTGAGTGCGCATCCGCTTCAGGAATTCCTTGTGCTCGACCCCGAACCGCTGCTCCTCATCGATGATGACCAGGCCGAGCCGGGCGAACGAGGTCTCCGGGGACAGCAGCCGGTGCGTGCCGATCACCACGTCGACCTTGCCCTCGGCCAGGCCGGCCAGCGTGTCGGCGGCTTCGGCAGCCGACTGGAACCGTGACAGCGGCCTGACCACCACCGGGAACGGCGCGTACCGCTCGCTGAACGTCTCGGTGTGCTGGCCGACCAGCAGCGTGGTCGGCACCAGCACCGCAACCTGCAGGCCGTCCTGGACCGCCTTGAACGCCGCCCGCACGGCGATCTCCGTCTTGCCGTAACCCACGTCGCCGCAGATCAGCCGGTCCATCGGAACCGGCCGCTCCATGTCGCGCTTGACCTCGTCGACGGCGGCGAGCTGGTCGGGCGTCTCCACGTAGGGGAACGCGTCCTCCAGCTCGCGCTGCCATGGGGTGTCCGGGCCGAACGCGTGCCCAGGCGAGGCCATCCGGGCCTGGTACAGCTGGATCAGCCCGGCGGCGATGTCCCGCACCGCCTTGCGGGCCCGGCCCTTGGTCTTGGCCCAGTCGGCGCCGCCCAGCCGGTGCAGCGCCGGCGCCTCGCCACCGGAGTACCTGGTCACCTCGTCGAGCTGGTCGGTCGGCAGGTAGAGCCGGTCCGGCGGCTGCCCGCGCTTGCTCGGCGCGTACTCGATGACCAGGTACTCCCGGGTCGCGCCCTGAATGGTGCGGCTGGTCATCTCCAGGTACCGGCCGACCCCGTGCTGCTCGTGCACGACATAGTCGCCGGACGTCAGCCGCAGCGGGTCGATGCCGCCGCGCCGCCTGCTCGGCATCCGCACCGCGCCGGTCCCGCCGCTGGTCCGCTGCCCGACCAGATCGGCCTCGGACAGCACCGCCAGCCGCGCCGACGGCCAGCTGAACCCGCGGGTGAGGAGCCCGGTCGCCACCTGGACGATCCCAGGCTCGGGCGGCGCGGCCAGATCCCCGACGCGGGTCGCCACGGCCGCGCCGTGCAGCAGCTCGGCGAGCCGCTGCGCGGGGCCGTGCCCCTCGGTGACCAGCACGACGCGCCAGTCACTGGCCAGCCACTGGCGGACGTCGGCGATCACGCGCGAGGTATCGCCGCGATAGGCTTCCGCCGGTTTCGCGTCCAGCCGGAACGATGACCGCCCGTCGGCCGGCTCGCTCAGGTCAGCCTCGGCGCCCGGTGCCACTCGCGCGCCGGCCGGTCGAGCTGGCCCGCCCCGGCGGCCGGGAGTCCCGCCCGGCTATCCGTTATGGCTGGGTCTTGCGAGACGAACGGCGTGATCGTCCACCAGGGCAGGTCCAGGTCCGCCGCCGCGCCGCGGATCTCGCCGATCGGCCGGAAGGCAGCCGCGCCCAGGTCGATCGGGGCCTGCCCGCCGGCGGCCGCGTTGACCCAGGACGCGGCCAGGAACTCCTGGCTGGTGGCGACCAGGTCGGCAGCCCGGGCCCGGATCCGCTCCGGGTCGCAGGCCAGCACGCAGCCTCCGGCCGGCACGTAGTCGAGCAGCAGCTCCATCCGGTCGGCGAGCACCGGCGCGAAGGCCTCCATGCCCTCGGTGGTGATGCCGTCGGCCAGCTTGCCGAGGATGCCGGACAGGCCGGGGTGGGCCGCGGCCAGCTCTTTGGCGCGTTCTCGCACCGCCGGGCTCAGCAGCAGCTCACGGCAGGGCGGCGCCCACAGGCCGCCGTCGGCCTCGGCCAGGCTGCGCTGGTCGGAGACCTTGAAGTAGCGGATCTCCTCGACGGTGTCGCCCCAGAACTCGATCCGCATCGGATGCTGCTCGGTGGGCGGGAAGACGTCCAGGATGCCGCCGCGGACGGCCAGCTCGCCGCGGTGCTCCACGGTCTCGGCCCGGGCGTAGCCGATCTCGACCAGCCTGGTGATCACGTCGTCGAAGCCGACGGTGTCCCCGGGCCGCAGCCGGACCGGCTCCAGCTCGCCGAGCCCGCCCACGATCGGCTGGAGCAGGCTGCGGACCGGCGCGGCGACCACGGTGAGCGGGCCGGTCCGGGCGTCGGCCGGATCCGGGTGGGCGAGCCTGCGCAGCACCGCCAGCCGTTCCCCCGAGACATCCGGCTGCGGCGACAGCCGCTCGTGCGGCAGCGTCTCCCAGGGCGGGAAGCAGGCGGCCGCGCCCTCGGGCAGCAGCGAGCCGAGTGCGGCGGTCAGGTCCTCGGCCTCCCGGACGGTGGCCGTCACGGCCAGCACGAACCGGCCCGGGACCTGGACCGCCAGCGCGGCGGTCAGCAGCGGGCGCAGGGCGGGCGGCCCGCTGAGGTCGGCGCCGCCCCCGGCGGGCTGGGCGGCCTCATCCAGCGCACGCCGCAGCTGCGGGTCATCGGTGATGGTCTCCAGCAGGCCGGCGAGGCTCATTGCATCCTTGGTCACAGTGACAGCACTAAATGCCCGTGCCCAGCGCTCAGCGCCCAGGTTGGCCCTCAGCTCGCTAGCTGGCCGGGGCGCGGGATATCTCTCAGTTTACGGGCCGTCCGCTGGCGGAACCGACGAGCCGGCCGACCCCGATAGCTTACGTTCGCCTGGGCGCGCCGCGGGCGTCATGTAGCTACTTAAAGTATTCGGCGTACTACGCTTTGGCTCCGTGATGAACGCGAGCGTAACGGGAGCGGCCGGCTTCACGCAGGCCAGCCCGGACGGCCCGAGCGGCCCGAGCGGCCTGGGCGGCCTGGGCGGCCTGGGTGGCCTGGGTGGCCTGGGCTGGCTGGAGCGGCCCGACCGGCCCGGACGGCACCGCATCGGCACCGAAGGCAGGCTGCAGCCGTCGGGGCTGGCCACGCTGCAGGTTCCGCAGCCCGACGACACCGGCCCTGAGTTGTTCACCCGGATCGTGGCGCGTTACGCCGCCCCGAGCGCCCGGGTGAGCCGATCGCCGTGCTGCAGGCGGGCTGCAGCACGGCCAGCGGCACGCTGGATGTGAGCAAGCTGCGCGCCGATGGCTACGAGCTGATCATCACGCCGGTCGACCATGACGATGACGTGGTCCGGGCCGCGGTCGGCGAGCAGCTCAGCGAGCCCGCCTGCACGCTGGGCGACCTGCGGACGGTGCCGCTGCCGCCGCGCTCGTTCGACGTGGTGCACTGCGCGATGCTGCTGGACCGGATCCGCCATGCCGAGCTCGTCCTGGACAGGTTCGTGGACGCGCTGAAGCCGGGCGGGCTGCTGCTCTTGCAGATCGGCGACCGGGACTGCGCGGCGGGGTTCCTCGATCGCAGGCTTCCGGTGTCGCTGCGCGCCGCGGCCTGGCGGGGCACGCACCCCGGCCAGCCGGGTCCGTACCCGGCCATCTGCGAGCCGCTGGTGTCGTCCCGCGGCATCCAGTCGTATGTGCTGCGGCACGGCTGGTGATCGCCCAGCGCCAGGAGCTGAACACGCTGACCGGCCAGCGCCGGCGGCCGGGCCTGCTGCTGGCCCGCAAGCTGGTGGCCCTGCTGTCGAGATCCAGGCTGACGTGGAGCCATGATGAGCTGCGTTACGTGATCCGTAAACCGGAGGACAGGTTCGCCCGCGTGCTGTAAGACCCGGCCCCGCGATGGCTTTGCCCGGCCGGCCCGGCCGCCGCTTGCCGTGTAGCCTCAGGCATGCCCCCGCAGCCTGCCGGGTCTGGTCGAGCGGGCTGCTGGGGCGGGCATTCCTGGGAGTAGGCACCGTGGAAGTCCCGCCGTGCCGGACGGAGGTTGTCGTGACTGCTGAGGCGCAGGCTGGCCTGTCCCCCGACACGGCCGGGCTGCCCATGCTGACGCTGAACGAGCGACAGCTCGGGGATCTGGAGCTGCTGCTGTCCGGGGCGTTCGCCCCGCTGTCCGGCTTCATGGGCACGGCCGACGTCACCGCGGTCGAGCGGGCCGCCGAGCTCGCTGACGGGACGCCGTGGCCGATCCTGGTGACCCTCGACGTACCGCGGGACGCGGTTCCGCCGCAGTCCGGCCGGGTCGTGCTGGCCGACCCCGAGGGCGTGCCGCTGGCCGTGCTCGAGATTGCCGAACGCAGTGAGCGGCCCGCGGCCGACCCGGGCCACGCCGAAGACGGCGGCCTGGTCCGGCTGGGCGGCCGGGTCTTCGGCAGCCGTGAGATCGAGCACGGCCCGTTCCGCCGGCTCATGCGCACGCCCGCACAGGTACGGGCGGAGCTCGCCGAGGCCGGCGATGCGCCGGTGCTGGCGCTGGTCACCCGCGGGCCGGTGCACCGCCGGCAGATCGGCCAGCTCAGGCACGTGGCCGACCAGCTAAAGGCCCGGCTGCTGCTGCTGCCGCTGGTCGCCGGCCAGGCCGACATCGTTTCCGCGCCCGAGGCACTGGTCCGGGCGGTGCTCGCCGCGGCGGCCAGCCTGCCCGCCGGGACGCTGGTCGTCCCGGTGCCGATGGCCGCGCGCGAACCTGGCCCGGCCGCCGGCCCGGACCGGGAACTCGCGGCCCGGGCCATGATCGCGGCCGCCTACGGCGCGACTCACCTGATGGCTGACCCCGCCGACTCGGCAGTCGGGCCGGCCGTCGGCATGACCGCCAGCCCGGCCGTCGGGTCCGGGTCTCGCAGCGCGGAGAGCCTGGCCAACCGGGCCTCGGACGCGTTGGCCGACCGCGGCGGCCCCGACGGGCTGGCCGGTTGGGGCTCGGAGGGCCTGGCCGGCCACGGCGCGGCGGGGCTGGCCGGCCGCGGCACGGCGACCGCAGGCCGCCAGCAGGCCGATGGCGAGCCCGAGGGCCTCGCGGCGGGACTGCGCCCGGTAATCCCCGTCCTGACCGTAGGCACCTGGGCCTACGATCCCCGCGCCGAGGTCTGGCGGCCGCTCACGCTGATCGAGACCGGCACCGAGCGCGATGACCTGTCGCTGGGCGAACTAGGTGACCTGCTGGACGCCGGCGCTGAGGTGCCAGACTGGTTCACCCCGGAAGCCGTGGCGCGCGAACTGCGCCGGGCCCGGCCGCCCCGCGCCGAACGAGGTTTCGTGCTGTTCCTGACTGGCCTGTCCGGCTCGGGCAAGTCCACCATCGCCAGGGACCTGCGGGACGCACTGGCCGAACGGGGCGACCGCCGGGTCTCGCTGCTCGACGGCGACCTGGTCAGGCAGCTGCTCTCGGCGGGGCTCACGTTCTCCCGCGCTGACCGGGACCTGAACATCGAGCGGATCGGGTACGTGGCCGCCGAGATCGCCCGGCACGGGGGCATCGCGATCTGCGCTCCGATCGCGCCATTCGCGGCGGCGCGGGCCAGGGTCCGCGAGATGGTCAGCGAGGTAGGCGACTTCCTGCTGATCCATGTGGCTACGCCGGTCGAGGTCTGCGAGGCCCGCGATCGCAAGGGCCTGTACGCGAAGGCGCGGGCGGGTCTCATCGGGCAGTTCACCGGGATCTCGGACCCGTACGAGGAGCCCGAGGACGCCGAGCTGACCATCGACACCTCGGCCATGAGCCGTAACGAGGCCACCGACCTGGTGCTGAATATGCTCACCACGGGCGGCTGGCTGCCCGCCAGCTGACGGTCAGCTCGTTCCAGATTTCCGTGCCGCGGACCTGGACCAGAGAGCGGCCAGGCCAGCTCAGCTCGCCTCCGTCGTCGCTGGCCAAGTCGTCGGTGGCGCCGGTCGTCGCTGGTGCCGGTCGTCGCCGGTGCCGGTCGTCGCCGGTGCCGGTCGTCCCTGGTGCCGGTCGTCGCTGGCCCCAGTCGTCGCTGGCCCCAGTCGTCGCTCGCCCTCAGTCGTCGTCTTCGGCGTGAGTGCCGTCGTCGAGCCGGCTACGGAAGCTGCTGATCCTGGTGGCGAGCGCTGATGACATGGCGTCACGCTGTCGTGACAGCACGACGAAGCTGATGATGCCGCTGATCACCAGGGCCAGCCCGATGAGGAGCAGCCCGTGCGCTCCCACCAGGTAGAGCACGATCAGCGAGATCACGAAGAG
This sequence comes from uncultured Actinomycetota bacterium, assembly GCA_963775745.1. Taxonomy (GTDB): domain Bacteria; phylum Actinomycetota; class Actinomycetes; order Streptosporangiales; family Streptosporangiaceae; genus DATBGO01. The sequence goes on from CAVZKE010000001.1 coordinate 55,074, forward strand.
CAGGATCCGCGCTGAGGTGTAGGCGAGCGTCGAACGCATAGTAATCACAGGATATTCGCTGGCCCGGTCAGCCGCTCGCTGCCGGGTACCGCTGATTAGTGCCAGCAACCGGAATCCAGTTCGCCTCCCCGCGCCCGCCCAGCAAACCCGCGCCCCGTGCAGGTCAACCCGCCTCGCTCAGGCAGCCCCGCACCGCCCAAGCGAGCCAGCCCAGCCCAGGCAACCCCGCACCCCGCCCAGGTCAACCCGCCCCCGCCCAGGTCCGCCCCGCTCGGGCAGCTCGCGCCGACGCGCCAGCCCCGCACCAGGGTCGGCCGTGGCCGAGTGACTTCAGGATTCGACGCTGAATAACCTGACCGAATCCATATTTCACTCGGCAGCGTCTCCCGCCCGCCTGAGTGCGGTGTGGCCCAAGTGACAGCAGAGGTGCTAGCCCGCCCAGCGTCACCGTCCGGAACCGCCAGCCCTCCGATCCGAACCGCGGCGATGGCACATCGCGGCTGAAACAGCCGCAGCAAAGTGACCTAGCCGCTAGTCAGCAACGACAGCGATGTGACATCGCCGCTATTCGATCGCCGGTGCCGCGCGCAGGACGTCCGCCAGGAGAGCGGGATCGACGTTGCCGCCGGAAACTACCGCAACTCTCGTGGCGGCGGCGGGCAATTGCCCGGCATGGAATAGGCATGCGGCTACCGCCACCGCGCCGCCCGGCTCAGCGACCAGCCTGGCCTGCAGGGCGAGCCGCCGCATGGCCGTGCGGATCTCGTCCTCGGACACCGTCACGATGTCGTGAACTTGCCGCAGCAAGTGCTGCAGGGGCAGCTCGCCGATCTGCTCGACTCGGAGTGCATCAGCGATCGTGCGTTGCGTATCGGAGGCGGGCCAGGCCACTGCGTGGCCAGCACGCAGCGAATCCCGGGCGTCGGCGGCCAGCTCGGGCTCTACGCCGACGACTTTCGCATCTGGTAGCGCAGCGGCCGCCGCAGCGGCGATACCTGAGATCAGCCCGCCGCCGCTGACCGGGCAGACGATCAGGTCGGTCTCGGGCCGGTCGGCGGCTATCTCAAGCCCGATCGTGCCTTGCCCGGCAATCACCTCGCGATGCTCGAACGGCGGGATCACCGTGTAGCCGTAACGCTCGACGAGGTTCTGCGTCGCTGCCGTCCGCGCGGCCAGGCCAGGCGCGCAGATCACGATCGTGGCGCCAAGGTCCCGGGCGGCCGCGACTTTGACCTGCGGGGCGTTGTCCGGGACCACAACGGTCGCGGGGACGTTCAGCAGCGCGGCTGCGTAAGCGACGGCATGCGCATGGTTACCGCTCGAATGCGCCACCACGCCACGCTGGCGCAGGTCGGCGGGCAGTGCGCTGATCGCCGCGTACGCGCCGCGCAGCTTGAAGGAGCCGATCGGCTGCAGCGATTCGGGCTTCAGCAGCAGGGGCGGCTCGGCCCCCGGGAACGGGATCAGTTGCGTCCGTACCGCCACCCCCGCGAGGCGGGCGGCGGCGGCGCGGATCTCATCGATGGTTACGAGTTCCGGCACTGGCTCACCTTACGGCGGCCCGGCCCGGCACCGCTCCGGCCTTGGCCCCGGGCCCGATTGGCACCCGGGCCGCCTGCCTGGGTCGGCACCCGCGCCGCCTGCCCTGCGGCTCAGGTACAGCGACAGGTGGCCGCCGCTGCGGCGGCCGGTAGCGATCCGGTACAGCCAACCGCGCGGGCTTGATCGCCTCGACTGGCCGCTGATCAGCGCGTATTTCCAGGTCAGGCGCCTTCGGGTAACGGCGGGACGAGATCGGGGAAATGATCGGGCAGAAACGTCACGGAAAGTCACCGGCGCTGGCAGGTGCAGAACGGCCGGCACAAAGGCATCGTCATCACCAGTCCCGACCAGTTCGGCGTGCACGTACCTGCCGTCGGCTGCACGTGCCGGCCAGACCGGCCGACGAGCGCGCGGACCAGGACGCGCCCGCCACCCGGTCCGGCGCCCGCAGTCCGCTCCGCGTGGCCGTCCGCGAGACGGCCGGACCAGCGGGGGCACGTCTGCGTGGTCACGTCGTCACTCGCGAGAAATTCTCAGACCAGATTTTACGGAATCTAAGGAGAAAAACCGTGTTTGTCGCGACACTTAGGACAAGCTCCTATGGAGATGAGGAGGGGTACCCAAATGGACGGCAACAGTGAGCGACTGCTCACTCCCGGAGAGGTCGCTGCCCTGTTCCGAGTCGACCCAAAAACCGTCACCCGGTGGGCGGCCTCGGGACGCATCAGCAGCATCCGCACCCCGGGCGGGCACCGACGGTTCCGCGAGTCGGAGGTAAGAGCCCTGCTCAGCGGCAACCCAGCCGCTGCCGCGAGCTCGGCCGTCTGACGCACCGCACCGTTTGCCGCGAGCACCAAGGGGGTTGCCGCGGTCAGCAAGAGGTCAGCGGCCTGCTATGGCGGCTGGGCCCAAGCTGCCTGATAAGGCGGTCAGGCCCGCGAGGGTGAGCGGCGCTCGCCGCTCAGAGCCGATGACGCTCACCTAAGCGGGCCAGTCATCTTCGCCGTCCGGCGAGCCTCCCCCGCCGCCTCGTCGGGCCAGGAAGTCGAGGAACTGCCTGCGCAGCGGCTCGTCCCCCTCCTGCCAGCGCCGGCGCCGCTCAGCCAGTTCCTCCTCGGTCACGGCCTGCGCAGCGAGCCGCTCGTATTCGGCGTCGTCCGGCCCGATCTCGACGTAGGCGTCGCTCATCAGCTGGCCGTCGCCGCTGATCGCGGACTCGGGAACCAGCAGGTTGCCGTTAGGTAGCCGTATCACGTACATCGCTGACCACCCTAGATGCCATAACGCACATTGAAGTAGAGCATTACGTCGAGAGCCGCCCTCGTGTCCCCGCCGACCATGTCTACCAGTGCGGGACGCTGACGTGAGGCGATCGCCGCGAAGGCGTCGGCGAAGAACTCCCTGCGGCCGAGTATCCCCCGCTGCTGATGGAAGTCACTGACCATATGCTGCAGGCACCGCTCATAGAGGGCGATAAATTCCGCGGAGTCAGACTGCCACAGCTCACCCGCGCCATCGAGGTCATCGAGCGCGTGCCCGATCTCGTGGCACATCACGTCTGGGCTCGGCGACGGGCGCGAGCCCACCACGATCTTCCGCTCGCCGTAGGCGCCGGCACAGGCGTCCCAGGTGGCCCGGCCAGATGGCAGGGGAGTCCCGCTCAGCCTGCCCATGTCGTCGAGGTCGGGGACGCCCCCCGGGCCGACGTGAATCGCGTCGAGGCCGGCCGCGAGCTTCTCCTTGATCAGCTGGGGTAGCTCAGCCAGCCGGTCGATGGCGATGACCGATTCTGGCGGCGGGATCGCGTCCGGCGCCCACTCCCGGCGGACCACGTCCTCGAGCCGGCCACAGTGCCTGCGGCCAGCGGCTGTCCGGTTGCTGTGCGCAATCTCATACCAGGGCAGCTTCGCCACACCGCTGTCGCGGCCGGCACTCCGCACCGCGTCCCTGCCGGTCGCCTGTTCCGCGCCGGACCGGTCATAGCCCGCCTGGCCAGCGTCCGCTTGGCCAGCACCCGCCTGGCCAGTACCCGCCTGACCAGTACCCGCCTGGCCAGTACCCGCCTGGCCAGTACCCGGCTGGCCGAGACCCGCTTGCCCGGGTCCCGCCCGGCCGGCGCCCGGCTGCCCAGCACCCGCCGGGCGCCCGCCGACCCGGCCCGCCTGACCTGGGGCGGCCGCCTGGCCCGTCCCGCCAGCGTCGGGTGCGGCGCGGATGGCGGCCCGGGCCATCCCCCACCGCCGGGGCGCCGGGCGGGGCCGGGCCTGTCCGGTTCGGATGGCGGATGAAGCGGATGAGGTGGCGATGCCCGGTGCGCCGACAGAGCCTGGTGCGCCAGCAGAACCCGGCGCGCCCGGTACGCCAGCAGAACCCGGCGCACCAGCAGAGCCCGCCGCCCGGCCCGACTCGCCCGCCCGCCCCGACTCGGCCGCCGACCTGCCCGACTCGCCCGCCGCCCGCTGGCCCGAGGCGTCGCCGTCCGGGAGCACCAGCCGAGGAGGCGCGCCCCTTCGATGACTCCCGATCGTCCCGGGAAACTGGTCACGGGCCTCGCCGGGCAGGGCGCGAGCCGCGCCGCGAGGCCTGGCCCGCCTGCCCGCCCGGCTAGCGCGACCGCGTGGCTCAGCCGCCCGGACTTTGCCGAGGCGCGCATACCTGCGCCCGAAGGAGCGCCGCACACGATCGAGTAACCGCAGCCGCATGTCGAGCACTCCCTGGGTTGTGTCAGGCCGTCAGGCTATGACGAATCCGCTGCAACCGTCATATCCAGTTACTCAGCGTCATCTATTACGGTCAGCCAGAGTTTGGCAGGATGACTAGGCCGATTCTCCGACGAGTCCGGTACACCACCAGCTAGGCTTCCGCCATGCTGCTCATCGGCCTGCTGTTTGCGCTGATCACAGTCGGTCTCGTGGTGCCGTGCCTCGTTGATGTCGCCCGCACGCCTGAGTTTGCGATCCGTGGCCTAACCAAAAGAGGCTGGGTGATCGCGATCATCTTGCTCTCCGTAATCGGCGCAGTGGCCTGGCTGGTGGCAGGCCGGCCAACCGGGCGCTGGCATGCGCCCCTTTTGTACCGGCCGCTGGCAGGCTCGCGGGGCCCGCGTCAGCAAGAGGCATTCCGGCGTCACCCGGCGGGCCGCGATTCGGAGCTGGGTTTCAGCACCGCCTCAGGCCGCGCGTTCTCGGGCTACGCACGGCCGGTTGGGCCTGACGATGATCCGGAGTTCCTGCTCAAGCTCGCGCGCAGGATCAACGACGAGCGAGAGGCCGACAACGACGCTTGAGGTCGGCCGTGCGACTCAGCTCAGTCCTGCGTAGGAGTGCAGGCCAGTGACCCAGATGTTGACCCCGACCAGATTGAATAGCAGGCAGCCAAAGCCCGCCAGCTGGATGTAGGCCGCCCGCCGTCCGCGCCAGCCGGCCGTGGCCCGGGCGTGCAGGAAACCCGCATAGACCACCCAGGTGATGAACGACCAGGTCTCCTTCGGGTCCCAGCCCCAGTACCTGCCCCACGCCTGGTCGGCCCAGATCGCGCCGGCCATGATGCCGAATGTCCAGACCGGGAACGCGAACAGGATGGTCCGGTAGGAGAGCCGGTCGAGGGTCAGTGGTTTCGGCAGGTACTGGACGATGCCGCCGATCCTGGATGACTGGCCGGCCGCGATCCGCCGCTCGTACCTGTCCACCGCCAGGTACATCACGGTCACGACCGCACCGACGATGTAGAGGCCGCTGGCCACGATCATCGCCGTCACGTGGATCGCTATCCAGTACGACTGCAGCGCGGGTACCAGGGATCCGGCCGGCGTATAGACGACCGTGACGGCCAGGCCCAGCGCGAAGACCACGGGCACCATCACGAACAAGCCGATGTAATAGGCCTGGTACCGGACGGCGACCGACACGAGAACGATCACGGCCATGCAGCTGATGGCCATGATGAACTCGAACATGTTGCCCCACGGCACCCGATGCTCGGACAGGCCGCGGGCGAGAATGCCGGTGATGTGCGTGGCCAGGCCCGCGCAGGTGAGGGTGAAGGCGACCCGCACCCAGAGCCCAGGGGCACCGCGGGCCGGGGTGACATGCGGCGCTCCGGAAGTCCCGGCGCCAACGCCAACGCCGGCGCCGGACGCGGCGGCACCACCCGGCGCGACGGCACCGCCGGGCGCGACGGTAACTGCCGACGCGGCGGTACCGGCTCCCGCGGCGATACCGGCTCCCGCGGTACCGACTCCGGCAACGGTACCAACTCCGGCAGCGGTACCAGCTCCGGCAGCGGTACCAGCTCCGGCGCCGACCAGCTCAGGCACCCGGGCCGTCGCGGCAGCAGGCGCCGGCCGTGGCCGAAGGCGAAATCACACGCATAGGCGAGCATCGCGATCGCGTAGACGACCACCGTGGACAGCAGGAGGCCGTTGCTGATGTCGGCCAATCCCGGGTTGACAGGCACTGGAGCCTCACTCCCCCTCTTCGTCGGGAAGGGATGAATCGCGAACGGACACCTCGCGAACGGACACCTCGCGACCGGACACCTCGCGACCGGACACCTCGCGACCGGACACCTCGCGACCAGGCGTCTCACGACCGGACACCTCGCGACCAGGCGTCTCACGACCGGACACCTCACCACTGGGCGCCTCGCGACCGGCCGTCTCATGACCGGCCGGATCGCTCAGTGGCGCCTCGTGGTCGCCAGGCCCGCGACCGGACGGGGCGCGGCGGTCGGCCTCTTCCGGCCGGACGCTCTGCACCAGCCGACGGCCGTTCTGCGCCCCGCTGAACTCTGCGGCCAGCCCGGCGAATTCGGACTCGAAACCGCCCGCGGCGTCGGACCGGGCCAGGCCGCCGAGCTCTACGACGGTGGCGCCGTCTTCCCCCGCATGGGCGCGGACGAATACCCTGCGCCGCCTGATCAGGAACGACAGCAGCAGGCCGGCCAGCGCGGTGATCCCGGCCACCAGCGCCGGTAGCTGGCCGGGGTCGTAGGTGATGGCCAGGCTGATCCACTGCCGGTAGCCGGTGAAGGTGATCGTGCCCTCGCCATCAGGCAGCTTCATGGACTGGCCAACGGCCAGCGGGCTGGGCGCTACCGGGAGCCGGCGCAGTCCGCCGGTGTCCAGCTGGTACACCGACTGCGGCTGACCCGCGTTCATGCCGAGGTTCCCGGCGTAGGCCAGCAGGCTGACCTGCGGATTGAGCGCCGCAGGGAAGGCTGACTGCAGCCGGCCGCTCACGTCGACCATGGTGGGCAGGAACACCCCGGCAAAACCGAGCTGGCTGGGGCTGGCGTCCGGGACCTTGATCACGCCGTCCGAGGTGAGACCGTTCTGCTCGACCGGGATGAACGGCACCGGATCGTTGAAGACGACGTGCCCGGTCCCGTCGGTGACCCGGAACGCCGGCGCGTAGCCATGGCCGATGATGAACAGCCGGACTCCGTCCACATCCAGCGGATGATTGACGCGCAGGTTGTCGTGGCGAACCGGCGCACCAGGTGCTGCGGTGTAGCTGACGGCGGCGTTGAAGGAAGACGGCTCGCCGCGCTGGCCGCCCGAGGTGATGTAGGTGGCGCGGAAGTTGTTCAGCGTGACCGAGAACGGCTGCAGGTCGGCTGGTGACACGAGCCGGCCGGGCCGGTACTGGTCGAGTGCGGTGACCGTGTTCGCGAACGAGCCTCCCACCACCAGCAGCCGGTTCGCCTTGTAGCCGAACAGGCCGCCCAGCCCGACCGCCCCCAGCAGCGCGAGCAGCGCGATGTGGAAGATCAGGTTGCCGACTTCCCTAAGGTAACCCTTTTCCGCCGCCACCCAGCCGTCACCGGTCCGCAGCCGGAACCGCTTTCCGGCCAGCAGCCCGCTCGCCGACTCGAGCGCGGCACCGGGCGCGAGGTCAGTCCGGTAGCTCGCCGACAGCGGCAGCCTGGCCAGGTTGCGCGGCGCCTGCGGCGGTAGCTGGCGGGCCGAGCCCACCAGACGGAACGTGCGCGGCAGCACGCAGCCGGCCAGCGAGGCGAACAGCAGCAGGTAGATCGCCGCGAACCAGGGCGCCGCGAACACGTTGAACAGCGACAGCCTGGCCAGGATGGGAGCCAGTGCCGGGTGGGCTGCGTAGTACTGAGTCACCGCCGCCGGGTCGATGCCCTGCTGCGGGAGCACTGAGCCGGGCACGCTCGCCACGGCCAGCAGGAAGAGCAGCACCAGCGCGGTCCGCATGGAGGTCAGCTGCCGCCAGCCCCACCGCAGCCAGCCATACCGGCCGAGCCGGGTACCTGGCGAGGGCGGCCGTGCGCCCGGGCCGCCGCGGGATGAGGGCCCGGCCGTCCCGGTGGCGGCGACGTCCGCGGTGGCCTGCGGTCGTCTCGCCCCAGCCGGAATGCGCAGTCCGGTCATCGGGCTGCCGCCCGGCCCGGCTCGCTCATGACGCTCCGGCTCATGACGCACCCGCGATCCGGGTGATCATCGCCTTCAGCCCGTTATACGACACCCCGCCGACAATACGCGCGGCGGTCCGTCCGCTGCGGTCGATGACCAGCGTGGTCGGGATGCCCACCGGCGGAACCGTGCCCCGGAACGCCAGCGCGATCTCATCGCCCGGATCATTCAGGCTCGGATAGCTGATCCGGTAGGTGCGCAGGAAGGCCATCGCGCTGGCCGGGCTGTCCCGTATGTCGACGCCCAGGAACCGCACCCCGCCGGCCGCGAATCGGCTGGCGAGCGCCGCCAGCGACGGTGCCTCCTGCCGGCACGGCGCGCACCATGAGCCCCAGAAGTTCATGACCACGACCCCGCCGCGGCGATAACCGGCCAGCGTCAGCTTCTGCCCGGTCAGCGTGGTCCCGGTGACCGGCGGAGCGGGCAGGCGGGCCCCGGTCCGGTACAGCGTCGCGCCTGGCCCGCCCGGCACGAAACTCGTTCCGTTGCTGACCGGGGTAGACTGCCCGATCGCGCCGCCCTCGCAAGCAGTGACCGCCAGTGTCATGGTCATCGCCGCCACCGCCGCGATCCCAGCGGCCCCGGCCCCCCGCGGTCGGCCCGCCGCGCAGACCCGGATGGCGCCTGCTGCTCGGGCAGCAAGACGCCGGGAGCACGTCAAGCGGAACACGCGGCGATCTCCTACAGGCAGTAGTATCGCGCCCCATTGTGCCGGATCCGGCCTGGCCAGGCTGACCTGGGGCCGGCGTTAGCAGGTCAGGCGCCGGCCACCTGCCGGCGCCCGTGCCCCGAGGGCTCGAAGTAGCTCACCCCGACCAGCTGGCCCTCTCGGTAGCTGAGGCTGGTGACGCTGCCCAGCGCGCACTGGCGACGGCGCGGGTCGTGCCACAGCGGGCGGCTCTCCGCGGCCCGGCGGGTGATCCAGATCGGCAGCTGATGGCTCACGCAGACCGCCTCGTGGCCGTGCGCCTCCCGGGCCGCGCTGGTCACCGCGGCCAGCATTCTGGCCAGCACCTGCTGGTACGGCTCGCCCCAGGACGGGCGGAACGGGTTGCGCAGGTAGAACCAATGCTGCGGCTGGAGCAGGGAGCCGTCGCCGACACCGAAGCTCCTGCCCTCGAAGTGATTCCACGGCTCGATCAGCCGGTCATCGATAACGGGCTCCAGGCCCAGTTGCGCGGCCAGCGGCTCGGCGGTCTCCCTGGCCCGGTCCAGCGGCGAGGTCCGCAGCACGGTCACGTCCCTGGGCGCCAGGAAGTCGGCGGCGGCCTTGGCCATCAAGCGGCCCTCTTCCGACAGGTGGTAGCCGGGGATTCGCCCGTATAGGACGCCGCGGGGGTTGTCCACCTCGCCGTGGCGGACCAGGTGGACGGTCGTGGTGCCGACGCGCGCCTGCAGATCACTCATGGCGCGCACAGCTTACCCGCGAGCGCGGCGGGGCCAGGCGGCCAGGGAGCCCACCAGCCGGAAGCGCAGCGGCCGTCCCGCCGAGCCAGCGATTTCAGCGATATCCTGGATGGAGCATGAGGCTGCGCCTAGGGTTCCGTGCCCCGTCCGCTTCCTGACCCACAATCAGGGCGGGGCGGCCTGGACCGAGCGGCGCCAGGAGTTCGCCGCGGGCCGACGGCTTGCGTCGGCGGCTGCGACGGACGTACACCTGACGGGATAGAAACCTCGAGGGCTCTGTTAGCTACGCCCGTACGGGCCTGCAGGCAGGAGCCGACCAGTTGAGTGTCACCGCCATCGCCCTCATCCTCATCGCGGCCATCGCCCACGCCAGCTGGAACCTGTTCAGCAAGCAGGCGGCCACGGTCGGGGCCACCAGGTTCATCTGGCTGGTCTCGGTCGCCGCGACGGTCGGCTACGCACCGGCCGCCGCCGCCCTGCTGCTCGTCCAGCGTCCCCACTTGACCGCCTTGAACTGGGCGTTCATGGCCGGAACCGGTGTCTTGCAGGCCGGCTATTTCCTGGTCCTGCAAAACGGTTACCGCGTCGGGGACCTCTCGCTGGTGTACCCGATCGGCCGCGGCACGGGCGCGCTGCTCGCCGCGCTGGCGGGCATCACCTTGCTCGGTGAACGCCCCGGCCCGGCCGGCCTGACCGGAATCGTGCTCATCGTGGGCGGGGTGATCGTGCTCGGTGTCCCGGCCCGCGTCTCCCGTCTCAGTCCGGCGCCGCCCAACCTGGCGCCCGCGCCCGCGACGACAGGCGCTACGTCCATCGCGGCCGCGGTCCATGCGGCTCAGGTCGCGGCCGCTCCAGCCGCCGTACGCGCGCCCGGCCCCCTGCAGGCCGCGGGCCCGCTACGGGCCGCCGGTCCCGCGCAGCCCGCCGGTCCCAAGCAGCCCGCCGGTCCCGCCGGTCCCAAGCAGTCCGCCGGTCCCGCGCAGTCCGCCGGTCCCGCGCAGTCCGCCGGTCCCGCGCAGTCCGCCGGTCCCGCGCAGTCCGCCGGTCCCGCGCAGCCCGCCGGTCCCAAGCAGTCCGCCGGTCCCGCGCGGACCGGCGGCCTCCGTCGTCCGGGCGCGATGGCGATCATGTTCGCCGGGCTGACCGGCCTGTTCATTGCCTCCTACACGCTGTGGGACAAGCACGCGGTGGCCACGCTGCACACCCCAGCGCTGCTGCAGGGGTACGCGGCGTTCCCGATCATGTCCCTCGCGTTCGCGCCGCTCGCGCTGCGGGACCGGCAGCGGCTGGCCTGGGTGTGGCGGCGTTATCGGCCGCAGGTGCTGGGGGCGGCGATCTTGGCCCCGCTGTCCTACATCCTGGTGCTGGTCGCGCTGAGCTTCACCGCGGTCAGCACCGTCGCGCCCGCTCGTGAGGTGAGTGTCCTGTTCGGCGTGCTGCTGGGCCGGCGGCTGCTCGGCGAGGGCAGTCTGGCGCGACGTCTGGGCGGCGCGGCGGCGATCGTGGCCGGCATCATCGCGGTCGCCCTCGGCTGAGTCCAGGTCAAGAACGGCAAGTAACGGGATGCCCGGGCCGGTCCCGTCCGCTGACCGGCGGGTCGGGTCGGCGCGGCGCCATGATCCAGTAAAATCCGCGCGCTCGGCGACCCCTTTTTTTACCGGATCATGCTGCGGGCGCCAGATTTTACGGGATCACTGCCCGGCGGCGCCCCACGGCGGGCCAGTCCGGCACGGCGGGTCGGTGCACGGCGGGCCGGTGCACGGCGGGTCAGCGCAAAACGATGGGTCAGTGCAGAACGACGGGTCGGCGCAGAAGCGGGTCGGTGCAGAAGCGTCGGTGCAGAAGCGGGTCGGTGCAGAAGCGGGTCGGTGCAGAAGCGGGTCAGTGCAGCACAGCAGCCGCCGCGCGGGCCGCGGCGGGCAGCGCCGCGGCGACACGGGAGATGGCCGCGTCGTCGTGCGCGGCGGACAGGAACCACGCCTCATACGGGGACGGCGGCAGGTAAATACCCTGATCCAGCAGGGCGTGGAAAAAAGCCGCATATGCCTGGCTGGATTGGCCGCGCGCTTCGCCGAAGTCGCGGACCGGATCGGTCACACCGAGGAAGATCGAGAACAGGCTGCCGGCTTCCTGCAGCCGGTGAGGCACGCCCGCCGCGCTCAGCGCGTCGGCGGCCAGCTTGGCCACGGCGGCCGCGGCCTCGTCCACCCGCGCGTACACGTCAGGAGTGCAGGCCCGCAGCGTGGCCAGCCCGGCCGCGGTAGCCAGCGGGTTACCGGACAGCGTGCCGGCCTGATAGACCGGCCCGGCCGGAGCCAGCCGGTCCATGATCTCTGCCCGGCCGCCGAACGCGGCGGCGGGCAGCCCGCCGCCCATCACCTTGCCGAAGGTCATCAGGTCCGCGGCCACGCCCTCGCGCCCGTACCAGCCCGAGCGGGTCACCCGGAACCCGGTCAGCACCTCATCCATGATGAGCAGCGCCCCGTATTCACCGCACAGCCCGGCCAGCAGCTCGTTGAAGCCCGCCGCGGGCGGCACCACGCCCATGTTGGCCGGGCACGCCTCCGTGATAACGCAGGCGATCTGCTCGCCGTGGGCCGCGAACGCCTGGCGGACCGCCGCCGCGTCGTTGTACGGCAGCACCACAGTGTCGGCGGCGATGGCGCCGGTCACCCCCGGCGAGTCCGGCAGCCCGAAGGTGGCAACCCCGGATCCGGCCGCTGCGAGCAGCGCGTCGACGTGGCCGTGATAGCAGCCGGCGAACTTGACCACCAGCCGCCGGCCGGTGAACCCGCGAGCCAGCCGCAGCGCCGACATGGTGGCCTCGGTTCCGGAACTGACCAGGCGCACCTTCTGTACCGGAGCGCGGGCGATCAGCTCTTCGGCGAGGTCGACCTCGGACCCCGTTACGGTGCCAAAGGACGTTCCGTTGCTGACCGCCGCGTACAGAGCGCTGGTCACCGCGGGATGGGCGTGCCCGAGGATCATCGGCCCCCAGGAGCAGACCAGGTCAACGTACTCCCGGCCGTCCACGTCGGTCAGGTACGGACCATGCCCGGACGTCATGAACACCGGCACGCCGCCCACGGCCCCGAACGCGCGCACCGGGGAGTTGACGCCGCCGGGCAGCACGGCACTGGCCCGGGCGAACAGTTCTGCGGAGCGCGCGCGGACGGCCATCAGACCGCGCCGCAAGCGTCGGCGAGGTACTCGAGCAGCCGCAGTCCGTCAAGCAGCGGGCCGGCCGGCGGGCGCAGCCATTGCGCGGTGAGCGCGTTACCGTAGCGGGACGGCGGGGCCAGCACGTAGCTGTCCCTGCAATGCCAGCGCAGGCCGGTGACCTGCGCGACCATCTCCGGCTCGCAGTCCAGGTGACACGACCACCATTCGTTCTCGTCCTCGGGAGCGCCGCGGGTGGCCACAAAGAACAGGGCGCGGTCCGCGGCGCTCAGCGCGACCGGGCCCGGCTGCACGCCGGCCCGCTCCATCTGGGCCAGCGCCGACTGCCCGACCTTGGCCGGGACATCAAGGACGTCGAACACCCGGCCGGTCACCAGGATGACGTTGGCCTGCGGATTGACCGCCCACCAGCGGCCCACCAGCGCCGCGTCCGCGGTCGCCTGCATCTGCCAGGTCGGGGAGATCGGGTGAGCACCCGGAGCCGGGCAGCCGATCCGGTCACAGGAACACGACCGGCTCATCTCCCTGGCGCGGTGCGGGCGCCCGGGCGGATCGGCGCCGGCGCAGACCGGCCAGCCCATCGCCGCGTAGCCGACGGCCGCCACCGCCATCCGCTCCACGGCTCTGCGGCGCCTCGCGCGCAGCACCGCCTCGACCATCGCCACTCCCTGCCTGCCTCTAGCTACCGATAATGCCCTGGCCGGCTGGCTGACCACCCGGGACCCCCCTGCCTGAGACCGAGGCGTTGCCCAGCGGTTGCGGCATGGTGACCGTCATCCGGTCATCCAGAACCCGGTCCCGAACGTCGGGGTCGGTCGGGCGCGCTGTCGTCAGGCGCGCTGTCGTCAGGCGCGCTGTCGTCAGGCGCGCTGTCGTCAGGCGCGCTGTCGTCAGGCGCGCCGCCGCCAGCCGTTCACCAAGCCATCCGTGACGCCCTGGCCGTTGCGGCCCGGCTGCCGCCCGGTCCGCGGTCGCTCGCCTGACCGGCAATAGCCTGAATGGCACCTTACTGCGGAAACAATGACAGCAACCTGCTATCAGCATTATGCGAAACGATAGCTGCATGATCACCCGGCACGCGGTGCGGGACGCTTCTGGGCCCGGTCTCGACAAGCTGGTCGAGACCGAACGAGACGTCCTGGGCCAGGGTCCGGTACGGCTGACTGTTATCCATGGTGCAGGGCCGACCGCCCCCCGCTGATGGTGACGGGCTGGCGGTTCAGCGCAGGCGCCGGGCCGCCTCGGTGGCCCAGTAGGTGAGGATGATATCCGCGCCGGCCCGGCGGATCGCGGTCAGGGTCTCCATGATCACCCGGTCCCGGTCCAGCCAGCCGTGGGCGGCCGCCGCCTCCACCATCGCGTACTCGCCGCTGACCTGGTAGGCGGCCACCGGCAGGTGCACGGTCGCGGCGACCCGGCTGATCACGTCCAGATAGGCCAGCGCGGGCTTGACCATGACGATGTCGGCCCCCTCGGCCACGTCGAGCAGCACCTCGCGCAGCGCCTCGTCCGAGCCGGCCGGATCCTGCTGATAGGCGGCCCGGTCGCCGAACTGCGGCGCGCACTCGGCGGCGTCGCGGAACGGCCCGTAGAACGCCGAGGCGTACTTGGCCGAGTAGGCGCAGATCGACACCTCGCTGAAGCCGCCGGCGTCGAGTGCGGACCTGATCGCGGCGACCTGGCCGTCCATCATGCCGCTCGGCGCCACGACGTGGGCGCCCGCCGCGGCCTGGGCCACCGCGATCGATGCGTACCGCTCTAGGGTCGCGTCATTGTCGACCTCGCCCGCCGCGGTGAGCAGCCCGCAGTGGCCGTGGTCGGTGTATTCGTCCAGGCACAGGTCAGCCATCAGGACGGTGTCGCGGCCCACCTCGGCGGCCAGGTCGCGCAGCGCCAGCTGGACGATGCCGGCGGGATCGTCAGCGGCACTGCCGCGGGCGTCCTTGGCCGCCGGGATGCCGAACAGGATCAGGCCGCCCACGCCGGCGTCGACCGCCTCGGCAGCGATCTTGCGGAGGCTGTCCCTGGTGTGCTGCAGCACGCCGGGCATCGAGGAGACCGGCTGCGGCTCGCTGATCCCCTCCTTGACAAACAGCGGCAGCACCAGATCGGCGGGCTGCACGGTGGCCTGGGCCACCAGCCGCCGCAAGGCGGCGGTGCGGCGCAGGCGCCGCGGCCGGGCGACCGGGAATCCAGCGGTCATCGGACGCTCCTTACTACGATCCGCAGGCCCGACCCGGACACGGCCGGGCCCGGCCTCCGGCTACCTGATCCGGCGGCGGGCGCCGCGGCGGCGCTCGCTCGGCTTGCGCACCGGCTCTCCGGCCGCGATCGCAGCGTCCCGCATCCCGGCGCCGTATTCGGCCAGCGCGTCGACCAGCGCGGTCGCCGACGGCTTGGGCGCCGTCACATCCACCCGGAGGCCGAACTCGGCCGCCGTCTTGGCGGTCTGCGGGCCGATCACCGCGATCACCGTGACCGCATGCGGCTTGCCGGCGATGCCGATCAGGTTCCGGACCGTGGACGATGAGGTGAACAGCACGGCGTCGAAGCCGCCGCCCTTGATCGCCTCGCTGATCGGCGCGGGCGGCGGCGCGGCGCGCACCGTACGGTAGGCGGTGACGTCCTCGGCCTCCCAGCCCAGTTCGGTGAGCCTGGCGACCAGCGTCTCGGTGGCGATATCGGCCCGGGGCAGCAGCACCCGGTTGATCGGGTCAAGCACGTCGTCGTAGGCGGGCCAGGCGTCGGCCAGGCCCTCGGCGGACTGCTCTCACGTCGGGGATCAGATCGGGCGCGATGCCGAATTCGCCCAGGGCCTTCGCGGTCTGCTCGCCCACGGCGGCGACCTTGACGCCGGCGAACGCCCGGGCGTCCAGCCCGTACTCCTCGAGCTTCTCCCGGACCGCGCGGACGGCATTCGACGAGGTGAACGCGATCCACTGGTACCGGCCGGTCACCAGGCCCTTGACCGCGCGCTCCATCTGCTGCGGGGTCCGCGGCGGCTCGACCGCGATGGTCGGCACCTGCTCGGGCACCGCGCCGCGGGCCCGGAGCCGGTCGCAGACGTGCTCGGCCTGCTCCTTGGTCCGCGGCACCAGCACCCGCCATCCGAACAGCGGCTTGGTCTCGAACCAGGACAACGTGCGCTGCGCGGCCACGCCGTCGCCCACGACCGCAATCGCGGGGCCGTGCGCGGTGAGCAGGCTGACCCCGGCTGCCTTGAGGTCGGCGGCCACCGAGCCCAGTGAGCTGACCACGGTGTGCTGATCGGTGGTGGTGCCATTCCAGGTGATCGCGAACCGCGCGGTGTCCGGCCAGCCGGCGGCCATCAGCATCTTGGCCATGTCGGCGGGCCCGGTCTCGGCGCCCAGGATCACCAGGCTGCCGGGTCCCGCGGACATCCGGCTGACCTCGGAGGCGTGGATCACCCGCACGTCACCGCTGGTGTCGGGGGCCAGCGGGATGCCCGCATAGGCGGGTACGGCCGTCGCCGCCGGGATCCCGGGCACGATCTCGAACGGCACCCCGGCCTTCGCGCAGGCCGCCGCCTCGGCGGCGGCGTGGCCGAACAGCAGCGGGTCACCGTGCAGCAGCCGGACCACCAGCTGACCGGCCCTGGCCGCCTTGATGAGCAGCTTGGGCTCCTGGGCCAGCGCGTCGCTGTCGGCGGTGGCCGTCTGCGCGGGTACAAGGCGCTCCAGCTGGCCGGCCAGTTCGGGTCCGGCGACGACCAGGTCAGCGTGGGCCAGCAGGTCGGCTCCGCGCACGGTCAGCAGACCGTCATCGCCGGGCCCGGCGCCCACGAAGGCGACCAGGCCCGCCGCGGGCCGCGGCGTCGGCCTTGCCGTCCCGCTTCTGCGTTACGGGCCCGGGATTCATGCCTCACCGTCCCCAGTGCCGAGCTGTCCAGCGGACATAGCCGTATACCTTCCCGCGCCGCTCCGGAGCAGCTCGGCGGCCACCTCGCGGCCGAGGCGCTCAGCCTCGGACGCCGGGCCGCCGGCACTCGCCCGCAGCGCCATCCCCCCGTCGGCTGCTACGACAACAGCGTGCAGCCGCAATTCTTCCGTGCCGGCAGCATACGCTCCGATGGGCGAGCTGCAGCCCGCCTGCAACGCGGCGAGCACGCTGCGTTCCGCGGTCGGTGGCCGCGCGGCTCGCCGGATCGTCCACGCTGGCCAGCAGGGCCACCAGGTCATCCCGTCCGGCCAGGCACTCCACGGCCAGCGCGCCCTGGCCCGGTGCGGGCAGCATCTCATCGGGCTCGAAGACCTGCGACACCGCGTCCAGCCGCCCGATCCTGGCCAGGCCGGCGTAGGCGAGGATCACCGCGTCCACCTCGCCCGACTCGATCTTCGACAGCCGGGTCCCCGCGTTGCCACGGACCGGGATGGGACGCAGGTCCGGCCGCATCAGCAGCAACTGGGCCGCGCGGCGCGGTGATCCGGTCCCGATGCGCGCGCCCGCGGGCAGGTCGGCCAGCTTGGCGCCGTTGCGCGCGGCCAGGGCGTCGCGCGGATCGTCCCTGGGCGGCCACGGCGGCCAGCGCCAGCCCTCGGTCGGGCCAGGTCGGGAGATCCTTCAGCGAGTGCACGGCGAAGTCGATGTCGCCCGCCAGCAAGCCGTCGCGCAGCCCGCTGACGAATACGCCAGTCCCGCCGATCTGGGCCAGCTGAGCCCGGCTCACGTCTCCGGACGTGGTGACCTGGGTCAGCTCGATCTGGCGGCCGGTCCGCGCGGTGAGCAACCGGCGACGCGGCGACTGCGCCATGGCCATCGGGCTGCTGCCGGGTTCCCAGCCGCAGTGCAGCGTTCATCGGTCGCCTCCCGCGGCCCCATGCGGCAGCAGTTCGTCATCCGCCCGCTCGACCGCCTGCACGGCTGCGGGATCGAGATCGAACAGCACGCGCAGCGCCGTCTCGTAGGAGTCGGCACCCGGCGATCCTGCGAGTTCTTTGACCCGTACCGTGGGGCCGTGCAGCAGCTTGTCGGCGATCCGGCGCATGGTCTGGGCGATCTCCCGCCGTGTTTTCGGGTCCAGGTCGCCCAGCCGCCATCCAGCCTGGCCAGCTCGGAGTCGACCACGGTTGCGGCCTTGGCCCGCAGCGCGACTACCGTGGGCGCGACGCTCGCGGCCCGGTCGGCTGCAGGTACGCGGCGAACTCATGGGCGATGATCCGGCAGACCGCCGCACGTCGTCCTCGGCCGCGGCCGGCCCGGCTGTCCGTGCGGCGCCCGCCGGCCAGTGCCTCCAGGTCGATCAGCCGCACCCGGCCAGGCAGTTACCTACCCGGCTCGATATCTCGCGGCAGCGCCAGGTCGAGCAGCACGAGCGGAGCCTCCCGCTGCCGCGGCGCCGGGCGGCCAGCGCGGCCGTGACGGCATCCGCGCCGATCACGTGCCCGGCCGCGCCGGTGCAGGCGATCAGAGATCCGCGGCCGCCAGCTCGGCGGGCAGCTCGGAGAGCCGGCCGCGCGCGCTCCGGACCGGGCGGCGAGCTGCTCCGCCTGGCGCGGCGTCCGGTTGGCGACGACGACCGGCCGCCCCCTTCCGCACAGCCGTAGTGGCCGCGAGCGAGCTCATCGATCCGGCCCCGATGACCAGACGTACAGCCCGTCCAGCGACGGCTCGGCCGGGCCCCGCGCCGGTCGGGCCAGCCGACGGCCGCTGCTAGGCCGAGAGTAACCAGGTTCTGCCCGGCGGCGTCGATGCCAGTCTCGGCGTGCGCACGTCTGCCCGCCCGCAGGGCGAGCCTGCTCAGGTCCGACAGCTCCCGGCTCAGGGTGCCGTGCTGGCGCGCCAGCTTCACCGCCTGCCTGACCTGGCCGAGAATCTGGCTCTCGCCGATGACCATCGACTCGAGGCCGCAGGCCACGGCGAGCAGATGCTGCACGGCGCGGTCTTCGTAGTGGACGTAGCCGGTGCGGTGAGCTCGCTGAGCGCAAGCCGGAGTGGCGGGCGAGCAGCTCGCAGATCGCCGCGACCCCGCCATGGAACTGTCGACCTCCGCGTAGACCTCCACCCGGTTGCAGGTACTCACCACCAGCGATCCGGCTACGTCAGCGGTGCGAGACGTCACGGAGCAGCTTGGAGTGCGCATCGCCGGACACGACGGCCCGCTCTAGCGTCGTCACTGGCGCGCTCGAGTGGCTGAGGCCCACGACGAGAACGCTCATGTCCCGACCGCCTGGGCCGCCACCTGGCCGTCGCCGTTCGCCAGCGCATCTCCCAGTGCCCGGTGATTCCAGTGCGCCGGGTGCCGGGCGTCCCGCTCACCGCCATGCAGGACCTGGACCACGGACCGGCGCTGAGCGTGAAACGCGAGGATCTGCAACTCGATCGACAGGTCGACTTTACGCACATCCACGCCGTAAGGCACGTTCAGCACGACGGGAGCGAAGTTCAGGATGCTGGTGACGCCCGCTGCCACCAGCCGGTCGCAGATGTCTTGAGCCGCGGCGGGCGGAGTGCGATAACTCCGATCGTGACGCCGTCGGCCACGACGCGCTCGATCTCGTCCGCGGCGCGGACCCCGTGACCCCCGATCACGCTGCCGATCACGTGCGGATCGGAGTCCAGCAGGGCCGCGACCGGAAGCCGCGGGAGGCGAAACCGCCGTAGTTGGCGAGGGCGCGGCCCAGGTTGCCCGCGCCGACGATGACGACCGGCCAGTCCTGGGTGAGGCCGAGTTCCCTGGACACCTGGTAGATCAGGTAATCAACGTCGTAGCCGACACCGCGGGTGCCGTAGGAACCCAGATGCGACAGGTCCTTGCGCAGCTTGGCCGAGTTCACCCCGGCTGCTGCCGCTAGCTCCTCGCTTGACACGGTGGCGATATCGCGGTCGGCCAGCGCGTACAGGGCACGGAAATAGACCGGCAGGCGAGCTATGGTCGCCTCCGGGATGCCCTGCAGTCTGCTGGCTGAACTGGACGGCGGGACAAGGGCCGGCACTCCTGGGGGGACGCGGCGGATGACGCAGGCCGGGGAGCCCATCGTGCATTTCGCTTACACCGTACGCTCTTGTGAACGTTTGCACAAAGTCGGCCGTTGTCCCGGCGGCCCGGCGACGGATATTGGCGTCGGACTTTACCACGCTTTGGGGCTGTGAGCCGCGTCCGCCGGCGCTCGGCCAGAGCCAGCGGCCGGCTCCCGCGGGAACGGCGGCCGGCCCCCGCCAGGACCAGCGGCCGTCCGGGCCGGGCTATCCGGGCAGTGCCCGCCGCAGCGGCGCTCGTCGACCCGCCAGAAGTCGTGCTGGACGCCGTCGATCAGGGTGACCGGGATCATGTCCCCGTAGTCCCGCAGGTCATGCTGGGACCCCGTTATATCACGCTCGCTCCAGGCCACGCCGAGATCATCGGCGACGCGGGCGATGACCGTGCGCGCCTCGTCGCACAGATGGCAGCCGGGCCTGGACAGCAGCGTGATAGTGTGGCCCGCTGGCCATCGGTACCGGGCCTCGCCGCGCACGTCGGCGCAGCGATGTAGCGGTCTTCGGCCGGTGCCCCCGGCGGCCGGTAGGCCGTCATCGCTGCCCGGACCGGGCGGGGCCGCGCCGGCCGCCGACCGCGGGCCGTACCCGGGCTGCCCGAAGCCGGTGTCGCCGGGCAGGTCGAAACCAGAGTCGCAGAGCAGGTCGGAGACGGACGGCAGCGGTGACATCTTGGCCTGCTGCAGGCCGAGCTCGATCGCGTTGGTGGCCAGGACCATGGCCGCCGCTCCGCGAACGCCGTCACATAGGGTCGGTCTTAGGTGCTCGTAAGGCTGGCCGGTCCTGGTAGACCTCGTACAAGATCCGCTGCATGGGGGCTGAGGGCACGTCATGAACGATGTACACCAGCGTGCCGGGCTCCTTCGCGCGGACCTGCTTGACGACATGCTTGGTCAGCCGGTCGAACTCGCTCAGTCGGTCTTCGAGCAGCGTGTAGATCGTGATCTGGCCGAAGAGCCTGGCTCCGGCGCCGTCGTCGGCCGCCGGTTCAGCGTATCCGTCGAACCGGTCCGGCTCCCGGGCGCTGGCCGCCTCCTGGTATCCGGCTTCGCCGTGCCGGCCTCCTCGTCGTAACCGGCGGCACGCCCCGGCTCGCGGTAGGCGCCGTTCGGGTATCCGCCCGGGCCCGGATCGCCGGCCCTCGCCGTAGGCCGCGTCGTAGCCAGGCCGCGTTGCGGGCCCGGTAGAGGCTGCCGTAGGGGTCCCCGGCCGCCCCCAGCGGCTCGAATTCGCCGGTCTCCTCGAGCCCGCCGTTCCAGGACCGCTGGAGTTCCCATTCGTCGGGATCGTCGGCCCCGGGCCGCTGCCGCAGCGCGGTCAGGTCAAGCCTGCCGGTCCGCGAGCTGGCGAACCAGGTCAGCGCCACGGCCGCCAGGCACAGCAGCGCGAACAGCGAGGCCACGTGCAACGAGGTCACGGTGCTGCCGCCGGCCAGGGCCGCCAGGCCGGGCACCGAGACGGCCAGCGCGGCCGCCGTGGCCGCCACCACCGGCGGCACGGCCGCCCGCCAGGCCTTCTCCAGCTGCGACCGGATGACGGTCCAGGCGAGCGCGAGCACCGCGATCAGCACGGTAGCCGGAGGAATCAGATCCCTGAGAATCTGGTTCGGGATGATCTGGTAATAGATGCCCGGATCGGGCCAGGCCTTGCTGAACGTCGCCACGCCCAGCGGGTCGCTGCCGAGAATCACCAGGGACACGAACGCGACCGCGGGCAGTACCAGCCGCGCGGCGAACCTGGTCGGCAGGCTCCGGCCCGCCACCTCGGTCAGTCCGACGGCGAGCGCGAGCGGGGCGAGGACGCCCGCCCCGATCTCCATCGCGCGGAACGCCACCGGCCCGAAGCTGATGGCGTGGCCGATGGTCTGCGCGGCCAGCGACACCGCCAGCCCGAACATGGCGACCGTCCAGGCCACCACGGGCCCGGTCGGGGCGTGCAGGCACCTGGCGATGAGTACGCCGGTGCCCGCCGCGGCGCCCAGGCAGCCCAGCGCCGCCACGAGAAGGGATATAGACATCGTGACTATGGTGCCTGACGCGGGGCCGTGATGCGACCAGACTGCTGACCAGGCATCATGCGGGGCGGCCGATCGGGCCTGCGAATCGCCGCGCGGGCTGACCGGCCGCGCGGCGCGCGCCGGTAGGCTCGATGAGATGAAACTGCTGTCCGGACGACGCGCGAACGGCCCGGCGGTAGCCGGGGAGGCTTCCGCCGCGGCCGCCGATGTGCAGCAGCCGTCGCCAGTGCCCGATCCGACCGCCGGGGCTTTTTTCGACGTTGACAATACGCTGATGCGCGGCGCCTCGATCTATCACTTCGCCCGCGGCCTGGCCGCGCGAAAGCTGTTCGGTCCCCGGGACCTGGCTCGGATGACCTGGGGCCAGGTCACGTTCCGGCTCCGCGGCTCCGAGAAGAGCGACCACATCAACGCGGCCAGGGAATCGGCGCTGGCCTTCGTGGCCGGGCACCGGGTGGCCGACATCGTCGCGCTCGGCGAGGAGATTTACGACGACACGATGGCCGACCGTATCTGGGAGGGCGCCAGGGAACTGACCCAGCGTCATCTCGCCGCCGGCCAGCGGGTCTGGCTGGTCACCGCCACGCCGGTGGAGCTGGCCAACATCCTGGCCCGCCGGCTGGGCCTCACCGGCGCCCTCGGCACCGTGGCCGAGACCGTGCACGGCGAGTACACCGGGCACCTGGTCGGCGGCCTGCTGCACGGCGAGGCGAAGGCCGAGGCGATCCGGGCGCTCGCTGAGCGCGAGCACCTGGACCTGTCCCGGTGCTCGGCCTACAGCGACTCAGCCAACGACCTGCCGATGCTGACCCTGGTCGGCCTCCCGAATGTCGTCAATCCCGATGCCGAGCTCCGCGCGGAGGCCAAGCGCCAGGGCTGGCCGGTGCATGATTTCCGGTCCGGCCGCCGGGTCACCACGGTGGCGCTGCCGGCCGCCGCGGCTGCCGGGGTCGTGGTCGGCACGGCGGCCGGGGTGGCCCTGCACCGCCGCCGGGCGGCCGACGGCCGGATCTAGCTGAACGCCGGTCCGCGCTCGACCAGGAGCTCGTCCAGCTTGCGCTGAATGGTCTGCTTCACCTGGTCGGCCAGCCGGGCGACCGGTTCCGGATGATGCTGCCAGTCGGCCCGGATGCCCTCGGTGGGCACCGGCTCACAGAACTCGATGATCCAGTTGGACGGCAGCGGGATCGCGCCGACCGGGCCCAGCCAGGGGAACAACGGCGTCACCGGGAAATAAGGCAGCTTGAGCAGCCGGGCGACCGGTTCCGAATTGCCGATCATCGGGTAGATCTCCTCGGCGCCGACGATCGCGCACGGGATGATCGGCACCCCGGCCTTGATCGCCGTCACCGCGAACCCGCCGCGACCGAAACGCTGCAGCTGATAACGCTCGCTGAACGGTTTCCCGATTCCCTTGAAGCCCTCGGGGAAGACCCCGACCAGCTCCCCGGCGCGCAGCAGCCGGTCGGCCTCCTGCGGGCAGGCCCGGGTGTGCCCGCTCATCCGGGCCAGATTGGCCAGGATGGGCACGGTGTACACCAGGTCAGCGCCCAGCAGCCGCAGGTTCCGGTGCGCGGGATGCTCGTTGAACAACCCGGTCTGCAGCATCACGGCATCGAACGGCAGCACGCCGGAATGGTTCGCGACCACCAGCGCCGGGCCGACGGCGGGCACCTGCTCCAGGCCCCGCATCCGGACCCGGAACCAATTCCGGTACAAGGCCCCGGCCACCGGCATCAGCACGCTGGAGTTGAACTCGGAGTCGAAGCCGGTCTCGTCGGCCCGGTAATCGCCGCTGACCCGCCGCAGCACGTAGTCGGCTGCGCCCGCAAGCAGTTGCCGCCAGCCGTCCGACTGGTCGGACCGGGTCTGGCTCACATCATCTCCCAGAGCGCCGTTACCTTCGGGGCTGTGGGCGGCCTCCGCCGGGCGATTGATGGCGGCAGGACTCATCGCGTTCTCGATGCACGCACCCCTACCCAGCCACCCAGGCGGGCACGCGCCCGGCTGGTGTTACTTCTTGTTCCTGCGCTGAACGCGCGTCTTACGCAGCAGTTTGCGGTGCTTCTTCTTCGCCATCCGCTTGCGGCGCTTCTTGATCACTGAGCCCACGAGATCACCCTCGCTCGACGTTCTGGATTGATGGGCATGCCCACGCGCACCCCCGCCGGGCACACGCCAACGCCACAGCGTACCCCGGCCAAGACCGCGAATCGCCACCCGGCCGGCCGGTCACGTCAATCACACCGCCGGCCGCACCGGGCCTTCCCCGCCGCCTGCCCCCTCCGGACTGCCCCGTTCCGGGTACCGCGATCCCAGCGATCACTCGGTCCCGACGAAAGCCTCCTTGAGGTAGGCGTTGACCGCCTGCTCAGGAACGCGGAACGATCGGCCGACCCGGATCGCCTCCAGTTCGCCGGAGTGAACAAGGCGGTAGACCGTCATCTTGGATACCCGCATGATCGTGGCCACTTCGGCCACGGTCAGGAACCTCACGTCGCTGAGCGAAGTTACTTCTGCTGCCATCAGTAGCCCTCTTCCGGCGGAGCTGCCTGCACCTAGCGAGTTTCAGCGCACCAGTCACGCCTGTCTCCAGCGTAAGTCCTGCACGGAAAAGGGCAACCCCGGCGAGCGGTCTCAATTCCGGAGAGTTATCGCCAGGCCATTGAGCCGTGCCTGCTCGCCAACCAGGGCTGGCCGGTCAGCCGCTGCCGAGCTCGCGCCCGCGGTCCCTGGCGGCCTCGATCGCGGCCAGGAAGGCGGCCCGGACCCCGTGTTTCTCCAGTTCCCTGATCGCGCTGATGGTGGTGCCGCCGGGCGACGTCACCGCCTCGCGCAGGATCACCGGGTGCTCGCCGGACTCACGCAGCATGGTCGCCGCGCCGTAGACCGCCTGCTTCACCATCTCCAGGGCGTTGTTGCGGGGCATCCCGAGCAGGATCCCGGCGTCAACCATCGCCTCCACGAGGAAGTAGACGTAGGCCGGCCCGCTGCCGGACAGCGCTGTGGCCGCGTCCTGCTGCGACTCGGGGATACGCAGCACCTTTCCGACCGGGCGGAGCAATTCCTCGGCCCGTTTCAGGTGCTCCTCGCCCGCATGCGCGCCCGCCGAGATGACGCTCATCGCCTCATCGACCAGGACCGGCGTGTTTGACATGACGCGCACCACCGGAACGTCTACCTTGAGCTTTCGGCTGATGAACGCGGTGGTAATCCCGGCCGCCACGGAAATGACCAGCTTGTCGACGGTCACCTCCGGGCTGATCTCGTCCAGCAGCGATGCCATATCCTGCGGCTTGACGGTGATCAGCAGCGTGTCGGCATGCCGCGCCGCCGCCGCGGCGCCGAACACCTCGATCCCGTACGCCTCGCGCAG
Source organism: uncultured Actinomycetota bacterium (assembly GCA_963775745.1). Classification (GTDB taxonomy): domain Bacteria; phylum Actinomycetota; class Actinomycetes; order Streptosporangiales; family Streptosporangiaceae; genus DATBGO01. The sequence goes on from CAVZKE010000001.1 coordinate 80,025, forward strand.
TGCCTGCGCCCGGTCGGCGCGCCGGACGGCGGCGATCACGCTCGCGGGCGGGCAGCCGGCACGCAGCAGACCCGAGACAAGCGCCTCGCCCATCTTGCCTGCCCCGAGCACTGCGATCATGCCACGGAGCCTATCGCGCCAGCTCCCCTCGGCCCCCGGCCCCACCAGCCGCATTCCACGCCCACCTTGACCCCCCAGTCCCCTATTCATAGTGACCAGCCCCAGTCCCGTAATCATGATCACCAGCCCCAGTCCCGTAACCATGATCACCCAGCCCCAGTCCCGTAACCACGGTGCCCCCCCCAGTTCCATGATCATGGTTACTTGGTGGGGCCAGGACCCCAGTGATCAACCATGATCATGGAAAACCCAGTGGCTGGGGTGGGGGTGAGGGGGGTCAGGTGCGCGAGGTCAGGGAGCGGAGGAAGAAGATGAGGTTCGCGGGCCGTTCGGCCAGCCGCCGGACCAGGTAGGCGTACCAGTCGTTGCCGTAGGGCACGTAGACCCGCACCCGCGCTCCGCCGCCCGCCAGCCGCAACTGCTCGGCGGGCCTGATGCCGAATAGCATCTGGTACTCGAAGCTGGCCGGTGACCGGCCGGCCGCGGCCGCCCGCGCATCGGCGATGTCGATCAGCCGGGGGTCGTGCGTGGCGAACATCGGATAGCCCACGCCGCTCAGGAGCACCCGCATACAGCGCGCGTAGCAGCGGTCGATCTGCGCGCGGGTGCCGAAGGCGACGCCCTCGGGCGCACTGTAGGCGCCCTTACAGAGCCTGACCCGCGACCCGGCGAAGGCCAGCGCCGCGCAGTCCGCCGGGCTGCGGCGCAGGTAAGACTGGATCACGCAGCCCAGCTCGGGGAACTCCTGCCGGACCTGCGCCACGATGCGCAGCGTCGCCTCGATCCTGGTGTAGTCCTCCATATCGAGAGTGACCGTGGTACCGGCCGCGGTCGCCGCGGCGCAGATCCTGGTGATGTTCTCGGTCGCCGTCTTCTCGCCGTGCTCCGGCAGGTCGAGCCCCACCGCGGTGGCCTTGACGGACACTTCGGCGCGACCGCCGCTGGCCAGCCCGGCGGCGCTGAGCCTGCCCAGGAGCCGGACGTACTCGTCGGTCACCGCGGCCGCCTGGTCCGGATCGACGGTGTCCTCGCCGAGGTAGTCGAGGCTGACCAGCAGCCCGTCGGCCTGCAGCGCCCGGGTCACCCGCAACGCGTCGTCGGCGCTATCCCCGGCCACGAACCTGGCCACGACATCCTGGGTGAACGGGGCTCCGACGAGGAACTGCTGGATCCGTTTGCTGGCCGATACGGCCAGCAGCGCACGACGGAGCACGGCGGGGGACCTCCAGGAAACGGCGTTGTTCCTGGCGCGTAGGTTACTCGCGCGGCCGGCTCAGGCCACCGCGCACCTGCCGCACGGCGGCTTTGGCCACCCCCGGCGTCGGGTGCCACGATGACCTGCTGCGCGGCGGGGATCCCGGCTGCCTGCAGGGTCGCGTCGACCGGTACGGTCCGCTTGATCAGAGCCAGCGCGATCGGCCCGAGCTCGTAGTGGCGCGCCGCCGAGCCCACGAAACCCACCGGCACGTCCGCCGCCGCGACCAGGTCACCGTGCCCGGGCAGCCGGTCCTCGCTCCCGTCCAGGTGCAGCAGGACCAGCCGGCGCGGCGGGTGACCAAGGTTATGCACCCGCGCGACCGTCTCCTGCCCGCGATAGCAGCCCTTGTTGAGATGGACCGCGGTGCCGATCCAGCCCACCTCATGCGGGATCGTCCGGTGATCGGTATCGAGCCCGAACCGGCACCGGCCGTCCGCGATCCTCAGCGCCTCGTGCGCCCACATGCCAGCCAGCGCGGCCCCGGCCGCCTGTAGTCCCGCCGCGGCATCCGCCAGTGCGTCGCCGAATGACCAGGTCAGTGCCAAACGGAAGGTTCATCGCCGCTGCCGCACGCCGGCTGGTCGGGCCCCGCCCTGCGGTCCCATCGAGCGTGAGCACGGCATAGTCGTCGCTGACGTCGGCGGGCTCGACGCGCAGCATGAACCGCATGGACTCGAGGAACTTCAGCAGCGGCTCGGCCGTACCGGGCTCGACATGCGCCCACGAGCGCGGTCCCGTCATCGGTCAGGGTCAGGTGATGCTCGACGTGGCCGTTCGGGCTCAGGATCAGCGCCTGGGCGGCCTGACCGGGCTGAAGATGCTCGATATCGGCCGTGCTGAGACTGTGCAGCCACGGCAGCCGGTCCGGTCCGGTGATGCGGATGACGCCGCGGTGCGATCGGTCGACCAGGCCGAAACCGGACGACAGCGCGCGCTGCTCGGCATAGGGGTCGCCGTAGTGCGCCGCCACCCCGGCGTCCACGCCATCAGCGGCCACCGCCCCGGGGGCGCTGAGCAGGGGGCTGTTCATGTGACCCAGGTTATGCGGCCGTTGCGCCCTCCTGTGGCCCGGCGGGGCCCGGTCCGGAGGTCAGCCCGTGACCAGGCCCGGAAGTCAGCCCGTGGCCAGGCCGGGGGGCGACCTGCCCCGCTGGCGGCCTGGGCACTGGCTAGCCCTGCGCGGCCCGGCACTGCGCGCACCTGCCAAATACCGTCAGGTGCCCGACATCCGTCTCAAAACCGTGCTCGTCCTCGAGCGCCTTGATGAGCGGATCCACGACTTCCGGCTCGACCTGGATGATCCGCCCGCATTCGCTGCACACCAGGTGAACGTGACCGGCATCGGCGGCCAGGTGGTAGCGGGGCGCGCCGTGCCCGAGGTGGGTGTGGGTGACCAGGCCGAGCTGCTCGAGCAGCTCCAGGGTCCGGTAGATCGTGGAAACGTTTACCCCGCGAGCCCGCTTGTGGACATCAGCGAAGATCTCCTCAGGCGTCGCGTGATCCAGCCTGGTGACGGCCTCGAGGACGAGCTGGCGCTGCGGCGTGACGCGGTAGCCGCCCGCCCGCAGCGCCGCATCCCAGGCCTGTGCCATTGGTAGTCAGGGGCGCGGTGCCTGTGACGGCCCGTTTCCCCATCCCCCTTTCAATCCGTACGTGCGGGTTTCCCGCATACGGCTTACCGATGATCTTCTTGACATGGTTACGCTGCCTTCGGGTAGCGGATGGTGCCGGAGAGCAAGGTTCGCTTCACGCTACGGCCCACGTGCTTGCTCCCTCCTACAGAGGCTCTCGACACCCCGCTCAGCCCGCCGCCTCTCAACGACGAACCGGGGCCCGCTACCGGGCACTCCGGTGTCTACCCGGACGGGACTTCCACCCGCAGGCCTGGACGAGCTTCCAGGACGCAACATGGGCCAAGTCTAGTAAGCACCGCCTGCGGAACCCGTCCTCCGGCCCGGGCCCGGATAACTTGCTTGCCTCCGCGCCGCGGCGTGACGTACCTTCGGGCTAACGCGGGAAAGGAGGTGGTCCAACAGCATGCATAGATGTCGGACTCGCGAGGTGGCTGTCAGCTAGCCGCCGTCCCGTGGAGTGCCCGGCCCGGCGCAAGCCGCGTCAGGCACGCATCCCGGCTCGCAACAGGGCAGGCGTGCGAACATGCCAGGCCCGGTGCCGTAAGGCGGCGGTCGGCGAATACACGGCAGACACCGGACCCCCGGGTTGGCCGGCCTTGTCCAGCCGGTCCCCGTCGCGGGTGACACCTCCGGTCTCGCGGAGCGCAACTTCGGTTGCCGGACATGCGCCGTATTGGCATGGCGCATGGCTCCCCGGGTCGGCGGGTCAAGCCCGCTGCGGGAGTCGCCCGGGGGTTTTTCTTGCCCGCCCGGCCTTCTGGCCCGCCCGGCCTTCCCGCCCGCCCGGTCCTCGGCGGCCCGCCGGCTCTCACCGGCCGTCCACTCGCTGGCGGCCTTCCGCGAGGCGTCCCGCAGGCCAGGTCCGGCCGGCGGTAATGTCCTTCGGGTGCCGTGTCCCAGTACCAGTAACCAGGCCTTATCGGCCGAGCGCCCGCTGCGCGGCGTGCTCAACCGCAAGAAGGACATGTCGTGACCAAGATCCTCCGAGTCGGTAGCGCAGTGGCCGCTGCGGCGGGGGTCATCCTCGCGACCGGCGCCTCCGCGTTAGGTCCTGCGGTCCGCGTGCACGCCGTCGGCGGAACCGGCCAGGTGCTGCCGGGGCGGCCGATGATCCCGTTCGGGGGGCCAGGATCGGGGCCAGCAGTGGCGACTCGATAACCGCGAGCGTGTACTACAACGCGTCGGCCAGGAGGTTCCGGCTGGCGGTCACCGACAACACCAATCACCATCGGTTCAGCGTGACCAGGGCCTGCCCCGTGCATACCAGGTGCCCGCGTACCTCCGCTCAGGTCATCAGCGAAGCTCCGGCCAACGGCAAGGGCCAGCTTCTTCCGATGGCCGATTACGGCGCGGTGGCTTTCGCGGACATCGCCATCACCAGCGGCGCGAGCCAGCGCGGCGGTCTGGTATCACGGCACTGGCGGACTACCGAGATCGTCCAGTACGGCGCCGTCAGCCGGAAGCGGATCGCGCAGCCGACGGCCGTTCACCCTGACGGGTTCGCCAACTACTGGCTGGGCCCGAACTAATACTGGCTGAGCCCAATCTCAGCGGGCCCGGCAGGAACGCCGGCCCCGGGCTATCCGAGGCGCTTGAGCTGCGCCGAGACATGGGCTTGCAACGGCAGCCCCATGGCCGCCATGTCAAAGGCGTAGCCAAGATCCGTCCCGATCAGCCCGTAGAGCCTGCGGCCCGCGGTAACCTCCTTGGCCGTAGCGGTCCGGACCACCGCGTCGGTGGCCATCTCGATCTTCGTGCCGGTTATCTCGCCGAGGTAGATCTCGGTGATCCCGGTTGGGTGCGCAAGGACCACCTCAAGGCGGCCATCCTGCTGGGGACGCCAGAACCCGGTCTCCATGGCAAGTGGCCGGCCAAGGTTTCCGGACTCGTCGAGCAGCCAGGTGCGGCTCTGATAGATCAGGAATGGCTTGCCGTTGTGGCTGAATGAGATCTCCTGCCCGAACCTGACGCTCTCGATGGTCGGGTAACCGACCACGCCGGCTCCCTCCCAGCGGCCCAGCAGGAACAGGACCGGGACGAGGCTGGGATGCGGTTCGGGCCTGGCGTCAGGGCCCGCGTCTGCTGCCGCAGTTCCGCTGACGGTGCCGTTCTGAGGATTCTGCTCGCTCTGCATGAGACAAAGGCTAGAACCGCGGCGGGCTCAGGGCCGCTTGCCGCGTGCGGACGACGGCTGATCAGCAGTACCGGCCCGAAATAGCTTCGGCAGCAGGATGGCGCATAGCGCCGTCACCGCGCCGAACGCTCCGACCAGGATCATCCCGCTGACCTCACCAGCCATACCCGAAGCTTAGGCCCCGCTGGCCGCGCCCGCCGGGCGGCGCGCCCGGAGAGCAATCCGCCAGCCTGGCGATGCTCGCCTGAATCTGCGGATCGGGATGCCTGGTCAGGCATCCGCGGATTCGCACGTCCGGGTTAAGGTCTGAGCATGAATTCCCGGTCACTTGTCGTGAAGGCAACCGCAGGCCAGGATGACCTGGAACGCTGCAACCAGGCCCTGACCGTGGCCACCACGGCCGTTGCCAGCGGGCTGGAGGTGTCGCTCTGGCTGACCGGGGATGCTGCCTGGCTGGCTCTGCCCGGCCGCGCCGATGGCATAACGCTCCCGCACGCGGTCCCGTTCGCGGAATTGCTGGAAAAGGTGCTCGGCAGCGGCACCGTGACGGTCTGCACGCAATGCGCGGCCCGCCGCGGGATCACAGCTGACGATGTGCTGGACGGAGTCCGGATCGCGGGCGCTGCTTCGTTCGTCGCGGAGATTATGGCGGACGGCACGCAGGCTGTCGTGTACTGATCGCCCAGCCGGGCCAAGATCCGCGAAGACGTAAAATCCGCGCGCTCGGCGGCCCCTTTTCTTACCGGATCATGGTCCGCGACGGATTAGGGTGATCGGCCGGCTTCAGCGCACCGCGGCCAGCCGTTCGTCGCGAAGCCGCCGCGCCCATACCTCGTCGGCCTCCCCGAGCGGCGCGAGCGGGCCCGCCACCCAGCCGAGCAGGAGGTCAGCTAGCCCCGGGTTGCGGACCAGGGCGGGCCCGTGCAGGTAGGTGCCGAGCACCCGGCCGCGGTATGCCCCCTCGGTGCCATCACCGTTACCGACGCCCACCGCCACCCGGGCCAGCGGCCGGACGTCAGGCCCGAGCGTGGTGACGCCCTGATGATTCTCGAAACCGGTGAGGCGCGGTACGCCAAGCTCGGGGTCCACGTCGGCGATGATCTCGCCGACGCCACGGCGCTCCCCGCGCCCGCTTCGCATATCCAGGATCTCCAGGCCCGCGACCGGCTCGCCGTCCACGCCGCCGAACTCAGTGCCGATGACCTGATAGCCCGCGCAGACGGCAAAGACGACGGCACCGGAGTTGGCCACCGCGGCCAGCCCGCCATCAGCCCGCAGCCGGCGGGCTGCCAGGATCTGGGGCAGGTCCTCGCCCCCGCCCATCAGGTAGATGTCGCCCTGGCGCGGCACCGGCTGGTCGGCGTGCACCGCGACCGATTCGACCGCGAACCCGCGCAGCCTGGCCCGCCGCTCGAGCACCAGCAGGTTGCCCCGGTCCCCGTAGGTGCTGAGCAGGTCCGGGTAGACCCAGACCAGCCGGACGCTGCTGGGGCCACGGTGGCTGCCGCGCCGCCGCCCGGGTTCCGCCGCCTCGGCCGACTCATGGTCGGACCTGGCGCCCTCGGACCAGGCGCCCTCGGACCAGGCGCCCTCGGACCAGGCGCCGCCGGACCTGGCGCCCTCGGACCAGGCGCCCTCGGACCAGGCACCCTCGGGCCAGGCGCGATTGGGCCAGGCGCGATTGGGGCGCGCCCGGCGCGGCCGCGTCGGCTCCGGCTGGAATGTCATCAGCCTGCCCTCGTCACTCGGCCCGGCCCAGGGCGGCCCGGATCTGCTGGAAGGCCGTGTAGTTCGCGATCACGTCCAGGGCACCGGCCTCTACCTTGCCGACCGCGTCATCAATGCCGTTCACGAGCTGGAACGGCACGTCGTCGGCTTCGAGCCGGACGGCAAGGTCGATCCGCCGCTGGCCGCCCACGAGCACTGGACGCCCGCGCAGCACCCGATAGTCCACATCCCACAGCCAGGACGTGTCCCGGCCGTCCGGGCCCTGCGCATTGACCGACAGCATTACCGGCGCAGGAGGGTGGTCGAGCACGTCGAACGCCTCCAGCCAGCCGGCTGGGTTCTTCGCGAGCAGCAGCCGGACCTGGCGCCCGCCGCGCTCCAGGCGGGTGTAGCGGCCGGCCACCGACCTGACCTTCCTGAGGCTGGGCAGCATCTGATCCAGGTCGGCACCGAAGAAGTCGCCTACCGCCAGCGCGATCACGGCGTTGGCCCGGTTGGCCCGGCCCGGCAGCTCGAGCGACAGCTCCCGCAGCCGGCCTTCGGAGTCGATCACGTTCTCGCCGTCCAGTACCCAGCTGGCCGCCGGCCGCGCGAACCCGCATTCACCGCACCGCCAGCCGAGCTCATCCCGGCGCAGGTGCGAGCCGCACTGCGGGCAGCACCAGGAATCTTCGTGCCAGCGCTGGCCGGCCGCGACCCAGGTGATGCCGCGGGCCGAGGCCGCCGCCCACACGATCAGCGGGTCATCGGCGTTGGCGACCACGTGGCAGCCCGACGCCGCCAGCGCCTCCCGCCAGCGCCTGGCCACCAGCCAGATCTCCGCCGCCCGGTCCATCTGGTCGCGGCTCAGGTTGAGCAGCGCGACCACCCTCGGGCTGGTCGCGGCGATCACGTCGGGCAGGTGGCGCTCATCGACCTCTAGCACGCCATAGGGGGCGTTAGGCGTCCGGCCCAGCGCGGAGGTCAGCCCGGCCGCCATGTTGGCCCCGAATGCGTTGGACGCCACCTCCTGGCCGAGCGTGCCAAGCGCGGCCGTGATCAGCCTGGTGGTTGTCGTCTTGCCATTGGTCGCCGACACGAGCACGATCTGCCGGCCGACAGCAAGGAGCCGCAGCAGATCCGGCTCCACTCGCAGGCCGAGCACCCCGCCGATCACCGAGCCGTCACCGCGGCCGGTGAGCTGCGAAACGCGGCCCGCCGCCCCGCCGATCGTCGTGGCGATACGCGCCCGCAGCGGAAGCTTGCCCATGGCCGCCGATGCTATCTGGCTACGGACTCGCGCTCGAATCCCACCGCCTACCCGGCAGGCTCGTCTTGGTACCCGACGATGAACCTGCGGGGCCATGACAGCACGGTTTCCAGCCATCCTGCGATCCCCATCTCACCGGCGGCCTTGCGCAGTTGCCCACGATGGCTCACCCCGATGATCACGCTGGCCAGGTCGCCGGTGAACCCGCGCTGGTCGTCCTCGCCCAGCAGGACGGTCCAGGCCGGCAGCCGGTTCCTGGCCAGCTCCATGGAAAGCGGATGCCGGCGCAGGCCGCTGACCCGCTGCCCGATCCGCATCCCCGGCCGGTCCGGCAGGCGGCCAGCGGGAACTCGAGCGGTGGCGCCGCGGCAAACGGATCGGGCAGCGCCGCACCGGACGGACACGCGCGCTCGACTTCGTGCAGCCATTGCAGCTGAGGAATGACCCAGGCGGTCCCGGCCCGGGTACCGGCGCCCGACCCGCCGTCCAGCAGCCGCAGCCCGGTGGCCGCCATGGCCGCCGCGAGCCGCCCGGGGTCATACCAGGCCCGGACGATCAAGGCACGGCCATGCAGCGCTCGCTCGATCGCGGTCGCGAGCATGCATTCGCGCAGCCGCTGGCCGAGAGCGGACCAGCGCTGCCGCAGCAGCGCGGGCGCCACCGGCAGCGGCCGGTTGGTCAGGAAAGCCAGGGTCAGCGCCTCGGTCCAGATCCGCAGCCACGCGTCGGCGTCCGCGTCGGCGAGCAAGTCAGCCGCGCGCAGTTCGAGCAGCGTGCACGGGCGCCCGGAGACGCAGGCCGGGCCACAGGCCGCCGACCGCCTGCCCCGCACCGGGGCGGCAGCGCCGGCCGGCGCCGCCGCAGCCCGCTCCCGGTCACCGCCGAACGGGACCCGGATCCGCAGCGGCCGGTCCATCCCGTCCGCGAACACGGCGGCCTGGCCGGGCGGCAGCGAGACCACCTGCCGGGACTGGTCTTCGTCCAGGTTCATCGCGGCCCCGACGACCTGACGGTCATCGTGCGCGGGCAGCCGGTGCAGGACCTTGAGCGCGGTGTTCTTCACCACGTCGGGGACGAGCTTGGCGGGGATCTGCTCGGCGACCACGATCCCTTCGCCGTAGGCGCGGATCTCGGCCAGCATGCTGGCGAAAAGCTCGACCGCGTGACCACTCGCGCCCTCTCGCTGAGCGCGCAGCAACCGATGCGCCTCTTCGATGACGATGACATGCCGCAGGCCGTGCCCGGGCTCGCTGCGGGCGCGCAGCCGCAGGTGCTCGACGATCCTGATGATCAGCGTGCCGATGAGGAAGGCCTTGTCCTCGTCGTTGGCGACGTCCTCGATGGCCAGCACCACATGGCGCCGGAGCAGCTCGCCGACGTCAGCCGGGTGGCCGCCTTCGAAGAAGCGGCCCGCCGAGCCGACCCGCAGCGACCGCAGCCGCACGTCGACGAACCCGCGGACGTCGGCCTGCAGCTCGCGGCCGTAGCCGACCTCCTCGATGACCTCGAGCGCGGCCCGCTGCAACCGGGCCAGCGTGGGAATGGCCGGGGGCGCGGGGGCGTCCGGCCGCCCGGCGCCGGTGACCGGGTCCCAGCCGCACGCCTCATAGGCGCGCTGCAGCGCCTGCGAAATGATCTGCGGGAATGGCTCATGAGCGTCGAAGGCGGCCAGGAACAAGGCACGCACCATGTCGATGTGCGCCTGTACGGGGTAGCCGGGCTCTGGGGCGAGCGGGTTGACTGACAACGGTACCGCCGCCGGGTCCGCCGGATTGATGACCGTGACCTGGCCCGCCTCGCCGATGCGGCCCGCCATGGCGGCGTACTCGGACTTCACCGGCTCGATGGCCAGCCAGGGGATGCCCGCCCTGGTCAGCTGCTCCAACATGTGCCTGACCGTCTGGGACTTCCCCGCGCCGGTGGCGCCGGTCACGAAAGCATGCCTGTTCAGCGTGGCCAGCGGCACCTCGAACGCGCCCACCGGCCGGTCGGCCACGTCCAGGATGGTGCCAAGCTCGATGGCCTGCTCGCCGCTGCTCTGACCGGCCTCACTGGTCTGGCTGGTCTCGCTGGTCAGGTCGAAGTAGCCGGGACGAAGCACCCGCACGCCTGGCACCTCCAGGCGCGGCAGGCCGGTCAGGGCCGCGAGCGCCCCGGCCGTCGCGGCGAACGGGACCTCGGCGCCGTCGCTCGCGTCGAGATACTTGGCTACCAGCGCATCGGCCAGGTCGCGGGCCTCCGCCGCGCTCCGCAACCGGTACGGGTGCGCGCTCAGATCGACCGAGCCGACCAGCACCGGGGCGATCAGGCGCAGTTCCCCCTCGGTCGCCGCGCCGGCCAGCACCCGGACGTTCCATAGGCCGGCCTCGCGGAAGGCGTCCAGTTCGGCCAGGCGGCGCTGGGCCCGGTCGGCATCGAACCTGGCGTGTTCCTCGTCGTAGCGCCGGAGCACGTTCAGCTGAGTGCGCAGCTCAGCGGTCTCCGCGTCCAGCATCGCGGTCGGCTCCGCGACCACCAGCCAGCCGAACGGCCTGCTGATGAGGGTGGTGAGCGCCGACTCGAACAGCGTGGCCTGCTGACCGGCTCCCTGATCGCTGGCCCCCAGCGGGCCGCCGCCGGGCGGCCTGGCGGGCCCCTGCGGCCGGCCTGCCACGGGCGGTCCTGGGCCCCCTGATCACCGCCGAAGGGCAGCGCCTGGCGCCCCGGGCACGGCGCCCAGACCAGGCGGTCGAGGTCGGCGAGCAGGCTGCCGGGCAGCCGCACGCCGCGGGCGCCCCAGGGGAAGAGCAGTTCCCGCGGCCCCGCATCGTCATCGCCCGGTCGGCCATCGGGAAGCGGCCCGGCGTTGCTGATCAGCTCGAGCGGCGCCCCGCCGCCCCTGGACAGCCAGCCCGCTACGAACGGGCGCCGCCATAGCGCCGCGTTGAGCGCGGCGGGCAGCACCGATGCGTAGTCCCGCTCCGCGGTGCCGCCGCCGGCCGCCGTGATGGCCTGAACCCGGTACCAGGGACCGGCACCACCGCCCCCGATGCCTGACGTCGAGTCCACAAGGCGTGCATACCAGCCGATAGCACTCGCCGCCACCCGGTCGACCTGGATGCGCCGACTCATTCCGACCAGTTTCATGATCCCGCGGCCGCTGGACCGCCCGCTAATGGCGGCGATGGCACTTCACTGCGGTTCGTCAGTAGCGGCAATGGCGCTCTGCTGCTGTTGTTTGCTCCCCTATGTGCCATCGGCGCGGCTCAGGCCATCGGCGCGGCTCCCGTTGTCGGTGCGGCTCCCGTTGTCCGTGCGGCTCCCGTTGTCGGTACGGCTCCCGTCGTGGGTGCGGTTCCTGTCGTCGCTGCATCTGCCGCCACATGGGTCACGGCACACCCGGAGGCCACAGCGCAGTGCGCTGACCCGGGAGTTGCTGCCGAGTGGATTCGGGATTCGGTCAGATTATTCAGAGTCGATGCCCGAATCCACTCGGCCGGTAGCACCGGCGAGCGAGCACCATCAGAACTGGGACAGGGCGCACCAGCCGCCTGTCAGCGTGGGGACGCACCCAGGGTCCTGTCACCGGCGGGACGCGCAGCGCCCCGTCAGCGGCGAGCCGTGTCAGCGGCGGGGCGTACGCCAGTCCAGGCGCTCAGGCGGCGGACCGAGATTGGGCGCCGGGGCTGCGTCCCCGTCCGCGTGGGCACTCGTGGCGGCGCCGCGCGCCTCATCCAGGCCCAGCAGGCTGGCGGAACGCAGCCCGAAGATGCCCGGATTCGCGTCGGCCAGCACGATCTGCCGGCCCGCGGCCGAGCCGTAGCTGACGATGACCGCGCTCGGCGGGAGCTGTTGCAGCTCGTGCTGCTCAACGAGGAACTCGCGGGAGCGCTGGCTGGTCCGGGCGAGCGACGCGTTGGCGCTCACCGCGGTGGAGGTGCTCAGCCCCCATGAGGTGCTGGAGTTGATACCCGCGGTGATCGACCGCGAGTCGGAGGTACCCGCCGAGTGGCTGGTGTCCCGGCTCGCCGACCCGGTGAAGTTGCCAAACGGCCCCGACCCGCCGGCCCGGCTCCGCCCGCGACTGCGGCTGCGGCCCGAACTCTCGTTCACCGAAACCGAATCGGCCAGCGAATCAGCGGTGCCGACAGTGCTGGTGTACGAATCGCCGCCAGTGCCGGTGAGGGAAGCGCCGACCGTCTCGGTGAGCTGGCTGATGACGAAACGGTGCTCGGTGCCGATCTGCTCGCTCGCTGCCTTGGCTTCCTGGGCGTTCCCCAGCCGCATAAACGCCACCGCCGTGTTGCCCCGGCCGAGCCGCTGGGTGATGTGGCCAGGCAGCGACCGGTAGGCCAGGACGAGCCCGGTCCCGGAGATCTCGCATGCGTCGCAGAGCCGGTCAAGCACCTCCCCGGCGAGCCGTTCGGCGCCCAGCACGCACAGGGTCCGCTGCCAACGCGGGGCCGCGCTGGCCGCGGGGGCCTGGCGGAGCATGTGGGACAGCGCCACCGTCATGTAGGTGCCGAGTACCTTATTGGCGACCGCCCCCGACCTGCGGTCCAGCCACGCGACCCGGAGCCGGCTCGGCGGCAGCCGGACCGCGGCGGACCCGAGCTGGTCAAGCAGCCGGAGCCGGGACTCAAGCACCCAGGCTCGTTCGGTTACCACCCGGTCCGCGGCACCGCGGCCGAACAGCGCCGTGATCTGCTCGAGCTGGGCGGGGCCCAGCAGCCCGGCCCGCAGGTCGCTGCGCGGGTCGCCGACCTGAGCGAGCGCCCGCAGCGCCGCGGTCACCTGGGCAATCGTCGGCTCGCCGCCCAGCACCCGCAGGATCCGGTCCAGGATGGCGCTGTCCTTGGCCGGGTCGCCTGCCGCGGCGGGCTCGCCGCTCGCGGTCACGGTGGCCGACAGCAGGTCGGTGCAGGCGTCCCGGCTCAGGCCGGTCCCCAGATCAAGCCGGGGCAGATCGGCCGGCAGCACCCAGACCAGCGGCTTGATGCCGGACTGGCGGGCCACGGCGAGCAGGTCGGTGGCGACCGCGCCTTCGGTGAGGTCAAGGACGGTGACCTCACCGCCCGCGCTCAGCCGCGGCACCGCGATCATGGTGAGCAGCGCCGACCAGCCCGCCAGGGTCCCGCCGGCCACGTCGACCCGGTCGATCTCGGCGGGCAGCGAAACGGAGTACCACTGCGGCTGCCGGTCGAAGACGGCCCGGCGGGCCTGCCAGGCCCGGAACTGCCTGGCGTGCAGTTCCTGCCGCGCCGTCAGGCGATTCTGCTGGACTGTTTTGATTTTCGCCAGCCGGTCTTGCTCGGCTGCTATCCGGGACCGCAGGTCCTGCGCACCGGACCGGATGGCCCGCCCGCTGGCGGCCGCCGCGATCAGGCTCGCGGCCAGCCCCAGGCCGGTCAGCCACGGGCTCAGCACGCCGGCTATCCCGAGCGCGAGCACAGCGGACCCGGCCGCCGCCGACCCGGCGGCCGCGATCTTGGCCGGACGGCTCAGCCGGTCTTCCTCGCGGCGCTGCGCGGCGACCCAGCCCTGGTCGAGCTGTAGGCCCACCGGCGGCGCCGGCCGCCGCGGGGCAGGCCCGGGGTCGAGGTGCCGCAGGGCGTATTGCCAGCCCAGGTAGATCCGGTCCGGCCGGATGCTGACCGGCGGGCGCGACGGGGCCGGCCGGGAGCCGCGGCGCACGCCCGCTGCCGGACCGGCGGCCTGGCCGGGCGCGGTCTGCGCGGGCCCCGCGGTGTGGCCGGCGGTCACCGGCGCCCTCCCGGCCCGGTGCCGCGGACGCTTCGGCACCGCGGCAGCACCCGCGGCCGCGGGCCCTTGACCAGGAGGCCGAATTCAGCATGGCTCGCCGTCAGCAAGGATCGGCCGTCCACCGGGTGACGGCCATTGATGAGTAACGGATATCCGGGCGGCACTGCCGTTCCGCCGCCGGAAATCCCGGCCGCAGCGGGCTCGGCGGCTGGTCCGGCCAGCTCAGCAAACCGGGCGGCGACCGCCGGGTCGGCGGGACCGTGGGCCAGCAGCACGTTGACGGACCCGCTCAGGCGCTCAGCAGCGGCCGCCGAGGTGGTGCTGAGCAGCACGGCCAGGCCGGCCCCCGCCCCGGCGGCGACGAGTTCGGCGAGCAGCCGGTCATCGAGGGCCTCGCACCCGTGGATCCAGGCCAGCGCGTCGCCGCCGACCGGGATCCGGTTCAGCTCCGCGCATACTGCGATCAGGTCGCAGGCGACCAGGCGCGCGATCATGCCGGCCGGCTCGCCGTGGACGGCGCGGTCCAGCCAGAACGCGGCCACCGCCCGGTCCCGCACCACCTGGCCCAGGCTGATCCGCGCCGCCGGCCCGGGAGCCAGCCACTGACCGAGGGCCGAGGCCCGCAGGTTCGGCAATACAGCGGCGGCCGTCGTCAGTGCCGCCGGATCCGCCTCGGCCTGACGGATGCAGACGCCGACCCGGTCGGCCAGCGCGGCCCGGCGCGGATGGTAGCCGGGCACCCGGCCCAGCCTGGCCTGCAGCGCGGCCGGGGTGAGCAGCCCGGCCAGGTCATCCAGGACCGGCAGCCGCGGGTCCCCCGGCGCGGCGGCCAGCACGGCGAACGCGTCGGTCAGGTAGGCGGCGCAGGTGCGCCGGTGCTGATCAGGCGTCCCGGCCCAGTCGATCATGCCCGTGACCAGCGCGGCCGCTTGCCCCGGATCGCCGCCGCGCATCGGTTCGTAGCAGCCGGGACCAGCCGCGCTGAACTGCCGCAGGCCAGCACCGGCTGCGGCGCACGCGGCGGCCAGCGGCTCGGCCAGCCATCCGGATCCAGTCAGGTCGATGACGATGACCGGCTTGCGCCGCCGGATCCCGGCGTGGGCCAGCAGGAAGCAGGTCTCCGCCAGCCCGGGGCCAGCCGGCCGGCCTGCGGGGCCGCTGACGGGCCGTCGGGCGCAGCGCAGAGCACCCCGCCCTCGGCTTCCTGCCAAGAGATCGCGGCCGGGCGGCCGGTCGTCTCGTCGACGCCTACGCACCCGCCCTCCCGGGTGACCACGCCGCCCGACCGGATCGAGGCGTCCGTCCAGCGCCGGCGCAGCGCCACGGCCAGGCCGGGGCGGGTCAGGGCGGCTACCGGCTCGCCGGCGTGCAGCCAGTACAGCCACCACAGGCCGGCGGCCTCGGTGGCGGCCAGCACGAGCGCCAGCGGAAGCTGCCCGGGCAGCCAGTGCCAGAGCCCGGTGAAGGCCCCGGCCGGGTGCAGGATCCGGCCCGGATGCCCGGCCGCGCCGGTGAAGTAGACCACGACCCGGCGCGGGCCGGCCGCGAACCGGGCGGCCGCGGTACCCGGGCCGAGCGCGAGCGTCCAGACCACCCCGGCGGCGGCCGGGATCGCCAGCCATTGCGGCCGCCATCGGGTGAGTCTGCCTGTCGCGTGGAAGGCGATCACCAGCACCAGCGTGACCTGGGCGAGAATCAGGTGGGCCAGCACCGCGACGGTGGCCAGCGCCGCTACTAATTCACCGCGGCGCGGCGTCCCGATCGGGATGAGGTAGCGGCCGCGCTCCGGCGCCCGCTGCTGGGAAATCAGGGCGGGGATAGGCATTTCGGGTCAAGGTTCCCAGCCTTCGACCGCATGTGTCCAGGCTCCGGCCAAACTGCCCGGATCAGCATCGGGAAGCGGCGGCTGAGCTGTGTCCACGACGATACGGAACAGGTCGGGACGGCAGACCGCGACCGTCAGCGCCACCGGATCCCGGCTCGCCGGGTCGTCGAACCTGACGGTCAGCAGCGCGGCGAGCTGGCCGGGCGATATCCGCAGGCTCCTGGCGACCGCGGGCGGCGGGGGCTGCATCTCGACATACAGGGCACCCGGCTGGCCGACTGGGGCCCGGCCGCCCCGGTCCGTCCCGGCCGCGGCCATGGAAGCGGCAGGCAGCGGGGTGAAAGTGGCGCCGGCGTCCTCGGTGAGATATGGCCCGGCGGCGGCCCTGGTCAGGTAGGTGGTAGCGAACGCGGCCGGCTGTCCGTCCGCGGTCCACAGGAACCTGATGACACAGACCGGGTCGGCCGGGGAGATCCGCAGGGCCCAGCCGATGTCCTCAGGGACGCGGCGTAGCGAGATCTGGCGGCTGCGGCAGGTGATCTCTCCGCCCATCGGATCGAGATGGACCGCGAGCCCGGGCACGCCCTGCAGCGGGATGAGGAACTCGGCGGGGCTGGCCCGGTAAGCCTGGCCATCGGGCAGCCGCCGGATGAGGTGCCGTTCAGCGAGCTCGGCTATCGCCGCATCGATCTCGGCGGAACTCACGTTGTAGCGGCGCGCCAGGGCACTGTGCCGCGGCAGCCGCCAGCCGGGCTCATGGTGGATCAGCGCCGCGGCCATCCGGTCCGCGAGCACGCCGCTGGCCGACGGCGGCCGCGCCTTGGTCCGGTCGTCGAATACCGGCCGATCGCTGGATCCCGGCATGTTGATCACTCCGCACGCCGCCGGGAGAATGCGGTCATCACTCGTGCCGCGGCAATGATCAGTGGCACGAACCCGAGCCAGGTCACCGACCGGGCCAGCGCCTGCCGCGGTCGCGGTCGTGGCCAGCAGGCCAGTGATGATGCCCAGCGGGGCAGACTTCAGCACGATCTTGCGCAACGTCCAGGCCACCGGAATGCGGCCGCGCGGTGAACGGCAGAGCCCTCCTGGGCGCCTGCGCCCGGTTCTGCCGTGGCCGGATTGGCCTCGATCGACATATGTGGTCCGCCTCGCCCCGGCGACTTGAGGTGATGCTCTGGCCACGCCGGTACGGCCAAGACCAGTTCTAGGGGGTTTAGGTGACCAGCAGCTGAACAACAGATGGGCAAATAGGCGACGAGCAGATGGCAGGAAGGAGAAACACTCCCGCGCCAGCGCTGTCGTGGCGGCTTCCCGGGCCTGCGGGAAGCCGCCACGATCACCGAACCCGGACCGGCCGGGTCAGATGGCGACCTCCAGGTCGGCCACCTGGCCGGTGGCAGCGGAAACTGTCCGCTGGACCCGGACGCCGCCGGGGGCCAGCACCCGCAGCGTCCACGTCCCGGGCGCGGCGAAGAACCTGAACTCGCCGCCTTCACCGAGCGGTACCTCGGCGACGAACTCGCCGCCCTCGTTGAGCAGCCTGGCGTAGCCGACCGGCACCCCGGTCCCGTTCTGCGTCACCCGGCCCTGCACCACGGCCTGCCGTCCGGCGTCGGCCGGCAGCGCCGCCCCGCCGGGCGGGGCGCCGCACCCATCGGTGCTCACTGGCCGTCTCCTATCTCGATCGGGACCCCCACCAGCGATCCGTACTCGGTCCATGAGCCGTCGTAATTCTTCACGTTCGGCTGGCCGAGCAGCTCGTGCAGGACGAACCAGGTGTGCGCGGAGCGCTCGCCGATCCGGCAGTAGGCAATGGTGTCCCGGCCGAAGTCCAGGCCCGCCTCGTCGCCGTACAGCGCGCGCAGCGCGTCGTCGGACTTGAACGTGCCGTCCTCAGCCGCAGCCTTCGACCAGGGAACGTTCTTGGCGGTCGGGATGTGGCCGCCGCGCTGCGCCTGCTCCTGCGGCAGGTGCGCGGGCGCGAGCAGGCGGCCGGCGAACTCATCGGGCGACCGGACGTCGACCAGGTTGAGCTGGCCGATCGCGGCGACCACCTCGTCGCGGAAGGCCCGGATCGACTGGTCCTGATCGGTGGCGGTGTAGCTGGTGGCGGCGCGCTCGGGAACGTCGGTCACCAGCTCGCGGCCATCCAGCTCCCACTTCTTGCGGCCGCCGTCGAGCAGCTTGACGTTGTCGTGCCCGTAAAGCTTGAAGTACCAGTACGCGTAGGCCGCGAACCAGTTGTTGTTGCCGCCGTACAGGACGACGGTGTCAGCATTGCCGATGCCCCGCTTGGAGAGCAGGGCTTCGAAGCCGGCCTTGTCCACGAAATCGCGGCGCACCGGGTCCTGCAGGTCAGCCTTCCAGTCGATCTTGACTGCGCCGCGGATGTGGCCCTTGTCGTAGGCGCTGGTGTCCTCGTCTACCTCGACGAGCACCACGCCCGGGTCGTTGCCGTGGGCCTGCACCCAGTCGGCGCCGGTGAGCACGTCGGAACGGCTCATATGGGAACCTCCTTGTCAGCTTCGGCCGGAACCAGCAGGTGGCGGCCCGGCCAGATTCGTCGGATCAGCAGATACATCTCGCAGCCCAGGCACAGGCCGAAGACCCCGTTGAGGAACGCGGCGACGATCCCCGCGCAGACGGCGGCCATGCCCAGGGAGGTTACGCCGGTGGCGTAGCCGATCACCCCGATGACGCTGGTCAGCAGGCCCAGGGCCTGCGCGAACCGGGGCGGCGCGGCCGGCTCGAGCTCGGCCGACGGCCCCAGGTGCGGCCGCACCAGCCACCGGTAGACCAGCCCGTACGGGGAGTTGCGCAGGCCGAAGACGGCGCCCGCCGCGAACACCAGCGCTTGCGCGGCCAGCAGCCACACATTGCCGGTGACCAGGACCACGGCGAACACCACGAGCGTGAGGAGCGCTCCGAAACGCGGCCCTCTCGGGTCGATGTCCATCGGCACTGTCCCTTCAGGGGAAAGCGTAGAGCGGGTCGGCTGCCGGGCGCCCGGCGCGCCCGAGCGGTGCTACCTCCCTAGGCCAGGACGTACCCAGTCGTCAGATTGACGGACGCTCGGCAGCCAGGGGGCCGGGGCGGTGAGTCAGCGCGAACTGCCGTGCGGCCGCGCGGCGCGCTGGCTTCCGCCTGGGGAAGCCGGACACAGCGCGGTGGCGACCCGGCAGAAATCCACCGCGCGCCGCCTGGTGAGCGCGGCCTGCGGCGGCAGGTCCGCCGGCTGCAGGGCCGCTGTCCGGTCAGGCACGTAGCCGATGCTACGTGCGGGCTTGCCCACTGTCACTATCATCTTTCCCGATCAGGAGAATAGGAAAAACCGGAGTCCAGCTCTAGATCACCTCGCCGAGCGCGGCGATCACATCGGCCTTGCGGGGCTGGCCGCTCGCCCGTTTGGCGATCCGGCCGTCCGGCCCGAGCACTAGTACCGTCGGAGTGCGCCGCACGTCCAGGCGGCGGACCAGATCCAGCCGAGCTTCGGCATCGATCTCCACGTGCGTGACCCCGCCGGTCATCCCGGCCACCTCGGCCAGGATCCGCCGGGTGGCGCGGCACGGCGCGCAGAACGCGGTGGAGAACTGCACCAGCGTGGCCTTCGTCCCCAGCGGCGCGCCGAGTTCGGCGCGGGTGATGGCGCGCTCGCGGGCGGTACGCGCACCGGGCTCCGGCGACAGACTGACCGGGCGCATCGTGCCGTTGCGCTGGCGCCAGGTCAGCCCGCCAGCCAGCGAACCGCCCAGGACCACGACAAGCACGATCAGGCCCATGGTCACGACCTACTAAGCGCCGCGCGCCTGCGCCGCATTCCCGCGCGGGCGGCTGCTCAGGCCGGCACGGTGACCAGGACCCGCCCGCCCGCGGTCACCTCGAAGCTGTGGATCTGTCGATGGCTGACCGGCGTTGAGGCCTGGTACCACTGGCCCTGATAGCCGCGCGGCACCGTCCACCCGCCGACGAGCGACCGCTGCCCCTTTGCGTTCACCACCCAGAACTCGCAGGTCGTTCCGGTCCGGACCCCGCTCACCCAGACCCGCAGCGACGTCCCCCAGGTCGCGGGTGAATACCCGACCACCGCCGTCACGTGCGTCCGCAGGTTGGTGGCCTCTTCCTGGTGGTACGACACCGAGCCCCGCGGAGCAGCGGCGGCGGCCGGCGCCGCCGAGCTGAACTCCCCCGCGATCGCGGCGCCGCCGGCCAGGCCGCCGCTCACCGCGATGACCGAGGCCGCCGCGGCGGCGGTGATCGTCCGCCACTTACGCGCCCGGCGCCGGGCCGCAACCCGCCTGAGCAGCGAGCTGAGCAGTTCGGGCGGCGGCTCTTCCAGACCGCCGGGGCCAAGGCCTGCTTCACTGAGCCGTTCGACATCGCGGGCGGGGACCCGGCCGAGCAGGGCAGGCAGCCCGGCCAGGCCAGCCAGTTCCTCCCGGCAGGCCATGCAGTGGCTCAGGTGCGCATCGACGATCGAGCGTTCCGCTGGATCGATCGCACCCACCACGTAAACGCCCAGGGCCAGGCGGATGTCCCCACATCCTGAGAGCTCGGTCATGGTGCGAGCCCCCGTTCCTCTAGAGCTAGTTTCAGTGCCCGCAGAGCGTAAAAAGTCCGGGATTTAACGGTACCCGCAGGTATGCCGAGCACCGTAGCCGCATCGGCCACCGACCGGCCCCGGTAGTACGTCTCGACCAGCACGGCGCGGTGGTCGGGCCGCAGCGTCTGCAGCGCGTCGGCTACCGCCCACGACTCGAGGGCCCGGTCGGCCTCGTCGGGCGCCGGGACGAGCTCGAGCGCGCTCTCCCCCACTTCCCGTGGGCGCGCCCGGCGAGCCCGGTACGCGTCCACGGCCAGGTTCCTGGCCACGGCGAACAGCCATGGCCGGGCCGGCCGGTCGGCGATCGCATCCGGGTGCAGCCACGCGCGCAGCAGGGTCTCCTGCACGATGTCCTCGGCCCGCTGCCGGTCACCGCTGGTCAGGTGCAGGGCATACCTGAGCAGCGGGCCAGCATGCTCCGCGTAGAGCGTGCGGACCAGCATCTCATCCGTCACCGGTCCGCTTGGTCGGCCGCCGCCGGCGTTTTGCTGCCCTGCCATGCCTTTCACAACGGCTCGCGGGGCTGGTTTGGTTCACTGGCCGGGGAATCTGTTTGGGGTCACCGAGCAGGATGCGGCTGGTTCACCGCGGCCAGCCGCACGTTCTGGCCGGCCGCGCTGACCCGCAGGCCTTGCTCGGTGACGCTGACCGCGGTGACGGCCAGGCGCAGCGGCAGCGCCCGAAGCGGGACCACGAATCCGACCAGCGCGGGCACCCCGCTGAGCTGGGGGGTGATTGTGATGCCGTCCGCCGAGACGCTGAGCGCCAGGGATCCGGGGACCGGAACGCCCAGCACCGTGTTAATGATCTTGAGCTCGCGGCCCGCCGGGCTGAGTGTCAGCCCCGGCGGCAGCCGCCGGCTGAGCACGGTGAACGGGACCAGGGCCGTCGCGCTCGCGTGCTCGGCGGTGATGTCGGCACGGCCCGGCCACAAGATCTTCCGCAGCGAGGCGTGTACCCCGGTAAAGCGGGCATCGAGCTCGGCGAACTCGACTCCGCCCGCGGTCACGCTCTCCAGCGTTACGGACACCTCGTGGTAGTCACCGGAGGCCAGCTGAGTCAGGAACGGGAACCCGAGCACACGTACGCTCGGCCGGGCCGGCAGGTCGTTGGCCAAGGCCACGCGCTGGGCGATCTGGCTGGCGGCCGCCGCCGCGAGCGCCCGGTCCAGGACGGCCAGGATGGCGATCAGGACAAGGATCGTGATCAGCGTGGCCATCGCGCGCTTAGGCTATCGGCGCTGAGCGGCCGCCGCGAGCGCGGCCAGCCCGGCCGCCCCGAGCGCGGCCGACCAGGACCCGGCGGCCGGGCATCAGCCCCCCGCGAACGGCGGAAGCACCTCGATCACAGCCTCGTCACTGAGCGTCACCGTGTCGGCGGCCCGGATCCCGACCGGCGCGCCGTCGATCAGGAATGAGGCGCGCGCGAGGACCGCACCCAGCCGCGGGCCATGTCCGGACGCCGCCGCGAGGGCCTCGGCGAGCGTTTCCGCCGTGATCGTCTCTTCCGCGGTGCCCGCCGCCTCCTTGGCCGCCGCCCAGTAGCGCAGCGTCACAATCGCCATGTCAGCTATCCTCGCTCATAGCGGACCCGGGTGCATCCGGCCCGGCCATCGCGGGAGTGACCGGCAGCGTCCCGCGGCTGCACGGCGAACCGGAGGTGGCAGCGGTTGAGCAACGTGCTCCTGCTCAGCAGCACCCCGGAGCCGCCGGCCGAGATCCTGCCCTCCCTGAGCCTGCTGCCGCACACGGTCCGGGCCGCGCCCCCGGCGCTCGCCCCCGGGACCGGCCCGCCGCCCCCCGACGTCGTACTCGTGGATGCCCGGCGTGACCTGGTGCAGGTCCGGCACCTCCTGCAGCTGGTGCGGGCCAGCGGCTTTGAGGCGCCGGTGCTGGTCATCGTGGCCGAAGGTGGCTGGGCCGCGGTGTCCGCCGACTGGGACGCCGATGACGTGATCCTGCACACGGCGGGCCCCGGGGAGGTCGAGGCGAGGCTGCGCATCGCCATCGGCCGGGCGGCGCCCGCCGCGTCCACTGAGATCAAATCGGGTGATCTGGCCATCGACGAAGCTACCTACTCGGCCCGGTTGCGCGGCCGGGTCCTCGACCTGACCTTCAAGGAATTCGAGCTGCTGAAATTCCTGGCCCAGTATCCGGGCCGGGTCTTCAGCCGGGCGCAACTGCTGCAGGAGGTCTGGGGGTACGACTATTTCGGCGGCACCCGCACCGTCGATGTGCACGTGCGCCGGCTGCGCGCCAAGCTCGGCGCCGATCACGAGTCGCTGATCGGCACGGTGCGGAACGTCGGATATCGTTTCGTCCCGGTTAAGGGGGAATCAGACCGGCTGCGCGACCAGCGTCGCGGCCCGGGCGAGAAGGGCGATAGCGAGAACCGCAGCGAGGCGGCCAGCCGCGACCAGGGCCGGCCCGCCGACCCGGGCAGCCCCAGCCGAAGCCGCGACCAGGACAGGCCCGCCGACCCGGACAGCCCCAGCCGAAGCCGCGACCAGGACAGGCCCGCCGACCCGGGCTCAGCTCGGACCGTGCGCGCCAGGGCCGCCATCCAGCGGGAGGGACGCGCTGCCCATGCCGACTCCTGACCACCCCGCAGCGCCCGCTTCGCGCCCACCGGGAGCCGGCGACCCCGGGCACCCCGGACCGGGGAGCGGGCCGCCCGCCATAACCGTGCGCGGGCAGATCTCCGAGCCCGAGGCCAAGGCGGTCCTCGATCTGGTCCGCGCCGCGACCGAGGAAGACGGCGTGGCCCCGCTCTCCGAGCACGTCATGCTGCATCTGCGCTATGGCGGCGATCCCAGCGCCCGCAATCTTCTGCTGGTCAGTGACGGCGACCTGGCGGGTTACGCACATCTCGATCCGACCGACCAGGTCGCCGGCCCGAGCGGTGAGCTGGTCATCCATCCAGCCCGCCGCGGCCAGGGGCTCGGCCTGGCGCTGCTGCGCGCGCTGGTCGCCGCGGCCGATGGACGGCGACTGCGGCTATGGGCCCATGGCGATCTGCCCGCCGCTGCGCGGCTTGCCGCGGCGGCGGGCTTCCAGCGGGTCCGCGCCCTGTGGCAGATGCGCCGGTCCCTGCAGGCCTGGCTCGGGCAGCCGCAGGTCGCCGAAGGCGTGATCGTCCGCACCTTCGAGGTGGGACGCGACGAGGAGAACTGGATCGCCCTCAATGCCCGGGCGTTCGCCGGCCACCCCGAGCAGGGCAGCTGGACCAGGGATGACCTCGACCTGAGGGAACGGGAGCCCTGGTTCGACCCGGCCGGCTTCTTCCTGGCCGAGCGCGACGGAAAGCTGGCCGGGTTCCACTGGACAAAGATCCACGGCCACCGAAACGGCACATCCGCGCATGGCCATGAGCCGATCGGCGAGGTCTACGTGGTTGGCGTCGATCCGGCCGAGCGCGGCACCGGGCTCGGCCGTGCCCTGACCCTGATCGGCCTGCGGTACTTGCGCTCGCAGGGCCTGTTCGAGGTGATGCTCTACGTCGATGAGGGCAACACGGCCGCGATCGGACTCTATGAATCCCTGGGTTTCACGCACTGGGATACCGACGTGATGTTCGCGGGCGGGCGGCCGGACGGCGAAAACGCGGCCCGCGGCCGGTGACGGCGGGCTCAGGCCGGGATGGCCGACGCGATGGCCACGGGCCCGACCCCGAGCACCTGGTCCAGCTCGGTCCGGGTGAGCGGCCGGTCAGCCGCTGCCACGGCGCTCAGCACCTCGGTATATAGCTCGATTTCGTCCAGCGCTACCCGATCGTGGACGCGAAGATCGAGTCGTTCTCGCACCGCGCCCACCTCCATCGCCGAGCGGATCCGCGGGAATCAGTCACCAGGTTACGGTGCCGCCGAGACCCGCGCATGGCCCATATGGATCATTTCCTGGAGCATCTTCTGATGTTTTTTACCCAGGACCCTGGTCACATATTCCGGCAATCATGCCGGCGACCGGCGATAACCCCCAGATGATCAGATCCCGGGGCCAGCCTGGTCCCAGGAAGCGCCGCGGTGCAGCCGGGCACGCCGGACATAACTCTCGGCCGTATCGGCGAACACGGCCCGGTCCTGCTCGGTCAGCTCACGGACGACCCGGCCGGGCACCCCGGCGAACAAGACGCCCGCCGGGACTTCGGTACCGGGCAGGACTACCGTGCCGGCGGCGATCAGGGCAGCCGCACCGATCCGGGCCTGGCCCAGCACGACCGCGCCGATTCCGATCAGCGCACCGGCCGCGACGTGGGCACCGTGAACCACGGCCTGGTGACCCAGGCTGACGCGGGGCTCAAGTACCACCGGCTCGCCCTCGTCAACGTGCAGGCAGCATAGGTCCTGGATATTGCATTCCGGGCCGATGATGATCTCGTCCTCGTCGGCCCGCACGACCGTGCCGTACCAGATGCTGGCAGCCCGGCCCACCGTCACCCGGCCGACCACCACCGCGCCGGGCGCGATCCAGGCCCCGGGATCGACCGACGGCGCGGCGCTGCCCAGCGATCCGATCAAGCCCACGGCGTGCCTCCCTGCTGACCCGCTCGCGGCCGGCATCTCCGGCCGGCCGGGATCCGGCCACCCTCATCATCGCCGGACAGGCCGGCCAGCGCGGCGCCGACCCCGCGGAGATGCGCAGCGCCAGGATGCCGGGCATTCAGATATGCGCGTCGGTAAATTTGGACAAAACAGGATAGTCAGCCGTTTCGGTTGCGCATCACGGCCTTCGGGACGAGAGTCATGCCCGTTGTTCCGGTATTCCCACCCGCAGTCCGGCGCCCGGCAGGCACAGCTGCGGGCGGGCCATTTTGCTGACCAACCCGTAGACCGGCCAGCCCGCTGGCCGACTCGGCAACCACGCGGCCGGCCCAGCCAGGGTCCGCCTGATATCCCGACGGGTGAGACATGAGCGAGCACCACGACCACTATGCCGACGCTAGCCACGAGGACCAGTTCGAGAAAGAGATGCGCGGCTACAGCCGCCGGCAGGTGGACGAGTTCGTGGCCCGCGCCCGCAGCCAGTCCCGTGAACTCGAAGACAGGCTGTCGCGCGCGCTCGACGACAACGAGCGGCTCCGCCTCGAGCTGTCGTCCGCCCGGCAGGCGGCTGATGAGAAGCCCGCGCATGCAGAGATCAGCGAGCGGGTTGGCCAGATCCTGAAGCTGGCCGACGACGAAGCCAAGGCCCAGAAGAACAGGGCGGCCGACGAGATCGCGAAGCTCCGCAACGACGCCAAGATGGAGACCGACAAACTCCGGGCGGATGCCAGGCAAGAAACTGAGAAATTCCAGGCCGATGCGCAGCAGCAGGCCGAGCGGATGCTGAGCGTGGCCCAGGAGCAGGCGGAGAATTCGATTGCCAGCGCTCGCGCTGAGGCCGAGAAGACCAGGACCGCGGCACGTACCGAGGCCGAGCGCTCGGTCGGTGACGCCCATAAGCAGGCGGAAACCGCGCTCTCCGGTGCCAAGGCTCAGGCCAAGCAGGTCCTTGATGAGGCGACCGCGCGGGCGAGCGCGATTCACGACGGGGCCGAGCGCCGTCTCAACCTCCTCATGTCGCGGCACACCGAAGCCCTCAGGCGGCTGACCGAGATCCGTGATGTGGTGACCGGCCTGGTCGCTGGCGAGGTGGCCCGCGGCTCGCTGGAAGAAGAGGTGGCCAGGGCCGTGGCCAGCTCGGTGGCCGCGGCGGAGGGACAGGGCGCGCACGCCGGGAACGGCAACCGCGGGCCGGGCCCGGCTGACGGCAGGCGCTCGCCCATGAGTCCGGGTGCCCCGGTGACCGGGGGATCCCGCGGCGGCAGCCAGCAGCCAGGACTGGCCCGCGATCTTGAGGGCGGTCAAGCCGGTCCGGCCAGGCTCAGGACCCAGCCGGGCGGACCGGGCGGGCCGGGAATCGGCGGCGAGCACCGGGCGGGTGACCTGTTCCGCAGCAGCGGCGGCCGGGTTCCCCCGGGCGGCCAGGTCCCCGCGGGCCAGGCGCCCGCCGGGAGCCTCGCGGGCCAGAGCGCGGCCAGCGCGAGTGCGGCCGGTCCGAGCGCCACCGGTCCGAACGCCACCGGTCCGAGCGCGGCCAGCCCCAGCCCAGTCGGCCAGAGCGCCACCGGTCCGGGCCCAGCCGGCCAGAGTGCCACCGGTCCGGGCCCAGCCGGCCAGAGTGCCACCGGTCCGGGCCCAGCCGGCCAGAGTGCCACCGGTCCGGGCCCAGCCGGCCAGAGCGCCACCGGTCCGGGCCCAGCCGGCCAGAGCGCCGCCAGCCCGAGCCCAGCCGGCCAGGGTCCGGCCGGCGCCGACGCTGCCGGTCAGGCGCCAGACAGCCTGGCGGGTGGTCCGGGTCGCGATGAGGTTACGGGCGGGAACGGGCCGCAGCAGGCCGCGCGGCCGGGCAGCGGCGGTCCGCGCGACGGTGACAGCCAGGCGGCGTCAGCCGAAGCCGCCAAGGCCGCCGGGAGCGGCACAGGCGACGGGGCCAAGCACGCCGCCGGAACCGGGCCAGGGCGGCCCTGAACACGACGGCCCCTGACCCGGACGGCCCCTGACCCGGACGGCCACGGGACCCAACAGAGGTTACGCAGGCATCGCGTCCAGCCGCCGCAGGATGACGCCCTCGCGCAGCGCCCACGGGCAGATCTCCAGCTGCGACAGGTCGAATAGGTCCATCGCCGCGTCCGCCACGATGGCCCCGGCGGCCAGCTGTGGCGCGCGCCCGCGGGAAACTCCTGGCAGCTGGGCCCGGTCGGCGACGCTGATCTGAGACAGCCGTTCAGCCAGCTTGGTCACGTCCGGGTGGTGCAAGATTCGCTTCACGTACGGGCCCTCGCTGGACGGGGCAGCGCCAGCGATCCGCGCGAGCTGCCTGAAAGTCTTCGAGGTCGCTACCGCGTGGTGCGGCCGCCCCTCGCGCATGACCGCCCCCGCGGTGGCGGCGATCTCGGCCCTGACATGCTTGCGCAGCTGCCGGGCTTCCTGCGCCGAGGGCGGATCGTTGGCCAGCCAGTCCCTGGTCAGCCGGCCCCCGCCGAGCGGCAGCGAGATCGCCACGTCGGGCTCCTCGTCGTAGCCGGAGGCGATCTCCAGGGAGCCGCCGCCGATGTCCAGCATCAGCAGCCGGCCCGAGGACCAGCCGAACCAGCGCCGCGCGGCCAGGAACGTCAGGCGTGACTCGTCGTGCCCGGGCAGCACCTGGATGTGCACCTTGGTCTCCCCCTCTATCCAGGACAGGACCTCATCCCCGTTGACCGCGTCGCGCACCGCTGAGGTGGCGAAGGCCAGCACCTGCTGGACGCCTTTGTCCTCGGCGATCCGCAGCGCCTCGTCCACGAAGGCGCGCAGCTGCGCCGCGCAGTAATCGGAAAGGCGGTTGGCGGCGTCAAGGTGGTCACCGAGCCGCAGCTCAGCCTTGTGCGAGAACGCCGGAAGCGGGCGCGCCCCACGGTGGGCGTCCACCACGAGCAGGTGGACAGTGTTGGAGCCGACGTCCAGGACACCCAATCGCATACCCTGACGCTACTCAACCCGCGGCCAAAGAGCATGCCTTCCCTCAGCAGGCCGGATCCGCCGCGGCTATCCCGCAGCAGTATGTTCGGGACTATGGGGACTGTCCGGGCATGACGGGAGGCTGGCATGACAGAGGGCTCGCGGGGCAGCGTCAAGATCGAGCCTGGCCGCAAACGCGTCCGCGTCTACCTGGAAGGTGAGCTGGTCGCTGACACGCTCCAGCCGATCCTGGTCTGGGAATTGCCGTACTACCCGGTCTATTACATTCCGGCCGCCGATGTGCGGGCCGACCTGATCCCGGCGGGCCAGACCGAGCACTCGCCGAGCCGCGGCGACGCCGAGCTGCTGCACGTGAAGGTGGCCGCGACCACCGCGGACCGGGCGGCCCGCCGGTATCCCGATTCACCGCTGACCCAGCTCCGCGAGCTGGTGCGCTTTGAGTGGAACGCGATGAGCGAATGGTTCGAGGAGGACGAGCCGATCTGCACCCACGCGCGTCCTGCAGGACCGGCCGCAAACCCCGTTCAGCTGACCCGCCGAGGCGCGGCAGGGCCCGGGCGCGCCACCAGCCGGGTCAGGACGGGCTCGCCGCTATTCGCCGAGGCGGGCCCGGGACGGACCGCGGCGCGCCGACAGCGCCCGGGATGTGGCCTCCGCCTCGCGCAGCACGCGCAGGATGTTGCCGCGGGTGAGTCCGGCGATTTCTGCTTCGCTCCAGCCCCGGGACAGCAGCTCGCCGATCAGCGCCGGGTAGCAGGAGACGTCCTGCAGGCCGTCCGGCAGCTGGTCGGTGCCGTCATAGTCACCGCCGAGGCCGACATGAGCGGCCCCCGCGACCGCCCGGACGTGATCGACGTGGTCGGCCACGTCCCGCAGGGTGGCGTTCGGCTGCGGGTGCGCCTGCGCCCACTCGCCGACCACCTGCTCCGGTGCGCGTAGTTCCGGTGGTCGAGGCCGCGCAGGTCCATCTCCTGAGCCAGCCCCGCCTCCCAGTCCCGGCAGGTCTGCGCGACGAACGGGGGCACGAAGGTGACCATGCACACGCCGCCATTGGCAGCCAGGCGGCGCAGGATGTCGTCAGGCACGTTCCGCGGATGATCGCAGAGGGCGCGGGCGGATGAATGGGAGAAGATCACCGGGCCCTCGGCCACCTCCAGCGCGTCCGCCATGGTGCCGGCCGAGACGTGGGACAGGTCCACCAGCATGCCGATCCGCTGCATTTCCCTGACCACCTCCCGGCCGAAGTCGGTCAGGCCGCCCGCGGCTGGCTCGTCGGTGGCCGAATCGGCCCAGGGCACGTTCAGGTTGTGCGTGAGCGTCAGATAGCGGACGCCGAGCGCGTACAGGGCGCGCAGCGTGCCGAGCGAGCTGCCGATGGAGTGCCCGCCCTCCGCGCCCAGCAGCGACGCCACCTTGCCCGCCGCGCTGATCCGGTCGACGTCGGCCGCCGTCAGGGCCAGTTCCAGCGCGTCCGGATAGCTGCGGATGATCTCGTGCACCAGGTCGATCTGCTCCAGGGTAGTCGCCACGGCGGCATCGCCCTGGAGATCCGCCGGGACGTAGACCGACCAGAACTGGGCGCCGACCCCGCCGCGGGCCAGCCGGGGCAGGTCGGTCTGGGTGAACGGGACCGGGCCGGCCAGGTCGACCGTGTCGAGGTCACCCGGGGCGGCCTCCCGCAGCGTCCAGGGCAGGTCGTTGTGGCCGTCCACGATCGGGTACCGGGTCAGCAGGTCGCGCGCCGCGGGCCGGTCAGCGGCGATGTCAGTGTCCGTCACCGCTCTAGGGTACGAAGCGGCGACGGTACCGGAACGCCCGGGACTGCCCGGACCGGGCGCATCGATGTTGTCAGGAAACCCAGCGGGAGCGCACGGCTCCTGTTAGGACCGGTCCGGCCGGGGGCGGCCGGATAGTCTAGTTGAGGTGTCGCTTCGAACCCGGTCCCGGGGCCGGTCTAACTGGCGGCCCGCAGACCGCTGCCGCGACCCCCGTCGCTCGTGAGGAGGCTGGGGTGGCACTGACCGTCCGCCATCTGAACCGGGACGGCTTCGCGATCGCGGCGGCGCTGGCCGCTCCCGGCGATGGCGGCGATTCTGCTGCCGTTTCGAGCCAGCTGGTCCAATACCAACGTCGCCCTGCTGCTCGTAGTGGTGGTCGTCGCGGTGGCGGTGCTCGGCAACCGGGCCGCCGGCGCGGTCGCCGCGGTGTCAGCGGCGGCCTGGTTCGACTTCTTCTTCACCCGGCCCTACGAGCGGTTCGCCATCCACAGCACGGCGGACGTCACCACCGCCGTCCTGCTGCTGGTGGTGGGGGTGGCGGTGTCGCAGCTGGCGGCGCATGCCCGGCGGCTGAAGGTGGTCACCATCACCGACGCGGGCTACCTGGCCCAGATCCACCAGGCCGCTGAGCTGACCCAGGCGGCCAGTTCGCCCTTCGCGGTCGTCGATCTGGTCAAGCAGCAGCTGATTGAGCTGCTGGGCCTGGCGGATTGCCGGTTCGAGTACGGGACCCTGCTCGGCCACCCGCCGCGGCTGCGACCCGATGGCTCGGTGACGGTCGGTCACCAGCAGTGGGACGTCGGGGAATGGGGACTGCCCGCCGACGACATCGAACTACGCACCTTCTACAACGGCCAGTTCTGCGGGCGGTTCATGCTGACCCCGAAGCCCGGCGCCAAGCCGTCGCGGCAAGCCTGCCTCGTCGCGGTGACCCTGGCCGACCAGGCCGGGCGGGCCCTCGGCGCCGCCCGGGTTACTCCGGACGACGCCTGACCGTCCGGCCGCGGACGGTCAGGCGGTTGATCAGCCCGGCTCCGAGCCGACGCCTACTGCTGCGCGGGCTGCTGGATCAGCAGGTCCTCCGCGGTTTCCATGCCCGCCTGCCACACCGACCTTGAGACGATCTTGGTCGGATCGGCGCGGTGCCGGTAACGAGCCGCGATGTCTGTGCATTCCTCCAGCAGGCCCTCGGACAGCGTGGTCGGCTCGAGCCCCAGCGCGAGGAACTGATCATTGCGGACGCACAGCTCGTTCTCGTCGGCTTCCCGCCGCGGGTTCGGCAGGTAGGCGATGTCTACCCCCATCGCGTCACCGACCAGCTTGGCGAGCTCCAGGACGCGATGCGTCTCGGTGATCTGGTTGAGGACGAGCGGCCGCGAGCCTGCCGCAGGCGGGTTGGCCAGCGCGATCTCAATGCACCGCACCGTGTCGCGGATGTGGATGAAGGCCCGGGTCTGGCCGCCGGTCCCGTGGACCGTCAGCGGGTGCCCGATGGCCGCCTGCATGAGGAACCGGTTGAGCACGGTGCCGTAGTCGCCGTCGTAGTCGAACCGGTTGATGAGCCGTTCGTCCCGGCTGGTCTGCAGGGTCTGCGTGCCCCAGACGATGCCCTGGTGCAGATCGGTGATCCGCAGCTGATCGTTCTTGGCATAGAACGAGAACATCAGCTGGTCCAAGGTCTTGGTCAGGTGATAGACGGAGCCCGGATTGGCCGGGTGCAGGATCTCTCGCTCGAGTTCACCGTCCGGCGTGGGTACCTTCACCGTCAGGTAGCCCTCGGGGATCGGGGCGCTGCCCGACCAGCCGTAGCCGTAGACGCCCATGGTGCCCAGGTGCACCAGCGCGGCGTCCACGCCGGTCGTGACCAGCGCGGTCAGCAGGTTGTGCGTCGCGCGGACGTTGTTGTCGACGGTGTAGCGCTTGGTCTGCGGGGTGCGCATCGAGTACGGCGCGGCGCGCTGCTCGGCGAAGTGCACGATCGCATCGGGCCTGAGTTCCAGCAGCAGCACGGCCAGCCGGTCGTACTCGGTGGCCAGGTCAAGGTTCACGAAGCCGATGTCGCGGCCGGAGATCTCACGCCAGACCCGGATCCGCTCCCCGATGGGCCGGATTGGCGTGAGCGATTCCACCTCAAGCTCGACGTCGATCTTCCGCCGGCTCAGGTTGTCGACGATGGTGATGTCGTGCCCCCGGTCCGACAGATAGAGCGAGGTCGGCCAGCCACAGAACCCGTCGCCGCCAAGAACCAGAACGCGCATTCCGACTCCCATCATGTGGCGCCATTAAAGCGTTGCCCGCGACAGCTGCCGCGGCGAGGGGGCCAGCTGGATGGTGGCGCGAACCAGCCGTGGCATCCCGTAGGCACGGCAGTCTACGGGATATCTTGAGCTGCCTGACGTTACCGCTGGTCGCTGCCGGAAGGGGGGCGTTTGCGGTGGAGAGTCAGCCGATGTGAGCTGGCTCACGTTGCCATGATGCCCAGCCATACCAGCTGACCGTCGCCTGATTAGGCCTGGTCAGCCGGGGCAGTGGACAGGGGCGCGGTACAGCCCCGCGCAGGAAGGCGTGATGCGCCATGACGTCGCCGCCGGCCCATGACCCCTGGTCGAGCGCGATTCGCCGACCTGAGCAGGCACGCGGCACGGCCCGCCAGGCCGGCGTCAGGGACCGCGCGGTCATGAAGCGGGCCGCCGTGGTGGCCAATCCGATCCGGATTGACGATCGCGAGAAGTTCCGGGAACTGATCCGCGCCGCGCTGTCGGCGCACGGCTGGGCCGAGCCGTTGTGGCTGGAAACGACGGCCGACGACCCGGGCACCGGCCAGGCCGCGGCGGCAGTGGCGGCCCAGGTTGACTTGCTGCTAGCCAGCGGCGGCGACGGCACCATCACCGCCTGCGCGGCCGCGCTGACCGGCACCGGCATCCCGCTGGCCGTGCTGCCCGCCGGGACGGGAAATCTGCTGGCCCGTAACCTCCGGCTGCCGCTCGAGCTCGACGAGGCGCTGCGGGTGGCGCTGACCGGCACCAGCCGGCCGCTGGATGTGGGCTGTGCGAACGGCCGGGCGTTCCTGGTCATGGCGGGCGTCGGCTTCGACGCCCGGATCATGGATGGGGCCAGCGAGCCGGCGAAAAGGCGGATGGGCTGGGCCGCTTACGTCCTGTCGGCGCTCGGGCATCTCCAGGACCGCCCGGTGCGGGTCACGCTGCGCGCCGACGGCGCCCGGCCGCTGCGGCGCCGGGCCAGCGCGGTGATCATCGGAAATGTCGGCTCGCTGCAGGCGGGCGTGCCGCTGCTGCCCGACGCGGAGCCTGGCGATGGCCGGCTGAACGCGGTCGTGCTCACGGCGCGCGGGCTGGCCGCCTGGCTGGAGCTGGCCGCGCACGTGCTGACGCGCCAGCGGGCCACGAGCGCTGGCCCGCGTGACGTTCCGCGAACTGCAGGTCGACGTCGCACGCCCGCAGCCCTGGCAGATCGACGGCGAGGTCATCGGCAGGACGCAGCGGCTGACGGTCAGCGTCGCGGACGGCAAGCTGCTGCTCCGCGTCCCGGCTGCCGCGGCCGGCTAGATCGCGCCGACCACCGCGGACATCACCGTCCGGTGCAGCCTGGCCAGGTCCTGGTTGTACTGGCTCCAGCAGTTCCTGCAGGGCCATGCCGTCCTGGACGGGCGATAACGGCGCGAGCGACGTCCTCGAGAGCTGTGCATCGCTGGCCGCCGCGCCGCGGGGGCCGAGCGCGACCCGCGGCAGCGGGTTTCGGCCGCGCCCCCCGCTGCGCCGCTCACCCCGGGGCGGGGTTTCACCCCGCGGTGCGGTTTACCCCGCGGTGGGCGGCCGCCTAGCCTGCCACTGCGCCCGGGTGAGCGCGTACACCACCCACTCGCGACCGGACTCGGTCAAGCTGCCGACCAGCTCCCAGCCGACCCGCTGGAAGACCGTCCGCATCGCGATGTTGGCGGGATCGGTCGGGGCCTCGACCCGTTCGGCCGCCGCGTGCTCGAACAGCCAGTCGGAGAACTGCGCCAGCGCCTCGCGTCCGTAGCCCCGGCCGCGAACGTCGGCCCGCAGGCCGATACCGATGTAGAACACCCCGGGAGGCAGCGGGCGGTGCGGCGGAACAAAGGTCTGGATCCGCCCGATTGACTGGCCGCCGAGGTCAATGGCCAGGTCGAGCCAGCCGTTCCGCATCGTTCCTGACTTCTCCAGCCGGGATCTGAAACTGGCCTCTTCAGGCAGCTCCCCGATGGTCATCGGATCGGCGCTGACCATGGCCCGCCACTCCGCGTCGATCTCTTCGGGCCTGATGGCCCGCAGCAGCAGCCGGGGCCCGGGAATCGCGACGGCCGGCCCGCGGTCAGCGGAGTTCTCGCGGTATTGGGTCGCCATCCAGGAGAGCTTAGTCAGCGACCCGGGCCGGGACCTGCCGCGGCCTAGCTGGCGACCCCGGCTCGGAACCTGCACGGCACCCGGCCGGGGCTAGCACTCTCCGGCCGGGGGCTAGCACTCCGGCCGGGTGCTGGCATGCCGCCGAGGCTACGGCGTGTCCCGCAACACCAGGGGCGGCTGGATGAGCCTGGACGCGGCGTGGGCGCCGGGCTACGAGCCCGTGATGACGCCGGGCACTATGCCGCTGGCGTGATCGCCGAACACGGCGAG
Organism: uncultured Actinomycetota bacterium; assembly: GCA_963775745.1. Classification (GTDB taxonomy): domain Bacteria; phylum Actinomycetota; class Actinomycetes; order Streptosporangiales; family Streptosporangiaceae; genus DATBGO01. Next base: position 114,249 of record CAVZKE010000001.1, read on the forward strand.
CCCGACCCTGCCGACCCGGTCCCGCAGTACCTGGGCGGCGAGTTCTGCCTGCCCGACCTCGACGCCGATCGCCTCACCTGAGCGCCCGGGAGCCGGTTTTTCATGATCATGGGTGTCGGCCGGGACGGACCGGGGCATACCGGGCGGGGTGGGCGGTTTGGGCTGGCCTGGCGGGGTGCGTGGGTCTGGCCGAGTGGCTGGGATGGCTCGGTGGCTGGCTGAGCCTGGGTGGGTCTGGCCGTGTGGCTGGGTGGGTCTGGCCGTGTGGCTGGGTGGGTCTGGCCGTGTGGCTGGGGTGGCTCGGTGGCTGGGTGAGCCTGGGCGGAGGCCGGGCTAGCGCTCCGGCCGGGTGCTGGCATGCCGGCCTTGGGGCGCCCGGGCCGGCCAGGCGCGGGCCCGGCGCTGTTCATCCTCGACGTCCCGGTGCGTGCTGGCCAGGTAGGCGACGAAGCCGGCGATCACGAGAGTCAGGCCCAGGCTGACCGGCCCGCGGCCCAGGTCAAGGCCGCCCCAGCTGCGCGGCAGCGCCAGCCAGTCCGCGTAGGAGGCGCCGAGCGGCCGGGTCACGATGTAAGCGAACCAGAAGGCCAGGATGGGATTGAGATTGAACCGCCAGTACCCGACGGCCGGAATGGCGATCACCACAGTGAAGAAGATTCCCGAGGTCAGGTAGCCGAGGTGCAGCGTGACCGCGGTGAGATCGCCCGCGGCGGTGCCGAGCGCGAAGGTGGCCAGCACCGTGGCCCAGTAGAACATCTCCCGGCGCCGGGTGTAGATGCTGTGGATCGACAGCGTCTTCTCGCTCCGGTACCACAGCGCGAAGATAACGGCCAGGGCGACGGCGAAGAACGGGGTCGACACCGCATAAGGGACGTGCAGCTCGATGTGCAGCCCGTCGGCGGCCATCGTGCCGAACACGGCCACCATCACCACCGCCGTCCAGTAGACCCAGGCCAGATAGCGGCGGGCGCGGAGCTGGACGGCCAGCGACGCCACCAGGGCGATGAAGCCCAGGCCCGCCGCGATGAACGGGCCGAGCCGGTGCGCCAGGTAGTCGGAGGTAGCCTCGCCCATGCCGGTGGTGAGCACCTTGGTGATCCAGAAGATGACCGTGACCTGCGGGACCTTGCTCAGCGGGTGCCGGCCGTACGCCGCGTGGTTCTGCTGCCGCAGCTGAGGTGTCGTCACGGCGGCCAGGATGCCATAGGAATCTTGGCGTTGGGCAAAGGACCGGGATCAGGCCTGAATATGCGGAAGGATGTTCGATCATGGACTGGAAACTTGAAGTCGTCGTGGTCCCGGTTTCCGATGTGGACCGGGCCAAGTCCTTCTATACCGATAACGCGGGCTTCCGCCTGGACGTTGACCACCGGGCCGGAGACGATTTCCGCGTTGTGCAGCTGACGCCACCCGGCTCGGCGTGCTCGATCAGCCTCATGCGGAACACCAGCGCGGCGGGCTCCGTTCAGGGCTTGCATCTGGTCGTTCCCGACATCGACGCGGCGCGGGCCGAGCTCACCGGGCGCGGAACGGCCGTCAGCGAGATCTTCCATTTCGAGGCCGACGGTCAGGCGCCCGGGCCTGATCCGCAGCGCAGCGATTACGGTTCGTTCTTCTCCTTCAGCGACCCGGATGGCACCAGCTGGCTCGTGCAGGAGGTCAGGCACCCGCAGCCCCGGCCCTGAGCTGGCGCAGCTCCCTGACCCGGCCGCGCCCGGTCAGGGAGCCAAGCCCAGCTCATGCAGGGTTTGCGAAAGCCCGTCGGCGAAGGCCGGCAGGTCGGGAACGGCCCGGGCATCGCCAACCACGTCGAAGCTGAGCTGGCCCGCATAGGACAGGACCCCGACGCTGATCGTGATGTTGCCCTGCAGCACGCCGATCTGGAACATTTCCACTGCGCGCGCACCCGCGAAATACAGCGGCGCGGCGGGCCCCGGGAGATTGCTGACCAGCAGGTTGACGAGGCGCTGGCGGGACATGGTCCGGACCATCCAGCGCTGCAGGAACCGGCCCGGCTGGTAAGGGGGCTGTTGCTTACGCTGCGTGGTGGCCCGCGCGATCGCTTCCAGGCGGCGCACCGGATCGGCCTCGGCCACCGGCAGGGGCGCGATCATGACCCCGACCCGGTTTCCGGTGGGCCGCTCACCGGCGGCATCTCGGACCGAGACCGCTACCGAAGCCTTCAGGACCAGGCCGGCCCGCAGTTCGCCGCGGGTCTCGAGCAGCCGCCGCGCACCGCCCGCCACCGCCGCCAGCACCACGTCGTTCACTTTCCCGCCGTGGGTGTGGGCCACCTCGTGCGCTCGGCGCAGGTCGGCCCGGACCAGCAGCAGACGACGGTGACCGCCAGCGGGCCGGTTCAGCGATACCCGGGGCGCGCGGCCCTCCCGTGCAAGCTGCCGGGCTTGGTGCACGGCTAGCGCGAGGCGGCTGGCCAGGCCCGCCGGGTGCAGCAGCACGGTCAGGACGCTGGCCACGGTCCCGGCCAGCTGCCAGAGGCGGCCAGCCAGCAGCTCACGTGAGCGGGGTGGGGCGGCGGGCGCCCAGGCGAGCGCCCGGGGCGGCTCACCAGGACGGGCCGATGGCGGCTCACCAGGACGGGCCGATGGCGGCTCACCAGGACGGGCCGATGGCGGCTCACCAGGACGGGCCGATGGCGGCTCACCAGGACGGGCCGATGGCGGCTCACCGGCATGAGCGTCGAACAGGGCGCCGATCATGTCAAGGGCGGCGACTCCATCGGCCACCACGTGATGCAGCCGGATGAGCATCGCGATCTTGCCCCCGGCCAGCCCGGTCAGGAGCCAGATCTCCCACAGCGGGCGCGTTCTGTCCAGCGGCCGTTCATTCAGTTCCGAGCACAGGCCGAGCAAGGCCCCCTCATCGCCAGGCAGCGGGATCGCCCGCGCCAGGATGTGCTGGCTGATGTCGAAGCCTGCGGCGTCCACCCAGGCGCGGCCAGGCCCGGCCCGCGGCGTCATAAGCGTCTGGCGCAGCCGCGGCGCGAGATTCAGGCGCTGCGCTACGTGCTGCCGCACGGCGTCCAGCCGGAGCGGCCCGGCAGGCCCGGCCAGCGGGGCGCCTTCCAGGATGATCAGCGCCGCGACGTGCATCGGCAGGCCGCGGTCCTCCACCCGCAGGTTGCTTACATCCAGCGGCGTTAGCCGGTCTGGCCCGCGGCCAGGCCGACCGCCACCTGCGGCGCGGGGCGGAACCGTCGCATGCTCCATAGCCCACTATGGCCAGCACCGGGCGGCCGCGCCAGCATGTTGGCGCGGGTTCTGGCAGGCCCGGGCGCCACGAGGCGGATTCTCCACCTGGACATGCAGACCTGGCTGGCTTCAATCTTCAGCCTCGACAGTGGCGCCGCCCTGTTTGGGGATGTGCCTGCAGCTCCGGGCCGGCATTGTCCTGGCCTTGGGGTCGTCCGCCGCGGCCGGCGCCGATCGGGTTAAGACTTAGCCTATGGATCGTCGAAAATTCCTGTCCGGGGTGGGACTGATCACGGTCGGCGGTGCGGTCGGGGCGAGTCTCGGGTTCGCGGTCGAGCCCGCCGTCATGGCGGAAGGACCGACCGCGCGGACCGCGCGGCCGACCGGGCCGGCCGCGTATGTGGCGACCGTGACGTTTCGTACCGCGCCGTCGGCCCGGCTCGTCGCGCTCACCATCGATGACGGGCCGACCCGGGAGTGGACTCCGCAGGTGCTGAGAATCCTGCAGCGCCGCGGCGCGAAAGCGACGTTCTTCGTGGTCGGCGAGCGGGCCCAGGCGGCGCCTGACGCGGTCGTGCGGGCCGCGGATGCCGGACACGAGCTGGCCAATCACACCTGGGCGCACAGCGACCTGACCCAAAATGGCGAGTCGTTCGACCGCGACAGCCTGGAACGCACGCATGCGCTGCTGGTGCACCTAACCGGCCGGGCGCCCACGCTGTGCAGGCCTCCATACGGTCGCATCGACAGCGTCGGGCTGGCGGTCTGCGCGGGCCTGCACTACCACGTGATGTTGTGGTCGAATCATGTCACGGGCAGCAACGCGCGAGGCGACGTCGACACGACGCTGCGGGAGGCTTCGCCCGGCAGCATCGTCCTGGCCCATGACGGAGGATCGGAGCCCAACGCCAGCCTGATGCAGCAACTTGACCGGCTGGTGGCCTCTATGACCGACACCGGGTACCGATTCGTGACGGTCAGCGAACTGCTGGCGGCCCCGGCCAGTTCAGCACTGAAAAGCGACAGGCCCGCATCACCGACCGCTGGGCCAGCCTAATTTCCACCACTCAACCGTTGGCAGCCACGACAGAGCGACTGGAGCGGCTGCGATGTAGTTGCCCTGTATGAAAGTCTCGAGATCTGAGTGCCATCCGGGGTAAAACTCGACGCCCCAGGGCGTTAGCTTACCGAGCTCGTATCCGAGCGGCTGGACGAAATCGAACGCATCACGGAGGAATGACCGCGCGTAGACCCACCAGCGGTTGTACTCGAATTGCACGACCGAAATGCGCTGCGCGGTGAGCAGCGCTCGCGCTCCGCGCAGGACCGCCATGTCGTTTCCCTCGGTGTCGACCTTGAGCAAGCTGATGTGCTTCAGGCCCGCCTGCTCCGCATACTCGTCCAGGGTCGCCATAGTCACGGCCTCGGTGACCGTGCCCACCGGGGTATCGTGCGACCTGTGCAGCGAGTTCGTCTCCGCCCCGGGCGCCACCACATGCAGGACCGACGGTCCGGACCGATCGCTGACGGCGAGCTGATTCAAGGTCACGCGCCGCGGGTCGAGGCTCTCGGACAACCGCTCGAAAGTGTACGAAGACGCTGCCCGGGCAGCGAAGCACCCAGCACCCAGTGCTGTAACGACAATTCGCCATCGGCGCCCACGCTGTAACTTGGCACATCCCTGCGCGCCCGGTTGAGAACTAACTGCGCCGCCCTGACGACCCGATACCGTCCCGCGGCACGACAGGCCAGATCGGTAACGAAGATAGCGCTCCTGTGCCGTATCGTAGACATTCGCCTGTTTCCTCTCAACCATGCAGGCACATAGCTGCCGGCCAGAGCATAGCAAGGCTTACAGGCTCGCAGGAAAATTCTGACTATTTCCTTAGCGGCGCAACTTATTATTCCGCTTCTTCCGACGACCGGCCGCCAGGCGGCCCGGATCATGACTCGACGAGCATGACCACCGTTTCGGGACGCACCCCGTCGTGCTTCATGGCTTCGGCCGCCTCCTTGGATTCCAGCGCCGGCCGGAAGGTGTCACTGTCGGGCGCTTCTACGATCAGCCCTACCCTGTTCGTCTGTTCTGGATCGATGAACGTGCGCGCCGTCATGCCCATGGGTCCGAAGAATTCCTCCCGCTTCGGTGACGCAAGCCAGCGGTCGACGTCGTCGACATCGTGGAACACAAGAATCGTTGCCACTGTGAGCCCCCGGTCTGGCGCAGCTCGGCTGAGCCGCGCGCCGTGGCCCGATGCTACTACGGGTTCATCGGGCCTGGCCCGGCCCGCTGACCTGGGACCGAGCCCGCAAGCTTCCGGGCGCGCGACCAGCCGGGCTTGTATCAACGGTCATGCGTTCGTGCTCAGTACCAGCAGGGTCACGCCGTCGCGGAGGACCAGTCGGGTCGCCAGCGCCGGCGCGAGTTGCTGCCCGCTACCGCTCAGGTAACGAGGCAAAGGAGGCATGTCATGACCGGACAGGGCAGAGCAAGGCAATTACTCCACCTCCGACGAGACCCGCCCAACCTGAGCAGGACGTTCACCGTGAGCAGAACGCTCGTGGGCGTCGTCTCCCTCGTCACGATCGTGTCGTTCCTGACCGGGTGCAACCCGTCGAATTCGAACCCGGCCTCCCCTTCCAACTCGGGCTACCCGAGCAGCACGCAGAACAGCATCCTGAGCGACTGCGAGCAGACCTACGGTGCTCCGGCGTCGTACTGCCAATGCAACCTGAACTGGCTCGAGGCCAACATTCCCTTCTCCATGTTCACGCAGGACCCGGCGACGTTCGAGCAACAGGCCGACGGCTATGCGTCATGCTGAAGCGCCCTCTTACCCGGCTTCGGGCGGACGGTCGCGCTCAGCCTCGATCTGGTTGGCGGCCAGCGTGGAGTGAGAGACCACCCACTGCCTGAGATCCGCTGGCGGAAGCTGCCGCAGGAATGCGAATTCAGGCGGGTATTGCTGTTCTGCGCTGGCCATCTCATGCTCCGGGCTTTGCCTCTGCTCGTGGTCCGGGCCAGACTTGCCGGTCACGAAACCGGTCAGCACGTCCCACATGCCTTATAGAGCGCCGTAGGTGTCCCCGTGATGCGCTTTCCGGCGGACCGGCCGAAGGCACCTGCCCGTCGCGGATCGAGACGTGGTACAGAACGGACTTACCGGGCCGGGCGCTTGCCGGGTCGCCGCCGCATCCGCCAGGCACTCAGGAGCAAGGCGACGAGGAAGACGACGATGCCGATGAACAGCAGGTACAGCAGGCCCTTCACGACCACGCCGACGATACCCAGCACGATCGCCACGATCACCAGCAGTAGAAAGAAGGCAAGCATCCGATCCTCCGCTCAGGCGTGCCGCTTATCGGCGGGCCAGCCGCCGCTCTCCGCCGCCGCCCGGCTGGTAGGTCAGGCCGTAGTGCTTGAAGATCGCCTCTTCGTCGCCCGCGGGCAGCTCGCCATCCGTGCCAATCGACGGGGCATCTTTCACCTGCTTCTTGCCGAAGCAGACCTTGAGGTACCCCGGACCGACGGTCGCCTGGTCAAGGGGTACGAACACGAGCCGGTGCCGGGCTGGCATTCCGACCCTGACCGTGCCGAACGATGGCAGGTCGGTGCCGGTGTCAACGTAGACAGCCTCTAGGTCGCCGATCTTGTGACCGTCGGCGTCGACCACGTCGTGGCCGCGCCATTCCCGGATGTCAGCAGCCTCGAACACACCAGCCCTCTTCCCGCAGCGCTACGCCGCCGCTTAGTCGATGATCCTACCCGGAGGCAAGCTGCGGGCATCCCGACACGCCTCGTGCACGCCTCGTGATCGCTGAAGGTGTGCTAGCACGAGTTCGCGCTGGTGGCTGGCTACCTTGCTGATCCCGGCTGATGCGGCAGACTGCGCACAGGGCCTTGGACCGGGAGGTTGGCATGGGGGCTGTTTCGATGGTGCTCCATGCGCGGCTGCGGCAGCACTGGAAGTCCTGGCTGGCCCTGGCCGCCCTGGTGGCGCTGGTGGGCGGGTTTGTGATGGCGGCCGCGACGACTGGCCGGCGGACCGCGGCTGCTTTTCCCGGTTTCGTCGCCCGGCACGGTTACGACGCCATCGTCTACAGTGGCCGCCCGCTGCCGGGGCTCGCGCGCATTCCCCAGGTCGCCCAGGTGACGCCGGTCCTGGCCCCGTACAGCTTCCCGATCCGCTGCACGTCCTGCCGCAAGCAGATCGGTTTTGACGCCAGCCTGGCGGTCTTCGAAGTCGCGCCGGGCAGCCTGTCCCGGGTGGTCAAGCTGCTCTCGGGGCGGATGCCGGACCAGTCCAGCCCCGATGAGGTACTGGCGTCCTACACGCTGGCCAAAGATTACGGTGTGCACATCGGATCGGTGTTCCAGATCCTGACGCCGACCCCGGCGCAGGTGCAGCTGGCGCAGAAGATCGGCCCGTCCAAGATGCGGATTTCGGCGGTCCCGCGGCGCAGCTTGCGGGTGGTGGGCCTGGTGGTGGCCGAGAATGAGTTTCCCTCCGGGAGCGGAAGCCGTTACGACTTGTTCCCGACGAAGGCGTACGCGGCGGCGGTGAATCCTCGTTCACTGGTACTGCCGTTCTACTACGTGCAGCTGCGGCGCGGCGCAGCTGACTTGCCTGCCTTCGAAAGCCAGCTCCGCCCGCTGGATTCGCTCGGCCCCGACCCCTTGGATGTTGACGCCGCCGCGGTGCAGCGCGCGATCAGGCCGCAGGCGGTGGGCTGGTGGGTGCTGGCGGGCCTGGCCGCGCTGGCCGGGCTGGCTGTCATCGGGCAGGCCGCCGCCCGGCAGTTCGTCACCGATCAGGATGATGGTCTGGCCCTGTCCGCGGCGGGATTGCGAGTGCGGCAGTTTGTGGCGCTTGGCCTGGCCCGCGCGGTCATCATCGGGGCCGTGGGCGCGGCCGGGGCTGTGGCGCTGGCCACGCTGCTGTCCCCGCTGTCGCCGGTGGGCGAGGCCCGGCTCGCCGCCAGCTCGGCGGGCGCCGTGGTCATTGACCCACTCGTCACGCTGATCGGCGCGCTGGCCCTGGTGTCGGTGGTCGTGGCGCTGTCGGCGTGGCCGGCGGTGCGCCACGCGCGGCTGCTGCGCGGCGACCCGCCGCGGCGGGCGGTGCCGGTGGCGCTGGTGCGGGCCGTCGCCTGGATCGGCGGACCGCCGAGCGCGCTGATCGGGGTCCGGTACGCGCTGGAGCGGGGCCGAGGCCGGCACCCGGTTCCGGTGGGGACCGCGCTGCTGGGCATGGTGCTGGCGGTCGCCGCGCTATGCGCGACGGCCGTGTTCGGCGCCAGCCTGACCCGGCTTATCTCTTCGCCCGCGCTGTATGGCGTACCGTTCCAGGCGCAGTTCAGCAATGAAGGGCCGGGTTCTGGGGCCGTCACCGGGCCGCTGCTGACCAGCCTTCGGAACGACCGGGCGATTGACCGGATCACCGTGGCGACCACCACCGATATTGACGTGAACGGCAGCCAGGTCCGCTTGCTCGCGGTGACCGCGATCCGCGGTCCTGCGCTGGTCTCGGTGGTGGACGGCCGGCGGCCCCGAGGTGACCACGAGATCATGCTGGGCGCCGCGACCATGCGCAGCGTCGGCGCGAAGCCGGGCGGGCTGGTCGGGGTGATCGTCACAGACCCGGAAGGTGCTCAGCACGAGGCCCAGTTCCGCGTGATCGGCCGCGCGTCGTTCCCGCCGAGCTTCAGCACCGGGCTGGGGAGCGGGGCCGCGATGACCCAGAGCGCGCTGACCGATCTGCAATGCCCGTCCGCCGCGGGCAGGCCCGCCTGCCAGCGCAACGTGCAGCGGGGCACCATCTATTCGGTGCTGGCCCGGGCCGCTCCGGGGCCGGCCGCCGCTGCGGCGCTGGCCCGGCACGTCGGTAAATACCCTCAGTTTGCCGGCGCAACGGAGGAGCCGCTCGAACTGGTCAACTTTGGTGAGTCGGTGAATTTCCCGCTGCTGTTCAGCGGGATGCTTGCCCTGTTCGGGGCGGCGACAATGCTGCACCTGCTGCTGGTCAGCGTGTCCCGCAGGCGGGCCGAGGCTGGCTTGCTGAAAGTGCTCGGGTTCGTCAGGTATCAGGTGGCGGCGATAGTCAGCTGGCAGGCCAGCGCGGTGGCCCTGGTCGGGATCGCGGCCGGCGTGCCGCTAGGGATCGCGGCCGGCAAAGTCCTGTGGCGGGTGTTCGCCACGAACTTCGGAGTAGTGCCGCTAACCGTGGTGGACGCGCTGCCGGTCGCCGCGCTCGCCTTCGGCGTGCTCGCCGCCGCCAACGCGCTCGCCTTTTTGCCCGCCCTGCTGGCCGCGCGGTCACGCCCCGCCCAGCTGCTGCGAGCCGAGTGAAAGGCCTGCCACCATCTGGAAGGGCCGGTACGTGGCAGCGTCTGCTCGCCCAGGCGTGGGCCTCGGGTGGCAGCGCATCGTGCGTGTCAGGCAGTAAGCAGGTGCCAGCGGCGCTTTTCTACGGGTTCCTGGGCGGTGACACCAGTCAGTGGACTCCGGACCTGGTCTATGACAACCACCAGGTGGAGCTGCCCCGCACTCCGGCGCAGGGGTATCACCCGAGCGAGGATCTGGTCGACAAGGCGATTGAGTTCATCGCTGATGCCAAGCAGGTCGCCCCGCATAAGCCGTTCTACCTGCATTTTTGTACCGGCGCGATGCACGCCCACGCACCATGTGGCCGAGGAGTGGGCGGACCGCTACGCCGGGCAGTTCGACGACGGCTGGGACGCCTACCGCCGGCGCGTACGGCCGCCAGGTTCCGCAGCATCATGCGGTACCCCATCGCGTGGTCACCGACCCAGCCCAGGAAGTCAAGATCGAGCAGGGCGTACGGCTGGTCCCGCTGTTCCAGCAGGTAGGTCATCTCGGCGGCGACCGAGCTCTTTCCCGAGCCGTACACCCGGTGATAAGGACGCCTTCTGCGTCACGCCACGGCACCGGTCAAGCCTAGGGGGCTCTTCGGATCCTCACCGGTTCGGACCGCCGCCAGCCGCTGCTTGTTGACCGTGGAGTATCGCCAGTCTCTAATTGCTACGTGAAGTCGCAGCCGGTCGACGTGATCTCTGCTGAGCCGCGGGCCATCGCTTCTCGGGCTACCTGGATGATGGCGGTTGCGTTGCTGGCAGCGGCACTGGCCGGAGCGATCACGGTCGCCGTCCACTACCGCGCGGAGGCGGCGGCGCTGCGCCGGCAGCTGCGCTCGGCCCCCTTGCATCCCCGCAGTGCTGTCCCGCCCAGGCTCTCCAGCATGTCGGCTGCGCTGCCCTCGTACGGGGCGCTACACGCTGAAGTGACCGTCTTCTCCGCCCGGCCCGTCGGCGAGCTGACGCAGATCGTGCTGTCCGCTCACATAAGCGGCGGTTTGCCGAACACGAGCTACGCTCTGACCGGGTTTGACTGTGCGGGCAGCTCCGGCTACGAAACCTGGGCCGCCGGCGTCACCGGCGCGGACGGGACCGCCAACCTGATCGGTCACGCCTGGACCGTCTCCCTGCGTGATGAATACTGGCTGTATCTCAGCCCATCATCGTTTCAGGGAGTGGCAGGCCGGGGCCTGCACGGCAGCTTCACGACCGCCGGGAGGTTCTCGGCCGCTCCTGCGGGATACACACCGTGCTCATAAGGGGCAATTCAGCGGGGGCGGCCCCGTCAGCGGCTCACTCGCGCGGATCTTTGCGCCTGCCGAGCAGCCCGAGCACGCGCTGGAGTTCCCGCCTGGGCCACGCAGCCGTCAGTTCCCCAACCGCGCTCTGCCACGAGGCTCAGTCTTCTCCGGAGAACCGCTCCCATGCTGCCTGCTTTGACACGCCGAGTGCCTCCCCGATGCGGGTCCAGCTGATGCCCCGGGTGCGCAAGATGGCCACGTGGTCGTGCACGGCAGCATCGACCTGTTGAACTACGGCTTGATTACGCGCCAGGCTGGCCAGCAGGTCGCCGTCTGAGCGGTCGTTCCGCGAACCGAGCTCGAGCGCCCCCTCCTCGGCGAGGATGTGATTGCAGAGGTGCACGCATTCGTTGCAAATGTAGACGCCCGGACCGGCGATGAGCTTGGCGACCTCGAGCTTGTCCTTGTTGCAGAACGAGCAGCACAAGATGTCGTTCCGGCTGGCGCCTAGGGCGGTGCGCCCTTTCCTCATGCCGTCAAGGTATCCCTGACGATCGGCTGGCGTCAAGGTGGCCTTGACGGGTAGGTTTGGGCTCTGGGCGCATGTTGCCGCTGCTCCAAGGCGAAGCTACGTAGTCGCGCAGCGCTCGTGCGGCGCGGGCGATGAACTCGATGAGAATGGCGGCGCTCTCGACGACGTTCGGGCCGGCCCTGCCCCAGAGGGTGAAGAACACCTCGTTCCGCGGCTGCCTCCGTAGGCCCATGGGAGATCCTCCTGGGGCGGGCGGTACCGCCGTACGCGGCGCGCCGCCGCTTCGCGAGAAGGCTGTCCGTCCACTGCGGACGATCAAGGAAAAGGAGAGTGCCCACTCCTCTCCACTTTCAATCTATAGCGCAGCGGGGGGCTTGCGGCAAGACCCGGGTCGTGCCGCATAATCGCTGGTCGAGGCCAGAACCTGCGGAAAGGGGAGTCACGTCGTACGTGTGTTGTTGTCGACGTAAGGGTTGCGGGGAACGTCGAACCGATGGCGGGACTCGCGGTGCGGCTGCGGACCTTCGGCGCGAAAGTGCGGGTTTGCGCTGCCGGACAAGGAGTTCGCGGAGCGGCTGGCCGGGGTCGACGTCAGGCGGAGCGTTGCTCGTCATGGCCACCAGGTTCGTCAGGCCGGGTCCAGACGCCTTGGTGCGCGCGGTTGCAGACAACCCCCTCAGTTTCATTTATAGCAGAGTCCAGCCGAGCTCATGAGCCAAAAAAACTGGACCTAATATTACGAACCTCAGATCGGAGCTGATGCCGTGAACCTCCTGACTACCAGCGCGTTTAACCTTCCCGGCCGCCTGGCGGCGAAGGCCGACCCGGCGCTGATCGCCGGCGACGAGCAGCACTTCGCGGCGATCGCGGAGAGCCTCGAGCAGTCGATCGCCGGCCTGTCTGACCGCCTCGATGCCGAGCGCAAGGCGCCCGGCGGCATAGGCCAGGAGGCGATGGACCGGGACATGGAGATCCACCGGCTGACCGCCCGGCTGCGCGCCCTGCGTCGCTTCGGCTTGGACCTGTGCCTCGGGCGCATCGTCAGCGCGGACGACCCCGAGCCCGTGTACGTCGGACGGCTTGGCCTCACCGACAGCGCGGGGCGCCGGCTGCTGGTCGACTGGCGCTCTCCCGCGGCTGAGCCGTTCTTCGGAGCGACCCACGCCAACCCGATGGGCCTGGCCAGCCGCCGCCGGTACCGCTGGACCGGCGGCCGGGTCAGCGACTACTGGGACGAGGTGTTCGCCCCGGACGGGCTGGACGGGCACGCCGCGCTGGATGACCAGTCCGCCTTCATCGCCAGCCTGGGCAGCAGCCGGTCGCCCCGGATGCGGGACGTGCTCGGCACTATCGCGGCCGACCAGGACGCCATCATCCGCGCGGGATTCCGAGGCGCTCTGGTCGTGGACGGCGGTCCGGGTACCGGGAAGACCGTCGTCGCCCTGCACCGTTCCGCCTACCTCCTGTACTCCGACCCTCGCCTGGGTCACCGCCGGGGCAGCGTGTTGTTCGTCGGTCCGCACCAGCCCTACCTGGCCTATGTATCCGACGTGCTGCCCAGCCTTGGGGAGGAGGGCGTGCAGACAGCCACCCTGCGGGACCTCGTCGCCGAGGGAGCCTCGGCCGCGGCCGAGGCTCCCTCGGACGTGGCCCGCCTGAAGTCGTCCGCGGGCCTGGTGAAGGCGATCGAGACGGCCGTCAGGTTCTACGAGAAGCCGCCCGCCCAGGGGATGACGGTCGAGACCCCCTGGTCCGACATCTGGCTCAGCGCCGCCGACTGGGCCGAAGCGTTCGAAGCACCAGAACCCGGTACCCCGCACAACGAGGCGCGCGACCAGATCTGGGCGGAACTGCTCACGGTCCTGATGGACTCCCGCGACGGCGACATCCCGGCTGACCTGCTCCGCAAGTCGCTGCTGCAGAACCAGGAGCTGCACACGGCCCTCAACCGCGCGTGGCCCCTGCTGTGGCCGACTGACCTCGTCGCAGACCTGTGGTCGGTACCGGCCTACCTGCGGATGTGCGCTCCCTGGCTCAGCCCCGATGACGTTCAGCAGCTGCAGCGCGAGGACGCTCAGGCCTGGACGGTGTCCGACCTGCCGCTCCTGGACGCGGCACGGCAGCGGCTCGGCGACCCGGATGCGTCACGGCGTAAGCGCCGGCATGACGCCGCGGTCGCCGCTGAACGCGAGCAGATGGCCCGGGTCGTCGACGACCTGATCGAGGCCGCCGACGACGAATACGGCGCAGGCCTGGTGACGATGCTGCGCGGCGAGGACTTCCAGGATGCCCTGGTCAATGAGGCCGCACTGCCCGGTACAGATCCGGACCGGCTCGCCGGCCCGTTCGCGCACATCGTCGTGGACGAGGCGCAGGAACTGACCGACGCGCAGTGGCAGATGCTGCTGGCGCGCTGCCCGTCCCGGAGCTTCACCATCGTCGGGGACCGCGCCCAGGCCCGGCACGGGTTCACCGAATCGTGGCAGGAACGGCTCGAACGGATCGGGCTCGACCAGATCAACCAGGCCTGTTTGAGCATCAACTACCGGACGCCGAAAGAGGTCATGGCCGAAGCCGAGCCGGTCATCCGGGCCGTGCTCCCGGACGCCAACGTGCCGACCTCCATCCGCAGCACCGGCATCCCCGTCGTACACCGAGGATCTGCCTCGGATCTCGGCTCGATCCTCGATACCTGGCTCGCCGCGCACGCCGACGGGATCGCCGCCGTCATCGGCGATCCCATGTTCCGGGCAACGTCCCGCGTCCGGTCGCTGACCCCGGAGCTGTCGAAGGGGCTCGAGTTCGACCTGGTCGTCCTCATCGACCCAGAGGCGTTCGGCACGGGCATCGAAGGAGCGATCGACCGCTACGTCGCGACGACCCGAGCAACCCAGCAACTCGTCATCCTCACGAGCGAATCCGAGGACGATGACGCCGCCTGACTTGCATGTTCGGGGCACGAGCCTCAACCGCAGCCCACCTACACAGGTCCAGCGATCAAGCTCGAGAAATAGCACTTCAGCGAGGTGTTTCGCTAATAAAGGCGTTCGAAGCTAGACATATTAGAACACCTGTTCTAGGCTGAGCGCATGTCCGTGCTCCAGACAAGCCGCATCCTGACCACGAAGATCCGGGGGCAAGCACGGCGTCGCTCAAGAAGGCGACTGTCGGCTCGGGCAGCAGATATCAGGGCAGTCACCATCCGTACCCAAGTCCCCACAAGCAAGATCGAGGCAACGGCCCAGCAAGCCACATCGGCCCTTGAACACATTGTGTACGACTCGCGTCCATCCGATTGCGGACCAACGCAGTTGCTGGTGGCAACAGAGATCGATCGAGAGTTTGCCCCACTGCGGCGCGCCGAGGACCAAGAGGCGACGTCGTACGAAATCCTGCCATCCATGGATTCGCCGATCGCCGCAAGCGGCCCTGACGCGACTGCTGGCACCGCTGACGGGATCTCAGCGTTCGTCGCCCGAGTACTTGATCAACTCTCGCTTAGCGCCTGGCTTCCCGCAGCATTCCTCACGGCGAGCCTTGCCCTCCTTCTGCAGTTCAGTGGCGACAAGAGCGCTGACCTGCTGAAGGCGGTGCGCGCACTGACTGCGGACCCAGTCCGGGTGCTAGTCCTGATAGTCCCACTCCTCGTCCTCGCGACGGTAGTAACCCAAGCATTCTCTTTCGAGGCGATTAGGACTCTTGAGGGGTACTGGCGTAGGCGCGGGCCGGCGAGTCTTGGTCGCACACTGATGATCAAAAGACATGTCCGCAGGGCGAATGCCCTTACCAAGCGCCGACAAAGAGCATCTGAAATAGCATACTATTCTGCCGAACCCAAAATCCTAAGGGACAACATTTCGCCTCCAGTGGTGTATGCAATGAAAGCGCAAGCGCTAGAACTAGAAGATCCTCCTCCCCTGACTGACGAGGAGAGACGGGAACTCAGCAAGCGCAACTGGGAGAATTGGTGTGACGCTTGGGCTATTGCTAAAATAGAACATCTCAGAGATGCAGAGGAACTTTACCCACTAGAAACGCATCGCATACTGCCAACGAAGCTTGGCAATCTGATTCGCGCAACTGAAGATCAGCTCCAGAACACAGGCGGTGACGTTCAAGGATTCGCACTCCGCCGATACGCTGGGGCACCGCGTCTCGTACAGGCAGAGCACGACAAATTCCGGTCTCGGCTAGAGATGTACTGCACCCTTGTTTTCGTAAGTGCATCACTTCTAGTCCTCACCCCTTTAATACTGTTCCGATCAGGCGTAGGAATTACCGCAATTGCCATCATAAGCGTCTGTTTCGGCGCGCTTAGCGAAGCTAGTTATCTCGCGGCTATCGCTAGTGCAGGCGGCTATTGCTCGGCGCTTAGGGAGATGGATGAAGACTTCTCAAATTCTCCCTGAGCGAGTTTATTGGGGGACCATCAGTGTGCGGCACTTATAGCACCATGGTCGGCGCACAGACCATTTGCTGTGACCGCAAATTTCGCATATCCACATGCGCGGCTCACGCGGGCCGGTGCCGGGCAGCCTGATGTCTCGCACGTGATAATCGTTCTCCCATGTCAACGCACAGTCAAGTTCGATCTGAGGCTACGTGCATTCTGGGCCAGCGGGTCGGTGCCTTTGAACGGAAGGACACGCTGAAGCGGTCCTCTATGAGGGTCCGCGCCTACGCACGTTGGCTCGATCGGCGCCGTTTGCGGTTCGTGGTCTTCTAGTCCGCGGCCTTGATGATGGGCGGGATCTTGTAAGTGCCGCCCAGCACAGCGGGCTGCGGCTGGTACAGGCGCATGAGCGGCCGGAACGGTGCGGCGGGGGCGGGCAGCCAGTTGCTGGTGTCAGCGGGCTGGCCATGCTGAATCACGATCGTGAGCGACCCATCGTTGTTACGGCGCAGGCCCTGTGTGCGGTCGCCGATGGAGTACCGGTTGATCGGGTTGGCGACCAGGTAGAAGTCGGGCAGGTCGTACATGGTGATGGACCAGAACGCATCCACCGGCGGGTCCTGGTCGAAGGTGAGGGTGTACCGGTTGTGCCCGTCGAGCTTGTGGCCGTCGGCGTCGGTGTAGGTCATCGGGTAGGCGGCCTCGTACCCGTGGTTGCCCCACAGGCCGCCGCGGGCGGCCAGCGTCCGGGCCAGGTAGCTGGCGTGACGGTCGGGTGCCTTCCACGCCGGGTCGTCAATTGTGCCCGGACCCAGATGGTCGAGGTTGTAGTCGAACATGTGGAAGGTGAGCGTCCACCCGTTGACTACCGGCGCCAAGCTGCCTGCGGTGAGCGCCGCTTCCATCTGCTGCTTCGCCGCGTCCGCGCCTGCCTTCAGCGCTTGAGCCAGCTCGGGCGGGCAGTCTGCGTAAGGCGAGACCGGATCGAGCAGGCCGAGCGGGGCGAACCGCTGCTGGTAGTCCTGATCCTGGCTAGAGGGCGGGAAGGCCTGCATCCAGGTCCGCAGTTCCTCGAAAAAGGCCAGCTCTTCCGGGACGGCGGCTGGTGCCGGGATACCCTCGGCTGACGCCGGGAAGCCTTGCGGTTCGGGAGCCAGCTCGCCCTGCAACGTCCGGACGGCGTCGAGGTCGGCTGGTCCATCGCAGGCCCAGCGGCCCACGATCGTGCCCACATTCGCCGGGAACTCGATCACCTGCGCCCCGCTTGGCATAGCGGGTTTCCCGCCTGGCGGAACGAGCAGAAAAGACCCGGCCGCCGTGCCGGTCGTCCGGCGCCCGACATAGGCGAAGTTGTTGGTCCATGTGTCAACGAACTGGAGCACGTAATAGCGACCTCTCGTATCCGGCACACGCAGCAGCACCGGGCCGTCGCTCACATCGACCTGCGCGAGCGAGTAGATGGTGTCGTTGTTGATCGAAACGAATCGGTCGTCCGGAGAGGCCAGCCTGGACGCGTGGCTAAAACTATTGAAGGGAGCCGGCTTGATCAATCCCATCTCTGCCTGGCCGCCGACCATCTGCAAGTCGAAGACCAGCGGAAAGCCGTAGATGTATGCATCAGCGGCGAGCGCCGCCAGCTCATCACTCACTCCGAGTCCTCCCTGTCCGCGTTGCGAGTAGCAGTATCGTCCCACCGGGACCTTGGCCGTTGGCGCGGGCCACGCCTGGTACGGGTAGCAACAGAGTGCTGGGATATCTCCCCGCAGCACGGATCACCGTGTGACAGGCCGGGTGGGTGAGTCACCTGGGAGCCCGGTCATGGGTGCCACAGCCACACGCCAGAGCGCGCCTGAGCGACAGGCAGCCAAGGAGCGTCCTTCGTGCCGGCTCAAGCGGAGTCGGCCCCCGGCTCGCCAATATTCAAAACCGGCCCGGGTTCTGGTTGCTGACCCAATCGCAGTACAGAACGTGCGTCCATCGAGACCGCCGGCGGCACCACTTCAGGTACAGATCACCAGTTCGCCCGCCCATTCCCCGGGCTGGCCGCGGGCCTCGGCCAGCCCGGGGGATCAGCGCAGGCTGGGCCGCGAGCCAGCTGACCAGCCGCGCAGGATTGAGGGTCTGGGCGGCCGATCCCAGGTAGAGGTCAGCCCTTGCGCAGGACCGAGCGCAGCCGGGTAGCGAACCCGTCGGGGTCTTCGGCGAACCCATTGTGGCCGCCGGGGAACATCGTGGGATCCGTGCCCAATGCCGTGGCGAGTGCCCTGGACGTGCGGTCGCAGAGCTGGCTTGCGGAGGTCTCGCCGATGCCGACCACGACGCGGGTGGCCGCCGAGCGCAGGGCGGAGATATCGGGCTGCCAGTAGGTGGTCGGGCGCAGCATGTGCGTGTTCTGGTAGCTGGTGTCCGCGATCGCCTGCGGATCCGGCTCGCCAGCGAACATCGCCTCGAACACGCCCTCGGGCAGGTGAATGTTCGCGTTGTCTAGGAACGCCCGCCACGATCCGGCGTGGTCGCCCGCGAGCCACTTGGCGATGACGTCCTCGTTCCCGGCGTGGCGCTCAGCGCGGTCAGGGAGCAGTTCGATCAGCGGGGGCTCGTGGGCGATGACGGTGTGGACCTGCTCGGGGTGCGCCTGCGCGAGGGCCAGCACGCTGACGGCGCCGCCGCTGGAGCCGAGGACCGCGGCTGGGCCGACGTCGAGATGGGTCAGCAGCCGGGACAGGTCGTCGGCGCGCATCTGGGGGGTCGAGTCCTGGTCGGGGTCGTCGACCGGGCTGCGGTTGATGCCCCGCGGATCGGTGGTGAGCACGGCATAGTCGCCAGCGAGCAGGTCGGCCAGCGGGGCGAAGGACGTGGCGTCCATCGGTGCGCCGACGAGCACCACGAGCGGCCCCGTGCCGCGCACCTCGTAGTACAAGCGCGCGCCGGGGACATCGAAAGTCCGGGCCGTGGCGGGTGAAGGGGGCGTCATCGGGTCCTCCTGGCATGGGCGGTGATGCTTCTTGGTTGGGGCGGTTTGGTTGGGGCGGTCGTGCCCGGTCGGAGGTGGGACTCCGACCATGAGACAGAATCGTCGCTCATGGGCGAAAGGTTTTCCGGACGGCCGGCGGACACGGCAACGGCGGGCTCAGAGGATGCCGGCCTGGCCCGGGCGCGCGCTGGGGACGACACCGCGTTCACCTGTCTCGTGGAACCGCTGCGCGCGAGCTGCACGCCCACTGCTACCGCATGCTCGGCTCGGCACACGACGCCGACGACGCGCTGCAGGACGCTGCTGCGGGCATGGCGGGGGCTGGCGCGCTTCGAGGGCCGTAGCGCTCTGCGCACGTGGCTGTATACCGTGGCCACCCGCACATGCGTGGACATTGTCGACGCGCGCGGCAAGCGGGCCATGCCCATGGACCTCGGCCCGTCCAGCGACCGCGCCGTGGTCGACGGCAACGCGCCGCTGGCCGACGTCGCCTGGCTGGGCCCTTACCACGATGACGGCCTTCCCGGCGGCCTGGCTAGCCCAGAAGCGCGCTACGAGCAACGCGAAGCCGTGGAGCTCGCCTTCGTCGCCGCCCTGCAGCACCTGCCGGGCAACCAGCGGGCCGCCCTGCTGCTCTTCGAGGTCCTCGGGTTCTCCACCGCCGAGATCGCCACGATGATGCACACCTCGGCCGCGTCGGTGAACTCCGCGCTGGCGCGGGCCCGTAAGATAGTCGCAGAGAAGGCCTCCTCTCGCACCCAGCAGCAAACGCTGCGCCAGATCGGCGACGCGCGAGTGCGAGAGATCGTCACCCGGTACGCCACCGCGCTGGAACGGGGCAACGCCGACAGTCTGGTCGCATTGCTCACCGAAGACGTGACCTGGTCGATGCCGCCGTTGCCGCATTGGTACCACGGCATTGAGGCCGTCACAGACTTCGCCACGCAGGTCCCTATCGCCCGGTGCCTAAGCTGGCGCTACCTTCTGACTACCGCGAACGGCCAGCCAGCTGTAGCGTTCTACGTCGGACCCGGCGACTCCGGCCCGCACCTCGCCTGGTCGATCACGGTGCTGACCCTGCGCGGCGAACACATCGCAGAGATCACCTCATTCCTCGGCCCCGGCCACTTCCCGCCCTTCGGCCTGCCCGCCTCACTGCCCTGACCCAGCAGCGCCGCCCGCGAACGGTCAGGTGTTCGTGTTGTGTCACAGTTCGCGCGGGTCCGATCGGTACCTACTGCGAAGGACACGTGATGTATGCCCAGGCTCGGCGGCTGCCCAGAATGGCGGGGCGGCGTGTGTCCTCCTGACCTTTTCGATTTCGGCTGATCCGCGCGCTGCACACTTGCACTTTCCGCGATCGCGAAGCTGCATCAGTGATCCGCGACACGGCTACTCGCATTTCCGATAAAATCGCCCCAATCACTCTGGCTGGAGGGCCCCGATGCCGGTTCGCCATAACACACGCCGCATCGTCACCGCGCTGGTCAGCGCCGCCGCGCTGTCGACCGGATGGGCGGCCACCGGGGGCAGCCCGGCCAGCGCTGCAGCCCCAGCGGCGTTCGATCCCAGCAACTGCGTCACCGCGCCGAGCACTGTCGTCCCCGGCGTCCAGATCGCCGACCCGGCGTGCGAGTTCAACGGGTCGGCCTACACCGGCCCGTTCGGGTCCATCGCCAACGCCAGCGGCCAGCAGTCCCACGTGTGGACGGGCATCGCCGGTGACGGAGCCGCGTACCGGATCGAGGTCCCGCCGCAGTGGAACGGCACGCTCGTCATGTACGCCCACGGCTTCCGGGGCACCGGCAATGTGGTGTGGGTCGACGAACCTCAGCTGCGCCAGTACTTCGTCGACCACGGGTACGCGTGGGCGGCTTCGAGCTACGCCATGAACGGCTATGACCCCGGCGACGGCGTCGTCGACACCCACGACCTGCTCGAGGCGTTCCCCTCCATCACCGGGCTGCACCCAAGGCAGGCGATCATGACCGGGCTGTCGATGGGCGGCGAGATCACCACGGCCGAGATCGAGGCGTACAAGGGCGACTTTGCCGGCGCTATGCCCTACTGCGGCGTGCTGGCGGGCAACGACCTTTTCGACTACTACCTGGGCGCCAACGTCACCGCCGCCGGGCTGACCGGCACCACGATTGCCTACCCGACGACGTTGGCCGCCGGCACCGCCTACGCACCCGTGTACCAGACCGCTGTCCAGTCGGAGCTGCCGGCCCTGGGGATCACGCCCAACCCGGCGACTGGCGGGCAGACCTTCGCCACCGACTTGACCAGGACCGGGACCCTGTGGGCGGATACGGTCGAGCAGCTGTCCGGCGGCACCCGGCCCGGCTTCTCGAGCGCCCTCGGCTACTGGAACTCCTTCGGGTTCGCCCCGCTGACCAAGATCCCGTTTTTGTTCGGCCTGTACCCCGGGACCAGCGGCGGCACTCTCGGGTTCGCCAACGGCAGCGTGGCTGGCAACGAGCGCACCTTCTACACCTTCAGCGACCAGCCCTTGCGCATGCTGCCCCAGGAGATCGCGCTCAACCGCGCCGTGCTGCGGGTTCCGGTCACCGCCACCTCCTCGGCCGACGCCTTGTCCCCAGCGGAACTGCCCGCGATCCACGGAGACCCAGGAATCCCGGTGCTGTCGATCCACGGGATCGGGGACCTGTTCGTACCCTTTTCCATGGACCAGCGCTACGACAAGATGATGGTGGCGCACGGTGAGGGCAGGCTGTTCGTAGGCCGGGCCATCCGCGAAGTTACCCACTGCGGTTACACGACCAACGAGCTGTCGGCTGGCTTCTCCGCCCTCGTGTCCTGGATCACCACGGGCCAGCGACCTGCCGGCGACGACATCCTCGATCCGAGGGCAGTCGCGTCGCCGTTCTTTGGCTGCCGGTTCACCGATCCCACCCCCGGCGACCACCCGGAATTCACGGGCCTGCCCTGCCCGCCGAGCAGCCGCTGACCGCGCGCCGCCCAGTCCTGGCCATTCACCCGATCGGCGCTGTGCTCCGCGACGCCGCCGCCTGCTCAAGCTGACGGCCGGGGCGAGGCCCACGCGGCATCGAGACGCACCCGAGCGATCTCGCCGCTCATCCTGGGCAGCCCCGGCCCGTCGGCGGACCAACCCGATCAAGCGCTGCCGGGCACCATCCCCATGACAGCTATGCAGGGACCAGCGAGGAACCAGGGCACCGGCCGAGCCTTGACAGCAAGCGCCTTAAGTTGATGACAGTGCGTTCGGGGGCGACGCCGGTCACTGCCCGCCACCAGCCAGGCGGCACACCGGTATCAAATGTGCGAAGCTGTCCCGGGAGGAGGTTTGCATGGCTGATGCCGCGCCCGAGCGTGAAGGCTCCGGGGAAGAGATCAAGCGCAAGTTCCGCGAGGCGCTGGACCGCAAGCGCGCCAGGCAGGCGGACGCGAACGCGGCCCGCGGCGGCAAGGATGCCGGGAAGGTCCACGGCGCCCACGGCCCGGCCCGGAACCGGCGTTCGTTTCGCCGCAAGACCGGCGGCTGAACGGTACGCGAGCCTGTCCATCACTGGCCGCACCGTTTCCGTCAACCACGCGAGCGCGAACGGCGGTGGTATCGACAACCAGGGCGGCCCGGATCAGTCGCCGGCGCAAGTTCTCGAACACCTGCCGGGCCTGTGCCGCGGGATCAACTCCTGAAACCACTTGCTCACGGGCCCGTGAGCACGACCGGATGGCGGCCGGTTACAAGGACTGCGCTCCGAGGCGCATGACTCAGCGCACGACAAGAGCCGAGCGGATGGCCCGGCCCGGGCTGCTGAGGCAATCCCCCCCCGATGCGAACTACCGGCCCGGTGGTCGGTCACGGTCGTTCGTGCAAATGCCTCGCATGGATAGGGCTATCCGAGGTCGTCCTACGGCGGGCGGTTGCTTACACTTCGGTGCTGCACGTGAGCGGTCATCCGCGACCCGGAGGTCACCGTAAATCGGTCACTGCGTCTCCTCGGTCGAACCGCGTCCGTGGCAGTAGCGCACACCCGTGCCTTGCGGCAGCGGACTCCCGTCGCGGGGGTGGCTAAGCTACCGTGTATGCGCCGAATTCTCCTGGGGGGCGTCGCGGGAGTCCTCCTTCTGGCACTTGGTACCCGCACCGCCGACGCACTGGGCATCGGCGGCCCTCGTCTCCGTTGCGGTTGTACGGAGATGTGTTGGTGCAAACGTCCGGGTCTCACTATCTTCCGCTGGGTAACGCCCGGGGGTTGGCACCACATCGGTCTGACCGCTGAGGAGAAGCAGTCCCGTCACTCCCAGTCATGATCAACAGCGGGCGGGGCACCCGCAGATGCACCGGGCGCGCCCTGGTAGCGACCGTCAGATCCGTAGAGTGTTACAGCCGCGCTGCCTACCAGCCTATATACCTGCTGACCTGCCGGAATGTCGTTTATTGATACGCGCTGGTGAGCAGCGCTGAGCGCCGCTGTGCGGCAAAATGCGGCCAGCCCAGTCCAACGACCAAGCCGCGTTGCGAGGCCAGCGACAGTCAACCGCTGCTTCACGGCCGTCCGTTCTAGCCGCCCGCGAGCTGCTTTTATGGCCGGTTGACGTCTGGCCGTGGCAGCCGCGCCCGGCGATAACGACAGTCCTGGCCGAGGGTGCGGCAAGGAGCTGCTGGCCGTGTGTTTGTGCGGCCTGGCGGCTCATGGTGGGCATGCGGCTCCTCGCCCGCACAGGGCTAGGCCTTCGGTGCGCCGGACGTAGTCGACGAGCGCGGACCGGGGCTGGAACGACAGTGCGCTGGCGGCGGCGCTGGCCAGTGCCCGGGATGCGCCGGGCGCGAAGAAGATGAGCTGGTAGGTGATGCAGCCGCCGGGGAAGGTGTAGAAGCGAAGGGCGGTGAACTGCGGCGCCAGGCTCAGCAGATGCTCGTACCGCCGCGTGCCGGGCTGGCCGGATGGGATCTGCCGGGCGCCCGAGGTGTCGCAGGCCGCGGTCAGGGTGACGGTGATGGCCGCCGGTCCTGCCCGGTCGGAGTTCAGCCATACGATGGTATTCCCGCTGGTGATGTCGGCGCCCCCGGCATGCCAGCCGGACGGGAGCGCGGCGATGCGGGGCAGCATGGCCGCCGACGGGACCGCCTGGGCGCTGAGGATCATCGCGGGGCCGGTGCCGCAGCTGGGAGCGTTGATGCCCTGGGGCCTGGAACCCGGGAGGAAGACCGCAAACAAGGAGCCATACGTGACGGCGGCGGCGGTGATGGCGATCACCGCGGCCGCCAGGGCGACCCGGCGGGGATTCCAGCGTTGCATGATGATCGGCGGCCGCGGCGGGGCCAGGCGGGGGGGGGGTGGTAGAAGGGAGGGGTGGGTGGGAGGGGTGGGGGAAGGGGGAGGGGAACGCCAGCGCCCGCTGATAGACCCGCTGCGGGTCGGAACGCAGCCCGAGCACCAGCATCATGTTGCCCAGGTCGACCGCCTGCCGCCACGGCGAGGGCGGACCTGCGCGAAGCACACGTCGATCAGCAGCAGCTCCCCCGAGCGGACCATGAGATTGCCCGGTTTGATGTCGCGGTGGGCGATCCCGGCGTCCCACAGCTTGCGGATCATTGCCAGCCCCTGGTCGATGATCGTGTCGTCGACCTCGGCCTGGCCGATCTCGACCGCATCCTTGAAGAACTCGGTGACCAGCAGGTACTCGCGCTTGGGCGTGATCTCCACGATGCCGTAGGGCCGGGCGGTGCGGACCCCGGCTTCCCGCAGCAGGTGCAGGGCGTAGTCCTCGTATTCGGCCAGCCGCCGCACCGTCTGGAACGGAGACTCATCCTCCAGCGAGCCGTACAGGATGGTCCGCCCCAGCTTGTACCAGCGGTCGGCGCGCACATGGCCCTTGGTGTACAGCTTGGCGAACACGAACTGCTCCGGGCCGCCCTCCACGCGCAGCCGCAGCGGGGTCGACCCGGCGGAGGACGCCAGGCCGACCGGCTTGATCTCGGTCACGGTCAGCCCGAGCTGGTCGGCCACGGCCCGGCGGATCGCCTCCCCCCGCCGGCCGGTCACGTCCACGTGCGCGGTGCGGCCGCGCCGGTAGGCGACCGGGAACGCCTCGTTGGGGGTGAAGTAGCGGAACGCGGTGACCGCGACCGCCACCGCGAACGCCGCGCCGACCAGCACCTCGCCGGGATGATCGACGGCCAGGTACAGGCGGGCCAGAGCGAACACCGCGGCCACGGCGGCCACGGCCATCTTGGTATGGGAGCGGGCCCGGCCCGGCACGGCCAGGCAGTAGACGGCGCCCATCAGCACGAACGTGAGGACCATCACCGGCGGCGACGCACTCGCATACCCGGACCAGCTGCCGATGATCGGCACGCCGTACGGGCGTGGCCTGGACAGCCAGAAGTAGATCCACGTCCCGGCAAGTTCCAGGAACAACAGGCCGCCCACGAACACGGCCAGGTGCCGCCAGCGGCGGAACGCGATGGTCAGCGCGGCCGCCGACAGGCCGAGCACGCTGGCCCCCCAGCCCGAGCCCGCCGCATTGATCCCGTTGGCCACACCGGTCAGCCACGGCGTCCGGATGACCGCCAGCTGGCGCAGCACCCACGTGCCGGCCCGGTCATCAACCCGCAGCCACGACGTACGCTGCGCCACGACGAACGCGGCGGCCAGGGCGATTGCCGCCAGGACCAGTCACGCGGTGGTGGTGAAGGTGACCGGGTGCGGCAGCGGCGGCGGCGCGCCGGTCGGGCGGCGCTGACGGTGCGCCTTCCCGGCGGCCGGGCCCGGCGGCAAGCCGGCCGGGCCGTCCCCGGCGGCCACGCGCCCGATGTCCTCACTCACCGCGCCGCACCCCCGCCGGGATCGGCTTGTGCCCATACACGAACCAGGCGTCCGCAGCCGTAAGCAGCAACCATGCGATGAGCGGGTAGATGATCCAGTAGTTCCACACGTCAGGGATTCCAGAACTCTGGCTGAATCCCTGGGTCGGCCAGCCGCCGGCGTTGTGGTACTCCGTGGCGGCCCAGATGACCGCCAGCAGAATCATGCCGACGGCGAAGACAGCGGCCCTGATCTTGAAGTGGTGTCTGCGCTCGATCTGCTTGATCGCCTGCTCGCGGGCGAGCTGTTCACTGGGGGCAGGAGCATCCGGGTCGCCGCCGGTGGGCGTGTCATGGGAGAGGTCATGCAGCATCCCGACCCCTCCTCCGATTCGGGAGCCATCAGACTCTCTTGTGAGAAGTCATCTCCTTCCGTACCTGCAGACTGGACTCTCCGGGCCGGGGCCGGGCAGGGCCGTATGTCACCTGCCGCCCGGCGGTGAGCCCTCTTGGCGCTGGCCAGGCAACGCGCAGGCGCGCCGGTACGCGAAGAGCGAGCGCGCTGCCGCGGGGCGAGGACTGCCTGATCGCTGGCTGCGCGCGGGAGCACGTCACCCGGCGCGGCTGTGCCGCTTCCACGACAACCGACTCCGCCGCCGACACGATGTCCTCGCCTGGCGGACGCGGGACGCAGCGTAATCTGCGAGGGTTGGGAGGTCATACGTGAACGCGTCAGTTACGGCTCCGCGCAAGTGCCGAGCAGGGCAGCGTGCTGCTGAAGAAGGACCGCGCTCGCACTGTGCCGTCCGGTCGGGGTGATCGTGGCCATCCCCATGGAACTCCGCCCTAGTCCTCTCGGGCCGTGGCATCGTGGGGCCGATGACGCGACTCAGCGGTACCCGTGATGGGGAGCGGCCCATTATGCCAGCACCGTCGCAGCGAGCCAGGAAGACCCAACAGCGCTCTCCCATGGATTTGCTGGCCGATCCCCGGGTCAGGCTCGGCTTGGGCATGGCCGTAACACTGATCACCGCACTGTCGGCGCGCCGGAACCGTGTGGGGTACTGCGAGGCTAAGGCGTTCCGGGCCATCAACGGGCTGCCTGACTCGCTTCACATCTGCGCCTGGGTCATCATGCAGCTGGGCACGCTCGGCGCCGCGCCCGCGGGAGCCGACGCGGCACTGCTGGCTCACGACCGTGACCTTGCGGGTCGCCTGCTCGCCGGCGGCACGGGCACTTGGGCCCTTTCCAAGCTGGTCAAGCAGATGGTGCGCCTGACCACGGCCAGCGGCCCTGGTCAGGCGCACCCGCACCCGCGGCCGTGATGCTTCCGGGCTCGGGTACCTATCCGGGCATGCTGGCGTCGCGGTCGCCCTGGGCGCGGCTGCCATCCCGCGTCTCAGCCCGTCCGGGCGCGCTGTCGTTGTCACCGTCGTGCCAATCGTCGGCCTCTCCCGCATTTACGTGGGCGCTCACCTACCGCTGGACATCGCGGGCGGGGCAGCACTCGGCCTCGCCGTCGACGCCGCCGTGACCCTCGTCCGGTATTCCAGCGGCCATGGGGAATCAGCCTGACATCGTGCCGGACGGGTTCATCTCCGGCGCGCCAGAGACGGGCGTGCCGACTGTCAGCTCATCGCCTGGATGGGGCCCGGATTCAGGCTGGTCTCCGCCTTCCTGCCTCACGTTCGGGCCGGGGGACGCCAGCGGGTTGTTCGGCTCCGGCGAGCTCCCGGCCCGGCCGCCGCCGCTGGAGCTGGCCTACCGCCAAGGCGGTCGCCAGGGCGCAGGAGGTTCCGAGCAAGATCCCGGCGACCGCGTCGGATAGCCAGTGCGCGCCCAGGTAAGCGCGCGAGAGTCCCATCAGGATCGAGAACACCACAGCGGCCGCTCCCCACCAGCCGCGGCGCCTCCCGGCGGGAACCAGGGCGATGACCGCGGCGACGACAGTGACCGACGCGGCAACTGCGTGCCCGGAGGGAAACGACGGGCCGCTCGTCGCCACGAGTGACCCTAGCGGCCTGGGCAGGCTGTAAATCCCTTTCAGCAGGCCGATCAGCACCTCCGACACGACCATGGCGGCGGCGAAGGCGGCTAGATGCCACCACCAGCGCCGGAGGGCAAGCAGGCCGGCGATGGCGATCCGCACGGGCAGCGTGACGTATTCGTGCCCGAGGACGTTGAAGACCTTGGCGATCGCGGTGAGCGGCAGCACCCGGCCGGAGATCATCAGCCGCAGCCACGCGTCGTCCAGCCGCTGGATGCTGGCCAGCGCCCCATGGTCACCGGCCGCGGCGAAAGCGCAGGCCGTGAGCGCCACCACCACGGCGGTGACGGCAGCGTCCCGCCCGGGGGCGGCCACGAGCGCGGGCTCTGCCCGTCCCGGCGCTCCAGGCCGGCTCATCCCGGGCATGCGGCTCCGCGCCCGCACAGGGCAAGGCCCTCGGTACGCCGGACAAACTCGACGAGCGCCGGCCGGGGCTGGAATGAGAGCGCGCTGTCGGCGGCGCCGGCGAGCACGGGGGATGCGCCGGGCGCGAAGGCGAACCGGTAGGTGACGCAGCCACCG
This sequence comes from uncultured Actinomycetota bacterium, assembly GCA_963775745.1. Lineage (GTDB taxonomy): Bacteria > Actinomycetota > Actinomycetes > Streptosporangiales > Streptosporangiaceae > DATBGO01. Next base: position 142,342 of record CAVZKE010000001.1, read on the forward strand.
GGGAAGGTGTAAAAGCGCAGGTCGGAGAATCGCGGTGCCAGGCTGAGCGGATGCTCGAATCGCTGCATGCCGGGCTGGTCGGAGGGGATCTGCTGAACACCCGAGGTGCCGCAGGCCGCGGTCAGGGTTACGGTGATGGCCCGCGGCCCTGCGCGGTCGGAGTCCAGCCACAGGCTGGACTCCCCGCTGGAGATGTCCGCGCCGCCAATACTCCAGCCCGACGGGAGCGCGGCGATGCAGGGCAGCATGGCCGCTGACGGGACGGCCTGGGCGCTGAGGATCATCGAGTGGCCGGTGCCGCACCGAGGAGCGGCGGCGCCCAGATTTCCGACTGGGAAGAAGATCCCCACTCCTTCAACCAGGGCAGCGGCGCTGACGGCGAGTACCGCGGCCGTCAGCGCGATGCGCCGGGCACTCCAGCGTTGCAAGATGATCGGCGGCCGCTGCGGGGCGAGGGCACGGAATTCGCCGAGCAGGTCGCGAGGGTCTCGTTTCATGAATGCGCGTAGCTGCGTCGGGCTGGCGACCCCGCGGGTGGCGGCGAAGGCTTCCGCGAGTTCGGTCTCAGTGAAGTAGGCCAGCGCCCGGCGGTAGACGCGCTTGGGGTCGCTGCGGCACGCGAGCACCAGCATCATGTTGCCCAGGTCGACCGCTTCGCGCCACGGTGACGGTCGGACCTGGACGAAGGCGACGTCGATCAGCAGCAGTTCCCCGGAGCGGACCATGAGGTTGCCCGGCTTGATGTCGCGGTGGGCGATCCCCGCGTCCCACAGCTTGCGGATCAGCAGCAAACCCTGGTCGATCACCTCGTCGCCGACCTCGGCTTCGCCGATTTCGACGGCGCCGGCGAAGAACTCGGTAACCAGCATGTACTCACGCTCGGGGGTGATCTCGACCAGGCCGTAGCACCTGGCCGTTCGGACCCCGATGTCCTGCAGCAGGCGCAGGGCATAGTCCTCGTATTCGACCAGGCGCCGCACCGTCTGGAACGGAGCCTCGTCTTCCAGCGAGCCGTAGAGGATGGTGCGCCACAGCTTGTACCAGCGGTCGGCGCGGACGTGGCCCTTGGTGTAGAGCTTGGCGAACAGGTACTGCTCCGGGCCGCCCTCGACCCGCAGCCGCAACGGGGTAGACCCGGCCGACGACGCGAGACCGACCGGCTTGATCTCGGTCACGGTGAGCCCGAGCTGGTCGTGCATGGCCTGGCGGATCGCCTCCCCCCGCCGGCCCGTCACATCGACGTGCGCGGTGCGGCCGCGCCGGTACACGACGGGGAACACCTCGTTGGGGGTGAAGAAACGGAACGCGGTGACCGCGATCGCCACGGCGAACGCCGCGCTGAGCAGCACGTCGCCGGGGTAATCCACCCCGAGGTACAGGCGCGCGAGACAGAATAGGGCGACGACAACGGCCACGGCCGCCTTGGTGTAGGAGCGGGCGCGGCCCGGCACCGCCAGGCAGTAGACGATGCCCATCAAGATGATGGTGAGGACCGCCACCGGCGGCGATCCCGCCGCATACCCGGCCCAGCTGGTGATGATCGGCACGCCGTACGGGCGTGGGCTGGACAGTGCGTTGTAGATCACCGTTCCGGCAATAGCCAGGAACAACAGGCTGCCCATGAACACCAGCAGGTGCCGCCAGCGCCGGAACGCCATGGTCAGGGCGACCACCGACAAGCCGACCACGGTGACCCCCCAGCTGGTGCCCGCCACCTTGATCCCGTTGGCTATATCGGTCAGCCACGGCGTGCGTATCCCCGCCAGCTGGCGCAACATCCAGGTGCTGGCCTGGTCTTCAACCCGGAGCCACGGCGTATGCTGCGAGGCTACGAACGCACCGGCCAGGCCAACGGCCGCAAGAACCAGCCACGCCGTCGTGGTGATGGTGACCGGGTGCGGCAGCGGTGGCGGCGCGCCGGTCGGGCGGCGCTGACGGCGGCCCTTGTGGACGACCGGGCCCGGCGGCAAGCCGGCCAGACCATCCCCGCCGACCATGCGCCCGATGTCGTCACTCAACGCGGGTCACCCCCTGCTGGGATCAGCTCCTGTGCGCGCAGCCAGTTGCCGGCCACCAGCCGGGGGTCCTGCCCGGCCAGCTCGACCCGGGCGTCGAGGGCCCGCAGCGTGCCGGTGTCCAGCAGGGCCGACACCTTGTTGAGCACGGCGAGCAGCCGCGGGCCATACCGCTCCATGGTGCTCCGACGGACTAGGGGGGTGATGTTCTCGGCCGGCTGCAGCCCGCGATCGTCGGCCAGCACGAGCAGATGCCGCGCCGGGATGCCCGGGTCGGTGGTGAACAGCAACGCGGCGCCGATATACCCCGCCTCCAGGGCCTGCCGGGTCAGCGGCCCCCCGGCATCGAGCGGGATGAACGCCTTGAAGCGCAGCCCGTAGACCCGCTTGAGGCCCGGCAGGCAGTAGGGGCGTCCCGGGCACTCGGGCGGGCCGCCGAACACCAGGCCCGGCGCCACTGTGGCGAGGTCAGCGATCGACCGCAGCCGGTAGCGGGCCGCGGTCGCGGCGGTGACCACGATCGCGTTGGCGTCCTGCGCCGGGGCCGGGTGCGCCGCCACCAGCCCGCGGCCCGCTACCGACCGCGCCAGTGCCCTGCTGGCCGCCGCGGCATTGGCGGTGGCGGATAGCCTGCCCAGGCTGAAGAACTCCAGCGCCGACCCCGCGTACTCGGGCACCAGCTGCACCAGGCCATCCACCAGCGCCGGATCCACCACCTCGCGGGAGCCCAGGTTCGGCAGGATCCGTACCGGGAACCTGCCCGCCGCGAGGGCTTCCCCGTAGATCTGGGCGAGCAGGACACTTTCCGGGAAATCGAACGACCCGACCGTGATGACAGCACCGTGCCGGGCGGCCGGCTCCCCGGCTGCGGACGAGACGCGGCCGCCTGGCGCCGTGCAGGCTGACAGCGCGACCATCAGCGCCATGCAGGCCGTTATGAGCACCACACGCGGTTTCATATGTATTCCCGGCGGAGCAGCACGCGCCAGGACAGCCAGCCCGGCGCGACGGGCAGCCAGTAGGTAGCCAGCCGGTACAGCAGCACGGCGGAAACGGCGGGTCCCGCTTGCATGCCGACACTGGTCAGGCCCGCGACCAGGGCCGCCTCGATGGCGCCCAGCCCGCCGGGGCTGGGGGCGACGGCCGCGATCGCCGCAGCACCCAGGTACACGGCGCCGATGAGGATGACGCCCGGCCCGCCGCCAAACGCCTGGACGGAGGCGGCGAGCGCGCCGATGTAGGCCAGCGTGATCGCCGCCGACCCGCCGAACAGCATGATCATTTTGCCCGGGTTCTGCGCCACCCGCCGGAGGCTGGCGGCGGCCGACTTCAGGCCGGGGATCAGCTTGCCCGCGGCGAACCGGCGGCCCGGGCGGGTCGCGAGCACGATGCCGGCGATCGCCATGACGACGGCGAGGATCAGCAGCAGCTTGCTGGCCGAGGGCAGCTTGAACGCCCTGGCCAGACCGCGCCCGGCCCAGGTGAAGAAAACCACGATCAAGACCAGGTGCACGATAGCGCCCACGAGGCTGTTCACCCCGACGGCGGCGACGCCCGAGCTGGTGTCCACCCCCGATTTCTGCAGGTACCGGGCGTTCAGCGCCATCCCGCCGACGTTGGCCGGGGAGACGCGGTTGACAAACGACGATGCGGCCTGGGCCAGCACGGTCGGCCAGAACCGGATCCGTGGCAGCACCGCGCCCATCAGCGCCACGGCACTGACCACGTAGGTCAGCGCCGACAAGGCGATGATCAGTGGCAGCCACGCCCAGTCGGCCGACACGACGGCCCGCCAGCTGCTTGGCACCTTGGCCAGCTCAGGGAGCAGGTAGTAGAACGCGCCCGCGGCGGCGGCGATCGCCAGCAGCGTTCGCGGGCGGACGCGCTGGATGCGGGCCAGCTCCTGGTCTTCCCGGCCGCTCGCCGCGGCGGCGGCCGCCCGGGTCTGGGCCAGCAGGCCGTCATGGCGGGCGACCGCGCGCCGGGTACCGGCAGAAAGAGCCAGCGGCTGCAGCAACGGCACCGCCGCCGCGACGCCGTCCGCGCCGATGACCGCGGCCGCGCTGCCGGCGGCCCTGTCGGCTCCGATCATGGCGGCCAGCGAGGCCAGCAGCTCGGCCACATCCAGCGCCATCTGCCGCGGCGTGGCGCCCAGTTCGGAGAAGCTGAAGTCCACGATCCACGGCCGGCCCGTGCGGTCAGCCACGATGTTGGCCGTCCGCAGCGAGCGGTGCGCGATCCTCGCCCGGTGCAGCCCAGCCACCTGCTGCCACAGCTCCCGGAGCATCGTGTCGCTGATGTCTTGCCCGCGGATCCGGTCCAGGGAGCTGCCGTTCACGCGTTCCATGGCCAGCAGCGCAGACCCATCGGCGGTCTTGATCACCTGGCGGACGGCCGGCACCCGCACCCCGGCCCGCCCGGCCATGACCGCGGCGAGCGCCTGGTGCTCGACGGCCTGGATGAGCGATGCGGCGGGACGGGTATCACCCACCTCACGCAGCCGGATGAACCGGTAGGCGCGGTACAGCAGGTCAGCATCCCGCTGATCCGACCCCAGGACCTTAATGAACAACAACTCCCCGTCCCCGGCGACCGCAAGGAAAGGCCGCGAGCCCTTCGCCTGCACCGGAGCCGGCTCGACGCCGGTGACCGGCAGCCCCGCCGAGCCAAGCGCCGCCGCGATCCCGTCGGGACCGATCCGCCGGTCGGGCACCCCGAACAGCACCAGCACACCGGCGCCGACCGTCACCCCGGCGGCGAACGCCACGACCACCTCCACCGGCGAGGCCGTCCCGGTGATCAGCCGCGCAATAGCGGCCAGCCACAGCGCGGCCCACGCGGTGCACCGCCACGGACGGCTCAGCCACGGCGCAGCGGCGACCGTGCCCGCCACGGCGGCGGCCAGAACCGCCGGGCCCGCCAGCGACGCCCCGGTCAGCCACGACCACTGGCCGGCACCAGCCGCCACAGCGCGCGGACGCTCCCCGCCCGCCAGCACGACGACCCCGGCAACCACAGCGCCCGCCAATACCGCGACGCCCGCCAGGCTGGCCAGCAGCCGGAACCGGCGGTAACGCAACGTCACGGCCAGGGCGGCGACGGCCGCGATGACGAAGGCAACCTGCACGAGCCCGCCCAGCACCCGGCCCGCCACGGTCGAAGGCGCGACAGCGGTCACAGCAACACCGCTGGCACCCGCATACGTGGCATGAGCGGCAACGGCAACCGCCACCGCCCCGGCGAGCACAAACCCAGCAAGGATCAGGCGGATCACATCACCCGGATGCCGGTAACGGGCAGGCGCCAGCAGCCGGCCCCCGTGCTTGGCGGCCACAGCGGGCGCTTCGACGTTGGTTCCGGGCGGCTTCGTCACAGGTTCCCCGCGGCCCGAAAGCGGCCCGGGCCTTTCGTTTCGCGGAGAGCCCGAACCTGTCGATGGTTTCGGCAACGCCTCGCGGCCGGCCGCCCACGTCGCGCCGACGGTACCCCGCCAGCATCTCGACCGTGGTGGTCTTGCCCGCCCCATTCAGGCCAAGGAAGGCGAACACCTCCCCGCGCAGCAAAGCCAGGCCGACGCCTCGGACGGCCTCCACGTTCCCGCGTCGCCTCCGAAGCCCGGCCACCGAAATCACTGCCGTCTCGAGGCCCGGGTACGTGACTCCCGATTCCGGGAGAGTCGTTGGTTTCATTGGTCCACCCATGGCGTTGAGCGTGGCCGCCTGCCTTTAGCCGCCCGTTGTCGCTCAAGTAGAGGTCGCCGCCCCGGCGGCCGGACACCTCCTCGCCGGTGTGCCGCCCCGCGCCGCTCGGCGGCTTTCCTTAATGCGAACGCTGAACAGGTGAGCTCGGCTGCCGCAGGGCCAACAAGCCCCTTCCTGCCGGACCTTTGGTCCTTTCCCGAACAGCCGCCCGTCAGACCTAGTGGCGCAGGAGTTAGCTGTGGCTCATGGGCCTGGGGAAGTCTGTCCGAGTCCGGGACCCGCGCTGCAGAGACGAACGTCGGGTTCCTCGCCTCAGCGCCGGTGATGGGGATCACCTGGCGGGATTGTCCGAGCCGATTTGGAACACCGGATGATCCCGGGCATCAGGCAGCTTCGTGAAGAACGAGTCCACAGCGCGACCGGCGACTTCGCGGTACCGGGAAATGACGGGCCCCCGCTGGTCGGCGGGGATCTCGACGGCGTGGAATGCCTCGCTTCGGCCCTTGCGGCTCAGTTCGCCCTTACCGGCAGCCCGGAGATTGCGGACCCAGTCCGATTCGCCATAGGGCGATACCAGATAACGGCTCCCCCCGACCTCGACGGGAATGACTGGCACCTTATGGGCCTCACCGGTTCGGCGGCCGACCAGGGTGAGAGTAGCGACGCCACGGGCGTTTAGCCTCATGGCCAGCGGATTGGCCAGCCGCCGGGTGAGGGCTGGCGGCTTTAGATAGGCCACGGTGACCTCCGCTCTTGGACCTGCGAACATCCGGGCTACTGGATCACATCGAACCAGTCGCCTATCCTGCTTCTCTACGATGCGCCCGTCTCCCCGCCGCCATCCAGAGCCGAAAGTCACCATCAGCTGAGCGCCCGGAGCAGGAAGTACGCCACGGCGATGACGAGGATCCCGGTCACGATCATGGTTCAGTAGAAGATCGCCGCTCCGGCCACCACCAGGAGCATGCCGCCGATCGTCCCGTGCCTGCTCGCCCCCTGGGCTGCCCTGGATGACGATGGAGACACAGGTCACCGCCCCCGGCTGCTGTCGGCTCATCCCGGGCACGCGGCTCCGCGGCCGCACAGGGCGAGGCCTTCGGTGTGCCGGACATAGCTGACCAGCGCCGACCGGGGGACGAACGTCACGGCGGTGTCGGCGGCACCGACAAGAATAGGGGATGCGCCTGGCGCGAACCGGAACTCGAAACTCACGCAACCGCCGGGGAAGGAGTAGAAGCGCAGGTCGGAGAACTGCGGTACCAGGCTCAGCGGACGCTCGAACCGCCGTGTTCCTGGCTGGTCGGAAGGGATCTGGCGGGCGCCCGATGTATCGCAGCCAGCTGCAAGGGTGACGGTCGCGGCATGCGGGCCGGCCTGATCGGAATCCAGCCAGAAAGTGGACTGGCCGCTGGCAATGTCCGCGCCGCTCACTCGCCAGCCTGACGGAAGCACGGCGATGCAGGGCAGGAAGGCCGCCGTCGGGACCGCCTGCGCGGACAAGATCATCGCGTGACCGGTCCCGCAGACGGGCGGGTGGGCGCCGATGTCCTCGGCCGGGAAGAACGCCTTGCCGCCGATCACGACGACCACGGTGGTCGCGGCGAGCATGCCCGCCGCCAGGCCCACCCGCCGGGCGCTCCAGCGCTGCAGCACGATCGGCCGCCGCTCGGGGGCCAGCTTCCTGAACTCGCCGAGCAGGTCACGCGGATCCCGCTTCATGAACGCGCGCAGCTGCGTCGGGCTCGCCACGCCGCGGGTGGCGGCGAACGCCTCAGCGAGCTCGGCTGCCGTGAAATAGCGCAGCGCCCGCCGGTAGACGCGGTGCGGATCGGTGCGCACCGCGAGCACCAGCATCATGTTGCCCAGGTCGACCGCCTGCCGCCACGGCGAGGGGCGCACCTGGACGAAGAACACGTCGATCAGCAGCAGCTGCCCGTCGCGGACCATCAGATTGCCCGGCTTGATGTCGCGGTGCGCGATCCCCGCGTCCCACAATTTGCGGACCAGCTCCAGGCCTTGGTCGATTATCGCGTCGTCAACCACTGCATCGCCGATCTCGACGGCGCCCTGGAAGAACTCAGTGACCAGCATGTACTCGCGCTCGGGAGTGATCTCCACGATGCCATACGGCCTGGCCGTGCGGACCCCGACATCCTCCAGCAGGCGAAGAGCGTAGTCCTCGTACTCCACCAGGCGGCGCACGGTCTGGAACGGATGCTCGTCCTCCAGGGAACCGTAGAGAATCGTCCGCCACAGCTTGTACCAGCGGTCGGCGCGCACGTGGCCCTTGGTGTAGAGCTTGGCGAACAAGTATTCGCCCGCGTTTCCCTCGATCTTCAGCCGCAGCGGTGTCGAGCCCGCCGAGGACTCCAGCCCGACCGGCCTGATCTCGGCCACTGCCAGCCCGAGCTGGTCGCGCATCGCCCGCACGATCGCCTCGCCCCGCCGGCCGGTCACATCGACGTGCGCGGTCTTGCCCCGTCGGTAGGCCACCGGGAACACCTCGTTCGGAGTGAAGAAACGGAACGCAGTGACCGGGATCGCGACGCCGAGCGCGACGCCGAGCAGCACATCGCCCGGATGATCGAGACCCAGGTACAGGCGGGCGAGACAGAACAACGCGACGATGACCGTAATGACCGCCTTCATGTAGGCGCGGGGCTGCCCGGCGACAGCCAGGCAATACGCGGCGCCCATCAGGAAGATCGTCAGGACAGCCACCGGCGGCGACGGCGCCGAGTATCCGCCCCAGCTGGCTATGATCGGCACGCTGTACGGGCGCGGCCGCGACAGCCCGAAGTAGATCCACTGCCCGACGATTTCGAGGAAGAACAGGCTGCTCACGAAAACCAGCAGATGCCGCCAGCGCCGGAACGCCATGGTGAGCGCGACTACCGACAGGCCGATCACCGTGACGCCCCAGGCCGAGCCCGCGACCTTGATTCCGTTGGCGATATCAGTCAGCCACGGCGTCCTGATCGCGGCCAGCCGGAGCAGCACCCATGTGCTGACCCGATCATCAAACCGGAGGGACGGCGTGTGCTGCGAGACCAGGAACGCGCCGGCGAGGATCACCGCCACCAGGACCAGCCACGCAGTGGTGCTGAGCGCGATCGGGCGCGGCAGCGGCGGCGGCGCGCCTGTCGGGCGGCGCTGGCGGCCCGTCCGCCGCGCACTTGACCCGGGCGGGAGCCCGGCCGGGCCGTCGCCGGCTACCACGCGCTCGACGTTGTCACTCAACGTACGACGCCTCCTTCCGAGATATGTCCGTGGGTGCGCAGCCAGCGGCCGGCTACCCGGCAGGGGTTCCGCCCGTCCGGCTCCACCTGCGCATCGATGGCGCGCAGCATGCTGGTGGCCAGCCGTGCCGTGGCGTCGAACAGCGCGAGGAGGGCGGGACCGTAGCGGGCGACGACATCCTGGTGCACTACGGGAGTGACGTTGTCTGTTGACTGCAGGCCGCGATTGTCGGTGAGTACCACCAGATGCTGCGCCGAGATGTTCGGATCGCTCGTGACGAGCAAGGCGACGCCGATGTCTCCGCCAGCGAGGGTCTGGAGCGTCAGGGGCCCGCCAGCGTCCAGCGGGATGAAGCCCCTGAAACGGAGGTCGGTGATCGATCGCAGGCGATAGCGGGCCGCGGTCGCCGCCAGGGCGCTTCCGTAAATGTCGGCGAGCAGGGCACTTTCGAGGAAATCAAACGACCCCACCGTCATCACCGCGCCGTGCTGGCCGGGCGCGGGCCGCAGGCGAAATAGGCGCGACCACTCGATGACGAGCAGGCCGAGCACGCCATGGCGAGCGCGATGCAGGCTGCGCGAAGCAGCCTTCCTGATTCTCGCATCGCCCCCGCACTCCCCGTTCTGCCCGGAACCGCTGCGCTCGCCTTGGCGCGGATGCCGGGACGTGTCGGCCGGTACCACCGTGCCGCTGGTCAGCTCGGCCGCGCCGGGCGCTGACCTCGCCGCCAATGTGCCCGATCACCCACGCGAACCTGCTTTGCCCGGTTATAACGCTAGGTGGACTGTGGTCCACGGGCAACAGCGGCCAGGCGCCATTCTGGCCGTGACGTGGCGCGGCAGGCCGCCGAGAGCCGGGGGGCAGTGGCGGCGGCAAGTGACTGAGGGGCTTCGTGCCTTGAGCGGCCTGACTGCGCAGCCGGAGTTCATAAGTATTCCCGCCGCTGGAGCAGGAGCCAGGACAGCGAGCCTCGCGCCACGGGGCTGCCAGTAGGTCAACGGGGAACGTCACCTGAACCAGCCCCGCCAGTACCTTAGCGGGACGCGTCGGCCCGGGGATCGGATGCCAGCCCGTCCCGGCTGCATCGACTTCAACGTTCTGGCCTGGTTGCCGGGCCACGCGTTTGGCCGACCGCCCTATGAGGGGCCGGCACTATGCCGGCGCGGCCGTAGCAAGCGGTGCAGCGGGGACGCCGAATACCACGTTCAGCGCCGCCCCGATGAACACGCCCAGACCCGCTCCTGCCAGGACATCCAATGGAAAGTGCGCACCGAGATACACGCGCGACAAGCAGACAAGGGCGGCCAGCACCCACGGCAGGACTTTCCACCGGCCCAGGAAATAGGGCGTCACGAGAGCAGCGATGGCAAAGATCACCATCGCGTGCCCCGATGGGAAACTCAGCCCGTGCGCAGCTGCCTTGCCACGCAAGATCACATCGGACACCGTCTCCGCGGGGCGGCCACGCTGCACGAACGTCTTCGCGGCACTCTCCAGCAATATCTTCAACCCGGTCGCGACAAGCGATGCAGCGGCCAGGCGGAACCTGCGGAAGAGCGCAGCCGGGATGGCAAGCAGCGGAAGAGCTCCGATCACCCCCGACAACTGCACAACCCACATTGGCGGGTAGAGCCAGCCCGGCCAGTGGTTCATCCAGCGAAACACCGCGACATCAGCAGCTGAAATGACCCGGCCCGCCACAAGTGCACCGCACAGGATTACCACTCCGAGCCCGGTCGCGGCCATGATCACGTCGGCCTGCCGCCGACGGTAACCACGGCCATCCGGCGCCCGGAACCACCACCTGGCCAAGGTTGGCCTTCCGTCCATGCCGAGACTCCCTCGTGTGAAGGGCGGGCACGCTGCACGCACGATCGGCCGGTGCCGTGCCCGCAATCGTGCCTGCAAAGGCAGAGCCGATCCGGCCTCACATCGGACCCGGTGCCCAGGGCGTGTCACCTTCCGCTACCGCCGGACCTCGTTGGCGAAGCTGGCGATGCACGTCGAGACCTCTGCCCTGTTTCCCGCCTGGGCGATGCACTTGTCGAACCGGGCGAACACATTGGTGTTGCGGGCCGCCCACGTCCCCACGCTTACGCTCAAGTCGATCGCGATGATGAGCGCAAGAGCGCAACACACGACGCCCGCGATGGCCTGGCCCGTGTTCGTCGCTCCCCGGTTTCTCCCGCGGGTCAGCGCAACGATCCCCAGGATCAGGCCGACCAGGCCGCCCACCAGCGCCAGCGGGAACAAGACGAACGAGATCCCCGCGACCAGGCTCGCCACCCCGATCACGAGTGCGGCCACGCCCAGACCGTTGCGAGGCCGCGCGGGGAGCGCGGGCGGAGGCTGCGCGGGTTGCGGTGGCTGGGTTACGTCCATGATGAAGTCCTCTCAGGCCGGAACAAGTGCCCGGCAGGCGACAGCGCCTAGTTCGCAGCTGGTGACGTTGCCCGTCACCGCGGTCCCGGCCGAGCCCGAAGGGCAGATGGCATCACGCGCCCCGCGCCGCCGGGGTCCTGCCGGCCCTGGTCAAGGACATACGTGCTCATCTGACATCTCCCGTGCGCCCCATCCGGCCACGCTCCTGCGGGCACCGCCGCACCCCGGGAATCTTGCCCACATGATCCCCTCGACACCAGCCAGCCGCAAGAGTGTCGTCGACAGGCGCAGGGGTGAATACAGCTGGAATCGCGGTACGGAGCGCATCACCAGATCGTGTCCAGCGCGTCGGCGCAGTACGCATCACCAACGGCCAGATGTGGGCGGCGTGCCGGTCCAGACTGGTGTGCGTGACTGTAACCTCGGCGTGCCGTCTGTGGTTGCTGCGCTTTACGCGCGCCTGGGTACGTTGCCGGTCAGGGTGAACACGAACCGCATCGCCTTGTGACCGGCATCGGCGGTGGGGTCGAACATGCACGGGCACCCGCCCGCGATCACGGTGATGCCGTGCTGACGGCCATACTCAGCAGCTGCTTTCGACACGCTTCCCGGGCCGGGCCCACGGTGCATCCAGACACGCTTGATGCCCAGGTCGCCGCACTCGTGCATGGTGGCCTCGGCTGTCTCGGGCTTGGTTCCGATCACTACCCAGTCAACGCCGCCGGGGACCGACGCCAGGTCGTGGTAGCAGGGGTCGCCTTCGACGTGGTCGGCGTTGGGGTTCACCGCGAAGACCTGGTAGCCGCGCTGCCGCAGGCGCTGGTACACCGCGTTGCTGCCGTGTCCCTGCGGTTTGCGCGAGACCCCGGTGACCGCGACCCGCTTACCGGCCAGGAACTCGGCTGCGGCTTGTTTCATGGTCTGCATGTCACTTCCTCCTCTTGCTGGTTTGGGCTCGCTGTTTGGGCTCGGCATTTCTTATCTCCGCGGTACGCCAAGACGGCAGGGCCGGCGAAGTGGCCAACGCCCCGTCCGCGGAGCCAGAGGTCCCCCATCCGCACCATCCCGCCTTCGCCGCCAGCTCGCAGGCTGGTGGCGACTACGAGAGTGAGGGCAGAGCAAGCTCTATCTCATCCTCATCCGTGTCTGCGGCTGGCTGGTCCTGCTCGGCCGCTCATCGGCGTCGAAAACGCGGAACTGCTGGTGCTGCGGCGCGAGGTCGCCGTGTCGCGCCGCGCCACTCCGCGGCCCCGGCTGGACTGGCCGACCGCGCGGTCCGCGCCGCGCTGATCGAGCACCTTGCCACCGAGAACAAGGCTGGGGGTACCAGTGGATCCAAGGCGAGCTGCTCAAGCTCGGACTGCGCGGTGACCCCCCAGCGCTTGTACTGCCTGTTCGTGACGGAGGTCGGCAGCCGCTACGTGCACCTCTTGGGGATCACCGCCCACCCGGACGCGCCATGGAGCACGGCGCCCCGGCCCGATCACCCTGTCGCCGACCTGTCCGGGAGCGGATCAAGCGCCGACGCGTTCTCGGTGGCTTCCTCAACGAATGCGAGCGAGCCGCATAGAAGCCCAGGTCAAGACCGGTGACCGAGTTCTGGAACCCCACACGGTAGCGGCGGGTCGGCGAGCGGTCCGGCGCCGCATTCAGTGAGGGGTCATTGCGCGGATCTTCCGGAAGAATGCCCGTATGTCGGCGACGAGCAGGTCTGGTTCTTCCATCGCGGGGAAATGCCCGCCCCGGTCGAACTCCGACCATTGCATGATGTTGTTGGTCTTCTCGGCTACGTGCTTCAGCGGGATGAAGTTCTCCTGGGGGAAGGCGGCCAGGGCGGTCGGCGCGGCGGACGGCTCGGGCGGAGTGCCCCAGTAGCGGGCGTGCGCCCGCTCGTAGTAGATGCGGGCGGATGAGCCGGCGGTTCCGGTCAGCCAGTACAGCATCACGTCGGTGAGCAGCTGGTCGCGGTCGACGGCGTCCTCCGGGCAGGCCCGCGAGTCTGTCCACTCCATGAACTTCTCCGCGATCCAGGCCAGCTGGCCGACTGGGGAATCAGTCAGCCCGTAGGCGAGGGTCTGCGGCCGGGTGGACTGGATGGCGGCGTAGCCCGCGCTGTCGCGGTCCCACTGCTGGCTGCGCTGCCAGGACGCTAGCGCGCGCTCCTGCTCGGCCGGGGTCAGCGCGGCCAGCTCGCGCTCATCCGGTTCCCTGGCCGCGGCCGAGCCCGGCAGCACCGTCAGGTGTACGCCAATGACCTGGCCGGGATGAGCGCGGCCGAGCTCGCGGGAGATCACCGAGCCCCAGTCGCCGCCGTGGGCGCCATACCGCTGGTAGCCCAGCCGCTTCATCAGCTGAGCGAACGCGGCGGCGACCCGGCGGAACTCCCAGCCGGTCTCCCGCGTCGGCCCGGAGAACCCGAACCCGGGATACTCGCCAGCACCAGGTCGAACGCGTCCGACGGGTCACCGCCGTGCGCGCGCGGGTCCGACAGCGGGCCGGTGATCTGGGTGAATTCCGCTATCGAGCCCGGCCAGCCGTGCGTGATGATCAGCGGGGTCGCACCCGGTTCTGGAGACCGGATGTGCGCGAAATGGATGTTCGCGCCGTCGATCGTGGTCGTGAACTGCGGCCACTGGTTCAGCGCGGCTTCCGCGGAACGCCAGTCATACTCATGCCGCCAGTAGCCGGCTAGTTCCCGCAGGTAGTCCCGTGGGATGCCATACGCCCATCCCACCCCGGGCAACTCATCAGGCCAGCGGGTCCGGTCAAGGCGCACGTGCAGATCATCCAGGTCAGCCTGCGGAATGTCGATGCGGAACGGGCGCACGCCCTCACCAGCCGATATGCTCACGCCCGCGCACGCTACCAGGCCAGCCACCTCAGCCGTGCCTGGCCGAGGGCTGCCGCAGCGACCGAAGGCTCGGTATGCCGACTTTAACAACAACAGAACACCTCGATCTGCGCGCACTCGCGCACGCGACCGTCATGGTTGCTCGCCGCGCCTGACTAACGGCGGATCTCGCGCCTCGCGCGCTGGCCGGGCCAGTCACGGAATGTGGTCGGCGCCTGCCGGGCAGCAAGAGATGGCCGGGGATGTCACCGCGGTCGGTCACGGTTTTTGGGTGCGGGCCGGGGCTTGCCGGGGGCGACAGTGCGGGCCAGGATCCCTAGCGTGGCACGCAGCGCGCTCTGGGGGATCACCGGGAAGATGGCGGCATCCTTCCAGCTTTGCTCGGCCGCCGACCAGTCGTAGTACGACGTCACGAGCGTGCCTTCATCGATTGGCTTCAGCCGGTAGCCGTACACGTGGCCGAGGTCCAGCTGGCCGTGGACGGTCCAGGCAATCTCCTGGTCCGGCTCGAACGTGACGATTTCGACGGTGACGTCGTAGAGACCGAGAGGGTAGTCGTTGAGCGCTTCCCGGTCCATGTGCACGACGAAGGTGTCGCCCGCCTTGGCGACAATGTCCCCGCTGGCCTCCATCAACATGCCGGAGCTGTCGATGGCAACGTGTCCCCGGGGATCCTTGAGCACGGCAAAGATCTCGCCGGCTGATGCGGCGACAGCCCGCTGCACTTCGAGTCGTTCCGGCATGTGCCGATTGTTGCACCCCGCCGGTAATCGCACCGCGGCCTGTATGGTTGGGCCTCTGCAGCAGTGATAAGGGCACCGCGCCTGGGCCGGCAGGGCTGCGGGATCAGCCATGAGCGCGGTCATCTCCGCGCCAGCGCAGCGTTCGCACGGCGGCTAGTATGCGGCGGTGACCGAGTTCTTGAGCTGTCGGCCCAATCTGGAAGTGGGCGAATTGGCGCCCGCCGCCGCATTCTTGCGTGACGTGCTCGGGTTCGATGTCGAAGTCGAGGAGCCGGAGATGGGCCTGATGCTGCTGCGCCGCGACGCAGTGGGGATCGCGCTGGTCCGGTCGGCGAGCCCTGGCATCAACGCCACGACCGCCGCCTATGTCGGCGTCACCGGCGTGGATGACTTGCATGAGCGGTGCGTGGCACGCGGCGCCCCGATTGTCACGGGCCTGACCGACCATCTATGGGGCCTGCGCGACTTTGTGGTGGAGATACCCGGCGGTCACCGGCTGGCACTCGGCGAGCGGATCATTCAGTCCGCATGAGCGAAGGCCGTTACGAGCAACGGAGGCGAGTTTCGGGTGAAGCCTGTACTGGATGGCACCGTCGCGCTAGTGACCGGAGCTTCGAGCGGAATCGGCGCGGCTACCGCTTCCGCCCTGGCCGCTCAGGGCGCGGCCGTGGCGCTGGCGGCGCGGCGCCGGGACAGGCTAGACACCGTCGCCGCCGACATCAGGGACCAGGGCGGCACTGCGCTGGTACTGGAGTGCGACATCACTGACGAGCAGCAGGCGACGGCAGCTGTTGAGGACGCGGTCACCGAACTGGGCCGCCTCGACACGCTCGTCAACAACGCCGGGGTCATGCTGCTCGGCCCGGTGGCCGGGGCACCAGTGCCGGAGTGGCAGCAGATGGTGGAACTCAACGTGCTGGGCCTGCTGTACTGCGCGCACGCGGCGCTGCCCCATCTGCTGCGCGCCGCCGAGGGCGCGCCGCGCCAGGTCGCCGACATGGTGAACATCAGCTCGGTGGCGGGCCGGGCCGCCCGGAACGGCAACGGTTGTCTACTCGCTGACCAAGCACGGAGTCGGCGCGTTCAGCGAGTCGTTGCGCCAGGAGGTGACCAAGCGGTACGTGCGCGTCTCGCTGGTCGAGCCGGGCGCGACCGCGACGGAGCTGGCCAGCCACAACCGGCCCGAGGTGCTCCAGGCCATCCGGAACCAGCTCGGCCAGACGATGCGGGCCGAGGACATCGCCGACGCGATCACCTACATCGTTACCCGGCCCCGGCACATCGCGGTCAATGAGATGCTGATCCGCCCGACCGAGCAAGAACGGTAAACAGGCACTGGCGGATGCCTCAGCAGGCCTGCTCCACTGACCTCGCGGCCGGGGCATCCCTTGCAGAAGTGCACCGTCGGCGGCATGACCGCGCGTTCAGCATGCGGCTCACAGAGGCCTGGGACATCCGCCGGGCGCCGGGGTCATATGGCCACAGGTGCCAGCACTCTGATGGTCTGCTGGAGATTCGCCGAGGTTTCAGCTGCGTTCTCAATTGTCAGTCTTGTCCAGTCCATGATGCGCACGGAGCGCGCGCTCCGTGCTTAAGGTGGCAGGATGACTAGACCCAAGAACCTGCCGCCGACCTTTGAGAACCTCCCTATATTGATGATCGGCTTCAGCCACCAGGGCTCCCGACATACCTGCGTTCCGCGTAATTCGGCTGTTCTGGAGGTATCCGATGGGTGAAGCCGCAGGTCAGAAGGGGTGAGCCTAGGCGGAATACCTTGATTACCCTAGAGAAACGCTTTCGGCGTGTATGCCCAGCTTGAATGCCGTTCTGTGGTGTATGGTCTAGAGCGATGTACGTGAAAACGACCAGCCGCAAGGTCAAAGACGGCGCCGAGGTCCGCTACCTGCACCTGGCCCACAACCAGTGGGACCCCGCCCGGCAGCGGTCCGTGCCGCAGGTCCTGTACAGTTTCGGCCGCGAGGACGCCCTGGACCGCGACGCGGTCAGGCGACTGGTCGCGTCTCTATCCCGGCTGCTGGATCCCGCCGACACTCTGGCCGCCACCGCCGGCTCTGACCTGGTCTTCCTCGAGTCGCGCCCGCTCGGCGGCGTGCACGTGCTGGACGCGCTGTGGCGGCGGCTGAGCATCGACGCGGTCATCGGCCGGGCCGGGCAGAATGGCCGCGGGCGGCCCCGCGGCAACGCCGCGAATGAACGCGTCCTGTTCGCCCTGGTCGCTAACCGGGCCCTCGCGCCGTCGTCGAAACTGGCCGCCGCCGACTGGGTCAGCAACGATGTCCATATCCCCGGTCTTCCCGCCACCACCGATGACGCCTGCTACCGGGCGATGGACTGGCTGTATGAGATCCGCGGCGAGGTGGAGAAAGAGATCTACTATCAGGTCGCCGACCTGCTGAACCTGGAAGTCGACCTGCTGTTCTTCGACACCACCTCCACTTACTTCGAGCTGGAGGAGGCCGATGAGCCCATCCTGCGGAACTGGCGGGGCGAGGCCGTGACCGATGCTTCCGAAGCCGATGAGGATAAGACCACCGGATTCCGCGCGAACGGCAAATCCAAGGACAGCCGTGATGACCTTCCCCAGATCGTGATCGGCATGGCGGTCACCCGGGATGGCATCCCGGTCCGCTGCTGGTCCTGGCCCGGAAACACCGCCGACTCGGCCCTGATCCGGCAGGTCAAGGCCGACATGCGGGACTGGGCCCTGGGCCCGGTGGTGTGGGTGACCGACCGCGGCTTCTCCTCCGGGAAAAACCGCCGCTATCTGCAAAGCGGCGCCGGGGGTTACATCATCGCCGAGAAACTCCGCTCCGACTCGGCCGACATCAAAACCGCGCTGTCCCGCCAGGGCCGCTACCAGACCGTGGCCGGCAACCTGCAAGTCAAAGAAGTCCGGATCGACGACGCCAATGACCGGTTCGTCATCTGCTACAACCCCGACGCCGCCACCCGCGACGCCGCCACCCGGG
The DNA here is from genome assembly GCA_963775745.1 of uncultured Actinomycetota bacterium. Taxonomy (GTDB): domain Bacteria; phylum Actinomycetota; class Actinomycetes; order Streptosporangiales; family Streptosporangiaceae; genus DATBGO01. The sequence goes on from CAVZKE010000001.1 coordinate 160,264, forward strand.
CCGGCCTCACCGCCAAGCTCGACGACATGATCAAAGGATCGGGCAAGCTGACTGCGGCGAAACGCGCGGAACTGCGCGGGAAAATCTCCACCATGCCCGGGCTGAACCGGTTCCTGCGCGTCACCCCGGGCGGCCTGCTGCGCATCGACAAAGCCAGGATAAAGACCGAGGAGAACCTCGACGGGAAATACCTGCTGCGCTCCTCCGACCCGAAACTCTCCGCCGAGGACATCGCGCTCGGCTACAAGCAGCTCCTGCAAGTCGAGCGCGGCTGGCGCGACATGAAATCCGTGCTTGACCTGCGCCCGGTCTACCACCGCCTCGAAGACCGCATCCGCGCCCACGTGATCTTGTGCTGGCTCGCCCTGCTGCTCATCCGGATCATCGAGACCACCACCGGCGACACCTGGCCCGCCGTCCGCCGCCACCTCGACCGGCTCCACGCCGGCACCTTCACCGGCCCCGCCAGCGCCTCCGCCAGCGCACCGAGCTGACCAAGGCCCAGGCCGACCTGCTCGCCAAGCTCGGCATCCCCGCCCCCAGGCAGATCATCGAGCTCCAGCCGGCCCGATAAGGGCGCTGACCGCCCCGTCGCCTAGAGAAACGCCCCCGCCGGGCGTCCCGACATGCTGCCCCAGGTCACACCACCAATTCCGCGCTCTAGGCCACCGAATTATGCGGAACGCAGGACATAGGGAGATCGTTTATGCAGTGCCTGGGTGGTCTTTGACTTCGTAGTGCAGGGTGAGTGTGGTGCCGGGGTAGCAGGTCCTGGTGGTGTTGAGCTGCTGGCAGAGGGCTTGCAGCGCGCGGGTGCGGCGGGGCGCGGTGAGCGGGTCGAGCCGTACGTGCAGGACGTGCAGGACGCCGTCGCCTGGGGTGATGTCGCCGCTGGCGGTGAGGGCCTCGCGGATGAGGGCGAACGCTTCGTCGGCGGCGCGGGCGTAGTGGCCGTTCAGGGCGCGGGCGAGGATGGTCTCGGCGTTGCAGGCGGCCATCCGGATGGCGTGGGTGATCAGCTTTGTCTCGGTGTCCAGCCGCACCTGGCCGGGGTTGTGCTGGCTGAGCGGGATTTTCGCTGGGGTGGCCTTCGCGGCCGCCTGGGCGGCGCCGAGCTTGCGGCGGGCGGCCTCGATGGGGGTATCAGCCGGGCAAGCATCGCGTTCGTGATGGTGGTGCTGGTCCCGGGGGCGGGGCTGCGCAGCGCGGCCAGTTTCTCCTGGCGGGCGGCCCCGGCCTGCGCGACTGCCTTCTTCGCGGCCTTGACGGCGGCGGCAGCGGTTTTCTTCGCAGGGTTCGGGACCAGCCGCTGCGGGTCATCCGGGGTGACTGCGTAGCAGTCCAGCGCATCAAGGGCAAAATGCGTCCGGCCGTAGCGGAAGTAGTTCTCCTCCCGCCACCTGGAGGTCATCCGGTAGATCACCCCGGCGGCGGGCAGGTCTTCTGCGGAGCGGGTGGTCAGGATGTGCACCTGGCGGTCAGCGCCGCCGCGGCCGGGCTTGCGGCGGGTGACCTGCCGCAAGCTCAGCACCCGGCTCTTGTGCTTTCCCGTGCTGATGACCAGGTCCACGGCGGACTCGGCGAGGTCGTAGCCGCGCTGGCGGCGGTCGTCGCCGGTCCAGCTGGCTGCGGCGAACGCCTCGGGGGGCAGGGCGGGGACAGCTTTGCCGCTGTCGTTCTTGCGGTAGGTCAGCAGGTCAAAGCGGGCGTCGATGATCTCGGCGAACAGGTCCGGGGACCAGCCACCCCGGTCAAAGCACAGCGTCACCTTTGCCTCGCCGGCGAGGTCGCGCAGCTGGGGCAGCAGCTCGCGGATCTGGCTGGCCAGCGACGTCGAGGGCTGGGCCATCACGACCAGCAGCGGGTCCCCGGCCCCGTCGGTGACCCAGGTTTCCTCCGTGCCCGGGGCGGGGAACTTCAGCCTGGCCACGTGCATCTTCTGCACATCCCGGGTGCCGAAGTAAGCGCGGGTGTGCCCGTCGATGTAGAAGAACCCCAGCTTATCGGGGCGGGCGGCGGCGTGGTGGCGGGCGATCGCCATCTGCAGGTCCGCGGCCTTGACGGCGACGGCCAGCTCGCCGAGCTTGCGGCGGATCGTCTTTACTTCCGGGGCCCGGTCCAGGCCCAGCACCCGGCCCAAAGCGGCCGGGCTGACGCGGGTGGCACCCTCGGCCCGTGGCTCGCGCAGCAGAGCCTGGAACACTCCCATGATCAGCATGGTCTCCAGCCCGTAAAACCCGTTCCGCAGCCGCCCGTACACCGTGCGGGCACACGCCAGCAGGCCGGTCTCCTCCAGCGCCGGCAGCGCCAGCAGCAGCCCGGCCAGCGGGTAGCGGGCACCAGGCGCGAACACCGGCGCGGCGCCCTCGCCCAGCAGCCCGAACCGGGCCAGCGCCCGCTCCGGCTCCCGGCCCACCGGATCCGGCAGCACCGGAAGCGGATCCTGCCCGCCGGCGGCATCGGGCAGCTTCCCGGCAGCAGTGAGTTCCCCGGCAGCGGGAACAGCCGGCTCTCCAGCGGCGGCCTCGCCGCCGGGGGCCTCGCCGGCGGCTGGCCGGTCCTCCGCCCGGCGCGCCGGGACGCGTCCCAGCGCGCTGCGGACGGTGAACGTCGACACCCCGCACCCGGCGGCGATGACGGCCAGCTTCTTGCCCTGGGCGTCCAGCTCCCGGATCCGCCCGGCCAGCTCCGGCGTGAGCTTCCACGCGCCCCGCGGCCCCTTCCGAGCCGGGACCAGCCCCGCGACCCCGTCCTCGCGCAGCGCCCGGTCCCACCGCCAAACCGTCACCGGGTCGGTCCCGAACGCCGCCGCGACCTGCCTCTGGGCGGCCGCGCGCAGCCGCACCAGCTGCACCGCCGCCAGACGCCGCGCCGCCTCGTCCCCGCTGTCCCAGGCGAAGGTGGCCAGCCCGTGCACCCACACCACGCCGCCGCCGTCGCTGGCCACCATGCCCACGCCCGGCGCGATCTCCTCGGCGCCAGCGGGCAGCCACGGCAGCGGCACCTGGGTCAGCATCGCCGTCATCATCCCACCCCCGGTCGCCTCCTGTAATACTGCATCTATTTTCTCAAGACAATGCCGCGAAGACCCGCAACGACACACCGGAAAGCACGGAAAGAACCAGGCCAACAGCCCCGTAACACCCCGTAAGCGAGCCAATATGTCAGGAGTCCTGGCCACCCGCCCCGCTTCTGCCAGGACGGCCGCCAAGCCGTGCCGAATCTTCAGGGTATCCGGGTGTCCAGAGCCAAGGACTTCTAGGCTAGCCTTGAGTGTATCCCTATAGAGCTGTTCTGCCTCACCGAGCCTTCCTTGCTTTGCGGTGATGTCGGCGATACGAAATCTAGTTCGCAAGGTCTTAGGGTAGTCAGTGCCATGCAGTCGAATACGCGAAGCCAACAGGCGACGATACCGGGATTCGGCCTCATCAAGCCTTCCATGCTCGGCCAGAACTCGAGCGAGCTCATGCTGACCTGCCAATGTGTATCCGTTATCGGGATCAAATAGTCGCAGCCGATCCTCAAGTACCTAACGACGAGCGGCCGCGGCGGCGCCGCCCGGCTTGACCGCTCCCTCTGTGCCGCGCCGTGCCGTGACGAGAGCCGTCACCGTGCTAGCGCGAATCGGCCGCCCGAGTCGTTCATAAATGGCCTGATGTTCACGCTCAAGGGCTTGACGCTGGCCCGGTGAAAGCCGAGCGTAAAACGACATCGTACGAACGAGGGCATTGACCTCGTCAGGAGTGTGCTCGCTGAGCTTTGGCATGACCGCCACCTGAACATCACCGAACAAGCGGGCGGCATAATCTCGCCCTATGTCGTAGCTGCCGAGCCATGCCCATACCTCTGAGACGTTGCCGCGGCGTTGCTCCATCCCGGCGAGCGTGGCGTCGAGATCACGGTAGGCCGGCCAATTAGCGGCGATGTCCGGGGCGACCTTTCTCATGGCGGCGAGCGCCGCTTCCTGATCCAGCTTGCTGCGCCGCTCCTCAAGCCCGAAGTATGACACCAGGGCGAGCGTTCCGCCGGGGACGAGTACGTCGGCGGCCTTCCGCCAACTAACCTCAGGGTCAACCCAGTGAAACGCGGACGCGGAGAACACGGCCTGAAACTGCTCGCGGGGAAGTGACGCGTCCTCAAACGGGGCGTTAACAAATTCCACCTCGCCAGCACCCTCCAGGTTCTGCCTGGCCAGCGCTATGAGGCTCTCGCCGGGTTCGAGTGCTGTGACGTGCAGGCCCCGGGCGAGGAGGCCGCGGGTCAACTGGCCGCTTCCACACCCAACCTCAAGCACACGATCGCCGCTCCCGATCCCCGCGATCTGACAAGCCTGGTCGATGAGTTCGTCAGGATAAGCCGGACGGCGGCGGTCGTACTCAGCCGCGATCTCATCGAAAATCTTGCCGTAACGACGGGCGGTAGGTTCTGGTTGCCGTGTCATTCGGCGAGCCCCCTCTCCCGCAAGAGTCGCTCACGTTCGAAGGCGTATCCGGTCATCCACAACAGACCGAACTGTCGCGCAGTTAGCTGGTCGCACCACTGCCTCACAAGTTGATCTTACGACGGGCCGGTGCAGCGACGGTGGTACCGGGAGTCCCGGCATTCGGTGCCCTTGGTGTGGTCAAAGTAGACGGCGTCTGTGCCGCGCCCACGACGGGACTTGGCGCCGTCGGCGTCCTTGGCTCCCATGGCGCGGCGGCCAACCACTCAGGCTCCCGTTTAGGCTCCCACGGTGATCTTGCACCGGGCCCAAAGGGCCTGTGACCTGACTGGTGGACCCGCAAGGTAGCCGGCAACACCATCACCCGGCTCGTATCCGGCGAGCCCGCAAGTGGCTACCAGCTCGCTGCCTGACGACTACATGACCGGCCACCATGACCTTGATCTGTTCGGCGTCCGCACGCATCGAGGGCCGGTCGGCCGTGGCCTCCTCCACCAGCGTGGCGTAGCCCATCGTGGCGGCCAGGAGGTTATTGAAGTCGTGGGCGATCCCGCCTGCTAGCTTGCCCACGGTCTCCATGCGCTGGGCCTGGTGCATCCGGTGCGCGCTCGCGCGGCGATCGGCCTCGGCGCGGTTGCGTTCGGTCATGTCCCGGGCGACAGTCGCTGCCCCGGCCAGCGCACCGGCCGCGTCCCGGATCGGGGAGATTGAGATCGACACGTCGATGATGGCCCCGTCTTTGCGGGCGCGCCTGGTGTCGTAATGCTCGATCCGTTCCCCCCGCCGGAGCCGGTCAAGGATGGACGCCAGTTCACCGGCCCGCCCCGCTGGGATAAGCTCCGACACGTTATGCCCGACCCATCTCATCGGCGGCGTAACCGTACATCCCTGCTGCGGCGGTATTCCAGCTGGTGATGACCCCGTCCAGGGTCTTGCCGGTGATCGCGTCCTGCGACGAATCGACGATGGCCGCCAGGTACGAGCGCAGTTCGGCCTCATGACTAGTTGCGGCGCCTGTGCACTGAGCCCCATGGCTCCTCCCCAAGCGCCAGCTAGACATTTGTGTCGCTGCTTAGTGTTATCTTCTCACTACACTATGTAATTAGCAAATCCGGCTGCCGGTCGAGGTGATCTTCCCGAGTACGGAAGCCCTGAAAGACCGAGCCAGGAGGGGCGGCGGGGGGCGAGCCCAGGAGCAAGCGCGAAAAGCTAGCCCAGAGAAACAGGGCTCTCTCACAGACTGGCCGGACAGCACCGGACCTAATCGTGGACGACGCGATTCTGTCCGCCGAGGTGGCCGACTGCCATGTGGGCCGGCCAGTCGCGGGCGATAGCCGGAACGGCGGCTCCCGGCGAAATGGCTATCCGGCGCGATTGGATCACGGCAAGCGCCAGCGTGCAGGCGATGTCGTCGGCCAGGGCACCGCGGCTGAAGTCGTTCACCGGCTTGGCGAGGCCCTGGGCAGGACTGGTCCTGGCGGGCAGGTTACCGGGAAGCATGGGCACTCAGAGCGGCGCCGCCTGACGGTGCCCGGGCGCAGCCCGGAGGCGGCCTGCTCCAGATCGCGGCGCATCAGGGGTGAGATCCCGAGGATCGCCTCAGCCAGCTTGCTCGCAGCCGGGCCGCGAGGGTCATGCAGGCTGGGTATTTCGCTCGCTGCGCCTTGTGCCGGGCGCGCGCGGGCGCCGATCATGGGTCGATGGGCTACCCGGCGACGGTCTCTTCCTGCCAGCAGGCGTGTGCGCGGCAATGCTGGGAGGTGCCTGGCCGCTGCAGCCTCGTAGCCGGCGTGTGCGCCTCGCGGTGCATCACTAGTCAGGTGCGGGCGGTCGACGGCGGCCGGGGGCTGTGATGCCCGCTCCGGCCGGCGAATCCGGGCAGCTGGTCCGGGACGTGCTGCTGCGCGATGGGTCGACGCTGCGCTTGCAGGCCCCGGCGCCGGGGGACTTCGGCGACATCAAGGAGTTCTTCGACGGCCTGTCGCCGCAGAGCCGTTACCTGCGCTTCCACAGCTATTCACGGACTGACATCGCGGCGCGTGCAGCCGCTGAGGCTGGTGGCGTTGACCGGGTCGCGCTGATCGCCCGGCACAACGGCTCGGTGGTGGCGGTCGCCGGCTTTGACGGGCTGCGCGAGCCGCGCGCCGCCGAAGTCGCGTTTGCGGTGGCCGACGATTGGCAGGGCCGCGGAGCCGGAACGCGGATGCTCGAGCAGCTCGCGGAAATCGCGGCGGGGCGCGGGATCAACCGGTTCGATGCGGAAGTCCTGTCTGACAACCGGGCGATGCTCGGGGTGTTCGAGGGCGCCGGCTTCGGCGTGCGGCGCCGGGGTTCGTTTGGTGAGCTGACGGTCTCGCTGGACATCACGCCGACGGAGGCGGTGCGGGAGCGGATCGGCGAGCGCGACCACCTCGCCGCCGCTGCCGCGTTGCGGCCGATCCTCGCGCCCTCATCGGTAGCGGTCGCGGGCGCCGCGGCGACGCCGGGCAACCTGGGACGCACGGTGCTGGCGAACATCGTCGCGGGCGGCTTCCAGGGCGTGGTGACTCCGGTCAACCGCGAGGGCGGGGTGGTGTGCTCGATGCGGGCCGCTCGCCGCCTCGCCGAGCTGGAAGCCGCCCCGGAGCTCGTGATCATCTGCGCCGCAGGCGACGAGCTAGTCGAGTTCGCCGCCGAGGCGGCCTCGACCGGCGCGAAGGCGCTGGTGTTGCTCCCGGCCAGTCCTGAGGACAACGGCGTGGCGTCCCGCGAGCGAGAGGATCGGCTGCTGGAGATCGTCAGGGGTGCAGGCTTGCGGATGGTCGGGCCGAGCTCGCTGGGAGTGGTCAACACCGCCGCCGACGTCAGCCTGAACGCCACGTTCAGCGGCGCGAGCGTGCATGCCGGCGGTCTGGCGATCGGCTTGCAGGCGGCCGCGCTCGGGATCGAGCTGCTCGGACATGCGCAGGCCCGGCAGCTCGGGGTCTCGATGCTGGTCTCGCTGGGCAGCCCCGCCGATGTCTCGACCAACGATCTGCTCGAGTGGTGCGAAGAGGACGGCCGGACGGCGGTGGTGATGCTCTATGTGGAGACGTTCGGCGATCCTGAGCGCTTCACCCGGATCGCACGGCGCGTGTCGCGCAAGAAGCCGATCCTGGTTGTCAAGGGGCGTCGCCGCGCCGAGCGGGCGCGCGGCGAAGCGCGTTCCCACACGGCCGCGGCGCTGCGCGGGGATGCGGTCGCTGACGCGCTCATGCACCACGCCGGGCTTTTGCGGTTCCACAGCGGCGAGGCGATGTTCGACGCCGCCCAGCTGTTCGAGAGCCAGCCGCTGCCCAGCGGGCGGCGGATCGGGATCGTGAGCAACTCCGCGGGTGTGGCCACGCTCGCCGCCGACGCCTGCGCGACGCGCGGGCTGGAGCTGGCAGCGGCAAGCGGCAGGCAGTACCCCCTGATCCTGGGGATCGGCGCCGGACCGGACGAATACGCCGCGAGCATCCGCGAGCTGCTCGGCGACACCGGCATCGATGCGCTGATGGTCTACTACGTGGACCATCACGGCGGTGCCCCGGAGACCGTTCTGGATGCGATCTCTGCGGTCGCAACGGGCCAGCCCAAGCCGGTGGTGGCATCTGTCGTGCGCTCGGACGGCCAGCTGCCCGCCCGGAACGGTCCGGGCGTGCCGAACTTCCTGTTCCCGGAGTCGTGTGCCGCCGTGCTGGCGCGCGCCGCTGATCGCCGCGCCTGGCTGTCGCGCCCGCTCGGCGAGGCCCCGCGCTACTCCGGCCTGAACGGGACAGCGGCGCGCGCGCTGATCTCTTCACTGCTTGATCGCGATCCCGCGGGCGGCTGGCTTTCGCTCGGCGACGCAGAGGCTCTGCTGGACACCCACGGAATCCCGGTTGTCGCCTCTGATCGCTGCCGCGATCTGGAGGGCGCGGTCGCGGTAGCGCAGGGAATCGGCGGTCCGGTGGCGCTGAAGGCGGACTTTGCGGCTCCCGCGCATGCGGGCGACATCGACGCTGTGCTGCTCGGGCTGCAGGGCGAGTCGGCGGTGCGATCCGGCTGGCACGAGCTTGAACGACGGGTGCGTGCGGCCGGACGGGAATGGACCGGGGCGATCATCCAGCGCCTCGTCGCGCCCGGCGCCGATGTGCTGGTGGGCGCCTTCAGCGATCCCGATCTGGGCTCCGTGATCGCGGTCGGCCTCGGCGGTCGCCAAGCCGGCCTTGCCGAAACGGTAGCGTTCCGCGTGCCGCCGGCAACGGACGTCGAGGCCGACGAGCTGATCGACTCCTCCGGTGGCGTCGCCACTCAGCTGCACGGGTTCCGGGGCGCCGCTGCGCTCGATCGTGAGGCGCTACGCGAGCTGATCCTGCGCTTCGCCCTGCTTCTCGGGGAGGTCCCCGAGGTGGTCGAGGCCGACCTCAACCCTGTCCGGTGCACCACGAACGGCTGCGTCGTTCTCGACATGCGACTGCGAATCGAGCGCCGTCGCGCCGTCGAGCGCGCCCAGACGTGGTGACGACGCGACCGAGTTGTATCCCTGGCTCGTCTTAGTACTGAAAAGCCAATCAGTCCACATCAAGCAGTGGCTGTTCCACCGACGTCAGCGGGCCGCCTGTCCCCGGTTACGGGACGGCTAGCCAGCGGGCCTTCCCGGGAGGGAGGTGGCGGCCCGGTGAGCGCCCAAGCTCGCCGCACGTTCGGTCACCGTCGTAGCCGTCCCGCTGCTGCAGGCGAGGGTGATCGCTGGGATCGTTCCCGCGGCCGCCGCCGGGCCGAGGTGCCCGGACCCGGCAGCACCGCTTACCATCAGCGGCCTTCTCGACGGCGTGGCCGTCACCTCCGCCTCAATGCGTGGGCGGTCGGTGACACCCGCATCGGCCCAGGCAACAAGACGTTGATCCTGCGATGGAACTGCAGATCCTGGAAGCAGGTGCCCAGCCCGGCTGCGCGTGCAGCTTCCTATACGGCGTGACCGCCACCCCCAGCAATGCCTGGGCGGCCGGCCTCACCCGCAGCGGCAAGACCCTGATCGTGATCCGGCGGTGGACCGGCACCGCCTGGAAGCAGGCCCAAGCCCAACCCTCGCGAACAGCCACCTCGGCGGCGTGTCCGCGACCTCTGCCGGATGCGCCTGAGCGGTCGGCTTCAGCGGCATCAGCGACCGCGCCCTGATCGAGCGCTGGAATAGCGCTTCGTGGAAACGGGTGCCCAGCCCAGCCCGGTAGGCTCCGGCCCCGTCAGCGTGGCGGCCCACCTTTGCCGGCAACGGCTGGGCAGTCGGTGGTCCGCCTGAAGCGCGCTTGCCTGCGAGCATTCTCGTTCTGTACTCGACGGGTTACGGGGAGAGGATCTCCTGGGGCCTATCCCAGATAGTAGTCAGATGGCATGAGCTTGGAATTGAGCCGGGTCGCCAAGCTTTCGGCGCACCGCTCGGCCTCGGCTCGTGATCCCCCATGCAAATGCCCGCATAGGTCAGCCTTGGCGGCATGGCCATCGGTGATCTGCAGTCGGCCTTCCCCGGCATCCGGCCACGCATAAGATGGCCCGGCGGTGCGGGCGATCGGGCTCCTCCCGGCCGCTGGCGCTGGCGTTCTGCCAGCTGGTTGCGTTCCCATCACAACCTCCCTCGGCCCAGTGCGGGGGCAGCACCCTGCGGTGTTGTTGCGACTCTTCGCCCGAGGGTTCTGGGTGCCTAGGGCTGAATGGTCCGGCAAAAGGGTCTAAGGACCCTAAGTTGAGTGACAACTGACCCGGGCTCCCCGGCCGCTTCGGCGCGGCCTGGCAGGCGCGCCTCTGCCTCGACGTGCTGCACCGCGAGAGGACGGCTGGCGGACGAAGAGTGAGCAGCGCCAGCGGCCAGCACCACTTCGGCCCGCACACCTGACCGGCTGGCCGGCGCGCTAGGTCCCGTGGCGCGCCCGCACAGTCCTGCCGAAAGGCACCCATGATGACCGTCGGCGGCTTCCGCAGCCGTAAGAAATCGCCAGGGGCCGACGGTGTCGCGCGGCAGCCGCCGTCATGGTTTGTCATCATCCATCGTGAGTCCTCGGCTTATGGGCCGAATTACCCTGGCCGCCAGGGGCTTGCGCCCCTGTGCCCGGCGGACTTTGCGCATGATCATGATGACCCATGGCTTGCGTGCCCGGCAGGCCTCCGCCATCGAGAGGCCATGGAGGTAGCAATGGGCTTCTTCCGGGTACTGGCCGCCGGACCGGCCTTCTTCGTCAGCGCGTGGCTGCTGATGCTGTTCGCCGGCGGCTTCGCCAGCGACGTCGGAATCCGGCCGTTCGGGTACGTCACGTCGATGGTCGTGACCATCGCGCTGTGGCTGACTCTGGCTCCGGCCATCGGCGCGGTCGCGCGCACGGAGCGCAAACAATAGCCCGGCCACCGGGCGGGCGCCGCGCACAGCTCTCGGCGGCCCGGCTGCTGCGGGCAGGCGGGCGGCTGGTGTTCCACACTACGAGCATCCTGGTCGCCTTGTGCTCTCCGGAACCGTCCGGCCCTGCCTGCCGGGAGCTGCTCCGGCCGCAGCGGGAGACGTACCGCCTGGTAACCGGCGAGGGCGGGGTGCAGTTCCATCCCGGCCACGGGGGGTTGGATCACGATCTTGCGCGCCAGCGGCTTTACCGTCGACGACCTCCGCGAGATCTACGCCCCGCCAGACGCCGTCGATCACCCCTACTACCAGCTGGCGACCGTCGAATGGGCACGCCAGTGGCCCATTGAGGAAATATGGGTCGCCCACCTTGCCCAGTGACGCGGCTAAGCCGAGCCGTCAGCGCCGGCAGCCGTCTCGCCCCAGACGATTACGATTGATGGCATGACTGTCCATCTGACGCACTGGGGGGCATTCGAGGCGGTCAGCGATGGTGAGCGGCTGACCGAGGTGCGGCCGTGGCGCGGTGACCCGGAGCCGGTGCCGCTGATCGGTAACGTCGCCTCGGCCCAGCATCACCCGGCCCGCATCACCTCGCCGTACGTGCGCAAGGGCTGGCTGGACCATGGCCCAGGTGCGCCGAGGCGCGGCGACGAGCCGTTCGTGCCGGTTCCGTGGGACACGGCACTGGACCTGCTAGCCGGGGAGTTGCGCCGGGTCTACCGGGACCACGGGGCGCAAGCGGTGTACGGCGGCTCGTACGGCTGGGCCAGCGCAGGACGGTTCCACCACGCGCAGAGCCAGGTGCACCGGTTCCTGAACTGCCTCGGCGGCTATGTGCGGCACGTGAACAGCTACAGTCTCGGCACCTCCACGGTGCTGCTGCCCTATGTGATCGCCGACGTGAACGTGCTGCTCACCCGGGCCACGGCCAAGTCTGTGGTCGCGGAGCACAGCGAGCTGGTGGTCGCCTTCGGCGGGCTGTCACCGAAGAACGCGGCGGTGTCACCGGGCGGGGTGTCCCGGCACAATGCCCGCAGCTGGGTGAGCGCCGCCCGGGCACGGGGCTGCCGGTTCGTCTCGGTGAGCCCGATCCGCGACGACACGCCCGCCGAGGCACAGGCCGAGTGGATCGCACCGCGGCCCGGCACCGACGCCGCGCTGATGCTTGCGCTCGCCCAGGTGCTGGACGCCGGCGGCCTGGCAGACACCGGCTTCCTGGACCGTTACACAGTCGGTTACCCGCGCTTCGCCCGTTACCTGCGCGGGGAGGCAGACGGCGTCGTTAAGAACCCCCCGTGGGCTGAAGCGATCACGGGCGTGCCGGCGGCGCGTATCCGGGAACTCGCGCACGAGATGGCGGCGGCGCGCACCCTGGTGACCGTTAGCTGGTCGCTGCAGCGTGCCCGCCACGGGGAGCAGCCGCTCTGGCTCGGTGTGGTGCTCGCTTCCATGCTCGGCCAGATCGGGCTGCCGGGCGGCGGTTTCGGCCACGGCTACGGGTCGGCGTCCCTGGTCGGCGAGCCAGCGCCCCAGGTCCCGGTGCCGCGCCTGCCGCAGGGCCGGAACGGGGTTTCCGCGTTTATCCCGGTGGCGCGGGTCGCCGACATGCTGCTGAATCCCGGTGCGGCCTACGACTACAACGGGCAGCGGCTGACCTACCCGGACATCCGGCTGGTGTACTGGTGCGGCGGTAACCCGTTTCATCACCACCAGGACCTCGCCCGGCTGCGCGAGGCGTTCGCCCGGCCGGAGACGGTGGTGGTGCATGACCCGTTCTGGACGGCGACCGCCCGGCACGCCGACATCGTGCTGCCGGTCACCATGACCATCGAACGTGACGACTACGGCTCCGGGCAAAACGACCGGATGTTTTTCCCGATGCCAGCGCTGACCCGGCCGCACGGCGAAGCCCGGGACGACTACGCCATCTTCGCGGGGCTGGCGGACAGGCTCGGCGTGGGCAAGGATTTCACCGAGGGCCGCACCACTATGGACTGGCTGCGCCACCTGTACGAAGAGTGGCGGGGCAAACTGGCTGAGCGGGGACGGGCAGTACCGGATTTTGACGAGTTCTGGGCAAGCGACGGCCTCGAACTGCCGGTGGCCAGCGAATCGCCGGTGGCGTTTGCTGATTTCCGCGCCGACCCGGAGGGTCACCCGCTCACCACGCCGACCGGGAAAATCGAAATCTTCTCTGAAACCATCGACAGCTACAGTTACCCAGACTGCCCGGGCCACCCGGTCTGGCGCGAACCGGACGAATGGCTCGGCTCCCCCGCCGCCCGGCGCTTCCGCCTGCAACTGGTCGCCAACCAGCCGCGGTCCCGGCTGCACAGCCAGCTGGACGTCGGCGCGCACAGCCAGTCGCTCAAGATCGCCGGCCGTGAACCGGTGCGGCTGCATCCTGCCGACGCGGCAGCCCGCGGCCTGCGCGACGGCGACCTCGTACGGATCTTCAACGACCGGGGTGCCTGCCTGGCCGGGCTGGCTGTCGATGAAGCGGTGCGGCCCGGGGTCGCCCAGCTTTCCACCGGCGCCTGGTACGACCCGGACCCGGCCAACCCGGGCTTTTGCCGTCACGGCAACCCCAACGTGCTCACCGCCGACCGCCCCTCCTCCACCCTCAGCCAGGGCTGCACGGGCCAGCTGGCCCTCGTCGAGATCGAGCCCTACCGCGGCATCCCGTCGGAGCTTTCGGTCACCCGGCCGCCCGCGACCGCCTGAAGCCTCCGCTCCAGGCCGGCTGCCCGGCAGCCGGGCCGTGCCTTGTCACCGTAAGCGCCCGATCCCCGGCTCGCGGCGGTGACGATGGCGGTCTTGCCGGTCAACTGCAGATCCATGGCAGCTGTAGTCCTTCTCTGTGGTGAGACGCCGCCCGGTCGGTCGGGAGGTCTCTTGATGTTGGGCGTGGTAAGGCCGTTCGGCCGATCCGCGTCCGGCTAGGGCAGACGAGACGCGTGTCGTCGTGAGTGCGCTTGCTGGGCGCGGTAGTGAACGGCGAGCAGCCCGAAGATTATGCCGCCGGCCAGGAAGTAGGCCTCGATCGCCCAGCCTCACCAACGGAGGTTTGCCGCGCCCGTCGTGTCCTTGGTCGAGAGCCCGGTGAGCCCGTTCGGGAGCAGGCCGGTCGCGCGGGTCAGATCGTCGATGATCCCGGCGCCGCCGCGCAGGAGCAGCAGCACGCAGCCGAACCAGAGGAGGGCCGCGGCGGCCAGCGCCAGCCGCTCGCGAGCCCACTCTCGAGCGACCGCCAGGCACACCAACGCTCCCAGCGGGAAGGCGACCACGACGAATACCTCGAAGGCCCAGGCGGCCAGCGAGCGTGGTGCGCCGGGGAGCTTGCCGGGGCTTGCGAAGGAGCCGCCGAGGTACCAGTAGACATGGAAGGCGAAGAACAGCACCACCCAGCCCAGCGCCGTGTAGGCGGCGCGGGTGGTGCGCCGGGCAGTTTCGCCGACCGCTCGGTCCGGGATCGCCCGCGTGGGCATTGCGGACTGGCTGGCGGGCACGGCAGCCAAGCGGGCTCCGGGTTTGCGGCTGTTCACGCGACGGCCCGGGAGCGGCGCGCAGCGGCTGGGCGGACGAGAAGCTTGGTCTTGGCTCCCAGTGTGGTCGCCGGGGGCCGCCGATCGCGTCGGAGCGGGGGCTGGCCGGGGTCTGGCCGCGGGCTGATCCTTACCCGGGGCGGACCAGACCGTGGTCGTAGGCGAAGATCACGACGTGCACGCGGTCGCGCAGCCCGAGCTTGGCCAAGATGCATCCCACGTGCGTCTTGACGGTTGCCTCGGACAGGTAGAGCCGCCGGGCGATCTCAGGGTTCGCGTATCCCTGCGCGATCTCGACCAGCACCTCGCGCTCGCGGTCGGTGAGCGCGGCGACCGCATGGTCGTCTCGCGGGCGCGGCGCCCCGCGGGAGAGGTGATCGAGCATCCGCCGGGTGGTCGACGGGGCGATCACCGCGTCGCCGGAGTGGACGCTGCGGATCGCCGCGATCACCTCGGCGGCCGAGTCGTCTTTGAGCAGGAAGCCGCTGGCCCCGGCCCGTAGCGCGGCGTAGGCGTACTCGTCCAGGTCGAAGGTGGTCAGCACGATCACCTTCGGGGCCTCGCCGCGGGCGGTCAGCGCCGCCGTCGCGTCCACGCCGTTCAGCCTCGGCATCTGGACGTCCATCAGCACCACGTCGGCCGACGTCGCCGCCAGCATCGCGAGCGCCTGCGCGCCGTCGCCGGCCTGCGCCACCACGCGCATGTCCTCGCATGCGTCATGACCATGGCCAGCCCGGTACGCACCAGCTCCTGGTCATCGACCAGCGCAAGCCGGATCGTCATGCCGGTCCCGCCGCGCGCGGGAACCGGGCGCGGACGGCAAAGCCCAGCTCGCGTGGTATCGCGCTGAACGTGCCGCCCACGGCGGCGATCCGGTCACGCAACCCCTGCAGCCCGGCGCCGGCTCCGGGAACCGCAGGCGCCGGCATCGATCCGCCGCCATCATCGACGACCTCGACCGTCAGCTCCTGCGGCTGCCACACCAGCGCGACGGCGACGTGCGCACGCGGCCCGGCGTGCTTGACCGCGTTGGTCAGCCCCTCCTGCGCGAGCCGGTAGACGGCGAGCTCGGTGGCCGCGCCGATGGCGAACGGGGCGCCGGACTCGGTGAGCTCGGCATCGACGCCGGTGTCGCGGACCCCAGCGACCAGGCGCGGCAGATCGGCCAGCCCGGGTTGCGGCGCAGCGACCGGATCGGCTTCAGAGCTCCCGCCCGGCTCGCCGCCTGATCCGCTGGCCGGATCGCGCAGCACACCCAGCAGGCCGCGCATGTCGGCGAGCGCGGAGCGGCTGGTGCCGGCGATCGCCTGCAGCACCTGACCGGCCGCGCGCGGATTCTGGCCGGCCACGAACGCGCCTCCCTCGGCCTGCCGGACGATCACCGCCAGCGAATGCGCCACGATGTCGTGCATCTCCCGCGCGATGTAGCCCGCTCCTCAAGCACGGCGAGCCGGGCCGCTTCGGCGCGCTCGGCAGCCGCCCGCTGCCGGCGCACGAGGGCGAGCCGGCCCAGGTTCCACGTCATCACCACGATGAGGCCGAACCCGGCAAAGACGTAGAACACAATCAACCAGCCGCCCGCGGTAATCCGGCGCAACGCATCGGCAGCCGTGCCGGTGGCGATACCCACGCCCGCGAGCGCTATCACCAGCACGGCGCGACTGCGGGCGGCGCTCGCGCGGGCCGCCACGCTGAACAAGACGACCAGGAACACCAGGCTGGACGGCAAGAACAGCGCAGGGACGCGAGCCGGGCCGCCGGAGACGGGATGGGACACCTGCGCGTCCGGCGCGAGCACGATCACCAGCAGCGCCACACTCGCCGCCGCATAGGCGAATTCTGGCCAGCGGCGCCGGAACGCGACCGTCAGATGCAGCACGGCAAACGCCACGGTCAAGACGATCACCCAGGCAAGTGACCAATGCAGCCCCTGCGACCCGCGGATCGAGAGCCGCCGAGGACCGCGGCAAACGCGAGCGCTGCCAGCGCGTCGCTCGCCCAGACGTGCGCCCGGCTCCAGCGCTCCACGCCGCCGAGCCAGTGCGCGGCGGGCTCGGGCACGGTCACAGCCCAATCGTAGAGCGGCGGCAACACCGCTCAGGCTCGCTCCTGCGCCGAAGCGCGCCCTTCATAACCGGCCGTCCTGCCAACACACTGATCTCGTCGTTTTCCATGTCGCCGAGCCAGTCCCGCATGCGGAACCCCTTGAGGCACGCCCCCACCACCGAGAAGACGCCCAAGCCGAACTCGAGGACCACCATCCCGTAAAACTGGTTCGGTGAACCGTCCCCGGTGACTGGGCGCCAACGCAACAACCTCCGGCGTAGCAGAACGGGTTCATCTGCGGAGCTCGCAGCTCATGATCATCGAGCAGAACGGCGCCTTGGCGCGCGAGCCGCCGGGGGCGGATCATTACTCTTCGAGTTCAGTGTCTGCCTCAAGAGGTCGCGGCGCTGCGGGGGCAGGCAGGCCAAGGCAGGACGGTCAGGGACGGCCATTGCCGTTGCCAGCAGGCCGCCTTGGCCTGGTAGACGTGGCGGGGTGCCAGCACCGGGTTGGGCCGGACGGTGAGGCTGAACACGTCAGCGAGCCCGTGCGGGGCATATACCCGCCACTGCCCACTGGGCTGAAGGCGCACGCCCAGCCACGCGGTGGTGGCCTCGAAGGTGTCGATCGCCGCCTCGGTGGATTCATGCGGCGGGCACGGACCACCGAATTTCTGCTCATACCACAGGTGGACCCGGGCCTGGTTGCGGATCTGGACTGGGGCGGGCAGATCACCGAAGAGCTTGTGCCCGGCCTGGATCACGGCATTCTCGGCCCGCCAGGAAAGGTCGGAGGCGTCGAAATAGGCCAAGTCATAGTCCAAGATCCCGGCCTCAGGCGGCTGCCCGGTCGCCGATGTTCCACACCGTCTGATACAGGCATCCCGCAACTAGATACCAGCCCGGAAGACCCAGAACAGCCGACCGCGTGACATGGGGTGGCAATCGGCGAACCCGACGACTCTCGCGCCGGTCTGTGGCCGCGACTGCCATTACTGACGAGCAAGGCGCAGTCGGTCGGAGATCACGACTTCGCCGCCACGGGCGTCTCGTGAGATGCCATCCGGTTCGTAGCCCAGCTTGCGGGAGACGCCCTGCGAGGAGTGGTTGTCCTGGAACACTTCGGTGAGTGCGGCGTCGGCTCCCAGGTGGTCGAACGCCAGCGAGAACGCCTCCGCGGCAGGCTGCCCACGCTGCCGGGACACCGCGCCGCCACACTCATAGTTACCTCTGGTCCCGCAGATGAGCGGAGCCAGCGACTGTTCCCGGAATCAGCGTTTCCGCAGGTTAAATGGGGTCCGAGTGGTCAGGGGCGGGGTCGAACCACCGACCTTCCGCTTTTCAGGAGGCTTTGCGGATCCAGGCAAGTCCGCCACGGTGTGCTTGACCAGGCCGCATGGCTCGGAGCGCCTTGTTAGTGTCCAGGATTGGCCCCAGGCATCCAAGGCCGTTGTTAGCGAGGCGTTAGCAAGATCGAGGCGGCGCCGGGTGTGCTGGTGGTCCTGGCCCGCAGCCTTCAGATTCCTCTTATCATCGGAGGTGCTCTTTCTGACGCACGGAGGAAGATGCCTGATGTCAGCCGAACAGCCGGTGGCCTCCGGATCGGACTCCGAAGATCCGATCGGTGCCCGTTACCCCAACACCGCCCGCATCTGGAACTATCAGCTCGGCGGCAAGGACAACTTCGCGGTCGATCGGGAGGCGTCCGAGGCGGCCAACGCGATGGTGCGGGAGTTGGGTGTCCCGGCTGGTGCCGAGACCGCCGTTGAGAGCCGCCATCTACTGCAGCGAATGGTTGACTACATGCTCGGCCAGGGCGTCCGCCAGTTCCTCGACCTTGGCTCGGGCCTGCCGAACATGGCCAACACTCACCAGATCGCCCACCGGGTGGCGCCCGAGGCGCGCATCGTCTACGTGGATAAGGATCCGCTGGTCTCGACCCATGCCGCGGCGCTGATGACGGGCCCCAACGTCGTCACGCTCAGAGCGGATCTGCGCGAACCGGAACAGGTGCTCAGCGACACGCAGGTACGCGACCTGCTTGACTTCGGCCAGCCGGTCGGGATCATGTTCATGTGTGCGCTGCACTGCCTGTGGGATCAGGAAGACCCGTGGGGGGTCGTCGGGCAGTTCCGGGACGCGGTGGCGCCAGGCAGCCATCTGGCTCTTAGCCACATGACCGGCGAAGCCCACCCCGAAGCGGCCGCCGGGCTTTTCCGCATTTCCCAGGAACTGCACTGGGACACGCCGCTCATCTCGCGTGACCGCACCGCTATTACACGATTCTTCGACGGGTTCACGCTGGTTGAGCCGGGCTTGGTGGCCCCTGCACAGTGGCGACCCGACCTGGACAACCCGCTCCGCACCCGCCAGGATCCCGATGGCGACGGCGAACCTGTGCTGACCTCCCCCGCGCCGCCCGCCGACGATCGCGGGGTCGGGTGGCACCTGTGCGGAGTCGGCATCAAGGACCACCCCTGAACAATCCCTCCCGCGCCGCCGCCCGCGCAGTGCTGCTTGGTCGGCGGTTCTACAGACCCCCAATGACGGCGCTCCGACCTGCTCTCACGCTGACCCGCGAACTCGTGATCTCGATCAGCTGAATGAATGCGATGTGCTCCCCCTATGTCATGCCGCACGGCGTGGCCACCTCATTCCCCGGGCGTAGCCACCAGGCGGATGCTACGCCCGGTTGAGCTCACCCTTGCGATAGCACGCCGCTTCGCCCCGCTAAGTGGCGGGCCGTCCGCCGGAACGCGCCCTCGGGATAACCCAACGCCATCGCGATCACCCCGAACGGGAAGACCGCCTACGCCGCCAACGGCTTCTCGGGCACCGTGACACCGAGGATCACGTCTGGTAACCGCGGCCGGCACCCGCCCCACAAGTGCCCACTTAAGCGGACGCTCACCGGCACGACCGGCCAGTGGCTGCCCTCGACGGTCAGATCAAACCGGAGCGAGCCGGTGACCAGCGAGAACGCCTCCGCGGCAGGCTGACCACGCTGCCGGGACACCGCGCCGCCACACTCATAGTTACCTCTGGTCCCGCAGATGAGCGGAGCCAGCGACTGTTCCCGGAATCAGCGTTTCCGCAGGTTAAATTGGGTCCGAGTGGTCAGGGGCGGGGGTCGAACCGCCGACCTTCCGCTTTCAGGATTAGGGACGGCCGTCTACCCAGGTCCATGACCGGCCATCTGCCCTATTCGTAAACGGTGCTGGCCGTACACGGACGACCCTGGACGTAGATGAATGAGACCCAAACTGAGACCGCCCGGCAAGACAGTAGTCCCTCGATCCAGGCCACGCATACCCCAACACCACGGACTTAAGGATTTCCGGGTCGCAAAAATGTCTTGACCTGCGGGTTTTCTGCGTGGCGTGCGGTGGTTTGCCCGTGGCGGGGGCTCCTGGTAGGCGTTTGGGTGTCTAGTCCACGCCGTCCCAGGAGCCCTTGTGCTTTCTTATCTGCCTGACGTTGCTGATGCAAGCGGGCCATCGGGGTCCCCGGATGCGGGGACTGCCGCGGGGACTCCTGCGGGGACGGTCGTGGTGCGGGCCGCTGACCTGCTGGTTCGCGGCGGGAAGACGGTCACGGCGGGAAATGCGGTGCCGTCGTCAGGCGAGCTGGCGGTGTTCTGCCGTCCGGTCGTGACGGCCCCGGCCGTGGCCCGGCGGGACGGGAGCGTGCTGGCGGGCGGGTGGCTGCCCGATTTCGTGCGGCTGGGCGGGCTGGAGCGCCATCTCGGCGACGGGGTGATCGAGGCGATCGCGGACGCGGCGATCGGGAAGGGGCGGCTGAGGAAGCGGGAGCGGCGGCGGCTCATGTCGTATCCGCTGGTCATCCGGCTGATGATCGCGATGACCCTGATGCCGGACGGGTCGTACTGCGAGTCGCTGGCCCGCCTTGCGGGGCTGCTGGCGGATGTCCCGTTCGCCCTGGAATGGCATGTTCCCACGGAGAAGGTGGTCACGGACTGGCGGGTGCTGGTGCCGGCGGACGTGATGGAGCCCGTGTTCTGGGAGGCGGCCGGGCCGCTGGTCAGCGACGGCGAGCCGCCGGCGGTGCTGCTGGCCGGGATGGCGGTGTGCGCGGCGGACGGGATGCTGGTGAACCTCGCGGACACGCCGGGGAACCGGGCGATGTCCGGCTGCACGGGCACCGCGGAGCAGGACGGCGAGGGTGCCGCGCCGTTCCCGCAGCTGCGGATCGTGGCGCTGACCGCCCGCGCCGGCCGGGCCATGCCCGGCGCCATCCTCGGCAGTACGCGGGCCGGGGAGCAGACGCTGCTCAGGCGGCTGGCGCGCCGCCGCCCGGACCTGTCCGCCGGCCGCGTCACCTGCTTCGATCGCAATTTTCCCCGGTCATGAGCTGATCACGGCGATCCTGGACGCGGGCGGGCACGGCGGCGGGCAGGAGGTATCCGAGACCTGCACCGTGATCACCACCCTCCTCGATCATGAGGCCGCGCCCGCGGACGCGGTCCGGGAGACGTACCTGACCCGGTGGAGCGCGTCGGAGACCACGTTCGGCGAGGACAAGACCACGATCACCGGCGCCGGGAACCGCACCAGCGGCCCGGTCCTGCGATCTGGCAGCCCGCGGCTGGTCATCCAGGAAGCCTGGGCCTGGCTCACCGCCACCCAGCTGACCCGCGCCGGCGAGGCCGCCGCCCTCCGCGGCGAGGCAGCTGCCGCCCGCGCCCTGCGCAGGAAAGACGGCACCCCGGTGACCGCAGACGAGGAATCCTTCACCGCCGCCCGCCATCACATGACCTGCGTCGATGACATCAACGCAGGTCACCGCAGTGTCATCGCTGGACGCGATCGCCGCCGCGGCCGACGCCGCCGCCCGCGCCGTCCCGCACACCCGGAACGTCCCCGGGCGGCAGCGCCACTCGAAACGGGCGCAGAAAGCACGCCCGAAATTCCCGCACGCCACCGTGACCAAGACGACCTTCACCGGGAAACCCCAGGTCACCGTGTTCGCACCCGGCTTGTGCTAGCAGCAGGGACCGTAGCCCGGCGGGAAGGAGGAACCCGCCCCGCGCAAGCGGGACCGCAGACCGTGGAACCGCGCGCCACCCCCGCCGCGACACGCGGGCCAAGACCATGCCCGCACACCACAAAGAAACAGACTTAACGAGACATGCAGAACACCATAACCTCAACACCCCAGGAAACCCGAAACACCTAAAGTCCGTGGCGTTGACGCATACCCGCCGATGGCGCCGACCTGGTCGCTAGCGTGGCCGCCCGTGCCGCGCCCGAAGGGGGTGATCTATGTCTGCTACGCGCATGGCCGGCACGGCTGACCATGTCCGGCTCTGCCGAAAGTTGTGCGCGGTCATGGCACATGGTGATGCCTGTATGCGCACATTCATGCGCCATTGACGCGATCAACGCCGCAGTCGTCAGTCTTCGGCGGTGCTGGGCCGCCCCGCCCTTTCCGGACAGCTTTATTTGTGTTATTTCATGCTGCGAGCTGCCGGTTCAGGTACTCGTCGTGGGCCTCTTGCGGAGTCCGGTAGCCGAGTGCCGAGTGAAGACGTTTCCGATTGTAGCGGATCTCGATGTACCGCGCAATATCCTCCCGTGCTTTCTTCCGCGTCGGGTAGACGGCCCGGTGGACCCGCTCGACCTTCACCGCGGCATTGAACGACTCGGCCAGCGCATTATCGAAACATATCCCGGTGCGCCCGACAGACTGGCGGATTCCCAGGCGCTGCAGCACGCCCGCGAACTCCGCCGACGTGTAATTGCTCCCGCGATCCGAATGGAAGATCGCATCAGCGGGAAGGCCGGCATTACATGCGGCCATCTCGATCGCCGCAGTGATCAGCGGCGTCTTGTAATTGTCGCCCATCGCCCAGCCGATCACCTTGCGCGTCGCGCAGTCAATCACCGCCGCAAGATATTCCCATCCTTCCCACGTCGGGATGTAGGTAATGTCGCCGACCATTTTCTGCCCGGGCTGCCCGGCGCTGAAGTCCCGGTTCACCAGGTCAGGGATCGGCCCGGCCGCGCCCTGCTGGGTGGTGCACGGCCGCCACGGTCGCGGCTGGCAGGCGACCAGGCCCAGCTCGCGCATGAGCTTGCGGACCAACTCCAGGCCGGCCACGATGCCCTGGCGGGCCAGCTGCGCGGCGACGCGCCGGTATCCGTACGTCCCGTCAGAATCGTCGAATATCGCCCTGATCAGCAGCCTGAGCCTTTCCTGCCTTTTAGCCGCCGAGCTTTCCGGGCGTGACCTCCATTCATAGAATCCTGACCTGGATGCTTCCAGCCATGCACACATCTGCGTGATGGTCGGAGCGGCCGCGCCGGTGGCGTACCCCGCATCGATGAACTCGTACCTGTCGCTCACCGATGCTCCGCTGCGAAGTACGCCGCTGCTTTTGAGAGAAACTCATTCTTCATCCGCAGCTCGCGGTTCTCCCGCTCGAGCTCGCGGAGCCGGGCCCGCTCGGATATCTGCAGCGGCGGCTCGTCTCCCGCGTGGTTCTTACGGTAGGCTCGTACCCAGTTACCGAGAGAGGTCTCAGTAACCCCGATCTCGCGGGCGACATTGACGATGGGGCGAGACGTTTCCACCACCAGCCGGGCGGCTTCCTCGCGGAACTCGGGGGAATAGTTCTTGGTTTTGCCTGGCAATTGACTGATCCTTTCCGGTTGAGGATCCTAAAGGATCCGCAGTCCGGAAAGTTGGAGGCGCGCCAGTGCGGAAATTCAGCTACCTATGGTTGCCGCGATGATTTGCGGCGGCGTCTGGCCCGCTGGCCGCGTCGAAGGCGGCCAGGGTGAGGCCAGCGCGGGCAGCTGCCAGGGTCTGGCTGTATCCGGCCGGAT
Organism: uncultured Actinomycetota bacterium; assembly: GCA_963775745.1. GTDB lineage: Bacteria > Actinomycetota > Actinomycetes > Streptosporangiales > Streptosporangiaceae > DATBGO01. The sequence continues at coordinate 183,513 of CAVZKE010000001.1, forward strand.
GGACGGGCGGAATGAACACGCCGATCTGATTGCGCAGCGCGTCACGAGCCCCGTCCAGTTCTGCGGCACGCTCGTAGTCAGCTCGCGCTGCCGCCAGGTCGGCCAGGCCTTCCAGGCACCACGGCAGGTAGACCATGTTGCCGGTTGCCTGGAACAGTGACGCTGCCTCGGCCAGCACGCCCTGGGCATGGGTGTCATCGCCCTCGGCCAGATCGACGTGGCCCAGCAGCATCAGGCCGTCACCGCGCACATCACACGGGCTGAGCACCTGCTGGCCGACTGGCGCCAGGCGCCGGCATCGGCGCTGGGGAACAAGCTGGCCACCACCGTGACCAGTCTCAGCGGCTCCCTGATCGAGCACCTAGACGAAGAAGAGGCCCGCATCCTGCCTCTGGTCAGTGACCATGTCACGCCAGCCGAGTGGGGGGAGCTCGGGCAGCTGTCGTTCGAGAAATTCCCCCGGTCCGCCCTCCCTGTCACGCTGGGTCAGATGCTCGAGTCCGCGACAGCCGCCGAGGCCGAGTTGTTTCTCCGCAAGCTGCCCACTTTCGTGCCAGTTCTGTGGCAGCTCGCCGGGCGCCGCCGCTACGACCGCTACATCCGGCGCGTCCGCGGCCAGGACCGCCCCGCGGTCAGAGGGTGGATGCGGCGGGCGAACAAAGTCCATACAGCCGCGTACCGCCTCTCAGCAGGTCGGCTCGGCAGTTCCGCGAAAGGGATCCCCGTCGCGCTGCTGACCGTGCCAGGCCGCAAGACCGGCGCACCGCACACCGTCCCGGTCGCCTGCCTGGAACACGACAGCACCTACCTGGTCGCCGGGACATCCGGTGGGACCAAGGCCGAACCCCAATGGTTCCGCAACATCCGGGCCGTCCGGCGGGTACAGGTCCAGATCGACGCCCACGGCCACCATATGAACTGCCGGGTCGCGGACGACGACGAACGCAACCGGCTCTGGCGCGACGTAATCCTGGCCCAGCACCCGTTCTTCGCCAAATACCAGGAAAGATCCGGACGTATCATCCCCGTCGCGGTGCTCTGGCACTAACGCGGAGCGGCGCGACGGCGGTGCCGAGCACGTCCGCCGGACAGCTACCCGCGCTGGATATGCCAGTTCCCCCGCGAGCCGGGACCGGAGCGCTACGGGCTTGCGGCCATACATTACCCGAACGGCCTGCAGGCTCGTTCCACCACCGGCCCACCCGCGCACAGCCCCCGCCAGCCTCGATTTACGAGCGCACCACCAAGCCATAACCATCCATCGGGCCGCGCCCGCAGCAACACCTCTGCCCCGCGAAGCCCCCTGTGGGGCATGACCGCCGCAGGCGCGGTTCTCACCGCGCTGACTGCGGCGCACCGGATGCCGCCGACGCTACTGCTCATGTTTACCTTCGTGCTGGGAACCGGCGCCATCCTGGTTGCACCCGCCCTCCAGTCGCGAAGATCGTTACGAGTCCATGCCGGATCGCGGACATGGCCTGACAGCGCGTCGAGTCGACCGGATCTGCTGCTGCGGGCAGGTTTCGGTCAGAGTCCAAGTACGCGGCGCAGACCTCGGTCGACATCGTTCATGAGGGAAGCCGGAAGCTGGCCGGTTTCGGTGTCAAGGTCGGTCTTGTCGAGAGTGATCAGGGCGGTGACGTTGACGACGGAGTCTTTGGGCAGGCCCGAGGATGTGGCGGGCAGGAAGACGTTGCCGGGCATGGCCGCCAGGCCGGTGTTAGACGTGATGACGGCGGCGATGGTGGTATTCAGGCGGCTAGCGTTGAACGGGCCGGACTGGATGACCAGGACGGGGCGGCGCTTGGCGGGCTTGCTGCCGCGGGTCTCGCCGAGATCGGCCCACCAGATGCTGCCGCGCTGGATCACCAGTCGTCCTGTCGGGCCAGGCGGCTGCGCCCGGCTGCGGCGGCAGCGGTTGCGGAGTCGTCGGGTCCAGCGGCCTGTAGCGCTTCGTCGATTTGCTGGGTGACCGACCGCGCGGCAAGGTCGTCCAAGTACCTGCGGGCGGCACGGGCGAAGAACTCGGACCGGCTGATGCCCAGCTCTGCGGCTTGCTTCGTAGCCTGCTCGAAGGTGTCTTCCGGCAGGGAGATCGCTGTCTTCATAGCAGTAGTATAACTGGGTATTACCACTCATGCTGAGATCGTCTTCCCGACCACAGCGGCCTCAGGAACTCGCACGCTCATCCCGCCCGACCGAGCGCCCAGGAGGCCCCTGCGCTGCGCGCGGGAAACGCCGGATCATGTCGCGAACCCAGCGGCAAGCGCGGTGCTCGGATTCCCGGCGCCGATCATCATTGGCGGGCCTTCCGGCAGCGACCGAACCATTCGCGCTGCGGCGGGCCCGGCCGGGCAGTCGTCTGCCCGACCTCAATCAGGTGCCCATGAGAGGGCGGCTTTCTCGAAGTGATCGTCGCCCTCGCCTGTATAGGCACCGCGGTTACGCTGTTTTCGGTGGTCAAACGCCAGAACGAAGCCGCCGCGCTTCGTGACCTTCGGCAGGCCGGGGCTGCCGGCGCAGATACGGCCTCGCTCGTAACCACCGGCAAGTCGCTCGTCGCAATCCATAATTGGACGTTCCGCTCGGACCCGGCCTCATCCCGGGCGTGAATGCACGCGCGCGGCCGCGGTGTCGGCCGGCTCGCCGACATGCGCGGCAATGCCCGCCACGGTCCATCTTCTCGGCGACATACCGCCACCCAGTGCACCCCTCCAGCGCGAACGCGACGTCGTCACGGCCGACGAACCGCGCCAGCCAGGCACGCGAGTGCGCGGTCGGCCGGAGGGATCTTGCCGCGCTTGACCTCCCCAGTCACGGTGTCGAGATAATCGAAGGTAAGCTGCTTCCGGTGGATGTCCAACTCGGCCTACGATAGACAGCGGGATCTCCTCATGCTCCGGAGGGCGCCCAAGCGCCCATACGCGAAATTGCTTACGAGCCAATCGTCACGCGTCTAAGCTGAGGAGGTCCTCTGCCGTCGGCAGCGACCGCGGTCACCTGCTCAGCCGCTAACGGCCGAACGGCCGATGCATGTCATCTAATTGGCGGATCGGAGCGATGATGTCCAAACGCTTTGTTTACGCCATTGACAAGCGATATTTGCCGTTGCTGCTGGCCTTCGGGCTGCGAGGTTCCAAAGATGGCGTCACGCTGACGGACGAAGGCTCCATCTTGGCGACCTTCGGTTTTGTCAAGATCAAGACGCCGCTGGCCAACGTCACCGAGGCGCACATCACCCGGAACTACCGCTGGTGGACCGCGTTCGGAGTTCGTGGATCCATGGTCGACGACGGCTTGAGCTTTGGAACGAACCACGACGCAGGGGTGTGCATCCATTTCGCCGAGAAGGTGCCATCACCGCTGCGCCGAAGTGGCCACTCGGCGCTCACCGTGACCGTGGCGGACCTGGAAGGGTTGACCAACGCCCTTGGGGGTACGCGCCGCGAAGCATCCAGGGCCTCGCCGCCCTGAGACACGCCGACCGACGGTCCAGGTCACATCGTTCACCGAGCAGGACACCGTCTGGAGAACGAGTCGCCAATCGATCACCTCCCCGGAGCTCTCGGCAAGCTCGACGTGAAGGCTGTGGTGGCACTCGCTACGCTGGCATGAGACGGAGTGCGGCAGGCAGCCGCACCGGCGACGGCATGGCAGTCGAGCACTTGATGTCATGGACACCGGAGCCATGATCCGGCAGCTCATCGGAGACTGGCTGTGGGGCGCCAGAAGCCTGCCCGGCCTGTGAGCTGCAGCGATGCGCCACGGGTCAGCGGCAGGCCATGGTCCCTGAGCTGCCTGCGCGACTCGGAGTCCTATCGCCGTATCGAAGGAAACCTCAGGAAAGTAATTCCGAACTTCGGTGGGTTTGGGGCCCCGTCTTGCTCAGCCAGCCGGGGTTTACAGCGTGGCGGCCGTGATTGTCGTGTGCGGGCTTGCGCTATGAGGATGGGGAAAGGTTATCTCGACCAGCATGCCTCCTCCGGGCTGCGGGCGGGCGGTGATGCTGGCGCCGTGGGCATCGGCGATGGCCTGGACGATAGACAGGCCAAGGCCCGTGCCTTCGCCGCGGCTTGTGCGGTCTGTGCCTAGCCTCTGGAAGGGCTGGAAGAGCCGGTCCACCGCGGTCGCCGGGATCTCGGTCCCGGTATTGGCCACGCAGAGTACGGCCCGGGAATTGCGGGTCGAGGTGGTGAGATCGATCCGGCCGCCGGGGACGTTGTGGCGCAGCGCGTTGTCGACGAGGTTCGCGGCCAGGCGTTCGGCGAGGCGCCGGCTGCCGGCTGCCGGTGCCGGGCGGAGGTCGGCGTGCAGCGTCAGGCTCCGGTGTTCGGCTTCGGATCGGCGGGGGGCGAGGACCTGGCGGGTAAGGACGGCCAGATCGAAGGGGTCGTGCTTGTCCAGGCCTGCCTGCCCGCGGGCCAGCGTGAGCAGCGCTTCTATGAGCTGTTCCTGCTGGGCGCCGGATGCAAGTACCCGCTCATGCGCTGCGCGGAGTGTTTCGGTGGTGGCGCCGGAGTCGGCCAGGGCGACCTGGCTGATGACCCGCTGGCGGGCCAGCGGGGTGCGCAGCTCGTGTGAGGCGTTGGCGATGAACTGGCGCTGGGCGGTGAAGGATGCCTCAAGTCGTGCGAGGAGAGCGTCGAAGGTGTCGCCGAGTTCCCTGAGCTCATCGCGGGGGCCGCCGAGGGCGAGGCGCTCGCCCAGGCTCGCGGCGGAGATGCCGCGTGCGGCCGCGGTGATGGTGCGCAGCGGCCGCAGGACACGGCCGGCGATGAACCAGCCGAGCGCGACCGAGAGCGCCGCCGTGACGGCGAGCGCGATTTCGGATCGGGTGAGGAGCTCATGCAGCACGGCGGCGTGTTCCTGCAGGGCCATGGCCCGTGCCTGCGCTGGGCCGATAGTGGAGCAACCGGAGCGCGGCGCCCGGCAAATGGCGTTACTGGCGGAATTGCCGACGAAGGCCTGGACGACGAGGCCATAGGTGACGGCCAGCAGCGCAGTGCCGCAGATCAGGAACAGCCCGCCGTACCAGAGGGTCAGGCGCAGCCGCACGGTGCGCCGCGCGTGCCCGGCGCGCAGTGCTGTCGCCGTCACCGCGCGGCGGGTCAAGGCTGCTCTCCGATCCGGTACCCCGACTTTGCCACGGTGTCGATGAGCGGCGGCTCGCCGAGCTTGGCTCGCAGGCGGCTGACCGTGATCTTCACGGCGGCGGTGAACGGGTCAGCGTTCTCATCCCACACCCGCTCCAGCAGCTCTTCTGCCGGCACGGCCCGGCCCCGGGCGGACAGCAGCAACTCCAGCACGCCGAACTCCTTCGGGGCCAGGTCGAGTGGCCGGTCCGCTCGCCAGGCGCTGCGCCGAGCGGTGTCAACTACCAGGTCGGAGCAGCGCAGTACCGGCGGGATGGCGGGCTGAGCCCGGCGGAACAGCGCACCGATCCGGGCGACGAGCACGGCGAAGTCGAACGGCTTGGCCAGGTAATCATCGGCGCCCAGGCCGAGCCCGTCCACCAGGTCCTCCGCCTGCGCCGCCGCGGTGAGCATCAGCACCCGGCTGCGGCACCGGCTGGCGACTAGCCTGGCGCAGACGTTATCGCCGTGCATGCCCGGCAGGTCCCGGTCCAAGACGACGACGTCGTAGTCGCTGGCCAGGGCCTGCTCCAGCCCGGCTGGGCCATCGAGTGCGACATCGACCGCCATCCGGGCCTGGCGAAGGCCGGCGGCTATAGTCTCGGCCGTCTCCTGGTCGTCTTCGATCACCAGAACCCGCACGGCCGCCCCTTCCGTCTCGCACGCGCATCCAGGATGCCCTACCTGGGGTTTCGGCACAGTATCGAACTCCGGGGCCACCTCCACCCAGACGGGAACTCCACCTCGGGGAAAGCCTCAGCCCGCCGATACCTTCCCGAAACCCCCGGTGCTCTAGAACCGGGACAGTCACCGACCAAGTTGCAAGGACTTCGCCATGGACCACGACAGTGACGATGGAACCGGCGGCGGTCATGGCCGGACCGGGCGCAACATGCCTGCCGGTGTCGATGCGCTCCCGCCGTTCGCCGAGCCCGCGAGGCGGCCCTGCAGCAGCGGCCGGGACGCCAGGACTAGCGGTGGCGGGTGGTGAGCGGCGCGGCTTCTGCTGACCAGGGAAATGGCCAGAAAGCCGCCTCGGCCGCAGCCAGGGGAGCCGGACGCTGGACGGGCCTGGCCCGTCTGGAGGTGGTGCTTGCCGTGGCCGCGTTTGCCGTGCTGTGTGTCGTGGCCTTGAGGGTCGCGCCTCAGCTGGAAGCCGACGGATATGCCTATCGCGCCTCGATCGTCGCCATGACCGATGGGCACTTCCTGACCCTGTCCACCGCCCAGGTCCAGGCGCTGGCGGCGCAGCTGGACCGGTGTCCCCCTGCGGCTAAGGCCTGTCAGTTCGGCGGGAACATCGAGTTCTGGGTCCAGCTCCCCGGCGGAAGATGGATCAGCGAGAAGGATCCCGGCTACCCGTTCCTGGCCGCTCCGTTCCAGCTGCTCGGCATCATCCGCCTGGCGCCCCTGTTCTACGGGATGCTCGGCTGCCTGGGCCTGTTCTTCGGTGCCCGCCGCTGGCTGGGCCGCTTCGGCGGCGCCGCCGCAGTCGGCCTGTTCTGCTCCTCTGGCGCGGCGCTGCTGTTCGCCTGGCAGGATTACTGGCCGACGTTCACCGATGCCTCGCTGATCGCAGCGGGCACTGGCGCGTTGTTGTGGGCCCTGCTGGCCGATGAGGCCGCGGCGCGGCGGCGTATCTGGCTCGGAATGCTCGGATTCGTGTCCATCGAGGCTGCGGTGTTCGTCCGCTACACCAACATCGTCGTGCTCGGCTGCGCCGTCGTGGCCGTGCTTGCCCTCCGGTGGCTGCGGGCCGCGAGCCTGCCGCCCGGAGCGCTTGGCTGGTGGCTCGGCTCGGTCGCGCTCTTCGGCACGGGCGTGGCCGTATTCGACGACCTGGCCTACGGCGGCCCGCTCAGGTCCGGATACCGGCCCGGCGAGGTCACCTTCAGCCTCGCTGCAGTGTCCTCCAACCTGCGGTACGTGCCCGCGCACCTGATTCAGGCGATGCCCATGCTGGTGCTCGGCCTGGCCGCGCTGGCGTGGATCGCCGCCCGGCGGGTGCGGCTGAGGCAGGCCAGTGGCGAGCCGGGCGGCACCGGCCGCCGTGACTTCACCGTGGGCGTTGCCCTGGCCGCGTCGTGGTTCAGCGTGTGGGGGCTGTATGCGACCTACACCTGGACAGCCCGGCCTGGCATCGGCGCGTGGCAGACCGCCCGGTTCTACATCCCCGCGATCGGCGCCATCGCGCTGCTCGGCGCCTGGCTGATCCTCCGGGCCCCGCACCTGGTTCACCGGCCACGCCGGGCGCCGCTAGCCGCGCTGTCAACGGCCGCCGCCGTCGTGGTGATGTTCGCCCTCGGCGCCTGGTCCTACAACGACATGCTCAATCCGCCGAATCCATGGCCGCCGGCACCATCTCATTGCAATATCGGCGAACCGCATTGCCAGATCACGGCACCGCCGGGCGGCCCAGGAGAATCACGTGCGCCGCGCTGAGGATTCACCGGCACCGCCCGGGCCGTTCTGGTACGCGGGGACAGGAGGCTGGCTCGCCGGCGTTTCCTCGGCGCAGGCGCTGCGGCGCTGGGCCACCCGGCGCATCGTGGCTGCGGGTGCGCGAAGCCCTCGCCCGTGGCCTCCAGCAGCGCAGCGACTTCGAACTCAACCAGGGCACCCGGCTCGGCCTTGCCGACCGACTTTCCGCTCCTCCTTCTGATACCTGCGCAAGGCAGCGAGCCCATCCATGTCAGAGCCACCCAAACGACAGCGGCGGATGCAGCGAGCCTTGAAGCGACCAGCTGCGCCGCGAGTCCCACTGCCACCCGGGATCTGTGGATAAGCCGCGCGATCCCCGCCCGGTACTCCCGAAACCAATCCTGCCGGCCGACACCACAGATGCCCGTACAGCTGGCGAGTCGAAAAGGTATCCTTCCAGCGGCCGCGCGGCCGTCACCCGCCCACAAGTGCCCACATAAACGGACGCTCATCGGCACGCCAGGCCGGTGGCTGCCCCCGACGGTCAGATCAAACCGGAGCGAACCGATGACCAGCGGGAACGCCCCAGCAGCGGGCTGCTCGCGCTAGGGACGCCGCGCCTCCACACTCCCAGTTGCCGCTGGTCCCGCAGATAAGCGGAGCCAACGGCCGTTTAACAGAATCGACGTTTCCGCAGGTCAAAGGAGGTCCGAGTGGTCAGGGCGGGATCGAACCGCCGACCTTCCGCTTTTCATGGGTTCTATCACCCCCGAGACCATAGTTCAGAGAGCTTTCAAAAGCCCAGCTCACCGCATTATCGCTGGTCAGCCGGTGTTCTAGCCATCATAGCGACCATGCCGCCGAGTACCGCATAGTTCCGTTTCGTCTGTGGGCTTTCTGTGGGGCCTTCGCCCGGCGGCGGACTTGTGGGGAAATTGTGGGCCTCACGGTAGCACGGGGCGGGGCACAGGCAGGCTCGATGTGATTGGCAGCCGTGATGTCTCCGCTGGGCGTTCCCCGGTTGGGCTGGCGCCGGGCGTGGCGGGCAGAACGGCGGGCCAATCGGCCCGGCAGAGGGTAGACACCGGCGATGCTGTTGTTCCCAGGCACGGTCCAGGCGATGTCAGATGCCAAGAGATCGCGCAGCAGGGCGTCACCGCCGCCGCCGTAGAACTCGTCTTGGGCGGCGTGCAATTGGTCCCAGCAACGCGACAGCAATGTCGCGGTCCATGCACGGAGCCTGCTAATGGTCTGCCTGGCGAGGCACAAGACTCGATGACCCGGGATGTGACCCGCGAGCCACCAGATTTGTGGCCGGGAGGGGGACCTGGCCCCCTCCCGCTAATTGGTTGCTGCAGTGACGGCGGGGCTGGAATTTGTCTCGTGTCGGTCTAGGCGTCGTGGAGGACCTCCGCGAATGCGATCACTACGCCTCCGGTGGCGTGCTCGAGGGTAGCGCCGACAAGGGCGCCCGCCTCTGCGGCGGCGTCGCTGGCCGCCGCGTAGTCGGCGAAGTACAGGTCCAACAGTCGGTATACCGGGGTCGGGCTGCCGTCTTCCTTAGGCCAGACCTTCGACGTCTGCAGCCGAGTCAGGCCGGGGAGCTTCCGCGCCAGCGCAAGCTGCTCGGGGTAAGCCGCCTCGAAGGCGGCCGGGTCGGTGGGGTTGGAATAGACGAAGCTGATCTTGGTCGGCTTGTCCTGCACAGCTTCACCAGCTCTCGATGTCATGGGTTCTGTTGCCTTTCTGGTCGAGTTACGTCTGTCCCGTGCGATAGGTTGACGCAAGCGAGCGGACCCAGACCTGGACGAGAATGTCGGGCGAACTTCCGATGGCGCGGCTGCTTCGCCAATGGAAGAAAGTTGACACCTGACAGAGCGCCCCAATGTTGTCCCAAGCCCCTCCGATTGGTCGCTCCACTCACTGTTCGTCGAACGTAGTCCGAGGAATGCGTAGAGACAATGACCGCTCCGCCGGAACATCTTGCCGATCGTCCAGCGACGCCAGCCGATTTGCTCCGATCGCCGCGAGAGTTTGCCGATCCTCCAGCGCTCGAGGACGCCGCGCTCGGCCTCGACGCCTATGGCCAGCCGCACGACTTGCTCTCGGAGCTGCTCCGGAGCGTCCGTCTGAGCGGAGAACGGATCGTTGCGTACGCTCCGCTGCGGACTTTCGCGATCAGCTTCGCCGATATCGGCACCCTGCACATCATTGAAGAGGGCGAACTCGTGCTTCGGATCGACGGCGACCCGCACGTCGAGCGCGTGAGTCGCGGCGACGTCATACTGCTCCCGCGCGGCGACCCGCACCACATCAGCGACGTAGGCAAGCGCGCGCATGCGATCGTGCGCGCCGGCGCATCCGAGCACGACGCGCCCGCACCCGAGCCGGCGCGCTGGCTCTGCGGAACATTCACGATCGGCGACCCGCAGGCGAGCCACCTGCTCGCGAGCCTCCCGGCCGTGATCATCCTGCGCGGCGCCCGCGGCCAAGCGCTCGAAGGACTCGAAGTGGCCCGCAGGATGCTCCTATTCGAGATGCAATCGCCCTCTCAAGGATCGGCGGTGATGGTCGCCCGCATCCTCGATCTGCTCTTCATCCAGATTCTGCGCGCCTGGGCCGCTGGCACGGACGCCGAACCGAACTGGCTGGCCGGTGCGCTCGACCCGCAGATCGGTCTGGCCTTGAGCGCTATCCATCGAGACCCCGGCCACGACTGGACAGTCGAGGAGCTGGCCCGAGCGTGCAGCCTTTCCCGGTCCGCGTTCGCTGCGCGGTTCGTCGCTCGCGTCGGGAAGCCGCCAGCCACCTATCTCGCGCACGTACGCCTGGACGCCGCCACCGACCTGCTCCGCGACACCTCCCTTCCGGTCGCGCTCATCGCGGAGAACGTCGGCTATACGTCGGAGGCGGCGTTCAGCCGCGCGTTCAAGCACCGCTACGGCACGCCACCGGCTCGCTGGCGACAAGACATACGAGCGAAACACTCGTGAGCGGCCCGCGTGCCGCGAGGTCGCTCCGTTTAGTCGCGGAGGCGCCGGTGTTGGTGTCGGCTGATTGGTGATTGGTGATTGGTGATGGGTGATGCGAGCGCCTTGGTGTTGCCTTGCGCGGCGCGGCGGGCGAGTATCGCGACGAGTGCCTGGGTGTCTTCGAGTGCGAGTGATCCGTCCGATGAGGGTGCTCCCGGGCGCCACCAGCCGCGGGGAGGAGAACCGCACCACTCACTGTGCCGACTTCATCTGGCCGTGCCAGACTCGCCGTTCTGAGCAGACCAAGGAGGCGCCGCGGTGTCAGCGCCTCGGAACGTTCAAGAGTTCGTCTATTCTCAAGCATGCACGCCACGGCCATAACCGCAGGCCATGACTCCGAGAGTCTAGTTTCTGCCTTACGCCAGATCGGGATCCAACTTCGTGGTCCCTTTTGTCCCGGTAGAACATGAGCTAGGAATTCTTCATCCATCGCTCTGCCCACTAGCGAGAACCTTTCAAGATCGTGATCGTTCTGATGCCCGGTACTACAGTTCGGGTTTGTGATCTAGCGCCTGGATGATCATGGCGTGTCCGGCTCGCAGGTCGTGCTGGCAGCTGGCCGAGGCTGCCGGGCATGCCACGCCGCGGCGGATGCAGGCGCTGCTGGGTGAGCATTCCTGGGACTGGCGGGCGGCGCTGAGCGGGGGGCGTCATGACGCGCGCGCTGCCGGGAACCCGCCCCGGGGCCGTATCTCGGCTCGCCGGCCAGCACTGCGGTCTACGGCCGCTTCGCCGAGATGGCCGGCGTGCAGCGCCGTCTCAGCCCACAGGCGCATCGCCTTATCGGTGACGGCATCGGCCTCGGCGGTGTGTCGGTGCCAGCGCCGGACGCGTTCTTGCTCGAGCGTTCCGAGATCGCCGGACGCATCCCTGCCTGACCCAGCGTCACGGGACGCGCCGGGAGCGGCGTCGCGGCCTCGCCGTGCTGTCGCGGACCACGAGCGAGGTCGGGAGCACGAGGTGCCGGCCGCGGGCAGGCGGCTTCGATCCGTCCTTCCTGCGGTCGATCGCCGCGATGAGGGCGGATGTGGCGGCTCGCCCTTTCTGCTCGACGTCCTGGTGCACGGTCGTGAGCGCCGGTCGCATCCGGGCCGCCAGCGGGTTGTCGTCGAAGCCGACCACGGAGATGTCCTGGGGGACCGCGAGCCCACCGTCGTGAACGGCCCGGACCATGCCGCTCGCGATCGCGTCCGAGAAGCACAGGATTCCAGTCGGCCTGTCCCTGGCGGCAAGCAGGTCCTGCGCGGCGGCATAGCCGACGTCCTCGCCGGCTGCATGGGGCTGGCGGATGATCGCCGGCCGGATGCCGGCGGGATCGAGTGCATCCAGCCAGCCGAGCAGCCGCTGCCGTTCCACGTACATCGGGGCGGCGGCGAGCGCATCGCCCACGACGCCGTGCTCACCGCCGAGTCCGGACGTCACGATCGCGATCTGCCGGTGCCCTAGCTCGATCAAGTGCTTTGCCGCTGCCTCGGCACCGGCCCGGTCTTCGATGTTGACGCTCGGAATGCCCGGCGCAGGCGCCTGATCGACGAAGACGACGGGCAGGCGCCGCCGGATCAGCCATCCGAGGGCCGACGAGTCGGGATCGCAGGAGTAGACCAGCGCCCCGTCCACGGCGACGTCTCTGGCCGGCACCGCGCCGGCCTTGGCTGACGCCGACAGCAGGGTGAGGGCGAGTCCCGTCGGCGCCAGCTCGCCGGCGATCGCGCCGAGAAACGTCATCGCGACCTCGTCGGTGAGCGCCTCGTGCAACGTCTCGGTGAGCAATATGCCGACGGTGCCTGCTGTTCCGCTGGCCAGTGCCCGCGCCGCAGGATCCGGGCCGGCATATCCGAGCTCGTCGGCCACCGCGAGAATCCGCCCGCGAAGTGCCGCCGAGAGCTGACTGGGGTTCGAGAACGCGTTGGAGACCGTCATGCGGCTCACACCGAGCCGCTCGGCGATCGTCAGCAGCGTGACTCGCCCCATGGTGCTACTCCGTTCGCCGACGCCGCGCACAGGGCCGGGCGAGCCGCAGGCTCACCGACCCGCCCGGCCGGCTTCACGACTGTAGCAAGGCGCCGCGCGAGCGCCATGACATCGGCGCCCAGGCCGTGCGGCCCGGCGTCAGGGATCACCGGCGCGTCCGGGCGTGCGCTGCGGGCCAGCGCCATCGTCTCGGACCGGACCAGGACTGCTGCCATCACCAAGTCCATCGTCGTCTCCTCTCAATTGTCTCTTGACCGGTACAGTAGCGCTCTTCTCTGTACCGGTCAAGAACGATTGAGAGACAGCTTCAATCGCCGCGCAGCGCAGCCCGCCACGACGTCCGACGCCACATCCGCGAGGCCGGCCACCGTCGCAGGGCGAGGACTGCGAGGACCGCGACGGCATCTCGGCGAGGGCCGAGATGCCGTCGGGCAGGCCGGGCGGCTCAGCCGTGCCCCGGTCCGGGCAGGCCGGAATCGCGATCGTGCGGGTGACGAGCCACCGCGCGACAACCAGAACGGAGCCCACGACGCCAGCTCGCACGACGGCGCGCGACGGCCGGGTCAGCAGACAACCGGCGACACCCAGCTGATCGCCGCTGCGACCAGGAAGAAGGTGCCCTACCAGAGCGATCCGCGGAAGTGATCCGCCGTCACGGCCGCGTGGGGGAGCGCGGCGCAGGCCGAGGCGACCGCCATCGCCCCCCGTGGCCTGACGTCCCTGCCCTGGCGTGACCGCACGGTGGTATCGGTTCCGGTCGCCCGGCGCGGCTTGCCACGGCGCTGCCGGGCATTCTCGCAGAGCAGCAGGAGCGCGAAGATCGGCATCCACGCCACGAGCACGAGGATGTGCCACCGGTGGCCGTCCAGCTGAGTTCGCTCCTGGCCGGCGATGATCGGCATCGCGGCGCTTATCCGCGCCGGGAGTGTCGCCGCGCCAGCTCGAAGGCCGACACGTCGCGCGGGGCGGGCTGGACGTTGGCGCTGGTCGCCACGAACTTCGAGTCATCCGTACTGCGGCCGGCGATCTTCGCGGTGACGATGGCGCAACGGTGCGAGCCGAGGTCGTGGGTGGTGACGCCCGGGAGCTGTGCGGGAGGCTGCAACGTTACTTGTATTCGGGAGTCCTACCTACAACTTTCTAGCGATTTAGTTATAGGTTGGCGGCGTGGATCCAACGAAGTTTGTATCTCCCGACTGGGGTCGCGCCATCCGCACGCCGAGTCCGGGACAATCAGCACCGGCCACACCGCGCCCTGCACGCCGCCGCGCCGCTGAAACCGCTACCCGAACCGATCAATCTCGATCACTACCGCGTCCGAAAACTGGCTCGTGTTGGTGGCCTGATCAACGAATATCGCCTGGTCGCATGACGTGGACGAGGTTTTCGGCACGCACAGTAGCAACTTAGAAGACTAATTTCAGGTGCGGGACACTATCGAGTGGCGATCGAAGACGCTCAGTACACTCGGAAGGCACTAGTCCGCACCCAAGAGACGAAGTCTTGCCAAACATCGCGGCTCACGACAATCGGAGCGTTGCCAGGCTCCGCTGAGTCCCTGATCATGATCATTGCATCGAGTTCCGCGACCTCGACACACGCGCCCCCATCACACTTGCTGCTGCGACGCCACACCAAGCCGCCCGGGTGGCTCGAACCCACATGCCCTCCCACAAGTTGTGACCGAGTCGTCCGCCCGTGTGGTCACTACTACTTTCACTATTACTTATGGTAGGCACAGAGGATTTGAGCCTGTCAACAGCAAAGCCCATAGACCCTTATGGGACTGCTGTGACCAGTGGTACTAGGGACACCGTTTGGGGGAACGTGTCACGCCAGTGCGGGAGTGGCTGCTTTTATGCGTGCGCTACTGTATTAGATCGTCGTAATCACCATTCTTGGCGCTAAGGATAAACTCCCGAAATTCGGTTCTGGTATAGGAAAGGACGAGACCTTTAGGTGCTTTTGAGTCCGCCACGAGGATCATCTGACCGCTCGCGGCGACCTCTACGCATGCACCAGAGTCGCACCGAAGAGGAGTGCGCCACACGAGACCTGGATGACCCACCCGTCCTTCTGGCATATCGATGCCTCCATCGATTAGAAATGGTTGTCGAGACCTACCGCCCAGAGCTTACTAGCTTCCAGGCTGACCGTCTCGAATTTGCGTGATTAGGCTCACCGAGTCGCGCCGACTCAATGCGATGTCACGAAGGTCTTCAATGGACTCATCGTAGCGGGCGAGTTCGGCCGCTTTCTCCAGGTAGAGCTCAGATACGAGTCCTTCCACGAAGACCACCCCCGGCAGCCGAGAGTCGCCGAACTCAAGGAATTGGAGATTACTGTCCATAGCGTGATAGGCGCCGGCACCAAACGGGATCACTTGGACCGTTGCCTTCTCTTCCTGGACACGCTGGAGCAGCTTGGTGAGCTGCGCGTGCATCACCGCCGCACCCCCGACCTGCCGGTGTAAGGCAGCTTCGTCCAGCAGTGCGCGGTACCGGGGCGGGTTGAGTCGCTCCAGTATCTGCTGGCGGCGCATCCGCGCCTCCACCCGCTGCCGCAGAATCTCAGGGTCGATCTTTGGCAGTATGCCCTTGATAATCGCGGTCGCGTAGTCCTCGGTCTGCAACAGCGCAGGCACGAAGTACATACCGAAGCAGGTGATGGTGGTCGCTTCTTGCTCTAGGCCGATCAAATGGGAGATCCGGAGGTCGGTGTATGGAGTCCACCAACCCTGCTGCCGTGCCTCCCGGGCCAGTTTCATTAGCTCGGCGGTTTCCTCTGGGCTAACGTCGTACAACCCGCACAGGTCGCGGACATCACGCAGGCTTGGCCGCCGGGCCCCGGTCTCGGCGCGGCTGATCTTGGTAGCGGAGCACAGCAGCTTTCCGGCGACCTCATCAACAGTCATGCCCTGGCCGTTGCGGAGCTCACGCAACCGCATGCCCAGTTCCCGCTGGCGGACCGTCGGGCTGCTCTCAGCCACGCGTTGCCCCCTCGCAACTCACATGCGGCGTGCCTTCGCGTGAGGGGGGTCCGCCACAAGCTTGCCGCACTATACCTTTAGGCGAGGTACCGATGGCGTAGGCCATTGGCACTTGCCAAGGTATATCGCCCGGGCATCCCACTGTCAATCTTGCTCGCCACGTCAGCTGACGCCCATGTCGGGCCCCCGGTCGGCCCCCGGTGAAGAAGCCAGCGGGCAGCTGCCGTGCTCGGTCCTCGAGATCAGTTGAGCTGCATTCCCGGCGTAGGTCGATGAGCTGAAGCTGAGGCATGGCGGTTCCCTTCCGGTCCTCTAGCACTCGCTATCGGCACCACTCTATGGCACATGCCACGAACCGTCTGGCTCATTGGGATCAGTCCGACGGCCCCGGCGACGTGACTGTGCCCGCCTCCAAGGACCTCATATCAGCTGGTACGTACTGGTCTGCAGCACTGGCTAGGAGCGGAGCAAGAGCAACAGGACCGGCCTTGTTGCATGGGGTCGTCAAGATTAAGGCAAAAAGTTCATTGCCTATGGCACTTGCCAATCGGAGCTGATCAACTCATCCTGAGCCTGTAGGCACTTGACAGGTCGGCTCCCGGTGGCGCCGACCGGAGTGGAGCGAGGGCCCGCTCGGCCGACGGCTCGCCGGGCCTGAGCCGGAAAGAGGTAGAGGTGGGATATCGATATCGATACCGGTACGGGCACCGATCACGGCGCAAGCTCAGCGCGCGCGTCGTGCTGGCCGTCTGCTTGCTGATGCTAGCAGCTCTCACCGGCGCTCTAGTCAGCGGCTTCAGGCCCGGCCGTTCTCACCCGGAGGCCGTGATCATCACGGCCACGGCGACCGAGAACGAGCCTGCCCCGGCCCTGTCGGCGACCGGCCTGCAGATCCTACGCTCGGCCGGATCCACCGGCACCGAGGCCACCGCTTACGTCGTCGATCCGAACACCGGCCAGCCCACGATAATGGGTCTGACTCCGCGCCGCGCGGATGGACAGGTCGAGTACGGCCCCAGGCGCGGCCTGCTTCTTTCCGGCAACATCGGCGCGGTCGGGCGCGTGCTGGCCCGCGATGCCGGTCACGAGCCGTTCGACCTGCTCACCAGGATCACCGCAGCTACCAGGGTGGCGTCTCCTCCGGCGACACTCATCGTGATCAGCTCCGGGCTCTCCACCGCAGGAGGATTCGATCTTCGCCAGGTCGGCTGGCAGGCCAACCCGGCGTCCATCGCCGCCCAGCTGAAAGACCGCGGCCTACTGCCCCCTCTGCAGGGCTACCACGTCATCTTCTCCGGACTGGGCGTGGCAACCGCAGGCCCGCAGTCGGGCCCGTCTCTGCCCCAGGTCCGCAAGCTGGCCAGATACTGGCTCGCCATCTGCCGAGCGGCAGGCGCAGCATCGTGCACCGTCGACGAGATGACCCGTCCCGATCTGCCCTCACGCAGCACAACCCCGGTGCCGGTGGTGCCCGTCGGGCAGGTCACGAGTGTGCGCGGGCCGGGCGGCACGGTGATCATCCGTCTCCCCTACTCGCTGTTGTTCGGGTTCAACAGCGCCTCGCTGCTCCTCGGCGCCGACGCCACCCTGCGGCCGATCGCCCTGAGGGCCGTCCGCGGTCACCTGGAGGTATCGATCACCGGCCATGCCTCCCCCGACGGCGGCACTGCCGTCTACAACGGTGCGCTGTCCTCGCGTCGCGCGCTCGCGGTCTTCCGCAGGCTCCTCACGCTGGGGCTGCTCCGAACTCAGGTCACCAGCGTCCGCGGTGTCGGCGTCGCCGGGACCACCCATGGCGAGTGCCTGGTCAACGGTCAGCTGGATGAGGCCATCTGCGCCCAGCTGCGCGACGTGGTCATCGTCTTGTCCCCCGTCCACCCCAACCATCTAGCAACCCACCTAAGGAGAGACCCATGAGTCCGTACATCCCCGAGGAACAGCCAGCCCGCACCGACAGTCCGGCGCCTGTGGCCGTTCCCGACGCCTCCCCAGCTTCGCTCACCGATTCCGGCGGTGCACGCGCCAGCACTGGTGCTCCGCTCCCAACCGGTCCCCGGGACGGGGAGCGCCATCGGCGCTGGCTGCGCAGCGCAATCGTCCGCACGATACGCCACCGCCGGCTCTCCCGCCGTACGGCCATCACATCGATGCTCGCCGAGCAGGGCATCATCGGCGCGCGCCGCCATCCCAGCACCCACAGCCACGTCGAAACCGTCATCAGTAGCCTGGGCAAGGCTGCTGGAGACGCCGTCCTCGACAAGGCCGGGGCCAGCCTTGACCGGCTGGCCGCGACAGCCGACGATTACCGGGCCGAGCAGCGCAGCCTGGCCGACCGCGCAGATGAGGTCCCCAGCGAGTTCATATCGCACCCCGACGGCGGTGTGCGGACGGTCGCCGACACGGTCGCCGACCACGATGAGCAGCGTGCCCGGATCGCAGCCGACATCAGCCGTGGTTCGCTGCGCCACCGGCTGCTTCCGGAGATCCTCCACCACGCACCGGCAGTCATCTTCACCTGCGATGCGCTGCTGCTGTTTTACTTCTTCTCTGGCGTAACCGACGTCGACTGGACCAGCCCACTCTCCGTGGCCCTGGTCTTCGCTGTCGCGCTCGCCGCGATCGTCACCGGGCTGGCCTTCCTTTACTGTCGGTACGTCGGAGACCGGCTACGACATTACAAGAACGACGAGGGCACACTCTCGTTCGCCGGCATGGACGGATGGACCAAGGCAAGCGCTGTGCTGGCCATCGTGACCGTCATGGTGCTCGCGCCCTTGATGTTCATACGCATGCGCACAGAGGTCCTGGACGACCTCGGCCCGCAGGCCCAGGGCACCGCGATCGTCGTCGGCCTCGCCCTGGCCGTGGTCAGCATCCTCGCCATCTTCGTCACCATCGCGGTGCACGCCCTCGACGGCTCACCGGAAACCGACCGGCTCGAGGCGCTGGGCAACGCAGTCGCCTGCCCGCTCAGCAAACAGCGTGACCTGCGCCAGCACGCCAGGGACCTGGACGCCGAGATCGCCCGGACTATCAGGAAGGCTGAACGGATGGCCGCCAGAGCAAGGACCCGAGCTGGCCATCAGTGCGCTGCCGCCGACCGAGTAATCGACGCTGCCCGTGCGATTCACCAAGGCGTTGGCCCGCTCACCGAGCCCGCGATCGACCCCAACCAGCAAGACGGCATCGTCGGCTACCGCCGCACCGAGGCGACCCCCGAGGTTGACGAGCGTACCCTTCGGGTCACGATGCGCCACATCAACACCCCCCTCCCAAGAGGGGACGACACGACAGCCTAAGCCCTTCGTCAACCGCCGCCAGGCCAGCGACCGTAGCTGGCCTGGCGGCGGCCTGTTTAGGCTCGTGAGAACGATCGAGGCCGATCGGCTCATGGCCCGGTGACATGATCGTTCTGTTCCGGCTCCCCATCAGTGGGCTACCCCCGGAGGTGCACACGCGCTCATGAGTCGAAATCGCATCCTATGAGCAGTGACATTCGATGTCACGACGTTGTCCTGGCTGTCACCGAGCTCCAAGGCCCGGCTGCTGGCCGCCGGAACGCCCGGCCAGCTCGTGCGGTATCCCGAGTCTCGGCATCGCGATCCGCCTCTCGGTCCTCACGCCAGGACGCCATCGGCTGGTTCCAGCGCATCTCCGGCTCGTCCAGCACCGCGTGGACGATCTGCTTTAGCAACCGGGCTGCGGTGCCGGGCGTGGCCATGGCCGCGAGCGCGCGGGGGTCGCGCTGCCCGGCGGCCAGCGCGTCCAGCATGTCCCGGCCCGAGACGCCGTGGATGCCGGAGATCACCGACGAGAGCTTCAGGTGCCCGTCTTCGGGCAGTTTCCCCGCCCGCTGCTTCTCGGCGGTGCGGGCCTGGGTGAGGTGCCGGCGGTACCGGGTGTGGGTCCGCAGCCTGCGGATCGGCTCAGGCGGCACGAAGCTGGCGGCGATCATCCCCCGCTCGGTGATCTTGGCGAGCCAGATGGAGTCGGCCCGGTCCGTCTTGGGCCGGCCGGGCAGGGCCCTGACCTGCGCGGCGTTATACAGGTCGCAGTCGAACCCGCGGGATTCGAGCAGGAAGAACACCGGCTTCCAGTAGCCGGACGCGGCCTCCATCCCGGCCTTGGTCACGCCCCAGCAGCGCAGCCAGTCCGCCAGCGACTCCAGCTCGCGGCGGGTGGTGCCGAACGTCCGGGTCTCCTGCTGGCGGCGGCCCGGGCTGGTGTCGCTGGGCACCCGGATGGTCACCTCGACCCCGGCCTTGGCGATATCCAGGCCGGCGACCCGCTGGCAGAACAGCGGCTCCTCGCGCACATCTTCCATCGATGCTCCCACGATGAGAGGGCAGTCACGGTCGCGGTCGTCCGCAGGAGCCTGAGGCATCAGGGAAACCTGGTCCGCGGGCTCGAAGCACCATTCAGCGGCCCCGAGGTAAGGCTCCCGGCGTCAGACTTTCAACGGGGTCCAGCCCGCCAAAGAGGAACGACGTCAGCGGACGACCGCAGACCCAGTCTCCACACCGCCCCGTGCCCAGGCACGAGATTCAAGCGCACCCGATCAAGAACGCCCCGCCCAGCACGCGGCAGCGCCCGGCGCAGCCGGGCTCCCGGCCACTGGTAACGGCGGGCGAGCGGCCCAAATTTTCACGCCGTAGCCGCGTCACCCCAGGGCACGAATGACTTTTCAGGGGTTCTATCAACCCTGAAACCATGATCTACCAATCATGCACAAGCCCAGCTCACCCGCATTATCGCTGGTCAGCCGGTCATATAGCCAGCATAGCGACCGTGCCGCCGAGTACCGCATAGTTCCGTTTCGTCTGTGGGCTTCCTGTGGGGCCTTCGCCCGGCCGCGGACCTGTGGGGAAATTGTGGGCCTCACGGTAGGCACGCGGCCAGGCGCAGGCAGGTTTCGGATCCACCTGCCGGACGGCTGGCGGCCCTGTGACTGCGGTCACGTATCGTGAGCAGCTGACCTAGCATGTGGAATCGGCGCTAGCGCATAGCCGAATAGGGCGCAGGTTTTGCCGGTGGCGCTCGTCTGGTACTGCGTCGTTATGCGCCCTCAGTGGACGACAGCTCCACCGTCCCGTAATGGATCGCCGGGCGGGCACCAGCGAAGCGCGACCTGCGACCCGAGCCGTTGTTCGCGCACGGGCATGCGGGACCTTCGGCATCGGGGCTGCGTGACTCTCTATCTTGTGACCGTTGAAGGCCTTGTCGAAGAGCCGCACAACCAGGTCCTTGTTCGTAGTCGGCATGCGGTCTCCGTGGGTGGGCTGTCAGGAGCGTTTCATCAGTGCGGTCGATCTGGTCGCGACGCTGGCGAGCGCTTAGGCACCGATCCAGACGTCGACGAGCTTGAACTCCTGTACCCGCGGGTCGGGCGGCATCTCGGTGAACCCGGCCGCGGTGAGCACAGCGTGGACGGCGGGTTCGAGGCGCTCGTCGTGGAAGCGTTGCCAGTCCTGCTGTGAGTCCCACACATCGATGTGGCGCAGTCCGCTTTCGGCTTGGAGCACGAGGTGGACGACAAGCCCTTCGGGCCTCTCGTCGCCGATGGCCGCGTTGACCTGCCGGTACATCTTCTCGTCGGCGGGAACGTCGTAGAGCATTGCGTAGGACATGGGTCCCCCTCTTTGAGGTATCATTCGGTTAGAATTATCTCTAACTGATATAGGAGTCTCTATCGAATTTCCCGGGCCTGTCAAGCCCCGCCGCCGGTACGACTCGAGCAGACGCCAAGTGCAGGCCCGGGACAATCGGTGGGCCGTGCTCCAAGCCGCCCGTCGGCTGTTCTTCGAACGGGGTTTCGCGGCCACAACCATGCCAGCCATCGCGTCTACCGCAGGCGTCTCGGTCCAGACCGTGTACAAGGCATTCGGGAACAAGGCCCGGCTGGCCAAGGCCGTGTTCGACGTGGCGATGGCCGGAGACGACGAACCTGTCCCAATGCTCCAGCGTGCGTCCCTCGGTCGGGTTCGGGACGAACCCGACCCACGCACGAAACTTCGCCTGTATGGCGGGTTCCTCGCCGAGGCCGCACCACGTCATGTCCCCGTTCAGCTCGTCATACGAGACGCGGCGGCCAGCGATCCCGAGGCTCGAGTGGTGTGGGCAGAACTCCAGGCCGAACGACTCAAGGGCATGACAGTGTTCGCCCGGGCCCTGCATGACGACGGCCACCTGCGGCCCGGTGTCTCAACGAACGAGGCTCGCGATGTCCTATGGACCTACAATTCCGCAGAACTCTTCCAATTGCTCGTTCTCGAGCGAGGCTGGTCGCCCAAGCGGTACGGCCGATGGGTCGCCGACGCTCTGATCTCCGCCCTCCTCGCCTGACCTGCACGAAGCTCGGGTGCGCCCTCATCGGCGATCACGCGCGGCCCTCAGCCGGTGCCCGCAAGACTAACCCCGCGAGCCGAAGGCGGCCGCGTCGGCGGGGTGGCGTCCGGAATCCGGTGTAAATCGGCGGGCGTGGTTCCGGCTTCATGGTCAGGTTAGGCGGTAGCTCTGACAGTCTCGGGGTGATCGCCGGGCTGAGCGGCGGTCACGGTGCGTGGCCGCAGCTGGGCGGGCGGATCGAGCAGCGACCGGCGCAGGTCCTGGAGCAGGCGCAGCCCGGCGGCGGTCATGGTGAAGCCGCGCCAGCCGCGGGAGGCGCGGTCCAGGACGGCCCAGACCAGGGTGAGGCAGCTGGTCTCGCCGGGCAGCCGTCCGATGACCTTGACCCGGCGGCGGGTCTCGCCGAACGTTCTCTCGATGAAGTTGGAGTGCCGGATCCGGTGGTGGTGCCCGGCAGGGAACCGCAGGTAGGCGGTCAGGCCGGCCCGGTCGGCGAGCAGGCACTTAACCGCGGCCGGGTAGAGCGCCCGGTACCTGGCGGCGAACTCATCGATCCGGTGATCGATGATCTCCGTGAGCTTCGGGCCGGGCGGGGTCTTCAGCTCCTCGGTGTCGAAGATCGCCCAGAAGGCATCCTTGACCTCGGCGTGCATCCCGGCCGGGATCTTGGCAAGGATATTTCTGGCTCGATGGACAAGACACCGCTGACGGAGCGCCTTCGGGAACACCTGCTCGATCGCGCCGATCAGGCCGGGCGCGCCGTCGGAGATGACCAGCAGCGGGCTGGCCAGGCCCCGGTCTTTCAGGTCGGCGAGGAAGTCGTGCCAGGCGTCGGCGGACTCCCCGGTGCCGGGCGCCAGGCCGACGAACGCGGGCTTGCCCTCGGTGGTGATGCCCCAGGCGGCCAGCACCGGCTCGGCCGGGGAGCCCGGGTGCATCCGGAAGAAGGAGGCGTCCAGGAACAGGTAGTCCAGCGTCACCTCATCCAGGCGGCGCAGCGCCCATGCCTGGTACTCGTCCGTGATCGCCTGGCACACCGCCGAGACGGTGGACTTGGAGATCGCGGCCTGGTCGCCGAGCGCGTCCGCCAGGGTCGCCTCCACGTCCCGGACCGACAGGCCGCGGATGAAGGACGCGATCACCAGGGACTCCAGCGCATTGGTCCTGGTGACGTGGCTGCCGAACAGGCGGGAGGCGAACGCCTCGGTGGTGCCGCGCAGCTTCGGCCTCGCCAGGGCGACCGGCCCGGCGGTGGTCTTGACGGTCACGTCCCGGTAGCCGTTACGGGAACCGGTCCGGGCGTCTTCGGTGAGCGCCGCGCGGGCGTAACGGTCCCGGCCGAGGAACTCGGTGACCTCGGCCTCCAGAGCAGCCTGCATCAACAGCTGCGCGCCGAGGCGGGCCACCTCCTCCAAGATCTCCGGCAGCGGCCGGTCCTCGGCGAACAGGTCATCGATGTGGCGGTGGATACGGTCGGTAGGCGATACTCGTGTCGGCACGGGTGTAGGTCCTTTCCTTCGATGAGTTGGTAGCTCTTGAAGGGGAACCTACGCCCGTCGTCTTATTTACACCGGATCTTGGACGCGACCGACGGCGGCGACAACCGGACAGTCCGTAAGACCCCACCGATGAAATGCCCGTTAACGGGGAAGGCCAACTCGGCCAGACCGCTGTTGATCCATAGCGAGACAGCCCGCTCATCGGCATGTTCACAGCTCACCCGCATTGCCGCTGGTCAGCCGGTCTTGTAGCCATCATAGCGACCGTGCCGACGAGTACCGCATAGTTCCGTTTCGTCTGTGGGCTTCCTGTGGTGAGCCACGCCCGGCCGCGGACCTGCGGGGAAATTGTGGGCCTCGCGGTAGCACGCGGCCGGGCGCAGGCAGGTCTCGGATCCAGCTGCCAGACGGCTGACAGCCCTGTAGCTGCAGTCACGTATCGATCAGCTGACCTCGCAAATGGAATCGGCGCTAGCGCCGTTTCTTTGCTGGTGGCTCAGCGAGTGTCGGGGTTGCCGTCGGCGCCGAGATCAACCATTCCGGTGTGCTCCCCGGGGAACTCACCCAGTGCCGTGACATCGCGAGAACGGCCTTCCTCACCCGCGCGGCAGCAGGTCGGGCTGCCCGGGAGCGTGCTTGCTGATCGGGCCCACGTCGGCCATTTAATGGCCGGCGCGGGCCGCCGGTTCTCCGGTTTCATGCGAGTGACCCGATCTGACGTGGGGACTCCGTCAGCTCATCGTGAATGCTCGTAGTTGATGTAGCCGGCCTCGTCGTCCCTGGCGCCCAGGGTGCGCCCGTCGACGGAGAACAGCGCGACCGACATCCGTTCCCCGAGCAAGGTGGTCTCGACGCGGCGGCCGTCGCGGATCTCGTACGGGGTGACGACCGGGCGGTCGCCGAGGCCCATCAGGGACCGGTTGCCGTCCGCGCCGTAGTGCAGGGTGGCCTCGAACCCGGTGAGCAGGTTCACCGACCGCACGGTGCGGCCCACGGTCACGGCGCGGATCTGGTCGTCGGTCATCGGGCGGATGCCGCGGTCGGCGAGCTGGGCAACGGTGTACATACCCTCGGCGGCTCGCCTGTCGGCGCGGTCGCTGTCGCCGGGGGTGTACCAGACGGGGGAGGTCCAGGCGCGCTGCTGGACGCTGGCCGGCGCGTTGGCCGGGATGGGCTTGCCGTGGCGGACGGCGTCGTAGGTGGACCAGCGCGGGGTGGGGATTTCCAGGATCCGGGCGTAGTAGACGCAGGCCAGTGAGGGGTCGAATTCGGGGTCGGTCCATGCCGCGGACAGCTCGGTGGCGCCGATGTCGTTGGTGTAGGTGGCGGTCGGGACGTCGACGGTGTTGCCGACCGGTGGCAGCGTGCCGTGCTGGCCGGGTGTACGGCTGTCGGAGGCGGCCACGTCGTAGACCTTCTCGAACAGCATGCCCCGGGTGGTCCAGCACTTGATGATCTGGATGCGGTCCAGGTTGGCGCCCAGCGCGTCCTTCGCCGCGTAGGCCAGGAACGCCGGCCCGGCCGCACCATCCGGCCGGGGCGGCAGCTCAGCGCCCATCGGCACGGCCTTGCGGTATCCGGCGGCGGCGAGGTCGGCGACGTCGGCGTCGCTGAGGTCCCAGCCGCCGAACAGCCGGGGCATCAGGCGCACCCCGCTGGTGGCGAACGTCTCGCGGCGCCGCAGCCCGTCGAACAGGGCGTCGCGGGTGTTCTCATCTGCCCAGACGCCGGTCAGCCCGGCCGGGTTGAGCAGCACCGAGGGGATGCCGCCCTCGACCTCGCCGTACAGGCGCAGGTCGGGGGTGTCGTCGATGTTGGCGTTCCCGCCGGTCCAGTTCTGGGCCTCGCTGTTGCCCGGTGTTCCGGAGTGGCCGTCGTTGCCGCTGACGAACCCGATCGGGAACGGGTTGACGCCGATGCGTTCCTGCTGGCGCAGACCCTCCGCCAGCCCGCCCCGGACGGTGGCCCAGCGCATCTGGGCGTCTGCCCCGGTGGAGGTGCCGGAGAACTTCTGGAACATCTGGGTCGCGACGATCTCGAAGTCAGCGAACGCATCATGGGGCGACACGGCGGGGGTCGTCTCGGAGGAGCCCTTGCTCTGGAACATCTCCGCGAGCGGCTCCCGCAGCGCGCGGCGCCGGGCGTAGGCCTCGTCGATGTCCCGGCCGTCGCTGTAGCGGGGGTTGAACATCTGGCCGTTGCTGAAGTTCGCGTTGTGAGTGATCGCCACCGCGTTGTCCGGACCGCCGGCGGCGGTCTCCAGCCAGTCCCACAGCAGCTCGGGGTGGCCGGTCTCGTAGTTGCTGATCAGCAGATCGGGGACGTCGTCCACGCGGAAGATGATGACCCGGTGCAGGTTGACCCCGGACCGTGTCCTGGATATGCCCGGCCCGGCCGTCGTCGCCAGGGACCCGCGACGCACGGTACCGCTCGACCCGCTCGCGGCCCTCAGGGTCCTCGGGCTGGTAGTCCGGGTCGACGAGGAGGCCGTACTCACCCAGCCACTCCGAATGCTCGGTGACCGCCGCGAAATCCAGCGGCCGCGACAGCTGGCTCACCTCGGCGTTATTCAGCGACGAGCGGGCAGGCTCGCCCTTGGCGTAACGGAACGCCTCATCCGGGCCGTTCAGCGCCGCGATGACGAACGCGTCCAGCGACCAGGCGGTGTGCACGTGCAGCTCCCCGAAGTAGGGGTTCCGCAGCGGGTTCGCAGGCGTGCTCATGCTCGTGTCCTCTCGGCGTGATCGTGCGGGTGGGAAGAATGGGGGGGCGGGCTGGCCGGGGCCGGTTCGATCTCGACCTGATAGGCGTCGCGGACGCTGGCGTAGATGCGGTCCAGCGCCCCTGTCCGGCGCGCCGCGTCCAGGTCGGTCGCGATCCTGCCCGCGACCTCGGCGAAGTCGGGCACCCGGGCGGGCGCGCGCCGGGTCACGAACACCAGGTGATAGCCATAGGCCGAGGCCACCGGGCCTGACCATACGAGCGGCTCGGCCTCGAAGACCGACGCGGCGAAATCCGCCCCGAACCGTGCCTCCACCATGGGCCGGGTCCAGTCGCCGATCTCGGGCGGCACCGGCGGCGGATCGCCCGGCCCGCTCACCCCGGACGCTCTGCCATCCCGGAGATCAGCCAGTGCGACCTCTGCCGCTGCGCGCGCATCAGCGCCGCGCGTGGCCGCGCTGAAAAAGACATGCTGGAACGACACCGACTCGGGCAGGGCGTAATCCGCGCGGTGCGCCAGGTAATGGTCCATCAGGTCCGGTTCGCTGACCCCGGGAGCGTCACGGAGCGCGAGCATCTCCATCTTCTGGACCAGGCGCCGCCGCACCACCAGGTCGTCGCGATCGAGCCCGAGCGCCAGAGCCTCACGATAGAGGATCTCCTCGCGGACGAAGTCGGCCGCGAACCGGTCCGACTCCGCGGCCGTCGGCGGTCTGCGCCACTGCCGCTGCAGATGCTCATCCAGCCACCGGCGCTTGGCCGCGGTCACCACGATGTGACGGCCCGCCCCCGAAGCGCCCTCCAGCCGGAACGGGACCTGCTCTTCTTCGGCTTCGTCATGGTGATGCCCCATGCGCCGCGCCCCCTCCCGATCGGTCAGTAATGCGACCCAGATGACGATGAATAATGTGTTCGCCGGGCAGGCAGCCCGGACCCGGAATGAAGCGCAGGTTGATCAGGCGCTGAGGATCTTCTGCTTCTGCGCGTCGAACTCCGCCTGCGTCAGGGCACCGGCGTCCAGGAGCTCCTTGAGCTTCATCAAGTCGCCGTAGGGGTCCCCGGCCGGCGCGGCGGCCGGAGCCGGGGCCTCAGCCTCGGCGGGCGCAGGCGGCGGCGCGGCAGCTGCACCCTGCTGCTGAGCTGCCTCAGCCGTGGCCTGGCCCCGCCGGGACGCCACATGGGCGGTGGCTCCCACAACCGCTGCGCGCCGCAACATCCGTGGCATCATGATCTCCCTCGACCGGCCCCGGGCGCCTGCCAGGTAAATGCGAGCCTGCTAGCGCTCAGGCACTTTCCGCTGTCCGCAGCGGCGACGGATCTTCCGCCGGAGGGTAGGACCCCAGCCGGCCAGCGGTACAGGGCCGAAGGTCCTCCCTGACGTCCCGGCCACCACCCACGATGGCGGCCAGGACCCGAAGAGAACCCGGCAAACCGAACGAACCGCAGGCCTGCGAACTCCTCTGCCCGAACCCGGCCGCGGAAGGTACAGCCACGACCCCCGCATACCCGCCACGCGGCTGCCGTGATTCACCCCCGTTTGGGGGACGCCGCCGCCTGCGTGGCGTGATTATCTAGCAGTAGCACCAGCGGAGCCATCCGCGGTGCGTACCGGCCAGCGGGCATCGCCCCGCTGCGGCCCGGAGGGAGTGGCTATGACGGTGACGACCCGGCGGAGTCCGGCGCAGACCAGGACGGTGGAGCATCTGAGCCGCGCGGACCGGGCGGCCCGGGGCAAGGATGCCCGGGCGGTGGCCTCGCTGGAGTCGCATGCCGAGTTCCGGCCTGGTCCATCCCGGGATCCGGTGGGGCTGCTGCTGAGCCAGGCGGCGTCGCGGGTGCCGGAGCTGGTGCCGGTGCGGCACGGGCGGATGCTGGTCTCACCGTTCACCTTCTACCGGGGCGCGGCCCTGCCGATGGCCGCCGACCTGGCCACAACCCCCGCCTCGGGGCTGCGGGTGCAGCTGTGCGGCGACGCGCACCTGTCGAATTTCGGCGCGTTCGCCTCGCCGGAGCGGCGGCTGGTCTTCGACGTCAACGACTTCGACGAGACCCTGCCCGGCCCGTTCGAATGGGACGTCAAACGGCTGGCCGCGAGCCTGGCGGTGGCCGGGCGGGACAGCGGGTTCCCCGCCAAGGCCCGCCGCAAGATCACTCTCGCGGCGGCCGAAAGCTACCGCACGGCGATGCGCGGCTTCGCCCAGCAGCCCCTCCTGGACGTCTGGTACGCGCATCTGGACATCGAGCCGGCCCTCGCCGAGTTCCGGTCCCAGGTCAAGGCGAAAAGGTTCAAGGCCGCCGAGGGGCTGCTGGCCAAGGCGCACACCGCCGACAGCACGAAGGCGCTGGGCAAGCTGACCACCATGGTCGACGGGCAGCGGCGGATCATCAGCGACCCGCCGATGATCGTCCCGGTCGAAGAGGTCTTCGCCGGCGTGCAGGCCGACGCCCTCTACAAGCTGCTCCACGAGGTGCTGGGTAAATACCGGCGCACCCTGCAGTCCGACCGCCGCCACCTGCTCGAGCAGTTCACCATGGTCCAGGTGGCCCGCAAGGTCGTCGGGGTCGGCAGCGTCGGCACCCGCGCCTGGATCGTGCTGATGGACGCCGCCGACGGCGTCGAGCCGCTGTTCCTGCAGGCCAAGGAAGCCCAGCCCTCGGTCCTGGCCGGCTACTGCGGCCGCAGCCAGTACAACAACCAGGGCGAGCGCGTCGTCGCCGGGCAGCACCTGATGCAGGCCCAAAGCGACATCTTCCTCGGCTGGACCCGCGTCCCCAACCCCATCGACGGGGTGGACCGCGACTTCTACGTCCGCCAGCTGAAGGACTGGAAATTCTCCGTGCCGATCGAGCAGATGCTCCCCGTCGGCATGACCATCTACGCCCGGCTGTGCGGATGGACCCTGGCCCGGGCCCACGCCCGCTCCGGCGACCGCATCGCCCTGGCCGCCTACCTCGGCGGCTCCGGCAAATTCGACCAGGCCATCGCCGACTTCGCCGAAACCTACGCCGACCAGAACGAACTCGACTACGCCGCGCTCCAGGCCGCGGTCAAAGACGGCAAGGCTGAAGCCACGACCGAAATCTAAGACAGCACCCAGGTCCGTTCACCGTGTCCCCAGCCCTGAGGCTGGAAGGGTCTAGCTCGGCCATGCCGTGGCGCGCGTCCGCGTTACGGCCGGTTCCGGGTTGGAGGGGACCTGCTGGCAGACCGCGAGAAGACCCGGGGATCGTGCTTGACCAGCATTCCCGGCAAGTCTTGTGCGCGCGAGGCAGGGACACAAGATGCTCGTACAGCTGGCGAGGCGGAAGGCGGCCGTTCAGCGGCCGCCTTCCGTCACCCGCCCCACAAGCGCGCACATAATAAACGGACGCTCATCGGTACGACAGGCAGTTGGCTGCCCTCGACGGCCAGATCAGACCAGAGCGAGCCGATGACCAGCGGGAACGCCCTTTTTCAGGGGTTCTATCAACCCCCGAGACCATAGTTCGAAGAGCATTCAAGAGCCCCGCTCACCCGCATTATCGCTGGTCAGCCGACCTAACAGCCATCATAGCGACCGTGCCGCGGAGTACCGCATAGTTCCGTTTCGTCTGTGGGCTTCCTGTGGGGGCCTTCGCCCGGCCGCGGACTTGTGGGGAAATTGTGGGCCTCGCGGTAGCACGGCGCATACACGTTTCGCACCCACCTGCCGGACGGCTGACGGGCCTGGGAGCGCGGTGACGTATCGTGACGGGTAAGCCTTGCATGTGGAGTCAGCGCTAGCGCATCCTCCCTGCCGACTCGGAGTGGGTGGGCCGCTGGCTGGTTAGCTGTGGCGTGGGCACCCGGATTTACCAGTTCGGTGCGTGCCCAGCCCTGCTCAGCTGATCGACCCATACTTGGCTTCGGCCATGAATTGGCAGCGCCAGCCGGACAGCCTCGATGTGATTGGCGGCGGTAATGCCGCCTCGGGCGTTCCCTTTGGGCCGGCTACGGGCGTGGCGAGCTGAAGGGAGGTTGGGCCAGTCGGTCCGGCGGAGGGACGACAGTCTTTAGGCGTCGGCGTCGCTCCCGGTGCCCGGCCGCTGGCCTAGCCACTGCGCATAAGACCTGGATTCATCCGGGCCGGGTTCCAGACCACCGGGCAGGGCCTGGGCGAACACGAGCGCGGCGGTCGCCTCGAGTTCGCTGCGGAGCAGCTCGGCGGGGCCGGTCGCCTCGAAGCCCAGCGTCCACCAGTCCTGGCCGCGCGTGTGGACCTCGGTGAGTTCCACCTCGCATCGCGGCTCCTGGCCCAGCCCCGGGGCGCGCCCGACGATCTGCTCGCTGGCCGATGAGAACCGGCTGATGCGCCGCCTCTTGCGTACCGGCCTCCAGCGGGCCGGGCCGGGGCTGAGCGGGCTGACGGGAAAGGACCACTTCTGCCAGGCCTCCAGGCGTCCGCGGGCGCGGCCCGGCAGGTCGAGGATTCCCGGGCTGCCGCGGTAGGCCTTCACCTCCAGTGCCCGGCCCCCGCGGACTTTCACCGACAGCCCGGGCAACTGCGGATCCAGCAGGTAGGTGTCCTCACGTGACTCCGCCCTGGCCGGGAACCGCCCGAACCATCCGGCCACCGCAGTCTCTAGCTGGCCTGGGAAGATCCAGCGCACCTCAAGGCTGTGGACTGCTTCGGTGACCGGGTTTTCAGGCCGTCCAGCTGTCATCGTCACATGCTCCTGCCCTGGTCTTGGCGGGCCTTGATGCCGGGTCAGCTCAGCCGTATCAGGCCGCTGACCACGAGGTAGGCGCCCAGGATGAGGGCGGTGTAGCCATGAGCTGCCGGGCGTGGCTCAGCAGCCAGTCCTGGGTGTTCTTGAGGAAGGCCTTGGTGGCCTCGGGCCTGAGCTCCAGGAACGCGAACGGGATGATGATCAGCAAGAAGTCGATGAGGACGAAGATAACGACGCCGATGACCTGGGCCGCGGTGGAGGATTTGCTGGTGACCAGGATGTGCAGCGCGGCGAGGTAGCTGGCGCCGGGGATGCCGACCACCGCGCCGACGAGCATGGCGAGCCCGAGCCGGGGCTCAGCCAGCACCCGCCGCGCCAAGCCGTCCTTCTTCTCCGGCTTCTGCGGCTGCCCGTCCCCGGCCGGGGCCGGGGCTGGGGCCTTGCGCCGGCCGTGCAGGTGGCCGGTGGCGAGCAGCCCGCCGACGGCGAGCAGGAGCAGGCCAATAGCCAGGTCCACGCCGGCGCTCACCGTTTTCTGGGAGTTGATGGCATCGGCGCGGAAGACCAGCACGTCCAGCAGTCCGATCGTGATGCCCACGGTCAGGCCGCCGAGCAGGACGCTCAAGAACATCGCCCGCGGCCGACGGTTCTCGATCAGCAGCAGGTCGAGGGCCAGCAGCTTGGGGTTCAGCGCCGCGACGAACGCCAGCGCGAAGAACTCGGCGTTCACCGCCGGTCACCCAGCATCGGTCATCGTCCCCCCGCGGCGTTTGCCGCCTGCAGATGCTGCCTGAGGTGCTGCTCGTATGCTGTGGCACCGGCCGCTATCGGGTAGGGCCCGCAAACCCGCTGAAGCTCAGGTGAGACGTCGCGGTAATCCAGGCCGGGATGGTCACCGCAGTCGCAGCAGATGAGCTCAAACGTGTCGGTGTAGGCGCCTGCTGACCGGCCTTCCACGATACGGGCCGGCTGGCGCCGGAGAACCACCGTCCAGCCGTCCCCGGGCTGATCACGGGTCGCCATGCCTGCCTCCCTTGCGATGGCTCCGCTGGGCACTTGCCGAGGTTGCGCCATGCGGGGTCCTGCCTTTCCACGTTATGTGCGCAGATCGTTATGGCGCGCGGGCCGCCTGCTGGGGCCTCCTTGTGGTCCTGGGCGACGGGCTTTTCTTCACGTTCCGCGCTGGCGACAACCATGGCCGGATCCTCAGGACGGGCCGGACTCGTAGACTCGGTGAACAACTCACCCTGGGCGGCTCCGGCAGCGGACTTGTCGTCGCCGCGGCCGCGCAGCACGAAGGCGATGCCCACGGCGAGCACGGCGCCG
The DNA here is from genome assembly GCA_963775745.1 of uncultured Actinomycetota bacterium. Classification (GTDB taxonomy): domain Bacteria; phylum Actinomycetota; class Actinomycetes; order Streptosporangiales; family Streptosporangiaceae; genus DATBGO01. The sequence goes on from CAVZKE010000001.1 coordinate 215,638, forward strand.
GCGATCGGCCCCGCGACGTAGACCCAGTAGCTGGTGAAGGTGGTGCCGACCAGATCAGGCCCGAAGGTGCGGGCCGGGTTCATCGCTGCGCCGGAGATGGGGCTGCCCCACCGGCCGGCCAGAGCAATGTAGCCGCCGACCCCGAAGGCACCGATGATGCCAACATTCTGGGCGCCGGACGCGGTGCCCAGGATCACGCTGACCAGGCCCACGGTCAAGATGAGCTCCATCCAGAACGCGGCTCCGGCGGAATAGCCGGAGGCCGGATAGTTGCTCCCGTCCTCACGGCCGGGTTCAGGTGCGCACCGGAGATCTTGCCCATGAACAAGATGATGGCCATGACCGTCAGCGCGGGCGCCACCACCGCGGCGCGGTGGCTGATCACCCCGGGAAGGCCTGGCCCATCATCCCCCCGCCGGCCGCCGCCAGCACCAGGAAGAACGTGCCGAGCAGCTCGGAGAACAGCCGCCGCCACTCCTGCCGCGGATCGTTGAAGTCGGCGACGCGGTCGATGAGGTTCCGCTCGTAGCGGGCGAGCGGCCCGAGAGGGCTCGGCGTGGGGACTGGCTGTTCGGCGGTCATGGCTGCCTCGCATCGGGTCAGGCGGGGAGCGCGTGTCCGGACCGGCCGCCTCTCAGGGCGGCGGGGTCCGGGGTCTTACATGCCGGGTTCGGCGGTGATCCGTCCCGAGGCGACGGCGTCGACGAGTGCTTTGTGGTCGCGTTCGTTCTGGTCGGCGTAGGCGGCGGCGAACCGCGTGATGGCCTGGTCGAACACGTCGGAGCCGCCGAGGTAGGCGGCGATGGCGATCCGGTCCCCGGAGCGGGCGCGCGCCCGGGCCAGCGTCCACCCGCACAGTTCCTCGTAGATCCGCATGCCGCGCGGCACCATGACCTCGATGGGCGCGGAGAATTTCCAGTCCCGCAACTGGCGGATATAAAAGTCGCGCTGCTTGCCGTCCAGGCCGGCCTCAGTGCGCTGCCAGCCCAGGAAAATGTCGCTGCTCGCCTGCATCAGCCGCTGCCCGGCGACCACCCGCTGCCCCTGGTTGGCGTACTTGCTGGCCCCCACGAAACGGCTGAGCAGCGACGCCTCAGCCTCCTTCACCTGCAAGAACAGCGGATCAGCGTCCCAACGGCCGAGCAGCAGGATGATCCAGCAGCGGGTCCCGACGCTGCCCACGCCGACGACCTTGCGGGCCATGTCAGCGAACTCGAACATCTCTAGCAGGAACCGGCGGTCGGTTTCCAGCGTCCGCCGGTAGGTGGCGAGCAGGTTCTTGATCTGGGCTTGGAAGGCCGCCTGGTCCATCTGCTCAGGCAGCAGGTCAGTGATCGGCACCAGCAGCGGCGGATCGGAGATGATCCGCGGCCTGCCGTCCACAAGGGGGGTCAGCTTGGCCACCTCCTGCATGCTGTCGCGGGTCCGCGCCTTGGCCATCGCCTTATCCGTCACCTTGCGCTGCCGCTTCTTCATCTGGGCCTCAAAATCGGCCCGCACCTGGTCCAGGTCCGCGTGCGCGTACCAGACGTCCAGGTCAGTCGTCGCGGCGAAACCGCGCATCGCCTGCCGGTAGCTGGCCACGGCAGCGGCGACGATCACGCGGCGGTCCTTACCGGCGAACCCGTTGCCGCGGCCAGCGACCTCCAGGCTGGCCGCCAGCCGCTTGACATCCCATTCCCACGGGCCGGGCAGCGTCTCATCGAAATCCTTGACATCGAACACCAGGCGGCGCTCGGCCGAGCCGAAGACACCGAAGTTCGACAGGTGCGCATCCCCGCACGAAGCCGGGCGCGATGAGGTTGACCCGAACCGGCGCGAGCTCGAGGGCAAGGCCGGCGTGAGTGCGGGCATGCCGGCGGTGACTGCCGAGACGATCTCGAGGCCGGGACGTATCCGCCGGCCGGGTGTGCCGCCAATGAACAGAAGCGTGCCACCGGGCCTCACCCGGCCGACGGCGTTGCGGGCGACCGCGAGTGCGAGCAGCATTTTCCCGCTGAGCGCGACGCGCGCTTCTTCGGTGTCCATTTCGAGCAGGGGCTTGTAGTACGGGCCGCCGCCCGTGACCATCACATGGTCAATTGGCGTTGGCAGGTCCTCGAAGAATCGCTCCAGCGAGACCGCATCGTTGGCGTCGAAGGCGGCAATGCTCCGGGCGCCGAGCTCGACCCCCGCTTGCTCCAGGCGCTCGGGATTACGGGCCGTGAGGACAACTTCGGCGCCCCCGGCTCGCGCGCGCCGTGCGGTCTCCAGGCCGATCCCGGCGCTTCCGCCTATCACGACGACGGTCTGCCCGAGCAGTTCTGGCTCGTGGGCGGTGGAATTATGGGTGGTCGCGGTGGTCACCATTCCTCCATCGGTATTGCGCGGCTCCGTCTCAGGCTGGAAGCAAGCATCAGGCTCGCACACGGAGCGCCCGAGTCGCGCCCCGTGCCGCTCCCTGGTCACTTCCCTAGTGGTGCGACCGGGCGTGCACGCCTCCCGGCGAATCGGGAGGGCGTGCGGCGACCGGTGTTGTTACCCGGCGGCCCAGAATGCGCAGTGGTGCCGGGCGGAAAAGTCGGTCTCGGGTTGTGGTTGTGGTGGCACGAGCGACAGCATCTGCGCGCTGTGGCCGCCGCCGAATGAGGGCCAGGGCACGGCCCTGGTCGCGGGGTTGCCGCGGGCGGCGAAGTTCGCCCAGGCCGCGCGCATGCTGGCCGCGAGCGCCTGCTGGCCGACGCTGAGCTGCGCGGGGAAGGGCGCGTTCGGCAGGTCGAACAGGTATGGGAGCTCGGACTCGTGCGTCGCCACGCGCGCGACCAGGTCGGGCGGTGTGAATAGCTGGGGTGCGTTGTCGTCGTTGAATTCGTAGGCGTAGGTCGGCACCCGCTGGGAGGTCAGCTGATCGATCTGCAGTGCCGGGCAGGCGAAGCTGGCGTCCCCGACCAGCGTGCTGAACGCCGCGTCCAGCGACGGGTAGGCGGCGGGCGGGTATTCGGCCGCGATCGCCGCGGCACGCGAGGCGGGCACGCCCAGCGCCGCGGCGATATCGGTTTGGTAGTTGCCGGGGGTCACCGGCTTTTCGGGTATTGGCACGTCGGTGCCCTGGCTGACGGTCAGGCCGATACTGACGAAGAGCCGTTCCTCGTCGTGGTTGGTGCCGTTGAGGACCGGCACACGGGCGAACTGCCCGGCGGCCAGCGCGGTCCCGATCGGCTCGGTGAGGACCTTGCCGTCGACGACGCCGGGGATCTCGACGAAGTTGGGGGTCACCAAGTCGGACACGGGCAGCTGGCGCAGGCAGGCCGCGGTCTGGTCCGGGCAGCCCACCTGGGCGGCGAAGGCCTCGCCGGCGGCCTCAGCGTCAGCGAGGGGCCGCTGGTTGAGCGCGAAGGAGCCGCTTTGGATGATCGCCTTGGCGAACAGCCCGCGTGAGCCGGGCGAGACCAGGTGGGCAAGCACGGACAGGCCACCGGCCGACTGGCCCGCGATCGTCACGTTGCGCGGGTCGCCGCCAAAGCGGGCGATGTTGTCCCGGACCCAGCGCAGCGCGGCCTGCTGGTCCATCAGCCCGTAGTTGCCAGCTGGGCCACCCGGCCGCGATGCCAGCGCCGGGTGCGCGAGGAAGCCGAGCGCGCCGAGCCGGTAGTTGATCGTGACAACTACCGTGCCATCCGCCGCGAGCTTGGAGCCGTCATAGTTGCGGCCGGCTTCCTCGGTGAGGCCGCCGCCGTGGATCCACACCAGCACCGGCCGGCCGTCTTCGTCGCCGCCGCGCGGCAACCGGTGGTCTGCGTCACGGTTGGGCGTGTACACGTTGAGGTACAGGCAGTCCTCGCTGAACGGGCCGGGCGGCGCGAACGGGCTGGGCGGCTGCGGGCAGCTCGGCGCGAACTGGGTGGCGTCGCGGACGCCCCGCCACCCGGCCGGAGGCTGCGGGGGGCGCCATCGCAGGTTGCCGGTGGGGGGCGCGGCGTAGGGGATGCCGAGAAACTCATCGACGGTGCCTGCGGTCGTGCCGCGGACGGCGCCGTCGCCGGTCGTCACGATCGGGGCGGTGCCCGAGCCCGAAGCCGCAGCGGTGGCAGCGGTGGCGCCGGCTGCCGCGAGGGTGAGCGCGGCCAACGCCGCGCAGCAGGCGGCGGCCAGTGAGGTGCGCCGCCGGTGGGTCATGTTCATGATCTTGACTCCTTCTGTTTCGCCGGGGGTGGCCGCGTGCCACAGTTCGCCGGGGTGGCCCCATGCCACGGTCACATCCCGCCTCGGGCGATCGGACCAGGCAGATCCCTGGTCGGCACGCGGGTGGCGTGCAGGAGAACGTGAGTCAGCCCGGTGGGGAACTGCGGATCGGCGACCCGCCCGCGGTTCCTGCGGCTGTTCGCGTCAGGGCAGGCACGAGGAAGTAGCTGGCGCCGAAGGCGTGGCAGCACCACCAGCGCGGCAAGGCGCAGATCGAGTACGGGCTGCTCACCGACAAGGACGGCCGCCCGGTCGCGGTACGCGTGTTCACCGGGAACACCGGCGACCCTAAGACCTTCCCCGAGGCCGTGGATGCCGTGCGGGGCACGTCCGGGCTGCAGCAGATGATCATGGTCGGGGGCCGGGGCGTGATCACCTCGGCGCGGATCAAGGACCTGCGGAAGCTGGAGGGCATGGCCTGGATCACCTGCCTGCGCGGCCCCGCGATCAAGAAACTCATGGCCGATGACGGCCCGCTGGAGCTATCGCTGTTCGACGAGCAGGATCTCGCCGAGATCACCAGCCCGGACTACCCTGGCGAGCGGCTCATCGCCTGCCGCAACCCGGTCCTGGCCGCCGAGCGCGACCGCAAGCGCACCGACCTGCTCGCGGCGGCCGAAGACGACCTGGGCAAGGTCGCCGCCCAGGCCGCGGCCGGGCGGATCAAGGACCCAGCCGCGATCGGGCTACGCGCGGGGAAAGTGCTGAACAAGCGGAAGATGGCCAAGCACTTCACGCTCGACATCAGCCAAGGACGCATTACCTGACAGCGCGACCAGGCCGCCATCAATGCCGAGGCCGCCACCGACGGGATCTACGTCATCCGCACTCCCGTCCCCCCAGACACCCTCGACGCCCCCGGCGCGGTCACCGCCTACAAGAGCTGTCCAGGCTCGAGCGCGACTTCCGGTCCATCAAAGCCGACGACCTGGACCTGCGCCCCATCTTCCACCGGCTCGAAGACCGGTCAAAGCACACGTGCTGACCTGCATGCTCGCCTGCTACCTCACCTGGCACCTCCGCCAGGCATGGGCACCATTGACCTACGCCGACGAGCACCCGCCCCAGCGCACCAGCCCCGTCGCCCGCGCCCGCCGGTCGCCATCAGCCGACGCCAAGGCCGCCCGCAAGACCGGACCCGGCCAGCAGCCCATCCGCGGCTTCCGCGACCTGCTGGACCACCTGGCCACCCTCACCCGCAACGACCTGCGCTACGGCCAGGTAACCATCCCCGCCCTCGCCGAACCCACCCGCACCCAGCGGCGCGCCTTCGACCTCATCGGCGTCCCCATCCCGCTCACCCTCACCATGACGTAGACACCACAAACCAGGGCCCTGAGCACAAACCCGCAGCACAACCCGGAATCTCGCTACCTGGGCAGACGCAACTTCGGTTCAGTGAGGGTCTGTCAAGTCTTCGGTGTAACTGATCTTGTGGGTTCTAGTTCCGTCCTGCGGACAGGCGCCCGTCAAAGGTGATGTCGAAGGCGTTGAGGGCGGCCTTCCACCGGTTGGTCCAGCGCTTGCGGCCCCGGCCGGTGGGGTCCAGGCTCATGATCGCCAGATAGAGGCACTTGAGCGCGGCCTGCTCGGTGGGGAAATGCCCGCGGGCGTTCACGGCCCGCCGTAGCCTGGCATTGATGGATTCGATGGCGTTGGTGGTGCAGATGACAGTCCTTATTTCCCGGTCGAAGGCCAGGAATGGCACGAATTCCGCCCACGCGTTCTCCCAGAGCCGTATGATGGCCGGGTAGCGTTTCTCCCACTTACCGGAGAACCCGGCGAACCGGTCAAGGGCTTCCGCCTCGGACGCCGCGGTGTAGACGGGCTTGAGGTCTTTCGCGATCTGCGCCCAGTCGCGCTTTGAGGCGTACTTGAACGAATTCCGCAGGAGATGAACAATGCATGTTTGCACGATTGTCTTCTCCCACACGGCGCTGACGGCGTCGGGCAGGCCTTTCAGCCCGTCGCAGACCAGCATGCACACATCCCGGACACCGCGGTTCTTTATTTCCGGCAAGACCCGCAGCCAGTACTTCGCCCCTTCCCCGCCGCCGTGCTCCCCGGCCCACAGGCCCAGCACGTCACGCTCGCCGTCCACGGTGACACCCAGGACCAGGTAGATAGGCCGGTTCGCGACCTGGCCCTCCCGGATCTTCACGTTAACCGCATCGATGAAAAGCACGGCGTAGACGGCTTGGTTTCTACCGGTGGTTGCGAATCCTGAGCGTGAGGGGTTCGCATGCCGAGGTATGCGTGGAACAAGATGCCGGCCGGGGTCAAGGGCCGTTACTTCGAGCTGATCAGAACGGGATTGTCGGGGTCTCAGGCCGCGGGGCGGGTCGGCGTGTCGCTCAGCTGCGGGTCGCTGTGGTTCATCGACGCTGGCAGCGTGAGCTTCATCGAGACGCCTGTCAGCCCGAGGTATCTGAGCCAGGACGACCGGATCGAGATCGCTGACGGGCTAGCCTGCGGTGAGCCCGTCAAGGTGATCGCTGCGCGGATCGGGAAGAGTTACCAGTCCGTCTACCGGGAGCTCGCCAGGAACCGCAAGCCAGACGGCCGCTATCAGCCCTGGTATGCGCACAGCCAGGCCTACGTGCGGCGCAGGCGGCCTAAGCACCGCAGGTTTGACTGCGATGCGCAGCTGCGCGAGGTCGTGGCCGGCAAGCTGGGCAAGCGCTGGTCACCGGCCCAGATCAGCCGCTGGCTGCGGCGCCGCTACCCGCGGCGGGCTGCCTGGCATGTGTGCGCCGAGACCATCTACGAAGGCATCTACCGCGGCCTCATCATCCCCGCCGGGCCAGCGAGCCTGCGCACCGGCCGCACCTACCGGCACCACCGCGGTCGGGGCCGGTCCCGCGAGGGAGCGCTCCGGCAGTCCACGAACATGAGGTCGATCCGCGAGCGGCCGCTGGCCGCCGGATCACGGCGCCAGGCCGGGCACTGGGAAGGCGACCTCATCGTCGGCGCCGCGCAGCGATCCGCGATCGCCACGCTGGTCGAACGCAAGACCAGGCACACCGTGCTGGTGAAGCTGCCCGGCGATCACTCGGCCCAGTCCGTCGGCGACGCCCTGATCGGCGCGTTCGCTGCCGTGCCGCCGCAGCTGCGCCGGACGCTGACCTGGGACCAGGGCAACGAGATGTTCCAGCACGAGCGCATCGAGCAGGCCACCGGCCTGAAGATCTACTTCGCCGACCCGCACTCGCCCTGGCAGCGCGGCAGCAACGAGAACACCAACGGCCTTCTGCGCCAGTACTTCCCCAAGGGAACCGACCTCGGGATATGGACCGCTCAACACCTCGCCCAGGTCGCCGCCGAACTCAACGACCGGCCGCGCATCTGCCTCAACGACAAGACCCCCCGCCAGCTCATGCGACGATGGGACCGCCAGCAGGCAACGGAATGATTCGCGACGTTCGCTAGAAACCGCCCGGCATCGAGAGGCCGGTTCTGCCATTCTGCCATGCCCTCCATCACCCGGTCGGTGATCGCAGTGATCGTCTGCTTCGAGACCTCCGCGCCGTACACCCCGGCCAGGTGCGCGCAGATCTCCCCATGCGTCAGCCCCTTCGCCGACAGGGAAATCACCAGCTCATCCACACCGGTCAGCCGCCGCTGCCTCTTGGCGACGATTTTCGGCTCGAAACTGGAATCCCGGTCCCGCGGCACCGAGAACTCCACCGGGCCGGCCTCGGTGAGCACGGTCTTCGCGCGGTGGCCATTGCGGGAATTACCGCCATCACGACCCGCCGGGTCATGCTTTCCATAACCGAGATGATCGTCCAGCTCGCCTTTCAGCGCGCCCTCCACGACCATCTTGGTCAGCTTACCGAGCAGCCCGCCCTCCCCGGTCAGCTGCAGCCCGCCGGTGCGGGCTCGCTCGGTAAGCTCCCGGAGCAGCTGCTCATCGGCCGCCGACAGCTCCGGGCCGTCCTGGTCCTGGCTGGTCATCACGTCAGTCACTGGTGTCTCCTCTGCCTCTGGAGTTACACCGTTGAAATTACAGTCTCTTCAGTGACCCTGGCGGGAGGTCGCGCCGCGACACGTCGCGCGGGTTCCGTTACTTGGAAGTGACTCGTGTTTCCGAGTTTCTTGGTGAGGTGACCGAGCGTCGGGTTGCGGCAGGAGTGGCTGGTGCGGCGGGACGGCCGGTGAGGGCCTGATTTGCCGGTAGTTACCTGATGGGGCAGCATCGGCGGTGCGTTGTACACAGCCGATGACCGGAGTGTCCGCCGATGCTGCCGCCTGCGAGCCTACTCATGCCTGTGACCTGGCGGGACCTGCTGGAGGAGCTGGCGCCGGTGTTCGCCCGCCGGTCCGCGCACCGGCTGTTCGTGGCGCTGGCGTGCGGGATGATCCTGGCGGATCGCAGCACGGTGGCGGGGATGGCCGCCGCGGCGGGGGATGGCGGGCCGGTGGCGGCGGGCGTGCTGGTTCTTCTCCGGAGCCGCCTGGGACACCGGTGAGCTGGGCCTGGCGGTGGCCCGGCTGATCGTGAAGTACCTGGCAGCCAGCGGCGGGCCTGTGGTCGTGGCGTGCGACGGGACGTTCTTTAAGCGGTGGGGCCGTAAGGTCTTCCCGGCCCGGTGGGCTTACGACGGGTCCGCGCAGGGCGGGAAGAAGGTCGCGTTCGGGAACACGTGGGTGGTCGCCGCGATCGTGGTGCGGCTGCCGTTCTGCTCCTCCCCGGTGGCGCTGCCGGTGCTGTTCCGGCTGTGGCGCGGCAAGGGCACCGCCTCCCCGGTGGACCTGGCCGCTGAGATGCTGGGGAAACTGGCCATGGCGTTCCCTGGCCGCACGCTCCACGGGGTCGGTGATGCCGCATTCCACGGAGAGTCCCTGATCGTGGAAGGGACCACCGGGACGACGCGGCTGCCGGCGAACGCGGTGCTGTACGGGCCGAAGCCGCCCCGCACCGGCAAGCGGGGCCGACCCCGGGTCACAGGGGCCCGGCTGGGCACCTGCGCGCAGATCGCGCAGGCCGCGGACTGGCAGGACGCGGTCATCCATGCCTACGGGCAGGACACCGCAGTGCAGGTCGCCGCCGCCGGCGCGCTGTGGCACGGCAGTTTCAAGACCGCCCCCGGCCGCGTCGTGCTGGTCGGGGACCCCGGCTCCGGCAAGGACTACGACCTGGGGCTGTTCACCCTCGACACCGAAGCTGATCCCGCCGCCATCGCCGAACGCTACTCCTGGCGGTGGCCCATCGAGCCGTCCAACGCGACCGGAAAGCAGATCCTGGGCGTCGGGGACGCCTGCAACCGGGTGGAGAAGGCCGTCGAGCGCACCGTCCCGTTCGGGTTCCTGGTGCAGTCCCTGCTGATCACCTGGTATGCCCGCTGCGCCTATGACCCCGCCGACATCGACCGCAGGCGCCGACTATGCCCGTGGTACCGCAGCAAGACCGAGCCATCGCCCGCCGACATGCTCGCCAGGTTGCGCCGCGAGTTCCTCAAAGCCCGATTTTCCGCTATCCGCCCAGGCCAGCCCGACCCAGATCAAATCGACCTGGATGCCTGGACCTGTGGCACCACCGCCGCCTAACTCGGAAACACGAGAAGTGAAGAAGTGTCCAAAATCGGCAGGAGCGTTCGGGTCCCGGGAAGTTGATTACGCACTGTGACGATCGCTGGTGGCCGTCGCCGCGCGCGTATCCGCCCAGTCTGCGTGAGCGTCGGCTCGACGCTGGTTAGGGCGTGGGCCTGCCTTGATCTGGGAGTTCTGTGCGTCCACGATGACGGAGCAGGCCAGGTCCTGGGTTGCCCTGCTTGGCTCGCGCTGGTGGTCGGAGTGCGCCTTCCCCCTACCGCAGGGAGGTCGGGAGGGGCGGCCTGGCGCTGCTGAGCGGGCCGCGATTCCTTTTCTGATGCACGCAGGTCTCCATGAACGAGCATCGGTTCATGACGGGCTGATCCCAGCGGGCACGCTGCCGGGACCGGGTCTGCAGCCGGTGCGTCAAGCAGCGTGATGCGGACAGGAGTGATGAGGATGAGGAAGCTGGTGGAGGCGACGCTGGTGTCGCTGGATGGGGTGGTGGGCTCGCCGGAGGAGTGGGCGCTGCCGTACTGGGATGAGGAGAACAAGGACTACGCTCACGCCCAGCTCGCCGACGTGGATGCGTTCCTGCTGGGGCGGGTGACATATGAGAAGTTCGCGGCGGCCTGGTCCCAGGTCAGCGGCGACCCGTACCTGGACACGATCAACCGGCTGCCCAAGTTCGTCGCCTCGGCGAGCCTGCGGGAGACCACCTGGAACGCCACGCTCATCCACGGTGATGTCGCCGCTGAGGTCGCCCGGCTGAAATCCCAGCCGGGCAAGACCCTCATGAAGTACGGAACCGGCCGGCTGGACCGCACACTGATCAGCCACGGCCTGATCGATGAGTTCCACTTCTCGGTCTTCCCGCTGGCCGTGGGCAGGGGCCTGCGGCTGTTTGACGGCATCGACACCAGCGGGCTGAGACTGCAGCTCACCGGGACCAAGACGTTCGCTAACGGCATCGTCCAGCTCACCTACGTCCCCGGCACGACCCACCCGACTCGGACCGGCCTGTAGCGGAAGGAATGATCATCATGACCACATCAAGCAGGGCATTGGTGCTGTCCGGCGGCGGTAACGCCGGGCAGGCATGGATGGCCGGAATCATCAGCGGACTGCGCGAGCTGGGCGCCGACCTCGGCGACGCCGACCTGATCGTCGGCACGTCTGCGGGCGCGCGGACCGGCGCCCAGCTCGCGACCGGGGCACTTGACCAGGTGATGGACATGTACCGCCGCTCTGGCGTCCCCGCAGTCACGGTGCATGCCACGCTCCCGCAGTTCCTCGCCGCCTCGATGCGCATCATCGCCCAGGCCCCGGACGAGCAGGAGGCAGCCCGGCGCATCGCGGCCATGGGACCGCTGGGCGGGCAGCTGGCCTCCGGTGCCGGCCGCCGCCGCACGGTCGCCGCCCAGATCCCGGTCCGCCAGTGGCCCCGGCAGCGGCTGCTGATCACGGCGGTCGACGCCGGATCTGGCCGCCGTGTCGCCTTCAGCGCCGACTCGGGGGTCAGCCTGCTCGACGCGGTGACGGCCAGCGGAGCGCTGCCGGGCATCTACCCGCTGGTCCCGATCGGCGGACGGCAGTACGCCGATGGCGGAGTGCATTCGCTGTACAGCGCCGACCTGGCCGCGGGCCACGACGTCGTGACTGTGCTCAGCCCGATACCCCTCAACGACTACCTGCAGGCCAAGCTGGACGCCGAGATCGCGGCGCTCGGCCCGGCGACCGTGCACGTCGTGACCGCGGACCAGGAGTCGCTGGCCGCGATCGGTCCCGACGCGCTCGCCGCCGAGACCGCGCAGGCGCCCCTGGACGCCGGCGCAGCCCAGGCCCGCCGGGAGATCAGCGCGCTGCAAGCGACATGGCCCTCGCGTGCCCGCCGCGCTGCCTGAGCGTCACGCTCCCCGGGATGCCGGCCACGCCCGCGGCAGCCGTTATGCACCATGATGCGTAACGGCTGCCGCGCATGTCCCGCTGGCTGCCAGCGGCAGCCGATGAACTGACCCCGGTTCCGGCGAGAAGGCCGGGGTATTCATGGTGACTGGAAGGAACATCGATGTCGCAGCAGGCAGGCCCCACGCTGGACCGAGCGGAATTCGCCGAGCTGACCGAACCGTTCCGCCGTGAGCTGCTGGCGCACTGCTACCGGCTGCTCGGCTCGGTTGATGACGCCGAGGACCTGGTCCAGGAAACCTACCTGCGGGCATGGCGGTCCTACGGCGGCTTCGAGGGCCGGGCGTCGCTGCGGACCTGGCTGTATCAGATCGCCACCAACGCCTGCCTCACTGCCTTGCACAACCGGGCCCGGCGCCCGCTGCCCTCCGGCCTCGGCGGCCCCGGCGACGACCCGTACGCGCCGCTGGCCGCGGCCGGGCCTGAGGTCACGTGGCTGCAGCCGATCCCCGACGCGCTGGTGACCCCGCAACCCGATGACCCCGCCGACATCGCCGTCTCCCGGGAAAGCCTTCGGCTGGCCCTGATCGCCACTCTCCAGTACCTGCCACCCCGGCAGCGCGCAGTACTGATCCTGCGGGAGGTGCTCGCCTTCCCAGCAGCCCAGGTCGCCACGATGCTCGGCACCACGACAGCGGCGGTCAAGAGCGCGCTGCAACGGGCCCGCGCCCGACTCGAAGAAGCGGCCCCGGCTGCCGAAAAGGTCAGCGAGCCCGCCGAGCCCCGTGTCCGCGCGCTGCTGGACCAGTACATCACCGCGTTCGAGAACTCCGACCCGGCAGCCCTGGAAAGACTGCTGCGCCAGGACGCCACCCTGGAAATGACCCCGTCCCCGACCTGGTTCGCCGGCGGTAAGGCGATCGCCTGCGCCACCTCAGGCCTTGGCTCTCGCGGCGACTGGCGCATGATTCCTACCCTCGCCAACGGGCAGCCCGCTGCAGCGGCCTACCGCCGCGGCAGCGACGGCATCCACCGCGCCTACGCCATCGTCGTGCTCACCGCGACCACCACCGGCATCAGCCAGATTGTCGTGTTCGGCGACCCCGGCCTTTTCGGCCGATTCGGCTTCCCGCCAGTGCATCCGGCCAGCAGACCAGATGCCACCGGACCCGCACCGAACTAACCTCCGGGATTCAGCATTGATCCGCTGACCGAGAAGTCACGGGTTCCTCGTGGCTTTGAACTGCGATTTTGCGGCAGCTGGCCTGCCTGTGCCTGGCTTGGGCGTGCACCCGATGGGTGCGGTGACCGTTCCCGCCGGGCGGGATTGAAAGAGCTGCCGGATGGGCGCTCGGTGAGACCGCGGTCTGCCTGACCGGTCCGGATAGCGAAGAGCGCCCCGGTTCTGGGAGATTACGCGGTAGCCACACCATTGCAATTTCTCAGGCAGGAGCGCTCTTCGTGATGCAGGATACGGGCTGGGACCACGCGCTGAAGGTGACCGGGGACGGCGCGGGCCTGGTCGGGCATGCCGGGGCGGTGCTGCTGCGCAAGCTGGCCGACCAGGCGGGGCTGACCGCGGCGCTGGGGCCGGCGCTGGCGCGAGCCGGGAAGTCCCCGCTGGCGGGCCGGGGTATCGCGCTGGTTTCCATGGCGGTGGCGATCGCGCTCGGGGCGGCCAGCATGAACGACATCACCCTGCTGGCACACCAGGAACCGCTGTTCGGGGCCGCGCCTGATGATGACTTCGTGGCTCGTCAGTGGGCGTGCCCGCCAGTTCTTGGAGATGAAGCTGAACAGCCGGTGCTCGATTTTGTTCCATTTGGAGGTGCCGGGCGGCAGGTGGCATACGGTGACGGACAGGCCGGTCTCGTCAGCGAACCTGGCCAGTTCGGTCTTCCACAGCCGCAGCCTGCTGCCGTTGGACCCGCCGGAATCCGCGGTGAGCAGCAGCCGGGACGCGTGCGGGCAGGCAGGCTTGCCGACCCGGTTCCACCAGGTGCGCAGGGTGCCGACGGCGAATTGGGCGGTGTCAGCGTCGGTGCCGACGCTGACCCAGCCGGTGTCGGCGGCGATGTCGTACACCCCGTACGGGATTGCCTTGCCGAGTTCCTTGTCGATGAAGTCGTGCACGTTGACCTGCTCGGGGTTACCCGCCGGGCGCCACCCGGCGCCGCCGTCGGCGAAGGCACCCACCTTCTCCTTCTTCCTGGTGTCCACGCTGACCGCCGGCTCCCCGGCGGCGATCTGCGCTGCCACCTGCTGGCTGATATAGGCGAACTGGGCATTGCGGTCGGGGTGCTGGCTGCCTTCCAGGACCCTGGCATTGCCCCGCAGCGAGTAACCGGCCCCGGTCAGCAGCCGGCGCACGGTGTCATCGCTGACCGGATGCCCGCGCCTGGTCAGCTCACCGGCCAGCGCTTCCAGTGACAGCGCCGTCCACCGCAGCGGCGACTCCGGATCACCCCGCGTCACCGGCTCCACCAAAGCGTCCAGCGCCGCCGGCAACCCCGGATCGACCTGCTCAGCCCGCTTGCGGCCCGCGCCGGGACGGCGCACCCGCCGCGCCGCCTGCCCCCCGCCGGACAGTTCCTTGATCCCGTCCGAGATCGTGTCCCGGGCGACCCTGGTCACCGACGCCACCAGCGCCACGCCCCCATACCCCAGCGACCGGGCCTCCGCCGCCAGCCACAACCTCCGCGACCGCTCATCCAGCGATCCCCGCAGGTCAAGCCACCGGCGTGTCAACGCCGACTCTAACCGCTCCCGCTCATCAGCGGCCATCGCGCGAAGCTTCACCACAATAGTAGATCACTCACGACCAGATGAAGATCTAATTTCTAGATAATCGCTTAGGTCACGCTGCCAGCGGGCAGGCTGAAGGGGCCGGGGACGGCCGACGAATCGTTCGCAGGCCAGCAGGAGCGGCAGCCGATTATCGGGTCAGGCCGTCCCCGGGGCAGGTGGGCGTTAGCGGGCGGCGTGGAGGCAGGGGTAGGTCTCGCGGGCGACGTAACGCTTGAGGCAGCGGATGATTTCCGCCTTGGATTTTCCTTCGGCTGTGCGGCGTTCGACGTAGGCGCGGGTGGCCGGGTGGGAGCCCAGGCGGGTGAACACCATGCGCCGTTCCGGTAGGCCGCTGGCGAGGTGCCCGCCCTGCGGGCAGGTCCTTCTCCAGCGACCTCCGGCCCGAACCGGACGTGATCGTTTCCGATCATCCGGCTCTCCAGTGACTATTCCGTGGGGTGCCGCGGCGGGTGCCGGTCGTGGATCTTTTCGTGGCAGGGCGGGCAGACGACCAGCGTCTTGCGCCGCATCCTGGTCATGAGCTGCGACCACTCCGGCTGCGGTCGTCCCGGCGTGACAAGTTCGGCGAGGACGCGGACGTGGTGCACTTGCACCTCGGCGCGCTGCTTGTACCACTCGCACCGGCGGCCGCGGAGCCGGTAGATCAGCTCCTTGCCCGTGCGGCGGCCGGTTGCCGGGACTGGCTGGCGGTCATCAAGGACCGCTTTCTTCTGCCGCTTCAGCGGGATACCGCCGAACCGTGTGACCAGCGGCTTCCTGCCCTCGCGTTCGACGCGGGCTTCAAAGCAGGTGCGTTTGCCGTGCGGCGTGTCGATGACGGTCTTGAACCTGGCCGCCATCTTCGACACCGACGAGCGGTGCTTGTCTGCCAGCGTCCGGAGCATGGAAGTCTCCATGACCCAGCGCAGCCGGTTCAGTCTCCAGACGTCCCCGGCGAGCAGATAGTACTGGACGAGGCCCCGGTACTCGGCCCCGTAAACGCTGATGATCAGTGAATCGCTGAGGCTCAGCAGCTGGGGGCGGTGCGCGGGCTTGCCGCGCTGCAGGTAGGGGCGCACTTGGCCTTGATCACGTCTAGGGGGACGCGCAGGGCGACCACCCCGTTGACTGCACGCTGACCCTTGGTGAGCTTGCTGTCGGCGTGCTGGACGGTGATCTCGTAGCCGAGGAACCTCGCCGCGCCGGAGCGGGCGTGGGTGATCAGCGTCTTGTCCTGGTTGAGTTCCAGCCTCAGATCATCATGCAGGAACCTGGCCAGGGCTGGGTCGCGAGGTACCAATTGTGGAGTATCGCTTGCACACCGAAGAAGGGAAGAACCTGCAAAGAAACCCGCAGGATATCCTCCTAGCGACGTTCGATGTTATCTGGGATTCCTATAGTATCGACGCCGCCACCTATTCCCTCCGCAAGGAGGAACTCGAGTTCGAGAAAAACCTCGAACGGCTCCGCGAGGAACTCGGCGTTCGCCTGCAACCCACCTTGATCGTGGCGGGCGATCAAGGCAACCCGTAAATGCGGTCTCTCCCCTGCACGGGGCTGATTCCGCTATGACGAGCAGAGCACCGGCGGAGCGGCCTCCCTGAACCCTCCCGCGGGAGATCTGTGGCTCGCGGAACCGGTCAAGCACGTCGGTTGCGGCGTGAGGCGCTGTGGTCCGATCGCTTCCAAACTCGATCCGTTGGGCATGAGGGCGTGGCTCTCTGACGTGCCGGGTCGGGCCGTACTGAAGGCTCCTCCCTTCCCGAACGAGGAATCGAGAGCGCAACGAACATGGCATCGGGCGGCACGGCATCACGATGCCAATGGACAGGTCGTCCAGCACAGTGACCTCGTGGCCCACATCCAGGAGCCGCGCCGCTACTAATGAGCGTATGAAGCCTGAACCACCGCTGACGAGCAGCTTTTGATCAGTATCCGATCCGCGGTTCCGGTTTTATCCGCCGAGTACCTCCCCGTCCGGAACGTGACGCGGACCAGCCACATGCACGTCGCCCACGGCGATGACGCCCGCTCCGAAGGTGACGTCACCCTCGACCTCGAACCGGCGGCAGCGGCACAGCGACGGCGCTCCGGCAGGAAACCGCTGCTCGAAGTCGGGCAGCAGCTTGTAAAAGTCCTTGTCCAGGGTGACGACCGGCCCCGGGCCGTCGAAGCCGGGCCTCATCTGCCCGTCACTGGTGAGCTCATAGGCATCGGAGCGCACGACCAGCAGGTCGTCCGTGGTCTTCACCGGGACGAACCGCGAGCGGGGGACGTGGACCGCCCGAGCGCCGGGGATCGAGCCGATCGCCGCGCCCATCGCCGACTCGAGCTGGATCACCGGGGTGCTCGCCAGGTCGCGCGGGTCGACGGTCTCGCGGTTGACGATCAATGGCAGAGCCGGTGCCGCCGGGTCGGCGGCCTGCAGGTCCCTGAGCGCGCACAGGTCGATCCAGATGTTGTTGGTGTTGTACCAGCGCCAGCGCTCGACGTCGCTGAACGAGGTATCGCCGTCGGGCACCTGCGCCGTCTCTCGCAGCATCACCCGGCCTTGGTAGTGGGCGAGGTGGCCGCCCTTGCGGTCGGCCAACGTGCCGCGCACCGCCTCCAGCGCGAACGGCACATGCTCTGCGGCGAGCCAGGCGGCGATCCGGACGTCGGCCAGCGCGCCGAGGTTGTCGGAGTTAGACACGAAGGCGTAGCGCAGCCCGGCGCCGAGCAGGACGTCGAGAGTGCCGGACGCCGCCAGCGCGGTGTAGATATCGCCGTGCCCAGGCGGGCACCACTCCAGCTCCGGGTCGGCCGGCCACTGCACCGGTTGCAGGTCATCCGCACGGATCTTGGGCTCGCAGCCCTGCAGGAAGTCCAGCGGCACGCCAGGTACGCGCAGGCCTCCGTAGCGGCGCAGCGCGTCCAGCGAGGGGCCGCGGGTGGTCGCGGAGTTCATCAGCACCAGCGGCAGCCAGGCGCCGTACCGCTCGCGCAATGCCAGCACCTGCGTAGCGAGGACATCAAGGAAGGTCGTGCCGGGCTTGACCTCGAGCAGCGACTTCGGCCCCGACAGGCCCATGCCCGTCCCCAACCCGCCGTTGAGCTTGACGACCACCAGCCGGTCCAGCACTTCACGGACCCGGCCGGGCGGCGACTCGGGCAGCTCATCCAGGCGCGGCAGGTCCGCAAGCGGCTCCAGGACCTCGCCCGGCAGGCGTCCGGTCTGCTGCTCACCCAGCTGCCGCAGGCGCCTGCGCAGGGCAGCCAGCTCAGCGGCGCGGACGCCTCCGGCTTCGGCCTTGGCCAAGACAGCGGTGACATAGTCGGGCGTACTCACGCTCTGATTCTCCTATGAGCCGATGCGGCCGCAGCGAAGGCCACACGGCCTGCTTGCACGACGGCCGCCCTTAGCGGTACCGCCGCAGGGCTCGGCGCTGAGCTGGGCCATGACACTGCCAGCCACAGGGCAGCGACTTTGTGCGTGTCACGCAGTAAATTGCGTGCAACGCACAAAATGCGTTCAACAACTACTTCTCCAGCAAGGAGGAGGCGGTCGCGGCACCGGCCTTTGACCGGATGGCGAAGGTCTTGGTGACCTTCGCCGAACGGCCGCCGTCGGAGCCGCTGTGGGAATCGGTCGCCCAGGCCATCCTCGCCCAGTTCCCTGTCGCCGGCCGCGGCGACACCGAGACGGTCGGGCCCGCGCGCCTGGCCGCTGACAACCCGGGGCTCAGGGCAGAGCAGCTGAAGGTGTACGCCGCGATCGAGCGGCTGCTGGCCGGCGCCATCGCGGAGCGCCTCGGTGCCGACGCCGATGCGGACCTTTTCCCGTACCTTGTCGCGGCGGCAGCTATCGGCGCGGCGCGCGCTGCCTTCGATCACTGGCTCGACGGGAACCATGACATGCCCTTCCGTTCCGTGCTGGCCGGGGCGCTCGCGCAGTCCGGGCGCGGATTCACCGACAGTTCAGGAGGCAATCCCAGATGACTACCGTTCCTCGCCCGCCATCGGCGGCCCGCCTAAGGTTCTACCGGTACATGAACCACGTCATACGGCTGATGGTCCGGCTGGGTTCCGGTGGCCGGGGAGCGGACCTTCTCCGGGTGCTCCGGGTGCGCGGGCGCACATCCGGGCACCTGTACGAAGTGCCCGTGCGGGTGGCGGTGCTCGACGGCCACCGCTACGTGATGACGATGCTGGGCGATGCCCAGTGGGCCCGCAACCTGCGGGCGGCCGGCCAGGGGGAACTCGTCCTCGGCAGGTCGGCGGAGCAGGTGCGGGCCCGCGAAATCGACGGGCAGGAGAAGACAGCGTTCCTCACGCGATGCTGTCAGGACCGGCAGTTCGAGCGCCGTGCCCGGTCCACCCTCAAGTCAGCCTTCGGCCAGAAGGTAACGTCCCTGGGCCCGCCCGACATCGAACTACTCAGCCGGGTCTGGTTTGTCTTCCACCTGGAACAGGCTGAACCCCTGGCCGATGACCGGGTCCTTCAATAACACGCCCCGCTCATCGCTGACGTCACGGGACTGCCGTCACGGGTGACTCTGTCCGCCCGGCACCAGCCTCGCCCGGCGCTGGCCTTGGCGCGGCAACCAGAGGGCGAGCGATGAGCCCGCCCCCGTCCGCGCGTGCGAAGTGCAATCGGCCAGCTCGCACCCACGGCGAGGCCTGCTCGATATATGCACAGCAGATCACCCTACGGCGGGAATTATGGTTCCCGATCGCCTCGCCCGCAACTACGTGCACCAGGCGCTCGTCCTGGAGGAACTCGCCCGCTTCGGCGTGTCAGTCATGTTCCTCGAGGGAGGCCACGCCGATGACCCCCACGGGCGGCTGCTCGCGCAGATCCAGGCAGCGGTGGCCGAGTTCGAGCGCACGAAGATCGTCGACCGGAACCGCCGCGGCAAGCTGTGGCGGGCCCGTCAAGGTGAAGTGGTCTCCGGCGCCGTCCCCTACGGCTACCGCAAGGTCCGCACCACATCCGGGCACTCCGGACAGGTCGAGGTCTGCGAGGAAGAGGCCACCGTCGTGCGCCAGGCGCCGTCGGGATGGTTTTTGGCCAGCGCATCCATCATGAGGTGAACCCGCGGCCAGCCACCTGCAGCCCAGCCGCCCGGCAGCGCTCCCCACCATCCAGCCAAGCCGCGTCAGCATGCACACACACGGCCAAGACCAGCATCCCAAGATCAACCCAGGCCAAGACGCCGGGTATCCGAGGCCCGGCCAACGAAAATGTCAGGCCCAAACCAGCGTAAGAGGGCGAATGTCAAGCGGTGCCGGCGGGATTCCGTTGTTGATCTTGCTTGGGGCACTGGCCTGGGGGTCTTGCTACGGCTGGCGCTTCGCCCCGTGGTGGCTTGGAGGTGGCCGGGCCGGTGACGGGCATGCCGGAGCCACCCGGCGAGAAGAGGATCTTACCCGGGTGGTGCGGCGCTCTGCGGCCCGTGGCTTCTCGCTCTACGTAGTGGCAAGCGGGCTCGGCCCGTGGAGGGCCTGCCCCGACAGCGTTCAACCGAGCTGGTGAGAAGCTCCGGGCGACCAGGGGAGAGCTGCCCAGGGTTTGGGACGAGGTTGGTCCTCGACGTGAAGGCGGGCTCGCTCTTCCCCCATCTGGGGGGGTTGGCCTGGGGCACCGGGGTGCGGCACGGATGGGCGGTAAGCGCTGGTCAGGCCGCCTCCGGCTGGTAGCTGGGGGCAGCCTGGGTGTCTTTGCGGCCGGCCGCCACGGCGGGGTCCCAGCAGGTGCCATGGACCACCAGGGAGTAGATCCAGCGCAGCAGCGCGGCAGCGCACGCTACGCGGGCCTTGGCGCGGCGGCGCCTGGCCGCCTCGGCAGCTGAGGTGGCATGCCCGGCCCGGCGGCCGTCGCCGGCCTGGGCTTCGGCGGCGGCCTGGTCAGCGGCCTGCGTCATCGCCGCGTACTTCGCGGCCATCACGGGGTTGTGGATCAGCATCGGCCATACCGCGCGCCACACGGTCAGGCGCAGTGCGGGCCGGCCGCGGCGGGAGATGTGCGCCTCGCCGTCGAACGCGCCCGAAGCGTTATCGGAGGGGGACAGCCCTGCGTGCTTGACCATCGATGATGATGTGTCATACCGGCCCGGGTCCCCGGTTTCGGCCAAGATCGCCGCCGCCCCGGCTGCGGTCAGCCCCGGGATCTCGCCTAGCCGGGCCAGGCCGAGGCTGGCCAGGCAGGCGACCATCGCAGCCTCGGTTTCCCGCTGCTGGGCGCGGGCGCGCTGCAAGTCGCCCAGCTCGGCGGCGATCCGGCGCAGCAGCCCGCGCCGGTGCGCGCGCACCACGCCCTCAGTGCTGGTCAGCGCGGTGAACACAGCCCGGCATACCGAGCCACAGACCCGCTGCCCGCCCCAGCCGGGCACGGCGGACCGGACCAGGGCGGTAAAGGCCTCCAGGCCGAGGGCGGCCAGCTTCTCCGGCTCACCGCCGCACCGCGATGTCACCACCTGCATCGCCGCCAGCCAGGTCACCGAGTGGAACGGCCGGGCGCACGCCTCGGCCGCCACCGGCCAGGCCACCGACAGGAAATCCCGCACCCGCTGCACCGACGCGGTCCCCGACGTGATCAGCGTGATGCGCCGTCGCCCCAGGTGCCGCAGGTCCGCCCACACCTCATCGAGTGCTTCCGGAATGTAGCAGTGCAGCTCAGCGGCCAGCCGGGCGATCATCACGCAGTCAGCCTCATCAGTCTTATGGCTGGTGTAATCCTGCTGCTGGCGGGCGATATGGGAGACCAGCGGCTGCACGCACACCACCGGCAGACCCCGCTCGGCGCACAGCCGCTGCACCTGCAGCCACCGCGGCCCGGTCGGCTCACACGTCACCGTCACGGCCGTGAACCCCTTCACCCTGGCCTGCCCCGCGGCCCAGTCCAGCGCCTCACCCAGCCGGAACGCCTTCACCCGCACCGTCTTGCGGGCCAGCACCCGCACATCATGATCGATCACCGCGATCGCCTGCTTCTCATCCGCCAGGTCAATCCCGATCACCGCGCCGTCACGCGGCAGCAGCCCGCGAAGCAGCTCACGCCGCGCGTTCCGCCGCCGGTCCCCCCGCGTCATGCCGCTACTACCCTTGCTCACAGGACGTCCTCTCTGGCTGCGTTTGGGACACCAAGCCCGCACTATCGCACCAGGAGGACGTCCCTACCTCAGCAGGCTCCAGCAGGCGCCTCCAGCGCTTCGTCCTATTACTACGTGAACATGGACACTGGTGAGACGTGAAGACCTCCAAGTGGTCAGGGGCGGGGTCGAACCGCCGACCTTCCGCTGACTGGAAAATCTCACCTTTAGCGGGCGCGCGGCAGCGGACCCTAGCCGGTGCGGGCGGTCAGGGCTTGTGGGGCGGGGGATGGCGGCCTGCGTTAGGCGGCGTCTTGGGCAGGGGTGAGGGTGACGGTCAGGCCGAGGGCTTCGAGCTGGCGGACGTGGTTGCGGACCTTGCGTTGTGTACTGATGCGGTTGTCGTAGAAGTCTGGTCCGAGGTCGCGGAATCGGGCTTCGCGGTCGGCGAGCAGATGGAAGATGACCAGGATGGAGCGGGCGACGGCGACGAGGGCTTTGCGCTTGCCGCGGCGGCGGGCCAGGCGGCGGTAGCGCTCGCCGAGGAAGGTGTCGGTCCGGGCGGCGGAGGCGGCGATCTCGCCGAGGATGCCGGTGAGGTACGGGTTGCCCTTGCCGGCCTTGCCGGTGCTGGTTTTCGTCCCGGACTGGCGGACCCTCAGGCTAGGACCCGTCTGTCGTGGCGGCCGTCTGGGCTTCCTCGACAGCCTCGTCGGAGACAGGATGAGTCTCCGCGGTACCGCCCAGATCGGCGAGCTTGTCAGCCACGAACGTGGCTTCGGAGACGGGAGCCAGCACGCCGACAGCCGCTTTGCCCCCTGCCAGCTCGCTGCCGATCCGTTCGCGATCGACTTCATCCAGGCCCAGATTCTTGTGGTGAAGCGCGCCCAGCAGCCCGCCGCCTATCAGGCCCGCGGCGAGCCCGACCGGCGTGCACAGCGCCACGACGGCGCCGATACCGGCACCCTTGCCCCAGCTGCGCTTGCCGACCTTGTCCGCCTTGAGCTCGCCCTTGTCGTCAAGGACCAGGACGCCGATGGCATCCTTGTGCGCCACCCCCGAGTCCTTCAAAGAGGCGGCCGCCGCGTCAGCAGATACCTCGTCTGCGAAGATCGCCAGGACCACAGTCTTGTTCGCCATGAACGTTCCCTCCCCGCGGGGGCCATGCGCGAAAGCCGCGCCAGGCAACGGGCCCGAGGACCGGACGGGCACCCCACCCCCCTTGCGATTCTCGCACACAGCCCCGCGCGGAATGCAGCGGCGGAACTGCCAGCCCAAGGCGTAGACGTGGGGGCCAGGGGGCGCTGTTGCGTTAAGCGATCTCTGCGCAGCGTGGGGCGCTTGCGCGGCTGCTCGGCTCAGCGCGTTCGCCGACATCCATAAGCAGTTGCGGGCCTGCTGGCTAGTCCAGGCTCCGGTGGGGTTAAAGGCGACGGGCTGCTCAACCCTCGGCCTAGCGGGCCGGGACGCATATGATCGTCCTCAACCTCGTTCTCATCGGCCTGGCGATCACGCTCGAGCCGATCCCGCTCACCGCGTTCATCCTGGTGCCGCGTCGAAGCTCGCGGGCGCCCGCACCGCGGCCAGCTGAGGGGTGGCTGCTGTTCTGCTCTACGGCTGTCGTCAAGCTCTCCAGCCCAGCGCATGAGCTCGCTTTCACTGTGGGACTAATGACTCTTTCCTGCGTCGGGGCGGCAGGCGCACGGTGGTAGTGAAATAGGCGATCCCGATGACTGGGGATCGCCGCCTGAGTTCCATCGGGGGGCACGATGCCGCTCTCTGAGCATGAGCGGCGCCAGCTCGAGCAGATCGAGCAGGCGCTCCGTGCCGATGACCCGCGGTTTGCTGACGCCGTGCGCGCGGCCGACCCGCGGGTGCACTACAAGCGCCGGGTCATCGCGGCGGCGCTGGGGTTCTTGATCGGCGTCGGGCTGCTGCTCGCCGGGGTCGTGATCAATGTCATCCTGCTCGCGGTGGCGGGCTTTGTGGTCATGCTCGCCTGCAGCCTGTGGGCGGTGACCAGCTACCGGCGCATGACCGGCATCACCACCGGACGCGTCCCCGCCAGGGCTGCCCGCGAGGACCGGCGTGCCGCCAAGGGCCGGCGGGCTGGCCAGCAGCCGGGATCCGGGCTGATGGAGCGGCTGGAGGAGCGCTGGCGGCGTCGCCAGGCTGGCGACCGCTAACTCCAGGTTGCCCGCTGCGCCCCGCTCTCCTCGACACCAGGGCCGGAAGTCCTGAGTTCGGGGCTGGCGGCCGCGCCGGATACCGGCGCTCCCGGGCTCCTGGCGGCCGATCCCGTCGGCTCAGGCGGATCACCGGCCACGGCGCTGCGCCGGTGCCCGGGCGCTGGGACACAGGAACCTCCCTCCGGGACCAACGGCCCTGGCGGGCGCCCCGCGCGCTGGCGATCCTCGGAAACATCCAGAGGGGCTGGGCATGATCTTCCGCCACCGGGCCAGCTTGATCTGGCAAACCACGCAGGGTCGAGGAGGTCTACACCATGTGTCGTTGGCTAGCGTACTGCGGGGAGCCGCTGCGGCCCTCGGAGCTGATCTTGCACCCGCAGCACTCGCTCATCGCGCAGTCGCTGGATTCTCCGCTCGGAGCGGAGACGGTCAACGGTGACGGGTTCGGGTTCGGCTGGTACCCGGCCGACCCGCAAGACGATAGTGTTCCCGGGTTGTTCCGCAGCATCGAGCCCGCCTGGAATGACCAGAACCTGCGCGAGCTCACCCAGGCCATCGAGTCCCCGTTGTTCTTCAGCCACGTCCGCGCCGCGGCCGGGCCGCCGATCCAGCAGACCAACTGCCATCCGTTCCGGTTCCAGAACTGGCTGTTCATGCACAACGGCGCCATCGCCGGGTTCAGCTCCATCAAGCGTGACCTCGCCTTCGCCGTCGACCCGTCGCTGTACCCCCGCATCCAGGGGACCACCGACTCCGAGGTGCTGTTCCACCTCGCCCTGACCCTGGGACTGCGCGAGGATCCCATCGCCGCGATGACCAAGGCCATCCAGACGGTGGAGTCGGCCGGCCACGAGCACGCAGTGACGTTCCCGATGCAGGGAACCGTCGCGGTCTCCGACGGCATAACCGTATGGGCCTTCCGGTACTCCTCGCAGCACCAGACGCGCACCCTGTTCCACTCCGCCGACATCGCCACGCTGCAGCAGATGTACCCCGGCGCGGAGCGGCTGCGCACCTTCGGCAAGCGCGCCCACGTCGTGGTGTCGGAGCCGCTCAACGACCTGCCCGGGGCCTTCATCGAAGTCCCCGAGTCGACGGTCGCCGTACTCGACGAGTCCGGGTACCACCATCACCCGTTCCTGGACAACGACCAGTAGCACCCGAGTCAGAAGGGTCTATCTCTAGCTCCCCTGTCAAGCGGCGGCAGCCGCTGAATCGCTCGTAGGTTCCGGTTGCCTGCGACGTAGAACTCCTGGCCCTAGGCTGGCCGGGCCTTGGGTGTGCGCTGATCGCGCAGGTTCCGCTTTTTGTCCCAGGCGGCCACACGCGCGAGCGTTCGGGCCTGGTTCTCCCGGGACAGACCCGCTACCCCCGCCAGGCCAATGACACCGACGATCACCAGCTCATGGAACCGGGGGCTTCGCAGAACATTTGCGGCCCTACTGCCGGTTCCGTGGGCAGATTCTTGATTATCTTCCGGGGAGGGCCGGGTCGGAGGCCGCCGAGGGCAAGCATGGCCAGGCCGATGAGGGCGGCGGGGTTGTGGAACCCGAAGGCCATCCGGGTGATGACCCTTATCTTGGTGTTCACCGATTCGATCAGGCCGTTGCTGAGGCCGTGGTCGAGGGTGGCGTGGATGGCCGGACAGGTGCTTGCGGATCTTGCGGCCGAGCTCGGTGAATTCGGGGATGCGGCAGCGGGCTGCCCAGGATAGCCAGCGGGCCGAGTGCGTATTTGCCTTCTTCGCCTTTGAGCTGGAATACCAGCCGTAGGCCTTCCTTGAGCAGGTAGGCGCGGTAGAGGCGGGGGTGGGTTTTCTCGATCCAGGCGAGCTTGGCCTGCTGGGCGGCTGGTGAGGTTCTCCAGGGTTTTTCCACAGCGCGTAGCGGGCGCGCTTGAGGTCGTGGGCGCCGCCGGTGGACAGCCGCAGGACGTCGGCTGCCGATGCGGGCGGCTGGTGATCTGGCCGGCCGGCCCGGGCTTGCCGCCAGGCCTCGCGGCGGACCTCGTCCAGTGCGCCGGTGGCCCAGGAGACGACGTGGAACGGGTCGGCGCACAACACGGCCTGCGGCGCGCGGGCGGCGACCACGCCGGCGATCCAGTCGGCGCCGTCGGCAGAGACGTGGGTGAGCATCGCGGCCCGGTCGGCGCCGAGGGCGGTCGAAGAAGGCGCTCGCAACGGTGTTGGCCTCCCGGCCGGGCGCGGCCCAGACCAGCCGGCCGCTGTCGTGGTCGACGACGACGACGAGGTACTTGTGCCCGCGCTTATAGGAGATCTCGTCGATCCCGATGCGGCGCCAGCCCGGCCAGCAGGTCGGTGCCGGCGCAGTTGCCTCGGCGGTCACCCGGGCGATGATGTGCCCGACGGTGCGCCAGGAGATCCGCATCAGCTGCGGTGATCGTGGTCTTCGAGCACGCCGCGGCCAGCCAGGCGACCTGGTCATCGAAGAACCGGGTGTGCGCGGCGCCGTGCCGGGCCCACGGCACAGCGGCCACCACCACCCCGTGCTCGGGGCAGGCTACCCGCGGCGCATCGGCCTGCCAGCCAGGCCCGTCACCGGGCCCAGGTCCAGCGCCCGCCACCGGCGGCGCCCGGCCGCCGGCCTGGTCATAGCCGGGCCGCCGCCTGCCGCAGATCCCGCACCGGCTGGCCTGCCGCTGGCGCGGCCGCACGTGCAGCGGTGACCGTCAGCTGCGGCCCGGCGCCGGCCCCGGCGTCCTCCTGGTCGCCAGTCCACAGCCTCGATCACCGTGTTCTCGCAGCCGGGCATTTTGGCCCATAGCCTGGAGGTGCGCACGCCGTTTCCTTTTCCGCTGGTTTCTGTTCTGGTTCGCCACCTCAGAGGCTACGGACGGGGACGGCGTGCCCCGCCCGGCACTCGCTGGCTCACAGCTCGGCCTCGCTTTCGATAGCCGCCAATCCGAGCTGGGAGCGGCCGCTGTCCAGGCTGGCCGAAGGCCACCCCGAAGGGGCTGCAGGGCCTGGACAGCGGACGCGCCCAGCGGATCATGTCAGGCTGGAAGCAATGCCTGATCACGCCCTGGGCAGGCCGCCCTGCCAGACGGCGCTCAGCACGACAGCCCCGCCCAGCCACGCCTTGCGGCACTACACCGCCGGTGACGCAAGGCACCCCGGCAGCTGCTCCGGCAAAACCACCCACGGAACCGGCAGGGGAGCCACATTTGCCACCACGCCGAGTCCGATCGTCAGCATGATCACCCGACGTTGCGCGTACTGGCCCGATCGCCAGGGACTCGACAAAGTCGGTGTGACTGTGCGTGATCGGATTGGCCGGGCGGTTTCGCGGCGCCGGCCGGGTCGCGGCGGGAGTGCCCGGGCGCCGGGGCTGTGACGGTGTGTGAGCCTCGCGGTGCGGCGGGGGCGGGTCCCCCGCGACACGGGGTCTTGTCCGGCCGGATGTGCTTGATCTGGGGGCACGGCCCCTGCTGATCATTTGGGTGCGAATATCCGAATGATCATCAGAAGGGCCGTGCCCGTGTACGCATCATCGCTGATCGGTGTTGTCCGCTGCCATCGGGGGGCGGCCGGCGCGCCGCTGGCGCCGGGCGGGAGGGCGCCGGTGTCGCTGCGTGAGGTGCTGGCGGCCCGGCTGACTGATCCGCGTAAGCCGCGCGGGATCCGGCACTCGCTGGGCTCGCTGGTGTCGGTGCTGGTCGCGGGGTGGCGTGCGGGTACTCCAGCATCCTGGCGATCGCCGGGGCGGCGGCGGGCTGGGATCCGGACGTGCTGGCCGCGCACGGGACCCGCCGCAACCCGGTGACCGGCGCCTTCGAGCCGCCGTCCGCGTCCACGCTGGGCCGGCTGCCGGCCCTGCTGGACGCCGATGAGCTGGAGGCCGGGCTGTCGGCGTGCCTGGCACCGGTGGCGCTGGATCCGGCGCTGGCGGCCCGGGCCGCCGCGCGCGCCGCGGCGGGCAAGCAGGCCGGCGGCGGCAAGAAGAAGCGGCGCCGCAGGCCGCCGGCCGGCGAGGCGCTGCGCGAGGTGCGCGGCGACGGCTGGTTCCGGGCCGCGCCCGGCCATCCCTGGCTGGACCCGGCGGTCACCGGCGACCCGGCCCACCGCCCGGCCCGGCCCGCGGTGGGCGTGGACGGCAAGGAACGCAAGCTCGCCAAGGCCGGCGGGAAGAAGAAGGTGCACCTGCTCGGCGCCATCACCCACGTCACCGGGCTGGTCATCGGCCAGGACAAGGTCGCCAAGGCCGGCAAGGCCAACGAGATCACGCACTTCAGGCCGCTGCTGGAGCCGCTGTCCCTGCAGAACGTGGTCATCACCGCGGACGCGATGCAGACCCAGCGCGAGCATGCGCGCTGGCTGACCGAAGACAAGGACGCGTTCTACCTGCTGCCGGTGCTGGGCAACCAGCCGGGAACCTACGCCGCGCTCGATGCCCTGGACTGGGAGAACACCCCGGCCGCGGCCGCCACCAGCGAGATCAGCCGCGGGCGGGTCGAGACCCGCACCCTGCGCGTGCTGCCCGCCCCCGAAGACCTGGGCTTCCCGTACGCCAGCCAGGCCGTCCTCCTGGAGCGCTACGTCACGATCAAGAAGAACGGCCGCTGGGTCATGCGTAACTGCGAGGCCGTGCTGTACGTCACCAGCCTGGACGCCAGCCAGGCGAGTCCCGCCGACCTGCTCGCCCACGCCCGCGGCCACTGGACGATCGAGCACCTGCACTGGCTGCGTTCTCCGTGGGTCTCCGGCCTGTCGTACGACGTTGCACCGGGAGCCCGACGGAGAGCTTCTGCAACACAGCTCCGTGGGTGTCGTGCTCGTTGTCGCTGCTGTTCTGACGCTCGCCGTCTCCGGACGGGGCGCCTAGCACAACACCTGTGGCGCGACTACCCGGTGTTGATCAATCGCTGACCTGCTGGAACCGTAAAGATGCCCAGTTCGCCCCGGTCTGGACCCGCGGAGAAGATCCGCGACGTGGTCTGGCACGAGGACAAATCCACCATCCGCACCGGAAACGCCCCCCAGGTCATGTCCGCCCTCACCAACCTCGTCATCACCCTGTTCCGGCTACAGGGAGTAACCAAGATCGCGGAGGAACCACGGCGTAACGCCCAGGATCCCCGCCGGGCGCTCCAGTTACTGGCCCTCCGGCCAGGCTGAACACGTCCCGCGACTTTGACGAATCCCTGGCCCGATCGCGTGGCTCCCCCCTTGACCCAGACAGAATCCCAGCCAGCCCGGCAGCAAACCGCCAGCACAACACAGGTCTCACCTGCCTGAGGACTTGAAACTTCGGCCTATTGTCCTGTTCCGCGCGCCCCCGCTACAGCTGCCGCATGGGCGCGAGGGTGGGTGAAGCGCACAGGACGCGCGTAGCGTTGTTGGTTCAGAGCGATTGCCGCAACCATTTACGTGGTGTACGAGGGCTCTGTTCAGCGCTTTTCCGCGCGATCTTTAAGGCGCTTGCGGTACCAAAGGACGTCCGTTCCTGATGGGAAGTCCTCGACGCAGCCCACTAGTTCGTAGCCGTTCCGCTCATAGAGAGCCCGGGCCTGAAAGCCGTAGGTGAAATGGACGGTCTGCGAGCACCCGCGCGCCGCCGCCTCGGCTTCGGCGGCGGCGAGGAGCCGCGTAGCCAGGCCACGCCCGCGGAGACCCGGCTCCACCCAGAGGCTCTGCAATTCGCAGCAGTCACCCCAGGTCCACCCGCTAATACCGGCCACCACCGTGCCCGCGTCGCGCACGAAGATCGCCAGGTCGACCTCGTCGCCGAGTCCCATGGCAGCGGACGCCTCATGACGGATCTGCGTTTCCAGGACTTCGATGTCGAGCGGATCGGGATGGTCCTCGACGTGGAACTCCACAGCGACCGGCTCGTCAGGCGCCGACGATCTGCTCGATCAGCGAGACGTCGTCGAAGTACGTCCGGAACGACCGGATCTTCCCGTCGCGGAAGTCGGCCACGGTGACGCCGGCCAACTGGACATGCCGTCCCGTTGCGTCCAGCACGGCATCCTCGCCGAGGACCAGTGGCCCCGTGTGATCGGCTTCGACGAGCCATTCGGCGAACGCCTTGTTGCCCACTTCGTCGAGTCCCCGGAGCATAATGACAACGTTGGAGAACGCGACTTCGCGGAGGGCGGAGAGGCCAGCGAGCGCTGTCAGCCCTGACACCGTCGCGTACGGCGACCAGCCGACGACGTCGTCGGTGAACAGGGTCTCCAGATCAACCGATGCGTCACCGGCCTCGGCCTCAAGCGCCTTCAACAGCACCTCTTTGCGCGATTCGCTCATTGCAGCCCCTCTCCCTGCCGACAGGATCTGTTCAACCTCTTTGGCAATCCGACGTGCGTTCAGGTCCCGAGTATTTTCGCCTTGGCCGCCGTGAACTCGTCGTCTGACAGCGCGCCCGAGGCGTGCAACTGCGCGAGGTGTTCGATCTCGTCGGCCGGGTCCGCCGGAGGCGGCGCATATTGCGCCTGGTCCTGGCCGTCGTCGGCAGGCGCCTGGTCGTCGGCCTGCTGCTGCTGCGGCCGGCCCTCGTGGCCGCGTGGTGAGCAACCGCTGCTCCGCCTGCCGCTCCGACAATGAGCGCCCGCCGCCGTACCCGTCGCCTGAAACCCATGGAGAACTCCTTCCCGTTCGTCCGGCCGACCTGCGTCTGTCCGGGCAGTGCGCGTCCATCGCCGCATCACCAGTCTGACTGTCGATCCCGCTACGCGCGGCCCTGGCCCATGGACCTCGGCTCGCGGTCAGGATCAGTACATCTCATGCCGGGGCGGATTCCATCGTCCTGATGGGATGAAAGACCGGGTAGTCATCGCTCCAGGAGCCCCAGCTCACGGGACCGGGCGACTGCCTCGTTGCGTGAGGAGGCCCCCAGCTTGCGGTAGATCAACATCGCCTGCGACTTGATCGTGGAGCGGGACAGGAACATCTGCTCGGCGATCTCGGGGAACGACAGGTGGGTGGATAGCAGCGGCAGCGGCCACCCAGCGGGCTACGATGCTGGCGTGCGGACGCCGATCAGGAACCCGCCGGACCCGATGTACGCGGAGTTCGAGGTACACCGGACGATGATCTGCGACCGCGTCCGCACCGAGGCCTTCCGGCGCGCGATCGACTCGGTGGTGCGCCCCGGCGACATCGTTCTCGACGTCGGGGCCGGAAGCGGCATCCTGAGCGTGTTCGCGGCGCGGGCCGGTGCTGCGCGGGTCTACGCGCTGGAGCGGACGTCGGCAGCGGTGCTGGCCCAGGAGCTTGCCGCCGCGAACGGGGTCGCGGAGATCGTCCAGGTGATCCACGGCGACGTCACAGACGTCGAGCCGCCGGAACGTGTCGATGTGATCGTCTCGGAGTGGCTCGGCGGGTTCGGGATCGACGAAGGGATGCTCGTTCCGGTCATCGTCGCCCGTGATCGCTGGCTCAAGCCGGGCGGGGTCATGATCCCCCGCTTGGTCATGGCATGGGCCGCGCTGGTGCACGACCGCTATCTCGGCGGAGATGGTGGAGTTCCTGCGGGACAACCCGTACGGCCTCCGGTTCGACGACCTGGTCGAGAAGACCGTCAGCGAGATCCACTATTCCGGCACCTTCCGGCACCTCGCGGCGCAGGACAAGCGCTCGGACGCGAGCCGGCTGTGGACGACGGACACCGGCCTGATCCCGCTGGCGCAGGCGCAGGCGGCGCACGAAGCCGAGACGGTGCTTCCCGTCCGCGACCACGGAACGGCCAACGCGCTCGCACTGTGGTTCAGCGCCCAGCTCGCGCCCGGCATCTCGCTGTCGGTGGGACCCGGCGATCCGCCGACGCACTGGGGGATGACGACCGCCCCGCTACGCTCGCCCGTGGAGCTGACGCCCGGCATGTCCGTCCGCGCCAGAGTGCGGACCGCCCCAGCTCGGCCGGCCGGGACCTGGACGAGCTGGGCCATCGCGCTGCCAGGCGCCGACTGGGAGGAGCACGACGAGCAGGCAGTCTGGGAGGAGATCGACGACTGAGCAATCTCCGCAGCCTGAGAACGCCCCGGCTGCGGAAGCGCGCCGTCGGCGCGGACGGGGTCGTGGTGGGCATGGCGAGCGGAACGGCGGGCCAGCCGGCTCGGCAGAGCGGCAGCCTTCAGGCGCCGGCGTCACTGTCGGGGCCCGGCCGCTGGCCTCAGCCATTCCGCATAGGACCTGGATTCATCCGGGCCGAGTTCCGCACTACCGGGCAGCGCCTGGGCGAACACCAACGCGGCGGTGGCCTCGAGTGCGGTGCGCAGCAGATCGGCGGGACCGGTCGCCTCGAACCCCAGGGTCCACCAGTCCTGGCCACGGGTGCGGACCTCGGTGAGTTCCACCTCGCAGCGCGGCTGCTGGCCCGGCCCCGGGGCGCGCGCCACGATCTGCCCGCCGGCCAGTGAGAACCGGCTGATCCGCCGCCGCTTGGCTACCGGCCGCCAGCCGGCCGGGTCGCCGCTGCCGGGGCGGAGCGGGCTGAACGGAAAAGACCACTTCTGCCAGGACTCCATCCGCCCGCGGGCGCGGCCCGCCACCTCGAGGATTCCCGGGCTCCCGCGGTACGCCTTCACCTCCAGTGCCCCGCCCCCGCGGACCTTCACCGACAGCCCGGGCAGCTGCGGATCCAGCAGGTAGGTGTCCTCGCGTGACTCCGTCCCGGCCGGGAACCGCCCGAACCATCGGGCCACCGCAGCCTCCAGCTGGCCCGGGAAGATCCAGCGCACCTCAAGGCTGCGCACTGCTTCGGTGACCGGGCTGTCAGGCGGTTGAGCCGTCATCGTCACATGTTCCTCACGCGCCTGATCGGGCCCCGGCGTGCTCATCGGCGATGCCGGGTTGGCAGTTGCGGCCGGCCGCCTGCCTTTTCAGTGGCCATCCTGGGACGGGGACGGGGTGCCAAGGATCGGCAGGTCGCCGCCTTCGGCGGCCTCACGCTCTTCCTTTTTCGGCAGTCCCGCGCACGGCCATGATGATCGCAACGGCGATGGCGGCGCCGATCACCGGGCCGGCGACATACACCCACCAGCCGGTGTAGTCGTTGCCGACGATGTCGGGGCCCAGGGTGCGGGCCGGGTTCATCGACGCGCCGCTGATCGGGCTGGCGAACAGGCCGAGCAGCGCGACCGTCGAGCCGACCGCGATGGCGGCGTTGTGGCCGATACTGCGGCTCCCGGTGGCGGTGTTGAGGATGACGCTGACCAGGATCGCGGTGAGGACGGTTTCCATCACCAGCGACTTCCACTGCCCGCCGTGGGTGGCGATCGGGTAGTTCCCGCCCGCGCTGACGTCCCCGAACATCAGCTGCAGGAACAGCGCGGCACAGATAGCCCCGGCGAACTGGACCACCCAGTAGGGCAGCACCCATTTGCGGGGGAACACCCCGCGGGCGGTGAAGCCGAAGGTCACGGCCGGGTTGATGTGCAGCCCCGACAGCGGGCCCCAGGCGTAGATCATGGCCATGACCACCGCCCCGGGCGCGATCACCGCCGCGGCCCGGCTGATGGGGCTGCCGCCCGCGTAATGGTTGATCACCCCGGATCCGGCCGCCACCGTCACGAGCACGAACGTGCCCAGGAACTCGATGATCAGCCGGATCCACAGCGGCCGCTGCCGCAGGGTGTCTTCCTCGAACTGGATGAGGTAGCGGCGCCCGAGCGATCCGGCGTGCTCGGCGTCCATATCGGTGGTGACGTCAGCCATGGCGCGGGCCTTCCATGTTTCCCGTTACGGATTGATGGGCGGATCCAGGGTCCGGTCGTTCAGATCTCGGTGGTGGCTTGGGCTTTGCCGTCTTTGACGGCGGCCTGGAGGGCGGCGTAGTCGCGTTCGTTCTGGTCGGCGTAGGTCTCGGCGAAGCCAGCGATCGCCTGGTCGAACGTGGCGGACCGGCCGAGGTAGGCGGCCAGCGCGATGCGGTCCCCGGAGCGGGCGTGCGCCCGGGCCAGGGCCCAGCCGCACAGCCGGGCGTACACGGTCATGCCGGATGGGATCATCGCCTCGATCGGGGCGGAGAACTTCCAGTCCTTCAGCTGGCGCACATAGAAGTCGCGGTCCACCTTGTCCGGGGCTGGGGACGCGGGTCCAGCCGAGGAAGATGTCGCTTTCGGCTTGCATCAGGTGCTGCCCGGCGACGACGCGCTCGCCCTGGTTGTTGTACTGGCTGCGCCCGCAGTACTCCGCCAGGACCGACGGCTGGGCTTCCTTGGCCTGCAAGAACAGCGGCTCGACCCCGTCACAGGCGTCCATCAGCAGCACCCAGGCGCGGGTGCCGACGCTGCCGACCCCGACGACCTTGCGGGCCACCTGGACCAGCGTGAACTGCTCCAGCAGGTGCCGCCGGTCGGACTGCAGGGTGCGCCGGTACTTGCCCAGCACGGTGTGGATCAGCTTGTAGATCGCGCCGGCCTGCACCTCGGAGAAGACCTCCTCGATCGGGGACGATCATCGGCGGGTCGCTGATGATCCGCCGCCGCCCGTCGGTCACGGTGGTGAGCTTGCGCAGCGCCTTCGTGCTGTCGGCGGTGTGCGCCTTGGCCAGCAGCTTCTCGGCCAGCCTTGAGCCTCTTCGCCTTCATCTGAGACCGGAACTCGCCGATGGCCTGCTCGATGTCCAGGTGCGCGTACCAGACCTCCAGGAACGGCTGCTCCGCGAACCCCAGCATCGCGGTGCGGTACCCCTCGGCCGCCGCGAGGACGATCTTGCGGCGGGCCTTGGCGGGGAACCCATTGTCCCGCCCGGCCACGGCCAGGCTCGCGGCGAGCCGTTTGACGTCCCACTCGAACGGGCCGGGCAGGGTCTCGTCGAAGTCGTTGACGTCGAAGACCAGGTTGCGCTCCGGCGAGGCGAACGCGCCGAAATTGGACAGGTGCGCATCCCCGCACAGCTGCACCCGCAGCCCCGAGGCGGGCGTGGTGGCCAGGTCCGCCGCCATCGGCAGCGCGGCGCCCCGGTAGAACGTGAACGGGGACACCAGCATCCGCCCGTGCCGCACCGGCACCAGTTCCGGCACCCGCGATTTCGCTTGCCCTAGCAGCAGCCCGACCGGATCCCGCCTCCCGGCCGGGGCGAACTCCGCATGCGACTCCAGCGGAGTCACCGCCCGGGCATCCTTACCCCGGGCCGTCCGGTCCGCGCGGCTCAGCTGCTCCACCGTCTCCGCCCGCACTGAACTCTTACCGGATGCCCGCCCGGCGG
The DNA here is from genome assembly GCA_963775745.1 of uncultured Actinomycetota bacterium. Lineage (GTDB taxonomy): Bacteria > Actinomycetota > Actinomycetes > Streptosporangiales > Streptosporangiaceae > DATBGO01. The sequence goes on from CAVZKE010000001.1 coordinate 250,516, forward strand.
GGCTCGCCGGCACGCCACCCTCCGTTTTCACAGTCATAGCCATTCCTTCCGCCTAGGCCGGAGTTGTTAGTGACCGTCTGGTTCCTCCAGTGCGGCCGCGATGTCATAACCGAGCGCGATCGCCACATCGGGGGCCGCGGAGACGACCCGGCCGAGCCCGGCGACCGGGGCGATCGCCAGCAGCACGCCGGCGATCTCGTCCTCGGTCGCGCCCGCCGCCAGCGCCCGGGTGGTGCTCCATTCCAGGCACACCGCCGGTGACCCGATGGCCACCAGCACCGCCACTTGCAGCAGCGCCGCGGTCTTGGGATCCAGCGCCGACGTCTTGGCCAGGCTGAGCCCGAGCCCGGCTTCGCCTTCGACGAAGCCTTCGTCGATCATCGCCAGCCTGCGCAACGTCTCCGGGAATCTCGCCGTCTGGCCCATACGCCTCCGCCCGCCGTCAGGCACCAGTTCACCTCGTGGCGTGGCGGGTTCCATCCTCCTGATGGGATGAAAGACGGTCGTCACCGTCCAGGAGTCCCGGCTCATGAGACCGGGCGGACTGTCTGGTGCCGTGCGGAGGCTCCGGATTTAACCCGGCGGGGCGTATTGCCGCGCCTTGACCTGATCTGTGGCCTCGGCGGATCATGGAGCGGCAGGCCATTCTTGGGGGGCGCCGTCGGATCATGGGCGAAAGCGACGTGCATCAGCGGGACGGCCGGTCACAGCGTGCGAGCAGGTCAGCGTTCGACCTCATCGCGTCCAAGCTCCGTCCTCCGCTGACACGGCCCGGGACCGTTCGTCGCTTGTCCCTGATCGAACGGCTGGTGGCGGGCGACCGGTGCCCGGTCGTCTCGGTGGTCGCGCCGGCCGGCTATGGCAAGACGACGCTGCTGTCGCAGTGGGCCGAGGGTAACGGCCGGGCCTTCGCGTGGGTGTCGGTCGACGAAGGAGACAACGACCCCAAGGTCCTGCTCAGCTATGTCGCGGCAGCGCTTGATGCGGTCGAGCCGATCAGCGGGCGGGTGTTCGACGCGCTTGCCTCCCCGGTGAGCTCGGTGCCCGGCTCGGTTGTCCCTCGGCTGGGGTCGGCGTTCGCGTCGATGACCTCGCCGATGGTGCTGGTCCTGGACGACGTGCACCTGCTGCACAACTCCGAATGCCGGGCCGCGCTGTCAGTGCTGGCCGATCATGTGCCGGGCGGTTCACGGCTGGCGCTGGCGGGCCGGGCCGAGCCGCCGCTGCGGGTCGCGCGGCTGCGCGCCGAGGGCAAGATCATGGAGATCGGCCCGGACGACTTGTCGCTGACCAGCGAGGAGGCGTCATCGCTGCTGCTCAACGTGGACCTCACCCTGGCCGAGGAAGACGTGACGGAGCTGCATAAGCGGACCGAGGGATGGCCGGCCGGGCTGTACCTGGCGGCTCTTTATCTCAGGGAGGGGGGCCCGTTCGCGGGCGCGGCGTTCTCCTTTGGCGGCGATGACCGGCTGGTCAGCGAGTATATGGAGTCGGAGTTCCTGTCGCGTATCTCGCGCCAGCAGCGGGCGTTCCTGACCCGGACCGCGGTGCTGGAGCGCATGTGCGGGCCGCTGTGCGAGGCGTTGCTCGACATGGGTGGATCGGCTGCGGTCCTGGCGGATCTGGCCGGGTCGAACCTGCTGCTGGTGCCGCTGGACCGGCGGGGGGAGTGGTACCGCTACCACCACTTGTTCCGCGACATGCTGCTGGCGGAGCTGCATCGCCTGGAGCCCGGCCTGATGCCCGTCCTGCAGCGCCGCGCCGCCGGCTGGTGCCTGGACAACGGCATGCCCGAGGAAGCACTGGAGTACTCCATGGCCGCCGGGGACGTCGATGGGGCCGCCGGCCTGGTGGGCCAGCTCGTGGTGCCGGCCTACCGGCAGGGCCGGGTCACCACCATCCAGCGGTGGTTCAGGTGGCTGGAGCACCAGGGCGGGATCGAGGGACACCCCAGGGTTGCGGTGCTGGCCTCGCTCCTGTCCGCGCTGACGGGCAGACCGGTCGAGGCCGAGCGGTGGGCCGATGCGGTCGACCGCTGGCAGTACGGGGACGCGGCGCGGTCCGACGACCCTTCCGCCGAGGCGTGGGCCGCGCTGCTGCGGACCCTCTTGTGCCGGCGCGGGGCAAAGCAGATGCTCGCCGACGCGGACGAGGCCGTGCGCAGGTTCGCGGCGGAGAGCTTCGTGACGCCAGCCCCCGCGCTTCTGCAGGGAATCGCGCGCATCCTGTGCGGTGACCTCGATGGCGGCGACTTGTCCCTGGAGGATGCGGTCAGCATCGGCGAGGAAGCCGACGCGCCCGATGATCTCGCGGTCGCGCTGAGCGAGCGATCGCTGGTGGCGATAGCACGCAGCGAGTGGGACCGGGGCGAAGTCCTCGCCGGCCAGGCCCGTACCGTTTTGCGCCGGGCCGGGATCGAGGAAAGCTATGCGACACCGCTCATCTGCGGGCTGCGAGCGCGCGCAGCCATGCACCGGGGAGATGTCCCGGCGGCGCGCCGGGAACTCGTCAGTGCCCAGCACCTGCGGCCGTTGCTGACCTACGCACTGCCCCACTTGGCCGTCCAGGCCCGGATCGAGCTGGCTCGCGTCCACCTCGCACTCGCCGACCTGGCAGGTGCCAGGACGCTCATGCGTGAGGTCGATGACCTGCTTAAGCGCCGGCCCGGCCTCGGGATGCTCGCCAGGGAGGCTGGCGCGCTCCGTGCCCAGCTCTCCAAGCAACGCGGTTCAAGCGTCCCCGGAGCCTCGGCGCTGACCGCTGCTGAGCTGCGCCTGCTGCCGCTGCTGTCTACTCACCTGTCGTTCCCCGAGATCGCCGGGGAGCTGTTCCTGTCCCGCCACACCATCAAGTCGGAGGCGAACTCGATCTACCGCAAGCTGGGCGTCTCCTCACGCAGCCAGGCGGTCTCACGCTCTCTTGAGCTGGGACTCCTCGCGGGGTGATGACCCGGCTTTCATCCCATCAGGGGGATGGAACCCGCTACGCCATGACGTGAACTGGTGCCTGACGGCGGGCGGAGGCGTATGGGCCAGACAGCGAGATTCCAGGAGACTCTGCGCAGGCTGGCGATGATCGACGAAGGCTTCGTCGAAGACAAGGCCGGGCTGGGCCTTGGCCCGGCCGCGACGGCGGCGCTGGATCCCAGGACCGCGGCGCTGCTGCACATGGCGGTATCGGTGGCCATCGGGTCGCCGGCGGTGTGCCTGGAACGGAGCACCACCCGGGCGCTGGCGGCGGGCGCGAGTGCGGACGAGATCACCGGCGTGCTGCTCGCGATCGCCCCGGTCGCCGGGCTCGGCCGGGTCGTCTCCGCGGCCCCCGATGTGGCGATCGCGCTCGGTTATGACGTCGCGGCCGCGCTGGAGGAACCAGACGGTTACTGACGGCTGCCCAGCTGGCCGCCTACGCCGGACAGCTGCCTGGCTACCGGGAGGAGGCAGGCATGGCCCAGACCCGAAGCTGCTGGCCATCGATCTGCTGCACCCCAAGGGCCAGCGTCTTTCTTTCATCCCGTTGGGGCGATGCCACTGCGCGGCACGA
>CAVZKE010000002.1:0-28982 GCA_963775745.1 uncultured Actinomycetota bacterium
TTCTCGATCGCCATGCACTCCCTCGAAAGGGCCGGGACTCCGTCGGCGCGGGCTGCGTGGTAATTACCGCGGGCCGCCTCGAAGCGGTGGTCCAGTACTTCGTACGGGGTCGGCATCAGTTCGGTCGCCCGCTCGGCATCCTTCAGCTGATCCAGGGATATGATCGTCGACATCTCCGTCGATGCCGACGCCGCCCGGCTGCTCGTCTGGCGGGCCGCGGATCTCCATCGACCGGGGCGAGCCCTTCGGAGTCCAGGGGGCATCCAAGGCGGAAGTACTTCGCGTCGGAGGCGGCGGTCCGCGCTTCGAACTGTGCGATCCAGGCGTTCGGTGGCTACGGCTACATCGATGAATACCCGGTGCAGAAGTACATGAGGGACGCCCGGGTGATGACTTTGTACGAAGGCACCAGCCAGATCCAGAAGCTGCTGATCGGCCGCGCCGAAACCGGTGTCAGCGCATTCCGGTGAACCTTCCGCTGTGACCGATCACCCCGACCCACCGGCTGGAAGACCTGCCCGCGCACTGGGCCGGCTTCCGCATCGTGGACGTCCAGGGCGTGAAAACGTGCACCACCGGCTTCCCGGTGCTCCGCGCTGGAACCCGAGCGTCCCCCGGGGGGCAGAATTCGAGCGTCGGTTGACGGCAGGCGCGCCGGCGCAGCACGAGTCGAGGAGTTCCAGTGTCCGCTTCGCAGATCCAGGTCCGAGCAGGAGCGACCGAAGATCGCTGGCCACCGTTCGCCTCGCGCCCAGAGCGGACCGCTGGACCCGGGCCGACAGGGGTCCGGCTCGCCTGGTGGCGACGGCTATGCCTCTCCTCATTGGTCCTGGCCGGGGTAACGATCCTGGTCCTCTGGGTCGCCGTCGCCGAACTGCTCAGGCAAGGCCGCCTCGAAACGGAGCTCTCGGCAGGCCGGGCAGAACTCGCTGCTCCCCTCCTCGCGGTGCTGGTGGTCGGACGGGGATTTGCGAGCGGATATGGCCGGCGGAGCGGCGGCCGGTCCTAGCCCGCGGTCACGTGCAGGATGCGTGCTTCCTGGCCCTGCATGCCATCGTCGTGATCCCGCTGATGACTTTGCTCAGTGTCGGGGCGGCGGCGCTGATCGGTAGTCAGGCGCGCTGGATCGAGCTGCGAACGACGGAGCACTGGCCCGGCTGGCTGCTCATCCCCCTCACCGTGGTGGCCATGGACGGAGCCAACTGGCTGGCCCACAATGCCGATCACCGGCTCGGTCCGCTCTGGCGCTTTCATGCCCTTCATCACAGCCAGGAGGAGCTGAGCGTCCTCACGTCATTCCGCGCGCATCCGCTCATGCACACGACTGGGTTTCTGCTGGCGACGGTCCCGGTCGTGGCCCTGATGCCGACGCGTCCCATAGCTCCCGTGATAATCACGATCTACGTGTGCATCGGCACTCTCCAGCACGCCAATCTCCGCTGGACGTTCGGCCCGGTCGGCCGGGCGCTCGTGAGCCCTGCATACCACCGGCTCCACCACGCTCCGGATACTCAGCGCCTCAACCTTGGCGTCGTGCTGACGATCTGGGACGTCCTGGCCGGCCATGCGAGGTTCCCCGCCCGCGGCGATCGCGTGGGGCGTACCGGCCTGGACGGCCAACCGGTCCCGGTCGAGCAGGACGGCTCGGCGGCGGCGGGCCTGCTGCTTCTCGCCGAGCAGCTCATCGAGCCATTCCAGGCCCGAGGCTGATGCAAAGGAACCACGAGGCGTTAGCCCCGATCCCGTTGGCCAGCAGTCAATTGCAGTTTGGCGCTAGTAGCGCCATAATGGCGCTATGCCTAGCGTACAGATCAAGGATGTCCCGGAGCAGACCCATGCCGTCTTGCGCCAGCGCGCGGCCGCCGCGCATCAGTCGCTGCAGGAGTATCTGCGGGCCCGGCTGATCCAGGAGGCCAGTGAGCCGACGCTGGAGGAGGTCCTCGACCGGGCCGGCGGCCGCTCCGGCGGCTCGGTGCCGATGAAGGCCGCGGTGGCCGCGGTCCGCTCTGACCGTGATCGTCGTTGATGCCAGCGTCCTGGCTGTCGCCGTCGCCGACGACGCCCAGGACGGCGACCAGGCCCGGGCCCGGCTGCGCGGCGAGCATCTGGCGGCGCCCGAACTGATCGACCTCGAAGTCACCTCGGTCTTGCGGCGGCAGATGCGGGCCGGCCTGATCGATGGCCGCCGCGCGTCCCTAGCGCTCGCCGACCTCGCGGCGATGCCCCTCAAGCGCGCTCCGCACCGGCCGCTGCTGGCCCGTTGCTGGGAACTTCGCGACAACCTCACCGTCTACGATGCGGCCTACGTCGCGCTCGCCGAACTGCTGAACGTACGCCTGCTGACCAGTGACCAGCGACTGGCCGGTGCCATCGGCCCGCGATGCCACATCGACGTGCTGCGCCCGCCGCCCTGAAAGCGGTTCCCGAACTGAGGGCTGAGACGGCCTGCCGGTCAGCAACGCCCGAATATGTCATCTTGCGGTATAAGGTCCCCCATGAAATAGTAAAGAACCTCCGATGGGGGCCTGGTCAGGGGGTGCGGTAAATGTACGGGGTACGTGCGCTATCACGGGTTATCGTGCTCCCTGTCCTGCTGCTCGCGGTCATGGCCATGGCGGTGCCGGCGGCCACCGCTCAGGACCGGCCCACGGGCGTGGCGAAGGTGAAGGTCGACAAGCGGGTCCTGCTGAACGCCGACGGCACGCTGACCGTCGTCGCGCGGCTGGAGTGCGATCCGGGGTGGATATCTAGCGATTTCACCGTGTCGGTGGCGCAAGGGCTGATGATCGGCACCGATGGACTCGTCGAGCCGGCGGTGCCCTGTGATGGCCGGTCGCACCGGGTTCCCTTCGGCCTGCCCGCCCCGGTGGCCGGCCCGTTCCAGCCCGGCAAGGCGAGCTTCAGCGCCCAGTTTCTCGTGTTCAACGTGGCGAGCGGGGACCCGGCTGCAGGCCATGAAACGACCACCGTTCACCTGCACCGCTCGAAGCACTAGCAGTAACAGCCTTACCTACCCGTAGGTGGGATACTGCGGCCAGCCGGGCGGGGAATCTTCCCAGTCCTGCTGGCGCCCGTACGGGGCGAGATCGAGGATGTTGTTGACGAACAGGAGCCGGTCCACGCCGCGGGCGGTGGTGCAATAGGTCCGGTAGACGTCGTCGCCGTTGCGCAGGAACACGCTGAGCATGAAGCCGCCCACTGCGCCGCAGTCGTCGGCGAACGTTGTGCCGTGCGACGATACGAACGGCACCGTCCAGCCCATTCGCGCCTTGTAGGCCTCGATCTGGGCGAGCGGCATGTTGGACACGGTGGCCCAGCTGACCTCGTTGTCGGCCAGCGTGGCCAGGTCGGCGACGTTGTTGGTGAAGTGGGTGCAGCCCGGGCAGTAGTCGTCGGGCCCGTTGTCCATGAACTGGTAGACGACGAGCTGGCGCTGTCCGGCGAACAGGTCGAGCAGGGTTTTCGGCCGGCTGGCGTGGCGAACTCGTAGCTGCCGAACTTGACCATCGGGAGCCGGCGGCGACGCGCGGCGATCGCGTCAAGCGCGCGGGTGGCTTCCTTCTCGGCCTTGAGCAGTTCATCGCGCTCCTGCTGCCACTGCCCGGCTGAAACGATCTTCGGCATACTGGTCATCTTCGTTCCTTTACGATCGACCGCGATCTGGCGGTTGAAGGCACTGAGCACCAGCGGCGCTGCCTCCTGGGCGGGAGTTGCTCATACGGTTCAGACGCCTGGGCGCGGCGGAACTCATCGGGGCGGCCGTCACTCGTCCCAGGATTTGCCGGCCGCCACCGGGCCGGCCGCCTGTACAGGTGAAAGTACATCTGGTTGTGTGGCCGGTCCTGCCTGGCTCGGGTTCCACCCCGGGACTGATCCGCCCGGCCGCACGGAGAACGTGAAGTACAGCACCTTTGCGGCACCCCGGCGGTTGACGTAGAAGTCCGCCATCTTCCGGTACGACGGCTGGCCGTCGTGCGTCCGGATGTCCTCGAGGCGCACCGTGACCGGGTACGTGGTCGGGTGCCAGCCGGATATCGGACCTGGCTGCGGCCGGTAGATGTCGAGCTGGCCTGCCGCCCATGCTCGGGAGCCGCCCCAGTTCCGCCAGGCCAGTTGCCGGACAATCGGCGCTCCGCCCATGCCCACGTAGATGTGGTCAGGGCGCTGAACCATCCCGGACCAGCCGACCACATTGGGCTGCACCCGCACCGGGACGGCAGCCGGGCTAGCCGGCCCCGCCGCGACCGGGCGGACGCTCGCGCCGGGCGTACCGCACGCGGCCAGCCCCCCGGCCAGAACGGTAGCCGCGACGATACCCACGATCCTCGATGTCTTGCTCAACTGACGATTCACACCCCCTGTCCCCTCCAGGACACGCCCTGGCGCGGCAACACGCAAGGGCGGACGGCCCGCCCAACGGTCAGCGGACGCAATTCGCTGGTCCACGGATCAACGGCCCAGCGGATCGCGACCGCAGGCGATCAGTGGGTTCAGCAGCGAGCCTGGGACAATCCGCGACGCGTTCCCGCAGTGGCTTCCTGGCCAGAGTTGAATCTGAGCAGCACGTTTGCCCTTCTGGTCAGGCATTTCGCGCTCGGGTGACAACTTTATGACCAGCCGCTTCGTACACCGGATCCTGGTCAATTCCGCGACCGAGGTCGAGACCGCGTATGCCCTGGGCTGCTCGGTAGGCACCGTGAAATCACAGCATGCCCGCGCGATGGCACGTCTGCGGCAGCTGCTCCCGGACAGGAGATCGACGTGAGCGCCGACCTTGAGCAGGAACTTCGGGAAATGTTTGAGCGTGCCAGCGACTGGGTGACGCCGCGTGCCGATCTCGCCGGCCGGGTCCGCGCGGCGGCGCACCGCCGCCGCCGGGCGCTGGCCGTCGCGGTTACTATCTTCGCGCTGATGTGCGGAGTCGGCTACGCCGCGGCCTCCTGGACCGGGCCGCACGGGCGGCAAGGCGCCGCCTCGGGTCATCGGGCCGTCAACCGGCACGGCCGCGCGAGGAGGACTGGCCGCCTCGCGCGCTGTCGATGCGCTGGCGGCGGGCGGGTCAATGGTGTACGTCGCGATGGGTGACTATCCTGATGCGGCGCTGGCCGCCTACGACCAGGCGACCGGCCATCTGGTCAGGCGCATCAGCGTTCCTGCCCTGCCCAGCGCGCTACGTATCGGATCGGACGGCCTGATATGGCTCGCGTTCTAGTATCGCGCGTATTGATCGCGTCGATGGCCGGCCAGGGCAACAGCCTGTGGATCACAACTGACAGCCGAACCTGCGCCCCCGGTACACTGCTCCGCCTCAACGGCGAGCTCGCAGGCGTGGCCAGCTACAAGATCCCTGTCGACTGCAGGTGACCACCGGCCGGCGAGAGGCTTCCCCGGCCTGGCGGGGTTCAGGTATCACTGTGCTGTCGAGCGTATGTGTCGAGCCGCTGTAGCTCGTCTGCATAAATGCCGCGCATCACCCGCGGAGCGAACAGGCGCTCAAAGAATCCGCCGATCCCGCCCGCGCCGTCCCAGCTCGTGCAGATCTGCACGAGCGACATGCCGCCTCGTGGCGTGACGGTGGTCGTGGTGACCATGCTGGAGCCAGTATCGGACTCGGTGAGGACGCGGCCCGGCTCAGGCTCGGCAACCTTCATCTGGTACTGGCGAGCGCGCCCGCCGGCGGTCACCGTGAACCGGGTGATCGTTCCCTCGCCCACCCCGCCCGACTCGACCTGGAAAGCAGAGAACGCCGGGGGCAGGAAATGCGGATGATGCTCGCGCATGTCTGCGATGTAGCCGTACACGGCGCCCGCCGGCGCCTCCACCGTGCGCTCAGCGCAGACCCGGATTTTTGCCATGCCGCCTGTCTATCACCACTGGCCGCCGCGCTCGCCCGCCAGGAAAGGCGCTCCCAGGAACGCACCGCCGCTGCCGCTGGGGGTCGACCGACGAGCGGGTGCTCAGGCAGCCGGCGGGTTGACGCTGCCGGTGGCGGCCGCATGCTGAAGTGCACGTGCTGACAGGGCGGTGAGCCAGGCGAAGCCGGTGCCGATGCTGGCCCGCTGGAACAGTCCGCCGAGATTGACGAGGCGGGGTGATTGACCGAAGCCCGCGCCGGCCAGGGCCAGGGCGGCCGGCATGATGATGGCGGTGCCCGCGCTGTAGAGCCCGAACCCGCGCCGGCCGGCCCGCCAGGACCGCCAGCTGCAGGCGAGCGCGGCGGCGGGCAGGCCGAAGAACACCGGGACGGCCGCCAGACCGTGCGCCGTGCCGGCCAGGCTCGGCCGGTCCAGCACATCGGGTGTTCCCGGCGGGTAGCCGCTGACCGGGTCAGTGCGGAAGACCGCTGAGCCGATGAGCCCGGCGCCCGCCGCGCCGATCAGCGCTGGTGCCGCGCGGGTGCTGGCCGAGAGGTCGCCAGCGCGCGCCAGCCCCGCCGCACCGGCCAGCACCAACATGCCTGTCACCGCGAAGTTTCCGGCCTGTATCCAGCCCCGGGAACCGAGCGCGAGAGAACTGACCGGGTGGCGCAGCGGCCGGTAGCCTTCTCGTGCGGCGCCCTCGAGCAGGAACACCGCGACGAAGACAGGACCAGCGGCCACGCCGCAGCGGAGCAGCCTGCTGGTCCACGCCTGCGGCTGGCCGGAGGCTCTGGCCGCAGTCACCAGACGCCGCTGCATGGCGTTACCAGGACCCGGCGCGCCGGGCCCGCCATCCGCCGCCGGTTCAGCGGGCCACCGCGCGGTCACCAGTTCAGCTGCGGCCACGGTGACGGCTGTGACCGGCGACCGCGGACGACGGGGGAGGGGGAGAGTCGCTCACAACCGTCAGGCTATCGGCTGGGCTTCCGGTCACGACTTGCGCCACGTCCGCCCACAGCGCGGCCGGGGTGGTCGCCTTCGCCGCGGTGGCGGGCCCGCCATTTCGACGCCGTGCGCACATTCAAGCCGGCTGCCCGCGGGCGGCTGCCCGCTTTCCCTTCCTCAACCATGCGGAAGTCACTACGGTCGTCACCGTGGTTGCGATCGACTTCGAAGAACGAGACCTTGAGGCCAGAGTGCCTGATCTGGCCGCTGGCGGAACGTGGACCCGAACGCGGCTGCGCTGGCGGCGGGACCCGCTGACGGGGGCGAGCGCCCGGATCCTCACGGGCGTGAAACTCCAGCCTCCGACCCGGCCGGACCTGGCCGAGCTTACGGTGAAGCCCGCCTTTTGCCCATTCGACGCCGAGCACCTGGAGACGGCTACCTTCCCGTTTCCCGCCGACCTCACGACCGAAGGCCGCATTCGCCTGGGCCATGCAGTTGTGGTGCCCAATATCCTGGCGTACGCGACCCACAGCGCCGTCGGGATCTATGACACCGAGCGACATTTCCTCGACCTGGATGACCTTACGCCCGCCCTCGTCGGGGACGCTCTGGCCGCCATGGTCCGCCATGCGCAGGCGGTGCGGCGCCTGGACCCGACGGCCGTGTGGAGTTCGATCAACAGCAACTACCTGCCGCCGTCGGGCGCCTCGCTCATTCATCCTCACCTCCAGTCCGCGCACGACGATTGCGGCCTGACCGGCCAGCGCCTCATGGTCGAGCGGGCCGGAGCATGGAAACAACGGCACGGGTCCTACTGGGCGGCCCTGGTCGAACAAGAGGCGGGCGGTCCCAGATGGGTGGGACACATCGGCCGGGTGGCCTGGCTGACCCCCTTCGCGCCGAGCGGGTTTCACGAGGTGTGGGGCGTGGTCACCGGGGCGGCTGACGTGACCGAGCTGACCGAGGACGACAGCCGGGCGCTGGGGCAGGGACTCGCCCAGGTCCTGGCCGCCTTCAGGGCCTGGAACCTGACCTCGTTCAACTTCGGCGTGATCGGCGGCGGGCCTCAGGCGCGCGAGCACGGACACCAGGTGGTGCTCAAGATCATCAGCAGGTCGAACCCGGAGCCCTGGTACCGCAGCGACGCCACCTATTTCGAACGGCTGTACGGAGAGGCCATGATAGACCTGAGCCCGGAGGAAGTGGCGGACGGCGTCCGGGCCAAATTCTGAGCTACATGGTGGCGCCTCGCCTCAGGCCCAGGCAGAGCGAGTCCCGGATTCAGCTCTGCGAGCCTAGCTGCAGTGATATCCCCAGGCGCTGGGCCAGGTCCGCTGCCCGGCGGCGGTCAGCCGGGCTGAACCCCGCCCCGGCGCGGCTGAAGCGCAGGTGCCCGGGCCGGCCGCCGTGGCGCGGGCCTGCGCCGCCGACGGCCGGGGTGGCCAGGACGAGTCGCAGGCGTGCACCGTTTTCCCAGGTCAGCTCGGCGGTTGAGGCTTCTGGGGCGTCCTGCCGGCTGACGACCTCGCCCTCGAATGCCTCCTGGAAGAGGCGGACCGCAGCGTCCATGTCGTCCGCCACGTAGTGCTCGATCAGGGCGAACGCCGACGACGGCCCGGGAGCCGGAAGCTGAGCGGGCGCCACCAGTACCGGCGGCGGGCCGGACTGCTCGGCGACCTGGATCACGATGCCGTAGGCGTCCTTCGGGTGCAAGAACGCCTCCTTCCAGGCCGCGTTCGACAAGCTGACCTGGACCGGTTCGATGCCGACCGCCCGTACCCGCGACAGCGCCATGCTGATGTCAGGGACGATGAAGTTGAGATGATGCGGACCAGCGCCGCGGGAGGCCAGGAAGCGCTCGAGAAAGGCGGCGTCGGGGCCCCCAGCCGGGGTGAGCAGCTCGACCTTCGGGCCGGTGCGGAACTGCAGCTGACCCCACCAGAAGCCGGGCGAATCGCCGCCGTAAACCCAGGAACCACCGAGCAGCCCGCCGAACAGGTCCCAGCCATCGGCCAGCTCGCGCGTGCCGATCGCCACGTGATCCAGGACGGTCTTGGTCACGGTCGCGTCCGCTCGTGCCTAAGCCGGCCGGTGCGAAGGGCCGGGTTCGACGCAGAACTCGTTACCCTCCGGATCCTGCATGACGGTGTAGTGCTGGTGACGTTCCTGGACGGTGCCACCGAGTTTCTCCAGCCTGGCCACCTCGTCCGCAACAGCGCCGGGGGCACGCAGGTCAAAGTGCATCTGGTTCTTCGCTGCCTTGGGTTCTGGTACCCGGTTGAACCAGATGTTCGGCCCGCCCCAGCCTGCGGCCTCCACGAATGCCTTGCCGGGACTCGAATCCTCGTCCACGTCCGACCCGAGGACGGCCGCCCAGAACGTGGCCAGAGCTAGTGCGTCAGCGGCGTCGAAGGAGACGGTCTTGATCACAGTCGTCATATCGGGACAGTAGCCGCGCCGAGACCGCGGCGTCACGCGACTGTGACGGATGCGGCGGGGCTGCGTGCCCGGCGTAGGCTGTGGGCCCGTGACGCCCGATGAGCGGTGGCTCGCCGCGGTGTGGCCGGTTGTCCGCGGCCGGATGCCGGATCCGCCGGCCCGGGTGCTGGAGATCGGGTGCGGGCCGCTCGGTGGGTTCGTCCCGATGCTGCAAGCCGCCGGGTACGAGGCGACTGGCGTCGACCCCGAAGTGCCGGCGGGGCCCTGGTACGTGCAGGCCGAGATTGAGCGGTACGGCGCCCGGGAGCCGGCCGGCGCGATTGTGGCGTGCACCTCCTTGCATCATGTCGCTGATCTTGGCGAGGTGCTGGACCTGGTGGCAGAGATGCTGCTGCCTGGCGGCGTGCTGGTGGTGGTGGAATGGGCACGGGAGCGGTTCGACGAGGCCACCGCCCGCTGGTGCTCAGGCCGCTGGCCCCGACCGAAGATCAGCACAGCTGGCTGGCCGAGCGACTCGCGCAGTGGCGCTCCTCCGGTCAGACGTGGGACGCTTACTGCCGCTCGTGGGCCGAGGCCGAACGCCTGCACGCGGGCCAGGACATACTGCGCGGGCTGCAGGCCCGGCTCGATTGCGAGGGCCTCACGTACGGGCCCTACTTCTTCCCGGGACTGGCCGGCACGAGCGAAGCCGACGAGCAGGCGGCGATCGATGCCGGGCAGATCCAGGCCAACCGCATCCAATACCACGGCCGGCGCAGGACGGCGTCAAACCTGCCCTGATGTGACCGGCTGGGCGGTCATGGCACCACGGCCAACCTGGCTCCGCTGCCGCCGGCTTCTCCTCAATCGCTGATGAGCGCGGGGATGGCGGAGCCTGTGGTGGGGTGCGCCCCGTGGTGCGCTGATAGCGCCGCATGAGGTCATGACGCCGCGGTGGTGGGCGATCCAACGGCACGGCCCTGCAGGCGTGAAGCAGGCGGTCGATATCGATCCCGAGCACGCCCGGCGCCGTACGCGGTCCAGATCGGGGTGGTCGCCTCGGAACATCAGCCCTCCCGGTCGCGGTGGTATTTGCGGTGCACGGTCTGCTTGGTGACGCCCAGCCGGGTGGCGATGTCCCGCCAGGACCAGCCCGCCCGCCGCGCAGCTGCCACCTGTTCGGCCTCCAGTTGCTCGACCCGGCGGCGGAGCCGAGCCACGGCCCGCAATCCTGCATCGGGGTCCGCGCCGTGTACGGCCCGGTCGAGATCGGCAATCACGGACATCTCGTCAGCTTATGCTGACGAGTACCTCGCGCAAATCCGCCATCCCGGAACGCCGTGCTCGCGTGCTAGCTGGAGGGATGCTGCCTCCCTGACCGTCCGATCCAGCGTCCGGGAAAAACTCGACCATGTGCGATCTTCATGCGGCCGCGGGATCCAGCCATGCTGGGTAGCGGATATCGGCCCCGAAGGCCCAGAAAGGGGGATCCCGAGATGATCATTGATTGTGCTCACTACCAGGACGGCCGCAGGCAAGACGAAGGCGCGGTGTCGCTGGAGGAGGCGGCGGCCCGGTGCGGGCAGGGCGGCTTCGTGTGGCTGGGACTGTTCGAGCCGGGCACTGGAGGAGCTGGCCCAGGTCCGTGACACCTTCGGCCTGCACGAGCTGGCGGTCGAGGACGCGCAGAACTTTCATATGCGGCCGAAGGTCGAGAACTACGACGGGGACGTGCGGCTGGTGATCCTGCGTACCGCGCGTTACGACGACGAGGCCGAGGAGGTCGAGTTCGGTGAGATCAGCGTCTTCCTCGCGCCGACCTTCGTGATCACGGTGCGGCAGGGCGTGGCGAGCGAGCTGCGCGGGGCGCGGCAGCGGCTGGAGCAGCGGCCGGAGCTGCTCGCCGCGGGCAGCGCATCAGCGCTCTGGGCGATCCTGGATCAGGTGGTGGACGGGTACGCGCCCGTCGTGGCCGGGCTCGAACGCGACATCGACCAGATCGAGGCCACCGTATTCTCCGGCGCCGTCGCGCCGACCGAGCGGATCTACTCGCTGCGCCGCGAGGCCACCGACTTCTACCGCGCCGTCCACCCGCTGCTCGGCGTGGTGGCCACGGTCGAGCGCGCCACCGCGGCCCCGGCGCTGCTGCCGTACCTGCGCGATGTCCAGGATCACCTGCTCCTGGTCAACGAGGAGGTCGCCGCGCAGCGTGACCTGCTCGGCACGGTGCTGGAGGCCAACATGGCGGTGATCTCGGTCGAGCAGACGAAGGTCAGCGTCCGGCAGAACGCCACCATCGAACAGCTCACCATCCTGGCCACGGTGTTCCTGCCGCTGACGTTCGTCACCGGCTTCTTCGGCCAGAACTTCGCCTGGCTGGTCGGGCGTATCGGCGGCTTCGCCGCGTTCCTCATCTACGGCCTCGGCGGCCTGGCCGTGCCTTTGGTGCTGCTGTTCTTGTGGCTGAGAATGCGCAGGCTGAGCCTGGATACCGGTGCCCCGCGCCGCGACGCCTGAGCCCGCTGTGGTCAGCTGCCGAGGTTCCGGCCGCCGTCGACGACGAGGCGCTGGCCGGTGATGAAACCAGCGCCTGCCGAGGCGAGGAAGCTCACGGCATGGGCGATGTCGTCGGGAGTTCCCATCCGCCCGGCGGGCACCGAGGCCAGATAGGCCCTCCTGACCTCGGCAGGGACGTCTGCATGCCGCTCGACAGGACGAAGCCGGGCGCGACCGTGTTCACGGTGATGCCAAATGGAGCAAGTTCGCGGGCCCAGCTGCGGGTCAGGCCTATCTGGGCGCTCTTGGCCGTGGCATAAGCCGACCGGCCGGGCGGCGGGCGGTCGGCGACCTCGGAGTCGATGTGCACGATGCGCCCGTACCGGCGGGCCTGCATCCCGGGCAGCACCGCGGCGCCCAGTAGCACCGGGCGCTTGACGAAGAAGTCCAGCTGGGCGAGGTGGTCGGTCCAGGTCACCTCCGTCACCAGGGCCTCAGGCTGCGGGCCGGTGGCGTTGAGCACCAGGACATCAACCGGGCCGAAGCGGCCCGCGATCGCGGCGACCAGCTCGGCAACCTGCTGCTGATCGGTTACGTCCGCGCAGAAGGACTCGGCGACCCCGCCGTCGTCACGGATGCTGCGGCCGACATCATGAACCTGCGCGTCGCCGCGGCGGCCATTGACCGCCACCGCGAACCCATCCTGAGCCAGGCGCCGTGCGATCACCGCGCCCAGGCGTCGCGAGCTGCCCGTCACCAGAGCGACACGACCACGCGCAACCGACATGCGGCGATCATTTCATTCCGTGCGATGCGGGGGCCGACTCCAGCGGCAATCACTCGCGGCCCCTCCGGGAGACCGCCAACAGGTCCGGCCAAGCCGGTGGGCCGCGGCACTACAATCATGTACTGGTCGTCGGCGGCCAGTGGGTATTGATGACGATAGCGGGGTCGCCTGGCCCGCTGGCCGATGTGAGTAACGCGTGGCGCGCGCCCGGAAGGAACCGCTGTCATGGACCGGGCCTTGCTGACTACTCGATACCTCCGCGAGGTCACGCGGCGGGGCGCCCGCGCCAGCGAGCAGCGGCAGGGCCAGGACGGTGACCTGGCTGCCGAAATCCGAGACGGCCTGCCCTAACCAGAGCTTGTTGAAATCACGATGCGTCCGAAGCGATGCGGGCTGGCCGGACGGCCCGGGCCCGGCGCAAGCCCCGTTTCGCTGCTTGGCGGTCAGCGCTGCATGATGACGGTCGTGACCGGGAGCTTGAACCGGCGCTCGGCCTGACGGGGCAGGTCGGTGCCGAGCCAGCGCGAGATGGGCTGGGGGAGCGTGGCCACAATGATCTCGTCGAACTGGCCGTCGGCGAGAACCTTCTCCATGGCCTCGAGCGGCCGGGAGCTGCCGAGATCGCCCTCAGCGGCGGCGCCGTGCGTAGCGAGGTCGGCTAGCGTCTCGGTGAGCCGTTGGCGGGCCTGGGCGCTGGCCTCCTCGTCGGTCGCGGGGCGGCGGTAGTTGGTGGCCCACCAGGCGAGGCTGGGCGGGAGAACGCCGCTGCCTGCGGGAATCTGGTAGTCCGCGGCGCTGGTGTTAGGGACAAGGACGTAAAAAGAAGTCGGTCCCGATCCGATCCGCTGGCGGAGTTCTTCCCGCAACTCGGTGCTCAGCAGGGTCCGGTTGGCGACGACAAGGCAACGGCGCATGACGACCATCCAGTTCGTAACGGCCTGCCGCGTGATGTGCGGATCAGCTCAATGTAACCCTGCGCGCGGAACGGCGCTCTGTGCATCAGCGGCGCCCGGCCCAGGCAGCGGCGCCGAGCCGCGCGACCGGCGACCTCACGGTCTGGACCGGACTGCGCCCGGAAGGCCGCCCGCAGCAGCCCGCTGATCCCCGGCCAAGTTCAGGACGAACACAAATACGTCCTTCCAGCCGAACTATCTGGTGCGAACGCGGCAGATGTTGTGGGTTGCAGCCGCATCTGCGTTAGAGTCTGTGCGTGCCGACGTTCCGGATCAAGGAAGCCGCAAACCTGCTCGGCGTCAGCGCTGACACATTGCGCCGCTGGGCGGATGGGGGCCGGATCGACACCACCAGCGATGCCTCCGGGCGGCTGGCTGTGGACGGCGCGGCGCTCGCCAGGCTGGCGCGCGAGCTAGCCGAGTCGGCTGAGTACAGAGCGGGCAGCGTGGTGGTGGCGCATTCGGTGCGGAACAGGTTCAGCGGCCTGATCAGTCGCGTCGTCCGCGACACCGTGATGGCCCAGGTAGAGATCCAGGCCGGACCGCACCGGTTCGTGTCGCTGCTCAGCCGCGAGGCCGCTGACGAACTCGGGCTGGAACCAGGCATGCTCGCGGTGGCCGCCGTCAAGGCCACGAATGTCTCCGTCGAGATACCCAGGACCAGCTGATCCGGTCGCCCAGATTCAAAGCTAGGAGCTAACAATGCGTCGTTTCATCCCCGCTGTTGCTGGGCTAGCCGTGATCGCCATGGCCGGCTGCTCAAGCAGCGGTTCAAGCTCGACCCCCAGCACGGCCAGTTCCGCTTCCGCATCGACAGGAACGATAACCGTATTTGCGGCGGCCTCGCTGACGGGAACCTTTACCCAGCTCGGAAAGCAATTCGAGTCCGCCCACCCAGGCGACACGGTGAAGTTCAGCTTCGGGCCGAGTTCGGGGCTCGCGACCCAGATCACCAGCGGCGCGCCGGCTGACGTGTTCGCCTCGGCGGCCCCGGCCAACATGCAGCAGGTCGTCTCGGCCGGAGACGCGTCCAATCCGCAGACCTTCGCCAAGAACAAGATGGAAGTCGCCGTCCCCCCGAATAACCCCGCGAAAGTGACATCCGTCAACGACCTGGCGAAAAAGTCGGTCAAGGTGGCGCTGTGCCAGCCGCAGGTGCCGTGCGGGGTGGTGGCAGCCGAGGTGTTCAAGAACACCGGGATTACCGTCAAGCCGGTCACGCTCGAAGCGGACGTGAAGTCAGTGCTGACCCAGGTCGAGCTGGGCAACGTCGATGCGGGCATGGTTTACGTGACCGACGCGATGGCGGCCGGCACCAAGGTTAAGGGCGTGACGATCCCGGCTAACGACAACGCCTCGACGCTCTACCCGATCGCTACCATCAGCAGCAGCAAGCACCAGTCCGAAGCCCAGGCCTTTGTCGCCTACGTGTTGTCACCCGCGGGCCAGCAAGTGCTCGCCGCCGCGGGGTTCGAGAAGCCCTGACCTAGTATCCGGAGCCGCCATGGTGACCCGCACCGCGCCGTCGCACCTGACAGCCCGTGAACGAGCCAGGCGGACCACCCGGGGCGGTGCTACGCGATCAGTGCCTGCGCCCTTGCTGGCGCCGGCCCTGATCGCGATCGCCTTCCTGCTGCTGCCGTTGGCCGGGCTGCTGATCCGCGCCCCGTGGCGTCATCTCGGAGCGGCTCTGAGCGGGTCGGACGCGACCCAGGCCCTGGTTCTGTCCCTGTGGACCGCGTCGGTGACCACGGGGATCTCGCTGGTCATCGGGGTGCCGCTGGCGTGGGTACTGGCCCGGAGCAGCTTTCCGGGCCAGCGGCTGCTGCGTGCCCTGGTGACCCTGCCGCTGGTGCTTCCGCCGGTCGTCGGCGGGGTGGCGTTGCTGCTGGCCTTCAGCCGGGTCGGGTTCGTCGGCCGCTACCTGGACGACTGGTTCGGGCTGACGATCCCGTTCACTCCGCTGGCGGTTGTCATGGCCGAGACGTTCGTGGCCATGCCTTTCCTGATCATCACCGTCGAGGGGGCGCTGCGATCCGCGGACCAGGGGTTTGAGGAAGCCGCGGCCACGCTGGGCGCGAAACGGATGACCGTGTTCCGGCGTGTCACAGTGCCGCTCGTCGCCCCCTCCCTGGGAGCGGGCGCCGTGTTGTGCTGGGCGCGTGCGCTGGGCGAGTTCGGGGCGACGATTACCTTCGCCGGGAGCTTTCCCGGCCAGACCGAGACGATGCCCATCGCCGTGTACTACGCGCTGCAGACTGACCCCGACGCGGCCATCGCTCTCAGTCTGGTGCTGCTGCTGGTTTCCGTCGGAGTGCTGGTCTCCCTGCGTGACCGCTGGCTGCGGGGCGGCTCAGTCTCATGACGCGGGGGGGCGGCGACGGCCTCGTCGTCGATGCCGAGGTCAGCCTCGGTAATTTCACTCTCGCGGTCAGCCTGGCCGCGGCGCCCGGCCAGGTCCTCGGCTTGCTGGGGCCGAACGGGGCCGGGAAGTCCACGCTGCTCAGCGCCGTGGCCGGCCTGATTCCGGTCTCCGCCGGGCGTATCAGGCTCGCGGGCCACGTCATGGACGACGCCGGTACCGGAGCCTTTGTCGAGGCCGCGGGACGGCCGGTCGGTTTCGTATTCCAGAACTACCGGCTCTTCCCGCACCTGACCGTAGCGGGAAATGTGGCGTTCTCGCCGCGGGCCCGGGGCCTGGGCAGGCGGGCGGCCAGATCAGCCGCCAGTCATTGGATCGACCGGCTCGGGCTGACCGATCTCGCCGATCGCAAGCCCGACCAGCTGTCGGGAGGGCAGGCGCAGCGGGTGGCGCTGGCCCGGGCGCTGGCCGGGCGGCCTGCCCTGCTCCTGCTGGATGAACCCCTGTCCGCTCTGGACGCCGGTACTCGTCTTGACGTGCAGGCTGAACTGAAGTGTCACCTGGCCGAGTTCGCCGGGCCTTGCCTGCTGGTCACCCATGACCCGCTCGAAGCTCTGGTGCTAGCTGACCGGCTCATCGTTCTCGAAGACGGGCGCATCGTCCAGGAGGGCGCGCCCGCACATATTGCCCGCCAGCCCGCTACCGACTACGTCGCCAAGCTCGTGGGCCTGAACCTGTACGCCGGTCACGCCGACGGCGCCCATGTGACGCTGACCGACGGCGGCGCCTTCATCGTCCCCGATCACGGCCAGCACGGTGATGTGCTTGTCGCGGTGCGCCCCTCCGCGGTGATCGTCAGCGGTCAGCGGCCCCAGCCCAGCAGTGCCCGCAACACCTGGCCGGCGAAGGTCGTCGGCCTCACACTGCTGGCCGACCGCGTCAGGCTCGACCTCGACGGGCTGCCGCGTGCCGTGGTGGACGTCACGCCCATCGCCGTCGCAGAACTATCGCTGCGACCGGGCAGCGAGGTGTGGCTGGTCCTCAAGGCCACCGACCTGGAGGTTTACGCGCACGCGGAAAGGCAGCCTGCGCAGCCGGCCGGCGCCATGGTTCCGGCGATGAACGGCCGCGGCCCGGGGCGAGAACCTGATAGGACGGCTGGGTGACCCGCAACGAAAGGTTCTGGGATGTGGTGGAGGGCCGGGCCGCACCACCCCCGGCGGCTGTGCTCCTGGGCTGGGAACCGGTGTCGGTCGATCCGGACGCTGGAACGATAGAGGTCACGTTCACCGCAAGTGATCAGTTCCTGAACCCCGTGGGGCTGATCCAGGGCGGGTTCCTGACCGCGATGCTCGATGAAACGCTGGGCCCGGCGCTGGCGGCCACGCTGGGCCCGGACCAGTTCGCCCCGACTACCGACCTGCACGTGCAGTTCCTGCGCCCGGCGCGGCCGGGACGGCTCACCGGCCGCGGCCGGATCGTCCGCCGGGGCCGGGAGGTGGCCTTCCTAGCCGGTGAACTGCTCGACGAATCCGGCCATATCGTGGCGGTGGCCACCGCCACCGCCCAGATCCGCCCGGCCCGGCCCTGACTCCGCGGCCGGCCCTGCTTTCGCGGCCGGCCCTGATTCCGCGGCCGGCTTCGTCCACGGCCCGGCTCTGATTCCGCGGCCGTCCAGGACGCGGCTGCAGCCGACGCCCGTCGTGGTGGTGGTGGTGGTGGTCGTCGTCGGTGAGGAGGCCTACGCGGAGGGACTGGGCGACAATCCCGCACCGCAACTGACGCCTGACCAGAAGAACCTGGTCAGCGCGGTTGAGGCCACCGGCAAGCCAGTCATAGTGGTGGTGATCGCGGGCCTGCCGATCGGCCTGGGCCCGGCGGAGAACGCCAACGGGCTGCTGATGGCCTACCAGGGCAGCACCGAGGCCGGCCAGGCCGTGGCCGACGTCATCTTCGGGAAGGTCGACCCGAGCGGCAAGCTGTCGGTCAGCTGGCCGTCCGACGCGGCGGCGCCCGGCGGGGACTTCGACACCGGAGCCCCCTCCCCGCTCGGCGACCAGCCGAAGTTCTTCGACCTCCTGGCCTCGGCCGGGTCCGGCCAGGGCAGCGGGTACAACCCGCTGTACCCGTTCGGATTCGGCCTTTCCTACACCACGTTCCAGACCAGCGGGCTGTCCGCGACCAGCAGCGTCAGCCGTCATGGCACGGTGACGACCAGCTTCACCGTGACCAACACGGGCAGCCGCGCGGGCACCAACATCGTGCCTGTCTACGTCCATCAGCCGGTCAGCCCCGTCCTGGTGCCCAATCAGCGGCTGGTCGGGTTCACCCGGGTGACCCTCGATCCGGGACAGGCCAAGACCGTGCAGGTCTCGTTCCCGGTCACGGAACTGGCCGTTACCCCCGGCGACATCGAGGCCATCGGCAGCCCGCAGGTGGAGCTCGCCGTTCACCCCGCGGCCGCCCTGACCGGCCGGGCTAGCCCTGGGCGGCCGCGGGGACCGCGAACACGGCTCAGTCCCAGCTGGTTTCGTCGCGAATCTGCCGTTTGAGCAGCTTCCCTCCGGCGTTGCGGGGCAGCGGGCCGGGGCGTACGACGACGTACTGGGGCACCTTAAAGCCGGCGATCCGCTCCCGCAGGTAGGCCAGGACCGCGTCCGTGTCGATCGTGGCGCCTGGTATGGCCACGAGCAGCGCGCCGACCTTCTCGCCCATCATCTCGTCGGGCACTCCGACCACGGCCGCCTCGTACACCCCCGGCGCGCCGGCCAGGGCGTTCTCGACCTCGACGCAGTAGACGTTCTCGCCGCCCCGGTTGATCATGTCCTTGGCCCGGTCGACGATGTAGATGAGACCTTCGCCGTCGATGCGGGCCAGGTCGCCGGTGTGCAGCCACCCGTCGGTGAACACCCGGGCGGTGCCGTCCGGGTTGCCCCAATAGCCCGCCACCACGTTTGGCCCGCGGACGAGCAGCTCGCCGACGTCCTGCGAGCCGAACGCCTCCACCTTCACGTCACATACCGGTGCGGGAAAGCCCACCGAGTCGGCGTGCGCGGCGGCATACTCGTGCGGCAGGTAGCTGGTGACGCTGGAGGTCTCGGTGAGGCCGAAGCCGTTGCCCACCCGGGCGGTGGGGAACGCCTTCATGATCCGCCCCACCAGGTCCGGCGCGATCGGCGCGCCGCCGTAGGACAAGGCCCGTACCGCCGACACGTCGGTCTGCGCGAACTGCGGCTGGTTGATCGCCAGCCAGTAGATGGCGGGCACGGTGGTCAGCACGTCGATCCGCTCGGCTTCGATGGCCTGCAGGAACGTGCCGACATCGAACTGCGGCATGATCACGCTGGTCCCGGCCAGGTAGGTAACGAAAAGCAGCTGACTGTTGCAGCCGGTGACGTGGAAGAGCGGGACCGAGATCAGCGTGCGCGGCGGCTCGCCCTCGCCGCTGATGCCCAGGCACCGCCGGCAGGTCTCGCAGTTCGACAAGAAGTTCGCATGGGTGGTGATCGCGCCCTTGGGGAAGCCCGTCGTGCCGCTGGTGTAGAAGATTGCCGCCGCGTCATCGGGTCCAGCATCCTCGATCGCCAGCGGGGCGCCATCAGGTAGCGGCTCACCGGGCGCGAACACGTACCTGGCGCCGCTGTCCGACACCACGAAGGCCACCTCGGGCTCGGTCAGCCGGGTGTTGACGGGCACGACGATGCTGCCGGCGAGCACCGTCCCGAAGAAGGCCAGGACCCAGTCGACGCCGTTGCCGAGCCGCAGCGCGACGCGGTCACCGCGCTGGACGCCTGCCGCACGAAGGCCGCCCGCCACTCGTGTGGCACCGTCCCACAGCTCGCGGTAGGACAGTCGGCGGCCGCCGCCGGTCTCGACCAGCGCCTCGCGCCCTGGATGCTGCTCGACAACCTCGCGCAGCATGTGGATCAGGCTGTCCGGCAGCCCGTCGTAGCGCTTGATGCCGTCCGTGCCGCGGCTCACCCCGGCCACGTCGAAGGGCGTGCTCATGACGCACCTCCGCCGAAATACCTGCGCGGGTTGTTCACCAGCATCTGGTCGATTTGCGCGTCGGAGACCCCCGCCGCTCGCAAGGCCGGGAGCACGTCGTCGCTGATGTGCGTGTAGTGCCAGTTCGGCGCGTCGGCGGCCTTGGCTGCCTCCTCATCGGCCCCGAACCAGTCGATGAAGCAGTTCGCGTCGTGGGCGAGGACCATCCGGTCGGCGTAGCCGCGCGCGGCCAGCCCTGCGATGGTCTGGACCCGGTCGGCCGTCGGGTTGAACACGTCGAGCCCGAAACGGTCCATGCCGAGCGTGGCCCCGGTGTCGGCCAGTTCCATGAGGTAGCCGAGGTCGTTGCTGTCCCCGGCATGCCCGATGACCACCTTGGTCAGGTCGACGCCCTCCTTGCGGAACAGATCGACCACCAGCCGCCCGGTCTGCGCCGGGCCGGAGGTGTGCACGGTGATCGGCGCGCCGGTATTGAGGTGCGTGCGCGCGACGGCCCGGTTGATGCGCTCTACCCCGGGAGTGAGGCCGGGGGCCTCGACGCAGCACTTGAGAAAGGCGGCCTTGACGCCGGTGGTGCCGATGCCCTCGGTGAGGTCCCGGGTGAAGTCGGTGACCATGGGTTCAGGCATGTCGAGCAGCAGCCCGGGGCCGCGGTAGGAGTACTGGTGGGCGAGTTCCTCGTACGCGTACAGGCCGGTGGCCACCACGATGTTCAGGTCAACCTGTGCCGCGATCCGCTGGATCCGCGGGATATAGCGGCCAAGTCCCCAGACAGTCGGGTCGAGGATCGTGGCGATTCCCTTGGCGCGCAGGGCCTGCAGGCGGGCGACCGCATCGGCCACCCGTGCTTCCTCGTCCCACCACAGGCCGTCGCCGTAGTTCTGCACGTGCTCGGTGGACAGCACGAAAATGTGTTCGTGCATCAGGGTGGGACCAAGGCCGGCGACGTCGACCGGCCCCCGAGCCGTTTCGACCGTTGTCATGGGAATCTCCTTTGCCATTCGCACCCTACGGCCCTAGGGGACGGCCGACAGGGCAGGGATGCGCTCATCGGGCGTACCCCACGCCGGGGAGACCGGCGATGACGGGACGACCGACGTCGTGCCCGCGTTCAGGTCGCGGTGGATCACCCTGGCGATCGCCTCGATGGTGCGGATCCCGTACGTC
This sequence comes from uncultured Actinomycetota bacterium, assembly GCA_963775745.1. Lineage (GTDB taxonomy): Bacteria > Actinomycetota > Actinomycetes > Streptosporangiales > Streptosporangiaceae > DATBGO01. Next base: position 20,998 of record CAVZKE010000002.1, read on the forward strand.
ATGGTCGGGTTATTCTGGGTCAGCACCACGATGCTGTAAGTGCCGCCACGGCCGGTGAAACAGCCGATGCTGTGAATGCGCCAGCCATGTGTCGCACGCGGAAGCCAGCCGTTCTTCACGTGCACGGTCAGGCTGGTCGGCGCGCCGGCCGGGACACCCCACCGCTGGGACGCGATGACCTGGGCCATCAGGCTGAGCGCATAGGCACGCGAGGCGGAGTCGAGCACCGTGTTCTTGTTGAGCAGCAGCCGCAGCAGCAGCATCTGATCGTGCGCGGTGATCTGAGTCAGGCCCCAGTAGCCGCCCGGGCCCAGAGCCGTCTGCTTCATTCCGGCCAGATTCAGGAAATGCTGGAGGTAGCTTCGCCCGAGTTCGGCCCACAGCGCGGACGCGGCGTTGTTATCCGATCGGGTGATCATGGCCCGGGCCCGGGCGGCCTCGGTACCGGTCAGGTACCTGTGCTGATCCAGCGCCTTGCGGAGCAGCGCGCCGAGGATGGTGACCTTCACGACGCTGGCTGAATCGAAATGCTGGGAGGTGTTCAGCCAGCACCCGAGTCCGTGGCGGGGATCGTCGACCTGTACCGCGACCGTGGAGACCCGGCCGCTGCGGGCCGCCCAGATATCACGGGCGAGCTTGGCTGCGAGCGCGGAATACGAGGCGGACCTGCAGAAGCTCGTTGAGGCGGCGGCGGGAACGGCGGCGCTGGCTGGCCCGGCCAGGAAAGGCAGCGGCGCCGTTCCGAGCAGAGCAGCCGCAGCCACCCCGATCAGTACACTCCTGGGGCTCACACCGGCGTCCTTCCGTACGCGGGCCGGTACCTCATCCCGGGCCAATCCCGGCAGCCTGAGCTGATGATGGATGAGCTTGTGAGGTCCATTCTGGAGCCGTCCGGCCAGGACGCCCAGGGAACAAGGTCCCTGAAGTGGGCCGAATGCCCCGCGCGTCAGCGGTTCCTGGTGATCCTTCTGCGGTAGGCGATGCTCCAGGCGCCGGCCAGGATCGCCGCCGCCCCGAGGCCGAAGAGAAGGGTGTCCTGGAATCCGGCCGTGCCGCCACCGCCGGTAGCCGGGGCGGCCGTCGGGACCGGACTGGCCGACCGGCTGGGCGTGGCCGACCGTGATGCCGGGCTGGGCGTGGCGGACTTTGATCCGGCCGGGCTGGGCGTGGCGGACTTTGATCCGGCCGGGCTGGGCGTGGCCTGGCTGGCCGAGGACTGGGCCTTCGGGCTGGCGCTCGTGGTCGGTGTGGTGCCGCCCGTGGCGCGGGTGGGCAGGCCAGTCGGCGTTGCCGAACCGGTTCCGCCAGGTGAGAATGTAGCTGGCGTCGCCGAAGGCGAGGACCCTGAGCAGGCCGAGACTGACGCGGAAGCGAATATGGTCACAGTGGCGCAGCCGGCGACGGTCAATCTCGCGCTGAGTCCCTTCCCCAGGATCGTCGTGCGCATTCTTATCGGGCCTCCTCAGGCCTCCGGAAGGGGGCGGGCCCGTTTCGCGGCCTGGTCATCGGAAAGGGAAACGCGGTCCCGGCCGTCTCGCTGCCCGGGTCGCCCGAAGGCAGATCCCGGTAACCGCCATAAAGACAGGGTCCATGGACAGCACAGGCGTGCAATGGCTTATTCATCATTGAAATATTAGGCTACGCGATTAGAGCACCCCCGGGGAAGACGGAGGGAGGCACGACGGCATTGCGGGATGCGGAGTGGCGGCGCATAGCCGGGCTTCGTGTCGTCATGTCCTGGCCGCAGAGCGGGTACTCGCCTCCCCGCCCCGGCACCCCGGCCAGCCGCCGCGCCCGAGTCGCCGGGGTGGTCGGCGTCCTGCTCATCGTGGGCGGGAGCGCCGCGGTCGGCGTGGCGGTCGGTGCCCAGCAGCATGCGCCGCTGCCGCCCCCGGCCGCAGCGGGCGCTACCGGGCCGGATGCGGGACAGGCCGCGGGGCCATCATTGCCGCGCTCACTGCCGGTGTCCGTCGACATCCCGGCCATTGGAGTGAACTCGAAGCTGCTCCGCCTGGGAGTCAACTCCGACGGAACGATCCAGGTCCCGTCGCTGTATACCAGGGCGGATGAGGCCGCGTGGTACAAGTACTCGGCCACGCCGGGCCAGATCGGGGCCTCGATCATCGAAGGTCACCTCGACGGCTACCACGGGCCCGCTGTCTTCTTCCGCCTTGGCGCCCTTCGTCCTGGGGACCGCATCGACGTGACACTCGCCGACGGGATCACGGCGGTTTTCCGGGTCACCGGGGTACGCCAGTACCTTAAATCGAGTTTCCCGGCGAAAACGATTTACGGCACGACCGGCTACGCGGCCCTGCACCTGATAACGTGCGGCGGCGCTTTCGACTACGCCACCGGCCATTATCTCAGCTCCACCGTGGTATTCGCGTCGCTCGCCTCATCGCACCCGGCGGGCCGCAGCCCGGTCAACGGCTGAGCGCCGCGGGCCGGTGCCCCAGGCGGGCCGGCCCAGGTGGCGTCGCCGGCCCAGACGCCCAGCGGGATGGTATCCCGGCAGACAGGCCCAGAGGTATCGTCGGGGGGAGGAAGAGGGGGAAAGGTGACCTTCCCGCGCCTTGCGTCTAAGGTGGCCGGAGAATCGCCCGTCGCCTCGAAAGCGATTCCCGAGATGAGCGAGGACGCGCAGTGAACCAGTCCAGTCCGGCCGATGCTGCCCCGGGCATCGCCTTAGCCGCCCGGCGTGGCGCGGGCTCGGCACTGGCCCCGCGGAACTGGGGGGTGGCTGGCTGGCTGATCCTCCTGGTGGCCGTCCCGACGGTGCTGGGCCTGATGCTTACCGGGCTGCGGGTCACGGACGCGATGCGCAGCGCACGGGCGGATGGCCAGGTTAGCGAGCTGGCGGTGCTCGGCCAGCGGATCACCGGCTTAGCGCAGGCGATGGAGGATGAGCGATCCGACACGGCCGCGTTCATAGCCAACGGCCGCCCGGCCGCGGGCCTGGCGGCCCTGCACCGCCAGTATGTGATCACCAACGGCTGGGCAGCCACGGCGCGTCGGCAGGTTGGCCAGCTCGGCCGCGGCTACCAGCCGCAGACGCGGGCCAGCGCGGCCGCGGTGCTGGCCAGCATCGCCGAGCTGCCTGGCCTGCGCAGGCAGGCGGCGCAGCCCCAGGTGGCCGCGCTGGCGGTGATCAACGCCTATTCCGCGGCGACGGCTGGCCTGTTCGGAGTCAACGACAGCATCGCCGACTCCAGCGACAACCCCGCGCTCATCTCCAGCGTGCGCGCGCTCGGCTCGCTGTCCAGGATGAAGGATGAGGCAGCACAGCAGCAGGCCATCCTGGGCGCCGCGCTCGCCGAGGGCCATTTCGGGCCGGGGGCGCTCGCCGCGCTGACCGTGGCGCAGGCGCGGCAGGCCAGTGACCTCGCATCTTTCCGCAGCTCGGCCACCCCCGAGGAGAGCTGGGCACTCACCGACACCCTGGCCGGCCCGCTGGCCGCGCAGGCGCGGGCGGCGGAGCAGCGCGCGGCCCAAGCCGCGCTGGCCCGCTGGTGCTCGGCGCCCGCGCCCGCCAGCAGTGGCGGGCCGGGACGTCCTACACGGTCGGCTGGATGCGCCAAGCCGAGCAGCAGCTGGGCACCTGGACCACGGCCTATGCCCAGGCCCTGCGGCGCGGCGCGATGCGGTCGGCGATCATCACCGGCGGTGTGGCGCTGGGCGTCTTGATCGTGGTCTTGCTGGCCGCCTGGGCCATGGCCAGGTCCGTGGGGCGGCGGCTGCGCCGCCTGCAATGGCTGGCCGGGGAAGAGGCCAGGCTGCGCGGCAGCATCGGTGCCATCTTCGCCAGTTACTTCGGGCGCAGCCAATCCCTGCTGGAACGGCTGCTGCGGCATATCGACGGCCTCGAACTCGGTGAGGATGACCCGGAACGGCTGGCCAGCCTGTTCCAGATGGATCATCTGGCCAGCCGGATGCGGCGCAACTCAGACAGCGCGCTCGTCCTCGCGGGCCTCCAGACATCGGGCGGCCGGACCGAGCCGGTCACGCTGGTGGACGTGCTCCGCGCCGCGGTATCCGAGATCGAGCAGTACGACCGGGTCGTCCTCGACATCCAGCAGGGTGTCTGGGTCAGCGGGAGCGCGGCCGCCGACATCGCGCACCTGCTCGCCGAGCTGCTGGAGAACGCCACCACGTTTTCGCCTAAGGCGACCCGGGTGCTGGTGTCCGGCCACGCAACGCGCGGCGGCGGCTCGCTGATCAGCATTAGCGACGGCGGTTCGGGTCTGCCCGAGGAGCGTCTGAGGCAGCTCAACGAGAGGCTGGCCCATCCGCCTCTCGCGGGTCCGGCGGTCGTCACGCAGATGGGCTTGTTCGCGGTCGCGCACCTGGCGGCGCGGCACGGCACGGCGGTCGCGCTGATCCCGCGGCCGGGCGGTGGCACCACCGCTGAGGTGCGCCTGCCCGCCGCGCTGATCGCGCAGGACACGAGGCCCGGCGGCTGGCCGCGACCATCTGGCGCAAGCCGGTGGCCCGCGGCCGGGCGGGGAGCTTCCGGGCGCGCCGGGGAGCTGCGGCCCTCAGCTCCCGGGTTCCCGGCCGGGCCGGAGCTGGCCGCGGGCCAGCGGATCACCTCGCCTCAGGGGGTCCCGATGACGCTCGGGGCGCCGTTGCCGTCCCCGGCCACGTCCGCATCCTCCCAGGTGATCGTGCCGGAGCCGGTTGGTGCGGAGCCTGGCGCCGCGCTACCCATCTTCGAGTCCGTCGAATCCGATTACCTCCGGGCCCACGGGCAGGGCAGGCCCAGCTCCCCGGCGGGCGGCGCCCCGCAGGCCGGCCCGTCAGTGGCGGACGGCGACGGCGGCCCGGTAGCTGAGTTCCCGGTGGCTGAGGTCCCGGTGGCTGGCGGTCCGGTGGCTGAGGTCCCGGTGGCTGAGTCGGTCGGTGGCTGAGGTCCCGGTGGCTGAGTTCCGGCAGGTCCCGGTGGCTGAGGTCCCGGTGGCTGAGGTCCCGGTGGCTGGCGGTCCGGTGGAAGGCGGTCCGGTCCCTGGTGACCTGACCTCCGCCGGGCTGCCTCAGCGGATTCCGCAGGCCAGCCTGGTCCCCGGCACCGCGGCCGACCGGCGGCCGCGGCAGGCCACAGCAGCGGTATCGGCGCAGATCGCGCTGAGCAGGCTGGCCAGCTTCCAGCGGGGCTCCCGCCGGGCCAGGGTCAGGGCCCGGATGTACCGCGATGCGACGCGGCCGGCCCAGGGCGACTGAGGGGACCAACGTGGATCCTGCCACCCGTCCGCAGGCCCTCGACCAGCTCATCACCGAATTCACCCAGCGCGTTCCGACGGTGCTGCACGCCCTCGTGGTGTCCTCGGACGGCGTCCCGGTGGCCGTGTCCGACCGGATACAACCTGATCATGTGGAGAAGCTCTCGGTGATCACCTCCGGCTTGATCAGCTTGTCCGATGGCGCAGCCCGGATATTCGACGGCGGCACCGTTACTCAGGCTCTGGTCGCCATGGAACGAGGCACCCTCGTGATCATGGCGATCGATGACGGATCGAGCCTCGCCGTGCTCACCTCGGCCACCGCCGACCTCGACCAGGTCGCCTACGAGATGACCATGCTGGCGGACCAGGCCTGCCGCATCTTCACCCCGCCGCTACGCTGGCCTGCGCACGGGCGGCAGAACGGCTAATACTGCGTCGGCGCGCCGCCCGCCCCCCGGCAGTGGTGAGCGTGTCGCCGTGGCGGATGGCCAGCAGTTTTCCGTCCGCCCGGCAGTTCCGGAGTGTTGCCGCCGCACCCCGATAAAGCGGGTTCACACACGGTATCAGTTTGAGAAATTATGGGGTCATGGATGACTCCAGTGCAGAGGTAAACGGGCTCTCCAGGGAGCTAGAGGCAACCGAACTCTCCAGGGAGCTAGGCGTTTAACGCTATATGTTTTGCGGCGGGCGTTATCTTCATCTTCCTTCATGGAGTATTTGTAAGTCTCGGTGTTGCAATAATTGTCGGCGCATTGTTTTCGTTCGGTGGGCGATGCTACGAATGCCAAGTTGAAGCGTCTGGCCGCGAAGCGGGCAGAATTGATCAGCCGCATGGAGAGGCTTCACGACTTGGGTTCACGTTCTGGCCCCACGGAGGGCCCGAACGCCGCGAGCACGGACTAGGACGACGGCGGTTGCGCGACACCCGCGCCACCTTGACGGCCCCGATGCTGGCGCTGCACCCGGTCCTGCCCGCCAGACCCATGATGACAAGCGCGACGGCACCACCACCTTGATCGCCGCGCTCGAGGTAGCAACGGGGAAGATTACCGCCGACGCTTGCGTTCCCGGCACCGCCACCAGGAATTCCTGCGCTTCCTGAAGAAAGTGGCCGCCGCCCACCAGGCGTCGCCCTGCATATCGTGCTGGACAACTACGGAACCCACAAGCACCCGAGGCCCGCCGGTGGCTTGCTCACCGAGAAAATCAGCGGATTACCCTGCACCTGGACCAAGGACGCCGACGAATTCCTGGCCAAGATCAGACCGTCCAGCAGCTAATGCCGCCCGACTGGCACGGGAGGGGAGCCCCGTTGATCTTCTGTGCCACAGTGGTCACCGTTTACTCGTTGCTCTTCATCGTCCTCACGGTGCAGCTTCCGTCCGGATCCGGTGGGCTCCCGATGTCACCTGCGCTGCCATGGCAGGCGTGGGCCTTCGGCGGCGTTGTCTTCGGCACCGCACCACCGGCACTGACGTGCGCACTAGCTGGCCCCAGTCAGGTCTGATTCCCGTCAAGGCGGCGGCGCATATGCGCTGCCCGGAGGGCAGGGGATGGTGGGCTATGCATGGCCGTCGGGGAGCGGCCGCTACGCTCCACCTAGGTTGTGCTAGGGGGTGCCGGTGATGACAGGACCGCAGGATCCGCCAGCGGCGGGCGGTGGCCGGCTCCGGGTGGGCCACGCCGACCGCGAGCAGGTGATCGAGACGCTGAAGGACGCGTTCGTGCACGGCCGGCTGACCAAGGACGAACTCGACGCGCGAGCGGGCCAGGCGCTCACCGCGCGGACCCACGCCGAACTGGCCGCGCTCACCGCCGACATCCCGCCCGCCGCCGCCCCGGCCGGGGCCGGGCCGGCGCGCCGTCGGCCGCTGGCCAGGGCGGCCGCCGGATCAGGCGGCTGCCTGGTCATCGCGGCCGCCGCCATGTGGCTCGCCGAAATCGCCGATCCGGGCGCCACCCCCGGCCCCATTCCTGCGTTCTTGGGGCTCCCGTGCCTTCTCGTGGCCCTGGCCGCCGTAGTCGCGGCACTGTGCATCTTGGGGCACGGGGTGGCCGCCCCAATCGAGCAGAGACGCTCCCGCAGGCAGCCGCCCCGGCCGGGGCCGGGCGGCCACGCCCTGGACGGCGGCCAGCGCGGCGGCACCGGCCATGTCCCGGTTCCCCACGGCCCCGGCGACGGCCGGGCCCTCCGCGCCGAGCTGCGGGCTTACGAGTCGCGGCAGCGCCGGCGGCACGTTCCCGCCCGCCCGGGCGGGCCGGGCACCGGGTGGCGTGAGACCGGCGCCAGGCGCGGTATGACGCCGGTGAAACCGGCACCGGAACCGGCGCCTCCCCGGTCGCCCTGACTGGGCTTGGCGTCGTAGCCCGGGCCGGTTTTCCGCGCGACCGGGTACGGAACAACAAGCCTGAGAACGTGCGGAACCGGTGCTCCGCAAGCCTGAATCCCACGGCACTCAGGTGCGCACTCAGCTGGCCCGACTCAGGAACATGCTGACGCCGCCCGGCATCCGGGCTTCCCCTGTCTTTCCGGTATCTGCGGGGCCGCGGTCAGGTACAGAGCTGCAGGGTCAGGTAGTCCCGGCCGATCCAGCCGGTGCGCCGGGTGTGCAGGTCAGTTCCCCAGATCCAGCGCTGGCCCGCTACCACGCCCGAACTCTTGTACGGGCTGCTCCAGAAGAAATCATCTTCGTGGGTCAGGGCTTTGTACGTGCCGTCAGGCTCATAGCGAATATGAACATTCGGAGCATTTATATAATATTG
>CAVZKE010000003.1:0-125021 GCA_963775745.1 uncultured Actinomycetota bacterium
GCAGCCCGCCCAACTGATCCGGGGAACTGACCCATCATGAAGCATCTCGGTATCCTCGCGCACAGCACCGAAGGGGCCTCACTCTGTTTTCTCACCTTCTGTCAGGAAGGAGTTCGCCGCCTCGGTTCGCACGTGTACCCGGACATCACCCTGGACTACATCGCCTTGGGGCACAGCATGCCCGCGTGGGATGCCGGGGATCATGACTCGGTCCGGGCCACCCTGTCGGTGAGTGCAGACCGGCTCGCCCGCGCAGGTGCCGATTTCTTCATCTGCCCGGACAACACCGCGCACATGGCCCTGGAACGGCCTGGACCCGACCTGGCGCTTCCCGGCCTGCACATCGCCGAGGCAGTCACCGATCGGGCAGCCCGCGACGGCCGCACCCGGGTTGGGGTGATCGGCACCAAGTACACCATGGACGGCCCGCTCTACCCGCGGGCGCTGGGCGCCCGGGGGATCGCCACCGAAATACCCGCCGAGGACGACCGGCTGCTCATCAACGACATCATTTTCGATGAGCTGGTGAACGGCGTGTTCACCGAGCAATCACGCCGGGAGCACGTTCGCATTATCGAGAACCTGGCGGCACGAGGCTGCGACGCCGTGGCCCTCGCGTGCACCGAAATCCCGATCCTGGTGCCGCCCGAAGCCTCTCCGCTGCCCACGCTGGACTCGACCCGCCTGCTGGCGCGCGCCGCGCTCAGCGTCGCCCTTGAGGACAGGCCCATGCCAGTCTGGCGAGGCGGACCGGCCGGGAATGTCGCACTCCGGTGACACAGCGGGCCATGACAGGACGACCAGTGCCTGCTCGCAACGCGGTCGCGGCAAAGGGGCGCTCCTCATCGGCGCGCCGTTGACGCTGTTCAGCTCCTCGGCCCTCGGGCTTCCCCGCCCTCACCGGCGATCCGCCAGTGGCGAACACCGGTTTCGAGGCTGCGGCCCGGCGTTTAGCATGAAGCATCGTGATCAGCGATGTTGATATTCAGCCCCTGGTGGCTGATCTGTTTCGCGTCCGCATCCCGATGGCAATGGCGAATACGCTCAACTGCTACCTCTGGCTGGGTCCGGACGGGGTCACCGTCGTCGATACCGGGTGGGCGGACAGCGCGCCGGTCATCGCCCGCGCGCTTGAGCTAGTGGGCAGGCGCACCAGTGACGTCGAGCGGATCGTGCTTAGTCACTTCCACGACGATCACGTCGGTTCGGCCGCGACTGTGGCGCAATGGTCCCCATCGACCGTCGTGGCCGGGCGGGCCGACACGCCGTTCATCCGTGGCGCCGAGCCGGGGCCATGGCCTACGCTCACCGCGGCCGAACAGGCACTGAACCCGCCGATGCCGGGGACGGTGGCGCCGCCTCCACCGTGCCGCGTTGATCACGAAGCCGCGGATGGAGACGTGCTCGACTTCGCAGGCGGCGCCGTCGTGCTGCACGTCGGGGGCCACACCCCGGGGAGCATCGCGCTGCACCTGCCCCGCCTGGGCGTCCTGCTCACCGGTGATCTCGTCGCCTCCTCCCGCGGCCACGTCATCATCGGGCCGTTCAATACCGACCGCGATCAGTCGAGGCGGTCTATCGGCCGCCTCGCCGGCACTGATGCCCGCATCGCCGGATTCGGCCATGGCGAAGCAGTGACCGCCGACGCAGCCCAACGACTGGCAAACTGCACCGACCCGCTGGCCTAGCGCCACCCGCCCGGTCACGGATGGGATGGCGGGCAGAGCCAGACCCCGCCATCCGACTGGGAGCACCTGACCGTTGGGGCCGGGCTGGCATGCCGCAGCTATGACTTCCTTCCGCCAACTGGTGAGCTCGGGCTCGCCGCTTGAACCAGAAATCGGCTTGTCCCGGGCCGTGCGCGGGGCCCTACGTCTGCGTCGCCGGCACCGCGCCGATCGCCGAGGGCGGCGGCACCGCAGTCCCCGGGGACGTCTACGCACAATCGGTCCGCTGCCTCGATATCGCCGAACAGGCGCTGCAGAAAGGTGGCGCATCACTGGCTGACGTGGTCCGGACCCGCGTGATGCTCACCGACATCGGCCGATGGCGGGAGGCCTGCCGCGCGCACGCGCAGCGATTTGCCCGCGTGCGGCCCGCCTGCACCTTCGTCGAAGTGTCACGCTTCATCGACCCAGAATGGCTGGTGGAGTTCGAGGTGGACGCGATCATCCCGGACTAGCACACCGCGCGCACCCTGACCTTTCACGTCTGTAACCGGCCCCACAATGACGGGCTGGTGCATGGATGCTGCGGTTAATGGCCCGGGGCCGGCCCGGCGGCGCGCGGGGTGACCAGGCCGGTCTGGTAGGCAAAGACAACGAGCTGGGCCCGGTCGCGGGCGCCGAGCTTGATCATCGCGCGGCTGACGTGGGTCTTGGCGGTGGCGGGGCTGAGCACCATGGTGTCGGCGATCTCGTCGTTGGACAGACCGTGCGCGGCTAGCGCCACCACCTCCCGTTCCCTGTTGGTGAGGGTTTCTATCCCTACCGCGGCGACCGCGTCCGGCGGTCGGGCTACGAACTCGCTGATCAGGCGGCGGGTGACCGCAGGGGACAGCAGCGCGTCCCCGCGCATGATGACCCGCAGCGCCTGCAGCAGCTCGGCCGGCTGGGTGTCTTTCAGCAGGAATCCGCTCGCGCCCGCCCGCAGCGCGCGGAAGATGTACTCGTCGAGCCCGAAGTTAGTGAGGATCACGACGCGCACGCTGTCCAGCCGCTCGTCCGCGACGATCTGCCTGGTGGCCTCGAGGCCGTCAAGCAGCGGCATCTGAATGTCCATGAGCGCGATGTCCGGACGGTGTTCGGCGGTCAGCGCGACCGCGTGCTGCCCGTCGGTGGCCTCGGCGACCACCTCGAGGTCGTCTTCCGCCTCGAGCAGCGCCCGGATACCGCTACGGATCAGCGCCTGGTCGTCGGCCAGCAGGATCCTGATCACGACGGTGCCCGCGCGGGGAGTTCGGCGCGCACCTGAAAGCCGCCGTCGTCCTGTGGTCCGGCATGGAGCCGGCCGCCGAGCGCGGACACCCGTTCCCGCATGCCGATGAGGCCCAGCCCAGGACCTGACGGCCGGAGGCCGGTGCTGGTGACGTTGCCCTGGCCGTCGTCGTCGACCTGGATCGAGAGGGTTTCTGGCGTGTAGTGCAGGTGAACCGACGCACAGGCATGCCCGGCGTGACGGCTCACGTTGGTGAGCGCCTCCTACACGATCCGGTGACCCCAGCCCCCCGGCGAACCGCCCGTTGTCACCACCGAGTCCCGCGGCGCGTCTGCTGTCCTGGTACTCACCCGCCGGCGGGTGAGTACCAGGCAGACGCCGACCCGGCCACGCAGTCGGCCTTGTCGCCGGCGATCTGGGGCGTGTATTGGTCGCGGGCTAGCTGACTCGCAGTAAAGGCGCAGGTCAGCGACGTGAGCTGATGGGCCACTCGTCAGAAGTCTTGTTCGAGTCCGGTGCCCACCGCCCCTGCCTCAGCCCCATCGTGCTCACCAGCGACCCGCATGATCCCGCTGCCCTCGCCGAGCACGCCGCAGGCCCGATCACGATCGTGCATGGGTAGCAGTCTCATTTGCCGAAACCGGCGGCCAGGCTGGGCGAAGTGCGTCATTAAGTGCCCATCGATGAATAACACGCCGGGTTATGGGCCGCGGGCGGGGATCAGGTCGTAGTTCCACTCGCCGTGGAACTGGTGGCGCCTAAGCGCTCGCTGTTCCAGGTCTTTCATCTGGCGGTCGGGGATCTTGATGCCCTTGGGGTACTGGCCTGGGTCGAGTTCGGCGGCGACGGTCAGCCCGGTGCGGGTGGTGGTGGCCGCGATGGTCTGCACGATGACTTCGTGGCTGGTCAGCGGCCGGCCGCGCCAGTTCATCGAGATGTGGGAGAACAGCCGGTGCTCGATTTTGTTCCACTTGGAGGTGCCGGGAGGGAAGTGGCACACGGTGATCTCCAGGCCGGTCCCGGCCGCGAGGGCGGCCAGCTCGGTCTTCCACAGCCGGGTCCGGTAGCCGTTGGAGCCGCCGCCGTCGGCGCAGATCAGCAGCCGGGTGGCGTGCGGGTAGGCGGGCTGGCCGGCCTTCTGCCACCAGGTGCGGATCGTCTGCACCGCGAACGCGGCGGTGTCATGGTCGGTGCCGACGGACACCCACCCGGAGTTCGCGCCCACGTCGTACACCCCGTACGGGGTGACCTTGCCCTTGTCCTTGTCGATGAAGTCGTAGACGCTGACCTGCTCGGGACTGCCCCCGGGGCGCCATTCCCGGCCGCCGTTCCTGAAGTTGCCGACGTTCTGTTTCTTCTTGGCGTCCACGCTGATCACCGGCTGCGCGGCGTCCAGGTGCTCCCGGGCCCGCGCGCTGATGTACCGGAACTGGGCGTCCCGGTCGGGGTGCCGGGCGCCCTCGGCGGTCTTGGCGTTGCCCTGCAGGCTGAAGCCTTCTTCCTTCAGCAGCTTCGCCACCGTGTCGGGCCCGGCCCGGTGCCCCTGCCGGGTCAGCTCGGCGGCCAGGTTCCGCAGCGACAGGGTCGTCCACCGCAGCGGCGACTCCGGGTCCCCCCGCGAGCCGGGGCCCGCCAGCGCCAGCAGCGCCGGGCGCAGCCCCGGGTCGGCGTCGGCCAGCTGCTTGCGGCCCCCGCCCGGCCGCCGGGCCCGGCCCAGCGGCTCCCCGCCGGCCTCCAGCTCCGCCGCCCCGGCCGCCACGATCTGCCGGCTCACCCCCGCCGCCCGGGCCACCGCCTCGATCCCGCCATGCCCCAGCGACCGCGCCTCTGAGCCCAGGTACAGCCGGCGCTGCCGCTCATCCAGGTGCGGCAGCAGCACCGGGAACTTCGCCGCCAGCGCCTCCTCGACCTCCACGGCAACGGCCATACCACATCATGACCCGCCAGTTACAAAATGTCAAGGTTATTTATCGACATACACTAAGGCGATCACCGCCGCTGTAATCGGTGTACGAGTCCAGGCCCACATGCGGGCCGTCGGACGTTCGGGTCAGCCCTGCCGAATCGGACGCGCCGGGTAGCTGAGCCGCGGCGCGGTACTGGCCGGGGGTCTGGCCCATGGTGCGGGTGAAGGTGTCGATGAAGGCGCTGGTGGTGGCGAAGCCGCAGCGGCGGGCGGTCTCGGTGACCGACGCGCCCTCGGCCAGGTGGATGAGTGCGTGCAATACCCGGGTCTGGGTGCGCCACTGGGGGTAGGTCGTGCCGAACTCGGAGCGGAACAGCCGGGTCAGTGTCCGGTCGCTGGTGCCTGCGGCGCGGGCCAGCCAGGTGATCGAGCGGAGCTGGCTGAGGTCGTCGGTGACGAGCCGGCAGGCCCGGGCTAGTCGCGGATCCTGCGCGCGGGGCAGCGAGAGTGGCTGGACCTCCACGCGGCCGAGCCGGTCGATGAGCACCGCGCGGATGCGCCGCTCTTCGCCAGGACGTAGCCCGGCCTCCGTGCAGGCGATCACCAGCTCGCGGATCAGCCCACCGGCCGCGACGACCGTGGGTGCATCGCCAGGCAGCGGCGCGGCGACGGAGGTGAACCCCACGGAGTGGAACGACGTGTGGCCGTAGAAGCGGTGCTCGTGCCAGATCCCCGCGGGGATCCAGACGGCCCGGTCAGGCGCGGCCACCCACGAACCATGCTCGGTGGTGATCGCTATGACCCCGGTGCTGACGTAGATCAGCTGGTGCTCGTCGTGCCGGTGCCGGTCGATGACGTCGCCGGCGGCGTACGCCTGCGCGCGGGTGCGCACCTCGGGCTGGTGGCGGATATCCGACACAACTAGGCAGATTACGGGAAGCACGCAGGCTATGCGTCCGGCAGGGTCGAAGGGTGACGACCTCCGAGACCGCCGCCCCGCTCGCCCGCGCGTCCGCACCTTGGCAGCGGATGCGGGTATGGGCCGGCGCGCATGCTGTCGACGACTTCTACCAGGGCCTGGTGCCCGCCGCGGTGCCGTACTTCGTGCTGGAGCGGCACGTCAGCTACGTTGGTGCGTCCGGCCTCGCGCTCGCCGCGACACTGGGCAGTGCGCTGCCACAGATCCTCGTGGGCATGGTGGCTGACCGGCACCGGCTGACTTGGCTTGCCCCGCTCGGCATGAGCCTGGCCGGCATCGGCGTGGGGCTGGCCGGCCTCGTGCCGGACTACCCGCTGGTGTTCGCCCTGATGATGCTGTCCGGTACCGGCGTCGCGATGTTCCATCCGCCGGCCGGACGTGACGCGCGCGGCGCCGCCGGCGGCAGCACCACTGCGATGAGCTATTTTGCCGCCGGTGGCAGCATCGGCTTCTTCGCCGCCCCGGCGATCGCGACGCCGGTGCTCGATAGGCTCGGGCTCGGCGCGACCGCGCTGTTCATCCCTCCTGCCGTCCTGATGGGCTTCGTGTTACAGCGCCACCAGCACCGCAGCCACACTGCAGCCACCGCTCCGGTCGCGGCCACGGGCGCTGACCGTCCCGGGCTGTTCGCGGCGCTGACCTGCGTCGAGGTGATCCGCTCGACGATCTCCTTCGGCGTCAACACATTTGTGTCGCTGTACTGGATCCGGCATCTCGGCGCGTCGAGCGCGCTGGGCGGCATTGCGCTGACGCTGGAGCTGGCCGGCGGTGTGCTCGGCACGCTGGCCGGCGGCCGGATCGCCGACCGGCTTGGCATGGTCCGCACCGTCCAGCTGGGCAACAGCCTGCTGCTGCCGGCGCTGGCGGCGCTGCTGTGCTGCGATGACAAGCACGGCGCGCTGCCGCTGGTGTTCCTCGTCGGCCTGGTGACCAACATGCCGTTTGCGGTGCTGGTCAAGCTCGGCCAGGACTACCTGCCCTCGCGGCCGGGCACCGCAGCCGGAGTCACGCTCGGCCTGGCCGTCAGTGCGGGTGGCCTGTTCATGCCGCTGCTCGGCCTGGTCGCCGACCACCACGGCCCGCGCGGTGTGTTCGTCGTGCTGGCGGTCATTCCCATCATCGCCGTCGCTGTCTCGGCAGTGCTGCGGGAACCCACACACCACCCTGCCTCGCAGCCCAGAGGCACCGATCGACGCTGACCCCATCTGGCCCCAGCTGATCGGTCGTCCTGCAGAATGTCGCATGGAAGGCCGCCGGCCTGCTCGGGTGGCCGGACACCTTTGACGCCGAGTATGTCGCCCTGACCCAGCTCCACGCCGACGCGCTGATCACACTCGACCAGCAACTCGCCCACTCCGCGAAGAATCTGGTGACGGTCGCGCCCATCGAGGCGCTGTACGGACCGGGGCAAAACCATACGAACGGCCCTGCCACGCGAACGCATCCATCTGCCGAATTAAGCGTGTTGAGCATGTCGGTCCGTGATTGCTGCGAGCAGGTTGGTCGGCCGGGTTGGGGTTATATCGACCAGTTCTGGCATCCGTTGCTCGTCTGTGGATCGAACTTCTTTGCATCGCCACAAGGTCCCGTCAGTGGTCCTGAACGCTTTCACGAAAGGCGTGGCTAGACAGAGCATGCCCAGGAAAAGTGAGGTTGTTCAGAACGTGCTGTCCGGTCGATCAACTCATTACTGACAGTCGTTGCGGAAGTCGATGTCGATCGTAATTCGTCTTATCCGCACTGACGCTATATCTTCCGTAGGGACCTCAAGGCACTCGAGCAGGTGCTTTGCTTGGGGTGAGCAGTGCTCGGGCGGCGCGGGACGCTTACCGCGGTGTTCGGGCGGCGGTGACTTGAGGTTTGGGTCTATCTGGTAAGTCATACCACCCACCGGCACGTTGTCAATCAGCAAGCGCAGGATGATTCGAGCCTCGTCGTCGGCTTGGTGGACGTCGTCCGCGGTGAAGTCTTCGCCCGGCTGGAGTCGGAACTGCACTTCTCGGCTGGCGCGTGGTGCTAGTGTGAAGGTTGAGCCTCCTGGACTAATGAATTCGATAGCCCAGCCTTTACGAACCAGGAAGCCGGGCAAGATCGCTTGGACGACGGCGTGCCCGGCGGAACCCGAGGGGTTGTTCGCCCAGAATCTTTTCGGGCCGAATGACGCTGTGAGGCCGGTGATACCGCCTCCGCCGGCAACGGGGGCAACGTTGCGCTGACCGATGTTGTTGTCGAATGGCACCAGCCGCCAGTGGGGCGTCGGCCCGCTCGCGCACGGCAGCCCAGAAGCCGCATCGGCATTGCTGAGGTCGCCCGTGGCAGACACGGACATGAGCATGCATTCGTGGCCGATTTCCGAGGGCGTCCACTCGAAAGGACCGACGCGAACCTGAGAGCCAGGATTCAGGGTCCCTGGCACGGCAATCGAAGCAGTGGTCATCGCCTGCCAGTCGTCTGGCCAGGTGAGGCCGGCGGAGGGTCGGCAGTGGTAAGCACTGACTACAACGTTGTCGGCAGCTTGGGTGCCGCGGTTGCTGATATAGACATAGGCGTAGTTCGTCTGCCCGACGATCGGTGTCTGGTGATCAGCGGGAGTCGTGGACGGGTCGGGGCTGAGTACGTTCCAGATGTTGGTGTTCTCCCAGAAGTCCTCGACGAAGGGATACTCCCCGTAGTAGGTGTCATTGACGTAGACGTCGACGGCGGGTGGGGCGCCTGCGGTACTAACGGGTGTTGGCGCTCCGGGCGGTTGATAGAGGCCCTGCTTCTCGAAGCCCCACCGCACGACTTTGCCAATGGTACCGCCGGGCGTGCCGTTAAAGGTAGTCGGAGCGGCGGCGTCCGCTGCCATTAGAGCGGCTGCGTAGGCCTGAGCGGTTGTAAGTTGCGTCGAGGCGATCGGCAGGCTGGCCATGGCATGAGTCATGACGTACAGAATGTACTGCGATGTGAACTGGCGCTTATCGACATACACGGAACCACCGCAGGTCGAAAGGTAGACCCGGAACAAGGCCGTGGTGAGGATCTGCTCAGCCTGGTACATCGGGCCGCCGGGAGGCACACTGTCATCCTGGCTCCCACCGAACGCCCATCCGTCAGAGACCAGTCTGTCGAAACGTCGCGGTACTTCTGGGATCCAGGGGACCAGCAGATAGCGATCGGGAGCAAGAGACGTGGGGTCCCGATAGATCACGCCAAAAGCGTCACCGCCGTTGTGAGCAAATCCCAGGAATCCGCTATGTATTCGGTCCATGAGCATCCCGTGTACGAACTCGTGCAAGATTACGACCTGGTCAGCGGCGATCCCGACCGGGCAGCCGGAGTGTGCAAGGCCGAATGTAAACTTGTTCAGTCCTACACCGGAAGCATTCGGCCAGGTATGAGCGTTGACATCGTTCTCGTCGAAGTAGTAGGTGGGAACTGGCAATGTGGTGTTCTGGAAGAAGTTCGTGACAGGTGAGTAGCCGAATGCCGCGACGAGCGAGAAGCATTCATCGACGTGGTGGTATGCGTTTACCGCGGCGAACTGTTGGTCCGTCGAGGAATACGTAAAGTCGCATGGCAGCGGCGTTACCGACGGGGGGACTTTGGCGGGACCGGAGTCGTCGGCGATGCTCACGTTCGTGCCAATGAGGAACTGGGGCGTGGCAGGCGTCAGATTGTTGAGTGCGACGTCTGTGCGAATGGGGTCAAGTGTCGCCGCTGCAGTGCATCCGTCCAGGGTCGCATTACCGGTTGTCGCCACTGGGTCAGCCAAGAATACGCTGCCGGTGCATGCAGCCACGAGCGGACGAAGGTAGAGGACGGCGCAAGTCTCAACCTCGACTAGCGCCCTCCACACGAGATCGCGGAAGCCGGTTACCGACAGGGTAAACACGACCTCGGACACCACATAGTGTCTTCCGTCGACAATATCAGGGGGAACCGGCGGGAGTGGCAGTGCTGGGGCACTTCCTTGGAGCGGCGCGGCCTGAGAGCGCTCGTGTTGCGAAATTGGGCCTGTCCGCGCATTGATGAAGAATTGATATATCCAGAGGCGAGCAGCGGTGACCTTTAGATCACTGTGGGCATCCTTAAGTGCCAGCACCTCACGAAGATGCGCGGCGGTCATCCTGTTGGGCATACATCTCGCGTTGCGCTTCGGAGCTGTAACCTGTATCTCGTAGTGAACGGAATTTCGTGATCCTGTCACCCGGAGCGGTTCGTTGATTAAGGATACCGTGAAGCCGGCTTCCCATACCGGCAGGCCCAGGCAGGTCTCTTGGAAACTGACGGTAGAAGTATCGGCGCGGACATCGGCTCGGCTGAAGCGAAGTTGAATCGAGTCAGTGCCGATCTGTTCAGCTGGTATGCTTTCAAGCGCTTCTAGCCAAGTCGCCTCGAAATTGTATATATCGGCCACTTCGGCGGCGTACGCGGACGCGAGATCGCGTGCATTTAGCGCCGGGCCGGTGTATGGCTGTGTCAGGTGGCTTAGCCCGACCACATTGTTAGCAGGGTCGCGATCGACTTCAACAGCAGGGGTGATAATAAACGTCATGGGTATGCTCGATCCTCATATATCATAGATCTGAAGGCTTAGATTCCGTGTCCCCGGCATACCACCGATTCGCGGGTTTGTCAAGAGAAGTCTCCGAGTTTCTTTACTCATTAGTGTGGTGTCGGCAGTTGTGGCATTGTCATGGAGATTTCAATCGAGTAGGCCAGCTGGCGCAAGCCGACAGCCGACATCGTGCGCAAGGGCCAGTGGAGCAAGTAGGCAGGGTAAGCCTGGACACAGGTGCCGGATGGTGCTAGCCAACCCTGCACGGCACACACTCTCATGCCACGTTGCGGATTTGGGAACTGGCGGCTGGGCCGGGTCTACTTCCTGGCCTTCTTGAACCCCTCTCGGGGACAACCGGACCCAGCCCTTACCGCCAGGTTGGCCAGCCCTAAACAGCGTAGGTGAGCCAGCGATCGACTTCGATTGGTTTACCGCTCATGCCGCTGGTCGTGTGCGCTATTTTCGTCGGCTTCCGCGAGATTGGCAAAGCTGCAGGGCGGCGCGCGCGACGGCGGAAGCCACCGCAGGCGCAGGACTAAGATCCGGGGATGGCTTCGGATACGGCTGGCTCTGCAGTCGCCAGCGAGTTCACGGCTAGCCTGGCAGCGGCGTGGAACCAGCATGACATGACTGCGTTCGCCAGCCTGTTTCACGACGATGCAGCATTCGTGAACGTTGCGGGGACCTGCATGCGCGGCCGCGAGGAAATCGAGCGAGTTCATGCCGCCGCCCATGCTGGCCCTTTCCGGGGCTCGACGCTCAGCGCGAAGCTTTAAGACGCGCGGGACCTTGGTCCCGGCGTGGTTCTAGCCCACGTGAGCACCGAACTGCGGGGTGATGACCGGGCGCCTGGCCAGGCACGTGGAACGCTTATGACGCTGGTCATCGAACGGCTGGACATCAACTGGAAGATCACCGCAATTCATAACACCAACGTAGTCTCGTCGGCCTAGCCGCCGAGCAGACCGCACTCAGATGACCCTCTGAGGTCGACCGGTCATGCCGCTGTGCGCGCGGGAATGCGCGACCGTGCCGCGAGGAAGGTGCGTTCACGTTCGGGGTCTGGAGTCATTCACGTCCCGGCGGGGGTGCCGGAGTGAGACCGGTCAGCTCCTCGCTGAGCTGCCACAGCCGGCGGGCTGTCGCGTCGTCGCGGGCGGCCGCTGAGGGCTCGTGCCGCTGGCGGTTGACGTAGTAGCCGCCCGTCGCGCCCGCCAGTTCCGGGGAGGTGGCCAGGTACACGATGGTGCTGGCGCCGCGCTGCGGGGAGCGCATGAACGGCCGCGCGAGGGTTACGGCGGCGCGCATCGGCAGGCGGGCCTCGCGGCCGAACCGGGTCCGTACCATCCCGGGATGCGCGCAGTTGGCGGTCACCGCGGTGCCCGCGAGCCTGCGGGCGAGCTCGCGGGTGAACAAGATGTTCGCCAGCTTGCTGTTGGCGTACGCGCGCCAGCCGTCCCAGCCGCGCTCGAGCTGCGGGTCATCCAGATCGAGACGCGCAGCAGCGTGCGCATCGGAGGTCACCGTGATCACGCGGGCAGAAGCGGCGGTCAGCTTGCCCAGCAGCAGGCTGGTCAGCAGGAACGGCGCCAGGTGGTTGACGGCGAAGACCTCATCGAAGCCGTCGGCGGTGACCCGGCGCTGGCCGGACATCAGCCCCGCGTTGTTGACGAGCACGTCGATGCGCTCCAGCGCTCCCAGACGGCCCGCGAGCGCGCGCACCTGCGCCATGGAAGCCAGGTCGGCGATCTCCAGCCGCGGCGATGCTCCCGCCGCGCCCAGCTCCGCGGCCGTCAACTCACCGCGGCCACGGTCGCGCCCGACCAGCACCACCTGAGCGCCCAGCCGGGCCAGCGCAATGGCCGTCGCCTTGCCGATCCCTGAGGTGGCGCCGGTCACCACGCAGACCTCGCCGTCCATGGCCGCATGCTAGCCCCCGTTGCCGAGCGGAACGAAAGAGCCATCCACCGCCAGACCGCTCGCTCTGATGCCGCTGGAGATATCGGATGCGCGGACTGTTCACCGCTGTCTGCGTCGGCACCGTAGCGACGGTCAGCTTTCCTCCTGTGCGGTCCGGTCACGGAGCTGGCGGCGTGCCCAGCTGAGGTCTTCTGCTGAGGGCACATACTCGTCGCCGAGTTCCCCGGCGCGCAGCTGGCGCAGCGCCTGGGCGAGCTTGCCGTCCGCGTAGTCGGTGGCGTCCTGGGCGGACCACCACACGTAATCGCGAAGCTCGCGGCTCTTGCCCAGCCGCCGCAGTTCCTCAAGCAGGACTTGCAAGCGGACCAGACTGTCGATGGTGACCTCGTGACGCCGCCGCTTCACTGGCGCTGGAATCAGGACACCCGCCTGCAGCCATGACTCGACTGTTGTCCGGGAGACGCCGAGCAAGCGGGCGGCCACCGCCACCGACGCGCTGGGCAGGTCATGCCGTCGGTGGGCAAGCAAGACCTCTGCTGCCTCCCGGACCTGTTCCAGGTCAAGCCTTCCCGCGGCTATGTCCTGCAAGAGGGCGACATCGGTGACGACCTGCTCGGCATGGTCATACTCGCTAGCGACGGACACACTCCACCCGCTCTTACTGAACAAAATCATGCCAGATTTGTTCACTTCGAATCACTGCCCCGGGCGGTGTCTTACCACGTCACGCTGAGGTGGAGCGCGGCCAGAAGCGGGATCCCTGTCTCATGCGCCCGGCGCAGCATCGCAAAGATCCGCCAGCGGTTACTGCCCAGGAACTGCGCCGTCCAGGGCATGCAACGCGCCTTGCATGTCAAGGGCGGCATGGAGCACCAGCACCTGGGCAGTCGGGTCAGTAAGGGTCCATGTCACACCCGATTCCGCTGTCAGCCCGGCGCCGATCTTGATGACTGGCGCCTCCACGCTCCCCTCCTTCGCGGTGCTTCTGGTGAAGGACTCAATCGCCCCGAGTTGCCCGATGAAGCTCTCCCGGACCCTTGGCTGGTGCAGATGCAGCGTCTCGACCGGCCCGCCGACAATGCGGAGCCGGCCCAGCAGCTCCGCCACCGACTCTGCCATCGCCGACCTCCGCATCTCCTCATGCCATCATCGGCTAGCAAAAGCCGCAGCGCTAGCACAAGGACCCGTTTAGCACAGGTCAGGCGCGACAGCACCGGAGGCCGCTAATTCCGCTCTAGCGGCAGCTAGCCCGCACCGGCACCCGCTTTGCCGCTGTCGCCTGGGTTCGGCTGCGGCACGGCGGCTTAATGGATGTGATATCGGGCGAAAGATGCCGGCGCTTCACCGGAGAAAAGGGTCGTGCTGGTGGACCTAAAATGGTCCTTGATGATGGGGTTACGACGCAGCGTCGTAGACGAGACCGAGTTCGGCTCGCTGACGTTCTTCTACGACATCGAGGCGATCCGGGCATTCACCGGACCGACGACGAAACGACGCCGTCGTGGCCGACGAATCCCGCCGCCCACGACTACGTCAGCACTGCAGCCTGAACAGCACGGCAGCATCCGCTCATGCATGTTATGCCTGTGATCTTCCTGTCATTTCGGCCAGCCTTGGTGAGGCTGGGTCGTGTGTGACGAGGGGAGCCTTGCTGTGCATGCTGCAGACCTTTGTGTGGTCCGTTCGGATGACCGTTTCGGCGGGCTGGTTGTCGGGGTCGGGGTGCCGCTGGCCGATGTGTACCTGGAGTTCCTGGGCGGGCGGTGCCGGCCGAATACGGTGCTGGCGGCCGCGTACGACTTGAGGGTGTTCTTCTCGGTGGTGGGTAAGCCACCGGAGGAGGTCGGGCCTGCCGATGTGCTGGCGTTCATCACTGCCCAGCGCACGGGCCGTGCTGGTGAGCACGGCGCGCTGCAGCCGGTGGATCGAGGCGGGGAGCTTGCCGGGGTGTCGGCCGCCACGGTGCGCCGGCGGCTGTCGATCGTGTCGGGGTTCTTCGCGTTCTTGCAGGCCCGCGGTGATGTGGCGGCCAATCCGGTGCCGCGTGGGCTGCCGACCCGCCGGGAACGGGCCCGCCCCCGCCAGGGCGTCCCGCTGGTGCGCGTCACCCGGAAGCTGCCGCGGATCTTGTCCCCGGCTGAGCGCGGGGTGCGCACCAGCGGCACCCCGCCCCGGCCCCGCCGTCCCGGGCGGCGGCTGGCCAGCCCGCGGGGCACCGGGTTGGCGAGCACCCCGCTGTCCTCCCGGGCGGCCAGGTAGGCGAACAGGCCCGACACGCTCGACAGGCGGCGGGCGATCGTGCGCGCTGCCAGCCCCGGCTCGCCGTCTTCCAGCCGGACCACCGTCTCGCCTCTCCGCGGCGCCCGCTGGGCGGTCAGGAACGCGAACACGTCCGCCCGCCTCACCCCGGCCGGTTCCTTGCCCACGGTCTCGAAGAACACCTTCAGGTCATAGGCCACGGCCAGCCACGTGTTGGCCCGCGCCCGGGCGGCCACGAACGCCAGGTAGTCATCCAGCAGCGGATGGCCAAGCGTGATCGCCTGGATCCCGGCGCCCGTCACCGAGCGGGTCAGGCGGGGCATGAACTCCAACGGGTGACTCCCTTCCGGCCAGATGACAGACCGCGCTGCGCGATCATGTCACCGCCCCGAGATCACCCGCATATAAAACACCGCAGCCTGGACATGACCTTGCGCTACGCCAAGATCGCCAGCCGCACCGTCGCCGATGAGTACTTCGCCGTCACCGGCAAAGTCGAGGCTCTCTACGGCCAGGCCCCGGTGCTGCCCGGCGACGCGATCGGGCCCAAGATGGCCCGGCTGCGCCGCGAGCACCACCGGATGCTCGGCAACGGCTACTGCACCCGGCCCCCGCAGCTGGACTGCGCCTTCGAATCGATCTGCGAGACCTGCACCTTCTTCCAGACCAGCATCGCATTCCGCCCCGCCCTGCAAGCCCAGCACGACGACGCCATCACCAAAAACCAGGACCACCGCGGGCAGCTGTTCGCCTCGCTGCTCACCCGAATCGATCAGGACGCCTCATGAACCAGCCCGCCCTGCGCCTCACCCGCCCCCGCCAGCTGCCCGGGCCCGCCACCGGCGACGACAGCCTCCAGGTCCTCAACCAGGCCATCGACGACCTCGCCCGGCTCCGCACCGCCTACTGGCTCGGCGACTCCGCCGCCCACCTGCACGCCCTGGCCAGCCTCATCGCCCAAGCCCAGCAGCTCCTGCCCCAGGCCATCCACGACGCCCGCGACCAGGAACTCACCTGGGCCCAGATCGGCGAGCTCCTCAACACCACCGCCGCCACCGCGGCACGCCGACACCGCAACAAGCCATGATCAACTTGACAAGGATCACCGGCATAATGCCGCTGTTGGCGTGTTGCAGGTGGGCGATTATTTGCTAAGGAGCGGGCGGCCGGACTCACGGTCGTCCCAGCCGCGACGACAGCGGCGGCCGGTCAACTACTGCCCGGCCGGTGCATCACCCCCGGCGCGCTGGCGGCCCGCTGTTACCGGCGCTGCCTCGCTGGGCACTCCCTTGGGCATCGGCATGCTCCACCCTCTGCTCGGTTGAGGTCATCGCTATCGCCGAAATTGTGGTGGTGCTCACGGTGATCACGGTTGCCCTGTTCGGCAGCAGGGCCCTCAGCGAACGCGCTTTCCGGCTCCTTCGCTGGTTCGGCAACCGTGCCGAACCACCTGCCCGAACTGTTAACCCGGCGCGCTGCGTCCTCCCCTGCGGCAGTGGCCGGATCCGGCGTGCGCCCGTTTATGGTCGCCGCGTTGAAACGCACGCTCTTGCCGCATGGCACGCTGGGTGTTCGCCCGCGGGCGGCTCGCCGGACGGTTGCGGGATGATTCTGATCGAGAGCCGCGTTGGATAACAGAGGACGAGACATATCGTGTTGTCTGGGTAGGCCTGGGCCCTTGACGGGCTCTGGGCCCTGAGAGGTGAGCGTGATGACCGGCTGGTACGCGGAGCGGACGCCGGGCAGGCCGGCCAGGGCCGTGATCGCTGTGACGCTGCTCGCGCTGCTGCTGGTGGCGGCCGTGCCGGTGGCCCTGCTGGCCGCCGTGGTCATGATGATGCTGGGATACGTGGCCGGCGGGCTCGCGCTGTTCGGCGGCTCGGTCCTGGCCGCCGCCATAGCTGTCGCGATCGCGGGCGTGAGCGGGATGCGGCACCTGCGCCAGCTGCTGTCCGGGGGCAGCTTCCGCGTCGTGCGGCTCAACGGCAGCCAGTACACCGACGTCGCAGAGCCAGCGGGCAGCGACTACACCAGCCTCGTGCAGCTGGACCGCAGCGGCTACACCGACGTTCGCTGACCTGGCCCTCCCCCTTATTGCGTATATTCCGGGCGGCTATCCGGCGGCGGATCCGGCTGGTGGCCGCAATGGTGAACTGACCCGGGTTTCGGCGGCCATTGGTGCGGGCCGCTGGCGTGCCGCCGGTGGAGTTCGCTGGTGGCGCGGTGCGGCGCCCGGGAAAGACCGGCCATCAGCTGGCTGATCTTGAACCGGTCTGGCCATACATGGCTCCCGGCGGACCGCGGGAGATCTATTACGCGTACCAGATCCTGCGCTATTCCGGCCATCAGGCAGATGACATCAGCGGGCAGACTATAGGCCCAGCGCTACGCAGAGAACGTCCGGTCATACCGCTGGTGGTGCGCTGTTTCGCTATGACGGTGGCTGGTGCGAGTAGGGGGTTAACATGGCGGGCAGGGAGGGTAATGGACCTGGCTCGGTCGCTGCAGCCGCTGGCATACGTGCTGGCGCCGGTGCTGATCTATCAGGGCCATCGACTGCGGCGCGGGATTCCGAGGCTGCCGGAGGCAGCGGATCCGGCTGGCATTGTTCCCGGCGCTGTCCCTGCCGTGCGGCTGGCGGTATTTGGCGACTCCACCGCGGCCGGAGTGGGCGCCACTTGTCACCGGGAGGCGCTGGCGGGCATGCTCGGCGCGGCCATCGCCCGGCGGACCGGCCGGGAGGTGTCCTGGCGGGCGGTGGCCCGCGGCGGCGTCACCTCCAGGACGGCGCGGGACCTGGTGCCGGGCCTGGTCGAGGGCAGCTGGCGGCCGGACATCGTCGTGGTGCTGATCGGGGTCAATGACCTGAAGAACATGCGGCGGCTCCGCGACTGGGATCACGACATCCCGGCCCTGCTGGCCGCGATCGGGGAGACGGCCGGCGCAGTTCCGGTCATCGTCTGCGGGATGGCGCCGGTGAGCCGGTTCCCTGCGCTGCCGCAGCCGATGCGGGCCGTGATGGCCGTGCGGGCCCGGGCGATGGACCACACGCTGCGCCAGGCAGCCGCGGGCCGGCACGTGCCGGTGGATCCCCAGATGATCGGCAGCGGCTTCTTCGCCGCGGATGGCTTCCATCCATCCAGCAAGGGATACAGCGCCTGGGCCGACGCGCTCGCCGGCCCGGTCGCCCTGGCAGTCGCGATCCCCTGACGAGGACGGCCGACTGTGCGATGACATCACCGCGGGGGAGGCCCGCCCTCTACGACCCGGATATCATCCGCTAATGCCGTCCGGGCGGAAGGTGGGCGGTGCTGAGGGCGCGATCAGTGAGGCTGGACCGAGAGCGGGCAGAGTCCTGGCCTGCATGATGTAGGTCAGGCCGGGCAGTCTGGGGGGATGCTGATCGAGCATCGGGGCAAAGCGCCGCAGGTTCACCCCAGCGCCTACATCGCGCCCACCGCGGTGTTGTGCGGTGCGGTCCATATCGGGGCGGACGCCCGCATCTTGTTCGGGGCTGTGCTCACCGCCGAGGACGGCGAGATCAGGATCGGTGACCGCACCGTGGTGATGGAGAACGCCCTGATCCGGGGTCGGGCCGGGCATCCGGCGATCATCGGCGATGACGTCCTGGTGGGGCCGCACGCCCACCTGAACGGGACACGGGTGGCCGAGGGGTGCTTCCTGGCAACCGGAGCGGCCCTGTTCCCTGGAAGTGTCGTGGGCGCGGCGGCCGAGGTACGGATTCATGGTGTGGTGCACGTGAACACGGTCATCCCGCCGGGTCAGACCGTACCGATCGGCTGGATCGCCGTGGGCGATCCAGCCTGCATCTTCCCGCCCGGCCAGCACGAGCAGATCTGGGCTATCCAAGAATCGCTGGACTTCCCCGGCACCGTCTACCGCATCGCCCGCGACACCTCCGCCACCGAGCGGATGCGGCGACAGGCCGCCTGGTACGCCTCCCACCTCGACGACCGGCAACTCCCTGAGCCCAGGGAACCAAGCGGCCAAGCGTAAGTGATGCCGACTCACCGGCGTCCGCTCATGCCGCTGGGGGCGCAGTCAGAATTGTCGCGGCCTCGCAGCTTTCTCGGGGAGCCTGGTCACTGCCCGGCTCGATGCGGCCGTCCGGGCGATCGCGCAATCGTGCTCGCTCACCGGCCGGAGCTGAGGCACAGCGCCTCTGCTTTGCTCAGCGCAGCCGCCTCGGCGGTGCCGAGTTCGGTCAGGTTTTCGCGGATATCGCTGAGCAGGGCGGCTACTTCCTGCTCAACCTGCTAGTCAGGAGGGCGGCGGCCACGGCCCGATCGGCTTGCCGATCTCCCACTCGTGCCCGAACGGATCGACGATCCGGCCCAGCCGCCAGCCGTGCTCATCGCAAACGGCGGACTTCTGCGTGGCTCGATGAGCACGATCTGGCCGTCCGACCGCCGGAACAGGTTCTTGGGCCAGAAGTCGAGGTGGCACAGCGTGCGCGGCAGGGCCTCGCTGATCCCGTACAGGCGCTCTCGGCTGGCGTGCACGAGCCGCACCCCCTCGCGCAGCCCGGCCGGAAAGGTCTCCCGGATCACGGGGTGCTGCCAGACGTCGTCATCGTCGAGCAGGTCCCAGCTGGCCGGCTTCTCCGAGTTGTAGGCGCGCAGGAAGCCCCGGCTCAGCCAGGGCACCGGCGGCAGCGCGCGGCCGAGCAGGAACGGCGCCTGCGCCCGGCCCAGCGCCTCGGCGGCCGGGCCGTACCCCGCGACCGGCCAGAACTCGCCGGGCCGGCCATCGGCCCACTCCAGCAGCAGCGCCGCCTCGGTGTCGCCGACGTGCGCGCCCAGGTAGGCGGGCGCGGTGATGCCGCTGCCGGCGTAGGCGCCGGGCAGGCCGTACTGGTAGGCCAGCGGCTCCCGCCTCCAGTACGTCCACCGTCGCGGGTCCAGGTCCCCGGCCATCCAGTGCGCGTCCCACGGCGTCTCGCCGCGGCTGCGGCCGGACTGGGTGTACTTGAGCACGGCCCGCTGCCCGCTGCCGGTGCGGATCCGCCAGACCCCGGGACTCAGCCAGCGGTTGTGCGGCAGTTCCTCGGCGATGGCGCCCGCCGGATCGACTCCGAGGCGCTGCAAAAGCTCGCCGGGTGTCGGGATCATCCCGGCCATTCTCTCACCGCCCGCAGCTGGCGGTGAACGGCTTCGCTGCGCCGGCGGGTCGCCCTGGCGGGCAGAGTCCGGGGCTCGGGAGCCGGGGGCCTGGCATCCTCGGGTTATGGACAAGGCGCTGGTGCCCGTGCGCGACCTCACGGACTGTGATCAGAACCAGGCGGTGCTCGATGTGGCCTCCGCGCTGGTCGAGGGCCGCGCGGCGGCGGGACGTGTGGCGGGTAGCGACGGTCGGGCGGTGGCGGCCGAAGCGATCGCTGCGGCTCGATCGCGGCGGCGGCTGGGCGAGCTCATCGGGCCGATCCACCTGACCGTGGTATGGGCCATGTACGGCGAGACAGGCCGCATGGTCCCCCGTGCGGCGCACCCGCACGGGGAGGACTTCGTACGAACCAAGGTCCGCCAGCTCGATTGGCTGACCGGCGGCCTGCCCGGCGTCACGTGGAGCATCATCGCTTGCGACGACGGATGCCCGGACCGGCCCTCAAGTGCCGACCTTATGACGGACATCGCGGGGGCCGAGGGTTACCCGGGGACAGGTCAGCGCGGCGTGACGGTGCTCAGGCTGGCTGACGTGATCGGCGGGGACATCTCGATCAGCCCCGCGTTCGACCGGCTGATCTCGACCGAGCAGTCCCGCAAGGGCGGATCGATACTGGCCGGGCTGGCCGCCGCGGTCGGGACCGACCCGACCCGGGCCAACGGCGCTGGCCGGCATATGGTCTGCTATACCGACGCGGACCTGTCCGCGAACCTGGCCCAGCTGGGCTCGCTGGCGGCGCCGGTGGTGGCCGGTGACGAGGTGGTCGGCGCGCTCGGCCAGCGTTACGGGATCGACGGGGCGGTGCTAGTCCGGGCCGACGGGCCGGTCACCGAGCCACACAGCACCAGCGACAAGCCGGACAAGATCATCGTCCTGTTCCGTCATTTCGTCCGGGCCCTGCTGATCCCGCCCCTGGCCCAGGTGCCCGATACCCAGGCCGGCTTCAAGCTCTTCGACGCGACCGCGCTCGGCCCGGCCATCCGGCAGATGACGTCCTTCAACGAGACCTTCGACGTCGAGTTGCTCATCCATCTCGCCCAGCACTACGGACCACAGGCGCTGGCCGTCGAGCCGATCGTCTTCACCGAGGACTTCGCTGCAACGAACTTCCCCTCCGTCGAGCCCGGGCCGCGACACCTAACCATGGTTCACCAGATCGTGGAACTCTACGACCGGCTCGTCGCACCGATCGCCCCCGTCGCCGGCGAGGCGGCCGACCTGCTCACCCTGATCAGGACGCTCGACCTCGATGACTATGTGACCTTGATCGAGCGCCTTCGCGCCGAGGACACCGGCGACCCGACACTGTTCGACCGGCGATGGCCCGTGCAGCACCTTCGCGACATCCTCCGCCGCTGACACCCGCCATGCGCCTCAGCCGGTGGCGATGATTTTCCGGCAGGCCGGCGGAGCCTGAGCGCAACAACTACGGCAGTCGCTCCGACGAGCAGGGCGATGGTATTGGGGATCACCAGGGCCAGGATCCCGGCCGCCGCTCCGTAGGCGATCCAGAGCAGGAATCCGATGAGCAGGATCGTGAAATAGCCCACCGACACCTCGCGCGAGGACCGCTCGCGCAGCATATGGCGGATCTGCAGGACGGGCGCGATGCCCATCAGCACTGCCCACGACGACGCGGCAGCCGCTAGGACGGTTTGTGCCATGGCGTTCCTTCGGTGCGGCGCCCTGGCCATCCGGATCGTGCTCGCCAGTTACCTGGAGAGGGGCGCAAGCACGACCGCCGTCATGATACCGCTGCCCTGATGACCCAGGCCTCCGGCGCCATCGAGGTGGATGGCCAGGTGGACGAGCGGTTCGCCGCGGTCGCCCGGCTCAGGAGTCAACCGCCGCTGCCGCGAGCTCTGCCTGCCACCGGGTGCGCTGCTGCGCGGTGCAGAAGCACGCGTCGAACGAGTTGCGGGCCAGCATGACGAGCTGGTCACCGGATAGGCCCATCTCACTACGCGCCGCCGCATAGTTGGCGTCAATGTAGCCGCCGAAGTAAGCCGGGTCATCGCTGTTGATGGTGGCCTTGATCCCCTCGTCCAGCATGGTGGGCAGCATGTGCTCGGCCAGCGAGCCGACCACCCGCAGCGCGACGTTCGAGATCGGGCAGACGGTCAGCGGCACCTGGTCGGCTACCAGCCTGCGGATCAGGCTGGCATCCTCCATCGCCCGGATGCCGTGGTCGATGCGCTCCGCGCCCAGCACGTCCAGGGCTTGCCACACGTATTCAGGGCCGGCCTCCTCGCCGGCGTGGGCGACCCGGTGCAGCCCTTCGGCTGCTGCGGCACTGAAGACATCGCGGAAGAGTTCGGGCGGAAAGCCGACCTCGGTCGAGTCGAGGCCGACGCCGATGAACAGGTGCCTGTAGGGCAGCGCGGCGCGCAGGATCTCCATCGCGGCGTCGGCCCCGCGGTCCCGCAGGAAGCACATGATCAGGTCCGCAGATATCTGGTGCGCGCCCCGTGCCTCGGCCAGGGCGGAGGACAGTCCGGCGAATACTGCCGCCAGCGGGACGCCACGGGAGGTGTGCTGCTGCGGATCGAAGAAGATCTCGGCCCGCCGCACGCCCGCGGCGGCCGCGCGGGCCAGGTAGGCAGCGGCTAGCTCCTGGAAGTCGGCCTCGGTACGCAGCGCCGCGACGTTGCGGTAGTACAGATCAAGGAACGACTGCAGGCTGCTGAATTGATGCCGGGCCCGCAGCTGCGCCGGGTCGGTGCTAGGCAGCGGTACCGCGTTGCGCCGGGCCAGCTGGATCAGCAGCTCCGGTTCCAGCGTTCCTTCGATGTGAACGTGCAGCTCTGCTTTCGGCAGCATGCGGATCCCTCTACTGGTAGCTCGGTGGAGGCGGCCCTGGCGCTAGGAGCTCACGAGGTCGGCCAGGTCCGCTTCCGCGGCCACCGAGCGCCGGGCCAGCAGGTAATAGAGGCCGCCGCCCACGACCAGGCCCATGAAGAAGCTGAAGTCCGATCGGACGCTGCGGCTCGATAGCGGGCCGACGAAGGCGGTCGAATCAATCCACAGGCAGGCGGCCACCATCCCGGCGATCTGGGCGATCACCCCCGGCCAATGGATCCCGTTACCCCGCCAGTTGCGATTGAAGTCCGAGCTGAAGATCGTGATGCCGGCGACGATCGTGGCGATGACCATGTCCACGATGACGCACTGCCAGCGCTTGATCTTCAGCCCCATGGCCTGCAAGGTCAGGCCGGAGGAGTACAGGTCGATGGTGTTGACCGCGAGCAGGGTCACGATCGCCACGATGAGATAGGGCGTGACAACCCAGGCGGGGAGGGCTTGCGGCAGGCCGGAGATTGGGTCCGACGCGCTCTTGACGGCCGACGCGATCGCGGCACCGAGAATTTCCAGCAGCACTGCGGGGAGCATTCCGCCGATGGAGACCCACCAGAAGATGCTGCGCGGCCGGGAATCGGCGGGCAGATAGCGGGAGTAGTCACTGCCGGTATTGGCCCAGGACAGCCCGCCGGCCGAGATCACCAGCGCGATGGCGATGGTGAAGGTGGGCCAGCCGCTGCCGTGGCTCAGCGATGAGAGATGGATCCGGCCAGCGACGGTGATGGCCATGATCGCGAACAGCGGGACCAGCAGGAAGGCCAGGTACCACTGGACGGTGATGATCGTCTGGTGACCGAACAGCGGCAGGAATACCTGCACGCACATCGCCCCGACCAGTAGCACCACCTTCAGCCAGGTGGACGGGGCGACCCCGGCACTGCCCAGCAGGGCCAGCGCGGCCAGCACGATCAGCGCCAGCCCGGAAGCCTCGAAGCCGACGCAGGTGACCCAGTTGAGCAGCGACAGGCCGCGGCCGCCGTTCTGGCCGTAGGGGGCCCGGCTGATAGCGAAGGTCGATGTGCCGGTCCGCGGGCCCTGCAGGCTGGTCAGCCCGACCGCGAAGAGGATGAGATTGCCGATGATGATGGCCACCGCAGCCTGGGCGAAGGACAGGCCGAAATAGATGACCAGGGCGCCGTTGACCGGGTAGAAGATGTTCAGGTTGGAGCCCAGCCACATCCAGAACAGGTCGCGTGGCTTGCCGTGCCGCTCCTGCGGGCCGACCAGGTCGATCCCGCGCTGTTCTATCGTGAATAGCTGGTCAGAGTCGTCTATGACCGCTGGTGGGGCGGCTGAGGAGTAATCGCGTGCGGAGGGACTCATCCCTCTCCCTACCCTTCTCGCCGGAGCGGATTACTGTGCTGCGATGGGGCCAAGGTCCCTGCCCTGCAGGGCCGCAAGCTCCATGACGGGCGGGACGCTCGCCAGCTCGGTGCCGCGCAGGAGGTCCCAGTGGACCCGGCCGGGTGGCCGGGCCGGGGCGTCGGCCCGGATCGTCCGGGTCGGCGTGACGATCCAGTCGACGGGAACGTCGTGGGCCGCCGCCGCGACCGCGATATCAACCAGCTGGCAATCGTGCACGATGTCGATGATCTCGCTGGACTCGCCGGGCCGCGCCGATCTCCGAGAGCAGGGCCCACTCCAGGTCGAAGTACCCGTGGCCCTTGCCCATCCGGTGGCCGCTGCGGTTGACCGCCGAGCCGCCGGTGATCAGCAGCCCGATCTGCTCGCCCCGGCCGATCTCGCTGAGATCGATCGGCCGACCGTACCGGTCCATGCCGTCCAAGGTCGCGGCGTAGGACCGCTCGGCCTCAGGGACGTCGCGGGGATCCAGGGCGAGGAACCCGCGCCTGATTCCGTACGTGGTCATCAGGAACGCCTTGCCGTCCGCCATGGCCGCCCGCCGGATCAGCTCGGTGCTGTTGTCGGGCGTGATGAACAGCAGCGGGGAGCGGGTCCAGGCGGCCAGCGAGCGCAGCCTGCCGACGCACTGCTCGCTGCCATCGAAGTCCGCGATGAACGAGGAGAAGTCCCAGTGAAACCGGGAATCCGGGCGGGCCACGGCCCGGAACGAGGCCCACACCTGCTCGCGCAGCAGCTGCTGCACATCCGCGGTGCCCTCGCCGTCGCCCGGCGGCTGCGCTGCGGTTCTCATCCCTGCTTCCTCGCCTCGGGTGCCGTGCCGTCCTGAGCTGCCGCCTGCCTGAGCTGGCGGAGTGGCTCAATCTCAGCCAGCCGCTGCGCATCCACGATGTCCCACCGAACTCCGGTCGGGTTCTTGTGCCGGCCAGGGACGGCGATGGTCTGGGTCGGCGTGATGATCCAGTCGCCGGCGGTGTCATACGCAGACGGCATCAGCTCGGTATCGACGAGCTGGAAGTCATGAACGAAGATGACGACGGGCGTCGCCGCGTCCACCACGCCAAGCTCGGACATGACGGCCCATTCAGTGTCGAAGAACCCGTGCCCCTTCCCGAAGCGCACCCCCGTGCGCGGGTCGACCGCGCAGGCGCCGGTGACGACAAAGTCAAGCCGGCCGAGCCGCCTGATGAAGTCGAGGTCCACCTTCTGGGCCAGCAGGAGGGCTCCGTCCAGGGTGCCGGCGAACCGGGCGTCGGCGGGGGAGATGCTGCCCGGCGCGATGTAGTGGAAGCCGATCGCCACCGCGACGGTCTGCAGCAGCGGCCGGCCGCTGGCAATCAGGCCGGTCTTCACCTCCTGCAGGCAGTTGTCCGGGGTGACGAACACCGGACCACCGCCCTGGTAACACGGCAGCTCGCTGAGCTTGCCGAA
Source organism: uncultured Actinomycetota bacterium (assembly GCA_963775745.1). Lineage (GTDB taxonomy): Bacteria > Actinomycetota > Actinomycetes > Streptosporangiales > Streptosporangiaceae > DATBGO01. Next base: position 25,381 of record CAVZKE010000003.1, read on the forward strand.
GAACAGCTCGCTGCCGGCAAAGTCGGGAATGAAGCTGGTCAGGTCGTAGCCGAAGCGCGAGTCCGGGCGGGCCACGGCGGCCATCCTGTCCCAGACTGCTTGCCTGGTGCGGGCCCGCGCCTGGTCGGCGGCGGCTCGCGGGCCTTGGCCTGTGGTCATGGTCGGTGTCCCATCGTCCCGCCGGCGGCCGCGGCACACGCCGCCGCTCGGGCTGTCCGGTTATGCGGTTCCGTGGCGGTGGCCACGGCTGCTTCTCAGCTCGGCAAAGTAGGGGCGGCTCTCGGCGAAGTCGCGGGGCAAGCGCTCCCAGAACAGCCCGGCTGGCTTGGGCAGCGGGCGGCACCTGGTGACCTGGGTCGGCGTGACTATCACGTCAACGGTGGCGTCAGATATCGCATGCGGAACGGATTCCTCGACTACCTGGCAGGCGTGCACCGAGGCAACCACCGGGGTGCGCTGCGCTACCAACCCGACCTCCCGCAGCAGGCTCCACTCGATGTCGAAGTATCCATGGCCCTTGCCGAAGTGGACGCCCTCGCGAGTAACGGCAGCCGCGCCGGTGACCACCAGGTCCAGCTGGCCGAGGGCGCACAGCTGGGCGTAGGCCAGCGGGGCGGCGAACCGCTCCATCCCGTCCAGGGTGGCAGCCAGCGCACGGTCGGCGGCCGCCAGCTCGCGCCCGTCGAGCAGCACGAAGCCACGGGCCAGCGCATAGGTACAGGTCAGCAGGCGCTTGCCGTCAGCCAGCACGCGGCTGCGGAGGCTTTCCAGGTTGTTGTCCGGCATCACTGCGACGGTCACAGCCGACTGGTACTCGGGCAATGCAGCGACCGACTCTGTGCACAGGTCGCTGCCGTCGAAGTCCGGGATGAAGCTGGTGAAGTCGAGGCCGAACCTGGAGTCCGGCCGGGCTACCTCGGCCAGCCGGCGCCAGACCACCTGCCGCAGCCGCGCAGCCGGGTTCACGAATGTCCCGCGACCGGGCTCCCGTCGCAGTAGCCCGCGTTCCTCCAGCTCGGCCAAGGCGCGGCGCAGGGTGCCGCGGCTGACGGCGAGTTGCTCGGCGAGCGCCCATTCGGGCGGCAGGACTGTCTCCTCGCCAAGCGGCCCGGCCAGCACCAGCGCTTCCAGTTGCTCGGCCACCTGGCTGTAGAGCGTGTGGCCGATTGGCGAGTGATGGGCGACGTGCCGGTGCCCATACGAGAAGAGTAAACGTTTATACCGATAGTGATCAATCGCGATGCAAGCGAGGGCCTTCGCCATCGGCTGCCGCCATCGCTAACCGAGCCGGTAGCGGAGCACCTCGCTGACGCCCTGGTATCCGAGCCGTTGGTAGACCGAGTTGGCGGCCACGTTGTCCAGGCTGGCGATGAGCACGCACCGCAAGCCCTGCGCGAGCACACTGGCCGACAGCGCGGCGACGCCCGCACTCGCATAGCCGCGCGCCCGCAGTTCCGGCGGTGTGTTCACGGCCTGGATCCGCGACACCCCGGCCACGGCCTCGGTCCGCGCCGCCATGGACACCGGACCGTTGTCATCCCAGATCCAGACATCTCCGGCCGCGAGCCGGCGCGTGACGAAGACCGCCGCCGGATCGGAACCGGCCCAGCCGGGGCCGGCCTTGAACCCCGGCAGCCACGAGAGCAGCAACTCCCGGTCGGCCTGCGCCGCACGGTGCGGCGCACCGTCCACGCCAGCCGGGAACCGCAGGTCTCGGACCTCGTAGAGCCGCTCCGCCGACGTCGGCATCGCAGCGACCTTGCGGCGCCCGGCCCACACCCCCGCGAAACGGGAAGCAGTCCCGGCCGGGCCGGACACGCCAGGCAGCGCGACGCCGTCAGCATCGACGGCACCGGCGATGAACGCGACAAGTTCCGCGGGCATCGGCGCCAGGGCCAGCGGCGCATCCGCCGGCAGTTGCACGGCAACTCCGGCCGGGACCCCGTCAAGCAGCCCGATCCAGTACCGGCCGGACTCGCCATAGCGGATCGCGTCGGCCAGCTTGGTGCCGACTACGTTGTGCCCGACCGGGTCACTAGCCAGCAGGTCACCGACCTGGCCGAGCACCAGTCCCGGATCAGCGCTGGCCAGGACCGCAATGCTCATCGGACGCCGGACCTCCGCCCCTAGCCGAACCTGTACCGCAGCCCATCAGCGACCGGCCGCGAGCAGAGCGACACCGGCAAGGTGGGCAAGCACCTGCGCGCGCCAGGCTCGGGCAGCGTGTGGCAACCGCATTCGTGACCACTCTGGCAGATTCGGTCTTAGCGCGGCCCGGGGTCGGCCCGGGCATAATATGCGGCCAGGGGATCCGGCGGGCACCGTGGCGTGGCCATGGGCAGGCGGCCGGCCTAGCTGAGGAGAGGCTGGATGAGCGAGGACCCGGCCGGCCTGGGCCAGCAGGGGATAGACCTGCATACCGACCGGCCGCACCCGGCGCGGGTCTACGACTACCTGCTCGGCGGGAAGGATAACTTCGCGGCCGACCGGGCCGCCGCCGAGGCGGGCCTGAAGGCCAACCCGAACTCACGGATCCCGCCCAGGGAGAATCGCGCGTTCCTGCGCCGCGCAGTGCGTTACCTCGCCCGCGAGGCGGGCATCAGCCAGTTCCTTGATATCGGCACCGGCATCCCGACCTCGCCCAACGTGCACGAGATAGCGCAGGGCGCCGAGCCGCGGGCACGGGTCGTGTACGTCGACAACGACCCCATCGTGCTCTCCCACGCCCGGGCACTGCTCACCGCCGGCCCGGCGGGCAAAACCGCCTATATCGACGCCGATGTGCGCGACCCCGGCAAGATCCTCAATTCCCCTGACCTGCACAAGACGCTGGACCTCAGCCAGCCGGTCGCGTTGCTGCTGATCGCGGTCATGCATTTCATCCCCGATGATGATCACCCTTACGCCCTGGCCAGCCAGTTGCTGGACGGGCTGCCGCCCGGCAGCTACCTGGCACTGTCCCACCTGACCGGCGACTTCGACCCGGCCGCATGGGAAGGGGTGGCCGCGGTATTCCGGCGTAGCGGGGTGGTCATGCAAGTCCGCTCCCGGCCAGCGATCGAGCAGTTCTTCGTCGGCCTGGACCTTGTCGACCCCGGCGTGGTGTCCCTGCCCCGCTGGCGCCCAGACCGAGCCGACATCGGCCAGGCAGTCCAGCCAGATGACACCGCCGTGTCCGTCTACGGGGGTGTCGCCCGCAAGCCCTAGCGCCGCCCGGAGATCTAGGGCCGAATGCCGGGCCGACCAGGCCATTAGTCCCCTGTACCAGCGCTAAAACGGTGACCGAGGCTGGGCAACGGTAAGCGTCTACCACTACGAGCGGGGAGATGAATCACGTGACGACAGTAACCGGGCGGCGCGAAGCCGTCGGCCGGCCTGCCGTCCGGCGCCAGTACGCCATGCTCGGGATGGCGACACTGGGCTTCGCGCTCAACTTCTGGGCCTGGGCGCTGCTTGCGCCGCTTGGCGCGCATTTCAAGCTGGTGCTGCACCTGTCGAGCTTCCAGCAGGCGCTGCTGGTTGCCGTGCCGTCGTCGTGGGGTCGGTGGGCCGGATTCCGGTTGGCGCGCTGACCGACAGGTATGGCGGGCGGCTGATGTTCCCCGTCGTCTCGTTCGCGACCATCCTTCCTGTGCTGTTTCTCGGGCTGGTCGGCTATCGCTCGCTGACGGCCCTGCTGATCGGCGGCTTCTTCCTCGGCCTGGCTGGTACCGCCTTCGCCGTCGGTGTGCCCTTCGTGAACGCGTGGTTCCGGCCCGAACGCCGCGGGATGGCGATCGGGATCTTCGGCATGGGCATGGGCGGCACCGCGATCAGCGCGCTCACCACGGTGAAGCTGACCGCGCACCTCGGCATCCACGCGCCGTTCCTGATCGCCGCCGCGGCGCTCGCCGGCTACGGCGTGGCGGCCGCTTTCGTGCTGCGGGACGCGCCGGGCCGGAAGATCTCTGCCGAGCCGGCTCTGGCCAGAGTCGCCGGCACGCTCCGGCTGCCGATCACCTGGCAGGCATCGGCCTTGTACGCGGTGGGCTTCGGCGGATTCGTCGCGTTCAGCGTGTACCTGCCGGTCTACCTGAAGAACGCCTACCTGCTCAGCCCGGACAACGCGGCCACCAAGATGGCCGGGTTCGTGTTGCTCGCGGTGATCATGCGGCCGGTGGGTGGCTGGCTGTCCGACCGGTTCGCGCCGGCCGCTGTGCTGACCGGCGCCTTCGCGGTCGTCGCGGCAGCCGCGCTGGGCCAGTCGCTGACCCCGGCGCTCGCACCCGCCGGGACGATTGCCTTCCTGGCCATGGCCGCTGCGCTCGGCACCGCGGCCGGGGCGGTCTTCGCGCTCGTGGCGCAGCGCTCGCCTGCCGAGAAAGTCGGCGCGGTCACCGGGGTGGTCGGCGCCGCCGGCGGGCTCGGCGGCTTCGTCCCGCCGCTGCTGATGGGAAGCATCTACGGGGCGAGCGGCTCGTATGCATGGGGCCTGCTGGCGCTGGCCGCCGTCGCCGCGAGCGCCATGGCCTACGCGGCCTGGTCCCGGCGTCCGGCAGCCGCGTAATGACGCTGGCGCGCCGGAGCTCCGCGGAATCGGCGCCGTCGTCCTACCGGGACGGCCGCCAGCCCGGGTCACCGCTCTACCGTCGCCAGCACCCGTCCGGCCGAGATGGCTTCGAGCAGCCGCCGGTAGTCCTTTTCGTTCTGGTCGGCGAAGGCGACCGCGAAATCGGCGATGGCGTGGTCGAAGTCCTCGCTGCTGCCCAGGTAGCCGGAGATCACGGTGGCCCGCGCGGTCCGGGCGTGCGCGCGGGCCAGCGCCCAGCCGCAGAGCCTGCCGTAGTAGTTGAACTGGAGCGGGTCCATCAACGGCACGCTCATGCTGCCCTTCATGTCGCGCAGCTGGCGGACGTAGTAGTCCTTGATGGCCGTACCGTTGGTCCCGGCCCCGCTCGACCAGCCCAGGAACGGGTCGGTGGCGGCCTGCGTCAGCCGCTGGCCCCGCACCACCCGCTCGCCCTGGTGCTTGTATTCGCTCTGGCCGGCGAATGGGGCCAGCACCGATTCCTGCGCCTCCTTCATCTGGAGGAATAGCGGCTCATCCTCGCGGTCACCGAGCAGCAGCATGACGAAGGCCTCGGTGCCAACCGACCCGACGCCGACGACCTTGCGCGCGAAATCACCGAAGTAGTAGCGCCGCAGCACCTCGCGCCGGTCCTCGGCCAGCGTGTCCTGGTAGAGCGCGACGGCATGCTGCAATTCCTGCAGGACGCCGGGGTGGAGCTCGATCGGGAAACGGACGATCACCGGATGGGCCTGCCGGATCCGGTACTGCCCCTCGACCTGGTCGCACATCTTCAGGAACGCCTTTAGGCTCGTGCGGCGCTGCGCCCTGGCTATGTCCTGATGCCGGCGCCGCACCGCCGACTTCGGCTGGAGCGCGTCGAAAAGCCTGGTCACCTCGTCGACATCGATCCTGGAATACCAGACCTTGAGGAACCGCATCGCAGCATAGTTAGCCATCTCGGTGCGGTAGCTGTGCGCAGCAAGACGTGCCGCGGTACGGGCATCGCGGCCGGAGAAGCCGTTGTCCCGCGCGGCGACTGCGAAGCTGGCCGCCAGGCGCTTGACGTCCCACTCGAACGGAGCCGGGAGCGTCTCATCGAAGTCGTTGACGTCGAAGACCAGCCGCCGGTCCGGCGCCGCGAACATGCCGAAATTCAGCAGGTGCGCGTCACCGCAGGCCTGCACCCGGATATTAGTGGTCGGTGTGTGCGCCAGATCCCACGCCATCGACGCCGCCGCCCCGCGGAAATAGGCAAACGGCGAGGCGGCCATGCGTCCGTAGCGGATCGGGATCAGATCCGGCACCCGGGCTCTGGCCTGTTCCTCGAGGGTGGCGACCGGATCGGGCCGGTCCTGTGGCGGTGCCCACTGTGCGTGTGCTGACCGGGGCACCAGCCTGCGCTGCTCTCGGCCCCTGGAGCGCCACTCTTCAGGTGTAAGCACCTCGTGCGGCGGGGCGAGAACGCCCGGGGAAAACTTGCTGATAAGTCACCGCCCCCATCGTGACCGCTGACGACAGCCCAATGCGCCAGACAAGACCGCCAGGCCACGGCCGCCTGAAGGCCCCGTCACGATTGAACTTTATGTTGAAGGCGTCACTACGCATAGCCCTATGCACCGCCGCGGGTGCGCTGACATCAAGGTCTGCGCGGGGCCACACGGTGATCGTGCACGGCCTGATCACCGGGGTCAGCGTGTTCGGGCTGGACGAACGGGCCCTGCGAGCCGGGCGGCTTCCGGGTGGGACACGCAGCCGGAGCGCCCGCTAGGTTCCGGACCAAGCGGCGAGCTGCTTGGTCCGCTCCGTCGTTCGCGCACTTTCGTGACCACTGTCAGCCGGCCTTGCCGAGCGCGTTGTCCAGCGTTCGGTGCATCCCCGCGTGTCCCGGCAATACCAACGGACGTCGGCGCAGGCCCTGGTCCCGTCAGCCACCATGTGGCTAGCGGGCAAGCGAACACCACACATCCAGCAGGACGTGACGACGGCTGGCCCTGCCGGGGTGAGGGCCAAACGCTCGTGATCAGCCATGACCAGCTCCCCTCCGGTGCCAGCCGGCGCGAACCTGGTTCCGCCCAGTGCGGGTACGCCACCATGACGCTTCCGCCCCTGCAAAGCGCCCAGGTTCGCCGTCTGGCTCTCGAATCCCTCACGGTCCTACTGCCGAATCACAGCTCTATAAACAAACGATAACCGTTTGGCTTATATATGGACCATTTCCGCGTGGCCTGTGGACATTTTCAGTTCTCTGCTAATGCACAGGGTGCGGATAGTGTTCTCGCAGGTAACGGCCCTTTCAAATGCGCAGCCAGCCGGGAATCTCCACCGCTAACATCACGTTGCGCACAGATTCGCCGCGCCTTTGCACAAGTCATCCACAGGTAGGCGCACAGGCAAGCCGACACGCTCAGGACCCCGGCGATCCGGCCACCGCCAACACCGCCAACACCGCCGGCGCCGGCGATTGGCAAGGGACCCGCGTCGGCACCACACTCGTCCGGGCTGATGAGGCGGCGCCCGGTGGCGGCCACGCGGCGGCGCACGGCCGCTGACGCCGACAGATCGCACATCCCTGGTTGGCCGGTGCGCACCTGCCCTGCCTCGTCACGAGGAACCGGCCGAATCTAGCCGCTTACAGAATCATGATCGACAAATTGTTGTGGTTATGCGGCGGCAAGGCCGCAGTCGTGCAGCAGCGCTCGCGTCTGGCTGCGGAGCTTCTCGTAGTGCTGGTCTTGCTGGGGCTGGGGCTGGCGGGCGGCGGGGTGATCTCCGGGGCCCCGATAGCGGCGAGGCTGGGAATGAGGACCTGGTCGCGGAGGATGAGGACGCCCGCGATGGTGCGGGCGGCGTCGGGCGGGGTGAGGTAGCGCCGCGACCTGTGGTTGCGGGTGATCAGGTTCTTGGCGCGCAGTTTCCTGATGTCGTAGGCGCCCTGGCGGGCGGTGTAGCCGGTGTCGCCGGTGATGGCCTGGATCTTGGCGGTGAAGTCGGCGGCGGTGAACCCGGCCGGGCAGGCGGCGAGGGAGAGCGCCGCTGATAGCGCGGCGCGTGCCCGCGGCCGGCTGATGTCGATCCCGCCGAGGCGGGTCGCGCCGAGATAGGCGGGCTGCGGCAGCTGGTCGAGGGTGTGGTCGTCGGCAAAGGAGGCGTGCACGCAGTCGCAGACGGTCAGGAACCGGTCCAGCATGTCGGCCAGGGCGGTGACGATCTGGCAGAAGCGGTCCAGCATCCGCCCGGTGCGTAGCTCGCTGGTGTTGTGGGTGATGGCCTCGAAGCGCAGCACGTGCTCGCCCTTGGTGTAGGCCTTGAGCGTGAGCTTGCCGAAGTGCAGCTTGAGCACGGTCAGGTCATACACGGGTGTCTCGATCACGGCCGCGAGCCGGGGCGGGCCGCCCTTGCGGTCCCGGTCCGGGCGGCTTTTGAAGCCGAACAAGGTCTTCAGCACCGGCACGTCGATGCGGGCCCGGGTGCGGTCGATGATGGCGCTGAAGACCCGGTCCATCGTCGCGCCGGAGCGGAACAGCAGGTTGCGGGAGTATTCGGCCTGGTAGACCGAGAACGTGCAGCAGAACCCGCTGGCCTGCTGCTCGCTGGAGTCCAGCGCGCAGCACAGGCAGGAGCTGTAGATCCACCGCTGGCAGACCCTGGCCAGGCGCCCTATAGTCCTGGCCTCGGACAAGGTATCTGCGACCCCGGCCAGGGCCTGCGTGTCGGTGACCGACGTGAAACAGTTTCCCTCCTTCGCGAAGCCGATGCCCAGCCCGGCCGCGACGCAGGCAACGTATTCGTGCCCGTTCAGCATGATCTGGGCGCTGAACGGCGGGTGCGGGCAGGTCTTGATCGTCACAGGACCCCACTCCGGGTCGATGATGTGGAAGCTGAAGTGATTGACCAGCTCGGTCTTGCGCTCGAGGTTGGTGATGACTCCACCCGCTGAGCGCCTGACCTTCCACACCGGGGCCATCGCCTTGGCCGCCAGCACCAGGAACACCCCGGTACCGGGCTGGCGGGCAGCCAGGTGCTGCCCGGCGATCAGGTGTTTGCGCTCGCCGGTCTTGCAGTAGATGACCGGGACATCGTTCGCCTCCGCCCATGCCCTGACCCGGCGGGCGAACCGGCCCGCCATCCGCATCAGGCGGGTGTCGCCGGGGTGCTCATCCGACCCCTCGTGCAGAGCCCGCCACCAGGTCCGGAACCCACCCGGCGAGCACCCGAACGCAAAGAACGCGTTCAGCACGATCCGGTCCACGCAGTCATACGAGCCATCCAGCAGGCTGCCATACCGCACGCTCAGGTCATCGGCCAGGCGCCGAGCGTGCCACCCTCATCGCCGCCGGTCAGCGGGACTGCCCCGAAGGGGCCACCGATCCTGAGCGAGCGAAGCGAGTCTCAGGACCGGCGTAGTACCTTCACTACGTAATTTGCCCGATGCGCGGCCGCGGCCAGCCTGCCAAGCTGATTGATCACTTGTGGTCATCGCGAAGGGCGGCCCATGGTTGCGCGGTCGGCGTACGTTGCTCTCGCTGGCGTGTTCGCGGTGGCGGTAGGCTGGTCAGCGCGGATCATGCCGGCTGATGCCGCTGCACCGCCGGTGACCAGCTACTACGTCGATAAGACCAACCCCAGCTGTAGCGACAACGGCCCCGGTAACCTGTCCACCCCGTACTGCACGATTGCCAAGGGCACATCAGGGCTGCAGCCCGGCCAGACCCTCTATATCGGTAACGGCACCTACTCCGAGCAGGTCAAGGTGACGACATCCGGTACCGCGGCCAAGGCGATCACAATCACCAACCAGCCCGGCACGAGCCCCATCGTCGGCGGTGGCCAGGTCAACGGCATCTATCTCGCGAACCGCAGCTACGTCGCGGTGTCCGGGCTGACCGTCAGCGGCAGCACGGGGGATGGTGTGTATGTCACGGGCGGCCTGAACATCACGCTGCGCGGATTGCGGGTCACCGCGTCTGGCCAGCCGAGCCCCACGGGATACGCCAAGGGCATGAAGATCATCGGCACGACCGCGTCGACGATCAGTGGCAACACCGTGGACCACAACACCGACTCGGGGATCTACCTGGCGCAGGGATCCACCGGCGACACCATTATCGGCAATACCGTGTACGCGAACGCCCGTGGTTACACCCGCGCGGCACCGGGCATCGACCTGCGCAGCGGCGGAAACTGGGTGCTGGACAACGTCACCCATGACAACGAGGACTCCGGTATCCAGCTCTATACCGGCAGTGACTCGAGCCTGGTCGCCGACAATGTGTCTTACCGCAACGGTGATCACGGCATTGACGACTACCAGGCCACGGGCCAGCGGATAGTGGGCAACAGCGTCTACCGCAACACGACCGCAGGGATCAACCTGGAAGGCGGCTCAACCGGCAGCACCGTAGTCAACAACATCAGCGTGGACAACGGCCTGAACAGTCCTCGCACAGTTGGCGACATCCGGGTCGACGCCGCTTCCCAGGCCGGCACCACGGTGGACAGCAACCTCGTCTACCTGCACGGCCCGGGGACTTACTACGTGTGGGGCACAACGAACTACGCCTCACAGGCCGCATTCGCCGCCGCCGCGAGGCAGGAAGCGCACGGCATCCAGGCTGACCCGCGCTGGGCCAGCCCGGACACCGGCAACTTCCACCTGACCGCCACCTCACCGGCGATCGATTCGGCCGATTCCTCCGTCCCCGGAGAGCAGGCCACCGACATCGCGGGAGTAGCCCGCTATGACGACCCGGCAGTGGCCAACTCTGGCATCGGGCCGCGCAGTTACGACGACCGGGGAGCCTACGAGGCACCGGCCGGGACCACCGATGCCAGTCCGAACGCGGCGCTAACGGTCGCGCCGACATCGGGCACCAGCCCGCTGACCGTGACCGGTGACGCATCCGCGTCCACCGACAGCGACGCCACCCCGATCGCCAGCTACGCGTTCGACTTCGGTGACGGTACCACCAGCGGCCCGCAAGCCAGCGCTACCGCATCCCACCAGTACAGCACCCCGGGCACCTATAACCTGGCGGTCTCGGTCACCGACACCGCCGGGCTCACCACCACCGCCACCAAGCAGATAGCCGTGGGCGCCCTGGGCAATCTAGTGGGGAACTCGACCTTCGAGGCCAGCCTTAACGGCTGGGCGGCGCTGGCGGGCTGCGATCTCAGCCGGGTCAGCGGCGGGCATAACGAAGGCTGGGCGGCCAACCTGGCCAACAACTCCGCGACGCCGCAGACCTGCACGCTCAACGACAGCCCGAACTGGATCGCCAAGACGGTCGCCGGCACCTACTCCGCCACGGCCTGGATCCGTTCGGAAACCCTGGGACTGCAGGTCAAGCTGCGGTTCCGGGAGTATGTCGGAGCAACGCTAGTCGGCACGGGAACCTCCACTGTCACCAGCACCGGAGACTGGCAGCAGGTCCAGCTGTCCTACCTGGTCGTGAGCCCGGGGTCCACTCTCGACCTTAATGTTTACGAGACCAACCTGCCTGTCGGCAGCAATCTGCAGATCGACGATGTCACCGCCAGTTCGGGGTAGGGCAGCAGCCCTGCTCCGAGGTTCGATTCTGAGTACCTCGATGTCGGCCGGGCGTGTTGGCGGCACGCTGGATCATTCAGTTGTGCGGGCTCATGCGAGGTCGGTGATGGCGCCGCTCCGGATCTGGCCGGTCACCATCAGAACGCAGCCCCACACTCCCGCGAGCGGCGCCTGTCATGAGCATCATCCGCGTCAGTTACGGATCCTGACGATGGCGGCGGTTGCGGCCCCGACGGTCACGTGGATTCCCGCATGCGGATCAGCGGATAGAGGGCTCCATTTCCCGTCCCAAGGGGTGTCGCCGGTGATGGCGGCCCCGCCGAGCGTGGCACTGGCCCCCGTGGCGTCCCCCGGCTCCCGGCTGGCCAGCGTCATGATCTGCGCGCCTTGCGTCCCCAGGCCGGGCGCGACGATCGTTATGGCCGCATCCGCAGCCCCCGCCCCCTGCGTCTTGTTGATGATCGTGACGTAATGCACGCCGGCACCGCCGATGCAATAGGCGGTCAGGTTGATGCCGTCCGCATTCCCGATCCCGACGGGCTTGACTTGACCTGCCGAGCCAAGGCTGAACGTTTTGATGCCGTACCCCTTCGGGGTGACCGCATAGCCCCCGCCGGGTTCGGCGGGATCGGGCACGATCGTGTCGGTGTAGAGCCACTGCTTGTTGTGGAAATTCACGCCCGCGGCCCCGTGAGCTGCCCACCAGTGCAGGTAATCCAGCGCCCACAGCGCCGAGGCAAACGCATTGCTCGCTCCCGGGACGCCGATGAGGTAGTCATTCGATTCAGTGAGCCGGTAGCGCAGGCCAGCAGCGACCACTGGAGCGAGATGGTTCTGGTAGAGCCAGGGATAGGGGGTGTAAGTAGTGCGCGCCGGCTGAGTCCCGATCGCGGTGCCATTCCCCCATTCGGGGGACAGCATATTGCTGATCGCCTGCTCAGCGGTTGTCTTCTCCGGGCCTCCTCCCACATAGTGGTGCTGGGTGATTTCTGCTATACGGCCAGAGTCCCTTTCATCGCTGGCAAACCGTTCAGTCCACGACACGCCGCTTTCAGGGTCGGGGGTGTAGGTCAGCGTGCTGTAGGCCCCGGTATCTGGCCCAGACACCGGAGCCCCAGGCGCCGCGTCCCCGACCGCGTCGGCAAAGCCCTGCCAGTGGGTCAGGTAGGACGGGTAAGCACTGCCCGGCACACCCGGGATCTCCTCGTAGATCGCCGGATCAAGCAGATGGCCGGCGTAGGTATGAAATGCATGCCAGTCCGGCTCGTTCCCGATGGCGAAGCTGGCCACATTCTCCCGGTAGTGACGCCAGATGTACCCGGCGATCCGGGCATCGATCGATTTCAGGTCGCCGATTGGCTTGGCACTGGGGCTAAGCAAGCGGAGTGAGTAAATTACCTTCAGCTCGGCCACGTCAGCAAAGGCAAACAGGCTGTCGATTCCGGTGAAGCCATCGCTGCCGGTGCCAGCGGGAATGAACTCATCCACCGAGCCCCCGCCGATCCGCAGGTTGCGCAGGCCCAGATTGCGAAAGAGGGTGACGAGCGAGTTGTTTGCCGGGCTGAACAGGTAACCTTCCACACTAGCGTTACCTGGATTGAGCGGCCCCCGTTCGAAACTCAGCCCGGCGAAATCGTCCGGGACCACCGGTCCTGGATGCTCAGCGTCAATGGTGATCGTTACCGGATGATTGCCCGGCCGGGCGTACCGCGACCCGGCGCCCCGGTCACGCCCGCCGGCCGGCATCCGCGCGGCGGTCCCGTGCAGGCGGGAGGATCGCGGCGCCCTCACCACGGCCGTGGCGGCAGGTAGGTGCACCACAGCACGCCGCAAACAGCATGACCAGGATGTTCCCAGTGGCGGGAACGGCCTAACCGCCCATCACAAGCATGGTTCCTGGCCTCCGACCCTGCTCGGCACGCGAGGCCGCCGGTGCACCCGCCGCGAGGACGACCTGGCCGCTGCGGCGCGGAACCGGTCGCTCCGAAGAACCGTCCAAGCTGCCGTAAGCGAGTCCCCGGGACCCATGTCCCGTGGACTCGCTGATCGTCAGCTGAGCGGGACCTCGATGACGCGCGTTCCCCAGTCCCGGATCCCGGTCGTGGTCTGGCTCGGCTTGGGCGGGATGTACTCGGTGGCGAGCCACGCGGCGTCCGATGTGCCGTCCGGGACCGCGAACGAGTAGTCACCCCAGCGCGGTGCGTTGGTCGCGGCCCGTTTGTAGGGCCCGGCCCCCGCTGCCGCCACGACCGCCTGGCCCGAAGTTGCTGCCGCCGGCTTTCAGGGTGGCATAGGCGGCGCTCGGGAACCGCGCGCTGTTGGTCAGGGTGAAGACGACCGCCGCGTTCCCGGCCGCGTCCGGCTGCACCGCCGGGTAGATCTCGTACTTGCCAGCGGCGGCGATGTAGCCCTGGCGGACGATCGACGCACCGGCGATCCCGCCGCTGCCGAGCTTCGGCTTCACCTGGAACCAGGCGCCGCCTGCCCGTACCGAGCTGTCGCCGGCCTGCTGCACCGCCGTCGTCAGCTCACCCCAGACCGTGCCGTCGGCGTTGACCAGGGCCGAATTCGTGGCCGTCGCCGCCGCGGCCGCCCGTACCACTTCGGCACTACCCGGGCCCTGGCCGTGCCACCGCGGACCTGGCCGGTCGGCGGGCATCGTGGCCGGGCACCACGCTACTGGTGGGACCGGCGCGGGCGGAACTTGATCCAGGCCAGGATCCCGATGGCCACCAGCAGCCAAGGGGACAACAGGAAGTGCACGGCGAGGCCGAGGATAGTCAGGGCCACGATGGCGATGAGGGCAAGGGCGATGATCGCGGGCATAGTGATCAGTCTCCGTTCATGTCGGTGTTCATGTTTCAAGACTGCGGCCGGCGAGGACCCCCGTCGATCGGGATCAGCCCCGGATCACACCCTGAACTGCATCCCGGAAGGCATCAGGGTCAACCCTGATCGGCCCGGGGCCGCAGCGGGTGCTGGTCGGCTGGCGGTCTGAGACGATACTGAGGTGAACGACGGTGGGGGTGCGGAGCCGAGCGTCGTCGAAAGTCAGGTCGGCGCTGGGTTCCAGGCCATGGCGGGCGGGGACTGGGGCGGGGCACGCGATGCGTTCTGCGCTGTTCTTGAGGTGGCCGAGGTGCCCGAGGCGATGCTCGGCCTGGCCAACGCGCAGTTCTGGCTGGGTGACATCGCGGGCACGATCACCCATTGTGAGAAGGCCTATGCCGGCTTCCGGCGCCGCGGCGACCCGATGTTCGCGGCGGGCGCCGCCCTCTCCCTCGTGGGCTACAACAAGGGGTACCTCGGCAACACGGCCGCGGCCCGGGGCTGGCTGTCACGTGCTGCCCGGATCATCGAGAACGAGGTTCCGGAACTGCGCGGAGAACTCCTCGGAGCCACCGCCTACCTCGCTGACGATCCGGTCGAGAGCGAGGCGCTGGCGCGCCAGGCGGCCGAGATCGGGCGCGCGAGCGGCAATTCCGGCCTTGAGCTGATGGCGATGCACGCCGTCGGGCAGGCCCTGGTACAGCAGGGCCGGACCGAGGACGGCATGTCACTGCTAGACGAGGCGATGGCCGGCCTGCTCGGCGGCGAAGGCGGCGATCCCCTGACCGTGGCCCAGCTGAGCTGCATGACGATGGTGGTGTGCGGCAGCTGCTTCGATCTGGAGCGCGCGACGCAGTGGGTGCAGTCGCTCGAGCGCTTCATCGACCGGTACGGGTGCCCGTTCCTGTATGCCGAGTGCCGCACCTACTACGGCCGGGTCCTGTTCGAGACCGGTGACTGGGACGCCGCCGAGGCACTACTGGCCGATGCGATCTCGATGTCGACGGGCGTCTTCCCCGCGCCACACGCGTTCGCGTCAGGGACGCTGGCCGAGCTCAGGCTGGCGCAGGGACGGCTCGAGGACGCGGCCCGGGTGCTGCGCGGCGTCGAGGGGCGTGAAGAAGCGGCCGCGGCGGTCGCCTCGGTGCACCTGCAAAAGGGCGAGCCCTCGGTGGCGGCGGCCGTCCTGCGCAGGCGGCTCGCCGCGACAAGCCCGGACCGCCTCGATGCCGCGGCGGTGATCGAGTTGCTCGGTGAGGCGGAGATCGCCCTGCTCGACAGCGACGCGGCCATCGACCGGGGGCAGGCGCTCGTCGCGCTCGGCGCCGCCCATGACTGCCACCTCATCGTCGCGTACGGCCAGCGCCTCCTCGGGCACGCGCTCACGCTGACGGATGCCCCGGCCGCATGCGCGCACCTCGAAACGGCGCTTGCCGCGTTCACCCAGGCCGGGATTCCCTACCGCACCGCGCAGACGCGGCTGCTGCTGGCCAGGGCGGTGCGGCTGGTCAACCCGGAGGTGGCCGGAGCCGAGGCGCGTGCGGCGCTGTCCATCTTCGAGGAACTGGGCGCGGAGCGCGATGCGGACGCCGCCGCCGCGCTCATGCGGGAACTTGGCCTGAAGGCGGCGCGGACCGGACCGAAGAACATCGGACGGCTCACGAAACGTGAACAGGAGGTGCTCGCCCTCCTCGGCGAGAGCCTCTCCAACCCCGAGATCGCCGAACGCCTGTTCCTCTCCCGTAAGACGGTCGAGCACCACGTGGCGCACATCCTGTCCAAGCTCGGCCTGCGTGGACGCGCCGAAGCGGCTGCGCTGGCGGCGCGGAGCGCTCCTTAGCAATCAGCTGAAGATAGGTGAACTCGCCGATGCTCCAGCGTCGGCCGGACTGCCATCGTCAGCCTCATGGCCAAAGCGCGGAGCGTCCCACGAGATGGGAATGATCCTCGCGCGGGCGCTCGTACCCAGGACACAGCTTGGAGGGACAAGCCAATGCACGCAGTCATCGGACGGGTCAAGATCAAGCCGGACCGGGCGGACGAGGCGCTTGCGATGATCGGAAACAGAGGCGTCGCGATGCTGCGCGGCATGACAGGCTCAGCGGACGGCTACTGGGCGCGGAGCCTCGATGGTGACATCATCCAGCATTCCTTCTGGCTCTTCGATACCGAGGACAACGCCCGGGCCGCGGAGGCGACCTTCCACCAGCTCCGCGATATGCCCGACGCGCCGGCCACGTTCGTCAGCGTCGATGTTGGCCAGATCGTCGGGCACGCTTAGGGCTGCGGTCGAACACTACCTAAGCAGGATGCGCCCGCTGACGCGCTCGTCACCGGGATCGCCCATCTCAGACGGCAGCGCTCGCTGGCCCATCTGCTTCCAGAACAGCTTGAGATCTCCGGGCAGGACTTCCTGCCACGGTGCCGTCTTGCGCCGCGTTGAGCGGCTGCTCATGAGCGCAAGCTGCCTGCGGCAGAACGCTTCGCTCAGCTCTATCCGGTAGCTCTCCTCGCCCTTGGGAGGGTACGGGCACAGCTCGAACGGACAGCCGCGCTTGCAGTTGGATCCAGGGTCTGATGTGGCGGCCATCCCGACGGTGCGAGTCGGGTCCAGTGGAGCATGTTCCCCCGCGAGGCACGGCGGGAGGAAGTTCCTGTTGGTGCGCTGGAGCCGCCGGTTCCGGTCGCTCGGAAGCGGTCCGCGCTCGGCGAGGTTCAGCAGCAAGAGAACGTCGGCCACAAGTTTCTGAGCGCGCGGATGGAGCGCTGTCCACCCCGTGGACGGCGGAATCCACAAGTTATGTTTCCGCTGTGATCCAGGATTTGTCGGACGAGAGCCGATCTTGGCGACCACGCCGCTTTCGTCGATCCAGATAAAGCGTTCCGGCTGCCCGGTTTCCATGGCCCAGGCGGCGAGCTTGCGCGCCTCGGCGACGAACGGATGCTCGGGCTGGCCGCCCGGGAGGGCGCCCCAGTGCTCGCCGAGCGCGCCGTGATCGCCGCGACGTCTCCCATCGGACCGCTGCGCCGTGCCGTCGGACAGCGACCATAAACACAGTGCGTGCAGGAGAGTCAGCCGCGAGAACCAGAAGCGAGATTCCCTGAGCATCTCCCTGGCCTGCTCGATCAGGAAGGCCCGGGTCCTCGGATTGGCATGGGGGTGAGGGACCCGGCGGTTAGCCGTGTACTTGAATCCCTGAGCGAGCGCGACCTCCAGGGACAGGCGCAGGTCAATGTCGTCAGCTCGAGAATGGTTGCGCTCGCTGACGAAGTACAGCCATCGCTCGAGGTTCCTTCTCGCCTCTCGCATATTGTCGTTGTCGGTTACCGACCCGACGAGCAGCGGCGCGATCCAGGCCCGGACAATGTTCTCTCGCCACTGAAGTTCCTCCAGGTCCCCTTCCCGTACGTGCAGGCTGGCTGAGGAAACGGGCGCATCGGGCTGGCTTTCGTCAGGTGCCGTCGGCCCGGCGGGTGTACGGGCGCCCTGCGGAGGACCAAGGGACGCTTCAGCACGTTGAATGCATTGTCGCCGCCGGCGCCAATTTCCTGCGCACCTTCCACCCGAATCGGATAGGACGGCTCGGCGATGGTGATGTCATACAGCTCGCGATACGCGGGAGCGTCCGGCTGGCCTGGATGCTGATCGGCCATCATGCGCACTGCCTCGCCGAATCGGCGCACCAGGTTGAGCTTCGCCTCCTCAAGGCTCCGCCTGTCTTGCGCAGCCAGCGCGGGCCAGCGTTGCGCTATGGCTGTGGCTATGGCGTTATGCAGGGGAGTCTCGTCGACGCAGTCAACCTGGAGCGCGGCAGCGAACAGGTAGAGGGCCTTCACGTGGTCCTCGCTGTCCAGGGCCTTCGTACACAGGAGATCCTGGAGCCGTAGGTCGGTATCTGCTTGCGTCGTGCGCCGGGAACCTGGCCGGCCGTGTCTGGGTGCCCTTTCTGCGCCTTCGCCCAGGAGTTCATCACCAGGGCGATGAGCAGTTCCCGGCCTGGCTTCTCCAGGGCGGCCGTCTGGTATCCCGGATCCTTCATGGCCAGGTCGATGAGGCGGGACCCGAGATAGGCCTGGATGAGGCTGTGCGGGAAGCGCACGGCATTCCCGCGCGCTTCCACCAGCCCGAGCCGGGTGCCCCACGTGGCGGCTAGCCGGATGTCGAAGCCGTGCTTGATCTTCTTCAGCCTGTCGCCTACCTCCGTAATGATCACAGGCTGGCGCTCGCCGTCCCGCAGGGCCTCGAACTCGTCGAACTTGACCTGAAGCCGGTCGCGCTGAAGTCCGATACAAGCCAGCACCGACAACTGGTCGATCGTCGCCATGCGATCCTCGCGGCTCAGCGGCACGCCGGCCGCAAAGTGCCCGTCGATGAGCGCCTGCATCCAGGTTTCCAGCAGCCGCAGCCGAAGCTCTGCCCGGTCGACGCTGCGGGTATCGAGCCGCCGGTTGTCCCGCCTGGGCGTGACATGCTCCATCAGGCCTGCCCGTGGCAGCTGGCGAGTGATCTGCAGGTACAGGGGCGTCTCCGCGACGTCGGCGGTCTCCACGACCCAGTCAAGACGACGCTCGTCCTCGCCCGAATTCCCGCGCTGGAGATACTGCAGCGCCGCCTCCTCGCTGAGCGGCTCCAGTTCCACGATCGTGGCCTCGGTGTCCCTGAGCGGGTCGTGTGGCCGCGAGGCGATGATCAGCGGCAGCCTGCTGTCGCTGGCCTGCCGGATGGCGAGCCGGATGAGGTTGTCGCGTTCCCGCGCCACGGCACCATCAATAAGGGCCTCTTCCAGGCCATCGGCCAGGACCACGACCCGGTCGCTCCGGCAGAGTTGCCGCCAGACCTTCTCCCCTCGGCGTCGGAGAGCAGGGCCGCATTCGCGTCGGTGACGAATCGCTTGCGGGCGAGCTCGCGGAAATCCAGACTCTCCTGGGCGTCCCGCAGCCGCACGGGAACCGGGACGGCACCCCGCTCAGCCAGCAGCTGGGTGAGGCGGACCAGGAGCGCAGTCTTGCCGGTGCCCACGCCGCCCATGACCACATGCGGACGGCGGGTAGCGCGGTCGCGCAGGTCCTCGATCATCACGTGGCATAGCTCGTCCCGGCCGACCACCTCGCTGATGATGCTGCCCGCGGTTTCTACGACCTGGTGCGGCTCATCCCGGGCCCTGCGCACGTACGGCCGGTGGACCAGCCACAGACGAACGAGGAGGAAGAGCGCGGATGCGAACGCCAGGGAGAACAAAGGCCCGAGGGTTCCGGCGAGAATGTCGCAGGAGAAGCCCGTGTTCCGGCAGGCCGCGTCCACGTTCACCGCCAGGAAGCCCGACGGCTTGCCCGTGATCACCACATACAGCGACCTGATTACCGCCGCGAGAAGAATGATCCCACCAGCAATAGAAGCGACCTTGACGATCCTGACCAGCGGGCGGCCGTGCGACCAGGTCCGCCGTTCGTCGACGCTTCTGCGCCTTTTGCGGGCGCGGCGCGACCTGAAGACGCGGTCGAACGGCCCGTAGAGGCGCGATCGCCTGCGCCGCAGCCGGAGCCGGAGGCGGCCCGCCGGTCCGCGCTGTGCAACCCGGTCACCCGACTCGTCTGTGACTGAATTCATCAGAACCCCCCGGCACCGATTCCTGCGCTAGGCAGCCATAAAGTGGTCAATCCGCCTTTCTCAGTTCCCACATTGGACACAGAAATACCTTTGGCAACTCCCAGCCGTGAGGTCTGATCGAGCATGAGGAGGTCACGCTGGCCCAGCCGTACCCTCCGCCTGCGACGGGCCCGGCGGCCCGGTCTTGAGGCCGAGGTTGCTGACAACCTCTTCCGTGCGACCGGAGTCGATGTAGGTGGCCAGGGCGATCGACGTGTCCGGCGCATCCTTCTGCACCTCGGCCAGGTGGTCTGCTGCCTGTTGCCCCACGCTCGCGACCTTCGCGGTGGCGGCGGCTCCCGCGTCGGCCACCTTCTGGGTGGCGTCAGCTCCGGCGCTCGCCGTGGCGTGAATGCCGAAGAAGGCCGTGACTATGGTGCCAACCACGCCGGTAATGGCCCCCGTTACCGCGACGATGTCCTTGGCGTCGGTTGAAATGGGCCAGCGCGCCGAAGAACACGGACGTGAATGACGCGCATCGCCGGCCCAGCCGTACACAGACCTGCGCGATTGCCTACTCGCCAGTCTCGTCCTCGACCGGCGCACCAGGAGCGTTCTTCCGCACTGACTCGATGCCTGCCAGAGCGGAGCGCTTGCGCTCATAGGTCTGGCTGGTCGCGATCACCTGCCCGTTCCCGGCAACAAGATTGAAGTGATACTTGCCGCTGTCGCCCTTCTTCAGCACGAACTTGCCGGCCATGCACCCTCCTCGCCGGACACCGCGACGACGTCCCCGCCCGGACACCGCGATGCCTTCGGTCCTTGACGCCAGCCGGGGCGGCGCGCACCGCTGCCTGACAGCGATCATCATGACACCGAGCCCGAAAGATTGGCAATGACGGCGGCCGTCTCGGCTCACGGCAGCACACCGCGGTCAGTGGTCAGGTCGGCCAGCGATGCCCGAGCCCGCCCGAGCCCGGCCCTGGCCCAGCCTCGCCCCGGTTCATCGGCCGCCGCGGCGTCGCCCGCAGGCCGTCCGGCTGCTCAGCAGCCGCCAGCCGATCACTGCGACGCTGACCCCGAAGATCAGCCACGGAACCAGCACCAGCCAGTCGGCGGCGGTCAAGCCTGGCCTCCTTCACCCGTGTTCGGGGATTCCGCTCGCTCCGGCCAGGGAAGCGCTGCGGAGCGCACGGCGCGTGAAGCCACCGTGATAACCGCGTGAAGGCAGAACGGGGCGCGGCGGGCGGGGCGGGCCGACGCCCATGGGCGGCCCGGGAATTCATCGGTCCTTCATATGGCGGGCATGTCACTTCCATCCCGCCCTCTTGACCTATAGGCGGGCCGGGGCCCATAGCCGCCTTGCCTGGTTCGAGAGCGGGGGGCCGCAAATGGACAGCACCGACCACCGGAGCTGTGCCGTGGCGAGCACGGCCCGGACCAGGCCACGCCTTGTCCCCATGCATTTTCATCGGCCATAGGAGAAAGCCTTGCTGACGCTAATACCTTGCCCGGAATGCGGATTCCCTGCCGAGGTCACTGATCGTTTTCTGCTTAGCGGGAACGAGCGGCCCTGTTGATCATGTGGTGTTGCGCTGCGCCGCCGGTCACTTCTTCCGGATGCCGTCGGAGCTGCTCTGCGCCCGGGGCCGGGAGCAGCTGCAGGCGCAAGAGCGTGAGATGCCCGAGATCGAGCGGGCGCATTGATGCCGGCGGCGGGGAACGAGGAGGCCCTGCCGCCCGGTGGCCAGCCGACCCCGCGTCTTTGACGGCCCGGCCTCCGGGCGGCCCGCGCTACGACAGGCGCCGCGTGGTCGGTCCGCGTGGCTACGTTCAGGCCCGGGGAATGGTGACGGTGATCTGGGTGCCCTGGCCGGGCGTGCTGGCGACGTCCAGTTGCCCGCCGTGAGCACCGACCGCTCGGCGACCACGGTCAGTCCGATACCGTTGCCGTCGATTCCGGCCGCGTGCTGGCCGCGGAAGAACCGATCGAAAACATGCCGCAGCTCATCGGGCGGGATACCTACCCCGGTGTCGCTGACCCGCAATCTGGCCTGCCGTTCGTGCGGTCCAGTCTCAATCAGGACGGTGCCACCGGCCGGGGTGAACTTCAAGCGCGGCTGCCTCTGCCGCGGCGAGCCGCTGCAGATCATCCACCTGCGCGTCAGCCGCAGCACCTCTTCGCGCAGCGACGCCAGCTGCGCGGGGGTCGGTTCGGCTACGCCGTCCGCCAGAGCTTCGTGCCCTGCTTGCAGCACTGCCATCGGCGTGCGCAACTCGTGCGCGAGAAGCCCGGCGAAGAGCTGACTACACCGCCGGTCCGATCGCGCACTTGCACGTCGGCGCCAAGCCGGGCCGCCCGCTCGGGGGCGGGTGAGAGATCGGCGCCCGCCCAGCCCGCAGAGCGATCCCACGCTGCCCCGGCGGCCAGCGCAACCGAGCCGCTCAGGGCATCCTGTTGTCTGGTGACCAGGTGAGAGACATCGGCGGCGACAACGGCCGCAGTCAGCCCGGCCATCAGGGCGACCGCGGCCAGCGCGACGCCGACGAACGCCAAGGGCGAGCCGAAGCCCGACCGATCCGGTACCGGCGGCCTTAGCCATCCCGGGCCAGGCCGAGCCGGTAACCCCCGCCGAGAATCGTCTGGATGATCGCCGGGCGGGCGGGATCCTCCTCGATCTTGCGGCGGATGTTCTTCACATGCGAGTCGATGGTCCGCTCATAACCCTCGAACTCATACCCCCGCACCCGGTTAATCAGCTCGAACCGGGAATACACCCGGCCAGGGACGGTGGCCAGCGCAGCCAGGATGCCCCATTCGGTCGGGGTCAGCTGCACGGCGGCACCGCGGACCAGCGCCACCCGCCGTGGCTCGTCGATGACCAGCGTGCCCGCTCCAAACCGGCTCACCCCCGGCTCGATCCCGGCCGCCTGCCCCGGCGCAGGATCGCCTGCGCGCGCAGCACCAGCTCCCTGGGGCTGAACGGCTTGGTCACGTAGTCGTCCGCACCCAGCTCCAGCCCGGCGATCCGGTCGTCCTCGCCGCTCTTGGCCGTCAGCATCAGGATCGGCGTCGTCCCGGCCGCCCGTACCTCACGGGCCACCGTCTCGCCCGGCACATCGGGGAGGCGGAGGTCCAGGATGATCAGATCCGGCGCGGCCGACCCGAACATGCTGATCGCCTCCGCGCCCGAGCCAGTCGACAGCACCGTTAAACCGGCCCGCTCCAGATAAGAGCGCACCAGGTCCCTGAGCTTGTGCTCGTCTTCCACCAGCAGCACCGTGGCCGTCATCAGACCTCGCCTCCCGCCGCCGCCAGCCGGGCAGATGCGCGGCCAGCAGCCCACCACGAATGAT
The DNA here is from genome assembly GCA_963775745.1 of uncultured Actinomycetota bacterium. Lineage (GTDB taxonomy): Bacteria > Actinomycetota > Actinomycetes > Streptosporangiales > Streptosporangiaceae > DATBGO01. Next base: position 48,250 of record CAVZKE010000003.1, read on the forward strand.
CCCACGCGATCCGGTGCATAACGGTGCCGGCGACCCTGACCCTGCCGCCGGGCCGGACGGGCGCAGCCTGCCTGAACACGCCACCCACGGGAGTTCCGGCGCCGCCCGCAGCCGCACGCCTCGATGACCTGGCTGAACGGGATACGTCAGGTCAGAGCTGATTGAGCGCGGCGCGCATGCCGTTCTGCGCTTGCTTGCCGAGCCGCTCGAAGGCTGGCCTGAGCAGCGGGGCGAACAGACGAGCCGGGCCTTTGAACGCGAACTCGGCGGTGTAGGTCACCTCGGTGCCGCCCTCGACGCTGCGGAAGGTCATCGTGTCGACGGCGGTGACCGTCTTGTTCTCGCCGCAGAGCCGGATGCGCTCACCGGGGAGGAACTCCCGCACGATGTAGATCAGCTGGGTACGCCTGCCCAGGAACACCGAAGTGTTCAGGTAGGCCGTGCCGACCCCGCCATCGCCATGCTGGATCACGGTGACCACCGTGCCCGGGTCCCAGTCGGTGGTGGTGGTGAAGTCGGAGAGGTAGCCGAACACCGCGTTCAGCGGCCGGTCGGCGATGACGGTTTTCTGCAGTCTCATGGTGTCCATCGGTTTTGCGGTCTCCTGGGTGCGGTGGCCGGGGCGGTGCAAGTCAGGCCAGCGAGGTGCGAGCCCACAGGGCCGTCCAGGCGCGGGCGGGGACGAGGCGCGCGGCCTTCATCAGCAGCGCCATCGGGGCGGGGAAGACGATCTCGGTGCGGTCACGCTCCAGCCCGTCGCAGACTGATCGCGCGGCCTGCTCGGCGTCGATGATGAAGGGCATGGGGAAGGGGTTGCCGGCGGTCAGGCCGGTGCGGACGAAGCCCGGGCAGATGGTCGTCACGTGCACCCCCGTCCGGGCGATGTGGAGGCGGAGGGACTCGAGCAGGTTGATCTGCGCCGCCTTGGTCGCGCCGTAGGCTTCGGCGCCGGCCAGCCCGCGGTATCCGGCCACGGACGCGACGCCGGCGATGACGCCGTGCCGGCGCTGCAGCATGTCGGGCAGCACGGCGGCGATGGAGTTGCTCATCCCGGTGAGGTTGACCCGGAGGTGCTGGTCGAAGACCTCGGTGTCCCAGGCGGCCGGGTCGGTCTGTTTCCAGTAGCCGGCGGACAGCACGGCTAGGTCAACGGGCCCGAGCTCGTCGCGTATTCGCACGGCGGCGGCCGCGACCGAAGCAGCGTCGGTGACGTCCAGTGCCGCGACGAGCATGTGCCCTCCTGACACCTCGCGGAGCTGCTCGTCGCGGCGAGCCGAGATCGCGACGGTGGCTCCGCGGCGGGCCAGTTCCCGGGCGACCGCTGCGCCGATTCCGCTTGATGCGCCGATGACCCAGGCGACCTTGCCGGTCAGGCGCACGCCGGCTCCCGGGTCATCTGGAGCTGGCTCACGCCGAGATAACCGCTGCGGAAGCCCGCCTCGGCGTAGGCGAGGTAGAACTCCCACATCCGCCGGAACGTCTCAGTGAAACCCTGGGCCCGGATGTGCGGCCACTGGTCAGTGAACCGCTCCCGCCACAGATGCAGGGTGCGGGCGTAGTGCGCCCGGAGCTCACGCCGCCGGGTGACCCGCAGCGTGGTGTGCGCCGCGAGGGCGTCATCGATGGACGCCAGGGACGGGATGATCCCGCCGGGGAAAATGTACTTCTGGATCCAGCTGAAGCTTCGCCGGGTGGCCAGCAGCCGGTCGTGAGCCATGGTGATGGTCTGGATGCTCACCTTCCCTCCGGGGGCCAGCAGGCGGTCCAGGGTGGCGAAGTAAGCCGGCCAGTAGGCTTCGCCCACGGCCTCGATCATCTCGACGCTGACGATGGCGTCGTATTCACCTTCGACCTGCCGGTAGACCTGCAGTCGCGCGTCCACGCGGTCGGATAGCCCGGCGGCGCCGACCCGGTCGCGGGTGAGTTCCAGCTGCTCTCGGGAGAGCGTGATCGTGGTGACACGGGCTCCTCGTTGCGCCGCGCGGAGGGCGAGCGTGCCCCACCCGGTGCCGATCTCCAGCAGCCGGGTGCCGCCGCCGACGTCGGCGAGATCGAGAATCCCGTCGATCTTGCGCAGCTGTGCCTCCTCGAGCCGGGTGGCGGTCGCGATCGGCTCGTTCTCGTCGAACCACGCTGAGGAGTAGGTCATGGTCTGGTCCAGGAAGGCGGCGAACAGGTCGTTGCTCAGGTCGTAGTGAGCGGCGATGTTGGCGCGCGCGCCTTCGAGGGTGTTCTCGTGATGATGCGGGACGTGCTGGTCCGCCAGCGCCCGCAGCTTCTGCAGCGGCCCGGGGATCAAGGTGGTTAGCCGGTCTGCGAAGGGCGTCAGCAGGTCGGCCAGGTCGGTGCCTGGCCCGGCTCGCCAGTCGCCGGCCATGTACGACTCACCGAAGCCGATCTTGGCGTCCTGGCCGAGCCGGGCGAAGAAGGCACGGGGACGGAGGAGCTCGAATTCGGGCGCGGTCGGCGAGCCGCCGCCGAGCAGGCGCCCGTCGGGGTAGATCACGCGGACGGGAACCCGCTGGATGGCGCACTCGAAGATCATCCGCGCGATGCTGGCCCGGACCGGCGCCCTGGGTGCGGCGGCGAGGGCGCGCCTGCTGACGGCGGCGGAGACGGTCATGGTCATACCCTTTCTGGCCGGGTGTGGTGTGGCCGGGAGTGGATGGGCAGGCGATGGAGCCAGAGCCAGATGCCGTGCACCCGGATCAGGGCCGAGATCCGCTGCGGCATGAGCGGCTGGCGGATGAGCCGGCGGACCAGGGCCGGGCGAGTCGCGGCCTCGGGGCGGCCCTGGAAGGTCGCGGTGAAGGTCACGGCGTCCTGCTGGCGCAGCAGCACGGTGGTGGAGACGAGGTCGGGCCGCAGCGTGAACCGCAGCGCGTAGCTGCCGCTGACGTCGAAGAACGGGGAGACGTGGAAAGCCTTGTCCGTGACGGCGGCCCCGGCCCCGTCGGGTCGCAGCAGGTAGGCGTGGCGCTCACGGTAGGTGTTGTGGACCTCCGCGACGACGCAGACCAGGCGGCCGTCGCAGGCATAGCACCAGAAGACGGAGAGCGGGTCGAACACGTAGCCCAGGACCCGGGCGCTGGCGAGCATGAGCACTCGTCCCCGGTCACCGAGCTGGATGCCGTGCAGCGCCAGGTAGTTCTCGATGTTGCGCTTGATCGGCAGGCCGGGGTCGCCGAGGTGGTCAGCGCTGCTGAAGCGCGCGAACGCCCTGAGGTACCAGGGCTGGCGGGGGATAGCGTCGAGGTCTACCAGCCATTGGTAGACCCGGTGCCTGAAGGCGTGCCTGACCGGTGCGGGTCGCCGGTGCGTGACCTGGCCGGTGACCAGGGCCGGCAGCGGCGGCAGCGCAGGCAGAGCGGTTGCGGTCCCGGGCGTCGGGATGGCGGCCGTGTTCACCAGGCCACCCCGAAGTGCCGGGCCGCCTCGACCCCGGAGCGGCACCCGTCTTCATGGAATCCCCACCCGTGGTAGGCGCCGGCATAGACAGTGCGGTCGGTGGCCAGGCTGCTCAGCCGGGACTGCGCGCGGACCGCTCCGGCCGTGTAGACCGGGTGCTCGTAGCGCATCGTCGACACGACGGACTCCGGGTCGAGACGGTCACGGTCGTTGAGCGTGACGAGGAAGTCCTGTGTGGCGCGGTGTCCCTGGAGGCGGTTCATCCAGTACGTCACCACGACAGGCTGGTCGGGCCGGCCGAGCCGGCCGCAGGCCGTCATCCGGTAGTTCCAGCAGGCCCGGGCGTGCGCGGCGGCCGGCAGGACCGAGCTGTCGGTGTGCAGCACGGTGACGTTGCGCGAGTAGCCGAACTCCTTGAGGGTGGTGACCTCCTCGTCGCTGGGGTCCGTGAGCAGGTTCAGGGCCTGATCGGCGTGGGCCGCGATGACGACGCGGTCGACATGGGTGACCTGACCGGTGCTGTCGCGGATCTGGACGCCTGCCTCGCCACGGGTTACGTCGGTGACGGTATGGGCGGCCCGGACGTCCGGCAGCAGGGCGGCGAGCCGGTCGACGTAGGTGCGGGACCCGCCGGCGACCGTGTACCACTGGGGGGAGCCGCCCACGCGCAGCATGCCGTGCTGGTCGAGGAACCTGAACAGGTACCGGGCCGGGTAGCGCAGTGACGTCTCGCTTCCCGCTGACCATACGCACGATACGACCGGCACGGCGTAGTGGGCGATGAAATGATCACTGAAACCCTGGCGGCGGAGGAACTCGCCGTAGGTCGTCAGGTCATCCGCGGCGGCGGCCCGCAGGAAGGCAGCCGCTCTCCGGTGGAATCGCCGGACCTGCCCCAGCAGGTGGATGAACTGCGGGTCGAGCAAGCGGCGCGGCTGGGCGAATATCCCGCGCAGCCCGCGGCCGCCTGCGTATTCCAGTCCGCACCCATCGCACCGCACGCTCATGCTCATCCCGGCGGGACGCACCGGGATGCCGAGTTCGCCGAAGAGCTTGCGAAGCCAGGGATAGGTCTTGTCGTTGTGGACGATGAACCCGCTGTCGACCGCGTGACGCCTGCCATCCGGGCCGGGCACGTCGTGGGTGTGCGCGTGACCGCCGAGCCGGTCCGCCGCCTCGAAGAGAATGACGTCATGGGTGCGGGAGAGAAGGTAGGCAGCGGTCAGTCCGGAGACTCCGGCCCCGATGACGGCTACCGAGGGCCGCCGCGCGCCGTCGATGGTGCCCGGCTCCTCTTCGGCGGACCTGGCGGCAGTCGCCGGCCCGTTGGCGTATGGGTCCATGAGTGTCAACTTCCGTCTAGGGTCTGTCTAGATCGGACCATAGCTTTTCGAGGACAACCTTGTCAAATGTCTGTCGAAGTGCTGTAGAATGTTCTTATGGATCCTTCCGAGGGCTCGCCCGTACTGCGGATTGGTGAGCTGAGCCGGCGTCTCGGCGTGAGCGACCACGTCCTGCGGGCGTGGGAGAGCCGCTACGGCCTCCTGGCACCGACGCGCTCAGCGGGCGGCTTCCGGTTGTACTCCGAGGTGGATGAGCTGCGGATCCGCCGGATGCAGGCCCACCTCGCGCAGGGGCTGTCAGCCGCCGAGGCGGCCCGAGCGGTCCTCGGGGAGGATGACCGGGCCGGAGCGGACACCGGGCGGCCGGCCGCGCCTGCGCGCGCCCGGTCGGCGGACATACGGATGCCCGGTGCGCTCCGCCGGGCCCTTGACGCCTTCGACGAGCCAGCCGCGCAGGCGGTCCTGGACAGGCTCCTGTCCGACCTGTCCCTGACGAGCGTGCTGCGGGATGTTGTGCTGCCTTATCTCACCGAGCTTGGGGAACGCTGGGAGCGAGGAACGGCCAGCATCGCCCAAGAGCACTTCGCCAGCAACATCATCCGCGGGCGGCTCGCCGGGCTGGCCCGGGGCTGGGGGACCGGGCACGGCCCCCGAGCTGTCCTCGCCTGCCCCCCCGGGGAACTGCACGACCTGGCGCTGATGATCTTCGGCATCGTGCTCAACCGCAGCGGGTGGAGGATCGACTACCTCGGAACGAGCACCCCGGTCGACGAGCTGGCGCAGGCGGTCGGCGCGACGCGCCCGGATCTCGTCGTCCTCGCCGCGACCCGGCCCGAGAACCTCGAGCCCCACGCTACGCAGCTCACCTCGCTCGCCCGGCGCGCTCCGGTCGGCCTCGCCGGAGCCGGCGCCACACCGGAGCTCGCGGCCGCCGTCGGGGCCCGGCTGCTCGCCGGCGACCCGGTCACCGAGGCCGAGAACGTCCGGTGGCCCCGATGAATGGCCTGGTCAGGAGGCTTATTTCTTGAGTTCCGCTCGTTGGAGTTCCGCGAGCAGTTCCCAGTACTCGCCGAGGATGGACGGCACCGAGCCGAACGCCGCGGCGAAGTGCTCGGCCAGCGGGATCTCGGTAGCCATAGCCGGATGACCGTGCTCGGCCAGGATCGCCCGCGCCTGGCGGGCCGAGCGGGTGCCGCGGCGTACCTTCGTCAGCAGCACGCCGACGTCAACCGGGTGCGACACCCCGATCTCGGCCAGTATCTCGAAGGTCGGACTGATGCGGTTCAGGTCGAGCCCGGTCGGCGACACGGGCACCAGGACGATGGCGGACGCCAGGATGGCCGAGCGGATGATCCCCAGGTCACCCGGCGGCGCGTCCACGATGACGTGCTCGTAGCCGGCCCCGAGATCAGCCAGCCGTACGTGCACGTCCCTGGTGGCCAGGCTGACCACGGTGAAGGGCAGCGGATTACCCTGGTCCGCGGCGGCTTCGCTCCAGCTCATCAGGGAACCCTGGGGGTCGCAGTCCACCGCCAGCGTACGGCCGAGCCGGTGCAAGACCATGGCGAGGCTGACTGCCGACGTAGTCTTGCCGGTGCCTCCCTTTGACGACACCAGCCCTAGCCTCATCTGAGGTTCCCCTCCTCAAGCCGCACCCTGCCTCCCCGTGGTCCGGCACCATCCACCGGACGGCGCGATCCAGATCGTGCCGTCGTTAAGGATCATGCTATTCGCCGTAGCCTGCCCGGCCGGATGTGGCCGGGCCGCGGGCCGCGGGGCTGCGGGGGAGCGCTACCTCACGTGTTCTTGCACTGGGAGAGGCCAACCTGGTCAGGAGTCTGACCGTCGAAGTTGACGTAGTAGTCGGGGACGTGCCCGGATATCGGCTTGGAGATGTTCTCCCAGGTGACGTGATCCTGATACCCGTCGCCTTTGTAAGGCTTCGGGGGGTTGCCAAAGTAGTAGCAGGAGATATCAACTTTGTCATTCGACGGCAATATCTGGTCGAGGGCCCCCGAGGACTTGAACAGGGGAGCGCCCGAGAACACATGCGCGGCGCAGTAGAAAGGGCTGGTCACCGGGAAGTAACAGGTGTAATCCAGCGCCGCCACCTGCTGTGTTGACGCCGCCTCCGGCCGGGCCGCCACCTTCAGCGTCACGGGGTGCGCCCGTTGCTGCACAGCCGCGAGCGAGGTTCCTCCGGCCGCGAAGCTGAGCCCGCCCATCAGCCCGGCGGCCGCCGCCGCTGAGATTCCGACCCGGAGGATCCTGGCCTTCAGCATCTCTTCTCCCGACGTGCCAGTCGTGTGCCGCCGCTCAGCCCGCGGCGGGAGGCCCCGGGTGACGGGCGTCGCCCGAAATATACGCCTCTTTCCGGGCAAGCGGATCCTGCGCCGCAGGAAACCAGGATTCGGCTGTAACAATGGGCGGGCGCTGGGCCGGGAATGGCGAGCTGCGCCACTGGTCACCGAGCCGGGCCGGATATACCTGGCCGCGACCCCCGGACCGCCTGGAGGCTGGCCCGGGGGTCGGCATGGCGGTCAGGGCTGGATGCGCAGTATCTGGCCTTGCCCGGCGCCAAAGCCGAAGCCCTGGTTCGAGACGTAGAACGCTCCGTCGCGGCCGACCGTCATGCCGGTCGGGAACGTCAGGCCCGAGACGACCGTCTCGGCGGGACCGTGGGCCCTGACGCGCACGATCGCGCCGGTCCCGGGAGTCGGGCCGCCACCGGCCGTGCTCATCTCGAGCGCGTACAGCTTGCCGTGCCGGAAGGCGAGCCCGAGGACCTTCTCCACCCCCGTCGCGCGAACCCTGAGCGAGCGGTGGCCGGTGAGCTGCCACACGTGCTCGTCGCCGGCGCCATCGCTGGGATCGAACAGGCCCAGGTTCGCGATGTAGGTCCGGCCGTGGTGGACCAGCGCGGTGGGAACCACGTGTCCCTGGCTCGCTGAGATGTCGATCACGCGGCTGATGTCACCGTCCGGGGTGACCCGGTCGAGCTCGCCGTGGTTGGAGTCCATCGGATACAGCGCTCCGCCGATGGAGATCATGCTGTACCAGGTACCGTCCGGCTCGAAGTCCTCCGGGTCGGGCTGGGCGACCGGATGTGCCTTCTGGAAGGCGCTCAGGTTCGCGATCAGCTTCCAGCTACCGTGATGGCCAACCTTGATGACGCCGTTCGGGACGGTGGGCACGCCGTGTGAGCAGCCGGCGCCGGCCAGCAGCGCGTAGAGCCTGTGACCGACGAAGGCGACGCTCGAGACGCCGCTGACCAGGCTGCCCAGAGCCGGGCTGGTCTGGCTCGAGGGCAGTGCTTTGACCACCGTCGTGACCACGCCGGCCGGGCTGATCTTCGAGATACGCCCGCCGCGAACCGGGTTATGGGTGCTCCCGGTGTACGGGGCGGCCGCACCCATGGCCTGGCGGCAGCGGCCGACTGTCGAGTGGGTGCCGCCCAGACCGCCCTCCGCGACATACAGGTTCCCGTCCGGGCCGAACGTCAGGCCGCGCGGATTGTTCAGGCCCGTCGCGAACAGCGAGACAACCGGCGATGCGTGCCGTACGTGCGGGTGGCGCGCGGATGCCTGGGCACCTCCCGCGACACCCAGGAAACCGACGAGCGCGACGACGAGAGGCACCGTCAACAACCGTCTCATCTTGCCCCCCCTTCAAAGGGATCATGAACATGGGTCCGGGGAGGCGTTCCGGACACTACACCCGGACGGCCGCGCATTGCAATGATTGGGTCTGGTCAATCTAATGATTGATTCAAATTACCTGGTCAGCGGCCTGACAAGCTTGGCCGGGGTCTGGCCGTCCTTGACCGGGCTCAGGCGGCGAGCCGGGCATAGCGGCCGTGGCCGGCGAGGAGGCTAGCGTGGGTGCCGGACTCAATGATGTGGCCGTGGTCCAAGACGGCGATCTGGTCGGCGTTGCGCACGGTCGAGAGCCGATGGGCGATGGTGATGGTGGTACGGCCCGCGGCGAGGTTGTCGAACGCGGCCTGGACGGCGCGCTCGGTTTCGGTGTCCAGGGCACTGGTGGCCTCGTCCAGCACGAGCACGCGCGGGTCGCGCAGCAGGGTCCGGGCGATAGCGATGCGCTGCTTCTCGCCTCCGGAGAAACGATGCCCGCGGGAGCCGACCATGGTGTCGTAGCCGTCGGGCAGCCCGGCGATCAGATCATGAATCTGAGCGGCACGGGCGGCGTTCTCGATCTCGGTATCGGTTGCCTCCGGCTTGGCGTAACGCAGGTTTTCTCGCACCGTGGTGTGCAGGAGGTAGGTCTCCTGGCTGACCACGCCCACGATGGCGGCGAGATCGGCGAGCTTCATGTCGCGGATGTCGATGCCGTCGATGCGGACACTGCCGCTGGTGGGGTCGTAGAGGCGGGCGATCAGTGCGGCGAGGGTGGTCTTGCCGGATCCGGTCTCGCCGACCAGGGCCAGCGTACTGCCGGCCGGCACGTCCAGGTCGACGCCGGTCACGGCCGCCGGCTGGCGCCGGGGTACGTGAAGCTGACGCCGGTGAGGCGGACGTGCCCGGTGATCCGCGACGGGGCGATCTCGACCGGCCGGGCCGGGTCGTCCACGTCGACGGGCAGGTCGAGGTATTCGAAGATCCGCGCGAACAGCGCTAGCGAGCTGATCACCGAGACGCCGGTGCTGAGCAGGCCGGTCAGCGGCCGGAACAGGCTGTTCTGCAGGGTGGTGAAGGCGACCAGGGTGCCGATGGTCATGGCGCCTGCAGTGATGGGCAGCCCGGCGGCCAGGTAGATGATCGCCGGGATCGCGGCGAAGATAATGCTCAGCGAGGCCATCCGCCAGCGCCCGGCTAGCTGCGAGCGCAGCTCCAGGTCGATCAGGCGGGCCGAGGAGGCCGTGAACCGCTGCACCAGGGACGGGCCGGTGCCCATCGTCTTGGCCAGCTGGATGCCGTTGATCGACAGGCCTTCCTCGATGGTGACGTTGAGGTCGGCTAGTTCGCGCTGCTGCTCGGTGGTGATGGCGCGGCGCAGGCGGGCCACCTTGCGGCTCAGGTAGATCGCGGGCGGCAGGATGACCAGCGAGATGAGGGACAGCGGCCAGGACAGGGCGACCATGGCGACCGCGGTGGCCACCGCCGTGGTGAGGTTGGCGGCGATCGAGGTCGCGGTCGAGGTCACCACCGATTCCATGCCGCCGATGTCGTTGGTGATGCGGGACTGGACCTCGCCGGTCCGGGTCCGGGTGAAGAAGGCGACCGACTGCCGCTGCAGGTGACCGAAGACGCTGGTGCGCAGCCCGTGCATGACGTGCTGGCCCACCTTTGTGCTGATCCAGGTCTGGATCACCCCGAAGGCGGAGGTAACGGCGGCGATGCCGATCATGCCGGCCACCAGCAAGGCGAGCAGCCGCACGTTCCGGTCCGGGAGCGCGGTGTCAAGGACCGCGCGGAGCAGGAAGGGTGAGGCCACTGAGACGACGGAGGAGGCCGCGATGATGGCGGTGACGATCGCCAGCTGCCAGCGGTAAGGGGCGAACAGCCGCCCGACGCGGCGCAGTGACACCTCACGTGCCTGCGCCTTCTCCGCGGCCGTGACCGTTCTCGCTCCGCCGGACCGGCCGGTGTTACTGATCTTTGGGTTCGTGTCTGGTGACGCCAAGTGCGTGCTCGATTCTGCCCGGGGCCGTCCGGCGCGACCGGGCCGGACCGTGGCTGAGACATTTACTGAGGTAACCTCAATGTGAGGCTACAACAGTAACTGCTGGTACGCTATTCCCGTGACCCAGGGCCGCGACCCGACGGGCCCGCCGGAGACCGGCGCCGATGAGGCGCTGGCGGAAACCTTCCGGTCCGTCGCGCGCCAGCTGCGCGAGACATCCCAGGAAACCCTGGCCCCCTGGGACATCACCCCTTCCCACTTCCGGGCGCTGCGCGTGCTGAGCCGCCACGGGGTGATGCGCCTGTCAGACCTCTCGGAGCAGCTGCGTATCGCGGCGCGCTCGACCACCGAGGTTGTCGACGCTCTCGAATCCCGGGACCTGGTCGAACGGCGGACCGATCCCGGCGACCGGCGGGCGACCCTCGTCGAGGTGACCGAGCACGGCCGCAGCATCCTCGAGGCGATCCGTGCGGCCCGCGGAACCGAGGCCGAACGGGTCTTCGGCCGGCTCAGCCAGGCAGACCGCGTTCACCTCGCCCGCATTCTCCGCAAGCTCCAGCACTTATCCGCCCGCCGGGGTGTGCCCTGAGTTCCAGAGCCCGGTGCGGTCTGCTATACAAGGCCGTCAGCGAGAAGGAGGCTCAGGGTGGGCGAGGCTGAAGTGCTGATGGAAGGGATCGTGTTCGGCGAGTCACCCCGCTGGCACGACGGACGACTCTGGTTCTCTGACTGGGGCGCGCACCAGGTGATCGCGCTGGGCACCGACGGCCGCCACGAGGTGGTGGCGAACGTCGCGTCGTTCCCGATGTGCATCGATTTCCTGCCGGACGGGCGGCTGCTGGTGGTGGACTCGGCGCAGCGGCGGCTGCTGCGCCGCGAGCCCGGCGGGGCGCTGGTCACGCAGGCTGACCTGTCCGGAGTCTCGACCAAGCCGTGGAATGACATCGTGGTCGATGACCGGGGCAACGCCTATGTCAATACCATCGGCTTCGACTTCCCCGGCGGCGAGTTCGCGCCGGGCCTGGTCGTGCTGGCCACGCCGGAGGGCCAGGTCCGTGAGGTCGCCGGCGACGTCGCGTTCCCGAACGGGATGGCGATCACCCCGGACGGCGGGACGCTGATCGTCGCTGAGTCCTACGCCAGCCGGCTCACGGCATTCGGCATTGGCGCCGGCGGCGGCCTGGGCGGCCGCCGGGTCTGGGCGCCGACGCCCGGCGACCACCCGGACGGGATCTGCATCGATGCCGAGGGCGCCGTCTGGTACGCCGACGTGGGCAACCAGCACTGCGTGCGGGTGCGCGAGGGCGGCGAGGTGCTGGCCACGGTCAGCCTGGACCGTGGCGCCTTCGCCTGCGCGCTCAGCCGGGGCCAGGACCCGCAGCTGTTCGTGGTCGGCCAGAACTTCGGCGGACCCGAGGCGGCGCCACCCAGCGGGCGGGTCGTGGCGTTCCCGGCGCCCGCGCCCGGCGCCGGCAAGCCCTGACCAGCGCGCACGGAGGCCACCCGGCAGCTGATCGAGGCCGTCGGGCGCCGTTACGCCGCAAGCACGGCACCGCGACCAGGCCAGCCCGGAAACCAGACTGACCAGCCAGCACCGCGGCGGTCAGGAATCCGAAAAGTCCGCCTCGGCCAGGGCCTTGCGGACGCTGGCGAGATGCTCGTCGTCCCACTCGATCGCGGGGTCGGGCTCGAGAAACGCCGACGCGATGCTGGCGACGCCCAGGGCCGGCCGGGACCACTCCTGCTGGTCCGCGGCTCCGAACGGGCTGGCCGGTACCTGCGGCGCGGTTAGTTCAGGCGCGGACAGGGCCATGATGACCAGTCCGCGCATGATGGCATCGACCAGCACGGCCACGGTCTCGAAGGTCGCTCCGAGCTCGGGCCGCAACCGGTAGCCGAACAGGCTCGCCAGGTGCTCCCAGGACCTCGCGACCCGGGCCAGGTGGTCTTGCTCGGACTGATCAAGAGCCGCCCGGACCTGGTCGCGCAGCCCGCCGTCGGCCAGGCTCATGAACGTCGCGTGCAGCGCGAGGTAGGTGCGCCACCCGGCTGAACCGCAGAGGGTCTGGAAGTCCAGGAGCGACAACTGGCGGATTAGCTCCATGATGAGTCCCTGGCGGAGCTCGGGTGTCTGAAGCCAGTCCGGATGCTCGGTCACGATCCGCCTGATCAGCCCTTCTTCGTCGCTGGCGATGGTCGGGGTGGCGTTGTGGGCTAGCTCCTTCACCAGATCACTGAAGAACAAGTCCTTGTATGGCCAGCGCCGGTAGACCGCGCTGCGGGAGACGTCCGCGTCGCGGATGACGTCTTCCAGGCTGATGTGGTCCAGGCTCACCGTCAGCCCGGTGCGGTTCACCATGGCCACAGCGGTCTGGAGCATCCGGCGCTCAGTCTCCTGGTCCGACAGTCGCCGCCCCCTCCGGGCCAGGCCCGTTGGTGCCTGCGGAGAGTCGCTCATCTTGCATCTCCTTAGGACTTAAGACTCTATGTTTCAAGTTTGATATTCGTATTCTACTACTTAGCGTACCGCGATGGCGAGACCCCGAGACCCGCCCGGGTGGCTTTCGGCGCACGGAGGACACCATGATCAGCTGGCCTTTTTCTGACGACAGGCTGCGGGCCATGTACCGAGGGGCCCGGGCCAATGCGACGGCACGCCGCCTCGCGCGCCTGTGGGCGGCTGTCTTCGCCCTGGGACTGGCCCCCAGGCGCTGGGTGACCCTTGAGGTTGCCGGGCGCCGGTCGGGCAGGCGCGTCCGCTTCCCGCTGGGGATGGCCGACTGGCACGGTCAGTGGTACCTGGTGCCGATGCTCGGTGAGCAGTGCAACTGGGTCCAGAACGTGCGTGCGGCGGGCGGCCGGGCCACGCTGGTGCGCCGGCGGGCCCGCCCATGCCGGCTCGTGGAACTGCCGGTGCACGAGCGCGCTCAGATCATCAAGCGCTACCTCGAGAAGGTCCCGGGCGCCCGCCCGCACATCCCGGTCGACCGGCGCGCATCCCTACCGGACTTCGAGGCCATCTCGTCGCGCTACCCCGTCTTCGGTGTCCTCCCCCTGACTGCCGCCGGGCCCGGCCAGCCAGCGCGCCCGCGCCGCTGGTGGCAATGGACTCTCGCCGGCGTCGCGGCGCTCGTCGTCCTCGCTGTCGTCGCGGTCGCGGTCTTCATCAAGCTCACCCCGGCCCTGCCTCCCCTGGAGCTGCCCGGTGCTCACGCCAGCGCGCCAGTCGGCCCCCTCGACGGGACATGGTACGTGGGAGCAGGCTCGGTGGCCGGTTTCCGCCTCCAGGAGAGCGCCCTGGGCATCTCGAACGATGTCGTGGGCCGGACCACCGGCGTCACTGGCATGATCGTCATCTCCGGGGACCGGGTGACCATGGCGACGTTCCGGATCGATCTGGCCACCGTCAAGATCGATGGCAAGCCGCAGGCTCAGTTCGCCAAGAGCCTCGGGACCCGGGACTACCCGAGCGCGGCGTTCACGCTCGCGCGGCCCGTGGCCGTAAGCCCCGCCTTCATCTCGGGCGCGACCATCACGGTCACAGCCATCGGCCACCTGGTGATGCACGGTTCCTCGCACCCGGTGACCGTGACGATCTCGGGCCGCCGGGATGGGTCATCACTGCAGGCCGCAGGATCGATCCCGGTGGCGTTCTCGCACTGGGGCATCAAGGGACCCACGGGACACGGCCTGTTCGGTTCACTGGCCAGCCACGGGGTCGCAGAGTTTCTCCTCGTGCTGCACCGACGGTGAGCCAGCGCTCAGCACCACGCCCGTACTTCCTCCCGCACCGTACCGGCCCGGCGGCTCCCGGGCATGTCCGGCTCCGGTGATATCACACGTGCGCAGCGAGGTCCTTGTGCTCTTCCCTGAGCTGTCGCTTGAGGATCTTGCCGCTGGGGTTCTTGGGCAAGGCGTCGGCGATGACCACGCATTTGGGTGTCTTGTAACCGGCCAGCTGTTCGCGCGTGTGCCTGATCACCGCTTCTTCGGTGAGCGCGGCGCCTGGCTTCGGCACGACCACCGCGGCCACGGCCTCGATCCAGCGCGGACTGGCGACGCCGAAGACGGCGACTTCGGCCACGCCATCCATCTGGTAGATGGCCTCCTCAACCTCCCGGCTGGCCACGTTCTCCCCGCCGGTCTTGATCATGTCCTTCTTCCGGTCGACCACGGTGAGGTAGCCGTCCTCGTTCATGACCCCTAGGTCGCCGGAATGGAACCATCCGTTGCGGAACGCCGCGGCGGTCATCGCCGGGTCCTTGTAGTAGCCGAGTGTGGCGTGCGGACTGCGGTGGACGATCTCGCCGACCGTGCCCGGCGGCACCACCAGGTCGTTGTCGTCCACCAATCTGGTTTCCACGTTGAGTGCCGCCCGGCCCGCTGACCCGGCGCGGCTGACCTGCTCGCCCGGTCCGAGGATCGTCGCGAGCGGGGCCATCTCCGTCTGCCCGTAGAAGTTCCACAGGCGGATCCCGGGAAGCCGCTCCAGCAGCTCACGCAGAACCTCGATGGGCATCGCCGAGGCGCCGTAGTAGCCCTTGCGCAGCGAGCTGAGGTCGGTCCGGCCGAACTGCGGTGACCTGAGCAGGCTGATCCACACCGTCGGCGGGCAGAACAGTTTCGTCGCCCGCTCCGACTCGATCGTCTTCAGGATCGCCTCCGGATCGGGCGCTGGTAGCACGATGCTCGTGGCACCGAGGTATATGTCGGGCCCGAGGAAGCAGTCCAGCTGCGCGCAATGGTAGAGCGGCAGCGAGTGCACCTCGATGTCGTCGCCGTCCATGCCGCCGTCGATGATGCAGGAGACGTACTGCCACATCAGCGAGCGACTCGACAGCATCGCGCCCTTGGGCCGGGACTCCGTCCCTGATGTGTACATCAGCCGCAGCAGGTCGTCGTCGGCGACATGAACCTGGGGCGGCGTGCCCGCATAGTCGACCCATTGCTGGACATCTGCCCACCCGGCCGGCCGGTCAGCTGACGACAGCCGTATCACCGCCCGCGCTGAGATGTCGAGCCCGGCCGACTCGATTGCCTGGTCAGCGCGGGCGGCCAGGGCGTCCTCAGCCACGAAGGCCGTCGCCTCGCTGTGGTTCAGGATGTAGGCGATCTCCGCGGGACCGAGCATGAAATTGACCGGCACCAAGATCACGCCGATCCGCGCGGTCGCGAACGACAAGACGGCGAACTGCCAGCAGTTGTGGGACAGCAACGCCAGCCGGTCACCCTTCTTCAGGCCCTCGGCGGCCAGCGCGGCTGCGGTCCGCGACGCGGCCGCATCCAGCTCGGCGAACGTCAGCCGGGTACCGGCAGACACGAGGGCGAGCTTGCCCGGGACGCGTGCTGCGGTGCGATGCAGCATGTCGCTGATGCCTTGCCGCCGAGCCAGCCCCGGCAAGTCGCCGACGATGCCCTCAGCCACGCTGCCTCACCTCCTGCCAGTACTGGCGCCAACGGTGCCCACCTCCCGGGCACCACGACAGAGGCGAAGGTCACCACGCCCCCGCCTGGGCGGTCACGACGCTGTCTGATCGGATACCTGGATGGGGGCGGGGGTGCTGTCGGGCGGGAGCGCCCACCAGTTGTCCATCCGGGCGACCGGGGCGGCCTGCGGGCCGTCCTGGAGAACGCGGCTGATGTGGAACAGGAATGCCGCGATCCCGGCTGCTCCTTGCATCCAGCCGACTCCTGGCGGCAGCAGCGGCTCGGCTGCGCGGTGTTCCACGAAACGCCAGTAGGCGCCGGGCCCGTCGCGGACGGCGCGGTCGGCCAGGGTGTTGGCCAGCTGCAGCGCGAACTCGAGGTCGTGGTCGTCGCCTGCCCGGTGCCAGGAGTCCAGGAACACCTCACCCACCCCGGCCGTACCGCAGCAGCGCCCGTCGTTGTCCCAGAAGCCCGGGCGAAGGCGGCTGGGCAGGCCCGAGGTGCGGACGCTGTGCAGGCAGCTACGGTGCCAGGCCAGCGGCTCGCGGCCCGCGACGTCCCCAGCGCCTGCCCGGTCCAGGGCGAGGAAGAGCAGCGACGTGCCGGCGGCGCCATGACACCAGGTGTAGGTGACCTCATCCGCGTCGGAATCTCCGCTGGGGATACTGCGAGGGACGACGAAACCCCGCCCGCTCGTGTCGCCCAGCGCAACCAGATGCTCGGCGCCGCAGCGGGCGGCGGCGATCAGGCCGGGCCGGCCGAGCTCGGCGCCGGCCAGCGCCAGGGCGGCCGCGATACCTGCCAGCCCGTGCGAGAGATTCGGCATCGCGTGGTAGGGGCTGGCCCAGAACCGCGATGGTACGAAGGACCAGTTGGTGCCGGTCGGCAGCGGTTCTGCCTCGGCCATGAGCACCCCGGCGGCGCGGGCGGCCAGCTGGCGGGCGCCAGCCGCGCCCCGTCGCTGCAGCCACAGCGCCGAGAGCAGGACGCCCGCGGTGCCGAGGGTCAGGTCGTTGATGCGCGCGTTCGGGAGGTAGCGTGGCGGTCCGACGACGGCCTGGGGCCAGCCGTCAGGGGCCGCGAGCGCCCCGAGCCGAGCCAGCGCACTCTCGGCCCCGGGGACCTCCAGCGCACTGAGCACGCCGATGGCACTGACCAGCCCGTCGAAAAAGGTACAGTCGCTCTGGCCAGGGATTCCACGGCGGACCCGATCAGCGATCGCGTCCGCCAGGCTCTTCTCCTCGGTGGTCCAGGGCCGCGCGAGACGGATTTCCGCCAGCACGTGAGCCAGACCGCCCACCCCGCTGTGCATGCCGTCGCGGCTGTCCGGGATGGCGGGGATCTCCTTGCTCCCCCCCGTTGTCACGGACTCGGGGATCCAGGGCCCGTCGTCCTGGCGTACCTGACCAAGAACCCACCGCCACCCGGCCTCGGCAATACCGCGGTACTCCTGCGGGTTACGCGGGGTCATCTGCCGATGATGACATGTCCGGCTGGCGGCAGGGCGCGGACGCTGCCCGGCGGGAGACCTCCTGCCGGAAGGTGATGCGGCAGGCGGGCCCGCCAGCCGGCCGTTGATGCTGCCGGGGGAGCATGATGGGCGGATGACCGCAGGTGCGCGCTGGGACCTGGCCATCACCGGCGGGCAGCTGCCCGTGCGGCTGCTGCGCCCGGAAGCCGCGCGGTCAGGCCCGCCGCCCTGGCCGCCGTCGAGCTGACCTGGCACCGCCGGGGCGAGCGCGAGCTCACCATGTCCGGCCGTTGCGGCGCGTACGAATACGGGACCCGCCACCAGATGCGCGGGATCGCGCTGCAACCGCTGCCCGAGGGCTAACTCCGCGGCCTATCCGGCGGCGGTCGGCCCAGAATGCGGACCAAAGCCTCTGTCGTGACCGGCCACCTCGTCAGGTATGCCTGTCTTAAGGGAGGTGGGAACCGTGTTCACAGTAGATTCGGCGCTGGAGCATACCTGCGCCGGCATCCGTGAGCAGGCCGCCCACGGCGAGATCACCGCTGCCGAGTGCGATCTGCTGATCGACGGGGCCATCCTGCTCGCCGTCAACCTTGAAGCGCTCATCCAGGATGCCCATGCTGGCCGGCCACCAAGCTGGCTGGATGCCAGCCGGCGTCCCGCTTCGCGCGTCCTGGCGGCCCAGGCCAGCTGAGCGGGCCCGCGTCGCCGTGGTGTAGATCCGGCTGGCGAAGCGGTGCAAACACCACGCCGGCACTAGCCGCGCTCTCCGGTGCCGTTAAGACTTGCGGATATGAGCTGCGCCGCCGGCGTTCGCCATCGTGATCGGCATCAAACCGGCGGCCCGCGCCGAAAGGAGACCAATGACCGGCACTGATCTCGCCGTTGATGACGTCATCGAGGCGCTCGACGGTTTCTACTGCCACAACGTCGTGGTGAGCCCGTGGGCAGACGTCGTGGCCAACCGCCTGGAGGGCATGGCGATCTACCTGCTCAGCGATGAGCTCCCGGAGGTCGCCGAACAGGCGCGCGCGCCTCAACGTCATCATCGGGGCGTACCAGGCCTTCCTCGGCAAGGTGCGGGGACGGGATGACGTGAGCTTCGCGCTGGTCGTCGGCCTGCTCGGCGCCGAGACCCATCGCAGGGCTGACGTTACGGCTGCCCTGGCCGGGCAATGAGCACGACGGTGGAACAGCCGTGGCCATGGCCGGAGTCGATGGACGCGCTGCTCGCCGCGCCGGCGTCACATCGCGTCCTGCTGGAGAATGACCGGGTGCGGGTGCTGGACGTGGTCATCGGGCCGCGAACCCGCGAGCCCGAGCACACTCACCAGGCGCCGAGCGTAATGATCGTCGACGAGCGGCCCGGATCAGGTATTACGCGGGCGGCGCAGTGCGGTTTGAATCCCCGGCGCACTCCGGGTTCTCGCCTGGCGTGCGGGTGCGCTGGATGGAACCAGAGGGCCCGCACTCCGTCGAGAATATCGACGACCACCGCTACCACGCGATCCGCGTCGAACTCAGGTAATTCGGGCGCCGTGCTCACCACGCATCCCGGTGACCGTCCGGGTACCGTCCGCCGACGCGGCATGAGCATGTGAGCGCGCCGGAGGAGCAGTTCCGCCGCCGGGTAGCCCCGCCATCGCCTCCGGTGACGGCTGGGTGATCGATGGCAACTACAGCGCCGTCCAGCCGCTGGTCTGGGAACGTGCGGACACGGTGGTATGGCTGGACCTGCCCCGGCACACGGTTATGCGCCGGATCATCTGGCGGACCATCCGCCGCATAGCCACCCGCGCCGATGCGCGCCAGCTCCTGGATTCCGCCCGCTAGGCACGTCCCGCCGAGGAGCGCCTTCCTGATCGTGTGCGTTGACGGCGCCGGCGCAGAGCATACGGTAGAGGGCATAGATCGGCGGAAGGGGCCGCAGTGACAAGCGGGAACATCGGTCCGTTCGATCCGCGCGTCATCCCGAGGTTCGCCGGTCCGCCGACCTTTGCGCGTCTGCCCCGTCTCGATCAGGTCGAGGCATGCGACATCGCGGTGGTAGGCGTGCCCTTTGACGCGGGAACGACTTACCGGCCAGGGGCGCGCTTCGGCCCGGCCTCGGTGAGATCGGCATCCCGGCTGCTCAGGGACTATCACCCGGCGCTCGACGTGGAGCCGTTCGGCGCGCAGCAGGTCTGTGACGCTGGTGACATCGCGTGCAGCCCGTTCAGCATCGCCGAATCGGTCAGCCAGATCGAGGAGGCCTCCCGCGACCTCCTCGGGCAGGCCAGCGCGATCATCGCCATCGGGGGCGACCATACGGTCGCGCTGCCACTGCTCCGCACGGTCGTGGAGCGGTGCGGGCCGGTCGCGCTGCTGCACTTCGATGCGCACCTCGACACCTGGGATACCTACTTCGGAGCAGAGGTCACGCACGGCACGCCGTTTCGCCGGGCCTGGGAGGAGAACCTGCTGCTCGCCGACCACGCCATGCACGTCGGCATCCGCGGCCCGCTGTTCACCCCGAAAGATCTCGTCGACGACAAGTCCTTCGGCTTCAAGATCGTTAAAGCGATGGATCTCGAGGAACTGGGCGTCGCCGGGGTGGTCGAGCGCGTCCGGGCCCGGATCGGTGATGCGCCTGTCTACGTGTCGGTAGACATCGACGTCCTGGATCCGGCCGCCGCACCGGGCACGGGAACGCCCGAGCCAGGCGGCCTCACCAGCCGGGAGCTGCTCGGCATCGTGCGCGGTCTCGCCGGCCTCAACCTGGTAGGCGCCGACGTCGTCGAGGTCGCCCCTGCCTACGACCACGCGGAGATCACCGCCGCTGCCGCCTGCCATGTGGCGTACGACCTGTTGTCTGTCTTCGCCACTAACCGGGGCAGCTGAGCCGCGGAACCAGCAAGGACCAGTGCCATTCCGCAGGCCGTACAGGTTCCTGGGCTGGAGGGGCAGCCGCTGCGGTGACGAACACATGCCGGCGGTCTGACGCACCGCTGTCCCGTCAGGGTTCAGAGCCGAAGGTCCCGGCGAGCGGGACGATTGACCGGGTCAGCGGGGAGTTCGCGCGGCTTACGCTCCTCATTAAAGGGTGAATTTCGCCGGTTTCCCGCTGTCGCGTTTGGCGGCGGCATGACACGGCGGGGAGCGAGGGCGTCATGGACCGACTGAACCCGCTGGACGCCGTATTCCTCGATGCTGAGGACGAGGACCGGCACACCTCGATGGCGATCGCGTCGATCGCGGTATTCGAGGGCCCGTCCCCTTCCTATGAGGAGGTTCTCGCCTCCCTGGGGGGGCGGTTGCCGCTTGTGCCCCGCTATCGGCAGAAGATCCGCACCGTGCCGTTCCGCCTAGGGCGGCCGGTCTGGGTTGATGACCCGAACTTCGACATCCGCTACCACATCCGCCGGACCGCGCTGGCTGCGCCGGGCGGGGACGAGCAGCTCGCCCAGCTGATGGGGAGGGTGATGTCCCAGCGGCTCGACCGTGATCATCCGCTTTGGGAGTACTGGATGATCGAAGGGCTCGCCCAGGGCCGGTGGGCGCTGATCTCGAAGCTCCACCACTGCATGGTCGACGGGGTCTCGGCCACCGATCTGTATCGCGTAATCCTCGACTTCACGCCCGAACCTTCACCACCCGCCGCCGACAACCGGGTCGTGGGGGCCGAGCCGTCGTCGCTCCTGCTGGCGGCTCAGGCCGCGCTGGACATGGTCCTGATCCCGCTGCGCGGTGCCGCCGCCCTGGGCGGGGTGGTGACCGATCCGGGCCGTGCCGTCCGGCAGGCGACCGACACGCTCAGGGCCGCGGCGAAGCTGGCCCCGGCTTTGTGGCCTGCCCCGGGGTCCTCCCTGAGCGGGCCTATTGGCCAGCAACGGCGCTATGCCTGGTCCCGGGCGTCGCTGAACGATGTCAAGATGATCAAGCAAGAGCTGGGCGGCACCGTAAACGACGTCGTCCTGGCCGCGATCAGTGGTGGCTTCCGGGCGCTCCTGCTGGCCCGGGGCGAGCAACCCGAATCGCATAAAGTGCCGTCGCTGGTCCCGGTTTCGGCCCGCGCCTCGGGTGAGGAGAACATCTATGAGAACCGGGTATCAGCGGTTGTGGCCTACCTCCCGGTCCATGTGGCCGACCCGGTGGAACGGCTCGCGGCCGTCAGGGCGGAACTGACGGCCCTGAAGGCCAGCAAGGAAGCGGTCCTCGGCGAGGAGCTGGTCACCTTGGGCCGCTACTCGCTGTTCCCGCTGATGTCGCAGGGCACCCGGCTCGCGTTCGCGCTGCCTCAGCGGGAGATCGTTACCGTCACGACCAACGTGCCGGGTCCTCGCCAGCCGCTCTACGGGATGGGCCGGCGGCTCCTAGAGATCATCCCCTACGTACCCATCGCGACGACCGTCCGCACCGGGATCTCGATCTTTACCTACTGCGATGACGTCACATTCGGGGTCACCGGCGACTTTGCGGCCAATCCCGATCTCGACGTGCTGGCCAGCGGCATCGAGCACAGCCTCACCGAACTCCTGGAAGCCGCCCGGCGGCACCGCCGGTCCACCGCGGCCCAAGACGGCCGGCCCTGACTCATCCGTAACACCGAGCGCGATCAGGCGCTGGTGCCGGGTAACCCAGGGCCGGCTCGTCGCCGGAACTCGCTTCGCCGGGCCGGGGCGCGGCTCAGTCAGGAGCCGCCGGGCCGGGGCTGGTCGATGAGGAGCCCGTCGTATTGGTCGCGCAGCACGGACTTCTTGAACTTGCCCGCGGCCGTGCGCGGGATCGCCTCGGCGAAGACGATCTCGTCGGGCAGCCAGAACCTGGCGAACCTCGGCTCCAGGAACGCGCGCAGTTCCCCGGCCGTGACCGTGGCGCCGTCCCGGAGGACCACCACGGCCACCGGGCGCTCATCCCACTTGGCGTGCTTGGCCGCGATCACCGCCGCCTCCGCCACCGCGGGGTGCCCCATCAGCGCGTTCTCCAGGTCCACGCTCGAGATCCACTCGCCGCCGGACTTGATGAGGTCCTTGGTCCGGTCGGTGATCTTCACATACCCCTCGGGGTCGATCGTGGCCACATCGCCGGTCCGGAACCACCCATCGTCGGACCACTTATCGGTCAGCTCGGGCGCCTGGTAGTACCCCGAGGCCACCCACGGGCCGCGGACCTCCAGCTCGCCCATCGCCTCGCCGTCCCAGGGCACCTCACCCGTCAGTCCCATGATCCGCGTCTCGACGAACGGAGCAGGCAGTCCCTGCTTGGCGCGGTAGGCGTACTGCTGATCCTCGGGCAGCTCGCTGAGCGACCGCTTGAGCCAGCTGACGGTACCCAGCGGGCTCATTTCCGTCATCCCCCAGGCGTGCACGACCCGCAGCCCATACGGCTCGAACCCGCGGATCAGGCTTTCCGGTGCCGCTGACCCGCCGACCACCATCCGGATGGCGCCGAGCTTCCAGCGATCCGGCTCCTTCTCCAGCGCCTGCAAGATGCCCAGCCAGATCGTCGGCACCCCGGCGCTGAGCGTGACGCCCTCTTGTACATACAGGTCGAGCAGGCTCTCGGCGTCCAGATGCGGGCCTGGGAGTACTTGCTTGCATCCCACCATGGTGGCGGTGAACGGCAGTCCCCAGGCGTTGACGTGGAACATCGGCACGACCGGGCAGAGCACGTCCTGCTGGCCGATCGCCAGGGCGACAGTGGTGGCCGAGGCCAGCGAGTGCAGCACGATCGCGCGGTGGGAGTACACCACGCCCTTGGGCTGGCCGGTCGTGCCCGAGGTGTAGCACATGGCGGCCGCCTCGCGCTCTTCCAGCCGCGGTACCGCGAACTCGCCCGGCTCGGCGGCGATGAGTTCGTCGTAGTCGAGCAGGCCCGCGGGGGGCTGCGTGCCGTTGGCCCAGACCACGACGTGCTTCAGGCTCACCTGCCCGCGCAGCCGCTCCAGCACCGGCAGCAGCACGTCATCGACGAGCAGCACCGAGTCACCGGCGTGGTTCATGATGTAGACCAGATCGGCGGTCGACAGCCGCGGGTTCAGGGTGTGCAGCACCCCGCCCATCAGCGGCACGCCGAAGTACGCCTCCAGGTGGCGGGTATGGTTCCAGCCCAGGGTCGCGACGCGATCACCGCGGCCGACACCGAGCCGGGCCAGCGCCCCGGCGAGCTGATGAGCGTGCCGCCGCACCTCACCGTAGCTGGAGCGGGCCACCGACCGGTCCGGCCTGCGGCTCACGACCTCCACGTCGGGGAAATAGCGTGCCGCCCGGTCCAGCAGCAGCGGCACCGTGAGCGGGTAATCCATCATCAAGCCATCCACGGGGACCTCCTCCACCAGACGCCCACAGGCGCCTTTGCTCCGTTACGGAACTCCCGAGCGCCGCCTGTCGGTGGCGACAAGTACGCAGCCCCCACAGCTGGCGACACCCACCAACGCCGCCATCATCGGCGAACCTTGCGAGCCCGGCGCAGAGGCGAACGTCCCCAGTGCTACAGGCATCCGGTGGCAATACGGCGTGGTCACCCTGTCCTATTCAAGAATCAGGGGCTCGCGCTGGGGGCCGGGCTGGCCGGCGGGGTGAAACCCGGCGTGGCGCTCGGAGCCGGGCTGGGCGGGGGGGTCACGCTGGGCGTGGTGCTGGGCGTCGGGCTGGCCGGGGGGGTCACGCTGGGCGTGGTGCTGGGCGTCGGGCTGGCCGGGGGGGTCACGCTGGGCGTGGTGCTGGGCGTCGGGCTGGCCGGGGGGGTCACGCTGGGCGTGGTGCTGGGCGTCGGGCTGGCCGGGGGGGTCACGCTGGGCGTGGTGCTGGGGACCGGGCCCGGACAGGCAGCCGATGTCGCGCCAGCGGCCGGGCTGGCCGGCGGGAGCAGGCTCGGCGCACGGCTGGCGGTCGGGCTTGTCACGAGGCTGCCAGGCGTCGGCGCCGCGCAACTGGCCGTGGCCGAGGGGCTGGGACTCCGCTGGCCGTACCCGGAGGCGATCACGCCCGTCCTGCCGGGGAACAGCTGGGTGCCATGACCGTTCACCCCGGGCTTTCCGGCGCCGCCCGCTGTCCGGCCAGTCTCAAACGGGCGGATCAGGGCGGCCGCCTCCGTGATCGCCTGCCTGGGCAGCGGAGTCAGCATCAAAACACCCGCTGCAGCTGCGAAAGCGGCAACCGCCACAGCGGCAATGCGCAGCCGCCCGGGCAGCGCCGACCGGAAATGCTCCATCGCAGGGCCGCGTGAGGTTCGTAGCCACGCTGAGACGCACCGCAGGCCATCCCGAGCGCGCCGGGCCGCCTGGCAATAGCCGGCCATCAGCCAGGCGACCGGCAGGGGACAGGGCGGGCTCAGCCGGGCGCGGATCCGCTCCAGGCCATCGTGGGCGGGCTCCACCGAGTCGGCTGCCGCTTGCAGCGCACGGCGGACAAGCTCGTCATAGTCACGACCGTGCGGATTCATTCCCGGCGCTCTAGCACCGTACGCAGCGCTGACCTGGCCTGGGCCGTGTACCTTTTGACGGCCGTCTTGCTGATCCCCATCGCCGCGGCGACCTGGGTTTCTGAGCAGTCCCCGTAATAGCGCAGCACGACCACCTCGCGTTGGAGCGGCGGAAGGCTGCCCAGCGCGGCGATCACCGCGGAACGCTCCAGCGGCTCATCCACGGTCTGCTCCGCTCCTGGCCCAGCTACGGCCTGCTCCGCGCCCGGCCCATCCGGCGGCGGCTGCCGCGCGTTCCGGTCTACGGCTCCGCGATGCCGCACGCAGCGAGACCGGTTAATCACAGACTTCCGCAGATAGGACAGTGCCGCGCGGTACCTGAGCCGGCGCCAGCGGCCGTGCATCGCGACGAACGACTCCTGCACCACTGCCTCCGCGACCGCCAGATCACCCACCAGCAGTTCCGCAAGGTGCACCAGCGACCCGTAGTGCGCGGCGTACAGCGTGGCGAGCGCACAGTCGGCATCCCGGGCCGCCCGTACCCGGGCCAGTTCAGCGCTCGCCAGCCGGGCCTCGGACAGCGGAACGCGCCCAGCCATGTCGCCGGAATGGGCCGCTGTCATCGCCCGCCCCCGCCGTCGGCGGCAGCAGCGCTGCCGCCCAGCCTCAGCCACCCCATTGCTTCCCCCCGCTCCTCCATGCTGTCCCCCCGGCGATCACGCGGCGTCCCTCCTGCTCCCGGCCGCCGCCCGCGCTCGCCGCCGGATACGACGATCGGGACGGTTAACTGGTCAAACACCTCATCATGTTCAGGGTGATGCCAAACGGCGCCAGATGTCTAGCCCCAGGCCGCCCAGATGACACATCTCAACATGAGGTCCGGGCTCGGCTCCGTCGCTATGGCTGGCCCCGAGGGCCACGCCGGCTGGTTTGACCTCGGCTCGTCAGCCGACCCGCAGGCCTGCCTGCGGTCGCCCCGCGCAGCTGGCCGGCGCAGACCGTACAGGTTGTTCGCTTCCGATTTACGCCTGCTTTGTGGAATGGGCCACCGGAGGCGCCAGGCCGGTGCCGATGGGCCGGGTGGCGGTTTCGTCAGTTCGGTACCAAAGCCGAGGATCCCGCCGTGCGTCGTGCGGCAGGCAGCGAGAAATCTGGATGGAATGTGATGAGTAACACGGTACAAGTCGCGGCCGGGCCGGTGACCCGGTCGGCCAGCGGGCAGGCCGGAGACGGCCGGGCCGGGCACCGGAGCCTGGGCCTGGGGCTGATCTTGCTGGCCCAGTTGCTGGTGGTCATCGATGTGTCGATCGTGACCTTGGCGTTGCGGGCGATCCAGCGCGGCCTGGGATTCTCCCCCATCGGGCTGCAGTGGGTGCTCAGCAGCTATGCACTGGCGTTCGGCGGCTTCATGCTGCTCGGCGGGCGGCTGGCTGACTTGCTGGGCCTGGCGCCGGATCCTGGTCGCCGGGGCGGGGGTGTTCACCGCCGGTTCGCTGGCCTGCGGGCTGGCCGGGTCGCCGGGAGTACTGGTCACCGCCCGGGCCCTGGAGGGCCTGGGCGCGGCGATGATGGCCCCCGCGGCCCTGTCGCTGATCCTGGCCATGTTCCCAGAAGGCGCGGAGCGTAACAAGGCGCTGGGGGCGTTCGGTGCGGTCAGCGGCGCCGGCAGCGCCATCGGCGTGCTGGCCGGCGGGATGTTCACCACCTGGCTCAGCTGGCAGTGGATCTTCCTCGTCAACATTCCGGTCGGGGCGCTGATCTTGGCTGCGGCCCGGGCGCTGCTGCCCGAGAGCCGTGCCGAACTGGGCCACCGCCGCTTCGATGTGGCCGGAGCGGTCACCGTCACCGGAGGTTTGTCGGTGCTGGTGTATTCGGTGGTCACCCAGGTGCTGGGCTATTCGGCGATCAAGGCGGGCCTGGCGTTCCTGGTCATCGCGGTCGGGATGATTGCCTCCTCCGCGATTGCGCAGGGCCTGGTCACCAAGGCCGGCGCCAAGGTAGTGCTCACCACCGGGCTGCTGGGCTTCGTCGTCGCTCAGGTGCTGTTCAGCCACCTGCCCGCCGCCGGGAGCTACACCACTCACCTGCTGCCCGGCTTCTTGCTCGTGGCCGCCGCCCTGGGCCTGGCCTATGTCGGGGACTTCATCGCCTCGGCGACCGGGGTCAGCCCGGCCGATGCGGGCCTGGCCTCAGGCTTGATCAATACCAGCCAGCAGATCGGCGGCGCCGTCGTAGCGGCTGCCCTCATCCGCCGCCCCCGATGACGGTCGGCCACACGGCCCGGGGCAACGACCAGCCGGCTTCGCCGCTGCTCGCTGACCTGGCCGGGAGCGCTGAGGGCGAGCCCGGTCACGGGGCACCGCTGATTCTGCTGCACGGGCTGACCTTCGACCGCACGATGTGGCAGCCTGCCCTGGCCGAACTGCGCAAGATCGACTCCGGTCGGCAGGTCCTTGCCGTGGACCTGCCCGGTCACGGCGGGTCCCCGGCGTGGCCGTCCTACGACCTCGAGGGTATCGCCGCGGCGGTGCACGGGGCCGCCGAGCAAGCGCAGCTGCGATCGCCGGTGGTTGTCGGGCACTCCGCCGCGGCGGTGATCGCGACCGTCTACGCCGCCCGGTATCCGGCCTGCGGGGTCGTCAACGTGGATCAGTGGCTGCAGATTGAACCAGTCGCCACGGCAGCCAAGTCGCTCGCCGGCCGGCTCGGCGGACCAGGATTCCCGGCCGTATGGGAGGTGTTCGAGGCCAGCATGCACATCGAGCTGCTGCCTCGCACCGCCCGGGAGCTGCTCCAGTCATCCCGCAACCTGCGGCAAGATCTGATCGCCGGCTACTGGCGGGAATTGCTCGAAAGGCCGGTGGCCGAGCTCGCCGAAGAGATGGCCGCCTGGCTGGCCGCCCTGCGCGGTGCCCAGGTGCCCTACCTATTTGTCGCCGGTCACGAGATCGAGCCCGATTACCGCAGCTGGCTGCGGCAGCAGCTCCCGCGGGCCCGCGTCACGGCCTGGCCGGGCAGCGGCCACTTCCCGCATCTCGCTCACCCCAGGCGCTTCGCCGAATCCCTGGCGGCCACCGCGCGCTGGGGCGACCGGCGGGCGCGGTCAGGAAAGGAGTCACGATGACGGCACTCATCCGGTCCGCCGCGGACCGGCTGCGCACCGACTTCGGCGGGGAGCTCATCTCCCCGGGCGACGATGGCTACGACACGGCACGGAAGGTGTGGAACGGCGCGATCGACCGCCATCCCGCGCTGATCGCTCGCGCCGGCTGCACAGCCGACGTCGTCACCGCGGTGCGCTTTGCCACCGAGCGAGACCTGCCGGTCAGCATCCGCGGCGGCGGGCACTCCGCAGCCGGCCTGGCCGTCGCCGACGGGGCGCTGATGCTCGACCTATCCGTCATGAAGGCGACCCGGGTCGACCCGGCCGCCCGCACCGTGGTCGCCGGACCGGGGCTGCTGTGGAGCGAACTGGATGCCGCCACCCAGGCGTTCGGGCTGGCCACCACCGGCGGGGTGGTCGGCTCCACAGGTATCGCCGGGCTGACCCTCGGCGGCGGCATCGGCTGGTTGGACCGGCTGGCCGGGCTGACCTGCGACAACCTGCTCAGCGCGGAGATCGTCACCGCCGGCGGGCGAGTCCTGCAGGCGAGCGGAGACGACCACCCCGACCTGTTGTGGGCGCTGCGGGGCGGTGGCGGCAACTTCGGCGTCGTCACCTCCCTCACCTACCGGCTGCACCCAGTGACCGAGGCGCACGGCGGGCTGCTCGGGTACCCCGCCGGCCGCGCGGCCGAGGTACTGCAGGCCTACCGTGAGGTCAGCGCGCACGCACCGGACCGGCTCGCCCTGTATGCCGGGCTGGTGACCGCGCCGTCGGCGCCGTTCGTCCCCGGGCACCTGCGGGGGCAGCGGGTGGTCGGCCTGATGCCCTGCTATTTCGGGCCCGCCAGCGAGGCCGTGCGGGCGCTGGCGCCGCTGCGCGCGCTCGGGCCGCCCGCCATCGACCTGACCCGGCCGATGTCCTACCAGCGGGTCCAGCAGGTGGCTGACGGGCTTTCTGTCTCTGGCTTGCATCACTACTACACCGCCGAGTGGCTGCGCGGCCTGGACGACCAGACGATCGAGTCGCTGGTGGTGGCGGCCGCCGGTGCCGTGTCACTGCATTCGGTGATCATCATTAAGCGGATGGGCGGCGCCACCGCCCGAGTGCCCGCCGACGCCACCTCGTTCTGGTACCGGCACGCGGCGCACAACCTCGACATCCACGCGCAGTGGGCACCCGGCAGCCCGGCCGGGCCGAACATCGCGTGGGCGCGGGCCGCCCGGCAGGCAGCCCAGCGCGACTCGGCCGGCGGCGGCTACATCAACTTCATCGGGGCCGACCAGGGCCCGGGCCGGGTCCGCGCCGCGTATGGCGGCAACTACACCCGGCTGGCCCAGGTCAAGGCCGTCTACGATCCGGGTAACTTCTTCCACCTCAACAACAACATCCCGCCTGCCGTCCCGGCGCAGGACGGGGACCAGGGCGGTGGCCAGCGCGCGGCGGCCGGGTGATACGCCTGGCCCATGTGCTCACACCTGCCACCGGCGGGGGCCGCCGGGAGCAGGCTCATAACGGCACGACTGTCCCGTGCGTACCGAGGCCCGCAAGTGGCCAGCGGCGCCCGGGGCGGCCGTCGCCACCCGCTCGATCGCGGCCCGCAGCGTGCGGGTGACGTTGACCCGGGCCCGTTCCGCCTCGGGCGCGACCATCCGGTCGCGGCCGGCCAGGCCGGCCGCCCGGCGCAGCTCGCCCAGCAGTGCCTGCCGCTCCGCGTCGGCCCGCTCCGCCGCCGGGTGGTCGCCGGCCCGGTCCGCGGCGTCCAGAGCACTGGTCAGGGCGTCGAGCCGGCGCCGGTAGGAATCGCGTGCGGCGGCGTCCAGAACGGGCCCCATCCCTGAACCCGCCAGTCCGGTTCCGCCGGCCACCAGGTCCAGGGCCGGGATGTCCCGCCCGGGCGCTGCGAGGAGCGCCCGCAGGTAATGCAGGCCGCGGCTATCTCGCAGGCGGGCGCGCTCGTCCCCGGCCTCCAGCAGCCAGTCATCGCCGTCCTTGGCCAGCGTCCACTCATCCGCTGGTGAGGGCAGGCGTTCCAGCAGCACGGTCATGCCCAGGCGCTCCGCGATCTCGCGGGCCCGGCGGCGGTGCTCGGACGACCGCCCGGCATCTGCGGCGCCGGCCTGCGAGACCAGCGCGCCGGCGAGCTGGTCCAGGCTGTGCGCCAGGTAGGGCAGCGCGCCGGTCTGCTCTTCGAGCTGGACGGCCTCTTCGAAATGCCGGACCGCATCCCCGGTCCGGCCCATCGCGGCCGCCAGCAGCCCGAGGTAGTGCGACGCCGGGCCCCAGGTGCTGTTGGCGCCAGCCCACACCACCAGCCTGCCCCGGTACGGGGCGAGGGCCGTATACAGCCGCGCCGCGGCCTCGGTGTTGTTGACGGCCGCGGCGACGACCGCCAGGTCGGCCAGCGCCCCCAGCCACCTGGGCCCCGAGCCGGCCAGCGCGCGGGGCAGCACGCGTTCGAGCTCGGCGCCAGCCTCGGCGGTCCGGCCGAGCAGTACGAGTATCCGTGCCGCCGTTGCCTCCAGCAGGTGCCCGGGGTGCCGGCTGGCCGCGGCCAGCAAGGCCGCCACGGCGGTCTCCCACCCTGCGCTGGGGCCTCGTTCCGCGGCCACTGACCAGGCCAGCGTCCCGGTGATGGCCTCGGCGTCGGGCAGCCCGGCCTGCTGCGCTGCCTGCGCCACCTCTCCGGCCAGCCGGCTGGCCTGGTCGAAGCGCCCGCGCAAGATCTCCAGCATGGCATGGCGCGCCGTGACCATGACGGCCGCTTCTGCGTCGCCGGCCGAGGCGGCTTCTCGCGCGAAGGCGGCGAGCGCAGATTCCGCTTCGGCCACTCGTCCTAGCTCCATCAGCGCCACGAATCGCCAGAACAGGCCATGGCGCTCGCGCTGGCCGTCGCCGGCCGCCCGGGCCAGATCGATGATTTCCGACCCGGCCGCGAGCCGGTCCTCGGCGCCAGCCGGGTCCCACAGGGCGTGCAGCCGGGCGTCGAGGACCTCGGCCAGCGCTCCCGGGTCCGCGGCGCGGCGCGCCAGCTGGAGTGCCTCGTCGGCCAGCGCACGCCGCCGGATCGCCGCTGAAGCGTCGCCGAGCAGTTCACGGGCCAGCCTGGCTAGCACGCGGGCCCGGGTGCTGTCATCAGCCGCGCCGGCCGGCGGCTACCTCAAGCAGGCGAACCAGATTCGTATCGACGTCGAGGAAAGCCGCTGCCGATGCCGTCCGCAGCGCCAGGTAGATGACCGGGTCATCGTGCTCCCCCAGGCCCGCGAGCTCCCGGGCCAGCGGCCGTGCTACCCCAGGCAGGCCCTGCGACGCCACCCACAGCGCGTAGCCCGCGTCCGCGTCGAGGCCACCCAGCGCCGCAGCAAGTTCCTGTTCGCTCAGAGCTCCCAGGCGCCACTCCGGTCGCAATCCCAGCGGCGCGGCCGCCGTGGCGATCACCGCCGTGGCCGCGGCGGCACAGCGGGCGGCGACGATGGAGAGCACCTCGACGGCAGCTGGCCCGCCGCGATCGATGTCATCGACCACGATCAGCCGGGGAGATCCCGAGACCAGAGAACGGGCCGCGCTGTCCAGGTCCAGCGGCCCCGCGTCCTGGCCCAGCAAGCCGGCCGCCAGGGCGTCAGGGGCGCCCGCATCGCGCAGTAACTGCCCCCACACCAGGCGGCCCGGCTGACCGGCAGGAGGCGAAGCCCGGAGCACGTCAAAGCCACGACGGCGAGCTTCGCCAGCGGCAGCGTCCACCAGAGCCGTCTTGCCCGACCCCGCCGGACCAACAAAAACCAGCAGGCCACCCGCGCCGTTCCCGGCGCGCTCCAGCAGTCGGCCGACCTCCTCCAGCTCAGGGCGCCGCCCGGCGACTGACACATCCCCCGGTATACCGCACCGCCAGCCTGAAACCGCACGAGCGGGCGAAGTCGACGCCCTCGGCGGTCCCGCGGGTGACTTCCTTGGCCAACGCCGGGCAGGCAATGCAGGCCAAACGAAGCACGCGGGCCGGCCCGGTCCTGCGCAGGGATGAGCCGGGCGCCCGAGAAGCCCGGCCCGAGCGCAGCGGCGATATCTGGTGAATGCCGGTCCGGCAGCGCTGCTCGGTCACCCGCCGCCGGATGATCGGGCAAAAAGGGTTTTGACTGACTGAGTCAGTCAGTTTAGGATGACGGCATGCCTCGCAAGAGACCGGAAGATCGCCTCGAGCAGCTGGCGGACGCAGCGCTGACCGTCTTCGGCCGTACCGGATTCCGGCTGGCCCAGATGGATGACATCGCCGCTGAGATGGGTGTCGCCAAGGGCACCCTGTACGGCTACGTGACCAGCAAGGAGGCCCTGTTCGCCCTGGCTCTGGAGAGCGTCATGCATCCCGGCCCGCTGCCGCCGCGGCCGCTGCCGATAGCTGCGCCCAGTGAGGCTGAGCTGCTGGCCGGGGTCCGGGACCGCACAGCCGAGCTGGGCGCGCTGCCCGTTCTGCAGGCCGCCCTGGCCCGCCGCGGCCAGGCTGATGTCGGCCGCGAGCTGACGGAGATCATCGGCGAGCTCTGGGATCTGCTGGCCGCGACCCGCCGCGGGGCGGACATGATCGAACGGTCTGCTCGCGACTGGCCAGAGCTGGCTGAGGTCTTCTACGTCGGATTCCGCCGCCAGCTGATCGCTCGGCTGGCCAGCTATCTCGACCGATGCTCCCGCCGCGGCGAGCTCCGGCCGGTTGAGCATCCTGGGGTGACGGCCCGGTTCGTCCTCGAGTCCGTGGTGTGGTTCGCCAGCCACCGGCTCGGCGATCCTGACTCGGCTGACATCGACGAGGACGTGGCCCGGCCCGCGGTAACCCGGCTGCTGATCGCGGCCCTCGTCCCGGATGCGGCGAGCACGCCATGACCGGGCCAGGTGCTGACGACATCCAGCTGATCCACGGCGCCCACCAGGGGGCGTGGGGTACCCGCTAGTGAACCCGATCAGGAAGAGAGATCACCATGCTGACCAAACCTCCCGCCGGACGGCCCGGCTCCGGAGGCGTCCGCCGCCCGCTGGTCGAGCGGGTCGCAGGCTGGAGCACTGCACACCGCAAGTCAGCGGTGCTCGGCTGGCTGCTGCTGGTCATCGCCGCTGTGACGGTGGGCCAGCTGCTCGGTACCAAGAATCTGCAGAGCTATGACCCCGGCCAGGCCTGCCGGGCCGAGCGCATCTTGAACCAGCCAGGCACCAGGACGCCGCCGGGCGAGAACGTGCTGATCCAGGCGCGCACGGCCGGGCAGACCTTCGCGAGCGATCCGCAGCTGCGCCAGGCGGTCCGGGATGTGGTCGCCACGCTGCGGCGGCTACCTGGCGACGCACGCCACATCGAGTCGCCACTGGATCCGGGCGGACAGGCACGGCTTTCCGCGGACGGCCGTTCGGCGCTCGTCAGCTTCGACATCACGGGGCCGGGCAGCGCGACCCGGCAGCTGGCGGCGGTGCAGCATGCCGTGGCCGCCGTGCAGGCCCGTTATGCCGGGCTGTGGGTCGCCGAGGCCGGCGACGCCAGCATCAGCGCGGCGGTCAACGACAGCGTCAGCGCGGACTTCCGCCGCGCCGAGATGACCTCGGTGCCGGTCACGCTGGCGCTGCTGCTGCTGGTCTTCGGCGCGCTGATCGCCGCTGGCATCCCGCTGCTGCTGGCCGGAACGGCCGTGGCCAGCGCCATCTCACTGCTGGCCATCCCCAGCCGGTGGCTGCCGGTCAGCTCGACCACGTCCTCAGTGGTGCTGCTCGTCGGCATGGCGGTTGGCGTCGACTACTCCCTGTTCTACCTGCGGCGCGAGCGTGAGGAGCGAGCCGCTGGACGGTCGTTCGGCGACGCGCTGCGGATCGCGGCGGCCACCTCCGGCCGCACGATCGTCGTCTCCGGGCTGACCGTGATGATCTCGCTGGCAGGCCTGTTCCTGTCGGGTATCAGCGTCTTCACCGGCCTGGCCATCGGCACGATCACGGTGGTCGGCCTGGCGGTGCTCGGGTCGGTGACCGTGCTGCCCGGCTTGCTGGCCTGGCTCGGCCGGTTCACTGACCGCGGCAGGCTCCCGTTCGTCGGCGGGCGCCGCACCGCGGCCAGCCAGTCGCGCCTGTGGGCCGCGCTGGTGCGCCGCGTCGTCGCCCGCCCGGCCATCTGGGGCACCGCCGCCGCCATCGCCCTGCTCGCCCTCGCCGCTCCCGCGTTCGGCATCCGGACCAGCAACCCGGGGCTGCACCAGCTGCCGGCCAGCGTTCCCGTCGTGCAGACCCTGACCCGCATCGAGAAGGCATTCCCCGGCGGCCCCGCCCCCGCCGAGGTCGTGGTCACCGGCCAGGACCTGAACGGCCCGCAGATCCGCGCGGCCATCACCGCCCTGCGCAGCCGCGCGGCAGCCAGCCACGGCATCCTCGGCCAGCCGATCACGGCGACACTCGATGGCAGCGGTCACGTCCTGGTCATCTCGGTTCCCCTGGCAGGCGGCGGCACCGATCCCGTCTCCGTGCACGCCCTCGCCATCCTGCGCGGCAGCGCGCTGCCCGCGACCTTGGGCACGGTGCGCGGGATCAGCTACTCCGTGGGCGGCACCACCGCCGCCAGCCACGACTTTTCCGCGGCTCTGCGTTCACGCGCGCCGCTCGTCTTCGCCTTCGTGCTCAGCCTGGCGCTCCTGCTGCTCATGCTGTCGTTCCGGTCGATTGCGATCCCGCTGACCGCGATCAGCCTGAACCTGCTGTCGGTCGGCGCTGCCTACGGCGTCCTGAAACTGATCTTCCAGGACGGTCACCTCGAGGGGCTGCTCGGCTTCACGTCCTACGGCGGGATCATCCCCTACCTGCCGCTGTTCATGTTCGTGCTGCTCTTCGGCCTGTCCATGGACTACCACGTGTTCATCCTCAGCCGTATCCGCGAGCTGCGCGACCGCGGCGCCACCACCACCGGCGCCATCACAGGCGGCATCTCAAGCAGCGCCGGGGTGGTGACCAGCGCCGCGATGATCATGGTGGCGGTGTTTTCCATCTTCGCCACGTTGTCGGTCATCGACTTCAAGATGTTCGGCGTCGGCATGGCCTCCGCTGTGCTCATCGACGCCACCATCGTGCGCGGCATCCTGCTGCCCGCCGCTATGACCCTGCTCGGGGAGCGCAACTGGTACCTGCCGAGCTGGCTCACCTGGCTGCCGGGTATCAGGCTCGAGCCGGCCGCGTCCGGGCCGGATATCGGCCGGGAGCAGGCTCGTGAGCCTGAACTCGACTCGCAGCCAGCCTGACCGCTCGTCACTGCATCCACCAGTCACTGCTTCAGCGGAAGGGTAGCCACCGTGACCACCAGACATGACCAGCAACTGACGGCCAGGCATTCCACCCCCATTGCCGCGTTCTGCTGGCCGACCCGCCTCCATATAACGTGCCCTCGGCTACCCTTTTATACCAATTAGTAACGAATTTCTGGGTAGTTTATATCGCTGCTCTTGACGATACCTTCGGCCATCGGCAGAATATCCGAGACCGGAACGGCGGCTTCAGGCTTCCTTGCCGGGTCTGTGGGGGAGGATATGTGCAGCAATCTGGTGTATTCCGCCTGATTTCCCTGGCCGCTTTGATTTTCGTGGTTGCGGGCTGCTGGTGGGACGATGCCCCTGCTGATGTGAAGGCTCTTGACCGGGTGAGCTCGGAACTCGAGTCCGGTTCCGTGCTACATGATCCTACCAGGGTTCGCTCCGATTTGGGCACCGTAATATCTGGAAAGCAGGATGACTTCAGTAACGACCAGTGGCAACGCGTTCTCGCCTATAACAAAATGCAGTCGCAGATTCAGGGCTGGATCGCCTCCGCTGCGGCGACGATCCAGAGCCAGGCCCTGGTCATCTCAAGTCACGTCACCAGTTTCGATGGCGCGTTCAGGGAGAAACTGGGGAGCATCACGCAAGAGGCTATCAAAGGCTATGCGTGTGCAGAGGTCCGTGACTTCGCCTTCCCGGATTCGACGGCCCCTGCGAATTCTGCCGACGCAAGCTGGAGCGAGCCGGAGGGTGAATTCATAACGGCAGCCGAAAATGAGCTCGGGAAGTCCCACTATAACTACAATATCGTCGCGTGGGCTAATTGGTTTTCTGGCGTAGGCCAGACTGGTCAGCAGATAGCTCAGGCCCTGGATGCGCGCCCTGCGACGTATGCTTCTTTGCTCGCGAAACCTAGTGTGCGGCGCGCGGCTGTGGCCTACGTGCAATACTGCCTGTCCCCTCCCCAAGAGTAGGGGTGCTGACCAGGTCGTTCCCGGCGAACTTTCCCGCCCGGCGAGTCCGGCGAGCCCGGTGTAACGGCCGTCACCCGGCGCATCGAGCCATCCCTGGAACGGCCGCGCCAACCTGGACAGTCACGGCGAGATCTTGTGGCAGCGGGCCGGCTGACCGCTGGGTCCTCACCGTCTGGCCCCCCGGCCGGCAGCAGCCGGACGGCCATCGCCCCGGCCGCGCCCGCATAGTCCCGGGGTGTGACCTCTGCCGCGGGATGGGCAAGGATGTGGATGACGGAAGGAGCGGAGCATGGGCGGCCCGCGGCTAGCGCCGCCCGCGGCAGGCGACGGCCTGGCCGGGGGCAACGCACCGCTGATCTTGCTGGCTGAGCGGCCGGCGAGGTGGAGCGCGCGCTGGTCAAACGGTGGTTGCACGAGGCGGCCGTCCGTCCGGCCGCGGTGCTGCCGCTGAACGGCCAGGAACTAGCCCGGTCGCTGGCCGACGCGCCGCCGGACACGGTGGTCACGGCCGCTCGCGTCGCGTGGCTGCCGCGCGAGCGGGACGGCGAGCGGCGAGTCCGGTGGTCGGACATCCTGTCGCAGGTCAATCCGCGCCGGCCCCGGTGTTCTGGCAGGCCCGCATCATGCGGCGCGAGCCCGACCGGGCCCAGGTGGTGGTCGCGGAGCCCGCCACCGTGGCCGCGCTGCGCGCGCGCTGGGGCGGTGCCGGCTCGTTTCCGCACTTCGTGTCCCGCCAAGCCCGGCTGGCCCTGGATCGTTCCGAGCGGGCGCTGCTCGGATACCGCTACAAGGTGCCGAAGGACGTCATCGAAGCGATTGATGACAATCCGGAATTCCGCGCCGAGGTCGCCGCGCTCGCCTCCCGGCTCGAGCTGACCGAGTCGCAGGCGGCCGAACGCACCCGGGCGGCCCTGGATGGCCTGGTGGCCTGCATGAGCCCGATCGCGGTGGACCTGCTATCCGGTGCGCTGCGCCCGCTGCACGCCTACGCGTGGGACGTCCAGGCCGACACGGCCGGGCTTGGCCGGCTGCGTGAGCTGAACCGTCGTCATGCGCTGGTCTTCCTGCCCAGTCACCGCTCCTACGCGGACCCGCTCCTGCTGGCCGACGTCCTGGCTGAGCACGACTTCCCCCGCAACCACGTGCTGGGCGGCGACAACCTCCGCATCTGGCCGATCAGCCCGTTGGCCAGGCGCGCCGGGATCGTATTCATCCGGCGCAGTTTCGGCGGTGACGAGATCTACAAACTGGCACTGCGCGAGTACCTCGGCTACTTGCTCGTCAAGCGCTTCAACCTCGAGTGGTACATGGAGGGCGGCCGCTCGCGGACGGGCAAGCTGCGCCCGCCGCGCTACGGCCTGCTGGCCTACGTCGCCGATGCGGTCGCGCGCGGCCGGGCCGACGATGCCTATCTGGTGCCGGTGGCCATCACCTATGACCAGCTCCGCGAGGTGTCGGCGATGGCGGCTGAGCAAGGCGGGGCGGCGAAGAAGGCGGAAGGGCTTGGCTGGCTGGCGTCCTACGCGAGGGGTCAGCTCACCCGGGTCGGCACGGTACACGTGCGGTTTGCTGAACCGCTTTCGCTGCGCGACGCCCTGGGACCGGGCGGCCTGGACAACCATGCGGATGCCCGGCGGCTCGCGCTGCAGAAGGTGGCGTTCGAGGTGGCAGTCCGGATCAACCGGGTCACCCCGGTGACCGCCACCGCGCTGGTCACGCTGGCGCTACTGGGGGTTCGCGACCGTGCGCTGACCCTGGGCCAGGTCCGCGGGGTTCTCGAGCCGCTGCGAGCCTATCTATCCGAGCGGGCCCTGCCCCATTCGGGCGACGTGCTGCAGACCGATACCGGGGCGCGCCGTGTGCTGGGCGCGCTGGCCCAGCAGAATGTGGTCACGGTCTACGCCGGCGGACAAGAGCCGGTTTATGCCATCGAGCGGGGCCAGCACCTGGTCGCGGCGTTCTACCGCAACAGCGCGATTCACCATTTCATCGACCGGGCGGTGGCCGAGATGGTCATGCTCAGCGCGCCCGCTGACCGCTGGGACGAGGCCATGCGGCTGCGTGACCAGCTTAAGTTCGAGTTCTTCTTCCCGGACAAGGCGTCCTACCGTGCGGAGCTCGGCGCCGAACTTGAGCGGCTGGATCCCGGCTGGGAGACGGCGGCCGACGGGCGCGCCGTACTGGAGCGTTCGGAACTCCTGATGGCCAACCGGGTGCTGCGGTCGTTCCTCGATGCCCAGCTCGTGGTGGCTGAGCGGCTCGCCGCGCGGCAGCCTCGCCATCCGCTCGACCAGAAGGAGTTTCTCGACGAGTGTGGCGGCGTCGGGCAGCAGATGCTGCTTCAGGGGCAGCTGCACGGGCCGGAGTCACTGTCGCGGGAGCTGTTCTCCAGCGCCATGAAACTCGCCGCGAACCTGGACCTGATCGATCCGGGCCGGGAGGAGCTGGCCCACCGAAGGCAGGCCTTCGCCGCCCGGCTGCGCGATGTCGTGGCCCGGCTGATCATGATCGACGAGATCGATGCAGTGTGCCGACGGGAGGCAGTCGGTGTCGCACCCTAGCCAGTCCACCGCCAAGGCGTGGTCGCAGGAGCAGCTGATCGCCGATGCCGAGGCCGGGCCGACCGGCCCGCGGGTGGGAGCGTTCTTCGACTTCGACGGCACCCTGATCAACGGGTACTCGCTGTCGGCGTTCGCCCGTCATCACCTGAGGTCGCTGCAGATAGCACCGGCGGACCTGGGACGGATGCTCCTGAGCGGGCTGCGCGGCGTGACCACCGAGGAGGACTTCGAGCGGTTCACCGTCCTGGGCATGCGCGCCTGGGCCGGGCGCAGCGAGGACGAGCTCGCCGAACTCGGGGAACGGCTGTTCGTGCAGGCCGTGTCGGGCTCGCTGTACCCGGAAGCGTGGCGGCTGGTCGAGGCCCACCGCCGGGCCGGTCACACGGTCGTGCTGGCCTCGTCGGCTACCCGGTTCCAGGTGGAGCCCGCGGCCAGGGCGATGGGCGTGGAGTACATCCTGGTGACGCCGGTGGAGATGGAAGACGGCGTCTGCACCGGCCGCCCCGGCGGTCCGCTGCTGTGGCGGGCTGGCAAGGCCGCCGCGGTCCGCGAGTTCGCCGCCTGCCACGACATCGACCTGCCGGAGAGCTACGCCTACTCCAATGGCCATGAGGACCTGCCGTTCCTGCGGACCGCCGGGCGGCCGAGGGCCCTCAATCCCGACCGTGACCTGGAAGCGGCGGCCCGGCACCACGGGTGGCCGATGGCCCGGTTCCGCTCCCGCGGCCGGGCCGGGGTCGGGGACATCGCCCGAACCGCGGCGGGACTGGCCGGCCTGGTCGGCGGCTTCACCACCGGCGCGGCGCTGGGCGCGGTGACAGGTTCCCGGCGCGAGGCTGTCGACCTCGGCACCACCCTGGCCGGTGAGCTGGGCAGCGTGCTGGCTGGCGTACGGCTCGACGTCCGCGGCGCTGAGCACCTGGCCAGCAGGCCCGCCGTCTTCCTCTTCAACCACCAGAGCCAGCTCGACGTGCTCATCCTGGCCAAGCTGCTGCGCAGCGGGTTCACCGGCGTCGCGAAGAAGGAACTGGCCAACAATCCCGGGTTC
The DNA here is from genome assembly GCA_963775745.1 of uncultured Actinomycetota bacterium. Taxonomy (GTDB): domain Bacteria; phylum Actinomycetota; class Actinomycetes; order Streptosporangiales; family Streptosporangiaceae; genus DATBGO01. Next base: position 87,888 of record CAVZKE010000003.1, read on the forward strand.
GGGCTGATGTTCCGGCTCGCCGACGTGGCGTTCGTCGACCGGCACGACACCGCCCAGGCGCGCAAGGCCCTCCAGCCGGCGGTGCAGAAGCTGCGTGACGGGATCTCGCTGGCCATCGCGCCAGAGGGGACCCGGTCGGCGACCCCGGCACTCGGGCCCTTCAAGAAGGGCGCCTTTCACGTCGCGATGCAAGCGGGAGTGCCGATCGTGCCCATCGTCATCCGCAACTCCGGCGAGCTGATGTGGCGCGGGGCCACGACGATCCATGCGGGCACGGTGCAAGTCGCGGTGCTTCCCCCGGTCCCCACCACCGGCTGGACGGTCGCGGAGCTCGATGAGCACGTCCGCCAGGTTCGCGGGCAGTACCTGGCCACCCTGGCCAACTGGCCTGCCGCGGGCTCCGGCCGGGTGGAGGCTACGGCCCTGGCCAGCCCCGGCCCGCCGCCGGGAACGCCGCTGAACTGGGGAGCCGCCAGCCAGATGAACCCGCTGGAAACAGCGATGTGGCGCGCCGAATCGGCGGACCCCCGGCTGCGGGTCAACGTCAGCCTGCTTGAGCTGCTCGACCCGGCTCCCGACTGGGACCGGCTGGCTGCCGCGCACGAGTGGGCCACCCGCATGGTGCCGCGGATGCGGCAGCGGGTGGTCGAGCCGGCGTTCGCGCTCGGGACCCCGATCTGGGTGACAGCCGGCGACCTCGACCTGTCCCGCCACGTTCACCGTGTCCGCCTTCCGGCCCCTGGCTCGCTGCGCCAGCTGCTCGACGTGGTGCAGGAGTTCGCCGCCGCGCCCTTCGACCGCGACCGGCCGCTGTGGGCGGCGCTCCTGGTGGAAGGCCTGGCCGACGGCCGGGCCGGATACGCCGTGAAGAGCCACCACAGCGTCACCGACGGGCTCGGCGCGGTCCAGCTGATGACGCGGCTGCACAGCCGCAGCGCCGAGCACGACCCGCACCGGCCCGAACCAGCCGTCCCCGCAGCGTCCGAGGTATCGCGCGCCGGCCTGCTCGCCACGCAGGTCGCCGGCGCGGTCCGGTCGACCCCGATGACGGCGCTGCGGCAGGGCGCCGGGGTCCTTGGCGCGCTGGCCCGGCCCTGGGAGTCGGTCTCGCAGGCGGCTGGCCGGGCCGTTGGCGCGGCCCGCTGGGCCGGTCACAACGCGGTCGCCCCGCCCGGCTCGGCGCTGCTGGCCCGGCGCGGCGGCAGCTGGCACTTCGACGTCATCGACGTGCCCCTGGCTGACCTCAAGGCCGGCGCGAAGGCGGCGGGCGGCTCCCTCAACGACGGATTGCTGGCCGCGGTGATCGGCGGTTTCCGGCGCTACCACGAGCGGTACGGCGCCCCCCTCGACCGGCTGACCGTGGGGTTCCCGATCAGCCTGCGCACCCAGGATGACCCGCAGGGCGGGAACCGTTTCACCGGCGCCAGGTTCGCCGCGCCGCTGGCCGAGCGCGACCCGGCCGCCAGGATCGCGGCCGTGCGGCAGTTCGTGCTGACCGCCCGTGCGGCCAGCGCCGCCGCGGCCGATGCGGTGCCAGCGGCGCTCGCCCCGGCGCTCGGCTGGCTGCCCGCCCCGGTCATCAGCCTCGTTTCGGGCCGGCTGACCAGTGCGAACGATGTCCAGGTCTCCAGCATCCCTGGGGTGCCCTATCCGGTGTACATCGCGGGCTCGCGGATCACCCAGATGTACCCGTTCGGCCCGCTGCCCGGCTGCGCCGCGATGATCACTCTTATCTCTCACGACGGGGAGTGCTGTATCGGCATCAATACCGACACGTTGTCGATCGCCGATCCCGGCGCGCTCGCCGATGACCTCCGGGCCGGGCTGGACGACGTGGTGGCACTGCGGGACTGATCGCGCAAGCGAGGCCGGCGTCTCTATGTCAGGGTAGTGCGCGGCTTACTACCACAGGAGTCGGCCTGAGGCGAGCCGCAGGCTCGGAGAGGGGCGGGAGGACCGCAGATTGAACCTGGATGAACGGGACGAAAGGACGAGCGACGCTGCTGAGTTGGTCGGCGCTGGCCGGGCCAGCGGCGCTGCCGGTAGCGGCCCGCCCGGGTCCGGTGCTGATCCCGCCGTTCAGGCCGCCCGTGCCCTGCTCGCCAAGCGGACGCGCGAGCTTGTCGAGGCGGTGGTGCTCAGCGACGCGGCCAGTGCGGAACTCGCCACGGTGGCGGCCGAGATCGAGAGCCTGGCTGAGCGGCTCGGCGCGCAGCGGCCAGGGCCTGTCGAGTCCGGGCCCGGTCCAACCGATTGGCCGCGGCGCCGGTCGCGCAGTCCGGTGACGGGCGAGGCCAATCCGCTGGCCCCGCCGATTAGGGTCACGACGACACCGAAGGGGACCGCACGCGCCGACTTCATCCTCGGACCCGTCTATGAGGGGCCGCCAGGGGCAGCCCATGGTGGCGTCTGCGCGGCCATCCTTGATTCGCTGCTCGGCGCGGCCGCCGCCGCCGGAGACCGGCCGGGCATGACGGCGAAGCTGATCTTGAGTTACCTGCGCCCGACGCCATTGGGCGTCCCGCTCGTCGCCGAGGCCTGGATCACCGGCGTGGACCGTCGCACCACCCTCGTGGACGGCCGGATTCTTAACGAGCTGGGCGAGCTGACCGTGGAAGTCACCGGCGAGTTCTCGCTGCCGCTGCGCTGGCGCCACCCTGCTCAGCCAGGCACCGGCTCGGCCGACGGCCAGCCGGGCTGATCACGCTGCATGGTCGGCCGCCCTCGGCGCGGTCGCCGAGCAGCCAGGTGCCGGTTTCCCGGCCGGACCCGGGGTGGCCGCCGGGCGGCGGTTTCTCCCGCCCCGGAGCGGGCAGGGGCAGTAGATGGCTCGGGGTGCCGGCGGGACCGGAATCGTGATCGTCGGCGGTGCCATGGCCGGGAGCAATGCCGCCGCCACCCTGCGGGAGGAAGGTTTCCGGGGCCGGGTCACCGTGGTCGGCCGGGAACCGGGCGTGCCGTTTGGCCGGCCTCCGCTGTCCAAGACCTACCTGCGGTCGGAGGAGGATCTCGCCAGCTGGTATGTCAGGCCGGCCGGCTGGTACGAGCAGCACGACGTGGAACGTCTCGTCGGGTCCGGTGTCGTGGTCATCGACACCACTGCGCATACCGTGCTGCTCGGCTCGGGCCAGGAGTTGCCGTACCAGAAGGTACTCATAGCCACCGGCGGGCAGAACCGCAGGCTCCGGCTTCCCGGGGCTGACCTGCCTGGCCTCAACTACCTGCGCACGGTCGCTGACTGCGAGGCGATCAAGGGCGAAGCGGTGGCGGGCCGGCGTGCGGTCGTAGTAGGCATGAGCTTCATCGGCTCGGAGGTGGCAGCCTCGCTGACGCAGCTCGGGGTACGCGTGACCGCCATCTTTCCCGGCAGGTACCCCCTGGAGCGGGTGCTGGGCGGTGAAATCGGAGCGGTATTCGGCGCCATCCACCGCGCGAACGGCCTGCAGCTGCTCGCCGCAGACCAGGTTGCCGCGTTCGAAGGGGCCGAGCGGCTTGAGGCGGTCACGACCGCCAACGGCATTCGCGTGGCCTGCGACTTCGCCGTGGCTGGTATCGGGATTGAGCCCGTGGTCCCGGCCGTCGCGGGGCAATCAATCGCGCTGGATAACGGGGTGCTGGTCGACGAACTGTGCCGGGCCAGCGCCGCCGACGTCTACGCCGCAGGGGACGTCGCGAACCATCATCACCCGCTATTCGGCCGGGTCCGCGTCGAGCACTACAACAACGCTGAGAAACAGGGCGCCGCAGCGGCCAGATCGATGCTGGGCTCGGATGCTCCCTATGACTACATCCATAGCTTCTGGTCAGATCAGTACGAGCACAAGCTCGAGTATGTCGGCCACGCCACGAAGTGGGATGAGTTTGTGGTCCGCGGGAACCTGAAAGAAGCAAGGCTAGTGGGGTTCTACCTCGTCAACGGGGTGGTGCGGGCCGCGGTGGGGCTCAACCGGGGCGGTGACCCCGAGCTCGACCGCGCCTGCGAGATGGCCGCGGCTGCGCGCCTGGTGGCCGCGGCAGCCCGGCCTGCGCCGGGACTGCTCGCCGACGAGCAGGTGGACCTGTGGTCGTTGGGGATCCAGGCCTGAATGTCGCCCAGGCCGCACGGCTGATCCTAGGCATTGGAGAAAAGGGGGATGTTCGCTCCGCTGGCCGGAGCCAGCGGGCTGTCCAGCAGCGCGAGGATCAGTTCCGCGACCTCTCCGGGGGTTAGGCCAGGACGAAGTTCGGGATTGGCCCGGCGCAGCATCTGGGTGTCGACTGCTCCCGGACTCACGCTGATCGCGCTGATGCCGTGTGGCCGGCCTTCTACGGCGATCGCCTCCGTCAGGCCGATGACCCCGTACTTGGAGACGTTGTAGGCGGCCAGCCCGGGAAACTTCTCGGTTGCATAGATGCCCGAGAGCGAAGCGATGTTGATAATCCGTCCCTCGCCTGCCGAGCGCATGACGGTGAATGCCGCGCGGCAGCACAGGAACGAGCCGGTCAGGTTGACCCCCAGCGTCTGCGCCCAGATGTCCCCCGTGGTCTCGGCGAACGGCGCGGACGTCAGCACGCCTGCTGCGCAGACCAGGGCGTCGACCCGGCCGGCCTGGGCGGCGGCGGCAAACAGCCGCTCGACATCGTCGGCCTTGCTCACATCGGTGGGCACCGCCGTGGCCTGGCGGCCAGCGGCCCGGATGCTGCTGGCCACGCTGGCCAGGGCGTCGCGGTCCCGAGCCGCGAGCACGACGTGCGCTCCGGCGCGGGCCAGGGCCTGCGCGGTGGCAGCTCCGATTCCCCGGCTGGCCCCCGTGACCATCGCGACCCGGCCCGCCAGCCAGTGCCCTGGGTCACTGGCTGGCTGCGGCCCCGGTGCGTCGGCCGATGACTCGCCGGTAGAGCTGCTCGTGAGCATCCAGGCTCCGTTCCAGGTCGAGATGCCTTTCGGCATGCTCGCGGCATGCCGCACGCGAGATCTGGCTTGTCCTCTGGACGCCAGCTACGGCCGCTCGCAGATCATCTGGCGCGACCAGGAAGCCGGTCACGCCAGCCACGATTATCTCGCTGAGTCCACCTCGCTGGAAAGCAACGACCGGAGTCCCGCAGGCCTGGGCGTCAGCGGCAGCCATCCCGAAGGGCTCGTCCCACCTGGCCGGGCAGAGCACGACGGCGGCACGGGCCATGGCCGCCCAGATGGCTGCCCGAGGTAGCCCCGCATGCACCGCCACGCCCGGCGCGTCACGCCGCGGGTCGATCTGTTCTCGCGCGTACTGGGCGTCGTAGATGTCGCCGTAGACGTCGATTCGGATGCCGGCCGCCTGGGCGATGTCGATGGCCTCGGCGGCTCCCTTTTCGGGACTCAGCCGCCCGGCGAAGACAGCGCCCTGCCCTGCCGCATCCGACCAGGGGACCGAACGCGTCGGCACATAGGGCGGGAGGATGGCATCGACCCGGGTGACCGTGCGCCAGGCGCGCGCCTGGAAGGCGGATACGCATGCCACGGCGGGCGGCTGGCCGCGGTCGGCGGCCTGGCGAAGCGCTGCCGCGATCGCCGCGTCCGGCGGCAGGTGGAGCGTGTGCACGACCGGCGTGTTCAGTCCGGCCGCGAGGGCCATGGCCGGGGCGTCGAAGGCGTGATTGTGGATGACGTCATACCGGGTCTGCCCGACAGCCCGGTAGGCACTGGCGAAGGCCGACGCGGCCGGGGCAGGGTCGCGGCCCGGCGGGCCCGCCGCTCGGTACAAGGTGGCAGCCAGCGATCTCGGATCGACCCCCGTATCGATGACCGTGACCCCAGGTATGTGAGATCCCGTGGCCGCGTAGACGTGCACTTCGTGGCCTCTGCTGACCAGGCCGCGCGCCAGGTCGGACACGAAGGCCTGCGAGCCGCCGCCCTGCGGCTCGCGGATCGCCGATACCAGCGGCGCGACGATCGCGACCTTCACCGTGTGATCACCTTGAACGCGAGGTCGCGCGGCGGATTGATCCCCAGCACCTCATACGGGACTCGCCGGCTGCCGCGTCGGAGGACCTCCGTGACTGCCTGGGGGTAGAAGATCTCAGCCAGCTCAACGGCCTCGCGGTGGCTCGCGAACTCCACAGCCATCGGTCCGGCGAAGCTTTCGTACTGATAGTGGCGGGCGGCCAGCCAGCTGATGTTGTTCGGCCAGATAATGGCGACGCAGCCACCAGGACGGCACACCCGCTCCATCTCGGCCAGGCCGACGTCGCCGCCGTGGCCCGGGGCGGGGGTCAGGACCGAGCACGCGACGACCAGATCGGCGGAGTCGGTCACGACGGGCAGGTCGTCAAAAAACCCATGCCGCACGCGCGCGCGATGGCCATGGTCCGCTCGGGCGAGCTTCCGCTCAAGAATGTGGCGCAGGCCGGCCGCTGGCTCAATGGCCACCACCTCACGTCCTCGCTCGATGAGTTCCAGCGTCAGACGCCCCGAACCGGCACCGACCTCGACTATCCGATCCGCGCTGCTCGGCAGCCAGTCAAGTATCGCGGGATGGAGTCGCTCCGCGTTGGCCATCCGCTCGTAAAGCTCGGGCTCGAGCCGGTACAGCAATTCCCAGGCCAAGGTCACGTCGGCCTGCGGATCGCCGCCCCCGTCGGGCGCAAAGCGCCGCGCCTCGTCGCGGGTAAGTACCCGGATGTCCGCAGCGGTGTAGCGGCTGCGGACCGCCCGTCCTTGGCGGGCCGGGTCCTCAGCGGTGGTCACCGACCTCGGCCCAGTTCTTGTCGGTCTCGCAGACTCGCACGGACCGCAACGACCCTTCGGGAAGTTCGCGCTGGAGCCTTTCCCAGAAGGCCATTGCGAGGTTTTCTGCCGTGGTAATAACTCCGGCCAGCCACGGAACGTCGGTATTCAGATTGCGATGGTCAACGTACTGGATGATCTGCTGGTACATGACGTCTGAAAGCCGCTTCAAGTCCAGAACATAGCCGCTGGCGTCGTCGATCTTTCCGGTAATCACGACATCTAGTGCGTAATTGTGACCATGCAGATTGACGCACTTCCCGAACAGGCGCCGGTTCTCGTCATCTGACAGGCGCGGATTATGCAGCTGGTGCGCAGCGTTGAACGTCTCCCGGCGGCTCACCAGCACGGTCGCCGGGCTGGTCATGGCTCTAGGTGACACTGAGCACATGCACGTCCCCTATAACTATGATCAGCCATGTCGTGCCCCCAATCTCTCCGCTCGGCTTGTCGGTAGCCCGACGATGTCACCTCGGTCATGACGATGTCGGAGGATCAGCAGCCCATCGATTCCACGGATCCTTATGGTGCCACCACCATGACGGCCCCGACCTGCTAGCTCAAAGCTTACGACCAAGCCCTCAACCCTGCCTTCCTCGCATGTCGTGTCCGTGCTCATGGTCGGCTCCTGGGCTGTCCTGCCTGCTGTGCCTGCAGGCGGCGGCGAGCTGCTCACCGAGCTGCTTCGAGGCGGCAGCGAATTGGCCACGGCGTCGTCCTCGAGGCCCTGCATGGCCTCGTCGTAGCCGATTCTGAGTTTCTGCAACTGGGCAAGCACCTCCTGTGACTGCTCGTAATGGCCGCAGATCGAGTCGGCAGGCACCTTGCCGTGGTCAGCGGTGGCGCGCAAAGTGGCCTCAGGCGTCGTGTTGACCGCCGGGCGCGACCAGGCCGGTCACGCAGCGGGTGGGTAGGCGGGGTTCTTTGACCGATGGAGGCGCAGAGCGGCCGCTGCGGCCTCGCTCCCGCCTCCGGCAGTGTGATCCACCGAGGCTAGGCGAGCACCCGCTCGTGGTGCTGGTAGGCCAGCCGCGCGTTGGTGATCGCGGCGCGGCCCCGCACCGCGCCCGCTGCGCTGGTGCCGATCTTGTCCAGCCAGCAGTCGATCTCTGTGTCGGCCCGGGACACGAAGAACGAGGCCACCGATCCAATGGAGTGCAGATCGCCGCCGGTTTGATGGGCGCGTTCCATGCCGTCGAGGAACGCGCCGGTAACCTGCTCGTTGCGCTGCAGAGAGAAAAGATCAGCGTGATGTTGACGCTGATTCGCCCGGCCAGGCACGCAGTGATCGCCGGCAGGCCATGCCGGGCAGCCGGGAACTTGATGCACAGGTTGGGCGGTCCACCACTTACCACAGCGCCCGCGCTTCGGCAATCGTGGCCTCGGTGTCCTTAGGGTGCACCAGGCTGATCATCTGCAGCTATTGCCGGGCCCTGAGATGTCATGGTCGTTCCTCAGCCGCAGTCAACCCTGGCTTGCTCAGGTCGGTCATCCAACGCATAGAGCGGCGAGCGGGCACGTAACGTTACTTGGCCCGGATCTGGTTGAGTGACACGTGACGGGGCTTTTGCGAGTAACTGTTATGGTAAGGGAGCTAGCCTGCAGGGTTTGAGGTTCCTGCATCTGGCTTCACATACGGCGTACAGGGGGGATGAGGTGCCATGAGCGATTACTTCACCATGATGCCGTTGGCAGCCTCCGCATCCAACGCTGCGAGCCAAGGCAGCGTGGTAGCCGCGATCACTGTGGCAGCAATCGGTGCGGTTGCAACATTCACGGTAGGTTTCCTAAACTTCCGGGCACAACGGCGAGGACAGAAATGGCAGGAGAGGCAAGGAGGCCGACAGCTCGAGCTCACGCTCTCGTCGCAAATGACGGACCGCTTCACCAAAGCGATAGATCAGTTAGGTAGCGAAAACAAAGCTGTTAGAATCGGCGGGATATTCGCTCTTGAACGGATAGCCCGAGACTCATTAGAGGACGAGAATACCAAATACACGCTCCAGAGCATAGCGTATACGCTGGCCACATTCGTTCGGGAGTCCCAACCGAGAGCAGCAATCCAAGAGTCAACTTACATTTCAATGCTTAAGATCCGGGCGCCTGACGTTCAGGCCGCAATGACGGTGCTGTGCCGACCTCCGCTGTGCGACAACCGGGTGAACGCGAGCAATGCCGACCTTCGCAAACTGAACCGGACCGATCTTCGTCTGGACCTGTCCCGGACCGATCTTCGACGTGCGAGCTTGTCCGGCGCGCGCCTCGATGGCGTCAACCTGTGGGGCACCCGACTGGAGGGTGCCAACCTACGCAATGCGCACTTGCGATGCGCCGGATTGTCAGACGCCTACGTGGGTAAGTTCAATCCGAAGGACAAGAATTACAAGTACGGTGCAGATCTGAGTGGCGCCGACCTGACAGACGCTTACCTCGACAAGGTGAAAGGATGGCGCGAGGCCAAGAAAACGGGCACTCGCGGTCTTCGCAAGTAGCGAACTGTCGGATCTAGCTTCTATCTAAAGAAATTATTGCGCGAAGAGGAGAGGTTAGACGGCGAAATTGAGAGCTCAAAAGTAATAGAAAGGACAGCAGTGAACGGCGATTATGTTGGACACCTTTCAGCCGATGATCCTCTTCACGATTTTCTCGGAAGAATACTTCGCGATCAGATGCAGGTAGCTAACCGGGCAGTCAAATTCCGGGTGTTCCGCCTTAACGGAATTAATGAGGTATATGGCTACGAAGAGAAATATAGTCACGCCCGCATCATTTGCAAGTTTTATGGCTCGAGATTCAAGTCAGACCCAGGGCTCGCTGCCCTCGTTGCTCAGCAGGAATCCGACAATCTGCACACGCTGCGCGGTTATAACCTTGTTGGATCACCGCATCACGTTATCCGGCCCCTGGGGGTCCATCCCGATATCAACTGCGTGCTTGTGCTGGAACATTACGCGGGGGAGGAGCTGACACAGGCGATGAGGCGGGCGACACATCATCGTGACGACGCCAACCTGTTCTGGCGCCTCAAGGCTCTTGCCCACTTCCTCTCGACTCAGCACAACAGGACTGCGAACGACGAGGATATCGATTTCGATGTAGAGTGTGACTACTTCGACACGATCATTCACAGGCTGTTCGAATGCGGCCGGATCGGGAAACGGGACGCTGAGGAGTTCGCCTGGCTACGGGACCTGTGGCGAGACCGCCCACTGATGTGGCAGGACCGGCAGGTGTGGTTGCACGGTGACGCCACCCCTGGAAATTTTCTCTTCGCGACCGGGCAACGGGTGTGCGCGATCGATCTCGAACGGATGAGGCGGGGGGACCGCGCGTTCGACGTGGGGCGCGTGGCTGGAGAACTCCAACATGCATTCATGCTCGCAACGGCACACAAGAGCTGGGCTGAACCGTTTATCAGCTATTTCTTCCGCGAGTACAGTACTCATCTCGTCGATTCCCGGGTTGCATTTGATTGCATCACTGCTCGTACTCCATTTTATATGGGCCTTAATCTCCTCAGGATCTCCCGGAATGACTATATAGGCGAGGAATATGGCCGGCGACTGGTCCGGCAGGCTAAGAGGTTGCTCGCCTACGGGGCTTCAGGGCCAGGATTGGAGTCTCCTTAAACCACCATATAGAAAGCTGCAATTGTCATTCATTCCGATGATGCTCCGACCCCATCTCACAAGTTCTGCGCTGGCCGCCTTGGCGCACCAGCTTCGTTGCGGCGATTGTGAAGCTGCCCGGATCGGCTCGCCCAGCGCCCGGCACCGGCCGTGCTTATAGCCTCCTCAAGCAGGCCTGCCGGGCGAACGGAAGGGGCGAAATGTTTTTTGAGGACGCCGCTTGCATCGGGATCCTCGTCGGGCAAGATCTTTCGTAACTGGATAGGTGGCGCTGCCATACGCCTGTTTCGCCGGGACGCGTTGCGGTATATGTGGCACTTGGGCGGGGCATTGTTCAGTACGGGCGCTCTGGATGTGTCTGGTTGTATGCCGCGATCGCCTGTTCCGGGATGATGCAATCGGCGCCGAGCTCGAAACCGGTGCTGAGCGCCCAGTTTCGGACTTCGAATGTGCTGGCCTGCCATCGTGAACCGGTGATCTCCGCGCGTGGCTCTCGTGCCCGGGCCACCCGGATGGCCTCGGCGATGAGGTCGTCGGCGCGCCGCGTCCGCTTGATGGCGAGTTCGGCGAACACGGCGCGGGTAAGCTCCTGCACGGTCCGGCCGGGCCGCGCGCGCTCGAGCGCGCGCACGGTCTGCGTGAGTTCTTCCATGCTGAACAGGCGGACCGGGTTATCGAACAGGCCCCGCTGCGGGCGCTCTGGACGCGGCGGCATGCGGCCACGGTAACCGGCATCCAGATGGCACGGCGCCGCGATGTGGCGTTGCCGGGAGTGCTACTGCTGATCTTCGGATTCGTCCCGGCGTAGCGTTGATTACGCTCCGCCGGCAGTGATCGTCTATGGTTCGTGCCCGATGTCCCGTCTGCTCCCGGTGAGGTGACCGCGCTGCGCGCGGCGAACGCCCGGCTGCGGCAGGTGGCCGGGGCCAAGGACACCGAGATCGCGGTGCTGCGAACGGCGCATCAGGCGCAGCTGGACGCCTTGCGGGCGCAGGTCGCGGCGCTGGCGGCCGAGGTCGCGGACCTGCGGGCCCGGCTCGGGGCGACGTCGCGGAACTCCTCGAAGCCGCCGTCGTCGGACGGGCCGGGAAAGCCGGCGCCGAAGTCGCTGCGCGGCAAGTCCGGCCGCAAGCCGGGCCGCCCGAAGGGCCAGCCGGGCGGGATGGGAAAGCTTCGGATCAAGGTCTCCGGCTGCATGCGGTCCATGGCCGGGGCAGAGGCCTTCTGCGCCATTCGCTCTTATCTGTCCACCGCCGCCCAGCACAGCATTGGCATGCTCGACGCCCTCACCCGCGCCACCTCCAGAGAACCCTGGATTCCCGCCGCCGCATAACCGGAGCCACGGACCTATCCAGTTACGATCTTTCCTACTGGCGGTAGGCCAGCCTTGGCTCGCTGCCGCCGGAAAACCGTCAGCCGTAGGTAAGAGCTCTTGCTTTAGTCTCCGCGCGGTTGATCCTGGCAAGGATCTCGTCGGGCGCCCTTGGTCCAGGCGAAGGGCCGGGGTTGGTCGTTCCAGTGGTCGACGAACGCGCCGATAGCAGCCACCAGTTCTTTGACTGATCTGCGGCCCGCTTAGCCCATCGGCGGGCAGCAGCACGATCCAGGCTCGCTCCACCACCCTGGCCCACGCTCCCCGGTCCCGCAGCCGCCGTTTTAGCTCCGCGGTCTCTGGGCGGGCACCGTCAGAAACGCGTACGCGATTAGGCATGCGCCATTGTCCCGCACCCTGAATCAAGACTCAGGAGAGACACGCGTCGGGGAACACGCACTTGGCCACCGCCGCGGACGCGCCGCTGACCGGCCCGCGGGCTGAGCTGATGCTGCGCTCGTTCGGGCCGCGTCAGGTACTGGCGGCAAAAGCTTGCCGCACCGGCCGGGGGCTTCGTTGATGCGGCATTCATCCGGGAGTACCTTCTGAAGAGTGAAATCGGAGGTCATCGGTTCTCCGCCCGTGATCTTCGGCGGAGAGCGCGCAACCATACCGGGGCTCGCCTTCGAACTCCTGGAGTCGAAGTTTCATGCTCCTGCGGCACGGGCGGGGATCGTGACCCGGACAGCATTGGTCGAACGGCTGGCCGCATCGCGCGCCCCGTTCATCGCCGTAGTCGCCCCGCCTGGGTATGGCAAGACAACGCTGCTGGCGCAGTGGGCCGAACGGGTCGGTCCGCGGGTGGCGTGGGTCTCCTGCGACGACGGCGACAACGACCCTGTGGTACTGCTGAGCGCTCTCGCGGTCGCGCTGGACCGGATCGCGCCTGTAGACCCGGCGATCTTCTGGGCCCTGGCCTCCTCGGGAGCTGGCATCACCGTAGTCCCCAGGTTCGTGTCCGCCATCGCCTCGATGCGGCAGCCCGTCAGGCTGGTGCTCGATCACGCCGAGGCGGTAACGAACCAGCAGTGCCTGAGCACGATCGCGGAGTTCGCCCTGCGCCTGCCGGCTGGATGGCAGCTCGCCTTGGCTTCGCGTACCGATGTGCCGCTGCCCGCGGCGCGCCTGCGCGCTCAGGGCAGGATCGTCGAGGTCGGCGCGGAGGATCTTGCGATGGGCCCGCGTGAGGCGTCCTCGCTGCTGGAGGGCGCGGGCATCGAGCCCGGCGGGGCGGGCATCGCCGACCTCCTCCGGCAGACCGAGGGCTGGCCGGCCGGGCTGTACCTGGCGGCGCTGGCCACCAGGGCCGGCGCTCAGCAGAGCAAAGTCGGCTTCAATTTCACCGGTGACGATCGCTTCATGGGGGACTACCTGCGCTCTGAGCTCCTCGACAGGGTCTCGAGCACGGAGGCGTCGTTCCTCGTCCGCACCTCGGTCCTGGACCGGATGTGCGGATCGCTGTGCGACGCGATCGTGGGCGCGAAGGGATCAGGGCGGCTCCTGGAACGGCTCGAGCAGCGGAATCTGCTGGTGGTCCCGCTCGACCGTCGCCGTGAGTGGTACCGCTACCACCACCTGCTCCGGGAACTGCTGCAAGCAGAACTCCGGCGGAAAGAGCCCGACCGGGTCCTGGATCTCCACGTCCGGGCGGCCGCGTGGTACCAGGCGAATGGGCTGCCCGAGGCCGCGATCGAGCACGCCCAGGCGGCCGGAGACTACGACCGGGTGGCCGGGCTGGTCCTGGACCTGGCCCAGCCCGTCTGGGCCGGCGGGCGCGTCGAGACTGTGCTGCGCTGGATGGAGTGGCTCAGGGACCGAACGTCAGCGGAGCACTACGGCGCGATCGCGGTGCACGGCTCCTTGATCTTCGCGCTGCTCGGCCAGCCGATTGAGGCCGAGCGATGGGCGGCAGCCGCAGAGCGGGCATCCCCGGCCGGAGCTGTCCCGGACGGCAGCACGATGGAGGGCACGCTGGCCTATCTGCGCGCGATCTTGTGTCGCTCGGGCGTCGACGAGATGCGGCGCGACGCGCGGATCGGCTGGGAAGGGCTGAGCCCGGCGAGCCCGTACCGGGCGACGATGCTGCACACCGAGGGCATCTCCTACCTGCTCCAGGGTGATCCAGACCAGGCTGACCCGATTCTCGCCCACGCATTCGATGCCGCAGCCAGTTCCGGCGCCTTGCCTCTGGCTGCCCTCGTCCTCGCCGAGCGCTGCTTCGTGGCTGCCGAGCGTGATGACTGGCCCGAGGTTACCTCGCTCGCGCAGCGTGCGGTCACCGTAGTGGAGGCCGGGCGTTTCGAAGACTACTGGACCAGCGCCCTCGTCTTCGCGTGGGCGGCCAGGGCCGCGTTGCACCGAGGGGACATTCCGCAGGCCCGGCACTACGTGGGACGTGCCGCTCGGCTGCGGCCCCTGCTCACCTATGCGCTCCCGGTCGTGTCCGTCCAGGCCCTGCTTGAGCTGGCGCGCTCCTACATAGCGCTCGCCGACCCAGGTGGCGCCGGGGCGGTCCTCCGGCAGGTCCACGACATCCTCCAGCAACGGCCAGACCTCGGCGTCCTCCCACGACTCGCCGACCAGCTGCGGTCAAACCTCGCCACGATCAATGCAGTCGGCCTGGGCGCGTCGTCGCTGACGGCGGCCGAGTTGCGGCTGCTGCCGCTGCTGTCCACGCACCTGTCGTTCCGGGAGATCGGCGAGCGGCTGTACGTCTCGTTGCACACGGTGAAGACCCAGGCGTCCTCCGTTTACCGGAAGCTCGGTGTCTCGTCACGCAGCGAGGCGGTCGCCCGCTCGCAGGAACTCGGCCTGAACGCCCTGTAGGGGGCCAGGACCTGACTGGCCGCGGCCGAATTTCATACCAATCGTCTGATGCGCTGCTTGATCAAAGGGTGTTGCGTAGATGCGCGGGCAGGCAGTCATCGCCCGATGGCGGGCACAGCGTGCCCAGCCGGGGCCGCGGCGAGTGTCTGCGACGGTGCGCGACGGCCAGTTCGCTAGCCGGGAGAAAGCGGGGAGGTCCCGATGGCGGCCCAGGTGGCCAGACGGGCGACGATCAGCGCCAGACGGCGGGTCGCCGCCGCGAGCGATCCGGTCCTGGAAGCTAAGATCACCGTGCCGGGCGTGCCTGGCTGGGCCGTTCCGCGCCCGCGGATCAGCAAGCTGATGGCCCACGGCGTGCCGGGCCGCAGGCTGACTGTCGTCACCGGCCCTCCCGGCGCGGGCAAGACGATGGCCATGGCGCTGTGGGCCGCGGCGAGCCCCGGCGCGGTGGCCTGGGTCACGCTGGATGACTACGACAATCGTCCCAGGGTCTTCTGGTCGTACGTGGTCGCGGCACTGCGCCGGGCCGACGTGGCCGTCGCCAGGACGTTGTCAGCCGTCTTGCCGGGGCAGGCGGTTGACCACGTGTTCCTGCTGCAGTTTGTATCGGCGCTGGCCAGTCAGGGCCCGCCCGTGACGTTGATCATTGATGACCTTCACCTGCTGACCGAGGCCAAGGTGCTGGGCGGGCTTGACTACGTGCTGCGGAACGCGGGGCCCCGGCTGCATCTGGTGGCTTCATCGCGCGCGGACCCGCTGCTGCCGCTGCACCGCTACCGGCTGGCCGGCGAGCTGACCGAGATCCGGGCCGGCGACCTCGCCTTCAGCAGCGCCGAGACAGGCCTGCTCATGGCACAGCATGGAATCACGATGTCGGCGGAGTCGGTTGAGCGCCTCACCCGGCGGACCGAGGGCTGGGCGGCCAGCATCCGCCTCGCCGCGATCTCGATGGACAATCATCCCGACCCTGACCAATTCGTCAAGGAGCTGACCGCCGAGGACAGCGCCGTGACCGGCTACCTGGTGGAGGAGGTACTCAACGCCCAGCCTCCCGAGATCCGCGAGATGATGTTGAGCACCAGCATCCTGGAGTGGTTCAGCGCCGCCATCGCCAGCGAACTGGTCGGCAACGAGCAGGCGGGGCGGATCCTGCAGGCGATGGCGCGCGCCAACGCGTTCGTCCAGCCGCTGGGGCGTGGCCGCTACCGCTATCACACGTTGTTCGCGGAGGTGCTGCGGCTGAAGCTGAGACACGAGTATCCGGACCGGGTCGCCCAGCTGCACCGGCGGGCGGCCCGGTGGCATGAGCGGAACGGCGCGCTCACCGACGCGGTGCGGCACGCCGCAGAAGCGGGGGACTGGCCACTCGCCGCGAGCATGGTTATCGACGGGCTGGCGATCGGTGAAATCCTCGAGCCGCAGGGCCGGAACCCCCTGGCCGACCATTTCCGGAACATGCCGACCAGCGAAACCTGGAGCGATATTCAGCCCTTGCTGGTCGGCGCGGCCGTCGCGTGGTCCGCTGGCCGGTTCGACGCAACCACCGCCGCGCTGAGTGCCGCAGAAGACATCCTGGAGCGCCTGCCCGCCGATCAGCGAGCCGAGCCCCGGCTGGCCGCCGCGCTGGTTCGCCTCGCCGCCAGCCGTGGCACCGGGGATCTGGCCGCCGCGGCGGCCGCTGCGGCCCAGGCGAAGATGCTGGTCGACAAGGTCCCCAGGGACAGGCTCGCCCGACATCCTGAAATCAGCGCGCGCGTGCTGTCTGGTCGCGGTGCCGTCGAGCTGTGGTCGGGCCGTCTCGATGAGGCAGCCCGTGTCCTGCAGGCGGGCGTGGCCGCCGCAACCGCCGCGGGCAGCGATGACGAACGGGCCGATTGTCTCGGGCAGCTTGCGCTAGCGGAGGCTCTGCGCGGCCGGCTGGGCCGCGCCGCACAGCTGGCGGCTCAGGTGACAGCGCTGACGACCGACGGGCAGCGATCGCACCTGAGTCCCGAGACGCTCGTCGCACTCGCCTTGGTGCATATGGAACGAAATGAGCTGGGCGAGGCCCACCGCCGGCTCAAGCAGGCCGACGCCCTGCTCAGCGTCCATCCTGACCAGCTGGTCGGCGCGGTCGCCGCCCTGGTCGCGGCCGGCTGCGGGCTGGCCGGCGGGCACCCGGCGGCGGCGGCGACGGTGGCCGGGGCGCGGCGCGGGTGCCCTATTCCGCCGTGGCTCGAGCGAAGGCTGACCGTGGTCGAGTCGCGGGCGTACGCGGCCGCCGGCGAGATCCGGGCCGCGTTCGCCGCCGCCGAGCGGGCCGGCCGCGACTCCTCGCTGGAGGTTGCGGTCATGTTTGCGCACGCGTGGCTGGCGGCCGGAGACCGCAACAAGGCGCGGCGCGCGCTGATGCCCGCGCTGGCGTCTCTCCCTGAGCTGCCCGAACGGGTTCGCCTTCAGGCGTGCCTGGTCGATGCCCGGCTCAGCTACGACGGCGGCGACTTCGCACGAGGTCGCCGATCACTGGAGTCCGCGCTGCGGCTGGCTGAGCCAGAGCAGCTTCGGCTGCCGTTCACGATCGAGCGTCGCTGGATCAGGCCGGTATTGCGGCGGGACCCCGCCCTGGCCCATTCTCACCGGTGCCTGCTCGAACCTACCCTTCGGCATGATCAGCCCCCGGCTCGGTTGATCGTCCCGCAACGGGCCGCGGTCGGAGTCGTCGAGCCGCTCACCGAACGCGAGCTGGAGGTGCTGCGACACGTGTCGGGCATGCTGAGCAGCGCGGAGGTCGCTCGCGAGATGTACATCTCCATCAACACGGTCAAGACGCACCTCAAAAGCATCTACCGGAAGCTCGCGGCGACTCACCGTGGTGACGCAGTCCGCCGGGCCCGCCAGCTCGAGCTGATCTGATCACAAGGTTGGCCAGGGGCCGGCCGCAGGCCGCCTGGCCGGGGGCCGGGGCGAAACGATGCCGGTCGCGAGGCGGCTAAAGGTTTCCGGTTTAAGACGGCTCGTTCCGGGCAGCCGGACGGGCGTTTGCGGACGGCCGTCACGCTCGGGGCATTTCCGGGCCCTTACGAGGAGGTACCGCCATGCGCCGGTTCCTGCTGCTGACAACGGTCTTGGCCGCGGCTATCGCGGCGATGGCGGCGCCAGCGGCGCTCGGACCGGGGCGCCCGCCGCGCCCGGCGGTGTCTCCGCCCCGCGGTCGCCGTCGGCGGTGCCCGGCGCCCAGACGCTGTCGGTCAGCTCGGACCTTGGCGCCCGGCGGTACGCGGCTGCCGGCGACCGGGCCTACGAACTCGGCACCGAAGACGGCCGGTATCCGGCGATGGGCTTTCACACGCGCGGCGAAATGGGCGGCATCTGGACGCCGCCAATCAAGTTGCTCGACGGCATCTGGTTCGGCATCAACGGCCAGTGGATCGGCCCGGCGACCCAGTTCACGTCGGGTTTCGGCTACGTGCGGATGGCGCTGCCCGCTACCGGCGGGGTCCAGCTGACCCGGACCGATTTCGCGCCCGATGGCCGCCGTGCCGTAGTGATCGGGCTGACGCTCAGCGCGGCGGCTCAGCCAGCGCACCTGAACCTGAACGTCGATGCCCACTCCGAGCTGATGAGCGCCTATCCGTGGGGCTTCACCACGCCCGATCAGACGACCTTTAACCTGCCCGATCAGGCGTCCTTTGATGGGCGCCAGCTCGTCTTCACCGACGCAGGAACGCCGCCGGTCGCCAACGCCGCACCGCATGACTGGGCGGCAGTGGTCGGCGCCACCGGGCGCACGCCGGAGTCGGGAACGACCGGTCCGGCCTTCCGTGGCCCGCAAGATCCGCCGGTCATCTGCCCGGTCGGATCCATGCCGGACAAGTTCCGGTGCGACGACACGGCCTACGGCCAGGGCGCGGGCGGCGAGCTGACCTACCCGGTCACGGTGCCCGCGCACGGGCGCACCACGATCTGGTTCACGGTGGCCGGCTCCGATCAGGGCCTGGCGGACGCGCAGGCGCAGTTCCGGGCGGCCAGCGCTGACCCGGCCGCCGAGTTCGCGGCCAAGATCGCCGCCAGGCTCGCGGTGAACGGCCGCACCCAGCTGTCGCTGCCCGGCGACCCGGTGCTGGCCGCCGCCGCCACCTGGAGCAAGCAGGACCTTGCGGATCTCACCCAGCAAGCTGACAACCTCAAGATCAGGCCGACCGAGGAGGGTACCGTGTACCCGGCGCCCGCCGGGTCACTGCCGAGCATCCGGTTTGAGGGCGCCGGCTTCCCCGACTACCCGTGGATGTTCGCGACGGACCAGGAGTACACGGTCTTCGCGCTGCTCGCCGCCGGGCAGTTCAGCACGGCCGAGGATGGGCTGCGCTCGCTGGCCGAGGTCAGCATGATCGCTAACCACGACTCCGGCAAGGTCGTGCACGAGACGGTCACCGACGGCTCGGTCTACTTCGGACTGAACGACGAGCCGGGCGACATCGACGAGACGGCCAAGCTCCCCGACGCCGTGGCCATGGTCTGGCGCTGGACTGGCGACAACCGGTTCCGCGACGAGATGTACGGGTTCGTCAAGAAGAACATGCAGTACATGATCAGCCTGACCAAGGGCGACGACGACCTGTGGCCCGACGGGTCAGGCAACGTCGAGTCCAGCGTGCTCGGCGCGGACGCGGTGGACGTGGCCGTCTACACCATCCGCGGCCTGCTCGACCTCGCCGACCTGGCTGCGAGCAAGGGCGATACCGCCACCCAGCAGTGGGCCGACAGCCGCGCGGCCGCCATGGAGCAGCGCTTCTCCGGTGCCTGGTGGCTGTCGGGCATCCCGCAGTTCGCCGACTCGCTCAACGACCCGGCGAACACCCCGAACATGCAACGCTGGTGGACCGGTGTCACCCCGATGGAGGCCGAGCTGTATCCGGGCGGAACGCCGCAGCCGGGCCTGGTGCCGCCGTCGGAGGCCCGTCTGGCCCTGGCCCTGCGCGAGACGTCGTGCTACTCGGGCCAGTACGGCATGTACGTCGAGGGCAGCCCCGGCTGCGACCCGGGTAGTTACCAGGGCAAGACGCAGCAGGCCTACACCCTCAACACCGCGGTGCTGGCCGTCGGGCTCGGCAACTACGGCCTGCTCGGTGCTGGCCAGCAGCAGCGCTACACCGACGACCTCGCGCAGCTGCAGCTCGGCACGGTCGCCGAGCAGCCGGGCGCGATGCCGGAGATAGGCCCCTCGCCTGACTTCACCGCCAACATCGACCAGCCGTTCAACGAGCGGTCCTCGCTGGACCAGGCGTGGGGCACCTATGGCGTGCTGTGGCCGGTAGTGCATCAGCAGCTCGGAGTAGATCCGCAGCTAGGCCACGGCCTGCTCGAGGTACTGCCGAGCGTGCCCGCGGGACAGCGATCCGTGAGCGGAACAAACATCAGGGTAGGCACCGGCTCCGTTGACGTGGCCGCCCGCCACGATGGCTCCTCCTGGACCACCACCGTCACCGCGCGCCTGGCGTGCGCCCTGCACGCTGGCGCCACTTTGCCCGCCGGCGCGCAGGTCAAGCTGGTGACGCTCAACGGGACGCCAGCACCTTACCTGGTCCGTGACACGAACGCAGGCCGCCAGGTGCTCGTATCCACCTCATGCGGCGGCCGCACCTGGCACATACACATCGTCACCGGCTGAGCGTCAGCCGGCCGCGGTCAGGGATCTTTGACCAGAACGGCACGGGTATAGAGCAAATCGAAGCCCCGGCGCTGCGCGTTCTGCTGAGACTTGGACCCCGGCTGGGTGGTGATGACGGCGACATCGCAGCCGGCGGCCGCGGCGTCGGCCAGCCGGGCTGATAGCAGCGCGGTCTGGACACCCTGGCGGCGGTGCGCGGGTGCCGTCGCCGCGCCGACGAACTGGGCGACGCCGTCGGCCATCCGGAGCCTGGCGCCGCCCGCGATGACCCCGTGGCGCAGCGCGGTGTAACGGCGCACGCCGGCCGCCGCGAGATCGCGCATGGCCCTCGCGAGGTCCTCGAACACGAACTCTTCGTGCGCGGGCACCTCCTGCGCATCCGGGTGGGCGACACCGTCTGCCACGACGTCGAGCCAGGCGTCGAACTCCTCGTCGCTGGTCGGCCGGACCTCGATCCCGGGCAGCGTGACCGGCTCGGGCGCGCCGGCCAGGTCCAGGCCGAGCACGTTCTCGAAGGACGTGAGCCGGTAGCCGCGCCCGGTCAGCAGGGCGCCGATCGCGGGATCGGCGAGGCTGGCCAGCTCGATCTGCACCCGAACGCCGCGGGCGGTGAAGGCCGCCTCGATCTCGTCGAGGGTGGCCGCGCCCGGGACGCCGCCAAAGCCGAGCCCGGCCACCTTGTTGAACGGCGAGCCCTCTTCGGCAAAGCTCGCCACACCGCCGCAAACACCGGTCACGAAGCCCACCGGGTCAGCCCGGCGCAGGCCTGCGGCCTCGCTCGCCCGCCCGATGAGCTGGGCCTCGGCCCGCTCGATGCGCTCAGCCAGGGCAATGTCGCAGAACAAGGGCAATCGGCCGGCCGCCACGCCCAGAGCCTAGCCGGGCGGCTGGACCGCACCGGGCGGACGGCCGCGGCTTCGCCGCGCAGGGCCTGATGTCGCACCCCACGACTTGTTCTTCGGGGTCAACGTGACCGGCTGCAGCGAGGTGGGCCAGCGCGGCCGCGATCAAGACAGATATTGAACGGCATCTCACCGATGGCTCGCTCACCGTCGCCGGCCTCGCCGCCCGCCACCGCATATCCGCCCGGTACCTGCACAGGCTGTTCGAAGACGAGGACGTGACCTGTCGTACTTCAACCGCACGTTCCGCCGCCGCTACGACATCACACCGTCCCAAGCGCGCCGCAGAACCGTCCGCGCGCGCTAAGCGGACGTGCGGCCATCACGCGGTCGTGTCCTGGTCAGCCCGGCACGCCAGCCAGGGCGAAGAACTCCGCCCGGGAGCGCGGGTCTGCGCGCAGCGTGCCGAGCAGCGCCGAGGTCACGGTGGTGGCGCCGAGGGCCCGCACGCCGCGCAGCGTCATGCAGGTGTGCTCGGCCTCCAGCACGACCCCGGCGCCGCGCGGGCGCAGACGCTCGGCCAGGCAGTCCGCGACCTGCTTGGTCAGCCGCTCCTGGGTCTGCGGCCGGGCCGCGAAGTGCTCGACGAGGCGGGCTAGCTTGGACAGGCCCAGGATGCGCTCACCGGGCAGGTAGCCGACGTGCGCGGTACCGGCGAAGGGCAGCAGGTGGTGCTCGCAGACCGTCCGGAACGGGATGGCGCGCGCTAGCACCAGCTCGTCGTAGCCCTCGTCGTTGGGGAACGTGGTGAGCTTGAGCGGCCGTGCGTCGAACAGCTCGGCGTAGGCGCGCGCCATCCGGGCCGGTGTCTCGCGCAGGTGTTCCTGGCCCAGGTCGATCCCCAGGGCAGCGAGGAAATCCTGGGCGCAGCGCTGGGCCGCAGCCAGGTCAACCCCCGGCCGGCCGGCCGCCACCTGCAGGTCCGCCGGGCCAGCTGGTGCGGTGCCCAGGTCCGGTCCGGACGTCGTCGGCGCAGGTGAAAGGAGGGTCAGTTCCTGTGTCATGTCAGTCCCGTCTTCAGTGTCTGGCCCGCAGGCCCGCCGGTGCCGATGACGACGCAGCAGCGGCCCGGCCCGGGATCAAGGCCCGGGCGCAGCCCGCTGGCGCCGAGCCCGGCCACCAGCCCCTCGATCAGCGCCAGGTTCATGCCGCAGACCAGGCCGGGATGCCGGGCGGCGAGCTGATGGAACGGGCAGTTACGCAGCCGGATGGTGCCGTTCTCGTCATGCCACGGCTCGAAGCCGTGCCCGCCCAGCACGGTCTGGATGGCCTGCCGCGCGCCGCTGCGGGCAGCGCAGGCCCGGCTGCACCTGCCCAGCTCGGCGCCGAACTGCCGCGCGGCTTCGTGCAGCGCGGCCCGGGTCTGGCCGCCGCGGTCGGACTCGACGGCCTGCGCGAGCAGGCCCGCCGCCAGTTCATATTCCCGCGGCGGCACCGTCACCGCGAACTCCCGTCCGGACCGGGCATACATCTTCGCCGGGCGGCAGGCCCCCGGTCCGCCCCGGCCGGGCGGACGCCGGTAGGAAGCGGTCAGCAGCCCCAGCTCGACGAGCCGGTCCAGGTGATAGGCGGCCAGCGGGCGACCGATCCCGGTGGCGGCCGCCGCCTCATCCCGCCCTACCGGATCAGGCTGCCCGGACACGAATTCATACAGGCGGCCGCGCATCGGGTCGTCGAGGCTGCTCAGCGCGGCGAGCCCGCGGCTGTCCGGGATCATGCCCGCACTCTATCACTAATCAGATTTATCTAAATTTGGCGTTCGGCGGTCAGGAAGCCCTCGGCCTGGGTACGCTCGGCCGCGACCCGCACGCCGTAGCGGTAGCTGAGCATGCCGCCCAGGTACCCGGATATGGCCAGGGCCAGCACGCAGGCCGCCGACAGGGCGAGCATGCCCGCGCCCACTTGTCCGCCGCTGACGTAGGTCCGCAAGCGCCAGGAAAATTCCCCGTGTAGGCGAACATGAGCGCCACGTTGATGCACATGTGAGCCCGTCCCGTGCGGAACGCCGCCGTATCCGGCGGGATCGCCGCCAGATCCAGGAACCCGGCTATGGCCGCGCCCAGCGCGCCCGCCAGCCCGATGGCAATCAGCCATTCCGAGCCCTGGGCCAGGAAGCCCGGCTTGCTGACCAGGCGGGAGGCGATGTCGAACACCAGGCTGGCTACCCAGGACCCGATCGGCACGGTCACCAACATGGGGTGGTAGGGGTGCCCGTAGGGGCCGGCCAGCAGTGCGTACGCGGGCCGCTTCGCCTGCCCCAGGCCATCCGCCACCAAGATCTCCCAGCCGTGTGGTCATCACGCTGCCTTGACTCACCACTACGACGTACTGCCGCCATGATCAGTTCGCGTGCGGGGCGCTGGCTGCTGGCCAGTCCCGCAGGGTCGCCTCGGCCTGGGCGCCTGCCCGATGGTCTTGATCTTGATGTCAGCGCTCACGAGAAGTCCCCTCCTGCCCGGATCAGCCGGATGCCTGACGGTCTGGCGGTCATCGCCGCGATCTCACCCGCGGGCGGCCGTGCGGCCGGCCCACGGTGCTTAGAACTGGTCCGGCGAGTCGATTGCCTCGGCGACTGTGATCTGCGGCGGGGCCGGATCGGCACCGATCGACCCGATGAAGGCCTGAAGGTCGGGGTTGGTGGATACCGCCCACCGAACGGGCCATGTCGGCGATCTTCGCGAACTCGCCGGCCCGGTCCGCCAGAGACTGGCGGAACTTGGCTGTGTCGCCCTGGAATTTCCCGATGACCAGCACACTCATGCCCGTGGACCCCCCCACCTGATGGTGCGCGCCTGATGCCGCGCAGCTTCCGGCGGGGATACGTTGCCGGGACCGGCAGCGGATCACCGTTTCGCGGCGCGATTTAATCGAGGGCCAGTGCCGAGGCTGCGCAGAGAACTCCGCGGGCCCGGCCGGGGTCGCCGGTGACGTGCAGGTCGAGTTCAGCCGGGGTGGCCCGGTTGGCGACCAGCCGGCAGAACCCGACCGCCTCGGCGACGATGCCGACGGCGGCCGGATCGGGCCGGTCCTCGCCGAGGGTGACGTCCCAGGCGCCGCCTCCGGGCCCGGTCAGCACCAGATGCACGGTCGTGGGCTCGTGCAGGCCGGTCCGGGCCGCAGCCGCTGGCAGCAGCCGGGCCGCCAGCCCGGTCATCAGGTGCAGCGTCGAGGCGTCGGGTACCGACGAGGGCAGCCCGGCCGCCTGCCGGATGTCGTTGTCGTGTGTCCACAGTTCGAAGGCCCGGACCACGAGCAGCGCGCACACCGGCAGCCGCATACCGTGCACAGCGACCGGGGCACCGGGGTCGCCCCAGGCGCGGACCAGGTCCAGGGTGCGGCGGGTCGCGCGTCGCCACTCGGCCAGGGTCTGGGCCGGCGGCCGCCCGGCCTGGCTGGCGGCCGCCGGCTGGGTCGACTCGACATGGCTCGCGCCGGCGACCCCGGTGTCACCGGACAGGCAGCGGTGCACGTCATCCTCGACGCCGATCAGATGACCGACCAGGCTCTGCACGTCCAGGTCCCGCAGGACTGGCCGGTGCCAGTGCTCCTCACCCAGGGCGCACAGCAGCTCGTAGCAGGCGTCGGCCGCGCGGCTGAAGGCCTCGGCGGCAGAGATCTCGGTGGGCCAGGGCACGGGGCGGCCAGCCACCCGGGCCTGCCGGGATGCGGCCAGGACCCGTTCCCGCATACCGGTGGGCAGCATCGGGGCCCGCTCCCCGGCCGTCATGACGACTCCAGCAACTGCCGGTCCAGCGCCGTCTCCAGCTTGGCCAGCGCGAGCCTGAGCCGTGACTTGGCGGTGCCCTCCGGGATGCCGGCCGCGGCCGCGACCTCACGGCAGGTCAGCCCCTCGAAGTAGGCGAGCTCGACCACCCGGCGCTGATCATCGGGGAGCAGCCGGACCGCAGCCCGCACCACCCCGGCGGCCTCGGCGGCGGCCACCTCCTCGCAGACCGAAGGGCCTCCTGGTTCACCGGTCAGCCGGTGGTGCCGCTCTTGCCTGGCGATGCGGCGAAGTTCGCTGCGCACCACGTCGACCGCCCGGTGCCTGGCCCGCATCATCAGGAAACCGCGCAGCGTCCCGGCGGCGGGATCGTAACGTCCGGGCTGGCTCCACAGCTCAACGAACACGTCCTGCACCACGTCCTGGGCGGCGGCGCCCTCCCCGAGCACGCGCAGCGCGGCGCCGTACACCACCGGCGCCAGGCGGTCGAAGACCTCAGCGAGAGCGTGATCGTCCCCGGCCGCCAGGCGCGCCGCGAGCAGCGCGTCCGTCCCCCCCACGCCCTGGACGCTAGCGCGGCCCTCAGGCGCCGGGCAACGCTCCCGCGCCGACCGGTGCGCGGCCGGACCGTCCAGCCCCACCCGGTCAACCGTCGCCAGCACCACGCCTCCTGCGCCAGGGCACGCCAACCGGAGTACGTCACCGCGCTCGGGGCCGGATCAGTTCCGCCGCTATCACCGGCGCGGTGATCCAGGCCCGCCCCGGGCACCGTATCCCCCCTGACAGGGCAGCCTCCGGCAGAGCAGGCAGGAATGGCCGTTATGAACCATCTCCGCCATCCGCGGCGCCGTCCCCGGCCTGACGATGGGCTCGCCGGGCCGGGCGCCGACAGATGAAGGCCGGCGCGGCCCGCCTGGGCGCATGGGTCGCCTTGGGCCTGCTTATCCCGATGGAAGCGGGGGTGCCGATCCCGCTCCCGGCTGATTTCGTGATGTTCGGCGTGGGGGAGCGCGTCGCGGCCGGCGCCTTCCCGTTGTGGCTGGCCGTCGTCGGCTTCGAGTTCGTCGCGGTCATCGGCACCGGCGCCCTCTTCCTGGCTTGCCGGGGCCCGGCTCATCGCGTCATCGCCCGGTTCGGGCCGCGGCTGGGGCTCAGCGAAGCCTGGGTACGCCGCATGGCTGCACTCGCCGAGACCCGAGGGCGCTCCGCGCTGGCCCTGGGCCGGGGAACGCCGGGTCTGCGGACGCTCACCGTGGTGGCCGCGGGCGTCTCGGGGCTGCGCTGGAAGCGTGCGCTGCCGGCCCTGATCCTGGGCAGCAGTGTGTTCCTGCAGCTCCACCTGGTTCTTGGGCTGCTGCTGGGACCGCTGGCGGACCGGGCTTTCCATCGGGCGATCGGGCTAGCCCTGGTCGCAGTCGCCGCATTGCTGGTCGGAGCGCTCGTCTTCTGGCGGGCCCGGCGGGGACGGCGCGCCGCACCGGAGGCCTGGGCGGAGGGGGCCTGCCCCGCCTGCCTCGGCCTGGCCATGCTCGCCGAGCACATTCCCGGTCAGGCGCGCCTGAACGAGCCAGCAAGCTTGCCTCCATGGGGCCGCGACGACCCGTGAGCCGTCGCCGGCCCGGCGCTCAGGGGTGGTCGGTTTCGAGGCGGCGCCCGGTGGCAGCGGCAGCCGGGCCAGGGCTGCGAGTATCGCCTGGCGGATCGCGCGGAGCCCTGATCTGCGACGCGGGCGGTCAGGTCCGGGCGGACCATCAGTTTCTGGACCTGAGGCCAGGCCCAGGAAACCGGGACTGGAATGGCCACCAAGGCCCGCGTCAGTCCAGCGGCTGCCTCGCGATGGCATCCGGCTCGCGGCCGGCCAGCAGCCAGCCGCCGGCCGCGGCGACCAGCGGCAGCCCGACCAGCAGGATCAGCACGTCACTCAGCGGCAGGTCGCCAAGCATGGCGGACAGGCTGCTGTGCGCCCAGGCCAGTCCGGCGACCAGTGCGCCCGCCATGCCGAGGATCGCGCCGAGCAGGCCCAACGCGGCGGCGGTCGCCGCGGTGATCATCCGCCGTGTCCCGGCGCTGGCGCCGGCCGCGGTGAGCGTGCGCAGGTCCCGCTCGGTCTCGCTGCGGATCAGGCCGACGGACGCGGCCAGCACGCCGAGCGCGATGACGATGCCCAGTGCGGTGGCCCCGTCGGCGAAGTCGCCAGGACCCGGCGTATCGGACTTGGCCTCGGCCGTCACCCCGTAGGGGAGCGCGAGCTGCCGCGCGGCGTTGATCTGCGTGGCGGTGAGCGGTGCAGGTGCCTGGATCAGCCATCCGTTCAGGCTGGGCTGCAGGTGGTACTTGCTCACCGCGTACTCGGTGATCACCGTGTTCGACGCGGAGGTTCCGCTGGGCAGGTTGCTGACCGTCTGTATCGCGGGGTCGGCCAGGCAGTCGTTGCTCAGCGTGCAGGGCGGACCGCCGTCGCCACCGGGAACACCTCCGCCCGGACGTTGATAGTTGCTCCAGACCATCTCCATGTGCGTCAGGCCCGCAAGCCCTGGCCGCATGGTGAGGATGTCGGTGCCGGGAGCGATCTGGCTGGCCTTGATCCCGTAGGTGGCGAGCAACTGCGGGGTGGCCACGTACACGGTGCCGGTGAAATTGAACGGACTGTGTTCCGGCGTGCCCACCTGGTACAGCGTGGCGCCCGTGGATTCCAGTGGCACCGACCGCGTGTGCAGGCTAGCGGCGAGGCTGTCCACCTGCCCGCCCAGGCGGGCTGCCTGGGCGCTGCTGAGCTGCGCTATCATGCCGCCGCCCTGGCTCTGCTGGGTGGAGACGATCAGCTGGCTGCCAGACAGGTTGGGGCCGATCCAGTCGAGCGGATTGTCGAACCTGATGCTGGCCACGAGGCAGATCCCCATGGCCAGGAATACGGCGAACGTGGTCGCCGCCAGCGCGGCACCGGACCGGGCACGGTAGCGGACCAGGTCGCGCAGCGCAATCCGGACCGCGACTGGCATCCGCGGTCCGGCGCCGGCTGCCAGCACGCTGATGGCCAGCGGGGCGAGCAGGACGATGCCGACGATCGTAGCGACCAGGCCGCCCAGCAGGAGCAGCGCGCGCCCTTGGCCGGCGTGCCCTTGGCCCGCCACCCCGGCCAGGCCGCCGGTGAACGCCAGGCACGCGACGCCGCCCGCGAACACGATGACG
Organism: uncultured Actinomycetota bacterium; assembly: GCA_963775745.1. Lineage (GTDB taxonomy): Bacteria > Actinomycetota > Actinomycetes > Streptosporangiales > Streptosporangiaceae > DATBGO01. The sequence goes on from CAVZKE010000003.1 coordinate 115,922, forward strand.
CCGGGCAGGGCGGAGCGGTGCACTGGCTTCGGCGGCGCGGGGCGGCCCGACAGCGCGGCCACCACCGGTACCCGGGCGATCGTCTTGGCCGGGCGGCGGGAGGCGAGTACCGACGTCGCGATCGCGAGCACGACCCCGATGGCGAACGCCCACCACGGCAGGTTCGCCGCGTCGACCACGTGGCCGGTGGCCTGCTGCAGCGCCGGTACGTAGGCAAACCAGGCGGCCAGACCGAGCACCGCCCCGGCCAGCGCGCCGGCCACGCCGACGGCCAGGCCGCCCGCGATCATGACCAGGCGGAGGTTGCGTTCGGTCGCGCCGATCGCGCTGAGCATGCCGAGGGCACGCAGCCTGCGCTGGGCCAGCACCGAGAAACCGGCCACCGACACCAGGCCGATGAACACCAGGCCGAGTACCTCCACCACCAGGACGACCGTCGCCGACGGGAGCCCGCTCATGAAAGCCGAGGGGAACGTGAACGTCGCCGCTGGCATACCGGGCAGCGTTCCGTTGCCGTTGCTGATCGCCTGCTGGCCGGCGGGTGAGGAGCCCAGCAGCATGATCACCTGACTGGGGTGGGTGACCTGGCCGGGGGCGGCCAGCGCGAACTCGTCGGCCAGGTTGCTGGGGTCCTGCACGATGCCGGTCACCCGCCAGGTCGTGCCGCCGGCCTGCCAGGTGCCGCCCACGTGCGTGCCGTACAGGCTGGCTACCTGGCTGGTCAGCGCGACCTGACCGGGGCCGACCGGGTAGATGCCGCTGACCAGGCTGAGCAGCGGGGAATTGTAGTGCCCGTGCGGATTCTCGGCACGCAGTTGCACAGGCTGTGTGGTGCCCGTCGCGATGTCCTGATTCTCGATGAGATCGGCCGGGCCCCAGCGGTCCTGGATGGTGGCGATGTCGGCGGCCAGGTGCGGGTCGGTGCCGGGCAGCGTGACCAGCGCGGCAGCGGTGCCGAACGTGGCGTAGTCCGGGTTCGGGAGCTGCGTGTTCGTGACCACGCTGGCACCCCAGACCGTCGCCGCGACCGCCACGGTGAGCAGGCCGAGCACGAGCAGCTGCTGGCGCCATTCGCGGCGGAACAGCCGCCAGCCCCAGCGGAGCACCGCGCGGCGGGCGGGGACGCCCCCGTTACCGGTCCCTGCGCGCGGACGGGTGAGGGTACTCACCGGTCCTGCCCCAGCAGCGAGTCCGGGCCCGGCGTGGGCACCGTCTGGTCGACGATGCGGCCGTCCCGGATGTGTACCACCCGGTCCGCCCACGAGGCGAGCTGCGCGTCGTGCGTGACGACGACGGCGGCGACGCCTTGCTTGCACGCGGTGCGGATCATGCGCATCACCGCCCCGCCGTTGGCCGAGTCCAGTGCGCCGGACGGCTCGTCGGCGAGCAGCAGGTGCCGGTCGCCGACCACCGCGCGGGCAATCGCGGCGCGCTGGCGTTCACCGCCGGACAGCTGGTCGGGGTAGTTCGACGCGCGGTCCGCCAGGCCCAGGTCGGTGAGCGCGAGCAGCCCGGCTACCCGGGCCTTCCGCGCGCTGATGCCGTCCAGTTCCAGTGGCAGCGCGACGTTTTCGGCGGCGGTCAGGCCCGAGAGCAGGTTGAAGTCCTGGAACACGTACCCGATCGACCGGCGGCGCAGCCGCGCCTTGTCGTTGCGCGACATCGCGGCCAGGTCCTGCCCGGCGACGAGGACCCGCCCGCTGGTCGGCTCCTCCAGGCTGCCGGCGATGGTCAGCAGCGTCGACTTGCCCGACCCGCTCGGCCCCATCACCGCCACCATCATCCCAGGGTCGACCTCCAGGTCGACCTCCCGCAGCGCGTACACCTCGGCGGCGCCCTGGCCGTACACCTTGGACACCTGACGCAGTTCCAGCATGCTCATGGCGACAAGATGCCGCAGTCCGGGGGCACGCCGCATCGGCCCGCGGACCCATCTGCACGATGCCGCACTAGCCCGGGGGCGTATGCCCGCGGGCAGACGATCCGGCGCTGCCAGGCGGCTACGATCGCTGCCATGAGCATGACTCGGCGGGCGGGAGGCGCCTAGATCATGTGGGCACCCCTGGCGCTTATCTGCGCCCTGCTGGCTTCCGCTGTCCTGCTGCGCCGCAGGCCGCTCACGGCTCTGGCCGTGACGCTTGGCGGGTCGTTGGCCACCATGGCACTGAAACCGATAATGCCGGCGAGCGCGCTGCAGATCCCGATCGCCGGCGCAGTAGGCATCGAGATCTGCTACATAGCGGCGACACGCACACTCAGAGGCTCGGCCACTGGCCTGGCCATGGTCGGGCCGGCCTGCTGATTCCGGTTCCGGGAGGCCTCAATCTGGCCCCGTTCCGGGGCGGCGTAGCCGTTGTCACGATCATTGCCTGGCTTGTCGGACATTCGATCCGGCAGGCGCAGGCCCGGGCCGAGCTGCTGCGGGCCCAGGCGGCCGCCCAGACCGTGATGGCAGAGCGGCTGCGGATCGCCCGCGAACTGCACGACATCGTGGCGCACAGCATCGGCATCATCGCGATCCAGGCAGGTGCGGGCCGCAGGGTCTTCGACGCCCGTCCCGCCGAGGCGCGCGATGCCCTGGCCGCCATCGAGGTCACCAGCAGGGAGACACTGTCCGGACTGCGGCGGCTGGTGACCGGGCTGCGGCGCGCCGAGCCGGGACCCGGGCCGGGGCAGGCACCGCTGGATCCGGCTCCTGGCCTGACCGGCATCGAGCGGCTGGCCGCCATGACCCTAGAGGCAGGCGTGAAGGTCGACGTGGACTGGCACGGCAGCCGGGAGCCGCTCCCGGCTGACATCGACCTGTCGGCGTTCCGCATCATCCAGGAGGCGGTCACCAACGTGGTCCGCCATGCCGGCACGAGCCGGTGCCGGGTCTTGATCGACCAGCAGGACGGGCAGCTGTCGATCGAGGTCACCGACAGCGGGCGCGGCGGCAGCGTGGCCGGAACCGGCTACGGGATCATCGGCATGCGGGAGCGCGCCGCGCTGCTCGGCGGCGACTTCTCGGCCGGCCCGCGCCCCGGCGGCGGCTTCCGCGTCGCCGCCCGGCTGCCAGTGCCCGCGCCGGCCCGATGACCATCCGGGTCATCCTGGCCGACGACCAGCCGCTGGTCCGCGCGGGCCTGCGCATGCTGATCGAGCAGACACCCGACATCGACGTGGCCGGCGAGGCCGGAACCGGAGCCGAGGCGGTCCAGCTCGCCAGGGACACTGGCCCCGACGTGGTGGTCATGGACATCCGCATGCCGGGCATGGACGGTATCGAGGCAACCCAGATGATCACCGCGGGCGATACGCACGCTCGCGTGCTCATGCTCACCACCTTCGACGACGATGACTACGTCTATGGCGCGCTGCGGGCCGGGGCGAGCGGGTTCCTGGTCAAGGACATGGCGCTGGAGGACATCCTGGGCGCGATCCGCGTGGTCGCGGCCGGCGAGGCCATGATCGCGCCGGGCGTCACCCGCCGCCTGATCGGGGAGTTCGCCGGCCAGCCCCGTTCCGGCCGCAAGCCCCGCGAGATAACCGGGATCACCGACCGCGAACGCGAAGTGCTCAGGCTGGTCGGCCTCGGCATGTCCAACGCCGAGATCGCCGCCGCCCTGTACATCACGGTCGGCACCGCCAAGACGCACGTGGCCCGGCTGCTGGCCAAGCTGGGTGCCAGGGACCGGGTCCAGCTCGTCATCACCGCATACAAGGCCGGCCTGGTATCGGCGTCATGCTAAGCACGGGTAATGCCGGACGAAATAGGCGCACCGGCCACAATGGGCGTTTCCCATCCCGGCATGTCCTATTCCTGCCGTCGGCACCCTGCTCCGCCAGGCGCTTGAACCAAAGCGAGGTATGGACACCATGTGGTTCGCGATCAGCGAGGCCGGGCTGGACCCGATCAGTGGGCTGCTGAACACCCTCCTCGCTGCTGGTGAACCTCTTGACCGTGCTGAGAGGATATGCCGGTCAGGCGGCACAGCGCGGACGGACGCGGCGATGAGGAGCGCAATTGGTGATCGCGGAAAAGCGGGCCGGCCGCGTGCTGTCGGTGAACGCCGGCCTGCCGCGGGACGTGACCTGGCGTGGCCGGACGGTGCACACGGCGGTGTGGAAGCAGCCGGTCCCGGGCCCGCGGATGGTGCGGCGGCTCAATATCGATGGTGACGGGCAGGGCGATCTGGCCGGGCACGGCGGCGAGCACCGCGCGGTGTTCGTGTACCAGATCGAGTCCTACCGGTACTGGCAGCAGCAGCTGGGCCGCGACGACTTCGTCTATGGCCAGTTCGGGGAGAACTTCACGGTCACGGGCCTGGCGGATGACCAGGTGTGCATCGGCGACCGGTACCGGATCGGCGAGGCGGTATTCGAGGTGACCCAGCCGCGGGTCACCTGTTACCGGGTCGGCATCCGGATGGATGACCCGCGGATCCCGGCGCTGCTGGTCTCCCACCACCGGCCCGGGTTCTACTTGCGGGTACTGCGCGAGGGCGCCGTGCAGGCCGGCGATGAGATCGCGCAGATCGCCGCCGGCCCGGAGGCGATGACGGTGGCCGAGGTTGATGCCCTGCTCTACCTGCCCGGGCATTCCCGCGCGAAGGTGGCGCAGGCGCTGCGGATCCCGGCCCTCCCGGACGGCTGGAAAGCCTCGTTCCTGGCGATGCTGGATCAGCCCGAATCGCCCGGCGGCAGCGCGGGCAACGCCGGGCTGACCGCGGTCGGCGTGCCGCCGGCCTGGCCCGGGTTCCGGCCGATGGCGGTGACCGCCGTTGAGCGGGAAACCGAGTCAGTGGTCTCGGTGCGCCTGGCCGATCCCGGCCCAGCCGCGGTGCCGCCCGCGTTGCCGGGGCAGTTCCTGACCTTGCGGCTGCCCGCCAGCCCGGGCGGCCCGCCGCTGCTGCGCAGCTACTCGCTGTCCGGGCCACCGGGCGCCAGTTCCTACCGGATCAGTGTCAAGCGGGAGCCGCACGGCGCGGGCAGCGAGTTCATCCACGCCCGGGTGCGAGCGGGTGACCTGCTGGAGGTCGCCGCCCCGCGCGGCACCTTCATCCTCCGGCCTGCGCCGACACCGGTCCTGCTGATCAGCGCGGGGGTGGGAGCGACCCCGGTCCTGGCCATGCTGCATGCCCTGGCCGCGGCCAGGTCGGGCCGCGATATCTGGTGGCTGCACAGTGCCCGTAGCCGGGCCGAGGAGCCGTTCGCCGCCGAGTCGCGGTCGCTGCTGGCACAGCTGCCCAGCGGGCACCGGTACATCAGCTACAGCCGCCCCGGTCCTGACGACGTCGTCGGACGCGACGACCAGACGCGGGGCGGCTGTCACCGGAGGTGCTGGCCGCCCTCGGCCTGCCGCCCGATGCGGATGCCTACCTCTGCGGTCCGGCCGGATTCATGGCCCAGGTGTCCGCCGCCCTGGCGGGCCTGGGTATCGACGGCGCCCGCGTGCACACCGAGATCTTCGGCGCCACGGCCCTGCAGACGCCGGGCATCGCGCCCGCCGCGGCCCGGCCGCCGCATCCGCCAGCAGGCCAGCCAGGCACCGGCCCGCACATCGCATTCGCGCGCAGCGGGCTGACGGTTCCCTGGGATCAGGGCTACGCCAGCCTGCTCGAGCTGGCCGAGGCCTGCGACGTGCCGGTGCGCTGGTCATGCCGTACCGGCGTGTGCCATACCTGTGAGACAGCCCTGTTGTCCGGAACGGTCGGCTACGCCCCCGACCCGGTCGATGACCCCGCCGACGGCAGCGCGCTGATCTGCTGCTCCCAGCCCCGCGGCGAGCTGGCCCTCGACCTGTGACCCGGGGCATCGATTCCGTTGGCCTCGAAGGCGCGGGGGCTTCGATGGGCCCCGGTCATGGCTGGTGCTCTCGCCGCGGGTCAGCTTCGGTCATCAGCTGCGCTAGCCGGCCCTGGCTGGCCCGGGCGACCCGGAGCGCTTCGGTGACCGCCGCGGCCAGGCCCTTGTAGAAGACGCTCCGGACGAGCTTGCGGCTCGCGGCCGTTCCAGGCGGGCCAGGAAGGACAGTGACATTGGCTCCGAGCGACCGGAGCATGCGCGCACAGTCGTCGGCTGCTGGCCCGCTGGCCAGCATCGGCGTGCGTAGCCCCAGGCCCGGGACCGGCGCCATGGGTGCTCGCCGCGACCGTCATGCTCATCATCGAGAAATTCTCCTCGATTGGCGGCGGGACCGGCATGCCGCTGCCCGGCCTGTCCGGGCTGAGCCCGGCGCTGCTCACCGCGGACACCTACTGGGCCGCGCTGGCCGTCACGGTGGTGGCGCTGGCTGCCATGTACCTGCTGCTGCGCGGCAGGCTCGGGCTGGTGCTCACCGCCATCCGCGACGACGAGGTGGCCGCGCGCAGCTCCGGGGCGAGGGTCGGCCTGGCCAGGCTGCTCGTGTTCGTGGTGGCAGGCGTCGGCTGCGGCGCCGCGGGCGGGGTGCTGGCCATCAGCCAGCTCCAGGTGCAGCCGAGCGCGGTCTTCAGCGTGCAGTGGACCGCGGAGATGGCCTTCGCGACCATCATCGGCGGGCTCGGCACGATCGAGGGGCCGATCATCGGCACCGCGGTGTACATGGTGCTCCAGCAGACGCTGGCCGCGTACAACGCGTGGTACCTGATCATCCTGGGCCTGGTCGCGATCGCCGTGGCCCTGTTCGCGCGCCGTGGGCTCTGAGGGCTGGTGGACACCCACGTCAACGTCCGGCTGTTCCCCGTCGGGTACTGGCTGCGGCAGGAGCCCAGGCGCCGGTCTAGCAGCTGTGCCGGCGGCTCGCGTGGTACGGCAGTGGTAATCTCCCCGGGATGCCGCAGGCGTGGATCGGACTGACGCTCGCGTTCGTCTCGGCGCTGGTCACCAACACGGCCTACGCACTTGAGCACGACGCGGCGGCGGCGCTCCCGCCGCTCTCGCCGCGCCGCCCGTTCAGGTCGGCGCGGTTCCTGGTCCGCGACCGGCGCTGGCTCACCGCGTTCGCGGCCGAGAGCGCAGGCTGGCTCATGTACGTGGCGGCGCTGCGGCTCGCGCCGCTGGCGCTCGTGCAGGCCGTGACGGCCTCTGGTGTCGCGGTGCTCGCGTTCGCGACGGCGCGCGGCCACCCATCCCGGCTCGCGCGCAACGAGCGGTTCGCCGTCGTACTCGCGCTCGCGGGCCTGACGCTGCTGGCGCTCTCGCTGATCGGGACGACGGAATCTGATCGCCCTCCGGCAGGCGTCGGCATCGTGATCTGGCTGGCGGCGTGCGGCGGGGGCGCGGCGCTCCTGATCGTGATGCCGATGCACTTCGCCCGCGCCGCGTCGCTCGGCCTGGCGGCCGGCCTGTTGTTCGCCGACGGCGACATCTCCGCCAAGCTCGTCGGCTACGGCGGCGTCTGGCTCGTGGCGCTGGTCACGCTCATCGTGGCCTATGGCGTCGGGACCAGCGTCCTGCAGTCCGCATACCAGCGGGGCGACGCGCTGACGGCGGCCGGGACGGCGACGATGGTCACGAATGCGGTCCCGATCGCGGCCGGGTTCGTTCTGTTCCACGAGACGCTTCCGCTCGGGGTACGGGCCGTCTTGCAGATCGCGGCGTTCGCTTCCCTCGTGGTCAGTGCCGTGGCGCTCGGGCACCAGCAAGCGCCCCGGGCCCAGAAGCCAGTTTCGCGCTGACCGGATCGACGGGCGCCCGCTCGGTCAGGCGTGGCAGGCGCTGCTCGCGAGCACCCGGGCGTCAGGCGGCTCGGTGAGAGCTCTGGCGCTGGCCTCTGCGTCAGGACCGCCCGTATCGTGACAAGGGCAAGACCGGTCCGGGCCGGTAGGGGACGACGACGAGAGCACGGCCGGAGGAAGCATGGACCTGACGCTGAGCGCGGACCAGCAGGCGTTCGCGGTGGTGGCGCGTGAGTTCCTCGACAAGGAGGTCGTGCCCTATCGGGCAGAATGGGACCGCGCCGAAGCGGTGGACACCGCGATCATCCCCAAGCTGGGCGAGATCGGGTTCTTCGGGCTGACGATTCCGGTCGAGTACGGGGGAATCGGCGGCGACAACATAACTTACTGCGTCGCCATGGAGGAGCTGGGCCGGGCTGACTCTCGGTCAGGGGCATCGTGTCCGTGTCAATGGGCCTGGTCGGCAAGGCGCTGCTATCCCACGGCAGCGAGGAACAGAAGCAGCAGTGGCTTCCCCAGATCGCGACCGGCTCAAAGCTCGCCTGCTTCGCCTTGACCGAGCCCGACGCCGGTTCGGACCCTAGCAACCTGGCGACCAGTGCTGTCCGCGAGGAAGCGACTACCTGCTGTCCGGCCAGAAGGTGTTCATACCAACGCCACCTGGGCCGATCTATGCCTGGTCTTCGCGCGCACGGGCGGGCCGGGTCCGAAAGGGGTTTCCGCGTTCCTGGTGCCCACCGACACCCCCGGTTTCGAGACGCGGGAGATCAAGGGCAAGCTCGGGCTTCGGGGGCAGGCCACGGCCGAGATCTTCCTCAACAACGTACGGCGTCCCGGCTTCGGCGAGGCTCGGCGACGAGGGCGAGGGGTTCTCGATCGCCATGCACTCCCTTGACAAGGGCCGGGTCTCCGTCGGCGCCGGCTGCGTGGGCATCATCCAAGGCTGCCTCGAAGCGGTGGTCCACTACTCCACGCAGCGGCACCAGTTCGGTCGCCCGCTGGCATCGTTCCAGCTGATCCAGGACATGATCGTCGACATCTCCGTCGATGCCGATGCCGCCCGGCTGCTCGTCTGGCGTGCCGCGGACCTCATCGAGCGGGGCGAGCCCTTCGGGGTCCAGGCATCCAAGGCGAAGTATTTCGCGTCGGAGGCGGCGGTCCGAGCTTCGAATCTGGCCATCCAGGTGTTCGGCGGCTACGGCTACATCGATGAATACCCGGTGCAGAAATACATGAGGGACGCCCGGGTGATGACTTTGTACGAAGGCACCAGCCAGATCCAGAAACTGCTGATCGGCCGGGCCGAAACCGGTGTCAGCGCATTCCGTTGACCCTTCCGCTGTGACCGATCACCCCGACCCACCGGCTGGAAGACCTGCCCGCGCACTGGGCCTTGCTTCTCCTATTGTGGACGTCCAGGGCGTGAAAACGTGCACCACCGGCTTCCCGGTGCTCCGCGC
>CAVZKE010000004.1:0-14301 GCA_963775745.1 uncultured Actinomycetota bacterium
ACTCCGCTGCGGGAAGTTGGCGGGCTCGGTGCCATCCGGTCCTGGTTCCGCGCTGAGCGGGACTTTGGTCCCTACCGCCGGGCTGGCGCCGGGTGTTCGGTGAGGGGAACCTTGGGGAACGCAGGGGTGTGATGCCCGGGCGAGTGGTGTCGGCGCAGTTCCTGGGCGGGATGGATGTGCTCGTCCGGGACGACGATGTGGTGGGTGACGCGGAGGCGAACCTGGCGCTGGAGGAGGCCCTGGTCAGGGCCGTGCCGTCCCGTCCGGTGCTACGGATTTGGCAGAACGGGGGCTGCGTGGTCATCGGCCGGGGGCAGCGGGTGTCGCGCGAGGTGAACGTGGCGGCCTGTGCCGCCAGCGGCGTGCCGGTGCTGCGCCGGGCGAGCGGCGGCGGTGCCGTGTACCATGATCTGGGCAACCTGAACGTCAGCATGGCTGTTCCCGGGTGGGAGCCTGGCCTGGCCGGTGAGCTGGCGGCGCTGGTGGCCGGTGTCATCGGGCGGCTGGGGCTGCGGGCGCGGATCGGCGGGCGCGGGGTGTTCATCGGCCTCGCCAAGGTGTCCGGCCTGGCCAGCCAGGTGACCCGGGATGGCACGCTGGCCCATGCCACCCTGCTGGTGACTACGCCGGCTGAGCGGGTCCAGGCTTATCTGACACCCGCGCCACCGGACCGGCAGCCCCTGGATTCGCGCAGGTCCCCGGCACTGCCGTTGTGCGCTCACGATCCGGCGCTGGACATCGGGGCGTGCCGCCGGGCGGTGCTGGCCGAGGCGGCATCGCGGTACGGGCGGCTGTCACCGCGGGCCCCGCGGCCCGCGGAGCGCCGCTGGCAGGCGCGGCTGCTCGCCGAGCGCTACCGGCATGACTCATGGCATCGAACTGGCCGGCTGAAAGGAGGCATCATGGACGGCAAGACCCGTCTGGAGCTCTACCGGGTGATGGTGCTTAGCCGCACTTACGAGGAAGCGATTCTGCGCGAGTACCACGCGGACAAGAAGCCAGCGTTCGACATCGGGGCGGGGCTGGTCCCCGGGGAGATGCACCTGTCAGCCGGGCAGGAGCCGGCTGCCGCGGGTGTCTGCGCGCACTTGCGGCGTGATGATGCGGTCACCGCGCCGCACCGCCCCCACCACATCGCGATCGCGCACGGTGTCGACCTGGACCGGATGACAGCTGAGATCTTCGGTCGCGAGACCGGGCTGGGCCGGGGCCGGGGCGGGCACATGCACCTGTTCGATCCGCAGACTCATTTCTCGTGCTCGGGCATTGTCGCCGAGGGGCTGCCGCCCGCGACGGGGCAGGCGTTCGCGTTCCAGCGGCAGGGCAGCGACCGGGTGGCGGTCGCGTTCACCGGCGAGGGGGCTGCGAACCAGGGCGCGTTCCACGAGTCGCTGAACCTGGCGGCGCTGTGGAAGCTGCCCGTGGTCTTCGTGATCGAGGACAACGAGTGGGCGATCTCGGTGTCCCGGGATGCGTCCACGGCGATCGGCTCGAATGCGGACCGGGCCGCTGCCTACGGCATTCCCGGCCAGCGGATCGAGGACAACGATGTCGAGGCCGTGTACACGGCGGCCGGTGATGCGGTGGCGCGGGCCAGGGCCGGCGAGGGGCCGACCCTGCTCGAGGTGCATACCGTGCGGCTGTGGGGCCACTTCGAGGGCGATGCGCAGGGCTACCGGCCCGATCTGGCCGATGTGCCGGGCCGAGATCCGATCCTGGCCTACGGGGCGCGGCTGACCGATGCTGGTGTCCTCACCGCGGGCCTGGCCACCAGCATCAAGGACGAGGCGGTGGCCAGGGTGGAGAAGGCCATCGAGTACGCCAAGTCCAGCCCGGTGCCGGCGCCGGAGACGGCGCTCGAGTACGTGTTCGCGTGAAGGGAGCACTCAGATGAGCGTTACCGAGCCCGCCGCTGCCCCGGCAGAGCCGGCCGTGCGGCGGCTGACCACGGCGCGGGCCATGGTCGAGGGCATCGCGCAGGAGATGGAGCGCGACGCGGGCGTCGTCGTGCTGGGCGAGGACGTGGCCAAGTACGGCGGCATCTTCAGTTCCACCGCGGGCCTGCTCGACAAGTTCGGCCCGGAACGGGTGCTCGATACGCCGATCTCGGAGACCGCCTTTATCGGCCTGGGCATCGGTGCCGCGGTCGAGGGGATGCGGCCCATCGTCGAGCTGATGTTCGCGGACTTCTTCGGCGTGTGCATGGATCAGATCTACAACCACATGGCGAAGATCCATTTCGAGTCCGGCGGTAACGTCCGGGTGCCGATGGTCTTGATGACCGCTACCGGCGGCGGCTACTCCGATGCCGAGCAGCACTCACAGTGCCTGTGGGGCACATTCGCGCACCTGCCGGGCATGAAGGTCGTCGTGCCGAGCAACCCGGCCGACGCCAAAGGGCTGATGATCTCGGCCATCCGCGACGACAACCCGGTCGTGTACATGTTCCATAAGGGCATCATGGGCCTGCCGTGGATGGCGAAGAACGCCCGCTCGGTCGCGCCGGTACCAGAGGAACCGTACGAGACGCCGATCGGGAAGGCGTCCGTGGTCCGCGAGGGCAGCGACGCGACCGTGGTCACCGTGTCCCTGTCGGTGCACCACGCCCTGGATGTCGCCGGCCAGATGTCCGCCGGGCACGGCGTCGAACTCGAGGTGATCGACCTGCGCAGCCTGGTGCCGCTGGACCGGGAGGCAGTCCTGGCTTCGGTCGCCAAGACCGGCCGCCTGCTGGTCGTCGATGAGGACTACCAGTCGTTCGGCCTGTCCGGCGAGATCGCTGCCACCGTCGCCGAAACCGATCCGGGCATGCTGCGAGCTCCGGTGCGCCGGGTCGCCGTGCCCGATGTGCCGATCCCGTACGCCCGCTCGCTGGAGAGCGCAGTGCTGCCGACGCGCGAGAGGATCACGACGGCTGTACGGGAGCTGGTCCGGGCCTGACCGTGACCGACGTCAGGTTCCCGCAGCTCTCCGAGGAGCAGCCCGACGCCGAGGGCGTGCTCGCCACCTGGTTCGCCGCCGACGGAGACCAGGTGGCGACCGGGCAGCTCCTGGGCGAGGTGATGGTAGAGAAAGTCTCCGGGGAGGTCCTGGCCCCCGCGGCCGGCCGGATACGCCTGCTAGTCGCCGAAGACCAGACTGCCCGGCAAGGCGAGGTTATCGCCCGGGTAGAGTGATCCCGGCGCATCGGGCGACGGCCAAGCGCAGGAAGCTCAGCCTCGGCTGCACGATCACCATCACCCCCGCGGAGGCCGCCTGACCATCAGCGCCATGCCCCCGCACGCCGTTACCGCCGACCGGGGAAACCGCCGTCACGCACTCTCCTGCACCGCACAGATAACACATCGCCCGACCCTCGCCGACATCACGGGCCCAGTTTCGCGTCAGACGCCTCAGGCTGGCCACGGTCGGCCAAGACGAGCGGGCTGGTGCCGGCGAACCCGGCGAGCGGCTGCCTGCCGGCCGCGCCAGTCAGGTGGTGGCGGGCTTGATGGCCCGGATGATCGCTGAGTGCATGCCGGGGGCTGCCTCGCTGGTGAAGGTGACGGACGCGTCGGTGAACCCGGCGGTGGTGAGCCCGTCGAGGTACTCAGCCCGGGACAGGGCGCCGGCAATGCAGCCGGCGTAGGAGCCGGCGGCGGCGCGGTCGGCGGGCGTGAGGTGGTCTTCGGCTACCACGTCGGTGATGCCGATCCGCCCGCCTGGGACCAGGACGCGGAACATCTCGGCGAGCACGGCGGGCTTGTCCGTGGACAGGTTGATCACGCAGTTGGAGATCACCACGTCCACTGCCTGATCGGATAGCGGCAGGGCCTCGATCTCGCCCTGGAGGAACTCAACGTTTTCGGCTCCGGCCTTGGCTGCGTTGGCGCGGGCCAGGGCCAGCATCTCGTCGGTCATGTCCACTCCGTAGGCAAACCCGGACGGGCCGACCCGCCGGGCTGACAGCAGCACGTCGATGCCGCCGCCGGAGCCCAGGTCCAGGACCCGCTCGCCCTCGCGCAGGTCGGCGACCGCCAGCGGGTTGCCGCAGCCCAGGCTGGCCAGGACCGCCTCCTCCGGCAGCCCGTCGGTTTCCCCCTGGCGATAGAGATGTTCGCTGAAGCCGCCGACCGCCTCGGCGCCCGCCGGCCCCGTCCCGCAGCATGAGTCAGCCGCCGGGCTGCCGCAGCAACGGGTAGGGGAGCCGGCCTCCGGCTCCAGGACGGCGCGGGCCGCGTCGGCGTACCGGGACCGGACCTCCTCGCGCAGGTCGCTGCTGGTCTGGCCGCTCATCACCATCGCCCCCTAGGCATAGATGACTATCTATGTCTAGTCTGCCTGAGAGATAGACGGTTGTCAATGTCCATCGCATACTGGTCAGGTGAGCACCTCAGCCGTCGGCATCCAGAACCGGCCAGCCCTCCCGCTGGCCGAGGCGCGCTGCGCGCCGCTGCTGCGCGAGCCGATCACCGCCAGCCAGGCCGCCGGCCTCGCCCGGCTGCTCGAGGCGCTGGCCGATCAGCCCTCCGGTGAGGATGCAGTCCTCACCGGAGGGCTTGGGCGGGCCACGGAGCTGACGCGCGGCTACCATCGGGCGGAACCGCCTGGGCGTCGTGGCGCGCCGAGACCTGGCACCTTACTCCAGGCCGGCGCGCGATCCTGGGCGATGCGGTGCTGGACCTGGCCGAGGTGTGGGAAGCGCGCGCTTGAAGGCAGTATTTCCGCTGGGCGATGGCGAGTCACTACCCGGCATCCAGGGTGGCGCAGCGCCCGGCGGGTCACCATGAGCTTGACCGCCTCACCGGGGATCAGCTGGCCCTTTGGTGACATGGTGCCAGAACGACTTGCCGGAGCCGCGGCTGATCCTAGCGCCAGGGCGATCAGCCCAGCGACGCTCACGCCGCTTCGGGCCTGGTGGTCATAGAAGCCGGACACCCCGCCTATGACGGTTCGCCGTCACCGGCGAGCGTCGCCCCGCGCCCGTCTCCTGAACGATCACATTCCCCGCCGGGTACGCAGCCAGGCCACGAACAAGGAGCACCTGGGCCGGGCAGCAAAACGCTAGCTCGTCACTTTCCAGAAAACTATCTCTGCTTTTCTGGAAATAGATTGCTAGTGTAGAATTGCTAATGTAGAGGCGGAACCGGGATCAGGCCGCAGTGGCCAGGCTGACCGGGTGCCGTGGAGGGCCAGCCGCTGGCTGGCCCGCTGACGACGAAGATCCCGATGAGGTCCGCGATCAAGCTCTCCGGGTTCGCATGACTGGAGGGTAAGCGGATGGCCTGCACACTGTTTGTGGCCTGGGATGAGCGGCTGGCCGGCTATGACTTCGGGGCCGGCCATCCGATGGCGCCGGCCAGGGTTGAGCTGACGATCGAGCTGGCGCGGGCCTTCGGCCTGTTCGCTGAGGCCGGGGTGTCGGTCGAGTGCCCGCCGCCGGCCACTGACGCGGAGCTTGAACTGGTGCATGATCCGCGCTACATCGCCGAGGTGCGGCGGGCGAGCGGGGGCCGGCCGAACTCCCCGGTGCTCGGTTTCTTCGGCCTCGGCACCGACGATGACCCGGTGTTCCCCGGGATGCACGACGCGTCCGCGCTGGTGACGGGAGCGACCCTGGCGGCCGCCCGTGCGGTCTGGGGCGGCACGGCGCAGCATGGCGCGAGCATTGCAGGCGGGCTGCACCACGCGATGCGCGGCAACGCGAGCGGGTTCTGCGTGTACAACGACCCGGCGGTCGCGATCGCCTGGCTGCTGCGGCAGGGCGCGGAGCGGGTCGCCTACGTCGACGTCGACGTGCACCACGGCGATGGGGTGCAGGCCGCCTTCTATAACGATCCGCGGGTGCTGACGATCAGCCTGCACCAGCATCCGGCGGCGCTGTTCCCCGGCACCGGCCTCCCGTCCGAGGCAGGCGGGCCAGGAGCGCCGGGATCAGCGGTGAACGTGGCCCTGCCGATCGGGACCACGGACGCCGGGTGGCTGCGCGCCTTCCACGCGGTCGTGCCGCCGCTGCTGCGCGCGTTCCGGCCAGCGATCCTGGTCAGCCAGCACGGCTGTGATACTCACCGGCTCGACCCCCTGGCAGGCCTGCAGCTGTCCATTGACGCGCAGCGCACCGCGCACGCCGCGATCCACGAGCTGGCCCATCAGGTGGCCGGCGGCCGCTGGCTCCTCACCGGGGGAGGCGGTTACGAGCTGCTCCAGGTCGTCCCCAGGACCTGGGCGCACCTGCTGGCGGAGGCCGCCGGGCATCCGATCGACCCAAGCGCCCGCATCCCGGCCGCCTGGCGCGAGCACGCATCCCGCGGCACCGGCCGCCCCGTACCCGAGTCCATGACCGAAGGCGCCGAGACAGGATATGCCCGCTTCGAGTCCGGGTACGACCCAGCAGATCCGCTCGACCAGGCCATCATGGCCACCAGAGCGGCCGTCTTCCCCGAGCACGGGCTTATGCCGCTGCCCTAGCCCACCCCGGGGAAGCGCGGATGCAACTGGTCTGCCACACCGGGCTCAGCTACCCGCCGGGGCGACCCGAACGCCGGGCCTGGCTGGTGAAAGCCCGTTTCGATTCTTCCCGGCCAAGGAGGCCATCGTCGGCCTCGCTCACGCAGCCTCCAGATCCCGGGCCGACAGGTAAACCCCGTGTTTGCGGAAGGCTGCCGGTGCCCATACCAGCGCCTCGGCCCGCTGAATCTCCAGCTCGGCCGGGAACCACGGCCGCCGCAGCACCCGCAGTTCAGCCCATTGTGGCGGGGCGGCATCGTGCCCTGCGGCAAGATGCTCAGCCAGCGCCGCCAAGAGGGTGTCCCACCGTTCGTCACCAGTCAGCGACGGCTCGTCTTGCAATAGCGACAGCTGCACGTCAGCGAGTTCCCAGCGGTACTCTTCCAGGAACTCCCACACCAGTTTCCACCGCACCTTGCCATCACCCGTCCGGCCCAGCCGTCCGGCCAGGGCGGCTAGGGTCATGGGACGGTAGCCGGTCACAGCAGGTCCTCCATCACTCGGGTCCTCGGAATCGAGCATATGGTGCTGAGCCGCCATCGCCTGGAACGCAGGTTGTCTGGGCCACTGGTTTCACCGGCGAGTTGCCGAGAGCGGTACAGCACGAAAGTACAGCAACAGGCCTGGATTCCGGCGGACTCGTGGGGACGTCCTGAGATGGTGACCTGCACAGATGGACTGCGGTGGACGTGTTGCCGCTGTATGGCATGCAGGAGGTCTGGGGTTCGAATACCCATAGCTCCACCCAGCTCACATACCTAATTCGAAAGCATGAGCCTACGGGTCAGGGCGGGTACGGCAGCAAAGTACAGCAATGGCGAGAACACCAGGCGCCACACGCCGTGCGGCGGGCCCTGCCGGCTTCACAGGCGCGCATTGGGGTGACTCTTGGCTCCCGCGCAACAGGTCAGGCTGGTCGTGCCCACTGACCTGCCAATGCGCATGGGGCAAGGCCCGCGGTGCCGGCGGCGGCGGCGGCGCAGGCGGTTAGGCCTTAGTGCCTGCCGATGAATAACACGCCGGGTGATGGGCCGTGCGCGGGGATCAGGTCATAGTTCCACTCGCCGTGGAACTGGTGGCGCCTGAGCGCTCGCTGTTCCAGGTCCTTCATCTGGCGGTCGGAGATCTTGATGCCCTTGGGGTAGGTGGAGGTGTCGAGTTCGGCGGCGACCGTCAGCCCGGTGCGCGTCGTGGTGGCCGCGATCGTCTGCACGATGACCTCGTGGCTGGTCAGCGGCCGCCCGCGCCAGTTCATCGAGATGTGGCTGAACATCCGGTGCTCGATTTTGTTCCACTTGGGGGTGCCCGGCGGGAAATGGCAGACGGTGATCTGCAGGCCGGTCCCGGCGGCGAGGGCGGCCAGCTCGGTCTTCCACAGCCGGGTGCGGTACCCGTTGGAGCCCCCGCCGTCGGCGCAGATCAGCAGCCGGGCGGCGTCCGGGTAGGCGACCTGGCCGGCCTTCTGCCACCAGGTGCGGATCGTCTGCACCGCGAACGCGGCGGTGTCGTGGTCGGTGCCCGCCGATACCCACCCGGAGTTCGTGCCGGCGTCGTACACCCCGTAGGGGGTGACCTTGCCCTTGTCCTTGTCGATGAAGTCGTAGACGCTGACCTGCTCCGGGTCGCCCTCCGGGCGCCATTCCCGGCCGCCGTTCCTGAAGCTGCCGACGTTCTGTTTCTTCTGGGCGTCCACGCTGATCACCGGCTGCCCGGCAGCCAGGTGGTCCCGGGCCTGCGCGCTGATGTACCGGAACTGGGCGTCCGGGTCCGGGTGCCGGGCACCCTCGGCGGTCTTGGCATTGCCCTGCAGCGAGAAACCCTCCTCCTGCAGCAGCTTGGCCACCGTGTCCGGGCCCGCCCGGTGACCCTGCCGGGTCAGCTCCGCGGCCAGGTTCCGGGTCGACAGCGTCGTCCACCGCAGCGGCGACTCCGGGTCCCCGCGCGAGGCGGGGTCCACCAGCGCCAGCAACGCCGGGCGCAGCCCCGGGTCGGCGCCGGCCAGCTTCTTGCGGCCGCCGCCCGGCCGCCGGGCGCGGGCCAGCGGCTCCCCGCCGGCCTCCAGCTCCGCCGCTCCGGCCGCGACCATCTGCCGGCTCACCCCGGCCGCCCGCGCCACCGCCTCGACCCCGCCGGGCCCCAGCGACCGCGCCTCCGAGCCGAGGTAGAGCCGGCGCTGCCGCTCATCCAGGTGCGGCAGCAGCACCGGGAACTTCGCCGCCGCCGACTCCTCGACCTCCACGGCAACGGCCATACCACATGATGACCCGCCAAAACATCAGAAGTCAAAGTTATTTATCGGCACGTACTTAGGCGGGCACGGCCTGCCGCCTGTGGCGTTGCTCGGCCCGGCGCAGGCCTTCAGCGAAGTAGGAGGTGTCGAACCAGGTCGGGAATGCCCGGGCCAGCCGGCTTGGCCCGAGCAGGCGGGCGTGGCCGTTGGCGATCAGGTCACGGAACGGGACGAGGCCGACCAGCCAGCGCTGCATCTGGCCGGTGTCGGCTTCGATCGCCAGGTCGACGTCGTAGCCGGGGTCATCGGTGCACACGGTGACGGCGCCGCGCTGGATGTCGAGCCAGCCCTCGGCGGCGCCCGCGCCGGTCAGCGCCAGGTGCAAGACGGTGCGCTGCGGGGGGAGCCTGGCCGCGATCGCGTGCTGGTGCAGGCGCCACATGAGCGACCGGCCGTCGCAGTCCTCTTCAGCGGGGTCCCCGAAGGTCCACTCAGCGGCCCAGTGCCCGATGGCCCAGACGATGGGGGTGACCGATTCCCCCGCCGGTGTCAGCGTGTAACGTCCGGGCCGGCCGCGGGCCCCCGGCTCACGGCGGACCAGCCCGCGGCGTTCGAGCAGCCGGAGCCGCTGCGCGAGCATGGTCCTGCTGATCCGGGGAATCCCCCGGTGGATCTCGTTGAAGCCGCCGGCGCCCACCATGAGTTCGCGGATGACCAGCGGCGTCCACCGGTCACCCAGCACCTCGACGCCGGCTGAGATCGGGCAGTAGTCCGCGTAGCTCGTCATATGCCCATGATGCCGGGCCGGCCCGGCCCGGGGTAGTACGGATTCTGTACCCCCGCCCGGCCTGTCGGCCCAGCATGTGCGGGTACTGCCGGGCGTTTGATGCCGATTCGCCGGGTCGATGCCCGGCTGGCGGTGGTACGAGACCGTCACTCGTCCGGGGCATCACCGCCGCCGCAAGCTCTTTACCGGAGCGGTCCCTTACTGGGCCCGAGAAGAGGAGTCGTCATGACTACGGCAACGGCGCGTGCGGACCTGTCGGTCATCAAGGCGCGCCAGCGGAAAACCTGGGCCAGCGGCGACTATGCCGTCGTCGCCTCACGGATTGTGCTGGCCAGCGAACTGCTGGCCGACGCGGCCGACCTGAGGGCAGGCTGGGAGGTGCTGGATGTCGCGTGCGGCAACGGCAACGCCGCCTTGGCGGCGGCGCGTTCCGGCACTCGCGCCCTCGGCATCGACTACGTTCCCGGACTGCTCGAGGGCGGACGAGCGCGCGCGGTGGCCGAGGGACTCGACGTCGAGTTCCGGCTCGGCGACGTCGAAGACCTGCCCGTGGAGGACGGGTCATTCGACGCGGTGCTGAGCGTCTTCGGGGCGATGTTCGCGCCCGATCATCAGCGGGCCGCGGACGAGATCATCCGGGCCGGCCGCCCGGGCGGTACTGTCGGCCTGGCCTCGTGGACCCCCGACGGGTTCATCGGTCAGATGTTCGGTGTCATCACCCGGCACGTGCCCGGGCCGCCCGGCGCCGCATCGCCGCTGCTGTGGGGCACCGAACAGCACTTGTCCGATCTGTTCGGCGCGGCGGCCGCCGATGCCCGATCCGTGCAGCGCACCTGCACCTGGCGATTCACCTCCCCCGAGGAGTTCGCCGCGTTCTTCCGCCGCTGGTACGGGCCCGCCCTGACGGCATTCGAGATGCTCGACGACAACGGCCGCACCGCGCTGGCCGCCGACCTGTCCAGCCTCGCCCGCCGCTGGGACCGGAACCACGGCGGCAGCATCGCCATCCCCGCGACTTACCTGGAAACCATCCTCACCCTCCGCTGATACCCGTCGGCCCGCTGGGGATCACCGGGCATCACTACGACCGGGCGCCTGCGGGCCAGGCAGGACAGCAGGCGTCCGGCCGACGGGCTCCAGCCCAGACTGGCCCGGATCCAGCGCCCTGATATCGACCGCGCGCACGCCGTGCGCTCATCACTTTGCACCGGAGGCCACTATGAATCAGCTCCATCCCCGCGAGGCCGGCAGCGCCAGGCACGCCGGCACCCGTTCCGGGATCACCAGGCAGGACCTCATGCGCGAAGCCGGTCACCTCGCTAACAGGCATCGACCGAAAGCCGGCGGAGTCTCCCCTGCGGCCGCGCACCTCCACCGGCGGCAGCTGGAAAAGATGGTCTGCTGGACCGGCCGCGAACGGCTCCGGTTCCTGTGGTACCGGCTTCGCCTGACTGTGCGGGAGATCAACACGACCGGTCGCACTGTCCAACGTAGCGCGAACGGTCGTGCCATCTCTGCGATGTACCCGAAGGGGAGCCAGATGACTACCACATCAACGGGCCTGGCCACCATGCCGTATCTGGAGCTGGCCGCCGCCCCGCGCGCTGACCTGATCACGCCGGGAGATTGCGGGTATGACGAGGCGCCTCGGTCATTGAGCCAGCGATGCTGACCACCACAGAGATCGCGGGCTTTGTCGGCGCCGGGCTGGCCGGAGCAGCCTACGTGCCGCAGATTTCCCACCTCATCAGGGCCCGCTGCTCGGCTGGCATCAGCCGGCTGGCATTTGCGATATGGCTCCTGGCGTCCTTTCTGACCACAGCACGCGCCATCGCCATTCACGCCGGCGTCTTCATCGTGCTCGGCGGGATCCAGATCGTGGCCACGACACTCATCATGTTCTATGCGGCCCGGTACAAGGACACGCGCTGCCCCATCCATCTCCCTCGCCAGCCCGGGCCCAAGATAGCCACGAGGAGGGCACCTGAGGAAGTGAACCTGGTTTCTGGCGTTCGTCCGGCCGCCCTCTCTGCTGAATCAGCCGCACCTGTCGAGCACGGTGAGGCACTGCGCGTGTAACTCCTGTCCTGCACCGTACCTATGCGATCACCGCTCGGGTCTGACCGGGAACCGGATGTCCAGGTCTTCCGCAGCTAGCCAAGGCCACGCATAGCCGTTGCGATGCGCTGAAATTTCATACGACGCACCTGAAGGGGACGACATGACTACATCAGCTGGCACTGCCACCGCTGTGCATGGGGAGCTGGCTGCCGCCGGGATCGGTGAAACTGCCGGGGTACAGGCGGCCATCGTCATCGTTTGCCGTGAGCCTGGCGTGCGGGAGGTCCTCCATCGGGAGCTGTCCAAGCGGTATGGCGCGGATTATCAGATCGTGGTCTGTGACCGGTCCGCGGAGCTGGGGCCCTGGATGCGGGACCTGCGGGCGGCTGGCCTGCCGGTTGCGCTGGTCATTGGCGAGGTCGGTGCGCAGGACCCGGATGGCATCGAGGTGCTTTCCGCGATCCGCGCCATCGACCCGACGGCACTACGGGTGGCCGCGGTTCGCTGGGGTGACTGGGAATCGATGCGGTCGATCTTCGACGCGGTCGCCCTGGGCAAGATCGACCACTGGGTGACGCGTCCCGTGCAGGCCCCGGCCGAGGAGTTCCACCGCTCGATTACCGAGTTCTTGATGGAGTGGAGCAGCGAGCGCGGCGGCGGCTTCGAGGCGGCGCAAGTGATCGGCAAGCGATGGTCCGCGCGGTCTCAGGAGCTGCGTGACCTTTTCTCCCGCCACCGGGTCCCGGCCGGGTTCTATGACGCGGCCTCCGAGCACGCCCGGCAGATGCTGCACGAACTCGGCCTGGAATCGCCGGAACTGCCGGTTGTCGTGCTCCGGTTCGGGACTGAGCGGCCAGCGCTGGTCAACCCCTCCAACCTCGAGATCGCCGACGCCTTCGGCCTCATGAGGCCGATCTCCGCCGAGGAGGTCTTCGATGTGACGATAGTCGGTGCGGGCCCGGCCGGGCTCGCTGCCGCGGTCTACGCGTCCTCCGAAGGCCTGCGGACCGTGGTCGTCGAGCATGAGGCCATCGGCGGCCAGGCAGGGACCAGCTCGATGATCCGCAACTACCCCGGCTTCTCCCAGGGCATCAGCGGCGCCAATCTGGCCCAGGAGACCTGGCAGCAGGCCTGGACCTTCGGCACCACCTTCCTGTACATGCGCCAGGCCGAGAGCCTGTCGAGAAGCGACGGCCAGTACCGGCTGCGGCTGTCCGACGGCGGCGTTCTCACCACGCGCACCGTGATCATCGCAACCGGCGCCACCTACCGGCGGCTCGGTATCCCGCGCCTGGAAGACCTGCAGGGCCGGGGGGTCTTCTACGGCGCCGCGGCCAGCGAGGCACCGGCCATGCGCGGGCGGAACGTGTTCGTCGCCGGAGGCGGCAACTCCGCCGGGCAGACCGCGCTGCACATGGCCAAGTGGGCCAGCCAGGTGACGGTCCTGGTACGCGCAAAGTCGCTGGCGGGCAGCATGTCCGACTACCTCATCCGCCAGATCGGCGCTGCCCCGAACGTGGACGTCTGCTACCGCGTGCAGGTCGCCGACGGCAAGGCACCGGCACCGGCCATCTCCAATCGCTAGTACTGGAGGACACCGCCTCCGGGGCGCGGCGCAGCGTCCCCGCTGACGCCCTGTTCGTCCTCATCGGCTCCCAGCCGCGGACACAATGGCTCGGCGAAGCCGTCGCACGCGATCAGCAGGGGTTCATCCGCACCGGACCGGACCTGCCGGCCGATGCCGGGGGCTACTGGCCCCCCGGCCGCCCGCCGCTGCCGCTGGAGACCAGCCTGCCCGGGGTGTTCGCAGCCGGTGACGTACGCCGCGGATCGGTCAAACGGGTCGCCTCCGCCGTCGGCGAAGGCGCGGCCACCATCCCCCTGGTGCACCGCTACCTGCACACCACTGCCGCCGCACCTGCCGCCGCAGGCCGGTAACGCCCCCGCTGGCCAGCACACCTGCGACCGGGACTCAGTCGGCGGCCTGATGAATGGCGGCGCCCACCGAGCACAACGTGATTCGCCATCCCGACAGGTGAGGAGCCGAAATGGAGCAGATTATGACGGGCGTCTCCGCGCAGAAATCGTTCACCGGCCCAGTCCCAGTTCCTGGGCGGGAACGGAAGGCCGGTCTCAAGGAACGCGGCGACTGGGAGCTTGATGATCCGCTGGGCCTCGGCCCAGACGGGGTGGCCGCATGACGTCTGCGACGGTGGCCGCGGCCGCCCGGGGAAATGAAACGACTAGACAGTCCCAGTGCCTGCTGGTGCTGGCTGAAAGGGAGGGTCAGGATGACACACGCCAATGAGGATCTGCTGCGGGACGGATATGCGGCCTTCGGGCATGGTGATATCAACACGCTGAAGAGCAGGTTCTTCGCTGAGGACATCCGGTGGCATTATCCCGGCAGGAGCCCGCTCGGCGGTGACTATGAGGGCGTCGATCAGGTGGCAAGATGGCTTCTGCGCACATTCGAGGCATGCTGGGGGTCCATCAGCGTCGAGGTGCACGATGTGATCGCCAACAACGAGCACGCGGTCGCGCTGACCACGGTCCGCGCCGAGCGCGAGGGCAGGAGCCTGCAAGACGACACCGTGCAGGTCTTCCACATCACAGACGGCAAGGCCACCGAGGTATGGACCTATCCCAGGGACCAGTACGCCTCGGATGAGTTCTGGTCCTAGGGCCTGTGCCTGGCGTCACTCGAAGTACGAGGGACTTGAGAGGAAACCGAGGT
>CAVZKE010000005.1:0-447512 GCA_963775745.1 uncultured Actinomycetota bacterium
GCGCGGCGTTGGCGGGCGGGTTGAGGCCGAGCACCGCGACGGCGGCGACCGCGGCCACGGCGATCTGCGCCCAGGCGATCGCGATGGCGGGCGCGGCGGTCCCCGCGAGGATCTCGCCGTCGGTGGCCTCGCCCGTGCGCAGCCGCCTGAGCACGAGCTCCTCGCGGCGTGCCACCATCGCCGTCACGAGGTTGTAGTACACGGCAATCAGCAGCGCGAACGCCGTCAGCCCCGTCAGGAGCATTGCGCCGAAGTCATGGGCCCCGCTGGCGCCAAGACCACCGAAGGACTTCAGCGAGCCGACCAGGGCGGCGGGCAGGATGACGGCGTTCAGCAGCGCGAGGCGATTGCGCCACAGCAGTATCCCCTCCGCCCTGGCCAGGGCGGCGACCCGGTGCGCCGACTGCCTCGAACTGCTCACTGTCACTGTCCCGGCGCTCATGCCGCCACGTCCTCTGCGTTGTCGTCGTCTGCTGGACTGCCGGCTGAGGTAGCCACCGCGTGGAAGGCCTCCGCCAGCGAGGTCGAGCGGGCGTCCAGGGCGCCCAGCACGAGGTCCCGGGAGTTCGCCCACCCCAGCAGCGCGGTCAGCGTCGGCTGGAGGTCCGCTGTCTGTAGCAGCACGGTTCGCCCGGTGACGCTGGCCCGCGTCCCCGCTATGTCCGGAACTGGCTCGCGGGAGTCCTCGGGTAGCTCGAAGGAGATGCGGGCCGGCTGTGATGCCGCGACCTCCGCGGGGGTGCCCGTGCGCACGATCCGGCCCTGGTGCATGATCGCCAGGCGGTCCGCCAGTTCCTCAGCCTCTTCCAGGTAGTGGGTTGTCAGCACGACGGTGGTACCCGCGCCCAGCAGCTCGCGGATCAGCAGCCACGTGCGGTGGCGGCTCTCCGGGTCCAGCCCGGTGGTGGGCTCATCCAGGAACAGGACCTCCGGGCGGCCGAGGATCGCCATCGCCAGATCGAGGCGGCGCCGCTCACCGCCGGAAAGGGATCTCACCGCGACCCCCGCGCGGTGCCCGAGGCTGACCAGGCCCAGCGCCTCGGCAACCGGCCGGGGCGCACTGAGTGTCCCGGCCCACATCCGGCCGGTCTCCGCCACGGTCAGATCCGGCGGGAACCCGCCCTCCTGCAGCATGATCCCCATCCGGCGCCGGACCAGGGCCCGCTCCCGGCAGGGGTCACAGCCCAGCACCCGGACAGCGCCCTGGGCAGGGGGTGCCAGTCCCTCCAGCACCTCCATCGTCGAGGTCTTCCCGGCCCCGTTGGTGCCCAGCAACGCGAAGAGCTCCCCGCGGCGCACCGAGAAGGTGACCCCCCGGACCGCCTCAAAGCCCCGGCCGCCCGTGCCGCCGTAGCGCCGCCGCAGGTCCCTGACCGTGATAACGCCGTTGTCGTCCATGCCAGCCAGCATCCCGCCGGACCAGCGCGGCCGCCGGTGCCCGCCATCACCAGTCCCGGTGACATCCGCCCAGGCCGCCCATGACAAACCTCACAGTCCGCCCGGACGCCGGACCAGGCCGCTGTTCCCAGCCGGCCCCCGCATCACGACCGCACAAACGCCGGCGCTGGCGGCCGCGGCCAGCAGCGCCAGCACCCGCAGCTCCCGAAATGGCGCGATCAGCGGGTACGGACGGGCAGGCGGAACCATCGCCGGACGCAGCGACCGCGACCACCGCGACCCCCGCCCGCGCGATCGCGATGGCTCGCCGCTGCCAGGCCGGCCGACCGGCAGATCCCGTCAACGGGATCGTGACATCCAAGACCGCCGCTTCGCAGAGGCCACTGCGCCGACGGCGGCGGTGATGATCAGCACCGTGGACCACGTGGCAGCCTGGCTATCGGACGCGAACCACTCCACCCACACCAGCGCCCCGGTCAGGACAAGAACGAACGCCACCTCGAACAGGCGCACGCTGAGCTTCTCCCCGGTCCACCAGCGGCGCATCCAGGCAGTACCTGCACGATCATCCTGAGATCCAGTGCGTTGCGGGTTCTTCATGGCAGACTCCGTTCAGTTACGTCCCGGATGAACCCGGGCTCATAGGTCCAGCATCGCGGCGAACCAGGATTCCCGCCCGTGCCCGCCATCACCAGTCCCGGTGACATCCGCCCGGCCCGGCCATGACAAACCACACGTCCCGCGCCCGGATCCCAAGCGGGACGGTCGCGTCCCATGATCGCCACGGGAGAAACCGCGGCGGTGCCGCACGACTCCGCCGGTAGCGGATAGCGCCGAGGCCACACCGAACGGGCTGATCTGTGCTTAATAGGGCGACGACGGCCACCCTTCGGAGAGATGTAAATATTCGGCAGTTCTGGACGGTTTGGCTACAGTCAGGCCAACCGGGTCAGTCACGCTCCGTGACAGCCAGAGCCGCATAAAGAGCGCTGCCGTTGATCATGGTCCTATGTGCAGATAAATAGGCCGCTAACACCAGGAGCCCTGCTCACATTCCAGCCAGCCCACCAGCCCAAAGATCACAAATCGCCCGCCGCTCCCGGTTTAGAAACAGGCACTAACAACCGTGCGTGCGGGTCGTCCCCGCACACGGCTCAGGCAAGCCGCGAGGGCGTGGCGGGTTGAAGTTGAGGTGCCGGGTTCTTGCGCTGGCGGGCGTGCCGCTCGCGCTGGCAGGATGCGTGCACCAGACGGGTCTGGTCATCTGCGGCCGGGCCGGGTCTCCCGTGGTGGACGAGGTAGCTGGCGGCTATTGCCCTTCGGGTGACGTGCAGCCACCATCGTTCCCACTGCTCGGGGGAGTTGGGTGGCTGACCGGCGGTCAGCAGGTGGTCTCCACAGAGCGGGCACAGCCCGTCCTGCTTGGCCAGCAGGCGCAGCGTGTACTTGCCGAGCGGGGGCTTGACCTTGTTCCGCCGGGTGGCCCAGTAGGCGGGCCAGGGCTGGGTCATCGGGTGATGCCGCGCCCGGTGGTGCATGGATCGCCGTTGTCGTCTTCGCGGTGGTGCTGCTCCTGCTGCTGATCTTCATTTTGGAGAACCGGCGCGAGGTCGACATTGCCTACTTCGGCGCGCACGCTCACATGCCGCTGGGGCTGGCGCTGCTCCTCGCGGCGGCGCTGGGCGCCCTGCTGGTCGCGATCCCCGCCGCCGCGCGGATCATCCAGCAGCGAAGAGCGGCCCGCAGACAGTCGCGGGCCCCGGCCAAGAGCGTGAACCGAACGCCAACAGCCACGCCCGAACTGCCACTGAAGGCAGCGGGCCAGCGCTGATGGCCATAAGTGATGACGGGGAAGGATGCAGCACATGAGCGTGTCGACGCGAATCATCCGGGGAGCGCTGCTGGCGGCCGCCGCCGCGGTGCTGGCCGCCGCGGCCCGCCAGTTGCGGGAGAAACATCAGGAAGCCGAGCTGACCGTGCAGAACATTCATGACCAGCTTGACGCGTTGGATCCGGCCACCCGGGCGGCGGTCGTTGCCCGGCTCACTTCAGATGAGGTGACAAAGGTCCACGAGCACCATCAGTGACCGAGGCTGGCCGGCTTGATCAGCCACCTGATGCCGCAGCGCAGAACAGGTAATAGGCGCAACGCGGCACCCAAATGCCTATTGAAATAGTAGGTATCCATATTCGATCCGGCGCTTCGTCTCTCTATGAGTCCGTTACGGTCAGTGATCCTGCCTCGACGCCGTTCGGTGCGCTGTCGTAGGCCGGTGACTCAGGCGGGATCGTGGGCCAGATCGATCGATCTGTGCCACCGCCCGGATCGGCGCTGCGCTGGGTCATGCGTTCTTCTGGTCGCGACGGCAGAGAAGGAGGCCGCCGAGGACTGCTCCTAGCATCCCGAGGCCGGTGATGACCGCCGCGCTGGACCAGTCGGGGCTGGCGGCGGGGGCGGGAACCATGTGGAAGAAGACGGATGTGTCCAGTAGCCAGTGGCTGGTGTGAACGACGCCGCCCGCGAACTCGACGAGAAACGACCAGGCCAGGTATCCGTAGACAGCTGCGGAGGTTCGCCGCGGCCACGCGCCGAGCACCAGCGCGCCGATGCCGAGGAGGAGTAGTCCCGGCGGGACGATGTTCAGACCGGCCGTCACCAGCGACCCGAAACGGAGCCCGCTGTGCTGGCTGGCGGCGCCCGCCCAGGCCCCGATCCCGGCCACGATGCCAGCCGAAACGAGGAGGAGGGAGGAGAGTCCCAGCCGTGCGGCGAACCACGACGTCCGGCTGACGGGACGGACGAGGAGGTTCTCCAGGTAACCGTCGGCCTCCTGGGTCCGCATCGCGGTGATCTGGCCGGCCGCCACAAGCGCGATCAAGAACGCGAGCACGAGGAAGGTGAGGCCGAGATAGATCGCGACGAGTGAGCCGTGGCCGCCGAGCCGTCCGATTGCCTGCCCGATCCCTTTCGAGCCGGTGACGTCGTTTGCGGAGGATTCGGCGACCGTTCCGAGGAGAACGGAGAAGCCAGCGATTGCGAGCAGCCAGCCAAGTGCCGCTGGCCGCATCAGGCGCACGGCCAGCCCAGTGGGACCGGCGAGTAGGGCCAGATGCGGTTTTGATGAGTCCCGGCCGGGCAACGCGGCGGCACCGACGTCGCGGGTACCGGCCAGGTGCAGTGTCACGGCCGTGATCGCGATCAGCAAGACGAGCGCGGGAAGCAGTGCCATCGGGTGCGGGTCGGTCAGCGGCCGGGATTCCTCGATCCAGCCGAGGGGGCTCAGCCACACCAGCCAGTGCAGGCCCGGGTCGGAGTCGGCCACCATGCGAAGGGCGTACGCGATGCCGAAGGCGGCCCCGGCCATGGAGGCGGCGCGCCGGCGGGTGCGGGCCAGCTGGCTGGCCAGCGCGCCGATGGCGAGGAACATGGCCGCCCCCGCGACGAGCGTGACCGAGAAGTAGAGGCACTGGCCGAGAGTGAATCCGACCGAGGAGGATCGGCCGGTGACGATCGTCCCGGCAGCTGTCACCACGAACAGTGCCAGCAGCCCGGCTCCGAGCCCGGCGACCGCCTGGCCCCCCGCGCGACGGCGCGTTGTCTGACCGGCTAGGAGCAGCTCGTAGCGCCCGGCTTCCTCGTCGCCGCGCAGGAGGCGGGTGGAGATGAGCAGACCCCAGATGGACCCGAGAACGCCCAGGATGCCGACGAAGCGCCATGAGGCCCAGCCGGCGACCGTGTTGATGGCATGAGCCTGCCCAAGGAGCGCGTTGAGGCCGATGTTCGTCCCGAACGCATGCGCCATCTGGTCGCGTGACGCCTGGATCTTGTAGGTCGAGGTGTAGGCGAGGGTCTGGACGACGACGAAGAAGCCGAAGACGAGCCCCCACAGCGCTCCCGACCGGGCGGCGCGGCGGGACACCAGCCCTGCCACCACCATGCCCGGGTTGCCTCCGGCGGGGGCGAGGTCGCGTGGTGGCCTCTCAAGCAGCCCGCCGGTCATGGGCCATCCCCCGCACCAGCAGGAAGCCCGGTCAGGACCGGCGCAGCGCTATCGGGCCCGTAGTGGGCCAGGAACAGTTCCTCGAGCGATGGCTCGCGGCTGAGCAATTCGCGCACACCCGTGCCGGCCAGGGCATCGACGAGCGGCTCGATCGGCCCCTGCACCTCGAGATGGACATGGCGGCCGTCCACCACAGCTCGCTTCACGCCCGCCACGCCGGCCAGGTCGGGGGGCGCGCCGCCGAACGTGGCCTCGACCGACACCGCGGAGAGATGCCGCATCTCGGCCAGCGTCCCCATCTCGACAAGGCGGCCTTCGCGCAGGATGCCTACCCGGTCGCACAGGGCCTCGACCTCGCTGAGGATGTGCGACGACAAGAACACCGTCTGCCCGGCTCGGCGCGCCTCGGCCATGCTGTGGCGGAACGCCTGCTCCATGAGCGGGTCGAGCCCGCTGGTGGGCTCGTCGAGCACGAGCAGGTCCGGGCGTGTCATCAGCGCAGCGATGAGCAGGATTTTCTGCTGGTTGCCCTTGGAGTAGGCCCGCACCTTCTTGGACGGGTCGAGGTCGAAGCGCTCGATAAGCTCATCGCGATACACGGTGTCGACCCGGCCCTGGACCCGCCCCAGGAGGTGCAGCGTCTCGGCCCCGGTGAGCGATGGCCACAGATTGGCCTCGCCGGGAACGTACGCAAGCCGCCGGTGTGCCTCGACGGCCCGGCGCTGGCAGTCAAGCCCGAAGATCTCCGCCCGCCCCGCCGTCGGCCGGGCCAGCCCCAGCAGCAGGCGGATCGTGGTGGTCTTCCCCGCACCGTTGGGCCCCAGGTAACCGACCATCTCACCCTCGGCGATCTCAAGGTCGAGGCCGAGCAAAGCATCGGCGGAGCCGTAACGCTTGGACAGACCCTCGATGCGGATGGCCGGAGTGCCCATGAAGCTCAACTTCCCTAAGTCCCTCAGAAGCCTGAAGCCCGGAAGCCCTAACCACATCAGCCTTGGCTGCCAGTGCTCGCCCGCCGCTCGCCGGACCTGTCCCGCCGGAGCCCACGGTCGTGATCTTCTTAATACATCGAACGCCCATAGGCAGCAGGCAACCTGGTGAACCGCAATATCGCAACTCTAAGTTGCGATATCGTGATTGTGGCACAGGCTAGCCAGGAACGCAACTAGGAGTTGCAATGAAGCTGCGGTCCGCTCCCGCAGGCCCCGCCCGTCCGGCTGCGCGCGGCCCGAAGGTCCGTGCCGCAGTACTCGCCGCAACGCTCACCGAACTGACCGAGAACGGCTACACCGCCCTGACCGTCGACAACGTCGCGCTGCGGGCCGGCGTCCACAAGACGACGATCTACCGGCGCTGGAAGGACCGCGAAAGCCTGGTCGCCGACGCGGTGACCGATCTCGCCGCGACGAAAGTGCCCTTCCCTGACACCGGCGACATCGACACCGACCTCCGCAGGCTCGCACGGTCGTTCGTCACATTCTTGAACAGCCCGACCGGCAAAGCCGTCGCCGCCGCGGCGCTGTCCGATGCCGGCCGGATACCGCAGATCGCTGACGCGAAGCGCCGCTTCTTCGAGGACCGCTTCCGGCAAGCACAGCCGGTCATCTCCGGCGCCATCGCACGCGGCGAACTTCCCGCTGCCACCGATCCAGCCGAGCTTGTCAGAACCCTTGTCGCACCGATCTACCTGCGGCTCCTGGTCACCGCCGAGCCGATCGATACAACGACCGCCGATAACGCCGCAAAGGTGGCGCTCGCCGCCGCACGCGCCTGCGCACTCAGCTCAGCCCCACCATAGGGTCCAGCCCGCAACGCGGGGAAGGCAGCGTACCCCGCCACCATGACGGGCGTCCTGAACCAACTCGAACGCGGCGGGTGGGCCGCCCGCGATCGGGACCCGTCCAACCGCTATCTTCGTCCGGGCCCTGCGCGACCGGAACGCCGAGCTGATGCGCCTGTACTCGGGGATGAACACCTCAGTCAACCAGATCTGTGCTGGATACGAGGAGGCCGAGCTCACCGATCCTGATGTCGCATTTCGGGTTCCGGTCCCGGGCCGCCATCGCCCACTGGGGAAAGCCTGTGCTCGGCCTCGTCATCGCTGCTCCCTTAAGGATGATGACCGGCACCGGTTTCCGGCTGTGGCGGCGGCCGAAGGTGCGGGAGGGCGGCAGGTACCCGGTCGGTCCGGCCTATATCGAGGTCGACTCTGTGGAGTTGGTGCCCTTTGACTCCATCACCCCGGCCGACGTGGGCCGTTTCGGCGAACGGGACCTCGAGTCGTTGCGCCAGCGGGCTGCCCACGCCGGCCCGATCGCCGACGACACGCTGCTCTACCGGGTGGAGTTCCACCTGGTGATCCCCAGGCCCGGCTGACGACGCCGCGCGGCCTACTCGGCGTCTTTCGCCGTCTGGCCCGCGATGACCCGGATACAACAGTCGCGGGTGCTGTC
Organism: uncultured Actinomycetota bacterium; assembly: GCA_963775745.1. Classification (GTDB taxonomy): domain Bacteria; phylum Actinomycetota; class Actinomycetes; order Streptosporangiales; family Streptosporangiaceae; genus DATBGO01. The sequence continues at coordinate 7,853 of CAVZKE010000005.1, forward strand.
CGGCTATGGCCGGTAGGCATCGCGGCGGTGGTCGATGTGCAGCACTACGACTTCACGGCGCTCTTCGTTGATGCGATACCGCACTCGGTACTCACCGCGCCGGGCCCGCCACAGGCCGTCGAAGGGAGGCCGTAACGGCGCCCCCACGGTCTTAGGCCGGGCCAGCAGCGGACCGGAGATGAATTCCCATGCGGCGAAGGCCGCCGTCGATGGCAAGGCATGACTCAATACCCGCCGGGCACCCGGCGCCACAACCAGGCGGTAGGGGGGTGGTTGTTCAGCCGGAGAGTCAGCGGGATCAGGCACCGTGCCGCTCACGGCGGCGCCGCTCTTCCATCAGTGCGGCCATCTGCGCGCCCGTAGTCGTTTCTCCGGCGGCGATATCAGCCTCTGCTTCTGCGATCCGCGCCATGGCCTGCGGGTCCGACAGCAGTTCAAGAGTCGCCTCGATCGACTCCAGATCCTCAGCTGACATCAGCACGACGTACTCGCGGCCGTTGCGGGTGATGTGGACGCGTTCGTGGGTGCGGTCAACCTCGTCGGCTATCTCAGACAGGCGAGCCTTGACCTCGGACAGCGGCATCGTGCTCACAGACCAGAATTCTAGTCCATGACGAGCTGCCTGTGGTGCGCCGAAATCACCTGATGGCCAGCCGGCCGATACGTCGGCCCGCGGCCCAGCCGGCGGCGTGGCCGCCGGTTCAGCTCGTGACGTCCGCGGTGGTGAACCGGGCCCAGGCGATCGAGCCGAAGATGATCACGTAGGCACCGAACGACAGCAGCCCGTGACCCGCGCTCGCCCAGTCGACCGGCGAGCGGAGCAGCGCATCGAACGACAGCCAGAAGTGCGTCGGCAGGAACGGGTGGATCACCGCGAACTGCGAAACGCTGTCCGCCACCTCACTGCCGACCACCACGACGAGTATCGCAGCCATCGCGGCGATCGCGTGCTCGGTCAGCGTCGAGATGGCCAGGCCGATCGAGCCGACCGCCGCCATGGCCACGGTCACATACAAGGTCACCAGCAGCAGCCGCGCCAGCCCGGTGGCCAGCGGCACGGTCGTGCCCGACAGCAGCGTCACCGGCCCGACCGGGAACAGCGCCGCGCCGGTGGCCAGCGACACCACGGTCACCAGCAGGCACGCGGCCAGGCCGAAGATGACCACCGCGGTGTACTTGATGAACAGCAGCCTGGTCCGGCCGACCGGGACCGCGAGCAGGTAGCGCAGCGTTCCGAGCCCGGCCTCACCGGCGATGGAGTCCCCGGACACCACCGCGACCGTCAGCGGCAGCACGAGGATGAGCAGCACGGTGATCGCGGCCAGCGCGAGGAACACGCCGTTGTCGGTGACCTGCGAGAAGAACGCCGGGCCCGGGCCGCCGTCACCGCCGCCCCCGCCGCCGCCCGGTGACGCCTGCAGCCGCAGCGCGACGCCGATCAGGATGGGAATCGCGGCCAGCACGCCGAGCAGGGCCTGATTACGGCGGCGGCCGAAGACGAGGCGAAGCTCCGAACCAAGAAAGCGAGACCAGGTATTAACGGGAGCCCCGGGGTAACCCGCCAGCTCGGAACCGAACCCGGGCCCGTAGGGCGCGGGTTGCTGGAGCGCGGTTCCGGGGCCCGCTGGCCCGCCGCCCGCGCCGCCCGGCCCGCCGCCCGCGCTGCCCGGCCCGCCGCCCGCGCTGCCCGGCCCGCCGCCGCCCCGCCGCTCGCGTCAGCCGTTGACATTGAAGCCCTCTCCGGTCAGCTCGACGAACCGGTCCTCGAGGCTGGGCCGCGGCGTGGCCAGCCCGGCGACCGGCACGCCCGCGTGCACGAGCTCGGCGCAGATGACCTCGGGCAGCTCGGCACCAAGCTCCGCGCTGACCTCAAGATCCGCGGAGCGGACATCCGTGAGCCCGAGCTTGGCCAGCACGCCCGCCGCGGCAGGCACGTCCGGGGTCTGGATCACGATCCGCGCGGTGCCGCCGCCGCGCAGCTCGGCCAGGGTGCCCTCGAAGACCAGCTGGCCGGCCCGCATGACGCCGACGTGCGAGCAGATCTGCTCGACCTCGGCCAGCAGGTGCGAGGAGACGAAGATGGTGGTGCCGTCGGCGGCGATCTGCTTGATCAGCGAGCGGACCTCGCGGGTGCCCTGCGGGTCGAGGCCGTTGGTCGGCTCGTCCAGGATCATCAGCTCGCGCGGCTGCAGCAGCCCGGCCGCGATGGCCAGCCGCTGCTTCATCCCGAGCGAGTAGGCGCGGAACCGCTTGCCCGCGGCGGCCAGCAGACCGACCCGTTCCAGCGCCCGGTCGATCCGGGCCCCGGCCGTGCGCCTGCTGGCCATCCGGTCGGCGGCATCCAGCCTGGCCAGGTTGGCTCGGCCGGACAGCTGCGGGTAGAACGCCGGGCCCTCCACCAGGGAGCCCACCTTCGGCAGCACGGCATTGACACCGCCGGGCATCGCCGCGCCGAGCAGCTTGTGGCTGCCGCTGGTCGGCTCGATCAGGCCGAGCAGCATCCGGATGGTGGTGGTCTTGCCGGAGCCGTTCGGCCCCAGGAACCCGTACACCGCGCCGCGCGGAACCGCCAGATCGATACCGGCCACGGCCAGCTGACTACGGAACCGCTTGGCCAGCCCGCTGGTGGCGATGGCGAGCCCCGTTCCGGCGCTCGGGCCGGACGTCTGGTCACCGCCGGCGTCGACGTGGCGGCCGAAGCTGATCTGGTCGGGCTGCGCGTCCGGGCCGCCGCCCGGGCTCACTTGACCTGCGCCGCGTCGGCGTAGAGCACCGCCGGGGTGACCGCGCCGACCAGGATCTTCCCGTTGCTGGTGACCAGCACCGAGAGCAGGCTGGTGGTCAGCAGCCTGCCACTGCCCCAGGTCCCGTGCACCGGCTTGGCCGACCTCAGCAGCGGGCCGAGGATGGCCAGATCGGGCCCGCCCGGGAACACCGCGACCGTGAGCCAGTCCCTGCCCAGGCACCGTCGGTCCGCCCGCCGCGCCCGGCAGGCGCAGGCCTGCGGCCGCGCGCAGCGCGGGCGGCGGGGCGGCGGCGAACGGCAGGGTAGCCGGTCCAGAAACCGGCCCGGCCGGTGGCCGGATTCACCACGATCATGCCCTGGCGCGCGACCGCGGCATCGAACCTGCGCAGCGCGGCGGCGCGCTGAGCGGCCGTCATGTTGGCGGGCAGGTGCGCGGCGAAGGCCAGGCGCAGCCGCTGCAGCGCCGCGCCCCGGGCGGGCACCAGGCGCATGGCGGTGCCCTTGGGCAGGACCTTCACCGCCATCGCCCGGCCGATCATCAGGAGGCATGGGCCGCGCGGGCGCTCTTCAGCTTGATCTGGGTGCCGTTCGGCCCGGCCGGACGGGCACGGCGATCCGGGCGGAGACGCCGGACTTCGCGGCGCTGCCGCTCATCAGGCCCACCTGCAGGCCCCGGAACAGTCCCGGAGCCACGCCGGGCGTGACCGTCTTCACCTGGGCGCCCGGCGGCGCGCTGAACGCGAAGTTACCGGCCGCCGGGGTGCCAACTGCAGCGAGGTGAAGCCGACCTGGAAGGCCGGGCTGCTCGAGCCGCGGGCGAAGATCTGCACCCGCAGGGGCAGGGCCCGCTGGGCGTCGATGGCGATCCGGATCTGGCCGATCAGCGACCGGCTATCCTTGGGCGACAGCGAAAGCTGGTAGGCGGGCTGGCCGGCGATGGTGACGTTCTGCTGGAGTCCGACCGTGGTCGTGGGCCCGACCGCCGCGAGCAGCCTGCCTGGCCACCTGCTGCGGGAAGGGCGCGGCGGGGGTGAGGATAACGTTACTGCCCTGCGGCGCAGTGGCGGCGCCCGCGGGCAGCACGAGATGGTAGGCCTGGTTGGTCCGGCTGTTCCAGTACCAGACGTTGCGGCCGTCCCGGCGCACATCGGACTCGCCGAGCTGCACCGGGGCCGCGATGCGCAGGTGCGCCGGGTCGGCGTACCAGATCTTGACGGTGTGCGAGCCGGAAAGCCAGGACAGCGCGGACAGCGGATCGCCCGAGCCGACGTTCGGCAGGCTGGGGATCCCGAGCGCGGCCGATTCGCCGATCACCGCGGTCATCGGCGGCAGCACCCGTGCGGAACTCACGGCGGCGAGCAACTGGACCGGGGTCCGGGCCGGCAGCGGCGGAGCGGCCTGGGCACCGGACATCGCGAACCCGGCGCCCACCACCCCGGTGAGGGCGACCGCGCCCGCCGGGACCCCCCAGCGGGCGATGCGCGGGAACCTGCGCTGGGCAATCATGCCGCCTCCGCGGTTACTGCGGCCCGGCGAGCGGGATGGTGCTCCCAGCCGGGCCGGGTACCAGTGTCATCATCGGTTGTCTGTCTCACAATACGGCGCACGGCGGTCAATGACGGAATCGGCGGTCACAGCCGGACCGGCGGCCACAGGTTGCGCTTGGCCGCGAGCGGGTCACCGGGCCACTCGTCCATGGCGTCCAGGTTGTCGCGGGCCGGATACTTGGCCGCGGCCGGCCCGTCCGCGAACGCCCGCAGCACGTTGGCGGTCACCCGGCGGGTGAAGTCCCCGCACTTCCTGGTGATTCCCCAGCCGTACAGGGGCGGGGCGAAGGACTCCACCCAGCGCATCGTGCCCGCGTTGAACACGCCCGCTCCGCTGCGGTGGGTGTAGTAGGCGGAGTCGGCGTAACTGTTGACGCCGTTGCAGGTCACCGGCGAGTGCGAGAGGACCTGGATCGGCCGCTGCACCGGGTAGCCCGGGTTGACCCGGTCGTACTCGATGCCGACCAGGGCGGTGAACCTGGTGCCCTTCCGCGCGCCGGTGCCCCGGAACATCCAGGCGTCCGGGGTGGCCACCACATAGTCCGCGACGGCCGGGAAGCCCTCGTATAGCGTGCCGATCACCGACGATTCCGGGTCCGGGTGCGGCGGCTCCCGCCAGTCGGTGGTGACCAGGGCGTTGTCCTTGCCGTACATCGGGTCCTGCTGATAGCTGGTCCGGTAGCAGACCACCAGCCGGCCCGCGCCCAGCTTGGTCGGCTCCAGGCGGGTACGGCGGAACATCGCGTTGGCGCCCAGGAACGCGAGGTTGACCCCGGCGTCCCGGGCCGCCGTGACGTTCGCGCGCTCGGGCGGCGACCAGTACTCGTCGTGCCCGAGCGAGATCAGCGCGCTCGCGCCGTCCAGCACATGGGCCTGGTTGGCGATGTCCATGCTGGTCAGGTAGGCCAGCGGGAGGCCCAGCCGCTCCGCGAGGTTGATGAACTTGCGCTCATAGACCATGAACAGGTAAGCGCCCTCCTGGTCATAGGGGCGGTCCAGGCTGACCGCCAGGGCGCGGTCGGCGTACTGCCCGGTCGGGCCCTGGTACAGGTCGTAGCCGCCCCAGGCGTTGTAGGCCTGCCACGTCGCGACGCAGTTCTTGATCACCACCTTTCCCGCGGTGCTGTCCGAGCGGACCGTCAGCGGCACGTAGCGCTGTCCGGTGTCGGCGTCCAGCCGGAGCAGGTAGGACCCGGCCGGCCAGCCGTCGGTCGGGATGGCCAGCGATGCTCCCCAGTCGGTGTGGACCGTGTTGGTCGGCGCGATCATGGCGGAGGGCCGCTGCCGATGACCGCGCACCGGTCCGGACTTCCACACCTCGCGCGCCAGGTCGCCGCGGTACCAGCCCATCCGGAACGCCCGGACCCGGAACTCGCGGCTGGTGGTCGACACGTACAAGTCAGCCTGTTCACCGGGACGCACGCTGGCCTGCCCGGCGTAACCCATGATCGCGTCGGGCGCGCCGAGCTTCCTGATCCACCAGTCCCGCTCGCCCGGCAGGTCATTCTCGGCGACCGGCCGGCTTCCCGCGCCCGGGTGCTTGGCTGCGGCGTTCTTCGCCGCGGGCGACCCGGCCGGACCGGAACAAGCCGCCACGGCCGCCGGGACCGCGGCCGCCGCGGCGGCCGTACCGATGAAGGTACGCCGCGACCAGGGACCAGGCCGCCTCATGGGTCCAAGCATCGCCGATCGGGCCTCATGGTCAGGTCAACACGGGGGAAAGATTTTCCTGGCGCTACCAGCGGCCGACCGGGATCAGCGCGGCCACGGCGATGGCCGCGAACAGCAGCGTGAGGTAGGCGATCGACTGGTGGAACAGCCGCATCGGGGCGGGCGCGTCACCGGCCGCGGCGCGCGCCCTGAGCCGGTGCGCCTCGAGCAGGAACCAGCCGCCCAGCGCGGCCGCTACGCAGCCATACAGCCAGCCCGCGTAGGGGACCAGCGCCAGGGTCGCCGCCACCATCGCGTACGAGTAGCCGACGATCTTGCGCGTGACCGTCGCCGTGGAAGCCACCACGGGCAGCATCGGCACGCTGGCCGCGGCGTAGTCGTCGCGGAACTTGATCGCCAGCGCCCAGAAGTGCGGCGGCGTCCAGAAGAAGATGACCGCGAACAGCACCACGGCCGGCAGGCTGACGGTCCCGGTGACCGCGGCCCAGCCCACCAGCACGGGAAAGCAGCCGGCCGCCCCGCCGATCACGATGTTGGCGGCGGTCCGCCGCTTCAGCCCGAGCGTGTACACGAAGACGTAGAACAGGATCGCCCCGTCGGCTAGCGCCGCGGCCAGCCAGTTGACCAGCAGCCCGAACAGCAGCGTGGACGCCGCGCCGAGCAGGATCCCCGAGGCCAGCGCCTCGCCCGGCTTAATGACCGCGTCGGCGCCCTTGGCCACCAGCGGCCGGCGTGAGGTGCGCCGCATCACCGCGTCGATATCCCGGTCGAGGTAGCAGTTGATCGTGTTCGCGCCGGCCGCGGCGAGCGCGCCGCCCAGCAGGGTGAGCGCGAGCAGCCGGGCCGAGGGCACCCCGCGCTGCGCGAGGAACATGGTCGGCACCGTGGTGACCAGCAGCAGTTCGATGATCCTGGGCTTGGTGAGCGCGAACAGCGACCGCACCACCTTCCGGGCCTGGCGCCGCCCGGCTAGGGGGGCGCTGACCTGCCCGGGAAGGGTGGTGGTCACCTGTGTCACTCGCTGGCCTCCGTGCCGTCCGTCGTCCCGCGCGCTGGATCTCCGGCATCCGGGGCGGGTTCCTGCCCCGATACGTTACCGGTCCCGGTACCAGCAGCAGCCGGGCCGGCCCCGGTGTCGGCGGCCGGGCCGGCCGTCCCGGACGACTCAGTCGTCCCGGCGGCGGTTTCGGACTGCTGCGCGGCCGGGGCTTCGGTGTCGGCGGCTGGCGCGCTGGCCCCGGTACCCTCGGCCTTTCTTACCCCGCCGGCCGGTTCTACCGCGTCCTCCGCGCCGCCGCCGCCCACCGCTGTCGGCAGCCCGGCGGCGACTGAGGCGCCGCGCGCCACCTCGGCGTGGGGTGCGTCGACGGTCGCGGTGCTGCCCACCGGGGTCTGAGCGGCCGGGACGCGCCGGTGCGGCCGGAACAGCCACAGGTACAGGACGACCGCGATAATCACGAACAAGCCCAGCGGGAAGGCAAACGTCAGGATGGCCCCGCCCGGGGTGTTATCGGACGTCGCCGTCGCGAGGATCAATCCAGGCACCGCTGCCTCCTGCTGCAAGCGTCGTTAGATCAATGGACCAGGTAGAACAGCACCCAGGCGACGATCGCGACCAGCGCGAGATAGTTCCACACGATGGTGAACGCGCTCAGCGAGGCCTGGAACCGCTGCACCGCGAAGGCTTCCACGTACGTCGGCGGCTGCTCCACGAAAGAGATCTCCGGGATCGGCCGGGACCGCATGATCAGGATCTCCAGCCAGATCATGGCCGCGAGCGCGACCACGACGTAGACCGGCCAGAAGCCGACGAAGACGCTGGCGAACCCGGCCGCTCCGGGGAAGAACGGCAGGTTCAGCAGCTGCCAGAGCTGCAGGCCGACGGCCGCCAGGCCGCCCGCCAGCGCGACCAGCGCGCCGCCCTGCCACGGCCTCTTGTGGCCGGCCTTGATGCGCTGCAGCCCGAAAGTCTGCACCGCGGCGCTGACCACGACGAACGCCATGACCAGCGTGCCCGCCCACAGCTGCGGAGCCTTGAAGGTGGGCGAGGACGGCGGGTACCACAGGCCGTGCGAGTTGATCGACCGCAGGTAGAAGAACGCGAACGCGAACGCCCCGAACCCGAACGACAGGCTGCCGATGGCCAGCCGGGACCCGGTCCACGACGCGTTCAGGGCCGCCTCGTGGTAGAAGCCCGCTTCCTCCGCGGCCCGGGTCAGGCCGGCCGGTGGCTGCGCTGAGGTCTGCGACATGGCTATGCCTCCGCTGCTATCTGTGGCCCGGCGTAGGCGGAACTCAGCACGCCGACCGGCGGGGACAGGTCCGCCATCGGGCCCGCTCCGGGTACGCCGTAGTCATACGGGCTGCTGAGCACCACCGGGACCTGGGCGAAGTTGCCGGGCGGCGGCGGCGAGGCGGTCTGCCACTCCAGGCTGCGGGACCCCCAGGGGTTCCCTTCCTCGCGGACCCGGGCGAACACGGTCGACCAGACGAAGTTGATCACGAAGACCAGGATCGACGCGCCGAGGAAGAAGGACGAGATCGACACCCAGTCGTTGGCCGTCTCCAGGTTGCGCGCGTACTCGAACACCCGGCGCGGCTGGCCGGCCATCCCGATCCCGAACAGCGGCAGGAAGGTCGCGTTGAAGAAGATGAACATCATCCAGAAGTGGATCTGGCCGAGTCTCTTGTTGAGCTTGATCCCCATCATCTTCGGCAGCCAGTAGTAGACGCCGCCCATGAACGCGAAGATCAGGCCGCCCATGATCGTGTAGTGGAAGTGCGCCATCACGAAGAAGCTGCCGTGCTCGGTGGTGTCGGCCGGCACGTCGGACAGGAAGACCCCGGTGATGCCGCCGATCAGGAAGTTGAAGTACATGCCCAGCGTGAACAGCATCGGCACGGTGAGCCGGATCTTGGCCTTCCACAGCGTCCCCATCGCGACCAGGTAGATAAAGCCGGTGGGGATCGAGATCAGCTCGGTCGTGAGCATGAACACCGGCCGCATGTTCGGGTTGATGCCGCTCATGAACAGGTGGTGCTGCCAGACGAAGAAGCTGAGCAGCGTCACCCCGATCATCCCGGCCGCCGCGACCTTGTAGCCGAACAGCGGCTTGCGGCAGAACACCGGCAGGATCTCCGAGACGATGCCGAACCCGGGCAGCGCCAGGATGTACACCTCGGGATGGCCGAAGAACCAGAACAGGTTCTGGTACAGATAGCTGCTGCCGCCGAGCTGGTCGGCGAAGAACGCGGTCTGCGCGGTCCGGTCGGTGATCATCATGTACATGCCGCCGACCAGCACCGGGGCGGCCAGGACCATGAGGAACGCGGTCGCGACCATGGACCAGACGAACATCGGCAGCCTGCTCCAGCGCATGCCCGGCGCCCGGTAGCAGATGACCGTCACGATGATGTTGAACCCGGCCAGGATCATCGAGATGCCCATCAGGCCGAACGCGATCGCATACGAGTCCGCCCCCACCGTCGACTGGATGGACAGCGGAGCGTAGCCGGTCCAGCCGAACGGGAAGCCGCCCAGCAGCAGGCCGGACAGCAGCACCAGGAATGCTGCCGGGGTCAGCCAGAACGACAGCGCCTCGATCCTGGGGAACGCCACCCGCTTGGAGCCGATCATGAGCGGCACCAGGTAGTTGCCGAATGGGCCCAGGATGACCGAGGTCATCAGCATCATCATCATGGTGCCGTGCTCGCCGACGATCTCCACGTACGTGCTGGCGCTGAAGACGTGGGTGGTGGGCGACAGCAGCTCGGTCCGGATCGCCATCGCGAACAGGCCCGCCGTGCAGAAGTAGATGATCATGCCGACCAGGTACTGGATCCCGACCACCTTGTGGTCGAGCGAGAACCTGAAGTACCTGGCCAGGCCCGAGGCGGCCGCCGCGTCTTCCTCTTCGACCGGCACCGGCCGCCCGGCCATCTGGCGCAGCAGGTCGTTGAAGATGCCGAGCCCGGCCAGCCAGCCGACCACGGCCAGCAGGTAGCCGAGCACGATCGGCAGGTCGCTGGAGTCGGACAGCACGATGTTCGGGTACTCGGTGGCCAGGTTGCCTGCGGCCAGCCAGTTGCCGATTAGGTGGCCGATCAGGTAGCCGATGACCGCCCCGATCAGCCCGGTGTGCACCGCCGGGCGCATCCACCAGGGCCGCTGCCTGGACGCCGCGGCCGGCTCGCCGCCGCCGGGTCCCTGGGCCTTCTCCGGCTGAGTTTCGATGGCCATCCGGTCACCTCTTCGTCGCTGGGTTGGCTATCACGGCTGCGCCGGATCCTGCGGCGGGTAGTAGTAGCCGTTCGCCCCGGCGATCCCGGCCTTGGCCATGGCCTTGTTGATCGTCGGGATCACGGTCGGGTCGTAGGTGGTGGCGTAGGGCGGGAGCATCCTGGTGATCGGGGCCAGCCGCGCCTCGGTGCGGACCGCCCAGGCCCGGAAGGCCGGAACCGACAGCACGGCGCCGTAGTTGAACATCGCGCCGTGCCAGAGCCCGCACAACTCCGCGCAGCGCACCGTGACGCTCCCGGTGTCGGCCGGCTTGGTGTAGGCGATGTTGTCCACGCCCGGGTTGGCATCGGACTTCACCCCGAGCTGGTAGGCCCAGAAGCTGTGGATCACGTCGAGCGAGGTCACGTGGAATTCGACCCACTGGCCGACCGGCAGTACCAGGGCCGTGGTCTCGAACCCGCCGTACTGCGGGTACCGGTAGGTGAACTTCCACTGCTGCCCGATCACCTGCACTTGCAGCGGCGTGCCGCCCGGCTTCCACAGCGGGGTCGGGCCCTGGCCGGCGCCCGCGCCGTTGGCCGTGGCCAGCTCCACATAGCCGAAGACGAACACCGCGAGCACCAGGACCGAGGTGACGGTGATCCAGCTGGCCTGCACCCGGGCGTTGCCGTGGATCGGCGGGCCGTCGGTGTCGTCGTCCCCCCGCTGCCGCCAGACGATCAGCGCGTAGCCGAAGTAGACCAGCACCAGCACCATGACCGGCGCGGCCAGCACGGCCAGCACCTTGATGGCGTCCTGCTGGGTCTGCGCGGCCGACGCCATCCGGCCCGGCGGCAGGTGGGGGCCCCAGACGAACCAGATGAGCAGATCGGCCGCCAGGGCCAGGACTGCCCAGATCAGTGCGATCCGCAGGGCATGGTTGGGACCCGTGGCCGCCCCGGGCGGCGCCGGTTCGGTTGCGGCCGACATCAGGACACCACTTCCATGTTGCCGGTCATGAATCCGATCGTCTGCATGGGACCACCAAATCCGTCGAGGAAGCCGCCACCGCAGGGGACCCGGCACTGCCAGAAGTAAGTGCCCGTGGCCCGCGGCGTCCTGAAGCTGAAGGTCACCACCTTGCGCGGCCCGGATGTGCACGGCGAACTGCCGCACAAAGTCGCCGGCAGCGGCGGCGAGGCCATCGGCACGTTCAGGTTGATGGCGGGGATCGAGAACGTGTGCCCCACAGTGCATCCCGACCACGAGTTGAGGAACGAGACCGGCTGGCCATCGACCCGTATGATGCCGCCGAGCGTGCCGGTGACCTGGCCCCACACCGGGTTACGCAGCGGCGTGCAGCCGTCGTAGCCGAGGATGGTCATGTTCACCTGGCTCCCGGCCGGCACCTTGAACAGCGTCGTGTGTACCCACTGGCCGGTCTGCGGGCTCTTGATGAAGTAGGAGACCCAGTCCGGGTTGCTCGACACCGAGTTCTGCGGGTCCTCCTGCATCACCACATTGACCGTCGCGCCAGAATCCGGGGTCACGCCCGCGGTGAAGTCCTCGACGGGCGGGCCGCCGAGAAAGTAGTGCACCACGATGAAGGCCACGCCCGCGGCGACCGCGAGGAACGCCACAATGAGGGTAATGACCCTGGCCGGCACAGACACCAGCCACCACCTCGCTTCTTCACGGCAAGCAACAGCGGCCGCCCGCCCGCGTTCGCGTTCGGGGACCGGAAGCCATTTATGTTCCTGATCTTCCGTTTAGGGCGCCGGGCACGGCAAGAACAAACGTCCTGAATGACGAAATTGTCATAATCAGAGGGCTCCCTCAGCGGGCCCCGGGGCACGCTGCCCCCCGGCTCGCGCGAAATCACCTAACAGATGTTTCCCACTACGCAGAGTGGTCACACTAGTCACTGGACTACGTAACTGCCCGCTGGACCCCGGTAACCGGATCCTCGCGATAACAGATCGGCCTAGCTTCGGGTCCGGGGCCTTGACCTGGGGTGTCCGAAGGAGTAGATCCTCTTGCTGAGCACTTATCACGTGCTGAAGGCGGGTCAATGCCACCCCCCGCTGCTGTGGCCTACCGCGAAGCGAAGTGCCCGCAATGCTGACAGATCGCCCAGTCCATCGGTCGGCGGGATCGCGGATCCTGCTGGTCGAGGACGAGCCGCAGATCCGTGACTTCATCTTGCGTGCCCTCTGCGGTGCGGGCTACGAAACCGATAGCGCCCCGGACGGGTCGCGGGGGCTCGGCCGCGCCCAGGCCGCCGAGTACGATCTGGTGATCCTGGACCTGGTCATGCCGGACATGGATGGCCGGACGGTGCTGGCCCAGTTGCTGCGCGTTCGCCCGGACCAGGCCGTCATGGTGCTGTCCTGCCTGGACGAGGTGACCACCAAGGTCTTCTGCCTGGAGCTGGGCGCGAAGGACTACCTGACCAAGCCGTTCTCGCTGGCCGAACTGCTGGCCCGGGTGCGGGTCCAGCTGCGGGCCGCCGGTCATCTGCGGACCGAGGTGATCAGGAGCGGTGAGCTGGTCCTGGACGTCGGCAGGCTCGAGGCGAATTGCGGCAACGGCCCGATCGCCCTGACCAGGCTGGAGTTCCTGCTGCTCAAGGAGCTCATGGAGCATGCCGGCCAGTCGGTAGGCAAGGACCAGCTGCTGGCGTCCATCTGGGGATACGACTTCGACCCGTGCTCCAACGTGGTCGACGTCTGCGTGCGGCGGCTACGGTCCAAGCTCGGCTTCGAGCTGATCAAGACGGTGCGTGGTGCGGGTTATCAGCTCGCCTCCTAGCCAGATCGTCACCAGGCTGCTCCCGGGCAGGCTGGACTGGCGGTCACCAGGGCTGCGCCGGCCACCGCGATTGATCAGCGGCGGCTGGCGGCACACCAGCGGGCTGCGTCGCTGGCCCTGGTGGCTCGATTTCCTCTGGGTGGCGTTCTGGCTGGCCGGCCTGGCCGGGATCGTGGTCTTCGCGCATTGGGAGGCGATCCCGTTCCATCTCATCTGGATCGGCTTCGCCCTGTTTTACGGCTTCCGGATCCGGCGGACCAGCGCGACCGCCTGGATACTGGCCGCGATGATCGCGACCACGTTCGCCGCGATCGGCCTGGACGTCTGGCACCGGGTCCAGCCCGCCGGCGAACTGGCCGAGGTCCCGCTGATGGCGGCGCTGCTGTGGGTGATGATGTGGCATGCGCACCGCACCATGGCCGCCGACGCGGAGCGGGCCGCCGTCAGCGAGGAGAACGCGCGGCTGCTGGAGACCCAGCGCGTGTTCCTGCAGGACGCTTCGCATCAGCTGCGGACCCCGATCACGATCGCCCTCGGCCATGCCGAGCTGCTGGCCCGGGATCTGGCCGACCGGGCGGGCGAGCGTGACATCCATGTGGTGGTCGGCGAGCTGACCAGGCTCAAGAGCCTCGCGGAACGGCTGCTCCTGATCGCGGCCTCCGAGAACCCGGACTTCCTGCGCCTGGGACCGATCGCGCTGGACGGCTTCATCATGGACGTGCTGCGGCGCTGGCGGCCCACCGCCGACCGGCTCTGGCGGCTGGGCCGCCTCGATCCGATCACGGTGATCGCCGACCGGGAGCGGCTGGGCCTGGCGATCGACGCGCTGCTGGAGAACGCCATCCAGCACACCGGCCCCGGGGCCGTCATCAGGCTGTCGGTGCTGCGTATCGAGCATTCGGCGCACATGATCATCGAAGACACCGGGGAAGGCATCCCGCGCGGCGAGCTGGCCCGCATTTTCGACCGGTTCACCACCAGTCCCAGCCCGGCCGGGCACCGGGGTACCGGGCTCGGCCTGCCGCTGGTCCGCGCGATCGCCCGCGGGCACGGCGGTGAGGTGTGGGTGCGCAGCTCGCCGGGCGAGGGCAGTAGGTTCGAATTCATGCTTCCCGTTACCGCGCCGTCGGCCGACGGCCTGGTGCACCTGCCGATGGCCGCGCAGGCGGGCGATCCGAGCGGGTTCAGGCAGCCCTGATGGACCTCAAGCGAGCCGCCCACCAGGACCCGCCGCGGGACCAGCCGGCGGCTTCCGGGACAGCCCCGGCCTCCGGGACAGCGCTGGCCTCCGGGACGGCGGGGGCAGGACGGTGGGCGGCGCGGCTGGGCACCGGCCGCCGGTCCGGCCGGATCGCCTGGGCCGCCGCCGCGGTCGCGCTCGCGGTGATCGCGGTGATCTCGGTGACCGGCGGCCGGGGCACCATCCCGCATCCGGTCCGGCCGGCGGCCAAGAACTTCGCCCTCCGCCAGCTCGGCCATCCCGGTCATATGGTGAGCCTGGCCGCGTTCGCGGGCCGACCGCTCATCGTCAACTTCTTCGCGTCGTGGTGTCCGCCCTGCAAGCGCGAGACCCCGCTGCTGGCCAAATTCTACGAGAACGCCAGGGGCTCCGTCGTGATCATCGGTGTCGACGCCAACGACGAGGCCGGAGCCGCCCAGCAGTTCCTCCAGCGGGCCGGGGTGACCTATCCGATCGGCTTCGACCCGCTCCCCGCCTCGACGACCACCTCCTATGGCGTTTACGGGCTCCCGCAGACCTTCTTCCTGGATGGCAGGCACCGGGTCGTCAAGCATGTCTTCGGGGCGCTGACCCCAAGCGACCTGCACGCGGGCGTCGCGCTGATGGATCGAGGCTGACCGTGACCGGGCGCATCCGCACCGACCCGCCGTACGTCCCGATCCGGCACACGGCGTGGCCCACCCGCCGCTCGCCGCGGGTGCTCGTGCTGGCCGTGTTCGGCCTGGTCGCGGCGGCCGTGCTGGTGGGCCTGGCGCACCGGCCTTCGCAGGCTCAGCGCGCCTCCGATCTGCGCGGCTTCGTGGCCGATATGACCGCTGACATCCAGTCCTGCGCGGGCGGGGTCACCGATTCGCTGTACGCGCTGGGCCAGGTGCAGTCGGGAGCAAGCCACGATGTGGCGACCGCCGTCAACATCGCCCAGACCGGAGCCGCGAACTGCTCGCCCGCCAACAATGAACTGCTCGACGATCTGGAGGAGTATCAGGTGACCGAGTCCCTGGCCAGCTTCCGTCTGAACCGGGTCGTGACCGGGCTGGTCACCTGGGCGGCCCCGGAAGCCCAGCAGGTGCAGACCGATGTCGCCCGCGTCCTGACCGCGCCGAACCAGCGGGCCAGGGAACTGGACCTGGCCAGCTTGCAGCAGGCGCGCGCGAAGCTGGACGCGCAGCGCACGGCCGTCGACTCGATAATCGAGTCCGCCAGCCGGTCCCTGTCGGCCGGCGTAGCACCGCCCGAGCTGCCCAGCTGACCCACCCGGCCGACGAGGACGAGTTCGCGCCTACCATGGGCCAGCACCGATAAGGGAGAGTGAGCCCCGATGCCCGGGATGAACTCCGGACTGAACGTCACCAACCCCATCCTGGTGGCGGCGTTCCGTTCGGCTCTCCTGCATCAGGGCCTGATCGCCTTGCTCATCCTCGCGGTCCTGGCCATCGCGTGGATCAGCGCCAGGGAATGGCTGGGCTCGCGGCCCGCCGCGCCGGCGGTGGCCGCCGAGGCGGCCGGGCACCGGCTGCTGCGGATCAGCTTCGGCATTCTGTGGATCTTCGACGGGTTCCTGCAGGCCCAGCCGGCCATGGCAGCCGGCCTGCCGTCCAATGTCATCGAGCCGACCGCGTCCGCCTCGCCCGCCTGGGTCCAGCACCTGGTCAACTGGGCCGGGACCGGCTGGTCGTACCATCCGATCCAGGCGGCAGCGGCTGCGGTCTGGATCCAGGTCGGCATCGGCGCGTGGCTGCTGGCCGCGCCCCGCGGACGGTCCTCGCGGCTGGCCGGCCTGGCCAGCGTGGGTTGGGGCCTGGTGGTCTGGGTATTCGGTGAGTCGTTCGGCGGGATCTTCGCCCCCGGCCTGACCTGGCTCTTCGGCGCACCGGGGGCCGCGATCTTCTACTGCGTGGCCGGTGCGCTGCTGGCCCTCCCGCAGCGGGCCTGGCAGGCGCCGCAGCTGGGCCGCGGCATCCTCAGCGCCATGGGCCTGTTCTTCGCCGGCATGGCCGTGCTGCAGGCCTGGCCGGGGCGCGGATTCTGGCCGGGAACCCAGCATGGTGCACCCGGCACCCTGACCGATATGGTCCGGTCGATGTCGGGCACGCCCCAGCCAGCGGTGCTCGCCCGCTGGGTGAGCGGATTCGCGGACTTCACCGCCGCCCACGGCTTCGCGGTCAACCTGGTGGCGGTGATCGCGCTGGCGGTCATCGGCGCCGGCCTGCTCAGCGGCCAGCCACGGTTGCTGCGGCCCACGATCGCCGCGGCGGCCGTGCTGTGCCTGGCGGACTGGGTGCTGATCGAGGACCTCGGGTTCTTCGGCGGCCTGGGCACCGACCCCAACAGCATGATCCCCATCCTGCTGATCCTGGTCAGCGGTTACCTGGCGGTCATCCGCGGGCCAGCCGCCGCGACCGCCGCCGCCCCCGCGGCGGCCGCCGTCACGGGGGCGGCTACCGCCGCTGACCACGCTCCGGCCGGGTCGCGCCGGCGGGGCCGGGCTGGCGTGCCCGCCTGCAGCCCGCGGTCCTGGCCCGGTCGTTCGGATCGGTCAGCACCGGGGCGGTGCTGGCCGCCTGGGCGGTCGTGCTCATCATCATCGGCGCGGCGCCCGCCGCGCTCGCGCAGGCCAACCCGAACGCGGACCCCATCATCGCCCGGGCTATCGCCGGCAACAGCGCACCGCTTGATTTCGCCGCGCCCCCGTTCCTGCTGACCGACCAGAACGGCAGCCAGGTCAGCCTGGCGAGCCTGCACGGGAAGGTCGTGCTGCTCACCTTCCTCGACCCGGTGTGCACCAGCGACTGCCCGCTGATCGCGCAGGAGTTCCGCGCGGCTGACCAGATACTCGGCGTGAAGTCCCGCCAGGTCGAACTGGTCGCGATCGTCTCCAATCCGGTCTACCGCGCGGTATCCTACGCCCAGGCCTTCGACCGCCAGGAACGGCTCACCTCCGTACCGAACTGGCGCTTCCTGACCGGCTCGCTCACCCAGCTCAGGCAGGCGTGGCGGAACTACTCGGTGGCCGCCGAGATCGTGCCGTCGGGCGGGATGATCGCGCACAACGACGTCGCCTATGTCATCGACGCCAGCGGCCACACCCGCGCCGAGCTGGACTTCGATCCCGGGCCGGGCACGACAAGCTCGGTGTCATCGTTCGCGGTCGAGCTGGCCACGGCCGCCGAGCACGTCATGAAGTCCCGATGAGCAGCCGGTGGTACCGCGCCGCGGCGGTCCCGGCGATCGCCGCCGTGCTGATCGCGGGCTGCGGCAGCAGGCCGGCCAGCGAGCCCGGCCGGCCCGCCGCCGTCTCCCCGCCGCAGCTGGCCACCGTCATCACGAACGCGGCCGGGACCAGCTGGGCCATCGTCGTCATGGGCGGCTCCAGCGCGGAGCATGACGACTTCTGGCAGCTGTTCACCCGTCCGGCCGGCGCGACGACATGGCGGCAGGTGACTCCCGCCGGGGTGGCCGACAACGGCGGCCTGGTCGCCGCGGTCACCGGCGCCAGGTCGCTGGTGGCGGGCTTCCGCCCGAGCCAGGATCTGTTGTTCTCGCCGCTCGCGATGACCGCCGACAGCGGCGCGACCTGGTCGCCTGGCGCCCCCGTCAATCCGGGCCTGGCCGACGTGCCCGATGCTCTGGCCGGCGGCCCGGGCGGCCAGCTGATCGCGCTGACTCAGGGCGGCGGCGCGCAGCTGGGCAGTCACGGCGGGGCCACCTGGACCAAGCTGGCCAGCGCCCAGTCCCTGGCCGCGACCGCAGCGGGCCGGGCCTGCGGGCTCACCGCGCTCACCGCGGCCGCGTTCAGCAGCACCGCCGCCGCAGGAGTGCCGCTGCTGGCGGGCCGCTGCGACCGCCCGGGCGTCACGGGCATTTTCGCCCTGCGCGGCGGTGGCTGGCAGGCGGCCGGCCCGCCGCTGCCCGCGGCGCTGACCAGCCGGAACGCCACCGTGCTGGCCATGGTCGCGGCCGGTGCCCGCACCGGGGTGCTGGTCCAGGCCGGCACCGGGCCCGCGGCAGCCGTCCTGGCCGCCTGGTCGCAGGACGGCGGTGCGCACTGGCAGACGTCCGCGCCGCTGCGCAGCGGGACGGCTCCGGTGCGGTCGGCGTCCTTCGGGCCCGACGGGGCCGTCGGGCTGGTGCTCGGGGCAGACCAGAGCCGCGGCCGCGGCGTGGCGCTGGCCGGGCCGGACGCGCCGTGGCGGACGCTGCCGCCGCTGCCCAGCCGGACGGCCACGCTCGCGGTCGGCCCGGCGGGCCGCCTGGACGCGCTGACCGCGCACGCCAGCTCGTTCGCTGACTGGCAGCTCCCCGCCGGGGCAACGGCCTGGAGCCCCCGGCAGACGATGCGGATCACGATCCCCTACGGCTCGTCCGGCTGAGGGGAACCGCCATGAGCTACCTGACCGGGCACTGGTCGTTCGACCCGTTCATGATCATCGTGATCATCCTGGTCGGCTGGCACGAGACCGGCCTGGCCAGACTCGCCCGCCGGTCCAGGCCGGAGCGCACCCGGCAGCGGCGTCGGCGCTCGCTGCTCTTCTACGCCGGACTGGCCGTCCTGCTGCTGTCGGTCCAGTCGCCGATCGACTACTGGTCGGACGACTACTTCTTCGTGCACATGTTCCAGCACCTGCTGCTCATGTTCGCCGCGCCGACCCTGATCGTGGCCGGGGCACCCTGGCAGCCGCTGCTGGACGCGCTGCCGGGCCGGCTGGGCCGCAGCGCGACGAAGGAGGTCATGCGGGGCGGCTGGGCCCGCCCGCTGCGGGCGGTCACCGGCGTGGCGCTGCGCCCTTGGGTCGCCGTCGCCTTGTTCAACATCGTGATGATCGTCTGGCACCTACCGGTACCGTTCGATATCGCGCAGGACAACCAGGCGGTGCACATCTGGCTGATGCACGCCAGCTTCTTCATCGCGGGCGTGCTGTTCTGGCTGCAGTTCATCCCGTCACCGCCGCTGCGGCCCAAGCTGGCCCCGGTCGGCCAGGCGGCCGCGCTGGCCGTGACCAACCTGGTGATGTGGTTCCTGGCTATGTCGATGGGCATCTTCACGCAGAGTTCCTGGTATTCGGTCTACGACCACGTCGCCGGGGTCACCATGCCGCCGTTCGCCGACCAGCAGATCGGCGCGGGCATCTTGTGGGTGTGCGGCGACTTCTGGGCCATCCCCGCCATGATCGTAGTGGTCCGCCGGCTGATCGCCGAGGATGGCAGCATCGGCTCCGCGGTGGACCGGATCCTGGGCCGCGGCAGTGCCTCCGGTTACCGCTGGGCCAGCCGCAGCGCTGGCCCCTGGCAGCGCTGAGCCACGTTGCGTGCCGTCAGCCGGTTACCCGAACTTCGCGGGCAAGCACGCCGAGAAGGCGATCTTCACCCCTGCGGACTTCGTCGCGTATCTGCGCCGGGTTGGCGCGCTGCAGCACGCCAGCGCACCCGCGGGAGTGGTCCTGTGTTATCAGCGCTCCCTGTACCGCCATGTGCTGCAGGCTGAAGGGCTGCGGCCGCCGGAGCGCCGCGGGGCCCTGCAGGGGATCCTGCCGCTGCCCAGCACCGCGGGCCGGGTCGGGCTGCTCGGCCAGTTCGGGATCGGTGCCCCGGCCGCCGCCGCTGCCCTCGAGGAACTGGCCGCCATCGGCACCTCGGCGTTCGTCTCCATCGGCACCGCAGGAAGCCTGCAGCGGGATCTGGAGATTGGCGACCTCGTCCTGTGCGAGGCCGCCATCCGCGACGAAGGCGTGTCTCACCACTACCTGCCCGCGGGCCGGTTCGCCGCGGCCACCGCGACCACGACCACGGCCCTGGCCGCGGCGATGCGGCAGGCCGGGGCCCGGTTCCGGACCGGGGTCTCGTGGACCATCGACACGCCCTACCGGGAGACCGTCGCGGAGGCTCGCCACTATCAGGCGGAAGGAGTGTTGTGCGTCGAGATGGAAGCCGCGGCGCTGTTTGCGGTGGCCCAGGTCAGGGGCCTGAACATCGCGTCGGCCTTCGTCATCAGTGACTCACTGGCTGACCTGGTCTGGAATCCGCAGTTTCACGGGGCGGACGTCGACGCTGGCCTCGTCACCCTCTACGAAGCGGCGCTTACCGTACTGCAGGCCGGCATGATCCATTAGGACGTAAAGTTCGCGCGCTCCGCGGCCCCTTTTCTTACCGGATCATGCTCGGGGCGCGCCGGATCAGCTCGGGGCGCGCGGCGGGGCGCGCCGGATCATGCTCGGGGCGCCGGATCTTGCGCGGCGGCCAGCTTCGGTCAGCCCCCGACGGTCGCCAGCTTCGGTCAGCCCCCCGACGATGGCCAGCTTCGGTCAGCCCCCGACGGTGGCCAGCGCGGCGTTGAACGCGGCCTCCCACCCGGCCAGCGTCCTGGTCGGGCCGGCCGGCGCGGGCTTGATCCGCTCCAGCGCGGCCAGCGTGCCGCGGACGACATCAGCAGGCCGGGGCGTGCTCACCCCGGCATCGCCGAGTTCCAGCTCATGCTGCAGGTTGTCGCGGCCATGCCCGGGAACCACGTCGAGCAGCAACAGCGACCGCCCGACGGTCCTGGCCTCGGTGCAGGTGTCACCGGAGCTGGTGATGACCAGATCGCACGCGGCCATCAGGTCCGGGATGGCCTCGGTGTAGCCGAACGGGCGGACCCGGGGCTGGCGTGCGGCGGCCGCCCGGAGCCTGCGTTCCAGCCGAGCGTTGCGGCCGGCCACCGCCAGCACGTGCACGCCCGCGTTGCCCAGGGCCTCGGCTGCCGCTGCCACCGGGCCGAGTCCCCAGGCGCCCGACATCAGCAGGACGCAGCGTTCGGCGGCGGGCACGCCCAGGCTGGCCCGGACCTGATCTTGCGGAGGCGGCTGGTAGAACGCCGGCCGGACCGCCGCCGGGACGACCAGCACCTGCGCCTCGGGCTGGAACCGTTGGACGGCCGCCACCGCGACCGAGGAACTGACCAGGTAGAGGTCGACATTGGGGTGTACCCACAGCCGGTGCGGCGTCACGTCCGTACAGAACACCAGGTGGCTCATGGCCGGATACGCGTCGGCGAGCCTGCTGATGGCGGACGCGCCGGTCGCGAACACCGAGATGACCAGGTCCGGCGGATCCTGTTCGAGGTGCTGCCGCAGCCTCGGGACGATCCGGCGCCGGGCCGCGGCGTCAGCTAGCAGCGCGAGCCGGTTTCCCGGGCGCAACGCGGTGAAATGGAACGCGTCGTACAGGCCGGGCACGGCGAGCATCCCGCGGAACACCGCCTCGCCAGCCGACCCGCCGCCCCGGCCGAGCAGCCGCATCGCGTCGAGAGTCCGCGTCGACCAGCCGGACGCCGACAGGGAGGCTGAGCAGGCCTCCGCGAGCTGATCGTGTCCCATGCCGATCGACCCGGTCAGCAGCAGCGCCTTGCGCGGCCCGGCCCCGCCCGGCGCCGCCGGTATCGCCGCCGTCGGTTCCATCGTCACTGTCCTCACCACCCCCCCGCTCGGGCCGTCACCGTGCTTACCGCTGGGGCACGGCCTCGGCTTCCGCCTCGCTGAGCCAGCCCAGGTAGCGGCGGACGCCCTCGGCGAACGGCGTCACCGGCGCCCAGTCCAGCAGTTCCTTCGCCAGCTGGTTGGAGATGGCCTGTCCCTGGAAATCCGCCGCCCGCGCCGCCGTGTGCCGGACCGGCACCGGGCGGACCAGGCTGCACACCAGATCAGCGATCTCCCGGACCGAGACCGGCGTGCCGCCCTCCAGGGTCACCGTCTTGTTGGCCGCGGCCGGCGCCAGGGCCCGGACGTGCGCGTCGGCCAGGTCCTCGACGTAGACGTAGCTGCGCTGCTGCTCGCCGGTCCCGGCGATGGTGATCGGGTGACCGTCCAGCGCCGCCCGGACGAACCTGGCTACCACCAGCGCGTCCCGCATCCGGGGCCCGTACGGGATGCCATAGCGCAGGATCGTGAACTCCTGCCCGTACATCTGGCGGTAGCTATGCACGAGCATCTCGGCGGCCAGCTTCGTCGACACGTAGACATGCCCGGCCCGGCCCAGGTCGATCAGCGCGTCCTCGGTCCGCTCGCCACGGCCGACGGTCGCGCCGTACACCCAGACCGTGCTGGCCAGCACCATCCGGTGGCAGCCGGTGCGGCGCGCCGCGTCGAGCACCCGCGCCACCCCCTCGACGTTGAGCTGGACCGCGGTGGCCGGCTCGGCGGCGATCTCGTTGACATCGGAGGCCCCGGCCAGGTGGAAGACCGCGTCCGTGCCGGCCAGCGCGTCGTCCAGGGCCGCGGCGTCGAACAGGTCGGCCGGGCGGTAATCGGCCGCCGGGTTGCGCCACTGCTCGCCGATGTCGATGGCGCGTACATCATGACCGGCCCGCAGCAGGTGGTCCACCACGTGCGAGCCGATGAACCCGCACCCGCCGGTGACCGCTAATCGCATGACGCTGCCCCGGCGAGCTCGGCACCGACCGCCGCTATCGCGGCGAGCACCTCGTCCACTTCCGCGTCGGTCATATCCGAGTGGACCGGCAGGCAGACGTGCCGCTGGCAGACGTCCTCGGCCACCGGCAGCGGCGGCCCGGCGTACTGCGTGAGCACCGGCTGACGATGCAGCGGCACGTCATAGACCTCGCCGGCCAGCCGCACCTCGAACCGGTCGGCGAGCCGCTGCTTGAACCAAGCCCGGTCGGCCCCGGCGGGCAGCACCGCGAGGTATTTGTAAATGTTGCCGCGGCAGCCGGGCGGCTCGGCGACCGGCACCAGGCAGTCCAACTCGGCCAGCCCTTTGTCGTAACGGCCGGCCACCTCCCTGCGGCGCGCGATGAATTGGTCCATCCGGCGCAAGTGCACCAGGCCGGTGGCGGCATTCTGCTCGCTCATCCGCCACGCGTATCCCTCGCGGACGTGATGATTGGCGCTGAACGAGCCCTTGCCCTGATCCCGGTAGATGTGCGCTTCGGCGGCCAGATCGCCGGACGAGGTCACGATCATCCCGCCTTCGCCGCTGGTGACTACTTTGGTGGGATAGAACGAAAATGCCCCCGCGGTGCCGAATGACCCGGCGAACCTGCCGTCGTAAGACGAACCATGCGCATGCGCGGCGTCCTCGACCAGGGCGATGCCCGCCCCGTCGCAGATCAGCCGGAGCTCGTCAACATCAGGCGTGATGAGCCCGCCGACATGGACCAGCACGGCCGCCGCGGTGTGCGGGGTGAGCGCGGCCGCCAGCGTGCGCGGGCTGAGCGCGAAGGTGCCCGCGTCGATGTCGGCGAACACCGGCCTGCCCCCGGCGCGAAGCACGGCCGCCGCGGTGGCGTAGAACGTGTTCGCCGGCACGATCACGTCCCGCCCCGCGACTTTGACCGCCCGCAGCGAGATCTCCAGGGCCGCGGTGCCGCTGCCGGTGGCGACCGCGTACGGCGCGCCGTGTGCGGCGGCGAAGTCGGTCTCGAACCGCTGGGTGTAGGGCCCCAGGGTGAGCATGCCGCTGCTCAGGATGTCGGTTATGGCTGCCGCGATCTCTGCCCGGTCGACAGCGGGAAAGACGACGCGCGCTGCTTGCACTCCCAAACTGGCACCCCTATGTGATAGGACGTGTTGTCCTTAGCCCAGCTCTTGTCCACGGCCAGGCTGTCCAGGCTGCCCCTGAAACAGCTGGCTTCCCCCGAGCGGGCCCAGCCCCGACATGATCGCAGGGAAAGGTCGGCCGCGTCTTGTAAATTTTATGCCGTGGTCCCGTCGGCACCCGTTGTGAGCTGGGACTATTTCGATAGAACGATCCTAAGCGGGTACCAAAATGACGAACCGGGCCAATGCCGTCCAGGCGCCGGGTCACGGGGCCCGCCGGGCCCCAGCGGCGGCGCAGCGCGCTCCGGGACGCACCGCTGGCCTGGGCGTGCTGCTGGCCGCGGCCGGGGTGGCGATCGTCCAGGCCGGACCGGGCGTCACCGCGCTGCGCCCGGTCCGCTCGGCCCTGTTCCCGCGGTTGTCGGGCCGCGGCCGGGCCGATCACGTGGCCATCACCTTCGACGACGGCCCGGATCCGGCGGCCACCCCGCATTTCCTCAACGTGCTGGCCGACCAGCACGTACAGGCCACCTTTTTCATGCTGGGCTCCATGGTGGACCGGTCTCCGGGGCTGGCGGCCGAGGTAGCGGCGGCTGGCCACGAGGTCGGCGTACACGGCTTTGATCACCGCTATCTGCCGCTGCGCGGCCCGAGGGCCACCCGCGACGACTTGACCAGAGCGCGCGAGAAGATCGCGGCGGCGACCGGCGCGGTACCCCGGCTGTTCCGGCCGCCCTACGGAGTGCTGAGCACCGTCGGCCTGGTCACGGCCCGGCGGCTGGAACTGCGGCCGGTGCTCTGGACCGCCTGGGGGCGCGAGTGGGCGGCAGGAGCCAGCCCGGCCTCGGTCCATGCCACGCTGGCCGCGGACCTGGCGGGCGGCGCCACGATCCTGCTGCACGATTCCGATTGCACGTCGCCAGCCGGATCCTGGCGGGCGGCTCTGGGCGCCCTGCCCATGCTGCTGGCGGATTGCGCCACCCAGGGCCTGCGAGTCGGCCCGGTGCGCGATCATCAGGCCGATTAGCATGGCCTCCCGCTATTCCGCTGTCAGGCAAGCGCCGCCGCGACTTCGGCCCGAAGCCCTCGACGTTGTCGAGCACGATGTTATGACCGCAGCACGGCACCGACACAATCCGCACCCCTGCGGCGTCCCGAGCCGGCCAGACATGAGATCCGAGTCGCGGCTGGTTTCGCCAGGGTCAGCTGGGCGGACCGGGCAGGCCGGCTCGGCGGCGGGCAGATCCCCGTCGGCCGCTGGATAACCGGACGTCAGTAGCTGGCTCGGTCCTAGTAACTGGCTCGGTCCTAGTAACTGGCTCGGTCCTGGTAACTGGCGCGGTCCTTGCGTCCGCCCGCCACCGTGCCGACCAGGCCGGTCAGGCCGAAGGTGATGGCGCCGTGCCACAGCGCGTCGAAGGTGCCGCCGACCAGCCCGCTGCTGCCGAGCACGACCATCAGGACGAATACAATGACCGCCGTCGCTGCCCCGGGTAGCACCGCGAAGCGCCACGGATTGCGCCGGGCCCACTGCATGGCCCGGCCAGAGCGCGAGCGCACCAGGGCGCCGCCCCCGGCGACGGTGAAGAAGGCTACCGTCCCGGCCGCCAGCGATGGGGTCAGGCCGAGATGGAGGCTGGTGAGGTGCAACAACAGGTCGCCGCCCGTGACCACCGCTCCGGTGGCGGCCGCGGCACCCCACGGCGCGTGCGACAGCGCCGCGCCGGAAACCGCTAGCTCATCGCGCCGGGTCAGGCCCGGCCCGTCCTTGCGAGGTGGTGCCGACATCTCGTCTCCTTGAGTTATCCAGACGCGCCGAGTTGCGCAGCGCGCAGACTCAAGATATATCGCTTCTATGCCGGAAGCTACTCTTGCTAGAAACGGTTAACCGCGGTGCGGCTCGTCACAGCGGCAAATCCGCAGAAGGCGTTCAGGAAGCACCCAGGTCTGTAGGGCTAACTGAGGAACGCAAGGTCCGGCTGACGGCCCTACGCATCAGCCGGCCGCAGTTGGGCAGCAGCAGATCGAACGTACGCTGGCTTCGGGCAGAGGGGATGTCAGATGCAAGAAGATCAGAGCGGCAGCGAGAACCAGCGGCCCGAGTTCATCGGACCCTGGTCGCCGACTGACTCGCCGCCCGCTCAGCCCCAGCCGGCCAGCGCGGCTGAGGCGGACAGCACCGCCGTCGACTCCGGGACTCCTGCGGCGGGCGCCGCAGGAACCGCCGACCAGGCGGGCGGAACCACCGAGCTCAAGGCGCTCTTCGCTGGGCCGTTCCAGGAGGCCGCGCCGCCCCAGCCAGCCGGGCCGCCCGAGCCAGCCGGGCACCCCCAGCCAGCCGGGCACCCCCAGCCAGCCGGGCACCCCCAGCCAGCCGGGCACCCCCAGGCAGCCGGGCCGCCCCAGCCGACCGGGTACCCCGAGCCAGCCGGACACCCCCAGCCAGCCGGGCCGCCCGAGCCGACCGGACACCCCCAGCCAGCCGGACACCCCCAGCCAGGCGGGCCGCCCGAGCCGGCCGGACACCCCCAGCCAGGCGGCTACGCCCCGGGTCCCTACTTCGGCCCGCCGGGCGGCTACGGCAGCCCGCCGGGCGGCGACCCGTACGGTCAGGGCCAACCCGGCTACGGCCGCTACTACGGCCCGACCCAGCCAGGCGGCGGGACCCAGCCAGGCGGCTACGGCCCGACCCAGCCAGGCGGCGGGACCCAGCCAGGCGGCTACGGCCCGACCCAGCCAGGCGGCGGGACCCAGCCAGGCGGCTACGGCCCGACCCAGCCAGGCGGCGGGACCCAGCCAGGCGGCTACGGCCCGACCCAGCCAGGCGGTGGCTACGGCCAGCCTCCGGTCAGCGGATACCCGCAGGCCAGCGGCTACGGCCAGGGCCCGTATGGGGGCCCGGGCGGTCCCTACGGTCCCGGCGGCCTACCGGGCGACTACCTCCAGCAGCCGCCGCCCCCGCCGCCGCGGAGCCGGGCACGCGGCCTGGTGACCTACATCGCGATCGCGGCGCTGGCCGCCGGCGTCGGCGCCGGCACCATGCTGGCCATCGAGGACACCGGCTCGAATACGGCCCAGTCCTCCGGCCAGAGCGGCGGCCTGGGCCTGGGCAACGGGTCCGGCCTGGGCAACGGCTTCGGCAGCGGCTCAGGCA
The DNA here is from genome assembly GCA_963775745.1 of uncultured Actinomycetota bacterium. Classification (GTDB taxonomy): domain Bacteria; phylum Actinomycetota; class Actinomycetes; order Streptosporangiales; family Streptosporangiaceae; genus DATBGO01. Next base: position 34,768 of record CAVZKE010000005.1, read on the forward strand.
ACGGCTCCAGCGGCAACGCCGCAGGTACCGGGCTCAGCAGCGCTAAGCAGCAGGCCGTCGAGAACGCGGTCCAGCCCGGCCTCGTCGACATCACCAGCAGCCTGCGGTACGAGAACGGATCGGCCGCGGCCACCGGCATGGTGATCAGCCCCAACGGCATCGTGCTGACCAACAATCACGTCATCGACGCCAGCACCGGGCTGACCGCCCGGGTCGTCAACACCGGCCTGCACTATCAGGCCAACGTGCTCGGCTACGACAAGAGCGACGACATCGCGGTCATCCAGCTGGTCGGCGCGTCCGGCCTGAAGACAGTGCCGCTCGGCAACTCCGGCTCGGTCAAGCTCGGCGACGGGGTCGTGGCCATTGGCAACGCCGACGGGACGGGCGGCGCGACGGTCGTCACGGGCTCGATCACCGGCCTTAACCAGACGATCACCGCCAGCGACCAGGGCAGCGCTAACGGCAGCGAGACACTGCACGGCATGCTGCAGACCAACGCCGACATCATTCCCGGCGACTCAGGCGGCCCGCTCGCCAACGCCTCCGGGCAGGTGATCGGTATGAACACCGCGGCCGCCTCGGGCAGCTTCGGCGACTCCGAGCCCAACGTCGGATTCGCGATCCCTATCAACCGGGCGATGTCCGTCGCGAAGCAGATTATCTCCGGCCACGGCAGCTCGAAGGTCCAGATCGGCCTGACCGGGTTCATGGGCGTGCTGGTGTGGCCGACTACCCAGTCGAACCCCAAGGCCCAGCAGACCCTGCAGTCTGAAGCGGGCGCCCAGGTCGGCATCCAGAGCTGCCTGAACAGCGACCAGAACGCGCCGGTCCCGCCGACCGTCGCGCCGGTCAGCAAGGGCGCGCTGGTGGACGGCGTGCTCTGCGGCACCCCCGCCGCCACCGCGGGCCTGGGGGGCGGCGACGTGATCACCGCGGTCAACGGGCAGACCGTGACCTCACCGAACTCGCTGACCGGCATCATGGAGCAGTACCGGCCCGGCACCAAGGTCTCGGTCAGCTGGACCGATACCGCGGGCAGCCAGCACACCACCAGCGTGCTGCTGATCCAGGCGCCGCCCCGCTGACGCCCGGCTTTGCGGCCTCTTGCCGGTCAGCGGTCCCCCGGCCCGCTCCCATCGGCCGGGGGACCGTTGCGTCAGGCGGTCAGCCAGCTGCGCATCCGGGTCTCGCACTCGGCGATGGCGGCCACCTCGATGTGCTCGTCCCTGGTGTGCGCGAGCCGCGGATCACCGGGACCGAAGTTGACCGCCGGGATGCCCAGCGAGTCGAATCTGGCCACATCGGTCCAGCCCAGCTTGGCTCGCGGCGTTCCGCCGACCGCAGCGACGAACGATGCGGCCGCCGGCTCGGCGAGCCCGGGCCTCGCGCCGCCGGCCACATCGGTGACCTGGACGTCCCAGCCCGCGAACAGCTCCCTCACGTGTGCCTCGGCATCGCCGATCGAGCGATCGGGGGCGAACCGGAAGTTGACCGTGACGACGCACTCATCGGGGACCACGTTCATAGCCACTCCGCCGCTGATCGTGACCGCGTTCAGGCCCTCGTGGTAGACCAGGCCATCGACCTCGGGCTCGCGGGCCCGGTAACCGCGCAGCACCTGGAGGATGCCGGCCGCCTCGTGAATCGCGTTGCGGCCAAGCCAGGACCGGGCGCTGTGCGCGCGCTGCCCGGTCGCCAGGACCCGCGCCCGCAGGGTGCCCTGACAGCCGCCCTCGACGACGTCCCCGGTCGGCTCCATCAGCACCGCGAAGTGACCGGCCAGCAGGTCAGAGCGGCGGCGGCTGAGCCGGAGCAGGCCATTGCGCTCCGCCTCGACCTCCTCGCAGTCGTAGAACACGTACGTGACGTCCCGGGCCGGCGCGGGCACCGTGGCCGCCAGCCGGAGCGCCACGGCCACCCCGCCCTTCATATCGGTGCTGCCGCAGCCGTACAGCACGCCCGGGGCCAGCCGGGACGGCAGGTTCCCTGCGACCGGCACGGTATCGATGTGTCCGGCCAGGATCACCCGCTCCGCCCGGCCCAGCCCGGTCCGCGCTACCACCGCATGGCCATCGCGCTCGACGGCGAGATGGGACAGCGGGGACAGCGCGGCCTCGATCGCGTCGGCGATCGGGCCCTCCGCGCCGCTGACCGACTCGATGTCCACCAGCTGCGCGGTGAGATCAGCTGCGTCGGCGAAAAGATCAAGCTTCATCGCGGCAGCCTACCGGGCATGAAATAACTGAGCGTGAACCAACCGGGCCCCGGATAGGAGCGCCATGTTCGGAGTTGACTCAGAGGTCGGCCGCCTGCATCAGGTCATCTTGCACCGGCCCGGCCTGGAGCTGAAGCGGCTCACCCCGCAGAACGCCGCCGAACTGCTCTTCGACGACGTGCTGTGGGTGGCCGAAGCGCAGGCCGAGCACGACAAGTTCGCCCAGACCCTGCGCGACCACGGCGTCGTCGTGCACTACTACGCCGAGTTGCTCGCGCAGACCATGGAGATCGCCGACGCCCGGGACTACGTGCTCGAGCACGTCTTCGATCCGCGGCTGCACGGCCCGCTCGCGACCGAGGCGCTGCGCGAGGCGTTCAGCGCGCTGGACGCGCAGACGCTGACCAAATTCCTGATCGGCGGGATCACCAAGCGCGAGTTCCTCGACCTGGCCCCGGAGCCCAGGAGCATCGCCTTCCACTCGCTGGATCCGGATGGCTTCGTGCTCGCCCCGCTGCCGAACCTCCTCTACCAGCGGGACACTTCCTGCTGGATCTACGGCGGCGTCTCGATCAACGTGATGCGGCGGCAGGCCCGGATCAGGGAGACGATCAGCGACGAGGCCATGTACCGGTGGCACCCGATGTTCGCCGCGGGCGGTTTCGAGGTGTGGTACCACGGAGCGGACAGCGCACCGGCCACCATCGAGGGCGGCGACGTGCTGGTGCTCGGCGACGGCGCGGTGCTGGTCGGGATGAGCGAGCGGACCCAGCCTCAGGCGGTGGAGGTCCTCGCGTACCGGCTGTTCACCTCCGGGGCGGCGCAGCGCCTGGTGGCGGTGAACATGCCGAAGGCGCGCGCGTTCATGCACCTGGACACCGTCCTGACCATGGCGGATTACGGGGTGTTCGTGAAGTACGCGGGGATGGGGATGCTGCCCTGCTACACCGTGGAGCCGGGCAGCGGGCTGAAGGAGCTGAAGGTCACCGACCACCCGCCGGCCGAGATGCACGCCGCGATCGCCGCCGCCATCGGCCGCGACGAGATCAAGGTGCTGACCGCCACCCAGGACGTGCATTCCGCGCAGCGGGAGCAGTGGGACGACGGCTGCAACGTGCTGGCCGTGGCGCCCGGCGTGGTGGTCGCCTACGAGCGCAACGTCACCACCAACAGCTTCCTGCGCGCCAACGGGATCGAGGTCATCACCATCCGGGGCAGCGAGCTCGGCCGCGGCCGGGGCGGCCCCCGGTGCATGACCTGCCCGATCGAGCGTGATGCGTGACGGTCATTCCATGATCGTGGTCATTCAGGGTCCCGGCACCATCAAAGAGCCATGATCATGGAATGAGCAGGCTACCGCGAGCTCGCAGGTACTCGCCGTGTCATGGACCATGCCCGGGCCCTGGAAATCCTCGCTGCTCATCTGACCCCGGCGCTGAGCATCCGCCTCGGTGGTTACGGGCCGGCCACCCCCGCGACGTTCTCAAGCCGCGGGCAGCATCCGTATGAGCGGATGTTCTCCGTACAAGGTGATGCCTTCGTGCTGGTGAGATGGCCCGTAAGCACGGTGGCACAGGGCATTTCGGCCAGGCCGCTCGACCAGCTTCGCCGGGCCATGAGCGAGGCGAATATCCTGCATTGGTACCATAACTCGCCGACCGACATTGACAACGACTTCCATCTTGTTGTCGGCCACCATGACGGCATTCCGCCGCGCCGGGTAACTCAGGCCGTACGTGCGGTGCGCAGCTACCTGACTCGGCACCCGGCCCCGATAGACGTAGGCGTGGATCAGGTAAGTGTCATCGCCGCGAATACGCCCACCCTGGCACCCGCGCAGTTCATCGGCCGGCTTCCCGTTGACCCCGCAGACATCGTGCGGCTGTACCGGTAGAGCCCGGCGCCGATGAATGCCGCGCTCAGTGCGAGGCGTCGTATTTGCTCAGCACCTCGGCGCTGATCCGTCCGCGCTCTGACACCTTCATCCCGTGGGCCGTGGCCCAGGCGCGCACCGCGGCCCGGTCCGTCCTGGCCCCGCCGCTACGGGCGGCCTTCGCGGCCCGGCGGTGCGCGGTCCGGCGCCCCGCATCTATGAATGGCTGCAGCGATTTCCGGAGCTTGGCGAGGTTCTTCGGGCCCAGGTCGATCTCGTAACTGTGGCCATCGAAGCTGAAGGCCACGGTCTGTGCATCGGGCGATCCATCAAGGTCGTCAGTAATGACGACGTTCACAGTCTTTGCCATATTCAGAATCGTGCAGCTTCCAGGCCGCAATGTCAAAGCAGACTCGCGACATTCCCGGTCTTCTGCGGCCGAACGAACGTCCTTCCGCGACGGGTAAACGGGCGCACGAGTCGCCGCGGTTACCCGACCACGTGTCACCGGCGGCCAGGACCAAGCGCCTGCAGATGGCCGAGCACGGTCCCGCCACTTCCAGCGGAGCTTCGCGATGCGGGAAATGACCAATGCCATTGAGGAGCAGGCGGGTGTAGCTGCCGGTGAAGAAGCGGTCCAATCCCTGCGATGACTGCGGTTCATCGCAGAAATCAGCGCCACCCTGCACCATAAGCGCCGGACGGGACAGCCGCCTGGTCTCGCGGAGCCGGCGTTCAAGCCGGTCGTATCGCGGATCGTGCGCCTCACCCGGCAGAATCCGGCCACGGTAAGCGTTCAGCGTGACCGGAGCCCAGCCGGGGTTAATGAAACTCTCGGCCGTTGCGGCAAAGTCCGTGTCGTCGAACCATCCCGGCGGGCTCGAGGTATCCCGCTGAATCCGGGCCCAGCGGATCCTTCCTGGCGCGACAGCACGGGCGCCGAAGTTAGCGTTCGGGAAAGGCGGCGAGGTAACCGGAGAAGGTCTCGCGGACCCCGCCAGGCGTGAGGCCGTACCGGTCCAGGGTGTAATGATGGGGGCCAGGCACCGCCCGGCCGCCCTGACTGAGCCGGGCCGCCAGCCGCAGGCGCGTGGCCGGTGCCTCCTCGACATCCAGGCGGCGGAGCGCGTCCGCCACGGCCGCCAGGGGATCGGCGGCCAGCTGTGAGTAGGGGATGTCAACGAACGTCTGCCGAGCACCGGCCCGGACCCGCATCGCCCGCGTCGCGGCCGCTGCCCACAGCTGGCACCAGTCCGCGCCGAGCTGCCGCAGATCGACCCGCCGGTTGTGCAGCCGCCTGACCACCTCGGCCAGGCTGCACCAGGAGGCCAGCACGGCCGCCGGATCCCGGTGCGGCCACACGAGCGTGGCGTCCGGAAATATGCGCAGCAGCGCGTCCAGGTTCCACAGGTGAAACGGCGACTTGAGAATCCAGCGCCGCGGCGGCCGCTTCCACTGCAGGATTTGCAGCTGCTGTTTGAGGTAGGCGTAGTCAGGCGTGGCGTCGCGGTGCGCATACCAGTCCCGGTATCCGGGAATCCAGGCCCGGTTGTAGTAGGACATGCTGTGCGGCATCGCGAAGATGCATTCCTCCGGCCCGGTAGCGGCGAGCGGATGGATGACCCGCAGCGCGGGTGCGGCATGGCGCCCGGCCGTGACGAGCCGCTCAGCCCGGCGCATCCGCTTGGCTAGCTCAGCCTGGCTCCCGTTCAGCGGGCCCGGGGTCAGCAGCTCCCATAACAACGGTGCGCGATGCCCGGGAACGCCGGCCAGCAGTCCGTGCAGCAGCGTGGTGCCGGTGCGAGGCAGGCCCACCACAAACACCGGCCGGGGCACCGGCTGCGCGGCGATCTGGGGACACGCGGTCAGGCGCTGGCCTAACCGCAGCTGGTTCTCCAGATGGCGAAGCAGCTCGGCACGGACGCCGTACCACCCCATGAACGATAGCTCCGGCACCGCCTGAAATGACTGGTGCAGCACCCGCAGGTCCGTGAGGAACTGCGGATCCGGTTGCTCGGGCACGCCGGTGCGCCGCGCCGCACGGGCCCGCAACTGGCTGAACGACGAGCTTGGCGACCGCCGGCCCCACCACGCGGCCAGCGCCAGCAGCTCATTGGCCGGGCGCACCCACCAGGCCAGCCGCCTCGCCATGGTGACTCCCTTCCGGCGCCGAGTCTTCGCAGCAACAGAGGCGATGGGGCGTTGCTGCTAAAGCAGCGGCGGTGCTCATATGTACCATCGGCGGGCGCGTTAGTGAGCAGGGGTCACCCGCTGCACTGGGCAGGGCGATGCGGCCGGTACCGCATCCGGGTGGAGTATCGAGGCGATGGCCTCGACGCCCTCGACGAGGCGCGGTCCTGGGCGTACCACGATGCCGTCGGCATCTATCGCCCACACCGGCAGGCCGGGCAGGGCCCGCGCGGCCAGCTGGGCCTGTTCGATGGCTCCCGGCAGATGAAAGCCGCACGGCGCGACCACCACATGATCGGGCCATGTTCCGGCGATGGCCGACCAGCTGGTCGGGACGGACGGGATACCGGGCGTGGCCGCGACCGGCTCGCCGCCGGCCGCGCTGACCAGATCCGGTATCCAGTGCCCGGCGGTGAAGGGCGGATCCACCCATTCGACCACGGCGACCCGGGGACGTGGTCGCCCGGCCACGGCCGCCGCGGTACGGGCCAGCCAGGCGCGCAGTTCGCCGACCAGCCGAACGGCACGGCTGGCGACGCCCGCGCGCTGGCCCACGGCCACGATCGAGTCGAGCACCTCGTCGAGCGAATGCGGGTCAAGCGCCAGCACGTCGGCATGGCAGCCCAGGTAGTCCAGGGCATCCTCGACGTGACCGGACGGCAGCGCGCACACCCGGCACAGGTCCTGGGTCAGGATCAGGTCGGGTTCCAGCGCCGCCAGCGCCTCCGCTCGCAGCGTGTAGAGGTCCGCGCCGCTGGCCAGCTGCGCCCGGACGTAACTGTCGATCTCGCCGGGTGTCATCCCCCGGGTGTCCCGGCCGCCCACCACGACTACCTTCTCGCTGCGGGCGGTCGCCGGCTCGTCGCATTCGAAGGTGACGCCAACCAGTTCGTCGCCCAGGCCAAGCGCGTAAACGATCTCGGTCGCTGAAGGAAGCAGAGACACCAGGCGCACGACGTCAGGATAGTTGCCGGGTCCAGGATCGGGCCGATGGCTGGCCGTCGGCCGGCGCCGCGGCGAGCCTTACCGGGGCCTGGGCCACCGACAGCTACGCAAGACCCTCAGATCCTGCTGGACTGGCGGGCCACTGAGATGAGGTCGCTGAGCACGCCCTGGCCGGCGAGATCCGGGCCGGCCCCGGGCCCGATGATCGTGATCTCCCCGACCGGGCTGGCCCGGCACACGACGGCATTGGCCATCCCGTCGACGGCCGACAGCGGATCCCCGCCGGGCAGCACGGTGGGTTCGACGCGGGCGCTGACCGCTCCGGCTCCGTCGGGCCCGGCGAAGGCGAGCGTCCCCACGTGCCGGATGCGGGCGCCGCTGGCCACGGCCTCGTCGATCTCGGCCCGGGTGACGCCGGTGATTCCCTGGCAGGCCGCGGACCTGCTGCGCACCGCGGGTGCCGCCGTCGGCTCGGCGCGGCAGGCAACTGTCCTGGTTAGCTGGGGAACCGGTTGATAGGGTCTCGGTGATGCGGCTGACCGTTCTGGGCGGATGCGGCGCCTGGCCAGGACCAGGCCAGGCGTGCAGCGGGTATCTGGTCGAGCACGACGGGTTCCGGCTGCTGATCGACCCGGGCTACGCTACCGTCCCGCGGCTGCTGGAATGGTCACCCGCCGACCTGATTGACGCCGTGTTCATCAGCCACGGGCACCCTGACCACTGCGCGGACCTGAATCCGCTGCTGCGAGCGCGGGCCCTCACCGATCAGCCGGCGGCGCCGCTGCCGGTCTACGCGCCGCCCGGTGCGGTGGATGCCGTGCTCGCGCTGGATCGCCCCGGGATGCTCAGCAGCGCTTACCAGCTACACGAGTTCGGCCCGGGTGACCGCCTCGATATCGGCCCGTTCGGCGCGCAGACCAGCCTGCTTCCGCACTGGCTGCCCAATGCCGGCCTGCGGCTGGCCGCGGGCGGCCGGATCCTCGCCTACACCGGGGACAGCGGTCCGAGCCCCGGGCGGGCTGACCTGGCCCAGGACAGCGACGTCTTCCTTGCTGAGGCTACTTACGCCGATCAGGTTCCTGAGGATTCGCGTGATTACCTCTCCAGCGCGCGCCAGGCGGGTCAGCAGGCCACCGTGGCCGGCGCCCGGCGGCTGATCCTGACCCATTTGTGGCCAGGCGCCCGGCCGGCGGCCGCGCGGGCCGCGGCCCGGGCGGGTTACGACGGGGAGATCAGCGTGGCCACCGCCGGCCAGGTCGTCGAACTGTCCTGAAACCGCCCCGCGGCGAGCGCTGGCGTTACCCGCCTGCGGCACCGCGGGAAGGCCGGGGCAGACCGACACCGGTGAGCTTGGCGCAGGCGGCGAGCAACTGCTCCTGTACCGCATGGCTGCGGGTGGCTGGGTGCGTTTCGCGCAGCCTCTGGTGATAGAAGTACTGCCCGGTCACCATGGCCGCCGGGTCGTCACTCGTCGCCAGCCAGGCCTGGGTGACCGGGGCCAGGGCCAGGTCGTCGGGCGCCGCGGGGCCGCCCATCTTGGTCGCCACCCAGCCGGGCTCGAGCGCGTTGGCGAGCACATCCGGCCACTGGCGCGCGACCGCGAAGCACAGCGCGACGTCGAAGAGCTTGGAGTCGGCGTACGCCTGCGCGCCGTCCCAGCCCCGGCGGGCCCACTGCAGGTCGGAAAGGTCCGCGCGGCCGCCGCGGTGCATGCCCGAACTCAGGAAGACGATCCGTTCAGGCGGCGTGATCAAGGCGGTGAGCAGGTACGGCGCCAGCACGTTGATCGCGAAGACGTGACTGAGCCCGTCGGGGGTCTGGATCCGGCGCGGCTCCCGGTAGCCCACCGCGGCGTTGTGGACCACGGCGTCGTAACGTCCGAGCGCGTTGGCCTGCTCGGCGACCTGCGTGGTCCCGTCGATGCTGGACAGGTCGCCGATGATGGCGTGCTCGGCCGCCGGCAACGCGGCGCGGGCGTCGGCCGCCCGGGCTTCGCTGCGGGCGTGCAAGGTGACCGCGTGCCCGGCGCCGGCGAGCATGCTGGCGGCCATCAGGCCGAGTCCGTCGGCCGATCCGGTGATCAGTACCCGAGCCATCAGTAGCTGCCTCCTGGCTCGTTACCCGCCGCCGCGAAAGGTCCCGCATTGTAATGTCGTCATCTAAGCCGAAACCCTAGCGGAGTGGTCGATGTCGTTGCAGATCAACCGTTTGCATCTGGCCAGCCTCCAGGTCGGTGGGCGGGAGTGGCCGGTGCACGGCTTCGTGGTCACCCACCCGGGCGGCGCGGCGCTCGTGGACACCGGCGTGGGCGGCCCGGCGCAATTGCTCAGCGACTGGCGCGTGGTCAACCGCACGGTGGCCGACGCGCTCGCCGAGCTGGACATGACCCCGGCCGACATCGGGCTGGTCATCAACACGCACCTGCACTTCGACCACTGCGGCCAGAACGCCGTGTTCCGGCACGCGGCCTGTTACGTGCAGCGCGCGGAACTGCACCGGGCCGAGCGCGAGTCACCGGAGCTCTACGACTGGTTCGACTTCATGAACGCGCGGTTCGAGCTGCTCGACGGTGACGCTGAAGTGCTGCCCGGCCTGTCGGTGATCGCCACCCCCGGCCATACCGCCGGGCACCAGTCGGTGCTCGTTCAATCCACCGATGGCGCCGGTGATCTGCTGATCGGCGACGCCGCGTACACGCCGCGCCAGTACGCCGGGCCGCCCGACGCCGACCTGCCCCCTGGCCAGGCCAGCGACCCGCCGGCCTGGCGCGCCTCGCTGGAGCGGATCCGGGCCGTCGGCCCCGAGCGGGTGCACTTCTGCCACGACACGGACATCATCCACAGCTGACCGGCATTTCGCCGGCAAGCGGATCCTGGTCACCGGTGCGGGCGGGTCGATCGGATCCGAGCTCTGCCGCCAGCTGCATCGGCTCGGGCCCGCCGAGCTGGTCATGCTGGACCGCGACGAGTCGGCGCGCTCAAGCACCTGCCGCTGCTGGAGCGCTACCCGGCCGAGGCGTTCAAGAGCAACGTGCTGGGCACGCTCACGGTGCTGGAGGCCGTGGCGGCCTGCGGCGCGCATTCGTTCGTCAACATCTCGACCGACAAGGCCGCCGATCCGGTGTGTGTCCTGGGATATTCGAAACGGATAGCCGAACGGCTCACCGCCCATCTGGCCAGCCAGACCGGGGGCAGTTACCTGAGCGTGCGGTTCGGCAACGTGCTGGGCAGCCGCGGATCAGTGCTGACCAGCCTGAGCGCGCAGGTCGCCGCGGGCGGCCCGGTCACGGTGACGCATCCGGAAGTCAGCCGCTACTTCATGACCGCCGACGAGGCGGTGCAGCTGGTCCTGCAGGCCGCCGTGATCGGATCCGGCGGCGAGGTGCTCGTCCTGGACATGGGCGAACAGGTGCGGATCGCCGACATGGCCCGGCGGCTGGTCTCGACCGCGAGCCGGGACATCGACATCGTCTACACCGGGCTGCGGCCGGGCGAGAAGCTGTCCGAGGACCTGCTCGGCCGGGACGAGTTGGACGAGCGGCCGCATCACCCGCTGATCAGGCACGTGGCAGTGGATCCGCTGGCGCCGCATCGAACTGCTGCAGTAGCCTCGGCCGCGGCGCTGGCCGGCCAACCCCCGGCCCGTGCCGATTCAGATCCAGCGGCGGTGCCACCGGCGGCGGCTGCGCCCGCGCTCCAGGCCGGTCACCCGCAGGATCAGCAGGACGACCACCGCGCCGATGATGGACCCGATGATTCCCGCGGTGTGGAAGCGGTGGACTTCCAGGGTGTGGTATTCCACCAGGCGCTGCAGGAAGCCGCCCACGAAGGACCCCACGATGCCCAGCGCAATGGTGGCCAGGATGCCGATGTTGTCCCGGCCAGGCACCAGCAGCCGGGCGATGAGGCCGACGATCAGCCCGATGACGATGAGAACAACAATGAATTCCAGCATGCCGGGGTAGCTACCGCGGTTTTCCATGATCATGCAACGGCATGACATCCGGGCGGCCGTTATTGAGCCCCGTGAACAACGTCCGTCTCATCGTTCGCCCTGGTCGCAAAGCGCTTCGGGATGATGACCAGGACAGCCAGCAGGGTCAAGGCCGCCACCGCGGCGAGCGCGACGTAAATGTCCCTGGTGCCCGCGGCGATGGCAGCCCGCAGGTAGCCGGCCGCCGCCTGCGTGAGCTGGCCGGGCCGGGCCAGCGCACCGCTGACGCCATTCACCTGGTCCGGCAGTCCGCCGCGCACCGCCGGGGGCGCGATCCGGAGCCGCTGCAGCAGCACCGCGTTGAAGATCGCCCCGAAGATGGCCGCGCCCAGGCTCTGGCCCAGAAAGCGGCAGAACATGACGGCCCCGGTGACCACCCCCCGCTGGTTCCAGGTCACCGTGGACTGCGGGCCGACCACGGAGGACACCGATAGCAGGCCGAGGCCGAAGCCGAGCACGAACGTACTGGTCACCGGGAGCCACACCGAGCGGTCACCTGGGACCAGCGCGAAAATGGCGACGCCCGCCAGGCAGATTCCGGCGCCGATGGCGGCGGTGTCACGGAAGCCGATCTTCAGGAAGAACCGCGCCGACTGGGAGGACGCGAGCGGCCAGCCGAGGCTCATCGTAGCCAGCACCGCGCCGGCGGCGACCGCGCCGAGCCCGAGCACCTCCTGCCCGTAGGTGGGCAGGAACGTGCTGGGCCCGATCACCAGCAGGCCGAGCCCGAGGGCGCCCGCGCCCGATCCGGCGAACACCCGGTTGCTCCAGAACCAGGGCGGCATGATCGGCTCAGCCGCCCGGCGCTCGGTCACCACCGCCGCCGCCGTCGCGGCCAGCGCCACGCCGAACACGGCCAGGCTCGGGCCGGACCCCCAGCCCCAGGCCACGCCGCCTTGCAGCAGGCCGAACACCAGCGTGCCCGCGGCCACCAGGATCAGGAGCGCGCCGAGGACATCGATCCGGTGCCGCGTCCTGGCCACCTGCTCGTGCAGGAACCTGGTGATCAGGCCGATGGACACCACGCCGAGCGGCAGGTTGATCAGGAAGATCCACCGCCAGGAGGCATACTGCGCCAGCGACCCGCCCAGAGCCGGCCCGATCACCGCCGAGACGCCCCAGACGCTGGACAGCCAGCCCTGCACACGGCCCCGCTCCTCCAGGTCATACAGGTCGCCGGCCAGCGTGTTGACGGTGGCCATGATCGAGCCCGCGCCCGCCCCCTGCAGGGCGCGGAATGCGATCAGGCTCACCATGCTCCAGGCTGCCGCGCACAGCGCGGACCCGGTGAGAAACACGATGGTCCCGACGATCAGGATCGGCTTGCGGCCCCATAGGTCGGCCAGCTTCCCGTACACCGGAATGGTCACGGTCTGGGTCAGCAGGTAGGCCGAGAACACCCAGCTGAACAGCGAGAACCCGCCCAGATCCCGGACGATCTGCGGGATCGCGGTTGCCACGATCGTGTTGTCCATGGCCGACAGCGCCATGCTGACCATCAGCGCGGCGAGGACCGGACGGCGGTGGCGGACGCGGGCGGCCGCGGCCGGACCCGGACCCGGGCGAGCGGGGGCAATCATGTGCTTTGCAGCTTAGAGTGCCGGTCGTCGGCGGCACCCGGCGGCACCGGGCCGGTCAGCTGGCCGTCGCGGTGGCGGGCGGGGTGGCCGGCGGGGTGAGCGCCCAGCGGATCGCATGGATGACAGCGTGACCGGCGGGGCGGACCAGCGCGGTCTCGGTGATCGGCAGCCGCGGCAGGTACAGCGGGCGGCGGGCCCAGCCCGGCAGCAGCGAGGTCGCCGCGGCGGCCAGCACCCCGTAGGGCGCCCGCGCGACGACCGGCAGCGGCGGGCTGAGCAGCAGGAACCGGGCGGCGGACCGGGCCTGCGGGGTACCGCGCAGCTCGGGCCGGTACTGGCGGATCCGGTCGGCCAGTTCGGCCTCGGTCCGCGGCGGGTGCTGAACGCCGAGTTCGGTTCCGATTCGCGCCATGTCGGCCACGTAGCCGTCGCGCCCGGCCTGATCCAGCGGCCGGGCGCCGAACCGGCTGTGCGCGCGCAGGAAGCTGTCCACCTCGGCGATATGAATCCAGGCCAGCAGGTGCGGGTCCGACGCCGCGTAGCGGCGCCCGTCTGGTGCTGTGCCGGTAACGCGCTCGTGGACCGCCTTTACCCGGCGGATGGCCGCCTGCGCGTCGCTCTCCCGGCCGAACGTGGTGACGCCCAGGAAGTAACTGGTCCGCTGCAGCCGCCCCCACGGATCCCCGCGGTACCCCGAGTGCGCCGCCACGCCGGCCATCGCCAGCGGGTGCAGCGACTGCAGCAGCAGGGCGCGGATACCGCCCACGAACATCGCGGAGTCCCCGTGCACCCGGCGGACCGGCCGGTCCCCGGCGAACCAGCGCTCGCCCGGGACAGCATTGATCGTCCGACGGCGGGCTGGGCCCTCCGCGCCGGCCACTCGCTCGAATATCGACGCGCCGACCCGGCTACGGACCTTGTCCGCGGCAGCCTGGACTCTCATGACCCCATTATCCCTGGCCTCTCACCCCATTACGCCTGGCCGCGGTCCCGGGCCCGCATCCCCGGCCGCGGGCGCGGCTCCGCATCAGATGTCGGCCGGGAACACGACCTCGTAGTGAGCCGACTGCTGGTCGAAGCGCTTAAGCAGGCGGCGGGCCGCGGGCGGGACCACGGCGGCCTGCGGGTCCGGCCCCGCGAACGCCTCGACCGCGGCCCAGTCGGCGAAGAACATGATGGTCACGAACTCCACCTCGTCGCCGCGGTCGCGGCGCAGGACCCGGGGCCCGCTCAGCCCGGCGATGTGACGGCCGGTGATCCCGGGCGCGACCTCATCCTGCAGCAGTTGCTGGTAGGCGTCGGCGTTGTCCTTGCTGGTCCACCCGTGCCAGATCCGGTTGATCATGTGAGCTCCTCGGCGACGTTGTCAAATCTGTCAGCATCCTGTCGTAATGACAGTATACTGACATCATGAATGACGCAACCGCGACCTCCTACCGGCTGCTGATCGCCGAGGTCTACGAGCTGGCCGGCCTGTCCAGGGACACCAGCGAGGCGATCGCGCGGCAGCGCGGCCAGACGGCCGCGCGCTGGAATGTGATGAGCGTCCTGTCTGATCGCGAGGCCAGCGTTTCGGCCATCGCCCGCCGCCTGGGCCAGGCCCGGCAGAGCGTGCAGCGGGTGGCCGCCGATCTGCTCACTGCCTCGCTGGTGCAGGCCGTTCCCAATCCCGATCACCAGCGCTCGCCGCTGCTGCGGCTGACCGAGACCGGGCGCCGCCTGCTGGAAGCGCTCAACGAGGATGCCGCGCGGGACCGGGCCGGCCGCCTCGTGGCCGCCGGCCTCGCCCCCGCCCAGCTGGATCAGGCGCGCCAGGTACTGCGCTCACTCCTCGACGCCCTGCACACCTGAGCGGATGCAATGGACCCTTGCCGCTCAAAGAGCATCAGCGCTGCGCCATCGCCGCGGTTGACCAACAACAGCGCTGTGCCATCGGTGTCATTCCGGCGTAGGCCTCCCGCCGGAAGCGCGCCGACCGCGGCACGTCGATCGAGATCCGGCTCACCGTGGCCGACAGGAACGCCCTGGCCGACCTGGGCTCGGTCGGCCAGGCCTCGAAACGCAGCCAGGCTTCCTGGACCGCGTCCTCGGCCTCGCTCACGCTGCCCAGGATCCGGTAGGCGATCGCGAACAGCAGCGGCCGCAGCACCTCGAACTCCTCGGTCCGGGTCACGCGAGCTCTTCCTTGAACCCCTGGCGCCATGAGGGGTAGCGCAGTTTCCAGCCGAGCTCCCGCTGGGCCTTGGCGTTGGAGAAGCCGCGCCCCTCGGTCATCATGATCACTGCCATGTCCCCGGCCAGCAGCCGGGCCAGCCACGTGGGGATCCGCATCGGCCGCTTCGCGCCCGCGCACGCGGCCAGGTAAGGCAGCCACTGGCTGGCCGGGGCTGGTTCGTCGAGGTGGCCGAGCGCCTCCGCCCCCTGGCGCGCGCTCACCGGGCCCGGGTCCAGCGGGTCCTCCTCGGTCTTCACCCATCCACCCTCGCGGATGCCATTAAAAGCGCCAAAGCTCTGCGCGACGACATGGGATACGCCGGTCGCCTCAGCGGCCGCGAGCAGATGGTCGGTCCCCTCCGAGCGCAGCCGGATGGTGGTAGCGAAGAAGCGGTCGGGGTGCTTCAAATCAGGCTTTCCGGCATGCGCCGCGGAAAGAGCGGTCATCTGGTGCACGATCGCGTCCGGCCGGGCCGCAGCCACCGCCTCACCGACCGACACCGCATCCAGACCGTCCATCACGGCCCCGTCCGCGCCCAGCCGCGCCAGCAAGCCCAGCTTGCCCGGGCTCGTCGTCGTAGCCGTCACCTGGTGGCCCCGGGCCACCAGCTGCGGCACCAGCCGCCGCCCCAAGGCCCCAGCCCCACCTGCCACGAACACCCGCACAGCCATCACCTTCCCTGACGCCAGAATTGACTCTCAGCCCCGAGACGAGACAGCCCGGCCGTCTGTGACATGGGGAGCGAAGAAGCTGGGGGAAGATCGTTGGCGGCTGGTGGCCGATACGCCCCTCATGAAGCGGTGAGCTGGCCCCGTCCGCTCCTGACCTCGAGGATCGCGTCCGGTCTCTGCTTCTAGGCGCTAGTCGCCTGGGGCAAGACCCGAGACGAGTTCGCTGCCCGCTGGCCCAACACCGGCCCACGCCGCGCGGCGCGCCGCTTGTAGGGTTTGACCTGGTTCGCCTACACTCAGGCCGCATGAATCGTAATTCAGGCGTCGGTCTGACCGTGTTCGGGATAGTGCTCATTGTTATCGGCGCAATCCTGAGGTTCGCCGTGTCCGTGCATACCTCAGGATTCAACATTCACAAGGTCGGCGATATCCTGCTGCTGGTCGGGGTCGTTCTTGTCATTTTGAGTGTTGCGATCATTGCGATGGGTAACCGGAGCCGGAGCGCCGTCCAGACCGAGGTCCGGCAGACCGCCAGCGGTCAGCAGCGCGACGACTGGGGAACTCCCTAGCGGCACCTGAGCCGCGCCTGGCCTGCTTAACTCCGTCACGGAAATAATGTTCAGGCACGCCAAAACGGCTTGATTTGACTTTTGCCGCGGCCAGCATCCGGCGATATCAGCGGCGGCATTCCCGGATGGGTGGGCTCCTTTGGAGCGAGCCGACGATCAGGCGGTGAGTTCGTAGCCGCTGCGCCGCCTGCGCAAATCCACCGCTTCGGGCGAAACGTCCCCGGGCGCCGCACGCTGCCAGGCGGAACGCGGCCGGGCGCCAGGAGGAACGCGGCCGGGCGCCAGGAGGAACGCGGCCGGGCGCCAGGAGGAACGCGGCCGGGCGCCAGGAGGAACGCGGCCGGGCGCCAGGAGGAACGCGGCCGGACGTCAGGCGGAGCGCCACCCTCCGCCTTGACGTGCATAACCCTAGAGGGGTTATATATGGGTTATAGTTCCGGCGGACCCTTTCCTGCGGAGGCGCGAGCGATGCCGAAGATCAACGTTTACCTGCCGGACGATCTTGCCGAGGCGGTCAGGGAATCGGGGGTGCCCGTTTCGGCGATCTGCCAACGAGCCCTTGAGCAGGCCGTGCGGCGGGTGACGGCGATCAGGGCGACGGTGCTGAGCGATCTGATCGCCGAGGACGTGATGGCCCGGCTGGCGCATTTCACGGTCCGGGCGCGCGCCGCGGTCAGCCTTGCTGTGGAACAGGCGCAGGCGGGCGGTGCGCAGGTCGTGGGCACCGAGCATCTGCTGGGCGGCTTGCTGGCCGAGGGCGGCAACCTGGCCGTGCACGTGCTCGGGGCCATGGAGATCGAGGCTGGCCTCCTCGCCCGTGATCTCGCCCAGCAGCCAGCCGCCGCGCCAGCGGCCTCGGCGGATGGCGGCGCACGTACGTTCAGCGGGTGCGCGGCTAACGCCCTCGCGCTCGCGGTCACCGAGGCAATGGCGCTCGGGCACAACTACATCGGCTGCGAGCATGTGCTGCTCGGTCTGGTGACCGAACCTGACGGGACGGCCGGGCAGGTCCTGCGCGCCCTGGGCGCGGAGCCGCCGATGACCCGCCGGGCCGTGTCCGCGGCCCTGGCCGGCGACGTGCACCTGCGGGCCGAGGCTGCCCTGGGACGCGCCGCAGGAGCGGAACAGGCGGGCGATTCCAGCCTGGCTGGCGGAGGCATCGGCCGGGAAGTCAGCCCGCACGTCCATGCCGAGGACCTCGAGCCGCTCGTCAGACGGATTGAGCGGCTGGAGGAGCGGGCCGGCCTGTCCGCCGGATAACCCCCAGGGGCGCGGCCGATCCGCAGGACGCTGGCCGTGGCGCCTGGCGGAGGAGCCGGGTGTGCGCTAACCGACGATCAGCGTGGCCGAGTCCTGGCCCCGCCCGATGGCCACCACGGCCAGCCGGGGGGCACCAGGCCGCCACGCCGCTACCTGCACTTTGGTCAGGAAGCTCAGCTCAGCGACCAGGCTGTCGCCGCCAGCGGGCCAGCCGAAGCCGACCAGGGCATCGCTGCTGCTCCACGTGCCGGGCACGACCGTGAGCCGCCCAGTGGCGGTGGACGCCACCTCCAACTGCATCGCGAGGGCACCGCCATCTCCCCCGGACCCGAAGCTCAGCTGGAGGGCGAGGAAAGCACCGTCGGGGCTGAACGCGCCGTTGGCCGGCGACGTCCCGGCAGGCAGCCTGATGACGGTGGAGCGGCCGGTCACCAGGTGCAGCACCCGCACCCGGCAGGCCGACGCACACGGCGGCATCCAGGCAATTTCGTCCGTGCTCGCCGCGACCACCCCGTCGGGAAAGACGCGGCTGGCTCGCTGCGCGCCCGGCTGCCATAGCTGAACGGCTGAGGTAATGCGCCGGGTCACCGGCGCCAGCAGCAGGCCGCGGTCGGTCGCCCGCTCGATCAGGTATCCGGCCGGCAGCCGCAGCGGAGGCCCGAGCGGTGCGCCCGCGTCGGTTATCTCCCGTGCCGTAGCGGCCGTGCTGCTCATGTCGGCGGCGCGCGGGAAGCTGGTCAGCCACAGGGCCCCCGCGGTCGCGGCCGGGGCGACCTGGTCCGCAGTCGCGATGCGGGTCGCGGACCCGGCCTGGTCGGCGAGAAAGTAAACCGGTACCGGCTGGCCGGCGCAGCCGGGGCAGCCAGGCCTCTGGCCTGGACCAGGCTGGAGCGCCCAGCCGCCGCCGATCCGGGTGAACTGGTAACCGGACCGCTCGCGCGGCAGGCCGCTGATCCGCTCCACCCGCCCGGTGGCCGGCCAGAACCAGGCTGGCTGCGCCCCGGCGACCGGCAGCTGCAGGGTGCCGTCACGGAGCGAGGCCTGCCCGATGATCCCGTCCGCCTGGCCCGGCAGCCCGGGCAGCGGCTGCTCCGGGCCGACCTCGGCCGCAGGCGCCCGGCTCGCGGTGGCCGCGGCCCGCGGCGCCCGTGGCTGGGCGTGTCCGTGGCCAGGCAGGTAGTGGACGAGGGCCACGATCAACAGTGCGGCCAGGACGGCGGCCGAAGCCAGGCGAGGCGGCCACGGATTGGGTTCGCGCTCCTCGCCCTGGGTGAGGATGTCACGCATGACCGCACCGCCCAGAGCAACTGATCTCTATACGACGATACGTCGGCCGGTCCGCAACGGCGATGTGGCGGCGCCCGCAGCGCGTGAGTGGTGACGAATGACAGTCAGCAGAACGCCCAGGACGGCGGCCGACGCCAGACACACAAGACATCCAGGAGAGTAATGCTAGCATTGATAGCAAACGAGGGGTGGTGGCTGCGCTGTCTGCCATGAGTATCCGTAACCTTGACGCCCGGGTTAAAGAGCGGCTGCGCGTCCGGGCTGCGCGCCACGGCCGGTCCATGGAGGCCGAAGCGCGCGCGATCCTCACAGCTGCGGTAAGCGAGCCCGACGAGCCAGGCGGCCTGCTGCAGGCCATGCTCGCTCGCTTCGGAGAGCTGGGGGGCGTGGAACTCGACCTGCCTCCCCGGACGGCCCAAGCTCGCGCGGCAGATCTCAGTTAATGGTCATCGTCGACACCAACGTCGCGTCCGAGCTGATGCGGCCCGCGCCCGCGCAGGCAGTGAGGGACTGGGTGAGTTCGCAGGCCGCAGGCGAGTTGTGTACTACGGCGATCACCATCGCCGAGATCCGATACGGCCTGGCGCGCCTGGCCGAAGGGCGCCGCAAGGATCGTCTGCAGGCGGCAGCCGATGAGGTCTTCACCACCTTCCGCGAATACATCCTGCCTTTTGACGCCAGCGCAGCTGTCCACTATGCGCTGATCGTGAGTCACCGCGACGACATCGGCATGCCGATCGAGGGATTCGACGCGCAGATCGCGGCAATCTGCCGGGCCCGGGGCGCGGCGCTGGCCACCCGCAACGTCAAGGATTTCCGGGAAACCGGAGTTGACGTAACCGATCCTTGGCAAGCCGGCTGACGCGCAGTCCGTCGAGTGGCGCGGGCCAGGACGTCACCTGCTCTCCCTGAACACAGCTCGCCTGCCGCCCCGGTGGCCACAGCAGGGCCTTCGCGAAGTGGACGCTGGCGCCTTCCCGGCTGGTACCGGTCAGGCCCAGATCATCGAGCGCCGCGTCCATGATCTTCAGGCCGCGGCATGCCCGGCGCTGTCCCTGGGACTGCTGATGCCTCTGCCGCCACATGGGGCACAGCGCACCCGGGCGGGCCCGGAAGTTGCCGCCGAGCGGATTCGGGAATCGGTCAGGTCATTCAGAGTCGATCCCCGAATTCACTCGGGTCCCAGTCGGCCGACGGGTGCCGCTGAACCCCGAGACCCGAGGAACGGGAGCCCAGATGGAACAGATCAAGCAAGCTGCCGCAGGCACCGCGGGAGGTCCCCGCGCTTCAGCAACGATCAGCCGGGCGGCGGGCGGTCTCAGGAGCCGAGCCTGGGCAGGAAGACCGCGAGGCCCACGCCCAACGCGGCCACGGAGGCGATCAGCACTGCCCCCGCCACGTCGCTGCGACAGCTTCTAGGACATTCATCAGGGGCGCCCCCGGTGCTGCGGCGGTTCTGTGCCGCGCCGGGGGCCCGGTGGTATCCCCGGACCTGTCGTGTTAAGCACACCTGAACACGCCTGGCAGCACGATTCCGTCGCGGCGGCGTGACTGCCAGCCTGAGGATCATGAGATACGAAAGCAGCGTTACGTCACTGTCCTGGATTCCCTCCGAGGCCGTTACCGGCAGCATGCGAGTCATCGCCTTCGACTCCGGCATCAACCACTACGACGCCCCGCCGCCCGGCGAGCTGACCGACCTGGCGGGGCTGCGGCGCGCGGACCGGTTCCGGTTCGCCAACGAGCTGCGGGCCTGGGTTGAGGTCAACGACGCCGGTCACATCACCAACGCAGGCTACGCGGGCCGCGGCCTGATCGGCTCGACGACACTCCAGCTCGGTGCGCTGAAGCACCGGTTCGAGGCGGTCAAGCTGCCGGATCTCCAGCGCGAGCCGGAGCGTGGTGAGGGCTGGATCAGGTTCAGCCAGACGGTCGGCGGCCGCACCGGCCTGCCGATGCCCAGGCGGGTCAGCCGCAAGCCCTTCGTGCAGTGGCAGGCACCGCTGGTGTGGACGACGCTCACGCTGACCATGCATGCCGATGGCCATGCGGACTTCGCGATGACGGGTGCGAGCCCGTTCCCGCGGCACTGGATCTACGACGGCGCAGGCCAGCTCGCCAGCAAATCCGGCCTCACCGACTTCGGTAACTGGATGACGGGGTTGTCCGGCCCCCAGCACAGCCCGTGGGGCGACGAGGACTCCCCGGCGCTGGTGACAGCGGTGGAAACCGCGCTCGAGCGAACGCTGTCGGTGCAGCTGATGCACGGCGGCCAGAAGCCGAAGGTCACCCACCTGAAGGCGGGAGACACGCTGGTCCGCCAGGGCCAGGCCGGCTCGGATCTGTACCTGGTGCTGGACGGCGTTATCCGGGTCGACCGGGACGGCGGGCCGTTGGCCGAGTACGGGCCGGGCGCCCTGCTCGGCGAGCGATCCCAGCTGGGGGACGGGACCCGGACGTCCACTCTGATCGCGGTCACCCCGTGCCGGGTGGCCGCGGTGCCTGCCGCTCAGTTCGAGGTCGAGGCGCTCGCTGAACTCGCTGGCGGTCACCGACGCGAGGAAACAGTGACCGACAGCTAGGTGCGGATCTACCGGTGCCGTACCCGGGACCGGCCCGCCGGGCGGTGCGGCCCCGGCGCTAGCTGCCCTGGCTGAACAGCAGCTTTCCGGCCGCTCCCGGTTCCCAGAGCAGGGCCTTCTCAAAGTGGACGGTGGTGCCATCCCGCCCGTTCCCGGTCAGGCTCAGTTCATCGACCACCGCATCCATGATCTTCAGGCCCCGGCCGTGCTCGGCGTCCAGGGGGGCCAGGCCGCGGCCGGGGGGCATCGCGCCCTGGCCGTTCCCGGTGTTCACCACTTCGATGATGCACCGGCCGCCGGTGACCCTGGCCAGTACCTCATACTCGTCGCCGGGCCCGGCGTGCCGGATGACGTTGGCGCAGGCCTCGGTGAGGGCCAGGGCGATGTCCAGCCGCGTATCCGGGGTCACGCCGAGAGTCTCCAGGCAGCCGGCCAGGACCTGCCGGCTGACCGGCACGCTCGCGGCGTCGCGGGGCAAGAACAGCACCAGCTTGATTTCCACGTCGGCCACCTCCGGGCGAACGGCGGGCGCTCACACAGACGTTCCCCGCCAGCGGCATCCCTAACGCACGCCCCGGTCCGGGGTGGCCCGGCTAGCGAGCGCCGGCCAGCTGGAAGGCATGGGCGATGACCGCGTAGCCGGCCCGGTTGGGGTGCTCGTTCGGCCCGCGCGGGGGTGCCGCGCACTCCCAGGTCCACCGGCAGATCGCCGCCACATTGCGGGGCAGCGCGCCGTACCCGGGCAGGCTGACCTGCTGGCTGAAATCGGCGCTCTGGAAGGCGGCCGACACATTGGCGACCCGGACGCCGAACTCCTGGTAGGTCCTGGTCAGCAGGGTGTTGAAGCCCGCTGCGGCCAGTTCGGTGAGCCGCGCCAGCACCTGGCCGACCAGGCCGTTGCGCCATTGCGCCAGCGTGGGCAGGTAGTAGTTCATCGCGATCATGGGGATTCCGGGTGCGGCCTGGCGGAGGCGGGTCAGGATCTTCGCCAGGTTGGCGGCTGCCTCCGGGATGGCCCGGCCGGCGCAGGGCGCCAGCTTGATGGTCGAGGGCCCGGTGATACAGGAGTCCGGGTCGTTCGCGCCGATGTCGATGGTGATCAGCGAGACCCGGCCGCGGTGCGCGCTGAGGAACCGGACGGCGGCGGCCAGCTGTGAACCGCCCGGATAGGAGCAGATGCCGCCGCCGATCATGGTGGCGGTCGTCTCGCCGTTGCAGCCGAGCTTGACCAGCCGCAGGCCGGGGTGGCGCGGCCGCAGCGAGGCGTACAGCTGGTCTGGGTAGCCGTCCGGGGTGTCGACACTGACCCCGGCGGAATCCGGCTGGACGCCTTGCGACAGCGAGTCGCCAAGCGCCAGGTAGTAGCGGGCAGGCGGGGCGGCGCGGTGCGCCCGCGCGGGCGCGGCCCGGCCCGCTGACGAACAGCCGCTGACCGCGGCGGCCAGCAAGCCGGCCAGGGCCGCGGCAGCCCAGACAGCGCGCATCATTCCCCGTCTCGGTCGGAGTCCTCAGTCTACGAACCGGTTCACCGCGCGACGTCCGCCTCGCTGCGGGCGCACCGGCGTTCACCGGCTCGGGCGGCGTGCGGGCGCGCGACAATGCTGGGGGATCGAGGACCTTCCAGGTCCCTCGCAGATGCCAGAAGGCGGCGGCCGATGACGGACGATCCGTTCCGTACGATCTTTGAGCCCTTCCGTATTCACTCGGTGGAGCCGATGCGGCTGACCACCCGGGCCGAGCGCGTCACGGCGCTGGCCGCCGCGGGCTACAACCTGTTCGAGGTGCGGGCCGAGGACGTGCTCATCGACCTGCTCACCGACTCGGGAACCGGGGCGATGTCGGCGGAGCAGTGGGCGGGCATCCAGCGCGGCAGCGAGGCGTACGCCGGCGCCCCGTCGTTCTACCGGTTCCGCGACGCGATCACCGCCCTGTTCCCGTTCCGGCACGTGCTGCCCGCCCATCAGGGCCGCGCCGCTGAGCACATCCTGTTCTCCGCGGTGGGCGGCCCGGGCCTGGTCATCCCGAACAACACGCATTTCGACACCACCCGGGCCAACATCGAGTTCACCGGCGCGCAGGCGACCGACCTGCCCATCCCGGAGGGTGTGCAGCCGGCCCACCGGCACCCGTTCAAGGGCAACATGGATGTCGCGGCGCTAGAACGGCTGCTGGCCGCCCGGGCCGCGGCGGTCCCGCTGGTCATGCTGACCGTGACGAACAACTCCGGCGGCGGCCAGCCGGTCAGCATGGCCAACATCCGGGCCGTCCGGGAGGTCTGCGGCCGGTTCGGCAAGCCGCTGTTCCTGGACGCCTGCCGGTTCGCGGAGAACGCATGGTTCATCAGGACCAGGGAACCTGGCTACGCCGATGTCCCGGTGGCCGACATCGTGCGGGAGATGGCCTCGCTCGCCGACGGGATGACCATGTCGGCCAAGAAGGACCCGTTCGGCAACATCGGCGGCTGGCTCGCGCTCAACGACGACGACCTGGCCGGGCGGTGCCGCAACCTGGAGATCCTCAGCGAGGGCTTTCCCACCTACGGCGGGCTGGCCGGCCGGGACCTGGAGGCCATCGCCCAGGGGCTGGCCGAATGCGTGCACGAGGACTACCTGGGCTACCGGATCCGCTCGATCGCCTACCTGGGCGAGGCCCTGGAGGCGGCGGGCGTCCCGGTCGTGGTCCCGTTCGGCGGCCATGCGGTCTTCATCGACGCACGGGCCATGCTGGCGCACCTGGACCCGCTGCAGTACCCGGGCCAGGCGCTGGCCTGCGCGCTGTATGAAGAGGGCGGGGTGCGGGCCTGCGAGATCGGGACGGTGATGTTCGGCCTGCACCCGGACGGCACCGAGACGCCGGCCGCCATGGACCTGGTCCGGCTGGCCATCCCGCGCCGCACCTACACCCAGAGCCACATCGACTACGTCATCGAGGTGGTGGCCCGGGTAGCCGGCCGGGCCGCCGAGCTGCCCGGGATGCGCATCGTCTCCCAGCCCCGCCAGCTGCGGCATTTCACCGCCCGGTTCGCGCCGCTGCACTGACTGAGGTTCAACGGGCCTGGAAGACGTGCAGGCTGTAGGGCGGCAGGTTGACCTGTACCAGGTCGCCGGGCGTGAGGCGGAGACGGTCGATGTCCCGGTGAAGCATCAGCGCCGCGATGGGCGGGTCGCAATCGAGGCTGACGCGGGCCAGCGGCCGGGTGTGGAGGATCCGCTCCACATGTGCGGCCAGGCTGGCGCCGGTCGGTTCCGCTGGTGTCGCGGGGCCGAGCTGGACGTCTTCGGGCCGGTAGAAGGCTTGAACTGGGCCGTGCCGGCCTGCGGCCACGGCATCGCCGAACACGAGCTGCCCGATGCGGGCCGTGCCGCCTCCCGCCGTGCCGTGTCCGAGCGGCGACCAGCCGAGCAGGCGGGCGACGTCGGGATCGGCCGGTTCGGCAGCTACTTTGGCGGCCGGTCCGGTCTGGCGTAGCCGCCCGGCGACGATAACGGCGAGGTCGTCGCCGATGCTGAGGGCTTCGTCGCGGTCGTGGGTGACGTGCGCGGCCGGGATCTCCAGCTGGGTGAGGAGCCGCTGCAGCAGGGTGCGCATGTCTTCGCGGGTCGGCTGGTCGAGGGCGGACAGGGGCTCGTCGAGAAGCAGGAGGCGGGGCTGGATCGCCAGCGCGCGGGCCAGGGCTACCCGCTGGCGCTCACCGCCGCTGAGGGAGCGGGGGGCCCGGTCGGCGAGGTGCCCGATCCCGAGCTGGCGCATCAGCTCGCCGGAGCGGTCTCCGGCCGTCGTTCGGTTGGCTCGCGGCCCGAATCTGATGTTGTCTTTGACGGTCAGGTGGGGAAAGAGCGCGGCGTCCTGGAAGACCACGCCGATGCGCCGCCGCTCGGGCGCCAGGCCGGCGATGTCGGTTCCGGCGAGGCTGATTTCCCCGGAGTACTGGGGGCGGAGCCCGGCTATGGTCTCCAGCAGCATCGTCTTTCCGGCGCCTGATGGCCCGAGCACGACCAGTACCCGGTCGGGCGGGATGTCGAGACTGACCGGGCCGAGGGTGAAGGAGCCGGCCTGGGCGCTCAGCCCGCTGATGCTGAGCCCGGGGTCAGCGGTAGGCACGATCGACCCGGGCGAGCAGCCGGCCCGTGGCTAGGGTCCGCAAGACCAGGAAGGTGGCCAGCGTGACGATCAGCAGCACCACGGCGGCCGACGCTGACTGGGTGAGACCGGACTGCAGGAACAGGTTGTAGATCTCGACCGGGGCGGTGGCCGGGTAGTAGGCGATGATCACCACGGCGCCGAACTCGCTGATCGAGCGCGCGTAGACAAGCACTGCGCCGGTCAGCACCCCGCGTATCCCGAGCGGCAGCGTGACCCGCCGGAAGGCGTGCCACGGGGTGGCGCCCAGGCTCCGCGCGGCCCGCTCCAGCCTGGGATCGATGGCCTCGAACGCGATCCGGGCGCTGTTGACAGCAAACGGCACGCTGACGAACAGCATCGCGGCCACGATGCCCCACTGGGACCCGTAGAACGACACCCCCAGGTGGGTCGCCGGGCCGCCGACCCATCCGGTCCGGCCGAGCAGGAACAGCAGCGCGATCCCGGCGACCGTGTGCGGCACAACCAGCGGCAGGTCAACCACGGACTGGATCACCCCCCGGCCCCGGAAGCTTCCCCGGGCCAGGATGTAAGCCAGCGGCACCCCGAACAGCGTCGCGATCCCGGCCGTGATCGCCGCTGCCTGCAGGCTCAGCAGCGTCGCGTCCCGGATCGCGGCCGTGTCGGCGGCGTGCCGCAGGCTGGCCGCCGACGAGGTCGTCACCAGCCGGATGATCGGCAGCACGATGAACGCGAGCAGCAGGCCGCCGAGCAGCCAGGTGATCACGCCGAACCAGCCCGCCGGCCAGCTGCGGGGGGGCCGCCTCGGTTGTGTCGTTGTCACGGGGTCATTGTGCCGCCGCGCGGCCGGCCTGGCCGCCCGGTCCTGGTGGCCTGCGGCCGGGCCTGCCCGTCACCGTCTCATCCGCCCGATGAAGGCCACTGGGTGGTGAGCGGCTGCAGTGGCGCGGGGATCTTGTTCTGGGGGTTGGCCTGTGCGGGTGAGATGACCACGAACCCGTTGTCGCGCATGATCGCCTGGCCGGCCGGGCTGAGCACGAAGCTGACGAACTTCTGGCCCAGCGCCGCGTCGGGCGCGCTGGCCGGGATGGTCAGCCCGTAGATGATCGGCTTGGCGGTCAGCGTCCCCAACGAGCCGGCGTGGATGGAGACCTTGGCGTAGCCGGCGGCCATGGCGGGGTCGGACAGGTTGATCTGCGCCGGGAGCGGGATGTATTTCAGGTGCCCCTCCAGCGCGGTCGACTTGTAGATGGCCAGGTAGTCGATCTGCCCCGACTGCAGGGCGGCGATGAGCGAGGTCTCGGTCTCGGCGACGCTGGAATCAGGGGAGTTCTTCAGCACCGAGGCGGACAGGTTCGGCTGGTGGTAGTAGCCGTTGGCCAGCTGGAGCATCTGCAGGGTCTGGTAGCCCGACGGGTCCGCGGCTGGGTTGGAGCGGCCGATGTGCACACCGGGCTGAGCCAGCACCTTGTACCAATTCGACGCGGTGAGACCGCTGGCGCCCTTGCTATGGCTGGTGTAGGCGAAGGTGATCTGGTTGGAGACAAACCCCAGATACCAGGTCGCGGCGGGCGTGGCGCCGGTGAACATCAGCTTGGGGATCAGCGAGTAGTCCGCCACGCCAAGCACGTCGGCGGGCTGGTGGAGCTGGGTGATGTTCTTGACCATGTCACCGCTCGCGCCGAACTGCGAATGGACGGTCACGCCGGGGTTCGCCTTCTCGAACGCCGCTATCTCCGCCGTGAACGGGGTGGACAGCGTCCCGGCGCCAAACACGATCAGCGTGCCATGCGCCGCCGACGTCGCCGGACTCGCACTACTGCCTGAGCTTGCGCTGCTGCCGGAGCTTGCGCTGCTGCAGGCGGCGGCCACGGTCAGGATCAGGATCAGGATGGCGGCTGCGGCAAGCCCTCCGCTGCGGAGTTTGCGGCCCACCTCTGCCCCCTTCTGTATTACTACAGAACGGGGCAGAGCCTAACAGCGGCACCCGCTCACGCGCGCCCACACTCGCGGCACGCAATGCACAATGTGCCGCCTGCGCCTGGCTGCGCCGGTAGAGTCCGGCCATGGCCAGGTATCTGCAGGTCAGCAACGAGATCGCCAGCGACATCGAATCCGGGGTACTCGGGCCCGGGGACGAGCTGCCCAGCATCCGCGACGCCGCGAACCGGTACAAGACAGCGGGCTCGACGATCGGCCGTGCCTACCGCCACCTGGCCGAGGCAGGCGTGATCGACGTCGCGGACCGCCGCCGGTCCCGGGTCGCAGCCGGAGGCGATGTCGCGGCCCGGCTGCTGCTCAGCGGTCATCCGGCGCTCCGGCTGGCGGGCAGCGATGACCCCGGCCTGGACATCGTGCTACGCCAGACCGGAACCTCCGTTGTCACCGTCGGAACCCGGGGCAGCTTCCACGGGCTGACCAGGATCTGGCGCGGCACCGCCGACGCCGCGGCGATCCATCTGCGCCACCGCTGCGGCACTCACAACAGCCCGTTCGCCCGCGCGCTCCTGCGCGGCAGGCGCCCGGCGATCATTCACCTGTGGCGGCGCGAGCAAGGCCTGCTGACTCCAGCAGGCAACCCCGATCACATCAGCGGCCCCGGTGACCTACGTGCCCTGCGGATCGCCCGCCGCCAGTTCGGCGCGGGCACCCGCGTGCTGCTCGACCGGCTGCTCACTGAAGCAGGAATCGCGCCCGCTTCGGTGACCGGGCCTGAGGCAGGATCGCATCTGGAGGTGGCCATGGCGGTCGCCTCCGGCGACTCCGACGCCGGACTGGGGGTCCGCGCCGCCGCCACCGCCCTCGACCTCGGCTTCGTCCCGGTCTTGTGGGAAGACTTCGACATCGTCCTCAGCGGCGACGCCCTGCCAGCAGCCGAGCCTCTCATCGCCGCCCTGCGAGACCCGCACGCACAGTCAGCGATCAGCGCGCTGGGCGGCTACGACCTTTCCCGCGCGGGCTCGGTGGAAATGCTGGCCTGATCGGAGCGCAGCCGGGCTGAGCAGGCGTGCGGCCGCATATGCGTTAGAGTCCCAGGATGCCGACGTTCCGGATCAAGGAGGCCGCTGACCTCCTCGGGGTCAGCACGGACACCTTGCGCCGCTGGGCAGATGGCGGCCGGATCGAAACGATCACCGATGCCGCTGGACGGCTGGCTGTGGATGGAGTGGCGCTTGCCAGGCTGGCCCAGGATCTGGCCGAGTCGGCCGGCCACGGTGAGCGCCGGGTGGTCATGGCGCATTCGGTGCGGAACAGGTTCAGCGGCCTGATCAGCCGCGTTGTCCGCGACACCGTGATGGCACAGGTCGAGATCCAGGCCGGGCCGCACCGGTTCGTGTCGCTGCTCAGCCGCGAGGCCGCGGACGAGCTCGGCCTGGAACCGGGAATGCTCGCGGTCGCCGCCGTCAAGGCCACCAACGTCTCTGTCGAGATCCCCAAGACCAGCTGAACCCCTCGGTCGGACGACATTCCCAGCCGAGTGATTACAGTGCGGCGGCAGTGATCCTTGTCATGCTCGGCGCGACGTCAGGGCGCGCGGCGTGGCAGGCGCGGCCACCAGCCGGGCACCTGACGTGGATACCCACCGCGGCATGGTGACGTGGCCGCTGGCGGGTTCCGGGGGTGGCGGGGTTCCGGCGCGGGTCCGCTGTTCCCGCAGGCGGTCATAGGCCAGTTGCGCATCTTCCGGCAGGCCGCTCCGGGCGAGCCCGAAGTCCAGGGCGTATGCGGCTTCCTGCTCAGGTGTCATCTTCGTCATCGGCCACACCTGCTTACTCCTGGTGGGGACGCTACTCCTCAAAATCAGCGGCAGCCAGACAGCCGGTCATGGGCCGAAGAGTTGCTCGCCGTCGTTGCCGCCGAGGAGGAAACGAACCGTTCCAGGCCGCCGCGCAGCCTGATCAGGGTGAGGATCGGGGAAGGGCTCCTACGTCGTTCGCACCAGTCGTTACGGTGGGCAGAGCCAGGCGGACCGGCGGCTGGGTCCCCGATGACTTTCCGCCAGACGTGACGTCTGCCCCACATGACACGAACCGGGAGCCAGGAACTGACCGCCAACGAGCCTGCCGCCAGGAAACCCGCCGCCCGCCGGCTGTCCGGGGACGGCCTGACGCGCCTGCATGACGCGATGGCCGCGCATGTCACGCCTGACCGCCTGCCGGCGCTGGTCACCCTGGTGGCCGCGGGCGACGACGTGCACATCGACACCTTCGGCACGCCGTCGTCCGACAGCGCCACGCCGCTGGCTCGGGACGCCATCTTCCGGATCGCCTCGCTCACCAAGCCCATCACCGCGGTGGCTACGATGTCGCTGGTCGAAGAGGGCGTACTGCACCTGGACGAGCCGGTCGATGACCTGCTGCCGGAACTGGCCGGGCGCCAGGTGCTGCGGGCCATCGACGCCGACCTCGACGATACGGTCCCGGCCGGCCGGCCGATCACCCCCGAGGACCTGCTCAGCTATCGGTTCGGCTTCGGCTCGGTGATGGCGCCGCCCGGCAGCTACCCGATCCAGCGGGCCGAGGCCGAGCTGGGGCTGCAGAGCATCGGCGGCCCGCCGTGGCCTCCGGTGGCCCATGACGCCGACAGCTGGATCGGCGCCCTCGGGTCCCTGCCGCTGATGTACCAGCCGGGCGAGCAGTGGCTCTACAACACCTCGGCAAGTGTGCTCGGGGTCCTGCTCGCGCGGGCCTGCGGCAGCGACCTGGAGACGGTGCTGCGCCAGCGCATCTTCGAGCCGCTCAGGATGACCGACACCAGGTTCAGTGTCCCGGCCGCGAAACTGGACCGGCTCACGACCTTTTAGGGCTCGCAGATGATTAACACGCTGATTTGATTTCTGGTGCCGGGGCTGTGGCCTTGGCCGCGTATGCGCGGAGGTCTGCCAGGGTGTGGATCCGGGCGGTTGCTGGTTCCGGGATGGCAGATGGGTGCTGGTCCAGCAGTGGCAGGGTGTCGCGGATCGCCCGGCTGATCGTGGTGCGGTTGACGCCGAGCAGCTGGGCCAGCAGCGGGCAGGAGATTGACAGGTGCAGGTGGAGGAGGGTCGCCAGGACCCGGTCGGCGAGGGTCAGCTGGGGGCGGCTGCCGGCTCCTGGTGCCCGGCGCCGTTGCCCGCCCCGCCGTTCGTACAGGCCCTGTTCCCGCTGCGCGCTCCGTGCCGCGGCCAGTCCGGCGGCCAGGTCGTCCAGGGCCTGGCGGGACAGCCCGGTGAGCGCGGGGTCGGCCAGGGCGGTGCGGTCCCACCGGGTATGGCCTGCGTGTGATGCGTCGCCGGCCTGCCCGGCGGTGTCGCCGGGTCGCGGGTGCAGGCAATAGTTCCAGTCGCCGTGGAAGTCATGGCGGGTGATCGGCAGGGCGGCCATCTGCTGGTCGCTGATTTTGATGCCGGCCGGGTAGGAGCCGGTGTCGAGCTGCGCGCGGACGGTCAGGCCGGTGCGGGTGGTGGTCGCGGCGATGGTCTCGACGATGACTTCGTGGCTGGTCAGCGGCCGGCCCCGCCAGTTCATCGAGATGTGGCTGAACAGCCGGTGCTCGATCCTGTTCCACTTGGAGGTGCCCGGCGGGAAGTGGCACACCGTGATGTCCAGCCCGGTCTCGGCGGCCAGCGCCGCGAGCCCGGCCTTCCAGGCCCGGGTGCGGTAACCGTTGGATCCCCCGGCGTCGGCGGTGATCAGCAGCCGGGTGGCGTCCGGGTAGGCGGGCGAGCCCACTGCCTGCCACCAGCGGCGGATCGACTCCACCGCGAACGCCGCGGTGTCGCCGTCGGTGCCCACGTTCACCCAGCCGGTGTTCGCGGCCACGTCGTAGATCCCGTACGGGACCGCCTTGCCGAGTTCCTTATCAGGGAAGTCGTGATCGCGCACCTGGACCGGACGGCCTTCGGGCTCCCACTCCGCTCCGTTACCGGCGAAGTTGCCGACCTTCTCCTTCTTCTTCGCATCGACGCTGATCACCGGTACATCGGCGGCCAGGTGCCCGGCCACCTGGCCGCCGATGTACCGGAACTGGGCATCCCGGTCCGGGTGCCGGCGGCCCTCGATGGTCTTGGCGTTGCCCTGCAGGCTGAAGCCCTCCTCCCGCAGCACATCGCCCACCGTGTCCGCCGATACCCGGTGCCCCTGCCGGGTCAGCTCGCCGGCCAGCTTGCGGGTCGACTTCGTCGTCCACCGCAGCGGCGACATCGGATCACCCCGGGTACCCGGCTCGACCAGGGCCAGTAATGCGGGCCGCAGCCCCGGGTCCACCTCGGCCACCCGCTTGCGGCCCCCGCCCGGCCGGCGCGCCCGGCCCAGCGGCTCCGCACCGGAGTCCAGCTCGGTCACGCCCAGCGCCACCGTCGCCTCCCGCACGCCCGCGGCCCGGGCCACCAGCCGGATCCCGCCATGGCCCAGCACCCGGGCCTCGGCTCCCATCAGCAGACGCCGCTGCCGCTCGTCCAGATGCGGGAACAGCACCTGGAACTTCGCCGCCAGCGACTCCTCAAACCCCTCCTCGGCTCGCATACCACAACAATGACAGCCAGAACGTGAAGCTACGGCTTAATCCCCTGCGAGCCCTTACCTGTCCGATCCCGATACCGGGGCGCTCACGGTCCTCGACGATCCCGCGAGCAGCTGGTGGAGCACGCCGCCGTCGTTCCCCAATGCGAACGGCTGGCTGGTGTCGACCATTGACGACTACTGGTCGTTCGTCTCGATGCTGCTGGCCGGGGGCACCGGGCGCGGGGCACGCATTCTGTCGCCGGCCACGGTCGCCCTGATGACGACCGACCGGCTCACGCAGGCTCAGCGCCGCGCCTGCGCGCTGTTCCTCGGCGAGAACGGCGGGTGGGGCCTTGGCCTGACGGTGCCCGCCGCAGGATCGGAGGACCAGCCGCTCCCGTGCGGCATCGGCTGGGACGGCGGCAGCGGCACCACCTGGCGCTCCAGCCTGCACAGCGGTGTCACCGGGATCCTGTTCACCCAGCGCCAGGCCACCTCTCCGGTGCCGCCGCCGCCGATCGAGGATTTCTGGGCCGGCCTGAACGCCGCCAGCACGGCGCCCTGACCGCCGGCACGGCGCGCAGGCTGGCCGGCGGCGTTCAAGCCGGCCAGCGCGTCGCGCCGGCGCGTCATCACTACGCGTGTGGGAGAAATGTTACGGGCGGGCCTGTGGTTACAGCCGCCATGGCCGACACGATGCGAGCGGTGCGATTCGAGCGGTACGGCGACATTGATGTGCTGCAGGTGGTGGCAGTGCCCAGGCTCCGGGCCACCGCCGGGCGGGTGGTCGTGCAGGTGAAGGCGGCCGCCGTCAACCCGGGCGAGGCGTCGATCAGGAAGGGCCTGATGCATGAGCGATGGCCCGCGCACTTCCCAGAGGGCGAGGGCAGCGACTTCGCCGGGATCGTCACCGAGGTCGGGGACGGGGTCACGTCGGTCGCGGTGGGCGATGAGGTCATCGGGTGGACCGACCAGCGGGGCAGCCATGCCGAGGCCGTGAGCGTCCCGGCGGACCAGCTGGTCCCCAAGCCGACCGGGCTGCCCTGGGGGGTCGCCGGTTCGCTGTACGTGGCAGGCGTCACCGCGTGGGCGACGATGCGCGCGGTCGGCGGCGGGGCCGGCGACACGGTGGCGGTCTCCGCGGCCGCGGGCGGCGTCGGCTCGATCGCCGTGCAGCTCGCGCGGCGCGCCGGGGCCAGCGTGCTCGGCGTCGCGGGACCGGCCAGCGCCGACTGGCTCAGGTCCGTCGGCGTCACGCCGGTCAGCTACGGTGACGGGCTGGCGGAGCGGCTGCGGGCCGCCGCGCCGGCCGGCATCAGCGCGTTCATCGACTGCTTCGGCGGCGGCTACGTGGACCTGGCCGTGGAGCTGGCCGTGCCCAGGGAGCGGATCGACACGATCATCGACTGGGCGGCCGGTCAGCGCGCGGGCGCCAAGATAGCGGGCCTGGCCACCGTCGAGAACCCGGCCGCGGTGCTGTCCGAGCTGGCGGACCTGGCGGCCCGCGGCGAGCTGGTGGTGCCGATCGCCAGGACCTACCCGCTGGATCAGGTGCGGGAGGCGTATGCGCAGCTGGAACAGCGGCACACGCTCGGCAAGATCGTCTTGGTGCCCTAGCGGGGCCCGTGAGCGGGGCCGGTGAGCGGGCCGGTCAGCCGACGTCCGCCTGCGGGGAGCCGTACAGGTCGAGCAGCCGCACCCGGGTGGCCACCAGGCGGTGCGACATGTCCTGCGCCACCCGCTGCACGAACTCATAGCCCAGCCGCGGGTCGTCGTCGCACTTCCCGCGCAGGCAGGCCGACTCCAGCGATATCACCCGGGTGGGCTCGACGGCCCGGGCGTCGAACAGCCACCGGTACGGCGGGATCAGCCACGGCCAGTCCAGCACCTCCCCCTCGCCGGCCGAGTCCAGGATGTGCGGTCCGGTGTTGGCGGTGAACAGCTCCAGGGCGATCCGGCCGTACATGATCACGTAGAAGTGATCGGCGGGTCCGCCGTCGCGGAACAGGTACTCACCGGCCTTGAGGTGCTGGTTGCGCGCGCACCCGGCCAGCTGCTGGATCGAGGCGTCGTCCAGGCCGGCGAAGAACGGATGATCAGTCAGGTACTCCGCGATCGACCGGATAGACATGCGGTCCATTATCCATCCGGCCGGTCGCCCGGGCCAGGGCCCTAGGCCTCGCCGGGTGCCCCGGCTGGCGCTGGACTCGGTCCGGCGGCCGGCCCGGGCCCGGGCCAGCACAAGCGCGCGAGCCGGCCGGTCAGCATGGCGAGCAGGCCGGCGGTCTGCGCGAAGGCGTCCGGCGGGCCGCCGATCGGGTCGGCCACGTCATCGTCGGCGCTGTCGCCGAGCAGCGCCGCGCGGTCCCGGCCCTGCTGAGCGGCGGCCAGCCAGTCATCCAGGCTCAGGCCGGCCGGCCGCGGCCCGGCCTGCTCGCCCCGCCGCACCAGTTCCCTGAGGGTGAAGGCCCGCGGCCACACCCCCGGCTCCAGCACGACCGCCGCGCGCAGCTGGGCGCGGGCCATGGCCAGCACCAGCCCGGCGGCGTCCAGGTCGGCCGGGCGGACCAGCCGGCTGCGGTGGGCGGAGATGTCGACGCCGTGACCGGCCAGGGCCGCGACGGCCAGCGGGGCGGGCGGCTCGCCCTCGGTCAAGAACCCGGCCGAGCGCACGGTCACGCGCGCCGGCCGGCTGGCTAGCTCGCGGGCCAGCAGCGCGGCGGCCATCGGCGAGCGGCACATGTTGGCCGCGCAGAGCACGAGGACATCGGTCATGTGGTGGAAGGGCGCAGTAGTAACGGCCCGTTCACGGTAACGCCGTGGTCAGGAACGGTCATTTACTCAGAGTAATCACTAGTACACTCACTGCTTGCTCATCATCGTCGCGACGTCGGGGGTAAAGCATGACAGGCGAGCTCGGGACCGAGCCAACTCTCCGCGGCTACGTCCTGCTGGTGCGGCGGCGGAAATGGTGGGTGACCGGGCTCGCCGTGGCGGGCTTAGGCATCAGCCTGGCCCTGTCGGTCACCGAGGCCAAGCAGTACACGGCGACCGCGCAGGTCCTGGTCCAGTCGGGGCCGGCACCGCGTACATCGCGAGGACTTGATCCCGCGCAGTTTGATCAGCTTGGTTCTTTCCGAACCAGCGTCCGAGCCGGTAGAGCTGCGGCACTGGCTCCGGCTACCCGTTAAATGTCCTGGTCTTCCTGGCAACTGCCCGCCTGGGCGGGGTGCGGGTGATCACCGCGGCCTAGGGTTGTGCTCGTGACTGGACTGGTGAACTACCGCGAGCCGCCGGTGCCCGCGTTCTTGTTCGATCTGGACGGCACGTTGATCGACAGCGTCTACCAGAACGTGATCGCCTGGCGGGAAGCCCTGGCCAGTGTGGACATCGACCTGTCGGTGTGGCGGATCCACCGGCGGATCGGGATGAGCGGCGGGCTGTTCATATCGGCGCTGCTGCGCGAGACCGGCCGCACGCTCTCGGAAGCCGAGATCGAGGCGGTCCAGCGGGCCCACAGCGTCGGGTACCTGGCCCAGATCGACACGGTCCGGCCGCTGCCCGGAGCCGCCGAGCTGCTGGAAGCGCTGACCGAGCGCGGGGTGCCGTGGGCCATCGCCACCAGCGGCCGCCAGCTTGTCGCGAAGCATGCGCTGCCGATGCTGGGGCTGCCCGACGATACGCCGATGGTCACCAGGGACATGGTCCGGCACGCCAAGCCGGACCCGGACCTGTTCCTGGCCGCCGCCGCGCTGCTCGGCGTCGAGCCGGAGCACGCCATGGTGGTCGGGGACAGCGTCTGGGACCTGCTCGCCGCCCGGCGGGCCGGGTCGCTCGGCATCGGCCTGATGTCCGGCGGCTACGGCCGCGAGGAGCTGGAGCGGGCCGGCGCGTTCCGGGTCTACGCCGACCCCGCCGAGATGCTGGCCCGCGCCGACGAGCTCGGCGTCCGCGGGCTGCCGGCCGGCTAGCGGCGCGCGCTGCGGCTCGTCACGGCCCGGGCTGGCGGGGGGCGCGCAGCCCCAGGCACACCAGGAAGTTGTCGATCATCTCATCCGAGCCTGGCCAGGGCAGTTCCGGCTTGGTGGCGCGCAGATCAGTCATGCCGTGCAGCAGCGACCAGAGCTGGAACGCCAGGAACGGGCTGGCCCGGCGGGTTTGCGCGCCCGCGTCGAGGCAGCGCTGGATCGAGGCAATCAGCGCGGTGAACGCGCCCGCGCCGGGGTGCGGGCGCCGGCCGTAGGTACCCAGCGCCTTGGGCCCGGCCGACCAGGCGCCGAACATCACCCGGTACAGATGCGGCTCGGCCGCGCCGAAGCCGGCGTAGGCGCGGCAGCGGCGGCGCAGCGCATCGAACGGCCCGACCGCCCCCTGCTCGGCCTGGGCGAGCCGGATCTCAAAGCGCTCGAAGCAGGTCTCCACGGCCGTCCTGACCAGCGCCCGCCGGTCCGGGAAATGACGGTAGACCGCCGGCGGCGTGACCTGCGCTTCGGCCGCGACGGCCCGGATCGACAGGCGTTCGGTGTCACCGTGGGCGGCCAGGACCCGCACCGCGGCCTCGATCAGCTCGTCGTGCAGCCGGTCGCCGGCGCCGCGGGGATTGCGCGGGCGAGGTGGACCCGGATCGCTGCCGACGGTCATGCCGCCGAAGGTAGCAGCGCCCGGGCACCCGGGCCAGTTAACGGTCCCGCCGCCCCAGCCTGCGGAAATGAGAACGATCATCGATCGTCCTGGCCAGCTTCCGCGGCGCTGGGCTTTCATGAGGCCATGCACCCAGCCCGCAGGCTCCGACGGTAAGGAGATGCGCCGTGAACGTCCTGGGATTTGCCACCCTCGCGGTCGGCGGCTTCACCGCCTGCGCCGAGTTCGGCTCGTACGCGTTCGTCCATCCGGTGATCCGCCGGCTCCCGGCGGGCTACCACATCCAGGTCGAGCAGGGGCTGCTGCGGACGTTCGGCCGCGTGATGCCGGTCTTGATGACGGCCACCGTCGTGCTGGGCGTGGCCAACGCGATCGCCGCGGGCGGGCCGGGCGGCCCGTCCGGATGGCGATGGGCGGCAGCGGCTGCCTACATCGCCGCACTGACCTCGACCGTGATCTTCAACGTCCCGGTCAACCTGGCCACCGGCCGCTGGGACGCCCAGCACCCGCCCGAGAACTGGAAGCAGGTCCGCGACCGGTGGGAGTTCTTCCAGGGACTGCGGTCCTGGCTGCTGCTGGCCGGGTTCGTGCTCACCTGCGCCGGATTCGCGATCGGCTGAGGAGAAACCGTCATGAAGATTCTGGTTTTCGGTGCCACCGGACCGCTGGGGCGCCAGATCGTCGACCGCGCCCTGTCCGCCGGGCACCAGGTCACGGCCTTCGTCCGCACCTCCGGGCGGCTGGACCCCCATCCAGGCCTGCGAGAGACGGCCGGCGACGTGCTCGACGCCCGCGCCGTAGCGGCGGCCGTGCCCGGCCATGATGCCGTGATCAGCGCGCTGGGACACAGCAGTCCATCACCGGAAGGCCGCGACCTGCACCCGGGAGCGTCGCACATCATCGAGGCGATGAAGGCCGCCCCGGTGAGCCGGCTGATCTGGATCTCCAGCCACGGCGTGGGCGACAGCCGGGGCCGGTCCGGTTTCGTGTTCGAGCGCATCTTCGTGCCGTTGCGGCTGCGGGCCGAGTTCGCCGACAAGGAACGCGAGGAGGCCCTGGTCACCGCCAGCGACCTGGACTGGACGATCATCCGGCCCGCGCGGCTGACCAACGGGCCGCGCACCGGGCGGCTGCGGGCCGAGCCGCGGCTGCGGATCAGCATCAGGAACTCAGTCAGCCGGGCCGACGTGGCCGAGTTCGTGCTCACCGAACTGGAGCACGGCGACCACCTGCTCAGCGCCCCGACGATAGCCGCGGCCTGACGGCCTGCCCGGGGCCGTCCGCCCCTGATTTCACAATTCGTGAACCTCTTCGCGGGCTGAGCCGTGGTCAGTTAAGACAGGAGGGGTAGCCGCGCTCGCGCCAGCGACGGCGCGGGGCCAGCACGCAATGCACAATCTTTTGACGGGTACCAGGTGGGTGCCGTCCGAGATCGGCGTGTCGGCCCGCGAGGCCGAGGTGCTGGCCGCGCTGACCGAGCACCTCACGAACGCCGAGATCGCGGCCCGGCTGTTCATCTCCATCCGCACGGTCGAGAGCCACGTCTCCTCGCTGCTGCGCAAGCTCCAGGTAGACGACCGGCGGGCCCTGGCGGGCGTCGCGGGCACCCTCCGGCTTGCGGGCGCGTCCTCGCCGGACCCCGGAGCGCCCGTCGCGGTCACCGCGTCGCTGCCCTCACCGCTGACGTCGTTCGTCGGGCGGGCCGCCGAACGGGCCGCCCTGACTCGGGCGCTTGACGCGCACCGTCTGGTCACGGCGGTCGGGCCGGGCGGGGTCGGGAAGACCCGCCTGGCGCTGAGCGTCGCCGCGGAGGCGGCCGGCCGGTACGCCGACGGCGCCTGGTTCATCGACCTGGTGCCGGTCACCGACCCGTCGATGATCGCGCCGGCGATCGCGGCCGCGCTGGGCCTGGGCGAGCACCAGGCCCGTTCGGCCGAAGAAACCGTCCAGCACTGGCTGGAGTCCCGCCAGACGCTGCTGGTGCTGGACAACTGCGAGCACCTGCTGGACGGCGTGGTGCTCCTGCTGGAGCGGCTGCTGCAGGACTGCCCGCGGCTGTCGGTCCTGGCCACCAGCCGGGCCCGGCTGATGGTGCCGTTCGAGCGGGTGTTGCTGGTGCCCGGGCTGTCCCTGGACGCGGGCGACGACGGTCCCGGTGACGCGGCCGGGCTCTTCCTCGAGCGCGCGGCGGCCGCCGGGAGCGCGCTCACCCCCGACGACGCCGAGCGGGTTAGCGCGATCTGCCGCGCGCTCGACGGCCTGGCGCTGGCCATCGAGCTGACCGCCGCCCGTGTCCCGTCGCTCGGCCTGGACGGGATCGAGGCCGGGCTGGCCGACCGGCTCCAGCTGCTCACCGGGGGCCGGCGGATCGAGGAGCGGCACCGCTCGCTGCGCTCCACGCTCGACTGGAGTTACGCCTTGCTGGACGAGGCTGACCAGGCGGTCCTGCGCCGCATCTGCGTGTTCGCCGCCCCGTTCACCGCGGACGCCGCGGCGGCCGTGCTGTCCGGCTGGCCGCCCGTCGCGGGGGGTGCGGGCGCGGGGGGCACGGGCGCGGGGGGCGCGGTCGCAGCGGGCGCGGGAGGCGCGGTCGCGGGGGGCGCGGTCGCGAGCATCCTGGCCGGGCTGGTCGACCAGAGCCTGCTGACCGCGGTCCCCGGCCCGTCCGGGACCCGCTACCGCGCCCCGGAGGTCATCCGGCAGTACGGCACCGGACGGCTGGCCGAGGCGGGCGAGTTCACGCAGGCCCATATCCGGCACCTGAGCTGGTGCCTGGAGGCCGGCGCCGCCCTCGAGCTGGATCCCGGCGCCGGGATCGGCGGCTGGCGGCTAGCCTTCGATCAGGTCGCCGACGATCTGCGCAGCGCGCTGGGCTGGGCGGCGAGCCGCGCCCCGCATCGCGCAGAGGCGTACCGGCTGGCGGTCACGCTGGCCGGGCTGACGTTCGCCCGCGGCATGCCGGGCGAGTCGCAGGCGCGGTTCGAAGAGGCAGCCGGGCTGGCCGACGACGACCTAGCGGCGGCAACGGCCCTGCACAGCGCGGCGGGCGCCGCGGAAGCCCGGCATTTCGGCGTTGAATCGCTGCGGCTGCGCCGGGCCGCGGCCGACGCCGCGCTCCGCGCGGGCGATCTGGCCGCCGCCGCCATAGACCTGGCCCGGGCCGCCGAGCTGATCAACCGCGGACCCGGGCTGATGTCCACCCAGTCGCCCGCCGGTGCGGCCGATGCGCTGCTCGCGGAGGCCCGCGGGCTGGCCGTCAGCGACCTGGCAGCCGAAGCCCGGCTGCTCACCGCCGAGGCCTTCAACCGCGCCGAGGTCGATCCGGCCACCATGGAACTCGTCATGCGTGCCATGGCCCTGGCCCGCCAGGCCGACGACCCGCTGGGCGTCAGCGCCGCGCTCGATCAGCTCACCTCCATCCAGCTGACCAAGGGCGAGGTCCAGGCGGCGGCTGGCAGCGCACTGCGGCGCATCGAGGTGGTGGCGCCACTGCAGGCCACGCCCGCATCGGGGATCGAGTTCTCGGATGCGTTCAGCATGGCCACCGAGTGCACCCTGGCTGCTGGTGACCTGCGGACCGCCCGGCAGCTGGCCGAATGCGTCAGGGACCTGCCGTTCCACCGCGAGGAGGGTCACCTGGCCACCGCCCGGCTGATCGTGGTGGCGGCGGTAACCGGTGACCTGGACGAGGCGGTCACCCTCGCGGAGCGGTTCCGTGAGGGCTGGGAGCAGGCCGGGCAGCCGCGGGCCGGCAACCTCAGCCGGGGCGCTTACGCGGCGGCGACCGTGCACGGGCTGCGCGGGGACGACCAGGCCAGGACCGCGTGGCTGGACATCGTGGACGCCGTCGCGACCCCGGGACGCCCGCTGTCTGCCCTGCGCTTCGGCGACTTCTTCGACGCCCTGCTGCTGCTGCACCGGGGCCGCGCCGACGCGGCCCTGCAGGTGCTTGATACGCCGCCGGAGGAGTTCCGGTCCTGGTCCAACGGCATGTGGCGGCCCTGGTACGCGGCGCTGTGGGCCGAGGCAGCCGTGCTCGCCGGGCACGCCGGTGCAGCCGACCGCATCCGCCGGGCCCGCCTGATGACGCGGGACAACCCGATCGCCGCCGCGATCGTGGACCGGGCCGCGGCCCTGGCCGGAAACGGCGACGGGCTGGTCCCGGCGGCCGTCGCGCTGGAGGCCGCCGGGTGCCGGTACCAGTGGGCCCGCACGCTGGTGATGACCGGCGGGGCGCAGCGAACCCGGGGGGAATCCGTGCTCGCCGCGATGGGCGCCACCGCCATGACCTGGCCGCCACGATGAGGCGGAACGTGCGGGACTAGCGATGCTTGGTCGCTAGTCCCATTGAGCAGCTATGCCGCCGTAGCTGTCCTGACCTAGCCCGCAGGCGCCTCGCCGCCGGGATTCAGCCAGCGCGACCGGCGGACAGCGAAATAAAGCTCTAGCAGCAACATGCCGGCGAACGCCTCCTGAGCCCGGGTCGCATAGTAGTCGGCCGCCCCGGCCGGCCCGCCGACATGCGCATGCCGCACCAGGATGAACAGCACCGGCAAGATAAGGAGAAGCACCCACCACGCCTGCCGCAACCGCAGGGGACTGGGCCGGTCAGGCTGCAGGATGCCGCGGTCAGTGACATCGAAGGCAATCGGCGCGATGATCATCATCACGACACCTTCGGCGAGGTTGGTGACGAGCCCCATCAGTGATGTGTGGTCGATCACGAGCAGCAAGACGAGCACGGCCAGCGCGCACCCCCACGCCACGTACTGCGGCGGTCTGCGAATCGGCTGGACGTAGGGAATCAGGAAGATGAGGGCAAAGAACGTCTCGTTCAGCGTCTTCACGCTGCCGATAATGCTGTGGGAGTTGTACAGCAGCAGCAGCACCGCGAACATCAGCAGCGCCACGGCCGTAGTGGCAACCCACTCGGTCCGCCGCCCGGCCAGCCGGGGCCTTGCATACTCGATCCACAGCGGTAGCAGCAACGCCAGGACCCAGCCCTCACTGTCTTGCGCGATATGCTTCCCGGCCTTGCCTGGGATCACGTGGGGGAGTGTCTTGGTGATGATCAAGGCCAGAAGGACAACTAGGCCGCCGTAGTACACCCCAGCG
This sequence comes from uncultured Actinomycetota bacterium, assembly GCA_963775745.1. Lineage (GTDB taxonomy): Bacteria > Actinomycetota > Actinomycetes > Streptosporangiales > Streptosporangiaceae > DATBGO01. Next base: position 76,490 of record CAVZKE010000005.1, read on the forward strand.
ACCGCCCGTTGCCAGCCCTGGCGTCCAGCCCCGTTCCGGCGCGCCGGAACCGTGGAGATCGCGTGCATTGCAGCAGTATCGCGGACGCTATCACCACCAGAGCTGGTTTCGAGCAGATCGGGCACTTGCCTCTCACGGCCCTGATCCCAGCATTTGACCTGCGGCGGGAGCCCTCCAGGCCCGCGAGAGGTCGTCCCTTTGATCTCTTTGGCCAGACTTGTCTCAAGCAAACGGGGACGGTTGGCGGCGGGCCACCATCCTCATCACCATGGTCCCATTAGGCCGCGACCGCACTGCGGGCGATCTATGGCCTGGCCTCCAGGATGAGGTTGAACGGGGTCGTGGTGGCCGTCCGCACCTGGGTGAACCCAGCGTCGCGCAGCACGCGGTCCAGCCGGAGCTCGCCGGCCCGCGCGCCAAGGCCCCGGTCGGCTTCTTGGGCCAGCGACGCCGGCGTGCGGATCACCGTGGACAGTCCGTAATACGTGCGCCCGACCAGGCTGAAGTTGTCCTCCAGCCGCTCCCCCGCCCGCGGCTCGACCAGCAGGAGCGTGCCGTCCGGCGCCAGCACCCGGCGGATCCGGCGGGCCGCCCCGACCGGGTCGCCCATGTCGTGCAGGCAGTCGAACAGGCACACCAGGTCGTAGCCGTTATCGGGCAGCTGGTTGGCGGTCGCGACCTCGAATCTCGTCCGGTGGTCCACGCCCGCCGCGGCAGCCGCCCGACGGGCGGCGTCGATGGACGGCGCGTGGCTGTCGAAGCCCGCGAAGGCCGACCGCTCGAACGCCTCCGCCATGATGATCGTAGACGCGCCGAGGCCGCAGCCGACGTCGGCCACGTTCGCTCCCGACCACAGTTTCTGAACCACCCCGTTGAGCGCGGGAAGCCATTCGGTGACCAGATGCGCGGCGTAGCCCGGCCGCAGCAGCCGCAAGACGCCGGAGAACAGCCGGTCATCATGCTCGCCCCAGCCGGCCCCGCGCCGGTGCGGAAGGCGTTCAGGAACAGGTCGTAATCGGCATAGCAGGAGGCGATGCTCTCGAACGCGCCACCGAGGAAAACGGGGCTGTCCACGTCGGCCAGCACCATGGCCTGCTCCGGCGGCAGCTCGAACGTGCCATCCGCCGGGTCATAACGGACGTAGCCGCCGACCGCCTGGTTGCCGAGCCACTCCCGGACGTACCGCTCGGCGGTGCCGGTGCGGGCCGCCAGCGCCATTGAGGTCATCGGCCCGGCGCCCGCCATCGCCTGGTAGAGACCCAGGCGATCCCCGATGTACAGCAGCAGCCCCGAGATGGCCGCGCTCATGTCGGTGACCGCCTGCTCGACGAAGGCCTCAAGCTTCGCTTCGTCGATTGCCCTCGGGTTCACGTCGATTGTGGTCATGGGTGGTCTCCCGTCCTCGCGTGCAGGCCTCCCACGGGCCCACAGTGAAACCTTGCGCGGCGGCACGGGCTGGCGGCATCCGTGCTGACCACGGATGCTGCACTGAATCCGCAGGATCCGTGGCGGCCCCCGATGTCCGGCAGCCAGATCTGCAGCAGGTTGGACGCAGCGGCAACCGCCGCGAACCGGCAACCTCGAAAGGAGTCACTCAGATGGCTCATCCGGAGATTCACGCGGCGCTGGCGCGGGAGCGGCACAGCAGCTTCCTGGCGCAGGCGCAAGCCGACCACCTGGCCAGCCAGGCCAGGCAGGCCCGGCGGCAGGCGAGGCTGGACCGTCGGCAGGCCCGCCCATCCGGTGCCCGCTGGCTGCGGCCCGGCCTGGGCACGACCTGGCTGGCCAGGCGGCCACGGTGGACGACAGGACAAGGAAAACGGGTAGTGCTGCGCGACGGGTCGCGGGTGCTGATCCGGCCGGTGGAGAGCAGCGACGCCCCGCTGCTGGCCGACGGCTTCGCCCGGCTGAGTCCCGAATCGCGCCGGATGCGGTTCCTCAGCGGTAAGCCCCAGCTGTCGCCGGCCGAGTTGCGTTACTTCACCCAGGTCGACCACCACGACCACGAGGCGATCGGCGCGCTGAACCGCCTCGACGGGCGCGGCGTGGGCATCGCCCGCTACATCCGGTCCGCTGAGGACCCGCACGCCGCCGACGTCGCCATCACGGTCATCGACGAGTGGCACCGCCGCGGCCTGGGCACCGAGTTGCTGACCCGGCTGTCGGACCTGGGCCGCCGGGCAGGCATCCGGCGCTTCACGGCGCTGGTCGCGGCGGAGAACCAGGCCATCATCGGGCTGCTGCGGAACATGGACGCTGACCTGGTCCGCCGCGATGGCAGCGTCATGGAGTACGAGATCGCGCTGGTGCCCGGGCCGGCGCAGGACCGGATGCCCGCGGCCACCGCGGTCAGGTCATCGTTCGGTCTCGACCCCTTCGAGAGCGCTCAGGCCCACGCTGCGGCCTTCCGGTGGTGATGGCCGGGACCTGGGGGCGGCGGTCACGGCCTAGCGGCCGGCGGGCTCAGGCCCGCGACCGCCGCTTTCCAGGAGCATGGCCGCCGGCGAGGGCGTAGCCGGATCCGCCATCGCGACGCCCATGATGGCCGGGCTCACGAATTTCGGGGCCTTCGGCAGCGCCGTGTGCTCGAGATGGGTGACGGTGAAGCCCGCTTCCCGGATGGAAGCCAGCGTCGGGCGGTTGCAGTCACAGCAGACGACGAGCCGGTTGACCCAGTTCATCCGGTCCTGGAGGCGGGCCCGGCTGGGATCCTCGGAGCGTACATGCTCGATGAACAGCAACTGGCCGCCGGGCCGCAGCACCCGCCGCAGTTCCCGCAGCGCCCGCGGCTGATCGTCGACACCGCACAGGACCAGCGTCGAGACCGCCGTGTCGAAGGTGTGGTCATTGAAGGGCAGGTCCTCCGCGGGCGCGCGCAGCACCTTGGTGGCCGGAGCGAACTCGCCGACCCTGCGCTGCAGGCAGTGGCGCCGGCGAGCAGGCTCTCCCGCATTGCCCGCAGCCCGGCTTCCTCGGTCTTGGCCATCTGGCGGTCGTACGTCAGGGCGAAGAACCTGGTGCCCAGGGTCATGGCTGCCTGCATCTGCTGCATGTTCCTGGCCATCGCCGCCTGCGAGACAAGGAGCTCGTCGCTGGGGCTGAACTGGACGAACTCGCTGCCCGGCTCACCCGCTGGCACGTGGCCAGGCGGCATGTAGAACGCGTCGCCGGCCTTGATAGCCTCCTCGTGATCGGCGTAGCGGACGGTCAGCCTGCCCGGTCCGGTCCTCCGCCGGGCCATAGTCGACGACCTTGGCGGCGCTCTGCCTGGACGCCTTCGGCATCTGTCTCATCTCCCTCAGCCGGGTCTTCTGCTCTGGCGCCACGACGCTAACCGCGGCGCGATGAGCCGGTCATGAGGCGTTCACCTCATCTTCGCGCTCACCCATGGCGCCGCCGTCCGCCAGCGGGCCGCAATGACCGGCGGCGAGCCGCACAAGTGGTCGGAGCAGACATGAATCTGGCTATAGCGGGCGCGCCCGCATGATTGCGCGCAGCGTCTCCAGGCCAGCGCGGAAGTCGAACTCGGGATCGAGCAGCAGGTGGCGGAGCCGGGGGCGTCAGCCCCCGGCTCCGCCACCTGCACCAGTGAGCGAGCTAGTTGACGACGATGCCTGCGGGTGCGGCGCCCGCGGGCAGCGACGTCGGGGAGCCGGCCAGTTCGGTCAGGCTGCCGCCGTGGACGGCGAACGCGCCGACGGCGCCGATCCTGCTCTCGTCGACGAACAGGGTGCGGCCGCCGGGGCTGAGGCGGGCGTCGACGGCGCCGACGCCGCCGGTGGCGCCGACCGGCGTGCTGCCGAGCAGCGTCAGCGCGCCGCCGGGGGCGATCGAGTAGCGGGAGATGGTGCCGGACCCGGTGTTCACGGTGAACAGGTACCGGCCGTTATGGCTGATCTCGACCCAGCACGGAGCCGTCTGGAGATCGGCGAACGGGGAGGACCCGATCGACGACAGCGTCCCGTTGGCGGAGTCACGGAATGCCGAGACCGTGCCGCTGGTGCCGCCGTTGTGGGCGTTGGACACGAAGAGCTGATCTGGGCGGGTCGGGCGGAACTCGCTGCCGAACGGGCCAAGGCCCTGGGCGGGGAACGGTGATCCTGGCGCGGGGGTCAGCCGCCCGCCGGAGCCGACGGTGAAGCTGTCGATCTGGGAGGTGCCGACGCGTGTCCCGGCGAGCTTGCCGCCGTCGCGGTTGAACAGCACGTCGCCGGGCTGGGCGCTGTCGGGCAGCGTGACGGTCGAGCCGGGAACCGGCTCCAGGCGGCCGTTTGGGCGGAGCCGGAAGCCGGTGTAGTTGCTGCCTCCGGTCCCGGCGTTGGCCACGTACAGCAGGTCATCGTGGATCGTCAGGCTGACGGGCAGGGCACCGCCCGAGGAGACGACGCCATGGTGCACCAGCCTGAGCGAGCCGTTGTGCCTGATCCGCAGCACCGAGATCTGGTCGCTGCCTGCATCTACGGCGATCAGGAACCGGCCGTCCGGTGATATCTGCACCGCGCCCTGAGACGCGAGCCCCGCTCCGGTTCCGGCGCCACCAGCTGTGAACGGGGATCCGCTCTCGGGGGTGAGCGTCCCGTCCGCGTGCCGGTCAAACGCGCCGATCGTGTTCGTCCCGGCGGTGTTGTCATTGACATACACGTGTCCGACCACCGGGGAGGCATGGGCCGAGGCAGCGGCGGGCGCGGGGACAGCCGCAGCCGCCGCCGCGGCTACCGCCACGAGGCTGAGCAGTACCGGCCTGCTGCGAGTCAGAATGCGCATTGCTTCTCCTTTTGCATCTTTGGCGGTAATGGGCACAGAAGGTGTTCGTCGCCGACACCGATGTGCATTGGCCCGCAGGGCGGAATCCTGCCGGCCGGCCAGGCGGGACCAGCCCCGGCGGCCGCCAGTGAATGCGGGGGCGGCACGCGGCCGGCCAGCCCGCGCATGCCGCTGGGGGCTAGGAGGGTCAGAGGGTCACCACCATGATCATCGCTGAGGTGGGCTGCCGTGATCCGCTGGCTGGTTCCACGCTCAGGCCCAGCCGGTCCCCCGGTTTCAGGCCGGGTGTGATCACCGGGCCGGTCATGCCGTGCCTGGGCCGGGGAGCAGCCCCGCGGCCTGGTCCCGGCCCGGGCCCATCAGCCACAGTTCATAGCAGCGGGAGGCCGGCAAGGCCCGCAGCCCGGCGGCGGCGAAGACGAGCGTCCGCTCGCGGTGGGACATCACCATGGTGGCGGTGCCGCCGGTCTGCACCGGTGCGCTGATCATGATCGCATCCGGTGCGGTCAGGATCGCCGCGATCGCATGACCGCGCGGCGGTTCCTGGGTCAGCGGGGACGGCCGTCCGTTGCCTGCGGCCCAGATGGCCGTGGCCGCGATGAGGAAAACACCGGCCAGCGCCAGCGCCACGGTGGCCGGCCACGCCGGGCGGCGGGTCCGCCGCCTCCGGGAGCGTGCCCGGGCCGCGATACCTGGGTGCCGAGCCCGGCGATCCGGCCCGTCCCGGGTGAGCGGCGGCAACTGACGCACCAGGGCGGTTTCGGCCAGCAGCCGATCCTTCAGTCCGGCGGTGGGCTGGAGAGCCGCTGCGGCGGCTAGGCGTGCGGTTGCCTCGCGCAGGCCGGCGACTTCCCGGCAGCACTCCGGGCAGCCGACCAGGTGCCGTTCAAACCGCGCCCGGTCCCGCTCATCCAGGGCATCCAGCGCGTAGGCACCCGCCATGGTGTGCGGTTCAGGCCGGCCGGATCTCATCGCCCACCCCCAGGCAGTCCCGCAGCCGGACCAGCCCGTCGCGTATCCGGGTATTCACCGTCCCGGCCGCTACCCCGAGCAGCCCGGCGACCTCCCGGTAGGTATAACCGCCGTAGTAGGCGAGAGTGACCGCCTCGCGTTGCAGTTCGGTGAGCGATCCCAGGCAGCGCCGGACCCGCTCGCGGTCCAGGTTGCCCTCGACCGTCTCGGCGACGTCGTCATAGGCGATCAGGTGCGCGGCGCCGCGCCGCTGGCGCTCGGTGGCTCTTTGCTCTGACCGGACCCGGTCGACCGCACGGCGGTGCGCGATGGTCGCCACCCACGCCATCGCGCTGCCTTTGCCGGCATCAAATCGTGACGCGGCCCGCCAGACCTCGAGCAAGACCTCCTGGGTGACCTCCTCCGACAGCGACGGATCGCGCACCACGCTGCGGATGGTGCCGAATACCGGCGCGGCGACCTGGTCGTACACCGCCTCGAAGGCAGCCCTGTCACCCCTGGCCGCCAGGGCCAGCAGGCCCCCCAGATCGGCGCCGGGCATATGCCCGCTGCCCGCGCCATGCGGCCGCAGCACGCGGCCGGGCCCTGTCCCCATGCATGTAATTCGCCACCAGCACGGTTCTGTCTTGGCCGGCCGCAGTCCAGAAATACCCGGGACGCCAGCGCCGCCGCGCTCGGGGGTCCCGATGCCGTGACCGAGTCCGGCACCCTGCGCCCGGTACCGCGGTCCTTCATGGCCGACAGCGCCGGCCGCGTCGAGCAGTACGTCGGCGACGCCGCCGTCGTCACCGCGTTCTGGGCTTAGCACCCGGTCCTGGCCCACCGTGACTACCAGAAACAGGAGCCTTCCATGAGCCAGCAGGACAACTTCGCCATCGTCAGGGAAATCTACGACGCCGTCGGGCGCGGCGACGTGATCGCGATCGTGGACCGGGTCAGCGCCCCGGCGCACCCGGCTCTGCCGTTCCCGGGGTCCCTGCCCTCATCGTCAGCGTGACCGGCCGTTCAGGAGATCTCGGCCGGGCGGCGTTCGGCACGGCATCGCCTCAGCGCCTGCGGGAACAGTGCCGGATCAGGACATCTGGGTAGCATCATGGTCATGGTGCCGGGCGCGGATTGCGGAGTCGAGCCGGGCCTGAGGAGGCTGAGTGGCGGGATCTGCTGGCCGCGCTGCAGCGGGCCGTGGATGAGGAGCTGACCCCGCGGCAGCGAAGGGTCTTCGTCGCGATCGTGCTCAACAATTCCCCGCTAGATACCCTGGTCATCGAGACGGCCTCCAATCGCAATGCGATCTATAAGACGCTGTTCGATGCCCGGCGTAAGCTGCGGGCTGCTCTAGTCGCTAACGGATATCTACCCGATGACCGCTCGAGGCGCTCATGACCGGATGGCCAGAACTGGAACGCTTCCTGCTCACCGACCCGCGCGATGTGGGGTGTGCCCAGGCGATGGAGATGCTGCACGTCTACGCCGAGCTGGTGGCCGCCGGAGGCTCTGCAGAGGAGCGCTACCCCGGCATCGGCGCGCACCTGCATGCGTGCGGCCCCTGCGGGGGAGGACTTCGAAGGGCTGCTGACCGCGCTGGGCGACGAGGGCTCCTGACCCTCGCCCCGTCAGCTGAATCTGCCTTTCGGGACGGGTAAGATCGCCGCCGCCTTCGCCGCTAACGACATGTGACAGGTATGCCGGGGCTATCCGGGCTTCGTGATCTCGATTGCGGGAGGAATGGCGAGCTTCGCCGAAGACGGCTCGCCGTTCAACAAAGTCGCCGGACTCGGTTTCGCAGGCGTGCCGGACGCTTCCAGTCTCGACCAGATCGAGCAGGCCTTCACCGCCAGCTGCGCGCCGGTGCAGGCCGAGTTGTCCGTTCTTGCCGACCCCGCGATCGGTGCCCTGCTGACCGGGCGGGGCTACCGGCTCGAGTCGTTCGAGAACGTGTTCGGCCGTGCCCTCAGCGGTGAATCCGCGCGGGTCACGCCGCCGGGCCTTGAGGTCGGGCCCAGCGGGGAGGAGGAGTTCGAGACCCGGGTTGCTGTCTTGGCCGAAGGCGTCTCCCGCCCGGACACGCAAGGGGTCCCCTGGCACGAAGAGTTCCCGCGCGAGGCCGTGATCGCGGCCGAGCGTGACATGGCGGAGGCCGGCGTCGCGCGGTACGCCGCCCGGCGTGACGGGATCATCGTCGGCGGCGCGACCATGCGCATAGCGGACAGCGTCGCGCAGCTCACCGGCGCGGCGACCGCTCCGGCCCACCGCCGCCGGGGCGCGCAGACCGCGCTCTTGTCGGCTCGGCTCGCCGATGCCGCGGCGGCTGGCTGCGATGTCGCGGTCCTCACGACCCAGCCAGGTTCGAAATCCCAGCAGAACGCGCAGCGTCATGGATTCGATCTGCTCTATGCCCGCGCGGTTCTGGTCAAGCAGCCCTGAGTCCGCCCGCCTGCGATCCCTTGCCCGCATCGAGATTCCGCCACCTGGCAAGGGCCGGCATTGCCAGGTGGGCTGGCGGGCCCATATGGAAGGGCACAGACGATGAATGAGGTCCCGGTCGTTGTCGGCGACGCCGACGTTCCCCTCCGGGAACGCCTGGATGAGGAGATCTACGCTTTCAATGCTGCCGTCACCAGCCACCACGACGGCCGCTCGCTGAGCGCGGCTGTCCGCGGGGCCGACGGTGACCTGCGGGCAGGCCTCTACGGCTGGACGTGGGGCGGGTGCGGCTACATCGAACTGCTCTGGGTGCGAGACGACAAGCGCGGTTCCGGCCTGGGAGCCAGGCTCCTCGCCGCAGCCGAGGCTGAGATCCGGCGCCGCGGCTGCGACCAGGTGGTGCTCAGCACCCACTCGTTCCAGGCGCCCGGTTTCTATGCCAGGCTCGGCTACCAGGAGTGCGGCCGCACGCCGGGCTACCCGCGCGGCCACGACGAAATCCACCTGCTGAAGCAACTCCGCGATCACCGAAGGTGAGGACCACGATGACCTCCTGGCCCTGGCCGGAGAAGCTGCCGGCGCAGTTCGTGCGCATCGCCCGCCCCACCGACCGGCTCGATGACGTCGTCCGCTTTCACCGCGATGGGCTCGGGCAGCCCGAGCTTGACCGTTTCGCTGGTCATGCCGGCTACCGGGGCGTGATGCTGGGTTTGCCCGGCTTGCGGTATCACCTGGAGTTCACCCAGCATGATCACGGCAGCCCGGGGCCGGCGCCCAGCCGCGACAACCTCCTCGTGCTGTATTTCGGCGATCTGAGCCAGGTCGGGCAGGTTGCCAGCCGGCTGGCGGCGCTTGGCCATCTGCCCGTGGAGGCGGAGAACCCGTACTGGACCGAGAACGGCGCGGTCACCGTCGAGGACCCGGATGGCTGGCGGGTCGTCCTGATGCCGCGGTCGCCGGAGTGCCCGGCAGATGCCGGGCCGGTGATCCGGCTCGGCGTGCCCGCCGACCTCCCCGCCGCGTCCGATGTGTATCGCCGCGCCTCGCTCTCCAATCCGGGTGACCGTGAAAATCTGCTGGCTCATCCGCAGTACCTGGTCCTGGGGCCTGAGGGCCTGGCCGAAGGTCGCACCTATGTCGCGATCGAGGACGGGGCGCTTGTCGGCTTCGCCACCTGGAGCCAGGGCGGCGATATCTACGAGCTGGAAGACCTGTTCGTCGATCCGGGCTGGCGGCGGCGCGGGATTGCCGCCGCGCTCGTGGACCGCATTGCGCAGGTTCTGCGCGGGCGGGGGGTGGAGCGCCTGGAGGTGACGGGCCAACCCGCATGCGCTGGAGTTCTACCGTACCGCCGGATTCACCGGCTGCGGCACTGCCGACACCATCTTCGGCGCCGCGCCGCGCATGGTGCTGGCAATCCGCTGACTGCCTGGTGCCAGAGCGCGCATGCCGGGCTGCCTCGTCCGCCGGGGAGGCGAGATACACGGTCATCAGGCGGTCCGCGGGCCGGACGGCCCGGCGATCTCGACCACCGCCAGCTCATCGTGTCCGGCGTCTCGAGCCGGCCGCCGACATCGGATCCGAACAGCCCGTACAGTTGATCACCATGGCGCTTTGGGCCAGAAACGCTATATCGAGGACGTGGCATAGTCAGGCAAGACCGCGGCCGACATCGCGCCAAGCGAGCATCCGTCACCTGGGCCGCTATAGCAGAAGCTTGCCGGCCTGCGGCGGGCGAGGATGCATCTCAGCAGGGCCACGTGGCGCGTCGGCAACTCACGGGAGGCAACTCATGACTACTCCGGCGCGAACCATCAGCGACCTGCTACACGAGGCTGGACAGACCCACCATCGCGTCTACCGGATTGTCGGGCTGATCCAGGCCGACATCACAGCCGCCGAATGGCCCGCCGGCCCCGATCCGGAACTGAGCGCCCGGCTCATCACCGCCACCTTGCACGGAATGATGGCCCAGTGGCACCTGGCGCTCGGCTCGTTTTCCTGGGATACCGTCGCGGACGCCCTTTCCCGTGACTAGCCGATCAGGTCAGCTGATCTGCCCCGCCAGCCTGGCGGGGTGTGATCCTGAGCCAGGCCACGAGATTCTCGTGAACAGCCTCCTCCAGTCCAGCTATCGGGCTCGTAGGCTACGCCATATGAACATTCTGTTCATCACGAGCATGTCGGTCGTCGCCGCTGACCCGCCGCAGAGCCGCAAGCTGTTCATGGACGCCCTCGGCCTGCCGTTGGAGAAATACGAAGCCGACGAGTACTACTCCAGTGAGAGCATCCCCGGCAGCAAGCATTTCGGCGTGTGGCCGCTCTCGCAAGCGGCCGAAGCGTGCTTCGGCACGCCGACCTGGCCCGCCGACCGGGTGGTCCCCCAGGCCTCCATCGAGTTCGAGGTGCAGGATGCCGAGGCTGTCGCAGCGGCTGGCGTCGAGCTGGAGCGCGCGGGCTTCGCGCTGCTGCACCCGGCGCGCACCGAGCCGTGGGGACAGACGGTGACCCGGCTGCTCACAGAGGACGGCCTCATCGTCGGCATCTCCTACGCCCCCTCGCTGCACGGCGCAGAACGGGCCTGAGGCGGCGGTACTTCGGCGGGGCTATGGCTGCGGGACCTCGGGGCGGTCGATGATCCGCAGCCAGGAGCCATCGGGCTGGCGGCGCAGAACCTGCACGCGGACGCCGGTGTTGTCGGCCGAGCGGGTCGAGGTTAGCGCCAGGTTCTCGAACCTGACGGTGGGCAGCGGAGTCTCGATGGCAAACCTCACCCCCGCGTCGACCATCTGCTGGTAGATGGCCTGGATGGCCTCCCGCCCGGTCGTCGGCCGGTCGGCTGGGTAGGCCAGCACTGCCTCCGGTTCGTAGAGCGCCGCGATACCTGCCGCATCGCCGGCGTTGAGCCGCTCGGCGACCAGCCGTGTCACGTCCTCAGGCTCCATGGCCCTGGCTTCACCGCTCATGCCGGGCCTCCTTTCGGGTGGGCTGCGGCGACCATCGCATCCTGCGCCCTGGCGCTCCAGCTGGCAAGCCGCGCGGTACTAGGCGAACACAGCGGCTCTCTCGCGCATTTTTCCGCGCGATGTCCCGCTGAGCGAGAATCGCTGCAGCCCGCGCTCGCTGACGTTGTTGGTCGGCGGGTCCCGGATGTGCGGCGGGAACTCGGCCTGGCCATGCTCGCCGATCAGCGGGTCGGGGCGGCGCACCGCCACCCTCACTGAGGGCGGATGTTGTGGTCGCCGCGGCATCTCCAACGTCAAGGCCAAGCGGGAGCTCGGCTGGGAGCTGCGCTACCCCTCATGGCGGCAGGGCTTCAAGGAAGCGGTGGTGTAAGGCGGGCCGGGGAGTACGCGTCCGACGGGAGGAGTACGCCGGGCCCTGGCCGGACGATTCTTCGACGCGTTCAGGGGTGGGGACGTCAACAGCCTACGGGGAGCTTCTCGCCGCGCCGCTGCATGGCTTCTGTTAGGCCGCGCTGCGGGCCCGCATGGGTTCTGCATGGGCGCCGCTTTCTGCCTGGTCAGCGAGGTTCACTGAGTCCCGTATGCGACTAACGCCGCTAGGAGGGCTCCCGTGCTTGACGTGCTGTACGTAGGGCTGACGATCGTCGTATTCGCCGTGCTCTTCCTCATCCTGAAGGGGGTTGAGCGCTTTGAGCGCTGAGAACCTGATCGGCCTGATCGCCGGCTTCCTGCTTGTTGTCTATCTATTCCTGGCCCTCATCCTGCCTGAGAGGTTCTGATGAATGGCGCCCTCGCGGGCTGGCTTCAGTTTGCCCTGCTCGTGGCCGCACTGGCGGCGTGCTACGTGCCGATCGGCAACTACATGGCCCACATCTTCACCACCGACAAGGACTGGCGGATCGAGCGCGGCATCTACAAGCTGATCGGCGTTGACCACAAAGCCGACCAGCGGTGGGCCTCGTACCTGCGCAGCATGCTGGCGTTCTCGCTGATCAGCGTGCTGTTCCTGTACGCGCTCGAGCGGCTTCAACACTATCTGCTGCTGTCGCTCGGGATGGCCAACGTGCCGCCGGCCCTGGCCTGGAACACCGCCGCCTCGTTCGTGACCAACACCAACTGGCAGAACTACTCCGGCGAGTCCACCATGGGATACGTCGTCCAGATGTCCGGCCTGGCGGTGCAGAACTTCCTGTCCGCCGCGGTCGGCATCGTGGTCGCGATCGCACTGGTCCGCGGGTTCGTCCGGTCCAGGACCGACAAGCTCGGCAACTTCTGGGTGGACGTGACCCGGATCACGGTCCGGTACCTGATCCCGTTGTCCGTCATCGGCGCGATCATCCTGATGGCCGCCGGCGCCATCGACAACTTCAGCTCCTACCACACGGTCACGACGCTTTCCGGCGCCCACCAGACCATCGTGGGCGGTCCGGTCGCTTCGCAGGAGGTCATCAAGGACGCCGGGAACAACGGCGGCGGCTTCTTCAACGCCAACTCCTCGCACCCGTTCGAGAGCCCGAACCCGTTCACGAACTGGTTCGAGATCTTCCTGCTGCTCCTGACGGCGTTCTGCCTGCCGCGGACGTTCGGCAAGATGGTCAAGGACAACCGGCAGGGCTACGCGCTGCTCGCGGTCATGACGACTATCTGGGGCGCGGCGGTCGCCGGGATCACCTGGTTCGAGCACCAGCACGCCGGGGTCGCCCCGCAGCTGGCGCGCGCGGCCATGGAAGGCAAGAACGTCGCCTTCGGCATCCCCGGCTCGGCGCTGTTCGCCGCCTCGACCACCGTGACATCGACCGGGTCGGTGAACTCGTTCCACGACTCCTACACCGCGTTCGGCGGCGGCATCGCGCTGTTCGATATGGCTCTCGGCGAGGTCGCTCCTGGCGGCGTCGGAGCCGGGCTGTACGGCCTGCTGGTCCTGGCGATCGTGACGGTGTTCGTCGGCGGGCTCATGGTGGGCCGGACGCCTGAGTACATCGGCAAGAAGATCCGGCCCACCGAGATGAAGTACGCCGCGCTGTACTTCCTGACGCTGCCTGTGGTGATCCTCACCGCGGCCGGCCTGTCGCTGGGGCTGAAGGTCGGTACGGCGTCCCTGACCACCAACCTGCCGCCCACGCCGCACGGCCTGACCGAGATCATGTACGCGTTCACCTCGATGGCCAACAACAACGGCTCCGCGTTCGCCGGACTGGGCAGCAACACGACCTGGTACAACACGGTCGGCGGGATCGTGATGCTGCTCGGCAGGTTCGCGCCGGAGATATTCGCGCTCGGCCTGGCCGGATCCCTCGCTAGACAGACACCCACGCCGGCCAGCGCCGGCACCATGGATACGCACAAGCCGCTGTTCGTGGGGATGCTCGTCGGCGTCATCTTGATCCTGGTCGGCCTGACTTACTTCCCGGCCCTCGCGCTGGGCCCATTCGCAGAAGGACTGCACTGATGTCTGTGACAACCACGCCCCAGACCCCGTCGAGGGCGGGCAAGAAGGCGGCCGGCGCCGAGCCACGCAGGATTGGCGGCGGGCTGCTCGACCCCAAGATGCTCTGGAAATCGACGCCTGACGCGTTCAAGAAGCTGGACCCGCGGGTGCAGCTCAAGAACCCCGTCATGTTCGTCGTCGAGGTCGGCGCGGTCCTGACCACCGGCACCGCGATCGCCAGCCCGTCGGTCTTCAACTGGACCATCGTGGTCTGGCTGTGGCTGACGGTGCTCTTCGCCAACCTGGCCGAGGCCGTGGCCGAGGGCCGCGGCAAGGCGCAGGCCGAGACGCTGCGCCGGACCAAGCAGGAGACCGTGGCCCGGCGGCTGGTCGGCTGGCAGCCTGGCGTGGCCAATCCGCGTGAGGAGCAGGTGCCCGGCACCCAGCTCACCCTGGGCGACATTGTCGTCGTCGAGGCGGGCGAGATCATCCCCGGTGACGGCGACGTCATCGAGGGTGTCGCGTCGGTGGACGAGTCGGCCATCACCGGCGAGTCCGCCCCGGTCATCCGCGAGTCCGGCGGCGACCGGTCCGCGGTCACCGGCGGCACCCGGGTGCTGTCCGACCGGATCGTCGTGAAGATCACCTCCAAGCCGGGCGAGACGTTCATCGACCGGATGATCGCACTGGTCGAAGGAGCCAAGCGGCAGAAGACGCCGAACGAGATCGCGCTGAACATCCTGCTCGCCGCGCTGACGATCATCTTCATGATGGCCGTGGTGACCCTCCAGCCGATGGCGTTCTACTCCAAGGCACCGCAGACCCTGGTCATCCTGGTCGCGCTGCTGGTGGCGCTGATCCCGACCACGATCGGCGCGCTGCTGTCGGCGATCGGCATCGCCGGCATGGACCGGCTGGTGCAGCGCAACGTGCTGGCCATGTCCGGCCGGGCGGTCGAGGCGGCCGGCGACGTCAACACGCTGCTGCTGGACAAGACCGGCACGATCACCATCGGGAACCGCCAGGCGACCGAGTTCCTGCCGGTAACCGGCGTTACCGCGGCCGAGCTGGCCGACGCCGCCCAGCTGTCCAGCATGGCCGACTACACCCCGGAGGGGCGCTCGATCGTGGTCCTCGCCAAGGGCGAGTACGGCCTGCGGGAGCGCAAGGAGGGCGAGCTGCCCGGCGCGGAGTTCGTGGAGTTCACCGCGCAGACCCGGATGAGCGGCGTCGACCTGGCCGACGGCCGGCAGGTCCGCAAGGGCGCGGCCAGCGCGGTCCGGGAGTGGATCCGCACCTCCGGCGGCGTCCCGGCCAACGAACTCGGCCCGCTGGTGGACGGCATCTCCTCGGCCGGCGGCACGCCGCTGGTCGTCGCGGAACGGTCCCGGGATGGGGCGGGAGGGGCTGTAACCGCTCGCGCGCTCGGCGTGATCCTGCTCAAGGACATCGTCAAGGAGGGGATCTCCGAGCGATTCGACGAGATGCGCAAGATGGGCATCAAGACCGTCATGATCACCGGTGACAACCCGCTGACCGCCAAGGCGATCGCGGACGAGTCTGGCGTGGACGACTTCCTCGCCGAGGCGACGCCGGAAGACAAGATGGCGCTGATCCGCAAGGAGCAGGAAGGCGGCAAGCTGGTCGCGATGACCGGGGACGGCACCAACGACGCCCCCGCCCTCGCCCAGGCTGACGTCGGCGTGGCCATGAACACCGGGACCTCCGCGGCCAAGGAGGCCGGGAACATGGTGGACCTGGACTCCAACCCGACCAAGCTCATCGAGATCGTGGAGATCGGCAAGCAGCTGCTCATCACCCGCGGCGCCCTGACCACCTTCTCCATCACCAACGACGTGGCCAAGTACTTCGCCATCATCCCGGCCATGTTCGCAAGCGTGATCCCCAGCCTGGGCAAGCTCAACATCCTGCACCTGAGCACCCCGGAGTCGGCCATCACCTCGGCGATCATCTTCAACGCGCTGATCATCGTTGCGCTGATCCCGCTGGCGCTGCGCGGCGTCAGGTACCGGCCATCCTCGGCCGCGTCGATGCTCCGCAGGAACCTGTGGATCTACGGCGCCGGCGGCCTGATCATCCCGTTCATCGGGATTAAGGCCATCGACCTCATCATCCAGTTCATTCCAGGATTCGGTGGTTGACCACAATGAATCGTCTACCCGCAACCGTCCGGCAGCTCATCGCAGCGCTGCGCGGCCTGATTATCTTCACCATCATCTGCGGGATCGCCTACCCGGTGATCATGTTCGGCGTCGGCCAGCTCGCGTTCCACAAGCAGGCCAACGGCTCGCTGGTCAGCTACCACGGCAAGGTGGTCGGCTCCAGCCTGCTCTGCCAGGAGTTCGTCGACAGCAAGGGCAACCCGCTGCCGCAGTACTTCCAGCCCCGGCCGTCCGCGGCGGCGCTAACCACGGTCAAGGGCGACTACGGCTGCGACCCGCTCGACTCCACCGCGACGAACCTGGGCCCGAACAACCCCGTGCTGGTGCAGGACATCAAGCAGCGCCAGCAGCAGATCGCCAAGCTCGACCACGTCAGCGTGGCCCGGATCCCCCCGGACGCGGTAACCACGTCGGCATCGGGCCTGGACCCCTACATCTCACCGCAGAACGCGGCCATCCAGGTGGACCGGGTGGCGGCGGCCAGGCACATCAGCCCGGCCGCGGTCCGGGCGCTGGTCAGCCAGTACACCCAGGGCCGCGTGATCGGGTTCCTCGGCATGCCGAGGGTCAACGTGCTCAACCTGAATATCGCGCTCGACACGAAGTACCCGGTCTCGGGCTGAACCAGAGACCGGCAGATGACTCAGGCGCGCGGGCGGACCGACAATCCGCCCGCGCGCCCGGCCACATCAGGGCGCACCCCGGCCCCGATCACCCCCGTGCCTGCCATGACTAAGCGAATCCTGATCGTGGAAGACGAGCCCGCGCTGCTGCGCGCGCTGCGGATCAACCTGCGCGCCCGTGGCTTCGACGTGGCGACCGCGCCGACCGGCCGCGACGCCCTCGCCGAGGCGCAGCGGCGGCCGCCGGACGCGGTGCTGCTCGATCTGGGGCTGCCGGACCTGGACGGCACCCAGGTGATCCGGCGCCTGCGCCGGTGGTCAACGGCGCCGGTCATCGTGCTGTCCGGCCGGGCCGGTCCCGGCGACAAGATCGGCGCGCTGGACGCCGGCGCCGACGACTACGTCACCAAGCCGTTCTCGATGGAGGAACTGCTCGCCCGGCTACGGGCCGCGCTCCGCCGCGAGGATCAGGCCGCCGACGGGACCACCTTCACCATCGGGCACTGCGTCGTCGACCTGGCCGCCTACCAGGTGACCAGGAAAGGCGAGCCGGTCCATCTCACGCCCACCGAGTGGCGGCTGCTCGAGATCTTGCTGCGCGCCCCGGGCCAGCTGGTGAGTTCGGACCGGCTCCTTAACGCCGTCTGGGGGCCAGGCTTCGAGCGCAGCACCCACTATCTCCGGTTTCATATGGCCCGGCTGCGCCGCAAGCTGGAGGATGATCCGCCGCGACCGCGCCATCTGCTCACCGAGCCCGGCATGGGCTACCGCTACCAGCCCTGATGGGACATCGCGGTGTCACCGGGGCAGCGGTGGCCTGCGGATGGTGATCACGGCGGCCGCCAGCGTGCTGATGCACGCCACAACCGCCACCGCGGCGAGAAAGACCAGGTGGATGCTGGTGCCCCAGATACCGTCCGGAACGCCAAGGACTATCGCCAGGCCTATCACCCACAATCCGGTCAGGCCGGTGGGCACCCAGCGGCCGGTGAGCAGCGCGCAGCACGGCCCGATGATGAGCAGGCCGATCAGCACGACGCGGTGGCCGAGCGCCGCGTCGGCCGCGGCCACGATGACGGACATCAGCAGCGCGAGCGCCCAGAGCCGCGGAACGGACCAGCCGGGCAGTATGGAGTCTGGTTCCGGCGCGGGCGCCCAGTCCCGGCCGGCGCCAGCAGACGTGCGGCCGCCGAATACCAGCAGGCTCACGACGACAACCAGCACCGTCGTGCCGGCTGCGAGTACGATCCGGGACCCGCCCCCCGCCGCGTATGCCGACACCAGTACCGAGCCGGTGAAGACCAGGTAGGCGGCGATCACGAGCACGCCGACGCCCCGGGTGATGCCGCCGTCGCGGTAGGCGAAGGCCAGCGTCACCGCGGTAAGCCCGATGTACCACCCCGCGATGAGCGTGGCCTGTCCCGTTGGCCGGCCCAGGCCGATGATCACGGCCGGGAGCAGCAGGCCGATGGCGACGTTGAGAGTGTTGCTGTTCAGGGCGGTGCTCAAGGTCGCTGCCCCGCGGCCGCGAGCCGCCAGGTACACGGCGGCCACCGCGTTGGGCAGGCTCGTGACAGCGGCCAGCACGAGGCCGCCGACCACGATCTCGGGTATCGCGAAACGGCTTCCGAGCGCGGATGCCGCCCGTTCCATCGTCACGCTGGCCACCACCACCACGAGCAGTGCGGCCGCGGCGACGGCTACGTCCCGCCCTCTGGCCGGCTCGGGCTTGATGGCCTCTTCGAGTTCGGCCTCCTCCTCGGCCACCGCCAGGTGCAGCCAGCTGATCCATCCCGGTGGCAGCGGGAGGCGCCCGAGGCCGCGCTGACCAAGGCCCAGCACCGTGCCGTACACCGCCACGGCGGCAACGGAGAGCACGAGCCCGGCGGCGGCCGGGAGGAAACCGAGGACCACAGCGAAGCACACAGCGGCGATCCACATCGCCATAGCCCCGCCGAGGACAACCACCTTCCGGTGCAAGCGGACGTGTCCGGCCACTACCGCACCCAATCCTAGTAGGGCGGCCAGGTTGAACACGTTGGATCCGATGATGACCCCGGCCCCCAGGCGCTGCCGGTGGCCGGCCATCGCGGTGACGGCCGCGGTGACCTCGGGCGCGTCAGCCGCGAGCGCCGCGACCAAGCCGAGCAGGGCCTCGGAAAGGCCCAGGCGCTCGCCGACCCGCTCCAGCCTCGAGACGAGGAGCCAGCTCGTGGCCAGGCTGACCAGGGCCCCGGCCAGGAAGGCGGGCACCGCCCAGACCACCGGCATTCCTCAGCTCTTGCCAGCTGGCTGCGTGGTCTGCACTCCCCCGCATGCGGCAGCCCGGTCCGGCGACGTGCTCATCTCCGCTCCTCCCGCGTCCAGCTAGCTCCGCCGGCCAGGATCCCCGTGCTGTTTCCTGCGCCGCTTCCCCGAGTTTACTGAAGGGCGGGCGAACTGACATTGGCCGCCGATCCCCGCGCTGCTACGGACTCGGACCTCAGCGATGTCCCGCATCGTCCAGCCCGGCATTGGCGCCGGTCGCCATCTACCGGCCGCCGCTTTCGCACCCTGCTGTCCGTCGCTAGCTCTTGGCCAGTGCCCGGTTCGCCTCGGCGGCCAGCCGGGATTCCATGGTCTTCAATCCCTTCAGCGGTGCTGTTGCCGTGAGCAGACCGCTCAGCCCCTTTGCCGTGCGCGCGTCGGAACCAGCCGTGTAGATCCTGTTGACATACTGGGCGTAGAAGCCAGCTGGGTCAGCGCAATGCGGAACCGGATCACTGGCCAGGACCAGGGCGGCCGGCATCAGGCCCTGCACCGCGGCCGCGATGCCCGGCACATTCCCGGCCTTCGCGGCCACCTGGACCGCATGGAGCGTCGGCGCGAGCTTGCTGAGCTCGGCCTCGGCCGGGCCATGCTGCCAGGTCTCGTACTGCTGGCGGCAGGAGACCGGCCGTGCTGCTGCCTCGGTGGATCGGCCGGCTGACGACGCGTGGCTGCCGCAGGCGGCCAGAAAGCCGGTGATGGCCAGCGACAGGGCAGTACGGACTGTTATCAGCAAGGCCAGGGTGCTGCTGACGGCAGCGAAGATCGCGAAACTGACCAGAGATGTGTCCAGCCTGGTGCCCCAGATCCCGTCCGGTACAGCCAGGACCATGACTAGCAAGATCGCCCACGCGCCCGCGACCGCCGTCCGCAGCCAGCGACCGCTCAACGCGACGCAGTACGGGCCGATCAAGACGAAGCCGCTGAGCACAATCCGCCGCCCGGTCCACGCATCCACGACGGCAGCAACTGAGGATGACGCTATGCCTAGCTGCCACAGCAGACGGCCGAAGGCTCAGAGCGTGCCCACGCGCTCCGGCAGCGCCGGCTAAACGCAGGTGAAGGTCCCATGCGCGGACGATAGCGGAACCACGGGGCCCCATGTCCGCAACTTTTCCAACCATTGCAGTCAACAACCCCAGAACCGACTGGCCGGCCCGGCCCCACCGGCCGCCGCCAGCAGGCCGACGCTCCCGCGCAGACGGCTGGGCGCCCCCAGTCCGCGCGGGTCATTGGTGAGGTGCTACGACGTGGTCCGGGAGGCGGCGGGCGGCTGCGGCTTCCGCTGGACGGTACGCGCCTTCGCGGTCTGGACGGCTGAGGTGAGCGCACCGATGTCGTAGCTGCCGTAATGTCGGCGGCCGTTGATGAAGAACGTCGGCGTGCCGGAGACCCCGGACAGGTCGGCCGTGTCGGTGTCCTCCGCGACCCGCGGCGCGCCGGCCCGCTTCCTGAGGTAATCCCGGAATCGCGCGGTGTCGAGGCCGAGCTCGTCGGCGTACCGGATCAGGTCCTTGGCCAGGAGGTGATCCTGGCGGTCCAGCAGCAGGTCATGCATCGGCCAGAACGCGCCCTGGTCGGCGGCGGCCTCGGAAGCCTCGGCGGCCAGCTGGGCCTCCGGGTGAACGTCGTTGAGCGGCAGGTGCCGCCACACGTAGCTGACATCGCCGTGGCCGGCCAGCAGTTCCCTGATGACCGGCTCGGCCTGCCCGCAGTACGGACATTCGAAGTCGCCGTACTCGACGATCGTGATGGGCGCGCGGGCCGGGCCGCGGATGTGATCACGGTCCGGGTCGACCGGCGCGCCGAGGTCGACGATGGTCTCGGCGCTGCCCAGCAGGGCGCGGATCTGCAGCCGGGCCGGAAGCAGGGTGGTGACCCGGAAGACCAGCCAAGTGATCAGCGATGCGCTGAGGGCGGCGGAAAGGACGCCGAGCTTGGCCTCCTGCAGCTGGGCGCCGCTGAACGCGAGCGTGGCGATCAGGATGGAGACGGTGAAGCCGATCCCGGTGATCGTGCCGGTGCCGAACACGGCGGCCCAGCCCACCGCCGGGCGCAGGCGGCCCCGGCTCAGCCGGGTGAGCAGCCACGACGCCCCAGTGACGCCGATGGGCTTCCCGGCGACGTAGCCGATGAGGATCCCCAGGGTGATCGGGGACGTGTAGGCCCGCGCCAGGAAGCTGCCGTTGATCACGATCCCGGCGTTGGCCAAGGCGAAGAGCGGCACGATGATGTAGCTCGTCCAGGGATGGTAGAGATGCTGCAGCCGCTCGTTCGGCGAGATCGCCGAAGTGACGTCGATGCTCGCCGTCCGGGCCAGCTCCGGGGTCGGCTGCTCGCGGAACCGGCGGAACGCGTCGCTGGCGCGCTCCAGGTCGGTCCGGCTGGCCGGATAGGCATAGGTCAGCAAGCCCATCGCCAGGCCGACCACCACCGGGTCGATGCCGGACTTGAACATCGCCACCCACGCCACGACGCCCAGCAACGCGTAGACAAGCCCGTACCGGACACCGGCCCGGCGGGTGAGCAAGATAACTCCGAAAACTCCGCACGCGGTCACCAGCGCGATCAGGGCGACGTCCCGGCTGTAGGCCACCCCGATGACCACCAGGGAGACTAGGTCGTCGACGACCGCGACCGACAGCAGGAACGCCCGGACCCGGTCGGGGAACCGGGGCCCGGCCAGGGCGAGCATCCCGAGGGCGAACGCGGTGTCCGTCGACATCGCCGCCCCCCAGCCGTGCGCGGTGGGCCGGCCGGCGTTGATGGCCAGGTAGATGGCGACCGGGACGACCAGGCCGCCCAGCCCGGCCACCACGGGTAGCGCCAGCCGCCGCCGCTCGCGTAGCTCGCCCATGTCGAACTCCCGGCGAGCCTCGAGCCCGAAGACGAAGAAGAAGAACGTCATCAGCCCGCTGTTCACCCAGCCGCGCAGATCCTGCGATACCCCATGACCGCCGAGCCGGACCGACAGCTGCGTGTGCCAGACGGTGTTATAGGACGACGCGTCGATGTTCACCCAGACCAGGGCCGCGACCGCCATCGCCAGCAAGACAGCGGCGCTGCCGGTCTCGGTGCGCAGGAAGTCCCGGAGCGGCGTCTCCAGGTTCCGCGCCCACGCCGTCCGCCCCGAGAAGGGCTCAGCCGCCGGGGCCGGGCGCTCGTCAGACACGGCGTTCCGTACGCAAGGTCAGTGCCACATGACGAGGCTAATATCTGCCGTTGCGGCTGGCCGTCGCTAGCCCAACTGCTCAATGAGCAACGCGCACGCCACCTCGCCCAGACCTTCGAGCCCGATGCGGCCGACCAGATCGTTGACGTTGTCCTCCCCGCCTATTGCGCAAGCTCAACTCTGGAGCGAAGGCTCTTTGCGTCCAGCGTCCCGGAGCCTATGCTCATGATCAGGTGAGCCGGGAAGCTTGGTCGGCGCGACATCCGTAACGTCCACATTCGTCCGCCGGGAGCACGCGATGAGCACCGAGAACTCACCCGCCGACCCGACCTTGCCGGGGGGGACACCGTGACTGGCTACCTGACCAGGGACCGCGCCGCGATCCTGGCCGCCGTCGCGGCACCGCTGGCGGCGGCGGCGATTCTGCTGCCGTTCCGCGCGAGCTGGTCCAACACCAACGTCGCCCTGCTGCTGGTCGTCGTCGTGGTCGCGGTCGCCTCGATCGGGAACCGGGCGGCCGGCGGGATCGCCGCGATCGGGGCCGCCATCTGGTTCGATTTCTTCTTCACCGTCCCCTATGAGCGGTTCACGATCCGCAACTCCGCGGATATCACGACTGCGATCTTGCTGCTGGTGGTCGGCCTGGCGGTGTCGCAGCTCGCGGCCCGCGCCCGGCGCCTGAAGGTCATCGCGATCACCGACGCCGGTTATCTCGCGCAGATCCACGAAACCGCGTCGCTGGCCCAGACAGCCAAGTTCCCTGACGCCGTGATCGGCCACGTCAGGGAACAGCTCACCGGCCTGCTCGATCTGCAGGCCTGCCGCTTCGAGTACGGAACCCTGCTCGGCCACCCGCCGCGGCTGGAATCCGACGGCACCGTGATGACGGCCCATGGACGCTGGAACGCGGACGAATCAGGGCTGCCCGCCGAGGAGGTCGAGTTGCGTACCGTCGGCAGCGGCCAGTACTTCGGGCGGTTCATGATGAAACCGAACCCAGGGTCGAAGCCGTCCCTGCAGGCGCGGCTGGTCGCCGTCACCCTCGCCGACCAGGCGGGCCGAGCCCTTGCCGCCAGCCAGCCCGCGCGGAGCGCGCATTGACGAACCGGCTGGGCCCGTGACCGACACGACTGCGCCCTGCTGGAACTCACGCTGCGGCAGCTGAAAGGACCAAAGGCCCTGTCGCTCCCGCGGGTAAAAGCCGCTCTCTTAAGAGAGCCTCGCTCGCACCCGTCCCTAGGAGGCGTCGATGGATCTCACCGCACGGCTGCGCGAGGACGGTGAGATGGTCACCGAGCGGCTCGATCACTGGGCGGCAGCGGCCGGGGACCGGCAGTTCTTCCACTACGGCGAGGATGGCGTCACGCTGACGTACGCGGACTTCGCCCGCCGCACGGACTCGATCGCCGGGAACCTCGCCGCGAACGGGGTGGCTAAAGGCGACCGGGTGAGCGTGTACTGCGCCAACCCCCTGGTGAGCGCGCTGGTCATGTTCGGCACCTGGAAGGCGGGCGCGCTGTACTGCCCGGTCAACTTCGCCTTTACCGGTCGGCTGCTGGCCTATCAGCTGGCCGACACCGTTCCGAAGCTGATCGTCACCGAGCCCCGCCTGCTGCCCGGCCTCAATGCGGTCGCCGCCTCACTGTCCAACAAGCCGGCCGCTCGTCGTATACGACGCGCCGCCCGAAGCGCACGACTACCTGCCCGCGCGGGACGCCTCGGCGCTGCCGGAAATTTCCTGGGCCGCGCTGACGGCCGATGCGGCCGCCCCGCAGGTCGACGTCGCCTTCGATGACCCCGCCAACGTTGTCTATACCTCGGGCACGACCGGCCCGGCGAAAGGCGTCGTTCAGCCGTACCGGTGGATGGCACAGTACACCTACGCCCTGCGCAGTGTGATCACGCCCGATGACGTGATCTACAACGATCTCCCGCTGTACCACGTGGGCGGCGCCCTGGCCAATGTGGCCCGGGCAGCATGGGCCGGATGCGAGGTCGCCGTCTGGGACCGCTTCAGCCCGACCGCCTTCTGGGACCGCATCCGGTCCCGGCAGGCCACGGCGGCCATCCTGCTGGATGTCATGATCCCCTGGCTGCTCAAAGCGCCCGAGAGCGACGACGACCGGCGCAACACGCTGAACAAGGTGCACATGCAGCCACTGCCTCAGCACCACGCTCAGGTGGCCCGCAGGTTCGGCTTCGACTTCGTCAGCGCCGGCTTCGGGCAGACCGAGTCCGGGGCACCGCTGTCGGGGCTCATCGAGGAGACCGACCAGGGCGACGGGACGCCTGCTGATCTCTACCGTGGCCTCAGCCATGCGGCGGTGCGCGAGGTGGCCGCGCACGCCGGGATCCCGGTGCTGCCCGGCGGCGCTGTCGTGCGGAAGGGCTTCATGGGGCTGCCGGCGCCGTTCGTCGAGGCGGCGCTGCTCAATGAGCGCGATGAGCAGTGCCTGGCCGAGGAGTCCGGCCAGCTCGCGTTCCGGCCGAAGCTCCCGGCGCTCTTCCTGGCCGAGTATCTCGGTAAGCCGCAGGCCACCCTGGCCGCGTTCAGCAACCTGTGGTTCCACACCGGTGATGCCGCCTTGCGCGGCAGCGACGGATACTTCTACTTCGTCGACCGCCTCGGTGACCGCATCCGGGTGCGCGGGGAGAACCTCTCCTCGTTCCAGGTCGAGGATCTGCTCAACCAGCACCCCGGGATCCGGTTCTGTGCCGTGCTCCCGATCCGTGGCGCGGTAGGGGACGAAGACGACATCGTCGCATTCGTGGTGCCGGACGGCACTGCGCTCGATGAGCAGGCCGTGCACGCCTACGCGGCCGAGACGATGCCCAAGTTCATGAGGCCGGCCCACGTCAGGATCGTGGACGAGCTCCCGTGCACGCCCACCAGCAAGGTGGAGAAGTACAAACTGCGGGCCCAGTTCCTGGCCGAACTCGGGCCGACGGCGGGGCCGGCCCGGCGGTCTGACCGCACGGGTCCCGGCCATGACTCCGCCGACCATGGCGGAAGCAGGAGGTAGTCATGACCCCCCACGCTGACATGTCCCTGTTCGCGGGCCCGAACATCAAAGCCCAGGAACGGGCGGACGGATGCCTGCTGCTGCACTCCGCCGACCCGTTGCTGGACTATCCGGTCACCGTGGTGCACAGTGTCCGGGCGTGGGCGACAGCCGGCCCGGATCATCTGCTGGTCGCCGAGCGCGGCGCCGACGGGGCGTGGCGGACCTGCAGTTATGGCGCCGCCATCGCTGCGGCCTATGCCATCGGCCAGGCTCTGCTGGAGCAGGGCCTGGGTCCCGGCCGTCCGCTCCTGGTGCTGTCCGGCAACAGCGTCGACCATCTGCTGGTGATGCTCGGTGCGATGACCGCCGGGGTGCCCGTGGCCCCGGTCAGCGTGGCCTATTCGCTGCAGAGCCGAGATCACGCCCGGATCCTTCAGATCGCCCAGCTGATCGGCCCTGGTGCGGTCTTCGCCGAGGACGCAGAGCGCTTCGGGCCAGCCCTGGACGCGCTCGGCCAGGTGCCGGCGATCGTCAGCTCCGGCCACCGCGCCGGTGCCGTCCGGCTGACCGAGCTCATCGAGTGCCAGCCGGGCCGCCTGGTCGCCGATGCCTTCACGGCGCTGAGAGCCGAGGCGATCGCGAAGATCCTCTTCACGTCCGGCTCGACCGGCGAGCCGAAGGGCGTGCTGAACACGCACCGGATGCTGTCGGCTGACCAGCAGATGATGCGCCAGGCGTGGCCGTTCCTGGCTGACGAGCGGCCGGTCATCGTCGACTGGCTACCGTGGAGCCATACGTTCGGCGGTAACCACAACCTGGACATGATGCTGACCGCGGGCGGGACGCTCTACGTCGACGCCGGACGGCCCGTCCCTGCCTTGTTCGGGCAGACCATCGCGAATCTCATGGACGTCGCGCCCACCATCTACTTCAATGTCCCTGCGGGCTTCGCGCAGCTCGTGCCGGCGCTGGAGGCGGACCCGGAGTTCGCGCGCAGGTTCTTCTCCAGGCTCCGGCTGCTGTTCAACGCCGCGGCCGCGCTGCCGTCCGGCCTGCGGGACCGGCTCCGCGACCTGGCCGCGCAGGCCAGCGGCCGTGTCATCCCGGTCACCGGCTCCTGGGGCGCGACCGAGACGGCGCCCGCCGTGACGACGGCGAACTTCGACTACACCGACGCCCGCTGCATCGGCGCACCGCTGCCCGGCACCGAGGTGAAGCTCGCGCCGACCGAGGGCGCGTACGAACTCCGGGTCAAGGGCCCGATCGTCACCCCCGGATACTTCGGGCGGCCCGACCTGACCGCCCAGGCGTTCGACGACGAAGGCTTCTACCGGTCCGGCGATGCGGTCACCCTGGCCGACCCGGCGGACCCGAACGGCGGGCTAATTTTCCGGGGCCGGATCGCGGAGGACTTCAAGCTCGCCACCGGCACCTTTGTCCGCGTCGGCGCGGTGCGTACCGCACTGCTGTCCGCGGTACCTGTCCTGTCCGACGCGGTGATCGCGGGCGAGCAGCGCGAGCTGGTCGGCGCGCTGGCCTGGCTGAATCAAGCGGAGGCGCGCCTGCTGCTCGGCGTGGATATCCAGACTGACGGCGAACTGGTAGCGCACGAGATCCTGCACGAGGTGCTGGCGCATCTGCTGGCCGAACACAATGACGCCGCTGGATCAGCGACCCGTATCGAGCGGCTGGTCGTGCTCGCGCGCCCGGCTGACCTGGATTCCGGGGAGATAACCGACAAGGGTTACATCAACCAGCGGCAGGTGCTGAGGAACCGCGCCCAGCTCATCGAGCTGCTCTACGCCGATCCGCCGCCCTCCGGTGTCATCATCGCCAGAAGGAAGCGCTGATGCCCGGCCAGGACGCCTGCGCTTCCGCGCCCTCGGCGGTCTCCTGACTGGCTTGCTTATCGCGCACACCGCCGGTACGGATCAGGTCCCTGGTCCCCCGGGTTGGGGTCCAACGGCCCGGCCGGTGAGCCCCCCTGCCGCCTAGCGTCGAAGCATCCGCACAAGGCAGGCCGTGGCAGCGCAGTAATGCCGGGCCCCTGATATAAGGAGCGGGCGTTATGACAGCGAACACGAGCGGATCCGGAGGGATTCTGCAGGTAACCGACAGCCGCACGGGCCGTAGTTACGACTTGGCCATCACCGATGGTGCCATCCGGGCCATGGACCTGCGCCAGATCAAAGTCGATGATGAGGATTTCGGGCTGCTCTCCTACGACCCGGCCTTCATGAACACGGCGAGCTGCCGCAGCGCGATCACCTTTATCGACGGCGAGCGGGGCATTCTCCGCTACCGCGGCTATCCGATCGAAGAACTCGCCGGGCGAGCCTCGTTCCTGGATGTGGCCTATCTGCTCTTGCGGGGGGACATGCCCGGCAAACAGGAATCCGCGGCCTGGGCCGATGAGATCACCGAGCACACGTTCGTCCACGAGAACGTGAAGAAGTTCATCGACGGATTCCATCACGATGCCCACCCGATGGGCATCCTGGTCAGCGCCATCGCGGCGCTGTCCACCTTTTACCCCGGCGCCAAGGCGATCTCCGACACCAGCCGGCGCCACGACCAGGTGGTGCGCCTGATCGCCAAGATGCCCACCCTGGCGGCGTTCGCCTACCGCCACGCCACCGGCCTGCCGTACGCCTACCCGGACGACGAGTTGTCCTACGCAGGCAATTTCCTCAACATGATGCACCGCATGACCGAGCCGCAATATCACCCCGACCCGGTGCTCTCTCATGCGCTCGATGTGCTGTTCACCTTGCATGCCGACCACGAGCAAAACTGCTCCACCAGCGCCATGCGCGTGATCGGCAGCTCTCAGGCCGACCCATATTCCGCGGCCGCGGGAGCCGCAGCGGCGCTGTATGGCCCGCTGCACGGCGGGGCTAACGAGCAGGTGCTCAGGATGCTGGCCACCATCGGCTCAGTGGACAACATCCTGGGCTATATCGACAGGGTCAAGGCGGGAGAGGTGCGGCTGATGGGGTTCGGCCATCGCGTCTACAAGAACTTCGACCCGCGCGCCGCCATCATCAAGTCGGTCGCCGACCAGGTATTCGAGGTGACCGGCCGGAACCGGCTGCTGGACATCGCCCTGGAGCTGGAACGGATAGCGCTTGCCGACGACTATTTCGTTAGCCGCAAGCTATACCCCAATGTGGATTTCTACTCCGGCATCATCTACCAGGCCATGGGATTCCCGGTCGAAATGTTCCCCGTGCTGTTCGCGATCGGCCGCATGCCCGGCTGGCTCGCGCAGTGGGAGGAGGCCATCTCCGACCCAGCGCAGAAGATCTCCCGGCCCCGGCAGATCTACTCCGGGGAGGTGATCCGCCACCTGAGCGACAACCTGGCGCCGGTCGGCTAACGTCACCGGTGACCGGTCCACTCCGGGAACGCCGAGTCCGCCCGGTCTTCTGGACAGGCCGATGTCCCCGGGCGCGCAGCCCGGAAAGATCAGCGGATAACGCGGGCAGCTTGTCGGCCGCGGCGACCAGGGCATCCCCGACCGGGGTCCGCCGGTACAGCACCGACCGGCCGGACCGCGCCCTGGTCAGTAGCCCGCCAGCGTGCAGGACGGCCAGGTGGTCGCCGGTACCGCCCAGCGACTGGCCGAGGCTGGCGGCGAGCTGGGTGGTGCTGGTCGGCTGCTCGAGCGCGAGCAGGATGGCGGCCCGTGAGGGACCCAGGAGCCGGTCGAGCGCGGCGCCCGGCCTCCGCCGCCCGGGCTGCTGCCAGAGCGCCGCGACTCCGCGGGCCGGGTAGACCAGGGCCGGCGGCCAGGGCGGGTCGACGGTGATGGCCATCCTGGGCCAGACGAAAACCGACGGCACGAACAGCAGGCCGCGTCCGCCGAGTTCCGCGTCCTCGTCGTCCGGCCAGCGGCTGAGCTCGATCCGGCCGTGCTGCCAGTGGAGGTCGGGGTCCAGCCCGGCCAGCGCGGCCGCCCAGCCCCGGGACGCGAGCTGCCCGGCGCGGTACACCACGTCGCGTTCGAGGATGGCCCGCAGCGTCGGCCAGTCGGGCTCCAGCAGCGCCCGCCAGGCGGCGGACAGGACGTCGGCGGCATAGTCAGCGACCCGGTCGCTGGTCACGATGCGCCGTATCCGGGGATCGGCCGTCGGCTGCCGCCGCAGCGCCTCGGCGACCTCGCGGTGCGCCTGGCTGACCGGCGTCGACCGCACCTGGCTGAGCAGGTCATCGATCGTGGTGGACAGGTCCGTCGGCACCGGGGACAGGAAATCGGCGCCGTAGCCCGGCGGCTGCAGCACCTGTACCACTTCGAGATCCGTCTCGCGGGCCAGCGCCAGGTAACGGTCCCTGGTGCGGGCCAGCCACGGTCGCAGCACTGTGCCGCCCAGTTGGGGTGCGGTGCCAGAAAGCAGGCGCAGCGCGTGGACCAGCTCCCACAGCGGAGACAGCGCGAAGCGGCTCGTCGTCAGGTCGTCGCTGCGCACCTCGATCCGCAACGCCATGAGCACACCGAACCTTTCGTCCTGTGGCGAAAGAATACCTCCCGGGACGACCTGGCCCGACGATAGCGCCCATGACTACCACGACAACCCAGGCCGCGGCGCGCACCACGTACCGGTCGGTGTTCGCGGCCGGCGAGTTCCGGGTGCTGTTCGCCGGAATGCTCATGTACGTGCTGGGCTTCGAGTTCGAGATTCTCGGCCTCTCGGTGCTGGTCTATGCCCAGACCCGGTCCGCCTTTCTGGCCGCGCTCGCCTTCAGCATGGGTTTCGCGCCGCAGGCCATCGGCGGGGCGCTGTTCACCTCCCTGGCCGACCGGCTGCCGCCCCGCGGCGTTATCGCGGCAGGCCTGCTCACCCGCGCCGCGCCGGGCGTGGTGATCGGGCTGTGGCCGGCGCTGCCGGTCCCCGCGATGCTGGCCCTGCTCGCCGCGACGGCCACGGTCGCTCCCGTGTTCAGCGCCGCGGTCTCCGGCCTGCTTCCCGACGTGCTCGATGGGGACCGTTACATCCTCGGGCGGTCGATCTTCAGCCTCACCAGTTCCGGTGCCCAGATCGCCGGCCTGGGCATCGGCGGCGCGGTGCTCGCGGTGCTGCCCGCGCGCTCGCTGTTGCTGGCGGCGGGCGGCTCGCTGGTCGTGGCCAGCCTGATCATGCGCCTCGGCCTGCGGCCCCGGTCGGCCCGCGCCGGCTCGGCCACCGTGGCAGGAACTGCGGGTGGGACGGTGAGAGGAACTGCGCGGGGCACTGCCCGGGGCACGGTGCGCGCCACCGTAGCGGGCAACGTCGAGCTGCTTTCCGACCACCGGGTGCGGGGCCTGCTGCTCGCCCAATGGCTGCCGGTGTGGTTCGTCACCGGCGCCGAGTCACTGATCGTCCCCTACACCGGATCGCTGGGCCAGCCGGCCAGTGCCGCCAGTCCGCTGCTCGCCGCGGTGCCGGCCGGGATGCTGCTGGGTGACGTGCTCATCGGCAGGTTCTGCCGACCTGCGACCCGCGAGCGGCTGACGTTTCCGCTCACCATGCTCATGGGAGCGCCGCTCCTGGCCCTCCTCGTCCGCCCGCCGCTGGCCGTGGCCGCCGCGGCCCTCTTCCTGTCCGGGATCGGCTCCGGTTATGAGCTCGGAATCCAGCAGGCCTTCCTCGACAGCCTGCCGGCCCGATTGCGGGGCCAGGCATTCGGCCTCAGCGCCACCGGGGGAATGGGTGGCCAGGGCCTGCTCCCGCCCGCCGCCGGCGGCCTGGCCGCGGCGCTCGGCGCCGCGGCGGCCATGGCGGCAGCGGGCGCCGCCACCATCCTCGCCGCGCTCGCCCTGCGCGGACCGCTCACCGGCCGGTCACCAGCGCCCGGCCTAACCGCCCGGCCCGGGCCAGCCGCGCGGTGCGGCCCCGGCCAACCACCCAGGTGCGGCCCCGGCCAACCACCCCGACGCGGCCCCGGCCAACCACCCCGACGCGGCCCCGGCCAACCACCCCGACGCGGCTTCGGCTAACCGCCCGGCGTAGCCGGTGCGGCTGGCTGGACGCGGGCGCCCGGGCCGACGCTCAGCTCGAACCTGATCGTCTCGGGGTTAGCGCCGGCCTCGCCGAGATCCAGGCGGGCAAAGGCGATCGCGGCCCGGCACTCCTGCTCCGCTTCGGCACGGGTCGGGGTGCCGCCGCCGTTGATGTGCAGTTCCGGTACGCGGTAGTGCCAGTTCCGGGCCTCATCATCGTGGAACAGCTCGGCCTGCAGCACATTCATCAGCTCGGCTCCTACGGTCTTCGTAGCTCGGAAACCGGGTATCCATAGTCCTCGGCGATCCCCGCCAGGGCCGAGCTGCCCAGGCTCGCGCCGTAGCGGTAAGCCCACACGCGGCGCTGGCCGTCCCTGGTGAGCACCCGCTGCGAGCCCAGGCGCCGTTCCTCGACCCAGCCGTCGCGTTTCAGCGCCGCAAGCACGCGTCCGGCCCGTTCCTTGCGGCTAAGCCCGATCGTCCGGCGAGCCCGTCGCAACGCGTCAGGGACGCCCTGCACGAAGGGAACGAGGAAGCCAGCGGCGAGGCCGTACCACACGCCGGCGAAGAAGACGTCCTCGCTGGCCTTCCTGGCCGACGACAGGTTCGTGGCGCTCAGCGTCGGGCTCAGGGCGTCGAAGCCCTGCCAGATGATCTTGTCGTCGCTGGTTATCTGCCCGGGCGGAAACATCGAGTCCACGCTGTCATTGGACAGGTTAATCTCCTCCAGCGTCTCGAATGTCGCCACCTTAGTCGGAAGGACGTATTTGGTGGCCGTCGAATCCGGGGCGACCGGAGAATAGCAAGGCGCATTGGCCGAGCTCGATATCGGGCCGGTCCCTGCCGCCGGGCATTGAGAATCCGGCGGCTGGAGCACCTCGACAAGATCCTGTATGTCCTGCTGCCCGGTTTTACTGCGCTCGACGTACAACGGCGTATCGGCCTGCGCCGACTGGGCCGAGGGGTTCTGTTCCAGGACCGGCAGGGTGGCGTCGATATTCTGGTTCTGGACGATCTCGGTCGTTACCGTGCTCTTGCTCTTCTTGAAACAGCCGAGCGGCCCGCTCCAGTTCCGGTGATCATGATGGGTCACGATGACGTCGCCGAGCTGCTGCCTGCCCGAGGTTCCCTCCGAGTACAGCTCCACGCCGGGACTGGCCGAGACGAGCCCCGGCTCGGGCGGGCACTGCACGATGAGAAGCCAGGGGTCACTCACCGCCTTGGGCCCGGTCACGTTGACCGACAGCGTGTCATCCTGCGGATTCAGGTAAGCGAAGGATTTCAGGGTCAGCCGGGCCGGACCGGTGCTTACATAAACGGTCACCGAAATCTGGCCCGGCGAGAAGCCCGGATCGGGAAAGGCGCTCTTTTGCAGGCTGTGCGCATACAGGCCCATGCCGAGCGCTAACGCGAAGAAGATCCAGAGGTACCCCATGTTCAAGGCCGTCCTGGCCACCAGCCGATTGCCGGCCCGCACCGTGCGCCGGAGCTTGCCCGGCGTCATGGCGACCTTATTGCCCGGTTCATCCGGAATTCGCCACTCACGTTACCCGCCCCTCTAGCAAACGGCGATTCCAGCGCCTGTCATTCTGCCATGTCGCGCGCTTTCGCGTTAGCGTCGATCTTTCGGGCCGTAGGCTGGTCATCCGGCCTCCTCAGCCGCCTGGCCGAGGGGCCGCAGGCGGTGGGACAACTGGCCGCGGGGCTGCCGGTCAGCCTGCGGCGGTCTCCCAGCACCTGAAGGTGCTCAAGGACGCAGGCCTGGTCAGGGAGCGCGCGGCCGGCACCAGACGCCTCTACCGGCCCAATCCGGCGGCGGTGGCCGCGTTGCGCGATCAGCTCGACACCTTCTGGCAGCGGGCCCTGGCCAGCTACGCGGATGTTGCCGAACAAGCGACTACCGGGCGTATCGGTGACGCCGTGGTTCATTTCGGGCACGAGCGGGCCCGCCACGGCGCGGGGATCCCCCTGGTTCCTGGCCGGGCGAGCCACGGCCCGGCCCCGGTGATATCGTCCCGGTGCCGACCGCCGTCGCGGCCTTCCCACACGCGTTCATCCCCGAGGGCGAGCCGCCCCGGGAATGGGCCGAACGCCTCTATGACATCCGCTGCTGGACCGTCATGCCCCGCGATGGCCACTTCACCCCCGCCGGAAAACCCGAACTCCTCGCCCGCGACATCGCCGCATTCTTCCCCCCATAGGCCGGTAAGAACAGCAACCGCTGGTTGAGCCGCGCCTGTCTTGCCCGCGCAGAACATCCAATTCAGTGCCCTGCACGAATGGTGCTACTGCCACCAGTTGGCCACGCCGAACGGCGGCTCTTGCGCACCGGCCGCTGACCGGCACTGGTCGCGGAGCGTGATCCAACCGGAAGCCCGCGCGGCGCCGGATCTCCGAATCGGCGCCCAGGGACTGTGAGGTGCACGTATCGGGGAACACGCACATATCAGTGATCCAATGCGGTCTGTCTCACCTCGCGAATGGCAAACTTTTCGTCCAACCGTCGGCGGCTATCGTCAGGTGGCTGAGGTCCCCTTACCCCTTGTAATCCCAGCCATTAAGGATTCTCGTCAATGCTGCAACGGGCGTGCTGCGGTACGACGAAGACCGCGGATCCGGTGCTGGGCAGCCGGGGGCAGGTGCCGCCAGACTGGCCGGCCTATCCGTCGCATACGGGCACGCGCACCTCGCACCTCGTTTCTCGCGGAAAGGACGCCCCCTCTGGTGCTTCGGGACGTGCGTGGTGACTTGTGCGCCCAGCCCCACCAGTTATCCTGGACCACGATCTGATCGAATGCGGGATTCGACCTTATGAGCAAATCGAAGATGGCGTGCAAGTGCGGCTGGGTTCTTTCCTCGTCGGAAAGCTTGGCTATATCTATTTCATAGTGCCTCGGTGCCTCGCAGTACTTCTCGTAATTCCAGCCGAGATCGTCCAGGAGGAGCCATCCGCCCGGGCGGAGGAGCTTCTCCAGCAAGACGACAGCGAGCCCATCGGTGCTCCAGTTCTTCGAGCCATCCAAGAAGATGAAGTCGTATTCAGGCTGGACAGATCCGGCAGCGTCAAGGCGTTTCTCGATTTCAGTCTTCAGAAACCATGTATAGGTAGAAAACCTCTTATCGAGAGTAACCCAATCGCTAAGCCCGGCTTTCCCTAGTACTTCCTGAGGCGTCGGGTCAAGCCACTGCCAACGGGTCGAATCGACGCTGATCAAGTGACCAGTGCCGTTGGCCTCAAGCGCCGAGGCGATGAATACGGCGGACCCGCCTCGTGCGGTGCCCAGCTCCAGCAGATTCTGTGGCCGGTTCTCCCTTATGTGCTCATAGAGCACGCGACCGCGGCTGGCGGACGTATGGGGGGCCGGTATCCCCTCCACGATCCGTGCGGCTTCATCAAAATCCATCGATCCACCCTGTCATTGGTCCCGAAACGCTGCCTGCCTGTAGGATCCGCTGAAAAATGATAATCTGTCTGGCTGCCACGGCAGGCACAATGGGCATTTCTCACCTTCTGTCACCACGCTCGCCTCGCCGTGCTACGCCCGGTGACTCATCCACGGTTGCGCGCAGGGCCTGCGGCGCCCACGCTGTGGCGGGAAGTGACTGCTGTCCTGCGCCGCTGCCGTGCACTAACGCGGCCACGACGTGCTCGAAGACCACCCGGCCGGGGATCCGGCGGCGGTGGCAGCCCAGCGGGTGATCCGGGTGAAATCCCGGGCGGTCACCGCCGGTCAGCGCGCAGAACTCGACCCAGGCCGGCTCCAGCAGGCATGATGGCACGACAGGCACGGGACACCTCGAAGATCGCTGACTGCGGTAAGCCAATGATCATCGGGACCCGTGCCTGTGCCCTGTTACCACACGCCCGGCACATCCCAATTGCCGGGCGCTCTAAGTCACAGCCGATCCAGGATGACCGCCTTCGTCCGTTCATCGGCGAAGGAAGCGCGTGCCGCGCTGATATTGCAGGCGGTGAACTCGGCCTGGCCCCAGGACGGGAATGCCGCCGCGACCCGTGCGTACTCCCGGGTGAGCGTCGTCGGGGTCACCGATCGCTGATCAGTGCTGATCCCGACCGAGACGCCCCGCTCGTACAGCACCGGCAGCGGATGAGCGGCCAGTTGCGGATACAGGCCCAGCTGCACGTTGCAGGAGGGGCAGATCTCCAGATGGGTCCCGGCCGCCGCGAGGCGGCGGACCAGCCCGGGATCGCCGGAGGCGTGCACGCCGTGGCCGATCCGCGCGGGCGCGAACAGCCGCAGCGTCTCGTCGACGTCGGCGGCCGGGCCCGCCTCCCCGGCGTGCACCGTCAGCGGGACGCCCCGGTCCCTGGCCCGCCGCAAGGCCGGGTAGTGCAGCCGTTTCTCCGGGTGGGCGTCGTTTCCTGCGATGTCGAAGCCGACCACCGTACCGTCTGGCCGGAACTGCTCGACCAGGCCCAGAACCGCCAGGGAGTCCGCCAGCGGGAGGTGCCAGAGGCTGCACAGCAGCAGCTTCATGGTCACCGGCGAGCTGCCGCGCAGCGCATCGATGGCGTCGGCGACGATCTGGACCACCTCGCCGGTATCCAGGCCGAGCTCGGTGTGCTGGGTGGGCGCGAACCGGAGTTCCGCGTAGATCACGTTGTCCCGCTCGAGCTGGGCAGCCACATCCTCGATGCACGTGACCAGCCCGTCCCTGGTCTGCAGCAGGGCCACGTGGTTCAGGGTGCGGGACAGGAACTCGGTCAGGCCCTCCATCCGGTCGGGCCCGGTGAAGTCCCGCTCGTACTGGCTGCTGGTCAGGCCGGGGCTCAGCTTCGACGCCGCCTCATAGCTGAGGCAGCAGTCCAGGTGCAGGTGCAGCTCCACCTTGGGCAGCGCGCGCAGCGCAGCCACCACCTCGGCGGCGAGTTCCCGCCCGGCGGCGCGATCCGGCCCGGCCGCGCGATCAGGCCCAGCCGCCACACCTTCGCCTGCGCGGTCAGCCACTGTCATCTGCGTCTTCGCCCGCGCGGGTCAGCGACCGCAGGCAGGGCCGTTCGACGATGTGCTCCGGGTCCGCACCGGTGAGCCCGCCGGACTTGAGCAGGTGCCGGGACACGACGACCCCGAGAATCACTGCGCTGACCAGCTCGGCCCGTAGGTCAGCGGCCGCGGCTGGGATCGACCAGCTGATCCGGTCGCGGTACTGGGCAGCGCCCGCCCGCACCGCCTCGGCCGCCTCGGGATGGGTGAGCATGGACCGCAGCATCGCCAGCGACTACACCGGCTCGCTGGCCAGCGAGCCCGCCAGCCTGGCCAGGATCTGCTCACTGACCTGATCCGGGGTGCCGGTCAGCTCTTGTGCCGGGCTGGCCTGCGTGACCCGCTGGAAGAGGTCCCGCTTGGCGCCGAAGTAGTGCATCACCAAGCCGACATCCACGCCGGCCGCCCGGGCGATGCCGCGGATCGTGGTGCGCTCGTAACCGGATTCGACGAACCGGCTAGCCGCCGCGGCCAGGATCCGGGCCTCGGTCCTGCGGCGCTGCTCGGCTCGTGACGGCGCCTCGCCCGGCTCGGTCATGGGCCGGATTCTACAAGCGTTGACCCGCGCCGGATATTCGTTCTACGATCGTTCAATCAACAAGCGTTGAAGGAGTGCCCCGATGACTCACCTGACTCCCGACCAGGTCCTCCGGCAGCGCCGGACGCTGCTGCTGGACCAGGACACCGAGGGCTACGTGGCCCTGTTCGCGCCCGATGGCGTGATCGAGCTGCCATTCGCCGGGCCGAAGCTGCCCGCCCGGCTAGAGGGACGGGACGCGATCGAGGAGTTCACCCGCCGCAGCGCAGCGATACACATCGAGGACCTGGAGGCGACCGCGGTTCACCACACCGCGGACCCGGAGGTCGTGATCGTCGAGCTCATCACCCGGGCCAAGGTCACCGGCACCGGCCAGGCGTTCACCGGCAGATCGATCCAGGTCTTCAGGATCCGGGCCGGCCAGATAGTGCTGTTCCGCGACTACTTCAACCCCGCGGCCTGGACGAACTGCTCACCGGCTGAGCGCCGACGACACCGGCGCGACTCCCGAGGTTTGTGATAAACCGCGCCCGGCTCGGCATCTTTCTCTACAGTCCGTCGTATGCCGGTAACAGCGCGCTCATAAACCAATCTAAAGGGGGACAACATCAGGTCAGCCGGCCCGGGCTGGCCTGACGCATGCGGTCCGTCCCGCCCTGCCTCCGGGGCGGGGCGGGACGCACGACCGGCGTCAGTCCCCGGTCTGGCTAAAGGTGCGCCGGTAGGCCTGCGGCGTGGTCGCGTACCGGTGGGCGAAGTGCCGGCGCAGCATCAGCGGGGTCAGTCCGCACTGGACGGCGATCTGCTCGATGCTGGCCTCGGATTGCTCCAGCAGTTCCTGGGCCCTGATCAGGCGCTGGCTGATCAGCCACTGATGCGGGGTGGTCCGGTTCCTGGCCACGAACCGGCGGGCAAAATTCCGCGGCGACATCAGGGCCCGGGCAGCGAGGTCGGCCACCGGGACCGGCTCATCCAGATGAGCCAGGGCCCATTCTTGTACCGCGGCCACGCCGCCGTCTTCCGCCTGATCCTCCGCCAGTGGCGTGACGTACTGAGCCTGGCCGCCGTCGCGATGCGGTGGCACGACCATCCGGCGCGCGATCGCGTTGGCCACCGCAGCGCCGTGCTCCTGCCGGACCAGGTGCAGGCAGGCGTCGATCCCGGCCGCCGTGCCCGCGCTGGTAATGATCTGGCCGTCGTCGATGTACAGGACGCCTGGATCGACATCGACCAGCGGATAGCGCCGCGCGAGCTCGGCTGCCCACTGCCAGTGCGTGGTGACCCGGCGGCCGTCCGGCAAGCCGGCCGCCGCCAGCACGAAGGCCCCGGTGCAGTGGCTGAGCAAGCGGCCGCCCTGCCCGGCGAGGCCGCGGACCGCATCCAGCAGCGCCGTCGGCGGCGCCACGCACGGCTGGCCCCAGCACACGACGATGCCCAGGTCGGCGCCGCAGAACCGGTCCAGGCCTGCGTCCACCACGATCGGCAGCCCGACGTCGGTGCGGATGACCCCCGGCCTCGCCGCCGTGATCGAGTAGTCGTAGCCCGGCAGTCCCTCCGCGCGGCGGTCGCAGCCGAAGATCTCCGCGGTCACGCCGAGTCCGAAGGTGGAGACGCCTTCGTAGGCCAGCACCGCGACCGATGACACCATGCCCACCAGTCTGGCAGAAAACTACCGTTAAATGTCAATCCTGCCACTCGCGCGAAGCTCAGCCGGCTGGCGAGGATGGAACCATGGCATCGGACTCCCCCACCGCTTCAGCCACCGCGCCTTCCGCCCCGGCCCGCGCCCGCGAGCCGCGCCCGGCGGCCGGCCTGCGGGAGCGGACCGCCGCGCAGCCGCCCCAGCGCCCCGGGCCGGCTGAGCGCCCCGGGCCGGGTGAGCGCCCCGGGCTGGCTGGGCGGGCCGGGCATGCGCCGGCCGCGACCGCCTGGGCCTGCCTGCTCGTGGTCTGGGTGGTATGGGGCTCGACGTACGTCGCGATCCGCGTCGGAGTGCAGAGCATCCCGCCGCTGGCCATGGCCGCGATCCGGTACCTGATCGCGGGCGCGGTGCTGTTCCCGATCGCCCGGCGCGGCGGCGGCGCCAAGCTCCGCGCCGCTGACCGGCCCGGCCTGGCGCAATGGCTGAGCATGGCGGTGGTGGGGACGATGCTGCTGGCGTTCGGGAACGGAGCGGCTTCCTATGCCGAGCAGACCCTGCCGGCCGGCCTGACCGCGCTGCTGATCGCGACCGTCCCAATCTGGATGGTCCTCGCGGACCGGGTGATCAACGGCCAGCGGATCGCGCCGGTGAGCTGGCTGGCACTCCTGCTCGGCGCCGCGGGCGTTGCCCTGCTGGCCCGGCCGCACGGGCACGGCGCGGTGCTGCCGGTCCTGATCGTGCTGGGCGGCAGCCTCAGCTGGGGCACCGGTTCGGTACTGGCCGGCCGGCTGCCCGCGCCCAGCCGGCCGCTGCTGGGCAGCGCGATGGAGATGCTGGCCGGAGGCGCCGTGCTCACCGGGCTCGCGGTGGCCACCGGCGAACTGGGCCGTCTGGATCCTGGCCAGGTCAGCGGCCGGTCGCTGCTGGCCCTGCTCTACCTGATCGGCCCCGGGTCGCTGCTGGCCATGACATGCTACGTGATCGCGCTGCGGCGGCTGCCGACCGCGAGCGTGTCCACCTACGCCTACGTCAACCCGGTCGTGGCGGTCGGGCTCGGCGCCCTGCTGCTCGGCGAGCGGCTCACCGTCATCACCCTGCTCGGCGGCGCGGTCGTGCTCGCCTCGGTCGCATTGCTGCTCGTCAACCGGGCACGGCAGGCGCGGTGACGCCAGCCCGGGCCCGGTGCGACGCGGCTGGTTCAGCGTCAGCCGCGGGCTGCGCGGCGAAGGCGGCCGGTGTTCCAGCTGAACGACGCGGCGAAGGTCATCCCCTACCGTCCTGACGCTCAATGGCGGCGATGGCCCAGCGCCGTCCTTGGCGGCGTCAGCCCAGCGCTCTCCCGGCCCTCACATGACGGCGATGGCCCAGCGCTGTCCTTGGCGGCGTCAGCCCAGCGCTCTCCCAGCCCTCACATGACAGCGATGGCCCAGCGCCGTCGTTGGCCAATGACGGCAATGGCGCGGCGCTGTCATTGTTTGCGCAGCTATGGCACATTGCGTCCCTTGGCTCGCTGCCGCGCGGCCCCTGGGGCCAAGGATTCGGCCGCGAAGGGTGATTGCGTGGCCAGGTTCGGGCACGGCGACGAAGCCGAGCGTTGATCCGCGGTCTTAACTGGGCCAGGCCGACCGGCCGACAGCGCTTCCCGGAGCTTGCCTGACGCTCGGAGCAGCGAACTAGCAACGGAAGGAAGCAGCGAACATCGGCCGGCGGGGCGGGCACCGGTGGATCTATGAGCTCCCCTACCTGGGTCGGTGACTTCACCGCCCGCGCCGCGGCGGCGTGCCCTGCTACTCGCCCGGTGACACGCATTGATTCCTCGGCGACCTGAGTAATGGCCAGCGGGTGTGGTCTTCGGTGGCCACGATCGGAGTCTGAACCCGCGCGGTCGGGGTGCGAGATCGCCGATGTTCCGGGCCATGCGGCCGGAAACCCGCTGGCGGCAGCGAAATGACGCAATACTAAGCGAACGGCGCGCGCATGGGGAGGCTTGCGATGACCGTGCAGGAAATGCCAGCCAAGAAACGGCCCGCCCGGGAACCGTCAGCACAAGAACTGCCAGCCGGGGAATTGCGGGACGGGGAACCAGCAGCCGGGGAACCAGCAGCCGGGGAACCGCCGGCCGGGGAATTGCCGGCCGAGGAACCGCCAGGCGCCAAATTGCCGGCCGGGGAACTGCCGGGTGCCGAATTGCCGGCCGGGGAACTGCCAGGCGAGGAATTGTCTGCTGCGGCACCGCCAGGCCGAACAACCGCTCGCCCCGGGAATGCCCGCGCAGGAACTACGGCTCGCCGTCACGATGAGCGGCGGTGTCAGCCTGGCGGTCTGGATGGGCGGGGGGGCCAGGGAGCTGCGGCGGCCTGATCGGCTGGACGCCGCTGCCGGGCGGGTTTGTCACCGGCAACCCCGCGGCCGACCTGCAGACCCAGCTGGCCGCTATCCTCACCTTCAACCAGCAGTGGGCGCAGTACCTGCCGGCGCTGAACGCCGCCAGCAGCCCCGCCGCGGCCGCCGACGTCTACGTGCAGGACTTCGAGCGGGCCGGCATCCCGGCGGCCGCCAACCGGGAGGCATCAGCCCAGGCGGTGGCCGCCGCCTGCGGCCTGTAACCCTGGTCGCCTCCGCCGGGCCGCTAGCGCAGCGGGCCGCCCGCCAGGCGAATTCACCGGGCGGCCCGCGTAGCAAGACCACCGTTTCTGCCCCGCCACGCGAATTCACCGGACGCCCGCCTGGCAAGATCACGTGCCGCCCGCCCGGCAAGTTCAGCGGCCCGTCCAGGCGGTGAGCTGCGCCGCGGTCCGGGTATTGATCACCCGCTCCGGCCGGATTCCGAAGCTCTCGGCCCGCCGACAGCCGCTGTCCAGCCAGTCGAGCTGGCCTGGCGCGTGCGCGTCGGTGTCGATGGCGAACAGGCAGCCAGCCTCGGCGGCCAGCCCGAGCAGCCGGTCCGGCGGGTCCTGGCGTTCCGGCCGGCAGTTGATCTCGACCGCGACGCCATGGTCCCGGCAGGCGGCGAACACCGCCTCGGGGTCGAACACGGACTCCGGCCTGCCCCGGCCGCCCAGCATCCGGCCAGTGCAGTGCCCGAGCACGTCGACATGCGGGTTGGCCACCGCCGTGACCATCCGCTCGGTCATCGGGCCCGCGTCCATCCGCAGCTTGGAATGCACGCTGGCCACCACCACGTCGAGCCGGTCCAGCAGGTCCTCTCGCTGGTCGAGCGCTCCGTCGTCGAGAATGTCGACCTCGATACCGGTAAGGATGCGAAACGGGGATAGCTCAGCGTTGATCTCGCTGACCAGGTCTAGCTGCGTGCACAGGCGCTCGGCGGATAGCCCGCTGGCCACGGTCAGCCGCGGCGAGTGGTCGGTCAGCGCGATCCATTCGTGGCCAAGATCGATGGCCGACTCGGCCATCTCGCGCGGCGGGCTGCCGCCATCGGACCAGTCGGAGTGCGTGTGGCAATCGCCGCGCAACGCCGCGCGCAGCCCCGTCGGGTCCTCCGGCGGCGCCTCTTCCAGCAGCCTGGCCAGGTAGGGCGGCTGCTGACCGTCAGCGGCCTGGGTGATGACCTCGGCGGTCACCGGGCCTATCCCGGCCACCTCCTTCAGGGTCCCCTCAGTTAGCCGCCGGTCCAGCTCGCCGGCCGGGAAGTCCGAGACCACCTGGGCGGCCCGCCGGAACGCCCGGACCCGGTAGGTAGGCGCGCCCGCCCGCTCGAGCTGGAACGCGATCTGCCGCAACGCCTGTACCGGGTCCACCTGTCATCCATACCGGAGCACGCCCCGGGTTGCCACCCGGGGGCCGCACCGCGCCGCGCTCATCAGTAAAGATCAAGGCCGCGGTCAGCACCCTTTCAGGCTTCTTCCAGGCAACCGAGCGACCATCGAATCGGGATAGACGTCGGACGCACAAGGAGGGCGATCGGCATGAGCACGATCTACAACGCGCCGGTCCAGGCCGAGCCCGGACAGCGGTCACCGTACGAGCCGTGGCCCGGTCCCGGTGGTCCAGCCGGCCCCGGCGGTCCGTACGGATACGGCGGCGGCGGTGACGGCCCGGGCGGCCGTCCGGTCCGGCACATGGGCCGCCGCCTCCTGATGGCCCTCGCCGCCCTGCTCATCGGGGCGGGCACCTTCGTGGCGCTGCAGGCCACCGGAGGGGGGACGAGCGGCACGGTGCAGACGACGGCCCAGATCACCTCGTCGGTCAGCCCGGGCCTGGTCGACATCGTGTCGACGCTCGGCTACCAGCAGGCCAAGGCGGCAGGCACCGGAATGGTGCTGACGTCATCGGGTGAGGTACTGACCAACAATCACGTGATCGAGGGATCCACCTCGATTCAGGCCACCGACATCGGCAACGGGCATACCTACTCGGCCAGGGTGGTCGGCTACAACCAGAGCCACGACATCGCGGTCCTGCAACTGCAGGGGGCTTCCGGGCTCAGCACCGTGAACCTGGGCAACTCCACCAACGCCGCGGTCGGCCAGAAGGTCGTCGCCCTCGG
Source organism: uncultured Actinomycetota bacterium (assembly GCA_963775745.1). Lineage (GTDB taxonomy): Bacteria > Actinomycetota > Actinomycetes > Streptosporangiales > Streptosporangiaceae > DATBGO01. Next base: position 119,007 of record CAVZKE010000005.1, read on the forward strand.
CAACGCGGGCGGCAAGGGCGGCGCACCGTCCGTCATGGCCGGCCACATCACCGGGCTCGGCGCATCGATCACCGCGTCGGACGCGGCGGCAGGCACCTCCGAGGCCCTGACCGGCTTGATCCATCACAACGCGGACATCCAGCCCGGTGACTCGGGCGGCCCGCTGGTCAACACCGCCGGCCAGGTGATCGGCATCAACACCGCAGCGTCCCAGTCGAGCGGGTTCGAGTTCCAGTCCGGGCAGCAGCAGCCGACCGACGCCTTCGCCATCCCGATCGACGAGGCGGTCTCCATCGCCGACCAGATCGAGTCCGGCACCGGCTCGTCCACGGTCCACATCGGGGCCACCGGATTCCTCGGGGTGCAGATCCTGTCCGCCGACCAGGCCGCCCAGAATGGCATCGCGGCGGGCAGCGGGGCCCTGGTCGCCGGGACCCTGCCCGGCTCGCCCGCCGAGCAGGCCGGGCTCACCGCCGGTGACGTGATCACCTCGGCCGCCGGGCAGCCCGTCACGTCGCCCAGCGGGCTCCAGGAGGCACTTGAGCAGCACCACCCAGGTGACGGTGTCACGATCACCTGGACCGATCAGACCGGTCAGTCGCACTCCGCGAGCGTGAACCTGACCGGCGGGCCGCCCGCCTGACACCGGTGCCCGCCACACACCGGCCCGCCGCCACACACCGGCCCGCCGCCAGACACCGGCCCGGCCGGGAGGCAGCCTGACCAGCTGCTTCCCGGCGGGACATGCCGCGCCCCCTGACCCACGTGCCGCAGGTGCAGCCGATCCGCTGCGACCCGGGCGTTGCGCTGCATCTGAGCCGTCTCGCTGGCCAGTCGCACCATGCTGCGCCCTCGCCGGGGAGGTCAGGGCGAGAAACGCCGGTAGCATGATCCGGTAAAGTTTGCGCGCTCCGCGGCACCTTTTTTTACGTGATCATGGAACGAGCCGCGCTGGTCAGCAGGAAGGCCGCACTGTGCCCGATCGACGCCCAGATTCTGCCTCCACCGGGCAGCGGGAGCGGCTACGGGCTGACTGCGAACGGTGCTTCGCGCTGTGCTGCGTCGTGCCCTCGTTCTCGGTCTCTGCGGACTTCGCCATCGACAAGCGGGCCGGGCAGCCGTGCCCGAACCTGCAGCCCAGCTTCGGCTGCTCCATTCACGACCAGCTCAGGCTGCGAGGCTTCGCCGGGTGCGTGAGTTACGACTGTTTCGGCGCGGGCCAGCAGGTCGCCCAGGTCACCTTCGGTGGCCGGGACTGGCGGCAGGCACCGGATACCAGCGCGCAAATGTTCGGAGTGTTCCCGATCATGCGGCAGCTCCATGAGCTGCTCTGGTACCTGAACGAGGCGCTGGCGCTCGCGCTGCCTGACGCCTCGCTACGCGACCAGCTGAGCACCGCGTTCGAACAGACCGACCGGCTGACCCGCTGCGAACCCGAGGCTCTCGTGAAGCTGGATGTGGGCGCGCTCCGCGGTGACGTTAACGCGTTGCTGCTGCGGGCCAGTCAGCTCGCGCGCGCCGGGGCCCGGAGCTTGGGGGCCGCAAGCTCAGCAGCCGCGACCTCAGGGCCTCGCGGCTGGAGCGCGGCTCGGTCCGGGGCCGGCCGCCGTGGAGTGCCGCGCGCGGGCGCCAGCCTGGCGGGTGCGGACCTCCGGGGCGCCGACCTGACCGGAAAGGACCTCAGCCGCGCCGACCTGACCGGCGCCTGCCTGCGCGGCGCCAGCCTGCTCGGCGTGGACCTGGGCGGCGCCGACCTGCGGATGGCCGACCTGACCGGGGCAGACCTGCGGGGCGCTGACCTGCGCGGCGCAGACCTGAGCGCCACCATCTTCGTCACCCAGTCCCAGCTCGAGGCGGCCCGCGGCGATGCCGCCACGAAGCTGCCCGCCGCACTGACGCGGCCTATGCACTGGCCGCCCGCGCCCGCGGGCTGATACGCCGGGACCGAGACCGCCGCCGGCTCACGCCCGGCGCTCCCGAGCGGCCGAGCCCACGCCCCGCGCTCCCCAGCGGCCGAGCCCACGCTCCCGAGCCCACGCCCGGCGCTCCCGAGCGGCCGAGCCCACGCCCCGCGCTCCCAGCGGCCGAGCCCACGCCCGACGCTCAGGCGCTGACCCCGCAGCTCAGGCGTGAACCTGCGGGTGCCTGGTGGCCCAGGGCGCGGCCTGCTCGAGCTGGCTGGCCACCTGAATCAGCAAGTCCTCCCGGCCGTACCCGGCAACCAGCTGCACCCCGACCGGCAGGCCGCCGGGTGTCCAGTGCAGCGGCAGGCTCACCGCCGGCTGGCCGGTCATGTTGAACTGCGCGGTGTAGGGAATGAAGCTGGCGATCCGCGGCCCCTCCTGCTGCGGGCCCGCCGCTGTGAACCAGCCCAGCTCGGGCGGCGGCGCCCCCAGGGTGGGCGTGACCAACAGGTCATGGCCGTCGAACCAGCGCGCCATCCGCCGCGCCCAGGTCCCGATCCAGGCCCGGCTCTCCAGGTAGGTCATGGCGTCCATGGCCGCACCGGCCTCCCGGTAGGCGGCGTTGCGCGGCTCGATCTCCGCCACGCCGATCTGGCGGCCAAGCAGCGACTCGAACGCCCGGAACGTGGCCTCGGTGTCGGCGGCGATGATCGTGTTGAGGTGCCGGGCGAACGCGTGCTCGAACATGGCCTCGGGAGCTGACTCCTCGACGTGATGGCCGAGCGTCTCCAGCAATTTCGCGACCCCGGCCACCGCGGTCCGGCATTCCGGGTCGTCGAGGTACTCCTCGGCGCCCGGCCGGTCCAGCACCCCGATCCGCAGCAGGCCGGGCTCAGCGCCGGCCTCCTTGCTCAGCGGGCGGCGCGGTCGCGGCGCGTAATAGGGCTCTCCGGGCCGCCTGGTACTGATCACATCCAGGACGCCCGCCGCATCCCGCACGGTCCTGGTCACCACGCCGTCGATCACGCCACCCGCCCAGCTCTCGCCGACCATCGGGCCCTGGCTGACCCGGCCGCGGGTGGGCTTGAGCCCCACCATGCCGCAGGCACTGGCCGGGATTCGGATCGACCCGCCGCCGTCGCTGGCGTGTGCGACCGCGACCATGCCGCTGGCCACCGCGGCCGCCGACCCGCCGGACGAGCCGCCGGCGCTGCGGCCGGGATCCCAGGGATTGCGGGCGGGCGGAAATGATCTCGGCTCGGTGGTCACCGTGGTGCCCATTTCCGGCACGTTGGTCCGGCCGACCGGGACGAAGCCCGCCGCCAGAAACGACTCAGCGAGATACGACGTTACCGGCCAGGCCAGCTGCCCCATCGGCCCCACGCCGAAGGCCGTCACCTCCCCGGCGACGGAGCAGCCCAGATCCTTGAACAGAATCGGCACCCCGCGGAACGGCCCGTCGGGCAGCGTCCCGGCCGCCTCGGCTCGCGCCTGGTCGAACCGGGTCCTGATCACCGCGTCCAGCCGCGGATTCACCGCCTCGATGCGGCCGATCGCGGCCTCGACCAGTTCCGCGGGGCTGACCTCACCCCGCCGGACCAGCTCAGCCTGCGCGGTAGCGTCCAGCAACGTCAGTTCCATCACGCCGGCCCACTGCCTTCCCGGGCGAGCGATTCAGCTCGCGCCTTGATCTCCAGGAGCATTCTGCGGAGCATGGCAAAGTCGCCGAACTCCATCAAAAGCATGCTAAACACCGCAGCGGGGCGGTCAGGAAGGCCGGCCCGTCGTGGAGCCATGTCGCAGATCTCGGTCAGCAGCAGTCTCGGTGTCGGCTTGGCCGTGCCCGTCATCTCGCTTACATCCCCTCACCGCGATCACGCTGGGCGGCGCGTCGAGCATGGCGCTGCCGCACGGCCGCCCGCCAGAGGCGATGGTCCCGATCGCCCCGGCCCGCCGGCCGCGCGCCAGGCACCGCGATCAGGTCCGGCGGTCGCCGGCGCGACGCATCATCCCGGTACTTCACAGGTCCTCCCGGCCTCATGTTCAGGTGGCTCCCAGCTCGGGGCGATCTGCTGGGTTTGCAGGGCCCTAGCGGAACGGGAGCGCCGAGACGAGAGGAACGCCACATGACGGCCGATCTAGCCATGTCTTCGCCGCACACTGCTGCAGGCCGCGACCCTGACAGTCAGGCGCGGCACCTGCATCCGGCCGCACTGCCGCAGTGGCATGCCCTGCTCGGGCTCCTCTGGCGGGAACGGCTGGAACGGGTCACCGAGCTGTCTCTCGCTTACCACGAGGCCGAGGACGCCGCCAGTGACGTCACCATCGGGCGCGCTGCGCGCCTGACGGCCCGGCGGCGGTCCAGCAAGATCTTGCACCGGGCGGTCCGCGAGCGGCGGGCGCTCGCCGAGATCGAGGCGGCGCTCAGCCGGCTGGCCACCGGGCAGTTCGGCTGGTGCGAACAGTGCGCCGGGATCATCAGCACCGTGCGGCTGGCCGATGCACCGCAGACCAGGTACTGCGGGTCGTGTGACAGCTGATCCGCCCCGGCTCGGTCCGCCCCGCAAGGGCCGGCTCGGCCGGGGCCCGGCGCGCGGTGCCTGGCTTGTCCGTCGCGACCAGACCCGGCGGGCCAGCCGGTCAGCGGGCCCGCCGGTCAGCCGGTCAGCGGCCGGGAGCGGACGAAGTCGGCGATCACCGCGCCGAGCCGCTCTCCCGCGTCCTCTTGCAGGAAGTGACCGGCGCCCGCGATCACCGGGTGCTCGAGGCCAGCGGCCCCGGGCACCGCGCGCTTCAGGATAGGCGCCATCGCGCCGGTGATCGGATCGCGGTCAGAGAAGGCGACGAGGAACGGCTTCTCCCAGCCGGTCAGCTGCCGCCAGGCAGCCCGGTTGGCCTCGGACGCCGGATCGTCCGGGGATGTCGGCACCAGCCCGGGCATCGCCCGCACCCCGGCCAGATAGCTCTGATCAGGAAACGGCGCGTCGTAGGCGGCGAGCACCTCTGGTGACAGCGCGGTCTGGCAGCCGGACTGCACCAGCCTGGACACGTCAATCCGCGGCGCGGTGCGCACCACGTCACGGAACCGCAGCCAGACATCGGGCATCGGCTGGTCCCCGGTGGGCAGCCCGGTGTTCGCGGCCACCACCTTGACGAACCGGTCCGGGTGCTCGGCGACCAGCCGCAGCCCGATCAGGCCGCCCCAGTCCTGCCCGACCAGCGTCAGCCCGCGCAGGCCGAGCCGGTCGAAGGCGAACGCCCTGATCCACTCCACGTGCCGGGCGTAGCTGTGGTCGCCGATCTCGGCGGGCTTGTCGGACCGGCCGAACCCGACCAGGTCCGGCGCGATCGCGCGCAGCCCGGCCGCCGCGAGCACCGGCATGACGTGCCGGTACAGGAACGACCAGCTCGGCTCGCCGTGCAGGAGCAGCACCGGCTTGCCATCAGGCGGCCCGGCTTCCACGTAGCCGATCCGCAGGCCGTCGACATCTGCATACCGCGGCGGATAGCTGAAATCCGGTAGGCCCGCAAACCGATCCTCAGGGGTATGCACCACTCGCATCCGATCATGCTGTCAGCCAGCGTGGCTAACGTCCATGATCGTGGTTACTAGGTGGGGCGCCACGCACCCTATCACCCATGATCATGAAAATGAGCGGGTACGGCGGGTGCGGCGCGTTGGGGAGGCGTATGCGGGGGGCGCTGGGCCGCATGGATTTCGCTAGCGGGGCGCTGGACTGGCCTGGCCTCGCCGACTGTGAATCGTGATCAAGCCGCATCCCGTGCGACGGCGCTGGTTACCGTGGCTTATCTTCCTGAGAGAGGCAGTTTTCACTGACAGGGAAGCTATGAGCCAGACGGGTGAGGACCGCGGGCCGGAGCCGCGAGGCCGTGGCCAGCTCCGGATCTACCTGGGCTGCGCCGCCGGCGTGGGCAAGACCTTCGCCATGCTCTGCGAGGGGCACCGGCGCCGGGACCGCGGCACCGATGTCGTAGTCGCGTTCGTGGAGACCCACGGCAGGCAGCACACCGCCGAGCAGGTCGGCGGGCTGGAGGTCGTCGCGCGCCAGCGGATCGCCTACCGGGGCACCGAGTTCGAGGAGATGGACCTCGACGCCGTGCTCGCGCGGCGGCCCGAGGTCGCGCTGGTCGATGAGTTCGCCCACACCAACGTGCCGGGTTCGCGCAACGCCAAGCGCTGGCAGGACGTCGCGGAATTGCTCTCGGCCGGGATCACCGTGATCTCCAACGTCAACATCCAGCACCTGGAATCCCTGAACGACGTGGTGGAGAAGATCACCGGCGTCCCGCAGCGGGAAACCGTGCCCGACGCCATGGTCCGCGCCGCCGACCAGGTCGAGCTGGTCGACATGACGCCCGAGGCGCTGCGCCGCCGGATGGCGCACGGCAACATCTACCCGGCCGAGAAGATCGACGCGGCGCTGACCAACTACTTCCGGGTCGGCAACCTGGCCGCGCTGCGCGAGCTCGCGCTGCTCTGGCTGGCCGACAAGGTGGACGAGGGCCTGCAGCGCTACCGTGCGGCGCACGGCATTCACGGCACCTGGGAGGCGCGGGAACGGGTGGTGGTCGCGCTCACCGGCGGCCCCGAGGGCGACACCCTGATCCGGCGGGCCGCCCGGATCGCCGCCCGCTCGACCGGCGGCGACCTGCTGGCGTTGCATGTCACCAAGTCGGACGGCCTGACCGGTGCCGATCCCGGCGCGCTGGCCGAACAGCGGCGGCTGACCGAGTCCCTCGGCGGCAGCTACCACCAGGTGGTCGGCGACAACGTGCCCGAGGCCCTGCTCACTTTCGCGCGGGCCGAGAACGCGACACAGCTGGTGCTCGGGGCCAGCAGGCGCAGCTGGGCGGCATCGCTGCTGACCGGGCCGGGCGTCGGCAGGCGGACGATCCACGACTCCGGCGACATCGACGTGCACATCGTGACTCATGCCCACATGGGCCGTGGCCGGGGGCTGCCCAGGGCGCACGGCGGTCTTCCGCTCCGCCGCCGACTGGCCGGATATGCGCTGGCTGCCGTGCTGGCCCCGTTGCTAACCCTGCTGCTCGCCAGTCTGCGTGACCCGCTCAACCTGACCACCGACATGCTGGCGTTCCTGGTCGCGGTGATAGCGGTCGCGCTGGTGGGCGGTTTCATGCCGGCCGTGCTCGAGGCGATCGCCGCCTCGCTGCTGCTCAACTTCTACTTCACACCGCCGTTGCATAAGTTCACCATCGCCGAGGCCAACAACGTGCTGGCGCTCATCGTATTCGTCGCGGTGGCGCTGGTGGTCAGCTTCCTGGTGGACGACGCGGCGCGGCGAACGAAGCAGGCCGCCCGGGCGAGCGCCGAATCCCAGCTGATGGTCACCACGGCGGGCAGCGTGCTGCGCGGCCAGCAGGCTCTCGCGGCGGTGCTGGACCGGACGCGGGAAGCGTTCGGGATGGAATCGGTGACCCTGCTCGAACGCCAGCAGGACGCGGCCGCCCTGGGACCCGCCGGGGGCTGGACCCCGGTGGCCGTCTCCGGCGGCCCGGAACTCGCCCGCCCCGACGACGCGGACGTCGAGATCCCGGTCACCGACAGCCTGTGCCTCGCGCTGCGCGGCCGCGCGCTGCCCGCCACCGACCGCCGGATCCTGGGCGCCTTCGCCGCCTACGCCGCCGCCGCGCTCGAGCAGCAGCGGCTGGCCGCCGAGGCCGAGGCGGCCCGGCCGATCGCGGAGGCGGACCGGATGCGAACCGCCCTGCTCGCCGCGGTCAGTCACGATCTGCGCACGCCGCTCGCCTCGGCCAAGGCGGCGGTCAGCAGCCTGCGGTCGCTCGACATCCAGCTGACCGCCGAGGACCACGACGAGCTGCTGGCCACCGCCGACGAATCGCTGGACCGGCTGACCCACCTGGTGGACAACCTGCTGGACATGAGCAGGCTGCAGGCCGGGGCCATGTCGGTGTTCCCCCGGCCTGCCGACCTGGAGGAGATCATCGCGCGGTCGCTCGACGACATCGGGCCGCAGGCCAGAGCGGTCCTGGTGGACTTCCCTGAGACCCTGCCCGAGGTCATGGTCGACCCGGCGATCCTGGAACGGGTCATCGTGAACCTGACCGCCAACGCGCTGCGTTACTCCCCCGCCGGGTTGCCGCCGCTGCTGACCGCCAGCGCCCTGGGAGACCGGGTGGAGGTGCGCATCGTGGACCGGGGGCCCGGCATCCCCGAATCGGACCGGGACCGGATGTTCGTGCCGTTCCAGCGGCTCGGTGACACCGACAACACCACCGGCGTCGGCCTCGGGCTCGCGCTCTCCCGGGGCCTGACCGAGGCGATGGGCGGCACGCTGGAGCCGGAGGAGACCCCGGGCGGCGGCCTGACCATGGCCATTTCGGTACCGGTCGCCCCGGGGCCCGCCCGCCCGCTGCCCGGCGAGCCGGGTCAGCCCGAACGGGAAGGAATCGGATCCGCCGCCACGGCCAGCCGTGATTACGATGGCGCATGAGCGTGACACGGTGACCGGGTGACCCGCGTCCTGGTGGTCGATGACGAGCCGCAGATCCTGCGCGCGCTCCGGATCAACCTGCGGGTCAGGCATTACGACGTGCACACTGCCGCGACCGGCGCACAGGCGCTGGAACAAGCCGCCAAGCACCCTCCGGACCTGGTCATTCTCGATCTTGGGCTGCCTGACCTGGACGGCGTCGAGGTGATCCAGGGCCTGCGCGGCTGGACGACCGCTCCGATCATCGTGCTGTCGGGGCGAGCGGACAGCATCGACAAGGTGGAGGCGCTCGACGCGGGCGCCGATGACTACGTCACGAAACCGTTTGGCATGGAAGAACTGCTGGCCCGGATGCGAGCGGTGGGCCGGCGGGCCATCGCCGACGGTGATGAGCCGCGGGTCCGCATCGGCGACCTGATCGTTGACCTGGCCGCCAAGCGGGTCATCAGGAAGCTCCCGGGGGCAGGCGGTCCGGACGACGCTGGCTCGACGGCGCCGGACGGCCCGGGCTCGACCGCGCCCGACGGTCCAGGCTCGACCACGCCGGACGGCCCGGGCTCGGCGGACATCAGGCTCACCCCCACCGAATGGCATCTGCTGGAGGTCCTGCTGCGCCACCCCGGCAAGCTGCTCAGCCAGCAGCAGTTGCTCGCCGAGGTCTGGGGCCCCGGCTACGCCGACGCCACCGGCAACTTGCGCCTGTACATGGCCCAGCTGCGCAGGAAGCTGGAACCCGACCCGGCCAGGCCACGCTGGCTGCTGACCGAGCCGGGGATGGGTTACCGCTTCCAGCCCGGGCCGGACGGCGACACCGCCTGACGCAGGGCCTCTCCCAGCTCAGCTGACAGAACCGCCAGCCTGGCGAGGCAGTGGCGGCCGGCCCGCCGTCAGCCGAGCGCGGTCCAGGGTCCGCCTACCTCGCCGGGGTGCGAGCATAGGCCGGTGACGGAGTTCGTGGTCAGGCCGGCGCGGGCGGCCGATGCCCGGGTGCTGGCCGACATGTTCGCGGCCGTGGCCGCCGAGCGCGACGGGATCGCGACCGAGCCGCCGGTCGACGTCGAGGAGCGCGCCGCGCTGTTCGCGCGCAGCGCGGCCGGGTCGGTCGTCGCGGTGGCCGGGAACCAGCTCGTCGGCATGATCCACGTCGAGGTCAGCCCGCACGGATTCGGCGAAATCGGGATGCTCGTCGACCGCGGCTGGCGGGGCCGCGGGGTGGGTTCGGCACTGGTGGCGGCGGCGGTCGACTGGGCGCGCGGCCAGCGGCTGCATAAGCTCAGCCTGGAGGTATTCGCGCACAATACGGCCGCGATCGCCCTGTACCGCAAGGCCGGCTTCACCGAGGAGGGCCGTCGGGTCAAGCAGTACCGCCGCGCGAACGGGGAACTCTGGGACTCGATCGTGATGGGCCTGGCGCTCGAGCAAGAACGCCCCTGACCAAAGGCCGGCCTGGCCGAAGTCGCTGCCAGCCTGCCGTGGCGACCACGGGCCAGACATCCCTGACGCTGCGGGGGCGGCCGGACCAAAAAGGGACTTCCGGCCCGCCTATTTGGGGTTCTTTGCCTCGTTTGCTCGTGCCGCTCCAGCGCTATCGTGCGGACGGTAGGCAGCATGATCCTGCCTGCCGTCCGGCCGCTATCTGGCTGACCGGACTGTCAAACCGCCGTGAGGCGCGGAAATGAGGCATGTGCGGTGAACGGCTATATCGAGCGAGTGCTCAACGAGGTCCGGTCCAAGAACCCGGGCGAGGATGAGTTCCTGCAGGCGGTCCACGACGTTTATGGCACGCTCGGCCCGGTGATCGAGCGGCACCCGAAGTACCAGGCCGCCAAGATCCTCGAGCAGATGGCCGAACCCGAGCGGGTGATCATGTTCAGGGTCCCTTGGGTCGGCGACGCCGGCGAACTCGAGCTCAACCGCGGTTTCCGGGTCCAGATGAACAGCGCGATCGGTCCCTTCAAGGGCGGGCTGCGGTTCCATCCGACCGTTCGCCTCGGGCTGCTGAAGTTCCTCGCGTTTGAGCAGGTGTACAAGAATGCCCTGACCACGCTGCCGATGGGCGGCGCCAAGGGCGGGTCGGATTTCGATCCGAAGGGCAAGAGCAAAGCCGAGGTCCGGCGGTTCTGCCAGTCGTTCATGACCGAGCTGTACCGGCACATCGGCCAGTTCACCGACATTCCCGCCGGGGACATCGGCGTCGGAGGACGGGAGATCGGCTTCCTGTTCGGGCACTACAAGCGGATCACCGGCGAGTTCGCCGGGGTCATCACCGGCAAAGGGCAAAGCTGGGGCGGCTCGCTGATCCGGCCCGAGGCGACTGGCTACGGTTCGGCGTATTTCGCCGAGGAGATGCTCAGCTCCCGCGGCGACTCCCTGAGCGGCAAGACATGCCTGATCTCCGGCAGCGGGAACGTCGCCCAGTACACGGTGGAGGCCCTGCTCAACCTGGGCGCTAAGGCGGTCACGCTGTCGGACTCCGACGGCTTCATCCACGACCCGGCCGGCATCGACCGGGAGAAGCTGGCCTTTGTGCTGGACCTGAAGAACATGCGGCGCGGCCGGATTCGCGAGTACGCCGACCATTTCCCGGGCGTGACGTACGTGCCGGACGAGCACCCGCGACCACAATCCGCTGTGGAAGGTGCCCGCGGACTGTGCGTTCCCGAGCGCTACCCAGAACGAGATCAACGGCAAGGACGCCGCCAACCTGATCAGCAACGGGATCATCGCCGTTACTGAGGGCTCCAACATGCCGACCACCTCCGACGGAGTCGAGCTGTTCCTGTCCGCCGGGATCCTGTACGGGCCGAGCAAGGCGGCGAACGCCGGCGGCGTGGCGGTGTCCGGGCTGGAGATGTCCCAGGACAGCGAGCGCCGGCAGTGGGAGCGTCAGGACGTCGACCGGGAGCTGCGCGAGATCATGCGGGCCATCCACGAGCAGATCACCTCGGCGGCCGCGGAGTACGGCTACCCGGGCAACAACGCGGCGGGCGCGAACATCGCCGGATTCATCAAGGTAGCGGACGCGATGCTGGACGAGGCGGCCGTGTAGCACTGGCCGGTGGCGCGTACCCGTCCCGGGCCGCCAGGACGCTACGCCTGACTTCTGGCACCGCCGAGCCAGTATGGTGACCAGCAGTGCGGATTCTGCCGGAGCGTAATCAGGCCCGAAGCCAAGCTGGTGCCCGGGCGGCGGCGCAGACGCCGACGGAGATACTCGATCATGAACGTCGATCAGGCCGCTGCCCTCGGGGCGCGGGCGGTCATGCTCGTGGAAGGGATGAGCGACCAGGCTGCCCTGGAGGCCCTCGCGGAACGGCGCGGCCGTTCCCTGGCCGCCGAGGGCATCGCCATCGTGCAGATGGGCGGCGCGACCAACATCGACCGCTTCCTGGAGCTGTTCGGCCCGCACGGGCGCGGCATCAAGCTGGCTGGCCTGTGCGACGCGGCCGAAGAAGGCTACTTCCGGCGTGCTCTGCAGCGGGCCGGCTTCGGCTCCGGCCTGTCCCGCACCGAGATGGAAGCACTCGGCTTCTACGTGTGCGCCGCCGACCTGGAGGACGAGCTGATCCGCGCCCTGGGCGCCACGTCCGTCGAGGAAATCATCCAGGCCCAGGGTGACATGCGATCATTCCGCACCTTCCAGAAGCAGCCCGCCCAGCAGGGCCGGAGCCCCGAGCTGCAGCTGCACCGGTTCATGGGGACCCGGTCCGGCCGTAAGAGCCAGTACGCGCGCCTGCTGGTGGGCGCCCTTGATCTCACCCGGATGCCCCGGCCGCTTGACGGCGTGCTGGCGCACGTCTGAGGGTCAGCCGAACCGCTTCACCAGATGAATGTGGTCATACCCGCGCGGGTAGGCCGGGGTACGGCCGCATTCGGTATAGCCGAAGCGCGCGTAGAAGCCGGGCGCCTGGAAGGAGTGGGTGCTGAGGGCCACCTGGTCGCAGCCACGGCGCCTGATCTCCTCCTCTGCCTCGGCCAGAAGCTTCGTGCCCAGGCCGGCCCCGCGCTGGTCGGATCGCACCCACAGCAGGTCAACGTAGCCGCAACCACCCCACGTCCACCCGAACAGCCCCCCGCACAGGTCACCAGCGCCCCCGCGGACCTCGATGCACAGCAACCGACCGTCGGTGTGACCGGTCACGGCGGCGTTGAAGGTGTTGATCTCCGTCTCAAGGCGGTGCCGGAGGCCATCATCGGCATCCCGCACCGCGAAAGCCACCTCACCCATCTACCGCTCCGTTCCGGCCAGGCACTTCGCTATCGTGTAACTCGTTTTCCGCGCTGTAAAGAGAAATTCGTATTTCCCGCGCACGAGGACAGGAGCTTCGAAATGACGACCAAGGCCGCTTTCTCGCCGGATGATTGGAAAGTAGTGCTCGAGGGCCCGCCGACGGCCGGCATGATCGTGGTCACGGCGGCGCGCGGCGGAACGATCCGCGAGACGATCGCGATGTCGAAGGCCTACGCGGCGGCGCGTGCCCAGCACGGTGCGAGCGAGCTCCTCGACGAGATCGTGACGGCCAAGCCCCAGCTGGATCACACCAGATACCACTCCGCCGAGGAGCTCAGGGACGCCGGGCTGGCGCGCCTGCGCGAGGCAGTCGCGGTCCTGGGCGGCCAGGCGACCCCCGAGGAAGTCCGCGATTACCAGCACTTCGTCCTGGCCCTCGCGGACCAGGTCGCGGCCGCGCACCGGGAGGACGGGCAGGACGTGAGCCCTGCTGAGGCCGATGCCGTCCGGCAGATCGCTGCGGCGCTCGGCACGACTGCCTCGTAACGGTAACCGGGGGGCACCCCGTGCGCCCGCCGCCCGGCAAGCCCCCGCCGCCGCCCGCTGGCGTTGAGCTGGCTCAGGTCGATCATGAGCCCGTCGTCGCAGACCGCCGTGCCCGCGATGTTATGAGCGCCGCCGCGTACCGATACCTCCAGCTGGTGCTGGCTGGCCAGGCCGATCGCCTCGACCACGTCCGCGGCCGACGCGCGCCGGGCGATCAGCGACGGGCGCCGGTCGATCCCGGCATTCCACACCCGGCGGCGGTCATCGAAGTCCGGGTCGCCAGGGGCGCCCCAGCGGCCCGTCCCGCAGGCGGCTATGTCCATATTTCGGAACGGCCCCGCGCGCCCGGCGCGGCGCCAGGCCCGATCCGGGACCGGCGGGCTGCCAGGATGGTCGCGTGGAAGTTCTCAGCAGCCGCATTCTGCTACGCCCCGCGGACCTGCACCGGAGCCGCCAGTTCTACCTGGACATTCTGGGCCTGGGTATCTACCGGGAGTTCGGCTCCCCGGCCGAGCCCGGTACGGTGTTCTTTCTCGGCGGCGGCTTCCTGGAGGTCTCCGGGCACGCGCCTGGGCCGCCCGCCCGGTCGGTGCAGATCTGGCTTCAGGTACGGGACGTGCACGCCGAACATGAGCGGCTGGCCGCGGCCGGGGCCCGCATCCTGCGCGAGCCCTTCGCCGAGCCGTGGGGGCTGACCGAGATGTGGATAGCCGATCCGGACGGGGTCCGCATCGTCCTGGTCGAAGCGCCGGCCGATCATCCGCTCCGCCGCGACCCGCGGCCCGCCCCGACGGCACCCTGACCCGCAGGAGGAATCATGGACAGCGATCAGCTACGGGCCGCGCAGCAGCCGCTCAAGGACGCTTACCGTAGGCACCCTGACCAGGCGGTGGTCACCCTGCGGGCCGATGGCCGGCTCGGCGAGGCGGCCATCACGTGCTCGGTGGCGACCGGCCGCGCGCTCGCCGAAGCGGGCCTGCATCCAGCCTCCGGCGGCGACGGTTCGCTGGCCTGCTCGGGCGACATGCTGCTGCAGGCGCTCGTGGCGTGCGCGGGAGTCACCCTGCGGGCGGTGGCCACCTCGCTGCAGATCCCGGTCGCCGGGGGAACCGTTAGCGCCGAGGGTGACCTGGACTTCCGCGGGACGCTGGCCGTGAGCAAGGACGCGCCGGTCGGATTCACGTCCATCCGGCTGGCCTTTGATCTGGACACCGAGGCCAGCGCCGAGCAGATCGAGACGCTGCTGCGCCTGACCGAGCGCTACTGCGTCGTCTACCAGACCCTGGCCCGCCCCCCCAAACTAACCGTCACCCACCCCCATGATCGTGGTTATTTGCCCCGACGCCACCACACATTATGAAAATCAGGGCGCGGCGCCGGAGGGCTTGGCCCCGGTGACCAGGCGCTCACGGTGGAACAACCTGGAAACGCCCAGGTAGGCGGCGCAGTCGATCACCAGGAGAGTACCGGCGATCGAGGCGGCCAGGACCAGCGTCGAATTGATCACCTGGAGCGACATCAGCGAAATCAGCGCCAGCGGCGGCAGGCTGGCTAGCATGCCGAGCTGCTGGGCGACGCGGATGTCGCTGGCCTTCGACGAGATCGCCAGGCATACCCAGATCGCCCAGCCCGCCAGCAGCGGGATGAAGAAGATCTCCGCCAGCAGTTCAGGTGCGTGCCACACGGCCGTGGCCTCCACGGGATGGGCACCAAGTTGCACCACCGCCAGGAAGGTGCCCAGCACTACATACGACATGCCGATCGCGGGAATGAGGGTCGCCACGGCCTTGCCGATGAGGAGCTCCTCGCGGCTGACCGGTGTGGTCAGCACCGGTTCCAGGGTGCCCTGCTCGCGCTCGCCGATCACCGAGTACGCGGCGATCGTGGACGGTATGAGGACTGGGACCATCATCAGGTACAGGAGCAAGAAGCCGATCAGCCTGGTCAGCGATGCGCTCGGCCCGGCCGAATTGATCGAGAGGATGGCGGCGGTGGGAGCGACGAGGAAGATGACCGGGATAACGGCCATGGTCACGATGATGACGAACCGGCTGCGCCGGTACTCGGTGAGTTCTTTACGGATGACGGCGCCGACGCGGGCCGCGCTGATGCTCATGATGGCTGGCCCTCCAGTTCGTTAATCAGCTCCAGGTAGACGTCTTCGAGCGTGTGCCGTGGCTCGGTGATCGACAGCACGTCGGCCCCATCGGCGACCAGGGCCCGGGTCAGGGCGGGCGCGGCCCGTGCTGGATCGCAGACCGTCAGGATGTAGCTGGCCGTGCCGCCGCCGGCCGGACCGTCGGTGCGCCAGCCCTGGACGGCGGGCAGGCCCGTGAAGACCTGATCAGGCCTGGTCAGCGGCGCGGCGGTGGTGACGGCCAGGGACTTGCTGAACAGCGTCTGGCGCAGCTCGTCAGGCCGGCCGACTGTCCGCAGGCTGGAGTTCATGATGGCGACCCGGTCACACAGGCGTTCGGCCTCATCCAGCCGGTGAGTAGTGAGAAAAACGGTGACGCCGCGGTCTCGCAGCGCCCCGATCAGGCCATGTACCTCGTGCGCCGCCACCGGGTCCAGGCCCGAGGTCGGCTCGTCCAGGAACATGACCGCCGGGTCGTTGAGTAGCGTCCGGGCCAAGGCGACCCGCTGCCGCAGGCCCTTGGACAGGCTCCCGCAGGTGTCCTTCGCGCGGTCGCTGAGCTTGACTGCCTCCAGCGCCTCGGCGATCCGGGCTTCCCGGTGCGACAGGCCGTACAGCCGCGCGAAGAATTCCAGGTTCTCGGTCACCGTCAGCCGCCGGTACAGGCCCGGGAACTCGGGCATGACCGAGATGCGCTGGCGGATCTCTGCCTCGCCGACCCGGCCCAGCGGGATGCCGGCGATCATGGCCGATCCGGATGTCGGAGCGATCAGCGCGCCGAGGATGCGCACGGTCGTCGTCTTCCCCGCCCCGTTAGGGCCCAGGAACCCGAACACCTCGCCGCAGGCCACGCTGAACGAGACGTCCGCGACGGCGGTCCGCGCGCCGAATTTCTTGGTCAGGTTCCTGACTTCGATAGCCGCAGGCCCGGCGCAGGCCTGCGGCCCGGCGCCGTAACCGCGCGGCCGGGCCGATGGGGTCAGTTCGTGTGCCCTGTCGCTGTTACTCATGCATCCGCCCTCTCCCGGGCCGGCCGCCGCGCATCCCATGCTCGCCTCGGCGTGGCTCTTGCCGAAAAAAAACTGATATCAGTATGCTAAGTAATTGTTATCAGATCGTCAAGTCGAGGAGGGGACGGGATGGCTACCCAGAGCGCAGCCGCCGCAAGGACGGAGACAGCCGCCGGCGGGTGGCTGAGCGGCAGGCCCGGTCGGTGACCGGCGTGCCGGTCCTGGTGGCCGGCATCGGGTTGCTGCTGGCCGCGGTGGCCCTGATTATTCTCGGTATCGCCGTGGGCTCCGGCGCGGGTCGCACGGCGCTGATCGTGGCCGGCGTCCTGCTCCTGATCGCCGGTGAGCTGGCCGTGCACGGGCTGACGTCGGTCGTCCCCGGGCAGGCCCGCGTCGTCCAGCTGTTCGGCCGCTACCGCGGGACCATCCGCGACTCGGGCCTGCAGTGGGTGAACCCGTTCACCCGGCGCATCGCGGTGTCCACCCGGATCCGCAACCAGGAATCGGCGCAGGCCAAGGTCAACGACGCCGACGGCAACCCGATCGAGATCGCCGCCGTGGTCGTCTGGCAGGTCGCCGACACCGCCAGCGCCCTGTACTCCGTCGACGACTATACCCAGTTCGTCACCATCCAGACCGAGACCGCCGTGCGGCACATCGCCTCCAGCTACCCCTACACCAGCCGCCGCGAAGGTGAACTGTCGCTGCGCGACAACGCCGACGAGATCACCGGCAAGCTCTCCACCGAGATCACCGCCCGGGTCGCACCCGCCGGGGTCGCGATCATCGAGTCCCGGCTGACCCGGCTGTCCTACGCCCCGGAGATCGCCCAGGCCATGCTGCGCCAGCAGCAGGCCAACGCGGTGGTCGGCGCGCGGCAGCGGATCGTGGACGGCGCGGTCGGCATGGTCCAGCTCGCCCTGCAGCGGCTCCAGGACGAGGACGTCGTCGAGCTGGACGAGGAACGCAAGGCCACCATGGTGTCCAACCTGCTGGTGGTCCTGTGCAGCGAGCAGGCCACTCAGCCCGTCGTCAACACCGGCACCCTCTACCAGTGACGGCAGGCACGGAACCGCGGTGACCGAACGCAAGAGCGTCCTGCTGCGCCTGGACCCCGCCGTCCACGACGCCCTGGCCCGGTGGGCCAGCGACGAGCTGCGCAGCACCAACGCCCAGATCGAGTTCCTGCTCCGCCGCGCGCTCGCCGACGCCGGGCGGCTGCCCGGCCGGGCCAGACCAATGCGCCCCCGCGGGCGGCCACCCGGCGGCCGCTCGCCTCAGACCGGCCGGCCCACCCAGGTTGACTGAAACCAGCCCGCCCGACCAGGTCGAATGAACCAGCGTGCCCGGGCATCATGACGGCCCGGTGCAGATTGGCCAGGCTGACGGTGTGGCTTTACGTTCTTCATCAGCTCCGGTTGAGTGGACCTTATGTCCAGTCAGCCTGCCCCGCTGCGGACCTGGCACGCCGTCGTCGCGTCCCAGGATCTTGCGCTGCTCGACGACCTGCTGGCCGACGACGTCGTGTTCCGGTCCCCCGCAGTGTTCACGCCGCAAGCGGGCAAAGCCTTGACCACCCACTATCTGACCTGCGCGATGCTCGTACTCGGCCCGTCCTTGCGATACGTCAGCGAGTGGTATGACGACAGCAGCGCGGTGCTTGAGTTCGAAGCGGACCTTGATGGGAGCTACGTCCAGGGCGTCGACATGCTGCGCTGGAACGGCGACGCCAAGCTGATCAGCTTCACCGTGATGGTACGGCCGCTACGCGGGCTGGAGAAACTGATCGAGCTGATGGGGCGTCAGCTGGCCAGCGGCCAGACCGAAGTTCACTAGGCTCCGCCGGCCGCCTACCTAATTCGATCACCACCACCGCGCCGCCCGGCTCATCCAGGCCTGCCGCCCACCTAATTCGATCACCACCACCGCGCCGCCCGGCTCATCCAGGCCTGCCGCCCGGATGCCTGGCCGCCTTGGTCAACAACCATCTATCCGCTAGCTTCCGCCACCGCTATGGTAAGGAGTGGTTCATCGTGGGGCTTTGGAGCTGATTACCGGCTCGCGAAGGATGACATAGTCCAGAGCATGCCAGCGCGGCAGCCCATAAACGCGTGCGGGGAGGGACCGTTATGGCGAGTCAGCAGCCTGACTTATCGGGGCCAGGGAACAGCGTTCTGCGCGCAACCGCCGATGTGGTGTTGCGGGTAGAGGTTTCCCCGGATGGGGACGACGCCGAACTGGCCCGTGCGACCCAGCGGTTGCGGGCCCATTTGCTCGACCTGGACGTCGACGCGGTCGACCCGGTCGCCGACCCTTCGCAGCCAGCAGGCGCAAAAGGCCTGGAGACTCTTATCGGCTGGCTCGCGGTGCGGCTCGGGAAAGAAGCGCTGCGGAAGGTAATCGGCGAGGTGGTCGTGTGGGCCACGCGCACGAACAACACCATCGAGGTCACCTACAACGGTGATTCGCTGAAAGTCAGTGGAGTGACATCCGCGCAGCAGGAACGGCTTATCAATGACTTCCTTACCCGTAACGCGCCCCGCCCCTGAACTACCGCCCGGCCCGCGAGCGGCATTGGTGATCGCGGTCGGCGACTACGCCGATGCGGCGCTAACCAGGCTGGAAGCTACGGCCCGCGACGCCACGGAGATGGCTGATGTCCTCGCCAACCCGGACATCGGATCGTTCGAGGTGACATCGGTCGTCAACCAGACGGCGCAGGAAATCCGCCTGGCTGTGGAGGACTTTCTGGAGGAGCGGAGTCGGGAGGACCTGATTGTCGTGTACTTGTCGTGCCACGGGCTGCTCGACAGGCAGGACAGGTTCTATTTCGCCGCCACCGACACCCGCACAGATCGCCTGGCCACGACCGGCGTGGCCGGGCAGTGGCTCTGGGATCGGCTGGAGGAGTGCCGGGCCACCTGCCAGGTCGTGATCCTGGACTGCTGCAACAGCGGCGCGTTCGGCCGCGCTGGTGCCAAGGGTGAGGCGGTCACGGACCTGCGACTTTCAGAGCGCTTCACCACGCAAGGTCGTGGCCGGGCGGTGCTGACGGCGTCCCGGGCGAACCAGCGGGCCTGGGAAGGCGACGCGGCCGGCGAGGGGCCAGGTGCATCGGTGTTCACTACCGCACTAGTCGAGGGGCTACGGACCGGCGCCGCCGACGCCAACGGCCGCGGGTACATCTCGGTCGATGATGCGTATGAGTATGCCTACAGGAAGGTGCAGCAGAGCGGCGCGGGTCAAGTCCCGCAACGGGATTCGACGGGGGAAGGCACCATGGTGCTGGCCCGCAACCCGGTCGGCCTGATAATCCATCCCGCCCCGTTGCCCGAAGACCTAAACGCGGCCCTGGACAGTGCCAAGCCCGCCATCCGTATTGGCGCGGTCCATGCACTGGGCGACTGGCTCACCGGCGCAGACCCCGCCCGGGCCCTGAGCGCAGAGCAGACCCTCCGGCGCATCGCGACCACTGAGGTGCTCGCCGTGGCTACCGTCGCTCGTGCCTATCTGAACGCCGGCGAAGCCCAGGAGACGGCCCCGCCGCAAGCCGATGAGCCGGCCCGCCCCCCGGCCAGCCAGCCCGCCGGACCCACGCCCGACGAGCCAGCCCGCCCCCCGGCCAGCCAGCCCGCAGCCGGGCCGGGCGAGGCGACGCCGAGCAGCGTGCGCGAGAGCAGTTCCGGCGCGGCGAGGCTCTTGATGGCCGGGTTCATTGCCCTGGCCGCGGCACTTGGCCTCACCGCATTGGACCTTCTGCTAAATACTATTATAGCTTGGCCGTGGTGGACCATTGCGGGGGTCAGCGTCGCGGGAATCTTCATTACCATGGGCGGAAGGAGGGATGACGGGCTCGCCGCGACCCTTATCCTATTCAATCTGGCATGGTTTACCATCTACTCGCTTACCGTAATAATACTGATTGAGCATAATCCACCCGAAACTAATGTCGCCCTGCTCGTCACAGAGTGCGTCATAGCGGCGGTCGCTAATGCGGCGCTGTGCATCTGGATAGCGGCCTTGCGGCTCAATGGGAATCCCCGGGCAGATCCGCTGCTGGCGGCGCTGGCCGGCGGTCTGCTCATCGGCCTTGTCCTCGCCGCTATTGCCATAGTTACCGCCAAAAGACCAGTCTGGGACACCGTCGCGATTGTCTCCATCGGCAACGCGCTACTGGGCCTGCTGGCGGCGGCACGAGCACTTCGCCAGACCACCGCCAGTGGAAGCCCCGGCACGACTGCCCCGTCCTACAGCACCCAGCCGGGCGCCTAGCGGACGCGAGGAGCGGTGCCCTCTACTCCCGCGGCGGCTGCCGTTCCCGCCCGGGCCGGAGCATTCAGTGTGGCTTGCGAGCCTTCCAGACTTCTTCGCAGGGCCATTGCCGCGCCCATTCGAGGGTGGCCAGCGGATGCGACGCGGTGGCGCCCGGCTCGGGCCGGAACTCCAGGAGATCCTCCACCTCCAGGCCGCACCGGCGCAGCAGCCGGATCATGTCGCCATGGCCCAGATGGAACTCGACGGTCTCGTCATCTGGCCAGTCGAAGCGGTGCATGCCGAAGTACGGCCGCAGCAGCTGGCCGGTGGCAGGCAGCCCGTCCTGGTCCGGGGTGGTGAGCATCAGCAGCACGGAGTTGACCAGGAAGATCAGCCGCCCGCCCGGGCGCAGCAGCCGGGCCGCCTCAGGAATCCACGCGTACGGGTCGCACCAGATGCTCGCGCCGTACTCCGAGATCACCAGGTCGAAGGAGGCATCCGCGAACGGCACCTGCTCGGCGCTGGCGTGGATGAGCGGAAACCGCAGCCCGAAACGCTGCTGCAGCTCCCGGGCGGTCGCCAGCTGCGCCGCCGAGTTGTCCAGCCCGACCGGCCGCGCCCCCCGGCGGGCCAGCCACGCCGATACATAGCCGGTGCCGCAGCCCAGCTCGATGCAGTCCTGGCCGACCAGATCCGGCGGCAAGACCCCGGCCTGCGTCTCGGGGACGCCCCAGAGACCCCAGCTGGCCTCGACCGCCCAGTTACGCAGCCCGGCCCGGGCGTAATCAGGGGCCCACTGGTCCCACGCCGCGCGGTTACGGAGCACGTGATCAGTCTCGGTCACATCAGCCAGCGTGGTGGCGACCGGGCTGGCCGTCAACCGCGTATCCGGCGGCAGGCCAGAATAGGGTGTCGATCGAGGTGACTCCCGTTCGTCGTATCACATGTACCGCCGCCTCGGACGGTCTTAGGCCGCGCGCGGCGGTCCGTTCCGCCTACCGCAAGTCCACCAGGGCGTGCCGGGTACCTCCCGCCGCGCCCGCAGCTGAGGGAGACACGTGAGCACCGATCACCAGACCGGCACCCGGACAACGCCTTCCGCTACGCCAGTGCAATTCCGGCTGGTGACCAGATACGCGAGCCGCTCCGCCGAGGCGGCCGACGAAAATCAGCGCCGGGTGGAGGCCGTGTTCGCTGAACTCGACCAGACGCGCCCCGACAACGTAACCTACCTGGTCCTGCGGCTTGCTGATGACTCGTTCGTGCACATCTCCTTCCACGGCCACGCACCCGACGGCACCAACCCGATCGCGTCCACCCAGGCGTTCGCGCGCTTCACCGACGGCCACGGTGACCGGCGCGACGGCCAGATAGATCAGCAGCGCGCCAGCCTGGTCGGGGCCTACGTCACCCAGATCAGCTGAGCCGGGTCATCCGGAGCCGCGGGGCCGCGGCGACCCTTCGCCCTCAGGAGAGTCATGAAGATCGATGGATCGGTGGCCCTGGTCACTGGCGCCGGCCGCGGGCTCGGCCGGGTATACGCCCGGGAGCTGGTGAGCCGTGGTGCGGCCAAGGTCTACGGAGCCGCGCGTAATCCGGCCGCCGTCACCGAGCCCGGAGTGACGCCTGTCGCGCTCGACATCACCGATCCGGCGCGGGGCGCCCAGGTCGCAATGCAGTGCGCGGACGTCGGCCTGCTCGTGAATAACGCGGGCGTGATGGCGGCCAGTACGTTCATCGGCGCACCGAGCCTGGACGCGGCCCGGCTGGAGATGGAGACCAACTATTTCGGCACGCTGAGCATGTGCCGGGCGTTCGCACCGGTGCTCGGGGCCAACGGCGGCGGCGCGATCGTCAACATGCTCTCGGTCACCAGCTTCTACACCAATCCGCTCGATGCCTCCTACGGCGCCTCCAAGGCGGCGGCGTGGTCGTTGACCAACGGCGTGCGGATTGAGCTGGCCCATCAGGGCACCCTGGTGATCGCCGTCCACGCCGGTTTCATCGACACTGACATGGCGGCCGGGATCGACGCGCCCAAGATCAGCCCGGAGTCGGTCGCCCGGCAGGCTTTCGACGCCGTGGAAGCTGGCCAGATCGAAGCGCTCGCCGACGAGCGATCCCGGTTCGTCAAGGCATCGCTGGCCCGCGACCACGAGCTGATCTACCCGCCCATCCAGGAGTTCTGGGATGCCGCGGTGCAGGGCACCAGTTAGCGCCGGTCGGCTCCGGGCCGACCGCTTCCCCCGCGGGCTCGTTATCCCCGCCATGCGCGGGGCTCCGGCCACTGGCCGCGGTCATCGCGAGCCGGGATCATAGGAGGGCGCGTGCCGTGGCCAGCCCCGGGCGCGTTCCAGCTGAGCGGCCAGCGCGAGCAGCACGTCCTCCCGCCCCGGGGCGGCGACCAGCTGCACAGACCCCGGCAGTCCCGCTGTGCAGGCCCCGGTGGGCACGCTGGCGGCCGGGAAGCCCGCCAGATTCCAGATCCCGGTCATCGGAGCGAACGTGATCGACATGACCACGCTGCGCAGCCACGCCTCCTCACCCCGCCGCCGCGCGGTCGGACACGGCCGGCCCAGCGAGGGCATGACGAGCACATCGTGGCGGTCGAAGAACGGCCCCAGCGCCGTGCGCAGCCGTTCCCGGTCGGTGTCACGGGGTGGCCGCACGCGCATCAGGACCTGGCCCGCGCGGACATGCCGGCGGGTGCGGCGTTCGAGCCGGGAACCGGCCAGGTAGGGCTGCGCGTCCGCGACCGGGCAGGTGAACCAGCGGGCGATGGTCGCGGGTGTCGACCAGCTCGGGTAGGCCGGATCGTCGCTGGTCACGGTGTGCCCCAGGCTGGCCAGCAGGTCGCCGCACTGCCGGACCGCCGCGGTGCCGGAGCGGTGCACCCTGATGCCAGGTCCGGTGGGCTTGACCGAGACCGCGATACGCAGGCCTGACGGCCCGGGCAGGTCGAAGGAGGTCCCGGCCATCACCTCGAGCAAGAGCGCGGCGTCCGCGACCGTGGTGGCCAGCGGCCCGTTCTCGGCCATGCCGCCCCAGCTGTCCGCGCCGATCTGGGCAGGTACGACGACAGCGCCCACGGCGCGCAACCGCGCCACGACCGGGTGATCGGCATCCTGCGGGTCATCCGGTACCGCCGCGCTCCCCAGCCGCATCGGCTCCCCGGCGACCGGGAGGTTGTCCTTGATCGCCACCGGAACCCCGGCCAGCCGGAGGCCGGCCCGGTCGGCGCGCGCATCGATCTCGCTGGCCTCCCGGAGCGCCTGCGCCGATCGGACCCGGACGAATGCGCCCAGCTCCGCGTTCAGGCTCGCGATCCGGTCCAGATGCTCGGCGACCACCACGCGGGCCGTGACATCCCCCGACCGGACGGCCGACGCGATCTCGATCGCGGTCCGTCCTGCCCAACCAGCCATGGCGACATTATCGCCCGCGGCGCGAGCACGAGAGCAGATGCCCGAACGCCGCCAGCCCGTGAACATGAGCGCCGACCAATCAGCTACCTTCCAGGATGTCTGCGGTAACTCTTCAGAAGACACTCAGACTCATCCTTGATATTTGAGGAGGCTCCTTCCGGTACCGGTCGCCATGCCGTGCTGGGAGTGCCTGAATAGGGCGTCCCGCCGGCCCGGCCGCGGGACGCCCTTGCCATTTCCCGGTCGCCGGGCGGGTTACGGGCGGACTGCCCGCAGCAGCAGGTAATCGATGATCCGGCGTCGCCAGAGCAGATCTACTTGCCACAGCAGCAGGCGGGCGGCGGCGTGCTGCCCCAGGGGCGCGGCCGTCGCGCCGGCCAGCCGCGCTGCGGTGAGGGCCAGCGCGGGCGCGATGACGCGATCGCCGCACGTCGTGACCTCCACCCGGGCCAGGCCAGCCTCCCGCGCGGCGGCGGCGATCTGGCCCGCCGTCATGGCCATGCTGCGCCGCAGCCCGAACACCCGGAGCTGGGTCAGGCCCGAGAGCACCTCGGCAGGGCTGATCGGCCAGCGCTGGGTCGAGATATCGGAAATACTCACCACGCCGCCGGGACGGAGCACCCGGTAACACTCTTCGAAAAAGGCCCTACGGGAACGGAAGTGGAACGCTGCCTCCACGCTGATGACCCCATCGACAGACCCGGTCGCGATCGGCAGCCGGACAGCGTCACCCACCACGGGCACCGCTGCGGCCTCCCGCAGCGGGTCCTGGCCAGCCGCCAGCTGCCACTCGGTTATGTTCAGGGCCACCAGCCGTCGCGGCTGGACCGCCTCCGCGATCAGCGGATCCTGGGCGCCCAGCCCGTTCCCCACATCGAGGATCACGCCACGACGGGGCAGCGCCAAGGCGAGCGTCCGCACCAGCCGCCGACAGGCCTCTTCGGCCTCGCCTTCGGAGCCCGGTCCCTCCCACAACCCCAGGTTCAGCCAGCCTGGAGCCAGGGCCAGGAAAAAGTCCGACCCGATGCTCTCGTAAACCCGCGCGGCGGCATTGCCGCCCTGTTTCAACATGGTCGTCGCATGCCGCAAATGCTGGCTGGTCCATCCCATGCCGCAGGGCGCCTTGGCTGTCATTCCAGGCTTCTCCATCAGGACCCCCAGCCGCCGCGTACTGACTGCATCGCCACCGACTCACCGGGTCACTCTCGGCGGGGCACCAGCACCTGCCGGGTGCCCGTGGCCCGCGAGCGCTTCAGCTCCCGGCCGCGCAGGCGCCATTGCCTTACGGAATCCTGAGGTGGATATTGGCGGCAAGCCAGCCAGCGGTCCCGTTGCCGGACAAGGGGTGATCCGATGACCCAGAACGCCAGCCCCGGCGAGCTCACGCCCTCGCCGCTGGGGGACCTCGCCGAGCAGATCAGGCACCTTTGGTGGATACCCCTTCTCACCGGCCTGCTCTCGATCGCGCTGGGGCTCGCTGTTCTCGCCACCGACTGGACGGTGCGCGCCCTGGTCATTATTACCGGCCTGGTCTTCATCAGCCGCGGGATCGCCCTGGCCCTCAGTCCCGTGTTCGCGGGCCGGACGTCGGGCGAGCAAGCCGTGGCCGGGATCGCCGCAGTCCTCGCTGGTATCGCCCTCATCGCCTGGCCCGGCCCGTCTCTGCTCGTGCTGGCTTTCTTCGCCGGGGCGTGGCTTACTGTGTCCGGCAGCTTTCACATTGTCACATCTATTTCCCGCCGCCGTGACCTACCGCACTGGAGTTACACACTTTCGGTGGGCGTAATCGAACTGCTCCTCGGGATCTGGGCGATGCGCAGGCCCGAGGCGACGCTGGCGGTGCTCATCACGATCATCGGCCTGTGGGCCGTAGTGACCGGCGTCATCTACTGCGTGGTCGCCTTCGAGATCCGCAGGGCCGACCAGCAGGCTGCCGAAGCGATGGAGGCTCTCGGGCGCGATCCGACTCAGATCGCGGACCGGCTCGGCCGGCTCGCCCAGCTCCATGCCGACGGCATGCTGTCCGCTGAGGAGTACGAGCAGCTGAAGGCCTGGCTGCTCGCGGCGTAGGCCAGCCGCTCCGTCGCGTACCGGTCCGCGCTGTTCTGTGCCACCAGGGTTGCCGGCCAAGGTGACGAAGATTACGATCGGCGCACGTGTGGCCATAAGTAGCCGCCGAAATGAAAGGCAAATCCTTATGCGTCGTGGCGCCAGACTACTGCTCGGCATTTCGGCAGCCTGCCTACCGGCCCTGGGCTTGCTCATGGCCTACAGCCCGATGGCCAGCGCCCGCACGGCCGGCCCCCGTCCGGCCCAGGCGCACGCGGCGGCGGCCGCCGCGCGCGCAGCGCTCCGGCATCTGGCCATCGGCCAGCATCCGACCGATCAGCGGGTGGCCGGTCAGGTCCGCCGGGTCAACGGCCTGACCAAGGTGGACAGCAACAACTGGTCTGGATACGCCGACACGGGCAGCAACTACAGCACGGTCACCGGCAACTGGACCGAGCCGTCGGTCAGCTGCACGTCGACCACCTCGCTGGCCGCCTTCTGGGTCGGAATCGACGGCTTCAGCAGCGGCTCGGTCGAGCAGGACGGCACGCTCGCCGAATGCTTTGGCGGCACCGCGTACTACTACACCTGGTGGGAAATGTATCCCAGCAACGCCATCCAGGTGGTCGGCGATACCCTGCGGCCAGGCGATCACATCAGCGCGTCGGTAGTCCGCAGCAGTACCAGTTACAAGCTCAAGGTGACCGACTCAACCCGGTCAGGCGATAGCTTCACCACCACTCACAGCTGCTCGGGCTGCGCAAACTCGAGCGCCGAATGGATCGCCGAAGCGCCGAGCGGCTCCAACGGCATTTATCCGCTGCCCAACTTCCACACCTGGTCGGAAACGGGCGCGACCGTGAAGTCCGGTTCGAAGACCGGGGTCATCTCGACGTTCAGCGACGACGAGAT
The DNA here is from genome assembly GCA_963775745.1 of uncultured Actinomycetota bacterium. Lineage (GTDB taxonomy): Bacteria > Actinomycetota > Actinomycetes > Streptosporangiales > Streptosporangiaceae > DATBGO01. The sequence goes on from CAVZKE010000005.1 coordinate 145,972, forward strand.
CACCATGGTGGATTCGGCGGGGCACGTTGAAGCCCAGCCCGGCGCCCTCTACGCCACCGGCAAGGGGTTCACCGTGACCTGGAAGCGCAGCACCTAGCCCCGGGGGCGCACGGTCACCGGGGAACCGCTGGTCCGCGCGCCGGGCGCAGGCGGCTGGTTTCGGCCCAGGCCGGAGAGTTAGCCTGACGGTCAGCAGGTTGTGGCTGGGAGCGAGGGGCCCGGATGCCTAACAAGATCGGATATTCGCTGGCGTTCATCGCCGCCGCTGCGGGCCTGGCCTGGGTCGCATGGCCCGGCCCGGCCACCAATCCGGCCATCTTGATCAACAGGGTCGACGTGGCAGCGACCGTGGTGATGCTGGCCGGGCTGCCGCTGGTCGCCCGCCGGCTCTGCGGCCCAGTCGGGGGCGGCTGGCTCGCGCGGGTCATGCGGGCCGGCGGTTACGCTGCGGTGTTCGCGCTGGTCCTGGTCAAGGCGGACGTGGAGCGAGCGGAATATGCCACGCCCGCCGGGCGCCCCTGGCTGGCTGGTCTGTGGACCGGCGAGATCGTGTTCCTGGTCGTGCTGGCCGCCTACATAATCGGGCTCCTCGCGGTGACGGCCCGGCGGCCGCCCGCTGGCCCCGCAGCCCTGGCCATTGGCAGCGGAGCCGGTCTCGCGGTCGGCCTGGCCGTCTATGCGCTGCCGCCGCTCGCCCATCCGCCACATGTCACGAACGTCTGGCTGGCCGGGGCCTACGCCGCCGCGCGGGTGCTCGTCGTGCCGTTCGCGCTGGGCGCGGGGGTGGCGGCCGGGCTAACGGCGGCGCGGCGCACCCCGGGCCGCGGTGGCCGACTGCCGCTGGCCGATGCCCGGGCCCGGCAGGGCGTCGCGGCCGGGCTGTGCGCCGGCGCCGCTGCCGCGCTGCTGGTCTCCCTCCTGGGCATCAGCACCGTCGCCCTGCTGCCGCACGAGGCGATGCGCCTCCAGTGGGCCCTGCCTAGCCGACACGCCTGGCCCGGCACCTTGTACGCGTTCGAGGTAAGCGTCAGCGACAGCGCCGCCGGGCACCTGCTGGTCCTGGTCCTCTTCCCGCTGCTCGGCGCCGGCCTCGGCGCGTGGGGCGGCCTCTACGGCGCTGACCGCCCCCGCCGACAGCCCGGCGGCGGTGGCGGTGGTGGTGGCGGCGGCGGCTGGGGACCTGCGCCGGCACCTCCGCCCCCGGGCGGCGCCCGGCTGCGCGGCGGCAACGTTCCCCAGCCCGGCCTGTGGCCCGGCGTCCCGTTGCCCGGGCTCCCGCTCGGGAGCGGTCCGCCGCAGCTACCCGGGGATGACAACCCGGTCCCGGGCCGCCGGGAGCGGGTTCCCGCGGGCACCGCACAGGCCGCCGTGCCCGCCGCCGCACAGGCCGCCGTGCCCGCCGCCGCACCGGCCGCCGCGCCGGGCGTCAGCCGACAAGGTGCGACATAGGCTACTTTTTCGGCGCATTCGCTATGGCCACCCCGAATGCGGTCGCGCAATGAGTTACCGCTGCCAAATCAGACGGGTAGTCATCCCTAGTCCCTGGCCGTAAGCTGCTGCACGGCTGCCCATGCCTGGCGGCGGCCCGGAACAACGGTCTCCAATTCGGAGGCGGGGGGACGAATGAACTGCTCTAACTGCAATGCCGAGTTGCCCTCAGGATTTGCCTACTGCCCCCATTGCGGTGCCCCGCAGGCCGGTCGCGCTGACCCCGGGGCCGTCGGCCAACCGGGCGGCGGCGCTGACCCCGGCGGCGGTTCCTACGTGCAGGGCGGCGGTGTTAACACCGGGGGCGGTGCGTATATAACCGGCGGCATGCAGGCCCAGGGCGGCACATTCGTGGGCCGCGATCAGCATGTCGCAGGCGGCTTCACCCAGCTGAGCCAGCAGGGACTTCAAGGCGCCGACCTGGCCCGGCTCACCGACCTGTTCCAAGCCGTTTACCAGCAAGTACAAGCGCACTCCGCGGCCGATCCCGACGCCGACTCCGACCTGCTGCAGGGCACGGTGCGAAACATCGAGGATGAAGCCGGCAAAGGGGTCGCGGCCGACGAGGGCAAGGTCAGGAAATGGCTGCACACCCTGGCCGGGCTGGCCCCAGATGTGCTGGAGGTCGTCGTGAACGCCCTGACCAACCCGGGCGCCGCGGTGGCCAGCGGGGTGAAGCTCGCTGCTCACGCGTTCGGGCGCCACGCGGACAACCCGGCGACGTCCTAGGCGGGCGGGCGACGGTGCACGGGCAGGACGGCCATGCAGGCGCCTGAGCATAGCTGGCGGCGCCCGGCTCCGGCCGTGGATACCGGCGGCGGCGCGTACATAACGGGCGGCACCCAAGCGCAGGGCGGCACCTTCATCGGCCGTGACCAGAACCTGTACGTCACCTACCTGATCGTCGGTGACCGGCAGAACACCCTCGAGCCAGATTCCGCCCTCGGAATGGAAGTCTTCAAGCGGCTGGGCCTCCAGCAGCAGCAGCTCAGGCAGGCCGGCGTTGAATCGGGGATCGCCGTGGCGACGCCGCCTGGCAACCTGCTCACCCAGATGACCCAGCCGGCGGCAGCCGGCGATCATGGGCCTGGCTCGGGCAGCATGCCGTGGAGCTCGCTGCGGATCGGCGCCGGGGCGCCACCGTCCGGCCTGAACGTGGGCAACGTCGCCGAACTGACCAAGAACTGGGCCCAGCTCGCTCCGCAACTGCAGGAGATGGACAAGCTCCTGCCGGGCCCGGTGCTCGATCTGACGGTCGGAGATCAGCACCTGGACGTGGTCGAGGTGCTAATCCGGCAGGGCAACCTGGCCCTGTGGCGATTCCGGCAGGCCTGGGCCCGGTTCTTCGGCGGCCAGGTCATCGGCAACTTTCTTGGCCGGCTCGAGTGGCCCTACCTGCCCGACTTCCAGCCCACCGCGGACCGCGCCCGGACCGACATCGAAGTGCTCAGGGGACTGGCCCTGCAGCAGGCGCTGCCCGGTCCGCTATCCGGGCGGCCCGACCTCTTCCCGTTGCTCAGTCAGGGGCGATGGCGTGAGGCGCTCACCATCCTCGGCAACAGCGGCACGGTGGATGCCGAGATGCTGCGCTTTGCCCAGACGGAGATCGAGGAGATCGGCCAGCCCTACAATCCAGCCGAGGTGGCCACTGCCTTCCAGGAGGCCGAGCACGCGCTCGACCAGGCCCTGCAGCGCCAGCCCACCAGCACCGCGGCGCTGGTCAACCTGGCCACCTTGCGGGCCGAGGCGGTGCTGTACACCTACGTGGTGAACGGCGTGGCGGATCGCAGCATGCTGACCAATGCCCATGAGCTCTTTACCAGGGCCAGCGCCATCCTCAGCCAGCGGCAGGACCCAGCCAGCCGTAGTGAGCTGGCCAAATGCCTGCTGGCCGCGGCGACCGCGCTGCCCCCAGGCGCCGATCTGGATTCCGTCGACGTCGCGGCCGCCTACGCCGATCTCCAGCGGGCGGCCCTGAGCCGGCCGGCCCAGCAGCGCATCCAGTGGGACGCGGTCCGGCGCAACACGGCCCGGCAGGCTTTCATCGACGGCACCGGCATCCAGCGGGCCCGCGAGCTGTTCATGGCAGGCGGCGAAACGAGCTGGGCGCAGCGCTGCGACACGATTCTCGCCGGACTGCAGATGTTCTCGGCCAGCCGGGGCCAGCAGATGCAGTGGGCGCAGCTGGTCCGGCCCATCGTCGGCTCCTGGACCTACCGGACCGGCAACCCGGCCGTCGCGGTCAGCGGGATGATCGTGTTCAACGCGGAGGCCCAGTTTCACTGGCTACAGGATATGCAGCAGCTAGGGATGCTGCCGTCGAGGCATATTTCGGTCGGCAGCTATAGCGTGAATGGCAACGCCATCTATCTCCAGGGCACTGAATGGGGGCAGCAGGCCCCGCAGCCATGGATGCCGGCCGCCCCGGGCATACAGACACCGTTCCAGAGCCGGCTCTTCGTCCAGGGCGCGACTGTTGACCAGCTGCTCCTCGCCTGGCCCGAAATGAACAGCCAGTTTCCGTGTTTCCGGGCCTGAATTAGGCGCTCCATATGCGTAGCACGTAAAATCCGCGCGCTCCGCGGCACTTTATTTTACCGGATCATGGTCAGCGCCCTGGCGTGAACGAGAAGTTGCTGAAAGTAGCTGTTTCCGCTGATCGGCCGCTGTTAAGGATGCCCAGGCCGACGTACTCGGTCCGGGAAAATGATGCGTCCACGACAGTGCCCATCTTCACCCCGTCGACGTAGACGCTCTGATCGGGGCCCTGCGTGACCGTCGCGAGGGTGTAGGTCACCTGGGGCCGGATGAAGGTGAGGTAGATCTGGGATGTACCGCGGAGGCTCATCTTGTCGATGCCGACCGAGCCGTCGCCACAGATAGTGGTCAGGTAGCGCCCGGCCGCACTCGCCCGGGTGAAGACGCCTGCGCAGCCGTCAAAGCCCCGGCTGAGCGCGATCTTGACCGTGATGCGGTAGTCCGGCGAGGCAAAGCCGTTCGGCGGCAGGAACTTCACATCACCCTCACCGCCTTGACCCGGGGCGATCTCGACGCGCAGCCCCGCCGGGCCGCACCTCGCGGTGATGGGCTCGCCGGGCGTTACTAACCACAGCGCGCCGCGGGCGTCGCAGCCGGGCCCGGGCACCCGCGCGGTGTAGGTGGTGCTGAGCAGTACCGCATTGGCGTGAGCCAGCCGGGGCAGCGCAGTGCCGAGGATCACCAGAGCCGCGCCGATGGCCACCGCGCCAATTCCGGCCACGGCAATCTGGGCGGCGCTGAGCGAGCGCGCCGTGATTCGCCGCGGCGCGGCCCGCCCGGTACGCCCAGCCGGACCTGCCCGCTCCGTACCGCCAGCCGGACCTGCCCGCCCCGTACCGCCAGCCGGACCTGCCTGCCCGGTACGCCCAGCCGGACCTGCCTGCCTGGTACGCCCAGCCGGACCTGCCTGCCCGGTACCGGCAGCCGGACCGCCGGATACGCGGCTCATCCCGGCGACGAAAGCGACGATGACCAGAGCGGAGCCCAACGGGGCCAGCCCGGTGGGAGTGACGACATCGTCGGTCAGGTACTTCAGGGAGTCAGCGCCCGCGTGGGGCACCCGCAACGCACCGAAATACAGCAAGCTCGCATTCGAGACGAGCGTGTAGGCGACGATGAGCAGGATCCGGCCATCCCGCGGATACGCAGGGGTATTGGCCTGGCGGCCGGTCATGCTCTGGCCAGAAGTCACAAAGCCCCATAGGACCAGCACGAAGAAGACGCTCGCCGCCAGGTAGTCCGAGTCCGCGCCGAGGCTGGCCAGCCAGCTCAGTAGATCAAGTATCCAGCTGACGATCTGCAGCCCGGCCAGCAGCGCGAGCGCGCTGCCCAGTTGCGCGGCGGATTTCTGGAGGCGCTTGCGCAAGACGAGGCTGGCCAGCCAGCCGAGCGTCGCCAGCGCGGCGACCAGCTGCAGCCCCCTGAGCAAGGTGAAGTGCTGCGACGGGAACACCGCAGGCAAGCCCGCGGTGGCCAGGAAGGCGGGCAGGCCGGCGAGTATGAGCAGCACAGCGACAATAACCAGCAGCAGTCCCCGGCCCCGCTGCTCCCCCCAGCCGATGGTGCCATTCGCCAGGAGGAGCACGCCGACGGTGAGCGCCGCCAGCGCGACCGGGACGCTCACGAGCGAGTAGAAGGAGAAGTCGAGTGGTGCCGACCACCCGATCGCGCTGCGGATGGCCGAGCTGAAACTGAGCAGGATCACGGTGTAGGTAAAGGTGACCACCGCCCCGGTAATGACGGCGTGAGACCTCTGATCGTCTGACCATCGCCCGTAGCCGGGCACATAGCGGACAAGCAGGGCGACAAGCACGGCCGGTACGCCGACGACCACCAGCTCGACCAGGACATGGGCGCCATCAAGGTGCAGCACGTTCGCGGTCATGGCCAGAGCGACCAGCGGCGTGAGGATCATCAGCAACCAGGGCGTGCGCTCCCGCTGGGCCCAGATCACGACCGAGTGCACGGCGATCTCACCCCATTCCAGCAGGTCCGTGCTACCGAGGAGCACGACGAGGACCAGGAAACTGGGGACCAGGACCGACTGAACGCCCAGGTCTTCGAGCAGTGCGCCGGTACCGGTCGCGGCCTGGCCAGCCTGCGCGTACCGGACCCAGATCACGAACTCCACCGCGTAATAGGCCAGCACGCAGGCCAGCGCGCCCCGGAAGATCATGGGATACCACGGCTGGCCGTCGGAGTTCCACGGGGCCTCTGGCTTCGTGCGCTGCGACCGGCGCCCCAGCACCGTCCGGCCGCCGAGCCAGACCCAGTAGACCGCGAGGACGGCGAGTTGGGTCCAGCGCAGTGCGGCGTTCGGGTGCGATCCGATGCTGGTGCTACCCAGCCGCAGGTCGGAGACGGGCGCATCGGCCAGCGTCCAGGTGGCCAGCGCCGCGATCGGGATGCCCGCCAGCGGCCGGATCCGCAGGGCCCCGGCCAGCCCGAACCAGTACCCGACCGCGATCGATACGACCGTGAGGATGAACACGATGAGCGGAACCGCCAGCGTGCCGCCGGCCGCGCCCAGCACGGCACTGTTCACCAGCGGCTGATGTACCTTTTGCACGGCCATCAGAATCGCGACCAGGACGATCTGCACAATAGTGAGCCATATCAGCCGCTTTAATGGTGATCTCAGCCGATTAGGTGTGATAAGCGGGTTGCCAAAAGTTGCCTTGATTCCGGTCGCTTCCCCGGTAACCACGTCATCGGGCTCCGCGGTGTCCAGCCCGCCTGATCCGGGCCGACCGTGTCCGCACCGCAAGCACTGGCCGGCGGGCGCCTCGACTTCGCCCTCGCAAGAGCTGCAAATTGTCATCACAGCACTCTTTCCGACTGCCGCGGGGGCCAGGCCCTTTGATATTGTCATTCGGCGGAATGAGACTACCGGGAAGAGAATGCCGTGGCCAAGAGGTCCGATCGCGCTGTGGGTTTAGCCGCGGCCAGTATGGTCATCGTGCTGGCGGCGTGCGGCGGCCAGTCAGCGGCGCCCTCCCCTGCCGCGACGGCGGGAACGCCTGCCCCGAGCACCTCCGCCTCGGGCCCCGCATCCACCCCGGGCACGGCCCCGGCCGTGATCACCACCCCGGCGCCGAGCTCGGCGGGCAGCACCACCGAACGCGAGGTCGCCTGGTTCGTCGACGGCGGCCGCGCGGAGCTTCTCCGCGTCAGCGCCGCGGTGACCGCGCTCGGCCACGCCCCGAATACCTTCGCCGCGCTGGGCACGGCCTGCGCCAGGTTCGCCGCCGCCGTGGCGAGCGCGCAGGCCGGGCCGCCGGTCCCTGACCAGGCGGCGCAGGCCTCGCTCAGCGGCGCGCTCGCCGAGTATGCGAAGAGCGCCGCCACCTGCCAGGCGGGGGCCTCGGCGCACAGCCGCGCGATGATCGGCCGGGCGGCTCCCGAGATCAGTGCCGGCACTGCGGACGTGCTGCGATTCGAGCAGCAAACCAGGGATGCGCAGAGCGTGCGGGCGCAGCGCGCCGCGACCGCCCGGTGCCAGCGGCTCTTCCTGGCCTGGAAGCAGGGGCCGGCCAGCGCGGGAACCAGCCAGCTCCTGGGCGCGCTCAAGACGCTGCAGGTGTCTGGTTCAGGGACGAACCTGTCCGCCACAGCGGCCGCGGCCGCCAAGGCCGGCCAGGCCGCCGCGCAACTCGAGCAGTTCCCCGTCCCCGCCTGCGCCGACCCCTCAGGCTACTTTGCCGCGATCCTGGCCCGGGTCCAGACCGCGGCGGCCGGGGCGGCCGCCGCGCGGAGCCTGCCTGAGATGGTGCACGCGCTGGCCCCGCTCACCGCGGTGCCAGCGCTGGAGGCCGCCTTTACCGCCGAGGTGAAGCTCACCGCCCTGGCCTAGCCGGGGCCAGCGCCTAGCTAGGGCCTAACCGGGCCGGGTCATCGTCGAGAGCCGGAACCTGAGCCGGCAGATCACCACGTTGGCCGTGCCCCGCTGGATGGCCCGTTCCAGCACGAAACCGCGCTGGTTATAGAGGATCCGCTGCCAGCGCCGCTCCGGTGCGACCTCCGGGATCAGCACGACCAGCCGGTGGTAGCGCTGCGCGTGCTCGATCTCGCGGAGATAGTCCACGATCGGCGTCCCGAGGGACCGGCGGCTGGTGCGCAGCGTGATCAGCGGCACGTTCGGATGCCAGGCTTCCCACTGCTCCCGGAACGCGGCGTCCACCTCGGTGTCGGCCGGGTCGGCGTACGTGACGGTCACCGCGACGGCCTCGTCGCCGATCGACAGCGCGGTGGACACCGCCTCGGCGGTCAGCCGGGACATGCCCCGGACCGGGACCACCACCAGCGAGCTGCTGCGGACCGGCGGCGGCGGTTTCTTGCCCAGCTCAAGCTGCGCCCCGATCCGGTCATAGGCGCGGCCGACCCGGGTGAACATCAGCACCAGCAGCGGGACGATGATGACGATCAGCCAGGCGCCCTTGGTGAATTTACTGAGCAGCTCGACGGCCAGCGCGGCGGTGGTGAATACCGCGCCGACCCCGTTAATGGTCGCCCTGCTCTCCCAGCCGGGTGACCGCTCCGCTCGCCAGTGCCGGACCATGCCCGCCTGCGAGAGCGTGAACCCGACGAACACCCCGATGGCGAACAGCGGCACCAGCGCCTGGGTGTCGCCGCGGGAGGCGACCAGCAGTAGCGCCGCCACCACCGCCAGCACCACCACGCCGTACCTGTGCACCTGCCGGTCGGCGCGCAGCGAGAACAGGTGCGGCAGGTAGTTGTCCCTGGCCAGCAGGGACGCCAGTACCGGCAGGCCGCCGAACGAGGTGTTGGCGGCCAGCGCCAGCAGCACCGTGGTGAGCAGCTGGACCGCGTAGAAGGCGATGTTGTGCCCGAGCGCGGCGCCGGTCAGCTGGGCCAGCACGGTCTGGGCCGGCGCGGGGGTGACGTCGAACTTGCGGATGCACAGCGCCAGGCCGATCAGCATGGCGCCGAGGATGATCCCGAGCCACATCTCGGTATGCTGCGCCCGGCGGGCCCGCGGCTGCCGGAACGACGGCACCGCGTTGGCGATCGCCTCCACCCCGGTCAGCGCCGAGCAGCCGGACGCGAACGCCCGCAGCAGCAGCAGCACCCCGACCGACTCGGCCACCTGGGGCAGGTTGTGCGCGACTGGCACGGCCGGATGCGACCTGACCAGCCCGCCGATGATCACGGCGGCGATCGCCACGATGAACGCGACGGTCGGCGCGATGAACAGCCGCGCGGATTCGGCAACCCCCCACAGGTTGGCCGCGGTGATCAGGGCCAGCACGACCAGGCACAGGACCACCCGGTCGGGATACAGGGCCGGGAACGCCGAGGTGAGCGCCTCGACGCCTGCCGATACGCCGACGGCGGCGTTCAGCACGTAGTCGACGATCAGCGAGGCCGCGGCGATCAGGCTGGCCATCGGGCCCAGGTGCTTGCTGGCCACCGCGTATGCCCCGCCGCCGCCCGGGAATGCGGCGATCACCTGCCGGTAGGAGATCACCAGCACGGCGAGCAGCGCCACGATCGCGATGGTGACCGGCAGCGTGTAGGCGAGCCCGGCCGTCCCGGCCGCGACCAGGACCACGACGATCGCTTCCGGGCCGTAGGCCACCGACGACAGCGCGTCCAGCGACAGCGCGGCCAGGCCCTCCAGCGCAGTCAGCCGGTGCCGCTCTTCCCCCGAGTCAGCGGCCATGGCTGTTCATATCCCTGTGCCGACGGCCAGCCTGCCGACCGCACCGGAACGGGAAATGAGTGTCAGTGACCGGCTATCGAGAACCCGATAATGGCCAGCACCACGGCGACCACGACCACCGTCACGACCAGCAGGATCACCTTGCGGCCGGGCGCCTGCATGCTCCATGGCCGGTCGGCGTCACCGCCCCCGCCGCTGGCGAACGCGCGGAACTCCGCGGTGCTCGCGGAACCGTCGGAGGTTTCGGTCTCACGCTCAGACATGGCCACGACTTTAGCCCAAAGGAAGCGGGAGAAACGGCCGGTCAGCGAGATGCATGCCAAACCGTCCCGCACCCGGCGGTGCCGGGCGGCACCGCGTCCGGACGTTACACCAACCGCGACAGCACGATCACGCTACGGGTGCGTATCACGAACGGCTCGGCCACGATCCGCTCCACCACCTGCTCGAAATGGTGCACGTCCGCGGCCCGGATATGCAGCAGGGCGTCGGCGTCGCCGGTCACCGTGCAGGCCTCGATGACTTCCGGGTACTTGCCGACCGCGGCCGCGATACCGGCCGGGGTGGTCCGGCCCCGGCAGAACAGCTCGACGTACGCCTCCGTCGTCCAGCCCAGCTCCGCGGGGTTGATCTGGGCGGAGAACCCGGTAATGGCGCCCGACGCCCGGAGCCGGTCGATCCGCCGCTTGACCGCAGGCGCGGACAGCCCGACCCGCGCGCCGACCTCCGCGTAGGTGGCGCGGCCGTCAACGACCAGGGCCGCGACAATGCGCCTGTCCAGTTCATCGAGGGCCACCGCTAGCTCCGCGCCGCCCGCCTGCAATCCCGCCGCACGCCTGTAGATCCTGCCAGTTCCGTGCCGCGGCCGGGTCGCGTACGGTGACGGCGTGGGCAGACTCCGCCGCGCGCTCGGCATCCGGCTGATCGATGTCGGCGCCACCCTCCTGGTCATCACCGTCGTGGAGCTCAACGTGGCCACCGGAGGCGGCCCCGGCTCGACCCCGCTGAGCCCGCTGGCCTACGTGCTCGGCGCGATCCTGGCGCTGCCGATCCTGCTGCGCAGGAGGTGGCCGCTGCAGGTCCTGATCGCCTGCACGGTGCTGCTGTTCATCTACTACTCAACGGGGCACCGCAGGAACATCTCCCCCGCGCCGCTGCTGTCGCTGCCGCTGTACGACGCCGCACTGGCCGGCTACCTGGCCGTGGCGATCGTGATCCCGGCCGTCTACATGACCATCGGCGTGTTCGTGGTCGACGCGACTACCCACCCCAAGCCGATCGACCTGGTCAACGAGTTCCTGCCGTCGGTCGTGGTGCTGGCGCTGGCCATCATGCTCGGTGACACGGTGCGCAGCAGGCGGGCGCTGGCCGCCGAGACGGCCGACCGGCTCCGGCTGGCCGAGGAGGAACGGGAGGCCGAGACCGCCCGCCGCCTGGCCGAGGAACGGCTGCGGATCGCCCGCGAACTGCACGACACGGTGGCGCACAGTATGGCCACGATCACGGTGCAGGCGAGTTCGGTGCTGCAGCTGCCGACCGGGGAACACAGTGCGGCCGTGCAGGCCGCGCTCACCGCGATCAGACAGACCAGCAAGAGCGCGCTCGCCGACATCCGGGTCACCCTCGGCCAACTGCGCGGCAACGGCGTGGCCGCCTCACCGGGCTCACCGAGCCGCCGGGCCTAGCACCGGGCCCCCCGAGGCCGGGGCCGCTAGGCCTACGCCGCCGTCGCCAGGGCGGGCCGCCAGGGCCGCGGCCGCCGGGGCCGGGGCCGCCGGGGCCGGGGCCGCCGGGGCCGGGCCCCGGGGCCGGGGCCCCCCCGCCGGGCTGGACCGGCTGCCCGCGCTCTCTGAGGCGGTGCGGGCCGCGGGAGCGCCGGTCAACCTCACCATCGAGGGCGAGCAGGTGCCGCTGGACCCCGGTGTCGACCACGCCGCCTACCGCATCCTGCAGGAGTCGCTGACCAACGTGCTGCGGCACGCCGGACCACAGGCCAGTGCGACGGTCCGGCTCAGCTACCAGCCGGACTCGCTGACCATCGAGGTCACCGACGACGGCCCGGGCCAGGCGCCCGGGCCGGGCCAGGCGTCCGGGCCGGAGGCAGCGCCCGGCGGGCACGGGCTGACGGGGATGGCCGAGCGGGCGGCCGCGGTGGGCGGCCAGCTGACCGCCGGACCCCGCCCGGCCGGCGGCTTCGGCGTGCTGGCCACCCTCCCGCTGAACGCCACTGTGCGCCAGTCGTGATCAGAATCCTGCTCGCCGACGACCAGGCACTGCTCCGCGCCGGGTTCCGGATGCTGCTCGAGTCCGCGCCCGACATGACTGTGATCGGAGAGGCCCATAACGGAGGTCACGCGGTAGCCCTCGCTCGGGAGCTTCGTCCTGACGTGGTCCTGATGGACCTGCGGATGCCCGAGGTGGACGGGCTCACCGCTACCCGGCGGATCACCGCCGACCCGCAGCTGGCCTCGGTCCGCATCATCGTGCTGACCACGTTCGACGACGACGAGAGCGTGTTCGCGGCGTTGCGCGCGGGAGCGAGCGGATTCCTGGTCAAGGACCTGGAGCCAGATGAGCTGCGGCAGGCGGTCCGGGTCGTGGCCCGGGGCGACGCCTTGCTCGCGCCAAGCGTGACCCGCGCGCTGATCGGCGCCTTCACCGCCGCCCGCCCGCCCGCGGGTCCGGGCACCGCCCCGTCCGCCCCGCACGGCCCGTCTGGCCCGTCCGGCCCGTCCGGTCGGGCTAGCCGGTCCGCTCCTTCCGGTCCTGCTGGCCGGACCACGCAGGCCGCGCCGATCGCCGCCCTCACCGAACGCGAGCGCGAGGTGGTCTCGCTGGTCGCGGCCGGGCTGTCCAATGATGAGATCGCCGAGCAGCTGGTGGTCAGCCCGCTGACCGCCAAGACTCACGTGAGCCGGGCCATGACCAAGCTCAGCGCCCGGGACCGCGCCCAGCTGGTCGTGATCGCCTACGCCACCGGCCTGGCCTCCCCCGGCGCCCCCTAGCCTCCGGCTCCCCGGGCGGTCATGGAGTCCGGAAGTGGTAGCCCTCATCCAGCAGCCGGGGCAACACGATGCGCAGCGCGGCCACGGTCTGCGAACGGTTGCCGCCGCCGTCGTGCTCCAGGATGATCGACCCCGGCCTGGTGTTACCCATGATGGTGCGGACGATGCTGCGGGTGCCCGGCCGCGCCCAGTCGCGCGGGTCGACCGACCAGGCCAGCGGCACCATTCTCATGTGCTCACATTGCCTGATCACGGCCGCTGACCAGGCGCCATAGGGCGCGCGGAACAGGCCAGGCTGCACGCCGGTGGCCGCGTGGATCGCGTTACTGGCCCGGGCCAGCTCGCTGTGCACGAGGTGTGCGGGCGAATGCGCGAGGTCGGCATGCGTCCAGGTGTGATTGGCGATCTGGTGACCAGCCTCCGTCACCATCCGGGCCAGGTGGGGGTAGGCGGCCACGTGAATGCCGATCATGGAGAACGTGGCGGTCACCTGGTACCTGTGCAGCAGCTGCAGCACCTGCGGGGTGTACGCAGGATCGGGGCCGTCATCGATCGTCAGCGCGATCGCCTTGGCCGAGTCGTGGATGTAGTAGAGCGGCTTGTCCAGCGGGTAAGCGGGCGCTCGGTGAGCCGACACCGACACGCGCCGGGCGGCCGCCGCGTCGCGGGAAGCCAGCGCGCGGCGGTGCGCATTCACCTGATCCCCGGACCGGGCCAGCAACCGCGGGGCCAGGGCGGTGGTCAGCGTGAGGCCCGCGGTGGCCAGGACCAGCCGCCGACGCCGGGCCGCATAGACGGCCGGGGAAGCGTCTCCGGAAGACGCGAACTCTGCCATCGGCACCCCAGCGTGTTTCTGTGCCCGTCGCGGCACATCCGGACACGGTCATGCTGCCTAAGCCGTCTGTGTCATCATGCCGGAATTGACCGCCGACCCGGGGGAGGCCGGTGGCGTGTCTCCCGCTGGCCTGGGACCGGGATGTCTCGTGCCAGGGTGGGATTTCCTGGCCTGGCACGACGAACTGACCAGTGCGCACATCCGCCCCATCGTCCCGCTGGTGGTCCTGGCCCAGGCTTGGCGCGGCGGGCCGCAGCATCAGATGTCCAGGGTGCTCAAGGGCTGCGACATCCTGCCCGACGACCAGCGCACTGGCCGCGCGGCCGGCGTTGCCTGCGCGGCCTCGGGTACCACTGACGTCGTCGACGCCATCGTCATCGCGACAGCCGTGCAGCACCAGGCCCCGGTCGTCACCAGCGACGCCGGCGACCTCGCCTTGATGGCCGACTCCGTTGGCGTCAAGATCCGGTTCTTCGTGACCTAACCACTACCTCGACAACTTGGTTTGCGGCGATCGGCAAGGTCGCGGCGGTCACCTCGCCATCGGGCTGGTGTCCCGGCGCCCGCTGGTTCTGAAGCTGCCACCGGACCGCTGGCCAGGGCCAGGTAGCCCGACACGGCGAGCAGCGCAAACGGGGGCATGCTGCCCGGGTCGGTACCGAGACCGCCGAAGAAACCGAGGTCCTCGACCAGCACCCAGTCCGCCAGGCACAGCACCGTCACGGCGATGAGCGCCGGCTGGACCAGCCGTGGCCGCCCGCTCAGGAACGCTGCGCCGGTCAGCGTGAGCACGCCCACCACGACCAGGTTGACGGTGAACCCGTGAGCGGCGTTGAACGAGCCGAATCCAGCGACCCAGGCGGAAAGGAGATGAGGCTGCGGGATCGTGGCCATCGACTGGATCATCGCGGTGAGCGTGCCTGGCCGGCCGTGAAAGGTCCCCTGCCAGAACCCGCGTCCCGGCCAGGCCTGCAGCACCGCCATCCCGGCCAGGAACAGCCCCAGTCCGGCCAGGGTCAGCCTGCCCAGCCGCGCGGTGTGCCACGCTCGCTCCGGCAGCGCGATCAGCACGCCGGCCACCGCATAGCCGAGCGCGGCCCCCGGCGCGCCGGTCAGCCAGGTCAGGCCGGGGACGAAAATCCCGCCGAAGGACTCGCCGAATACCCAGACGGCCAGCCCCCAGCCGGCACCGGCCAGTCCGGCCCGCCGCGACCAGGGACCCCGGGCGGCGACCAGCATCCAGGTTCCGATGCCGACCTGAATCCATACCGCGGCCGTCGCGGCCGGTATGGGATGGTCGGACCAGGTGGCTCCGGCCCAGTTCACCAGGTGCTGCACCCAGGGCGGGGAACTCGCCGCCACGGGCCCGATGACCTGCGAGGGAAGGCCGGCCGCCATCTTGGGCTGAGCCTGCAGGGCCCCATCGAACAGCCACAGCAGGCCAAAGCCGATCCGGATCAGCCTGCGTGCAGGAGGCTCCGCCGCGCTGGCGAACCCCGAATCCGGCGCCCCCGAACCCGGCGCCCCCGAATCCGGCGCCCCCGACTCCGGCGCCCCCGAACCCGGCGCCCGCGCACCGGCATCGTCGTCGGCTGCCCTGGCCCGCCGCGCCCGCACCCCGAGCCGGGCCAGGCCGAGCACCGCGAAGGTCAGCAGCACGACCATGGCCTGGTGCCGCAGGGTTGCCTCGAACGCCGCCGCCAGCGTTGGACCGTTGTCCTTGATCCCAGAATTCATCCCGGGCATGACGCCACCCGCTTCTCGTTGCTTCAGTTCCGCCGGACGCGTGCCCTGCCACAGCCCCGCCGCCCGCCGCGGCGCAGCCCCGCCGCCCGCTGCGGCGCACCCCGCCGCTTGCCCCCGCCTCCGCCCCGGGACGGTCGCTGGCCAGGCGGAGGGCGGCCCGCGCGACGCGGCCCGCCCTCCTGGTCGCAGCCGCTGGTTCAGCCGCCGTTGAAGGGAGCAACCAGCGGGTTCGTGCTCGAGTACAAGCCCGCCGGGTTCGGGTACCAGATCCAGACGTGCATCGTGGTCAGATCGGGGTGCCAGAAGTTGAACGCGGACCCGGTCGCGGGGTTCGTCTTCTTGCACGTCTTGGAATTCTCATCCGCTATGAAGGTGCCGTCCTTGTAGTGGCAGGCGGCAGGGAAGGACCCGAACGTCGCGTTGGGCAACGGCGGTGTCTTCGGCATGCTCGTGAAGATCCACTCCAGGGCGCCGAGCTGCCACTGGCGCCCGCGGTGCTCGTAGACCAGGATCGGCGGCTTGCGGATGTTAAAGCCCTGGACCTTGGGGTTCAGGAAGTGAATCCCCATGTCCGGCATCATCGGGGTGATGATCTCGTAGCCGTCGGCCTTGGCCCTGGCCAGGTTGGTGGCGTACTTGGCCGTGGCCAGGCGCGCCTGCGCAAGCTGCTGGGTCAAGCTCGGGCCAACCGCCGGGCGGGCAGGTGCGGAGGTCAGGCGGGAGATAGTTCCAGCCTGGCTCCCGGCCGGTCCAGTCTGGCTCCACGTAGGTCCGGTCTGGCCCCAAGCCGGGGACATCCACATGGCGGCCGCCGCGACTGCCGCGGCAATGCTGCCCAGCCTGACCACGCTCGTCTTTCGCATCGTCTTGCTCCTCTCCTAGGATCCCTCTTGGACCCGGTAGACGTGGTCGGCGACCAGACCGTGGGCTTCCCGGTGCACGTCTGCCGCAGCCTCCGCTGAGGGCGCCTCGACCAGGCAGAACACCCGCCCGCTCTGCTCATCGACCCAATACCTCAGGTACCGGACGTCGTGAGCGGCCTGCGTCTGCAGGTCGGCGAGGTGGGCCTGGGCGACGTCGTCCATGGCCACGCCGCCGTCGATCTCGTGAACGTCCATGAAGAGCGGCACTGCCGACCTCCCTCGTGTCGTCGGAACCATCACGACGACCGTAGGTCGGCAGCCTTGCGGAGCACCTCGGGAAGAATGCCCGGCTTTGGGCGACCGGTGCCCAGGTTACGGCCGGGAATACCTAGCTGGAGGCTACGATGCCCATCCGGCGCGCCTCCTGGGCTGCCGCCATCCGGGACGGAACGCCGATCTTGGACAGGACCGCGGAGACGTGATGGTCAACCGTCCGCTCGGAGATGAACAGCCGCCGGGAGATCTCATGGTTGGCCAGGCCCTCCGACATCAGCGCCAGAACCTCCTGCTGACGGGCGGTCAGCCCGGCCGGAGCGGCTCGGGTGGCCCGCTGCGGTCCGCGCGGGATCGCCTTGATCCCTAGCTCCTTCATCCGCCGCCTGGCCGCCCCCGCGGTTGCCCTGGCCCTCAGATCGTCGAGCGTGCCGAGTGCCTGCCTGAGGCCGGCCTCGTCTGCTGAGCCCAGCCAGGCCAGCGCCGCGTCGTAAGGACGGCCGATCCGCTCCCAGGCCAGCGCCGCGCCGCGGCAGTCTCCCGCTATCTCCAGGGCGAACGGCTCAGGAAGCCCGGGCGGTAGATCGGCCGGCACCCCGAGCCTGGATAGCCAGGCCGCCATCGAGCCGAGCATCCACCTGTCGACTTGTCCTTTCACCCGGTCATAAGCCGGCCGGACTTCACCAATCGCGAGATCCGGACGACCCGACAGCCATCTCAGCTCCGCACGCGCCACCCGCACCGGCGCGATCCAGTGAAGTTCAGCCGTGCCCTCGGCCAGGGCTAGTGCCTCGTCCAGCAGCTCCCAGGCACCCGTCTCATCGCGCCGGCCGTGGATACTGCCGAGAACCAGCAGCGGGTTCAGTCGATTCACCGGCGAGACGCGCGGCCGGGCCAGCATCTGCGCGGCGGCGTCCGCAGCTTCGCCCCAGCATCCCTGGAGCATGAGGGTGTGGGCCCGCCACCCCATCAGGCACGTGCTGAACACGCCCAGTTCGCGGCCTTCGCAGTAAGCCATCCCCTCGGCGGAATAGCGCTCCGACTCCGCGAACCGATTCAGGCGCGTGCAGGCTTCCTGAAGGGCGGAGTACGCACGGCCGACAGCTTCCTGCAGGTCGGTGGTCAGCGCAAGCTGCAGCGCCTGCTCAAGGGAGCCAATTCCATCTTGGCCGCTTTCAATCAGGAGGTAGCCGGCCATGTAGAGGGCATGAGTCGCGACGGCAGGCTCCCTCACTAGCTCGCCGACAGCCCGGGTCTTGTCAAGCAGCCCGAAGGCTTCATCGATTTGCCCGGCATCCGCGCGGGAACTGCCGAGAGTCGCGTAGGCCCAGGCCAGCTCCCGGCTGGGCGGCAGGGTTTCGAGGACCTGGACGGCTTCTTCGGCGGCCTGGTCGGACTCCGCTCCACGGCACAGCCGCCACAACAGGACGCAGAGCATACGGAGGTTGGTTCCCGCGCTCAGGTCATCGCCAAGCTCCCGCCGGAGCTGGAGCGCCGCGCGCAGCGGCCGCTCGGCCTCTTCCCACCGGTCGAGCAGGGAGTACTCGTGCGCGAGACCTTCGTTCAATGACGCCTGGACCGGCCGGTCGGTTTCATCGGCGAACCGTAGCGCCCGTTCGAACTGGGCCGCCGCTTCGCGGTGTGCGCCCAGCTCAGCGGACTGCCGCGCCGCCTCCGGCGCGTGCCGGAGCACGGCCTTCGCATCGCCGGCGCCCTCGGCGTGATGGGCGAGCAGAGCAGGATCGCCGTTGCCACGTTCCTCCAGCACGGCCAGCACGCGGACATGCAGTTCAGTCTTCCGGTGCGGCGTGATGGCCGCCTCCACTGCCATCCGGACGAGTTCGTGCCGGAACCGCAGGCTGGTTCCGTCGCCCAGGAGAATCCCGGTCGTCAGGCACTCGTCAACCAACGAGCCCGAGCCGTTCAGGGCTGACCACATCAGTGACTGGTCTACCCGCGCCCCGATCACCGCGGCGGTCTCGACAGCCCGCCGGGCGCCGGAGCTCATTCGGGCCAGCCGGGCCCCCACCGCGTCCCGCACCGTCGGGGGCACCGACGGCCATCCTGCCTCAAGGATCTCGCTGACGTAGAACGGATTGCCACCGGTAACCCGGTACAGCTCGCCGACGTCAGCGCCCCGCTCCCCGGCCAGCGAGCGGACGGCCTGCTCCGACAGCGGTGGCACACGCATGCGCCGGGTCGCGCGCTGCGTGGCGAGGTCGCCCAGCATCAGCCGAAGGGGATGGCTATCGCCCAGCTCATCGTCTCGGTAGGTGGCCAGCAGGAGCGTGCTCATCCGGCCCAGCCGCCTGCCGAGGAAGCTCAGCAGGTCGATCGTGGCCTCGTCGGCCCAGTGCATGTCCTCGACCACCGCGACGGTCAGCGTGCCGGGCGCATTGATTTCGGTCAGGAAGCCCGCGAATAGCCGGTCCCGCTCGGCTCCCCGACGGCACAGGTCGGCGAGTTCTCCTCCGGCCTGCGCAGCTATGTCAAACAGCGGGCCGAGCGGGCGAGGGGTCAGCAGCCCGTCGCAGGCGCCCCACAGCCAGCGGACCCCCTTCGTGCGCTGCTCGAACATCTCGACCAGCGCGGTCTTCCCGATCCCCGACTCCCCCGACACCAGGACCAGCCGGCCATCGCCCTGCCGCGCTTCGGCGGCATACTCAGCCAGCGTTTGCAGGAACGACTCCCGCTCCAGCAACTCCATAGCTTTGACCCCCAGCCCTCGCGATGATTGTGACTGGTGCCGACGGCCTGTTTCAAGGCGGCGCCGTCCTCGGGCCCTCACCTGGCAACACGGCCGCACCCGACCGCCCAGTCGATCAGGAGACCTGGACGGCCCGTCAGCGGTGGGCAAGGCAGCCGCCGCAATAGCACTGGTGGCACACCGCTGTCGCTAGCCAATCGCGGCCATGGCGCACCGCTGCTGTTGTTTGCGCGGCGGTGTGCCATCGGTGCGGGCGGCGGCCGGGTGACTGCGCGGTCTGGTCATCGCCGCCGTCGGCGTCAATAGCCAACGTCGCCCAGTCCGGCTCGGTCAGCGCGATCAGTCCACCGAGCCTGCCTACCCACGCCGATGACCTTCCCGGCGGCGGTCATCCCGGCTGCCAGGTCACGCAGGTTGCTCCCCGGCCCACGCCGACGTCAAGCGCCGTCAGTCCCGGACGCAAATCCATCGCGCTCAGGACCCGCTCGCGCAGGACGCGCCCGTTACCCGACGCCGCGACCTCGTCCAGGTAGGCCGCCGGGTCAGGCCGGGGCGCCCGCTCAGCAGGCTCATACCGACCAAGCTATCCACGCGCCGGCTGTCCACGGGCCGGCTGTCCACGCGCCGGCTGTCCACGCGCCGACGCGGTTGCCTCGGCGCGGCTTCGTCCGCGGCAGGCTTGATCGGATGCCTCACGAGGCAGGGCCCTGGTCTTGCGAGGCACTGGCGCCGTGTTGGCATATGACAACATTCGCTAGGCTACGTATCACTGTTAGTAATCACCGACGTCCGCGACCGCCCCGAGCCTAGGCGCAGTGATCACCATGGAATACAACTTCTTGTTCGTCGTGGCCGGCGTCTCGGTCGATGACAGCGGTACCGTCGCCGCGATAGCGGAAAAATTCGGCGGCCTGTTGTCACGCAGGCACGGCGTGCCCCGGCTGGCGGTGTCCAGCGACGGCTCCAATGCCATCGAAGCGCTCCGGAACCTGCTCGACCGGATCGTCGACGAGTTGCCCGGTCTGCGGCTCGTCCGGCTGGATCCCGATCTCGTAGGCGTGCCCGATATCGCCGAGCGGACCGGCCACAGCCGCCAGAACGTGCAGCAGTGGGTCAGCGGAGAGCGCAACGGCGACCGGCCGTTCCCGCCCCCCGAAGGCAGCGCCGGGCGGTCGCTGGTCTGGCGGTGGGCTGAGGTCAACGTGTGGCTGCGGCCCCTGGGCCTGGACGACCGGGCGATCAGGCCGCCGCGCGAGGAGGCGGCGTTCCTCGATGTCCTCCTGATCGACTGGGATCAGGACCACGCGGAAGGACTGACCGCTCCCGGCGACGCAGGCCACCGGGCGGCCACGCCGGCCTCAGCGGGGCGGCTGAGTCAGGCCACCATGCCCCGGCTGCGGCATTCCCCTGAGCTGCACCAGAAGATCATCAGCCGGGTGCCGAACGTGACCGGCCGGGACCTCGCCCACTGGTTCGCTGAGCTGGATTCGGGCCCCGCGTTCCTGCGCGCCGAGGAGCGAGCCCGATGGCTGGCCGACGAATGCGGCCTCAGTGACGGGTACGCATCGGCCATCGCGCTGGAATACGAGCTTCGCCGCGAGGGTCTGGCCACCCCCACGGAGCAGACCTGACCCGGCCAGGCGTCCGCTGCCCCGCCTCCAGTACCGGGTTGGTGCCGCCGCCCGCGGCGCGCCGAGCCTGAGCGCCGCGCACAGACCCAGGACGATCAGGACCAGCCTGCGGTAGTCCTTACTCGACCAGCGCCGTGCGGAGCGTGCCCAGCTCGGCGGCGGTGATGCCGTGATCGAGCAGATACTCGGGGACGCTCCCGGCCCGGCTCCGGACCGCGGCCAGCGCGGTCAGGATGATCTCCGGCGGTGACCCCATGAGCTCAAGGTCCAGGCGCTGGCCGAGCCCGGTGCTGTCGCGAACCTGGCGGACCGCCGCGGTCGGCTCGGCGAGCAGGTAGGTGCGGCTGAGCGCGTAGTCGGCCGCGATGACGTGATCCTCGACGCCGATCGCCGCCAGGATCAGCGCCACCAGCAAGCCGGTCCGGTCCTTGCCCGCGCTGCAGTGCACCAGGCCGGGCAGCGCGCCGGGAGCGCACAGGCGGCCGATGGCGGCCGCAATCGTCGCGCCGCGCTGGTCGATCATGTACCGGTAGACCGCGCTCAGTTCCGGGGCCAGGGTATGGAAGGCCGCCGCGTTGATGACCGGGATATGACGGCGCCGAGCGCCGAGCACATCGCCCAGCGCACTCGGCGCGAGCTCAACTTCCTCACTGGTCCGCAGGTCGATCACGGTCTGGATGTTCAGCTCGGCCAGCGCCGCCCGCCCGGTGTCATCGAGCCGGTGCAGGCCGTCGGAACGCAGCAAGGTCCGCCAGCGAGTCGTTCCGCCGCTGGCCGGGTAGCCGCCGACGTCACGCAGGTTGAAGGTGCCCGGCAACGAGATGTGCCGTTCGGGACGGGGGCTGGGCGGCATACCTCATCAGATCACGTACTCCCCGGGGAGTACTACGCCGGCCGTAGCTGGGCCGCCAAGTGCCTCCCTGCGGACGACGCCGCGGCGGCCGCTGATCACGAGCATGGACAACGACGAACTCCCGTTGGCTCACCGGAGAGGACGAACATGTCCCACGTTTCAGGCCCGAGACTCACCGGCCAAGGCAGCCCGGCGCCGGACGGCACCGGCCCGCTCGGCCGGCCCGCGGGCGGCACCGGGCGGGGCAGCCAGGCCCGGCAGCGCGCCGGCCTGCTGGGCGGGCTGGGCCGCAGCTGCTACCGGCACCGCTGGCTCACCCTGCTCGTCTGGATCGCCGGCCTGGCCTGCATGATCACTTTGTGGACGCGGTTCGGCGCGGCCGCCGATGACTCCTACAGCGGCAGCGATCCCGGCCAGGCCCTGCTGAACGCGCACTTCCACCGCCAGTCCGGTGACGCGCTGACGCTGGCCATCCGCTCGTCGGACGACATCAGCTCGGCCGCGGCCAGGACGCGCATCACCAGCGCGCTGATCCCCTTCCGGCAGGCCGCCGGGGTCACCGCGGTGACCGGCCCCTACGGCGTGCCCGGCCAGATCTCGCGGGACGGCCACGTCGCGTTCGCGACCATCCAGTTCGCGGTGCCCTCGACCAAGATCAGCGGCAGCGAAACGCGGGCGCTGATGAACGACGCCACCGCCGCCTGCGGGCCCGGGATGACGTTCAGCCTCGGCGGCGACGTCGTGGACCTGGCGGAAACGCCGTACGGCGGCCCGACCGAGGGCATCGGCACCCTGGCCGCCGCGATCGTGCTGCTCATCGCCTTCGGCTCGCTGCTGGCCATGGGGCTGCCGATCGTTACCGCGCTGTTCGGCATCGGGACCGGGCTGTCGCTGATCGCACTGCTCGGGCACATCTTCCCGGCCCCATCGTTCTCGCCGATCGTGGCCGCCATGATCGGCCTGGGCGTCGGAGTCGACTACGCGCTGTTCATCGTGACCAGGTTCCGCGAGGCGCTGCGGTCCGGCGAGATGCCAGAAGCCGCCGCCGTCACCGCGATGCGCACCGCCGGGCGGTCGGTCCTGACCGCGGGCATCACGGTGGCGATCGGCATGCTCGGCCTGCTGGTGCTGCGCCAGCAGCTACTGAACGGGGTCGCGGTCGCGGCCGCCGCCACCGTCGCGATGACCGTGCTCGGCTCGCTGACCCTGCTGCCCGCGCTGCTCGGCTTCACCGGCACCCGGCTCGGCAAGCCGTCGCGGATCCGGCTGCCGAAGGCCCTGCGGCGCAGTTCCGCGCGGCGGGACCAGCAGGTCATGGAACGGGACGGGCGCGCAGCTATCCGTTCAGGCAAAATTCCTGCCGCGGAACGCTGGGCCGCGGTCGTGCAGCGCCGGCCGGTGCTCGCCGCGGTAGCCTCCGCCGGAGTGATCCTGGTGCTCGCGGCGCCGGCCCTCGGCATGAAGCTGAGCATGCCGGATGAGTCGGCGCAGGCGCGCGGGACCATGGGGTACGCGAGTTACGCCACGATGGCGCGCGGCTTCGGCCCCGGGTTCGACGCGCCGCTGATCATCGCGGCCAAGCTGCCCGCCGCGGGAGCGAGCCCGGCCAGGCTGGCCGCGGCGGTCCGCGCGACTGGCGGGGTGGTCGGCGTCACCCCGCCGGTGATCAGCGCCGACGGGCAGGCCGCCATGATGATCGCGTACCCGGCCACCGGCGAGCAGGACCCGGCCACCGACGCGCTGGTCAACCGGATCACCGGGACCGTGCTGCCGCGGGCCACCGCGGGCACCGGCATCCGCGCCTACGTGACCGGGCCGAACGCGGCCAACGTCGCCTTCGCCAACGTGATCGGCACGCGGCTGCCCTGGCTGGTCGCGGCGGTGGTGCTGGTCTCGATGCTGCTGCTGACGGTGGTGTTCAGGTCGGTGGTCGTGGCGATCAAGGCCGCGGTGATGAACCTGCTGTCGATCTGCGCCGCGTACGGCGTGCTGGTCATGATCACCCAGCACGGCTGGGGACGGCAGCTGTTCGGCTTCCCCGAGGCCATGCCGGTCACGACCTGGGTGCCGGTGTTCCTGTTCGTGATCCTGTTCGGGCTGTCCATGGACTACGAGGTCTTCCTGCTGTCGCGGATCCGCGAGCACTACGACGCGACCGGCGACAACGCGGCCTCGGTGGCCCGCGGGCTGGCCAGCACGGCGCGAGTGATCACCGCGGCCGCGGCGATCATGGTGGTGGTGTTCCTGTCCTTCGTGCTCGGCGCCGACGTCTCGGTCAAACAGGTCGGCCTCGGCCTGGCCGTGGCCGTCGCGATTGACGCGACGCTGGTCCGGCTGGTGCTGGTGCCCGCCGTGATGGAACTGCTCGGCCAGGCCAACTGGTGGCTGCCCGGCCCGCTCGCCCGGATCCTGCCCGCTTCCCCGGCCGGCCCGGCCAGCGGGGCTGAGCCCCTGGCCGCGGACGGGGAGACCGCCGTGGCCGCCGCCCGCTGAGCGAGCCGCTGGGGAACAACGCGCCCGGTGTCATGGCGTCCCCGCCGTGGCACCGGGCACTGACGGGTGGCCGCCGGCGCGGGCGTATGGGTTCCGTTAGCGAGCAGCCCGTCCGGCGGCTGCGGGGTGATGCTGGTCGTGATGGGAAGGGGGAGATAGTCGATGGCCGCCAAGCGCGCGGACGGGAGAAGCCGGACCGGGAGAAGCCGGACCGGGAGAAGCCGGACCGGGGGACGCCGGGCCGGGGGACGCCGGGCCGGGGCAGACCGAGCCCGGGGAAGCTGCACCTGTTCCTGGGTGTCGCGCCGGGCGCCGGGAAGACGTACGCCATGCTGGCCGAGGGCCGCAGGCGGGCTGCCCGGGGCGAGGATGTGGTGATCGGGCTGGCCCACACGCACGGCCGGCCGGACACCGAGGCCCTGGCCAGCGGCCTGGAGGTGGTGCCGCTGCGGCGCGTGCCTTACCGGGGGACGGCGTTCGATGACCTGGACGTGCCTGCGGTGCTGGCCAGGAATCCGCAGGTAGCCCTGGTGGATGAGCTTGCGCATTCGCTGCTTCCCGGTGACCGGCACGACAAGCGCTGGCAGGATGTCGCGGAACTGCTGGAGGCGGGCATCGACGTCGTTTCGTGCCTGAATGTCCAGCATCTGGAGACCCTGGCCGAGCAGGCCTGCCAGCTGACCGGCGCCGCCGTGGGCGAGACGATCCCCGATGCGTTCGCTGCGACGGCCGGCCGGGTTGACCTGCTGGACGTCGATCCCGAAACGCTGCGCGACCGCGTTGCCCGCCTCTATCCGTCGGCCATCGCGATGCGGGCGCTGACCGGCTATTTCCGGCTGGAAAACCTGGCGGCGCTGGCCGCCCTGGGCAGGCGATGGATCCGCGAGCACGGTTTCGGCCCGGCCGTGAACCCGTCCGCTGGTGACGCCGCGCTCGGGACCGCGGCCAGCTGATCAGCAGGCCGATCGCATTCCATGATCATGGGTGTTTGGTGGGGTCCTGTCCCCACCAAATAACCACGATCACGGCTGTACACGAGCACGTGCTGGATCATGGTCCGGTGCGGCGGCCAGTCTGGCTGCTCGCCCGCCGGGATTGACGGCGGCACCGCCACTGCCCAGGCTGACACGCCGTCGCGGCGCAGCCGCCTGGACTGCCGCATCCCGGACGGGCCGGCGACCTGGTCGCGTCCTAAGCGGGTCCCGCCGGGACCGGGTTCTCCGCGATCAGCACTCCGTGTACCCGCTCCAGGCTCTGCCGGCGGCGGAGTTCCAGCGCCGCTCCCTCCTGCCTGGTTGGCGAGATCGAGGCCCGGGTGCTGCACCACTGCGACAGCACGGCCACCGACTGGCGATCGCCGTGGTCCAGGGCGACCAGCAGCGTCGCCTCCCGCTGCCGGTGGGCGGGCCAGCTGACCAGCAGCAGGACCAGGGGCCGCTCATCCGGCTGCGGGACGATCGCCCGCACCTGGAGTTCCGGCCAGTCGAGCGCGGAGACCGGATGGGGCACGGCGACCTTGTCCGCGAGCGCCTGGGCGTCCAGGTTCCCGACGTGGACCAGGCGCGCGGTCCAGGCCAGCCCAGCGCCGGCGCCCAGCAGGATCACGACCGCCAGCGCGATCGCAGTCATCACATATCGACGGTAAGTCACCGGCCGGTGTTATGCCACCAGCGCCGGGCGGACCCGCAATGCGGCATCACGGGTCAAAGCCGAGCCGACCCGCCCGGGCCGGGCCGCCAGGTCGGCCCGGCCCGACCTGGCTGGGCCCCGCCCCGAGGCGATGACGTTCATCCGACGATGCGTTCGCCGATCGGGCCCAGGATGAGCATCGGGAAGTAGATGAGGCCACCGACGATCACGATCACCCCGAGCAGGAACACCACGAAGGTCGGCCCGGAGGTGTCGAGCGTGGCCCGGGTGCGCGCATGGGCGCGCGCGCCGGCCAGCGACCCGGCGATGGCCAGGGCCAGCACGATCGGCACGAACCGCCCGACCAGCATGACCAGGCCCAGCGACGTGTCATACCACGGCGTGTTGGCCGCCAGCCCGGCGAACGCAGACCCGTTGTTCAGGGCGACCGACGCGAAGGCGTAGGTGACCTCGGTCAGGCCGTGCATGCCCGGGTTGAGGATCGACCGGGTGCCGGGCCCGATGACCAGGGACATGCTGCCGAGCACCAGGACGACGATCGGGATCGTCAGCACGTAGGCGATGATCAGCTTCATCTGCGGCGCGCGGATCTTCTTGCCCAGGAACTCCGGGGTGCGGCCGACCATCAGCCCGGCCACGAAGACCGCCAGCAGCGCGAGCACGAGCATGCTGTAGATCCCGCCGCCGTCACCGCCCGGGCTGATCTCCCCGAGCAGGATCGCGACGAAGGCGCCCGCGCCGCCGACCGGGGCATAGCTGTCGAGCGCGGAATCGGTGGCTCCTGCGGTGGTTCCCATGGTCCCGACCGTCATCAGCGCCGACCCGTCGGGCCCGAACCGGGTCTCCTTGCCCTCCATGTTGCCGCCCGGGCTGTTGCTGCCCGCCGCCTGGGACACCGTCGCCGGCAGCAGATGGTTGCCGTGCGCCTCGGCCTGCATGGAGACCACGGTGTGAGCGACGAAGAGGATGGCCATGACCGCCACGATGGCGTATCCCTGCCGCCGCCAGCCGATCAGCCGGCCGAACATGAGCGCGATGGCAAAGGGCAGCACGATGACCAGCAGCAGATCGAACATGTTGCTGAACCCGGTCGGGTTCTCGAACGGATGGGCGCCTCCGGTGCCGTAGAAGCTCCCGCCGTTGGTGCCGAGCAGCTTGATGACCTCCATCGAGGCGACCGGGCCGCCGGGAATGTCCTGGCTGCCGCCGGCCAGCGTCGTGGCCGTGCGGAAACCGCTGAAATTCTGCGCGGCGCCCTGGCTCACCAGCACCAGCGCACCGAGGGTCGACAGCGGGACGAAGACACGCACCAGGCTCCGGGTCAGATCGACCCAGAAGTTGCCGATCGTGCGGGCCGTTCCGGAGATGCCGCGGATGACGGCCAGGGCCACCGACAGCCCGATGGCGGCCGCGGTGAATTGCGCGACCACCAGCCCGGCCATCTGGGCGAGGTAGCTTGCGGCGGTCTCGCCCTCGTAGGCCTGCCAGTTGGTGCCGGTGATGAAGCTGACGGCGGTGTTGAAGGACAGCAGCGGGGACATCCCCGGGGCGTGCGTCGGGTTCAGCGGCAGATGCCCCTGCAGCCGCAGGATGAAATACAGCAGCAGGCTGGAGAACAGCCCGAACGCCAGCACCGCCAGCGCGTAGCCCCGCCAGGTCCAGCTGCTGTCGGGGTCGATGCCGAGGGCCCGGTACACCAGCCGCTCGGCGGGCAGGAACAGCCGGTCCCCCGGCGCCCGCTCCCCCGGCGGCCGGTCGCCCCGGAACGTCGCCGCGAGGTAGCGGCCGAGCAGCGGCGCGGTCACCACCGTCACCACGACGATGAACAGCAGCTGTCCCCAGCCCCAGCCGCTCATCGGATCCGGTCCAGGGCGAGGTTGAGGTCAAGCACGTTCACCGAAGGCTCGCCGAGGAACCCCCACTGACGGCTTGCGGTGTAACGGTGCACGAGGCCGATCACCTGGCTGAGCGGAATGTGCCGGGCGCGCGCGACCCGCGCGGCCTGGTCGAGTGCGTTGGCCGCGGAGATGTCGGGGTCCAGGCCGGAACCCGAGGCCGTGACGGCGTCGACCGGGACCGAAGCGCCCGGCGCGAGCCCGTTGAACGCCCGGTAGGCGATGGCGCGCTCGGGCACCGTGTCCGGATCGCAGACGTAACTGCCGTCGGGGTTCTTCGCATACCGCTGGCCGGGCGCCGGGCTGGTCACGGGATTCCCCTTCGGGTCGGTGGGGACGCAGTTAGGGTCGCCGGCGTCGCGAACGGGTTGACCGCCGAGCGCGCACCGCTCAGCCCGACCGTGTTCACGCCCGGCACGAACCCGATGAGCAGCGGGTTCGACGGACCGAGGTTAGAGGCGGCTGACGAGGTGGCGTCGTAACCGGTCCCAGCGGCCGACGGGCGCGGCTGGAAGTACCCGGGCAGCGGGTTGCCCTTGCTGTCGGCGAAGCTCTGGCCGAGCAGTGACGACCCGGTGAGCCTGCCACCCCGGTACACGAGCGAGCCGTCCGCCTGATGCCGGAACAGGACCGCGGACAAGCCGGTCACCAGCAGCGGATAGCCGAAACCGAGCACGACCGTGAGGCCCAGGAGCAAGATCAGGCTGGCGAGGAAGTGGCGTCTCATGTCAGTGCAATCCGAACGCCGTCAGAACCAGATCGATGAGCTTGATGAAGACGAACGGGGCGATGATCCCGCCGATGCCGTAGATGAGGCCGTTGCGCCGCAGGATGGCCGCGCCGTCCAGCGGCCGGAACTTCACGCCCCGCAGGGCCAGCGGGATGAGCGCGGGGATGATCAGGGCGTTGTAGATCACGGCCGACAGGATCGCGGTGTGCGCGTTGTGCAGGTGCATGACGTTCAGCACGTTCAGCCTCGGGTACACCGCGACGAACATCGCCGGGATGATCGCGAAGTACTTGGCCACGTCGTTGGCGATGGAGAAGGTGGTCAGCGATCCGCGGGTGATGAGCAGCTGCTTGGCGACCTCGACGACCTCGATGAGCTTGGTTGGGTTCGAATCGAGGTCGACCATGTTGCCGGCCTCCTTGGCGGCCTGCGTACCGGTGTTCATGGCCAGGCCCACATCGGCCTGCGCGAGCGCCGGCGCGTCGTTGGTGCCGTCGCCGGTCATCGCCACCATGTGGCCGCCGCGCTGCTCGCGCCGGATGAGCGCCACCTTCTCCTCGGGGGTGGCCTCGGCCAGGAAATCGTCGACACCGGCCTCCCGGGCGATGGCCGCCGCCGTCAGCGGGTTGTCCCCGGTGATCATCACGGTCCTGATGCCCATGTCGCGCAGCTCCGCGAAGCGCTCGACCATGCCCTGCTTGACCGTGTCCTTCAGGTGGATGACGCCGAGCACCCGCGGCCCGTCCGCTACCACCAGGGGCGTCCCGCCGCCGGCCGCGATGCGCTCCACGATGGGAGCGAGGTCGGCCGGGATGGTGCCGCCGAGTTCTTCGACCCAGCGCCGCACCGAGTCGGCGGCGCCCTTGCGGACCCGGCGGCCAGCCAGGTCGATCCCGCTCATCCGGGTCTGGGCAGAGAACGGCACGAGCTCGGCACCGGCCAGGTCGGGGGCGGCGAGCCCGTAGCGCGCCTGCGCGAACTCGACGATGGAGCGGCCCTCGGGCGTCTCGTCGGCCAGGCTCGACGCGAGCACCGCCGCGGCCAGCTCGGTGTCGCTGACCCCGGCGACGGGCAGGAACTCAGCCGCCATCCGGTTCCCGTAGGTGATGGTGCCGGTCTTGTCGAGCAGCAGCGTCGAGCAGTCCCCGGCCGCCTCGACGGCCCGGCCCGACATGGCCAGCACGTTCCGCTGCACCATCCGGTCCATGCCGGCGATGCCGATCGCCGACAGCAGGCCGCCGATCGTCGTGGGGGCGAGGCAGACGAACAGCGCGACGAGCACGGTCGTGGACTGAATGGCCTTGGAGTAGATCGCCATCGGCTGCAGCGTGACCACCGCCACGAGCAGGATCATGGTCAGCCCGGCGATCAGGATGTCGAGGGCGACCTCGTTGGGCGTCTTCTGCCGGCTCGCCCCCTCGACCAAGGCGATCATGCGGTCCAGGAACGTCTCGCCGGGGTTGGACGTGGTCTTGACCACGATCCGGTCAGACAGCACCACGGTGCCCCCGGTCACCGCGCACCGGTCGCCGCCCGACTCGCGGATCACCGGGGCCGACTCTCCGGTGATCGCTGACTCGTCAACGGTCGCCATCCCCTCGACGACGTCGCCGTCGCCGGGGATGACCTGACCGGCCGTCACCACGCACAGGTCGCCGAGCTGCAGGCGTGCTGAGGGGATCTCGTCAACCGTGCCGTCGTCCCGCAGCCGGTAGGCAACGGTCTCCTGGCGGCTGCGGCGCAGGGTGTCCGCCTGGGCCTTGCCCCGGCCTTCGGCCACGGCCTCGGCGAAGTTGGCGAACAGCACGGTCGCCCACAGCCAGAGCGTGATCAGCCCGACGAACAGATCCGGGCGGGCGATGAACTGGACGGTGGTGACGACGCTGCCGATCTCGACCACGAACATTACCGGGTTGCGGGCCATGTGACGGGGGTCGAGCTTCACGAACGCTGCGCGGATTCCGCGCCGCATGATCGACGGCTCGAACATCGAGGTCGCGGGCCGGGTGCGGACCTTCGGCGGCCGGGTCTCCGGCGGGGGCGCGACGATCGGCCTCCCGGCCGGGGTATCCGGCTCGCTCACCTCGGACGCCCCCGCTCGGGCCCGGACGCCGGCCACCCGGCGCCGGCGCTGACCCCGCTAGCGGGATCAGCCTCATCGGCGAAATCGGCGGGATCTGCGTCGTGGTCGGCGGCCGCGTCGGTGACCACCCGGCTCAGGGCCCGGACCAGCAGCGCGGCCGCGATGAAGAACGCGATGATGGTCGCGATCAGGATGATGTCAGCCATGCCAGCGCCGGCCGACCATCTAGAACCACTCAGGCTTGAACATGGCGACGCCCAGGTAGATGAAGACCAGGACGGAGAGGGCGAGAAGGATGCCCTCGACGAGGGTCATACGCGCTCCAGAAGACCACATCAAACCGGATGTCGGCTACCGGCCATGAGCCGGCCACGCCGACAGTCTGGCACCGGGGCAGTCCGCGAGATCCGCAACAGACCGATCGCTAACGGATGTTGGCCGATTCCTAACGGAAGCCATGCGTCAGGCCGTCTGCCTCCTGCCATCCGGCCGTCCGCGCCCTGCTATACCGTCGAGACGAGCGCGCGGAGGGAGGCCGGCGAGATCACCAGGCAGACGCGCCGCACCGGCCCTGACGGGGCCGATGAAGGCGTCAACGAGGCCGATGAAGGCGTCAACGAGGCCGCGGCGCTGGCGGCCGACACCGCCGACGTGGTCGAGGCGGCTGGTCATTTCCGCATCTACCTGGGCGCGGCGGCCGGCGTCGGCAAGACCTATGCCATGCTCTGCGAGGGCCAGCGCCGACGCGGCCGGGGCGCGGACGTCGTGGTCGGATTCGTCGAATGCCACGGGCGCCAGCTCACCGAGCAGCTGATCGACGGCCTCGAGGTCATCCCCCGCCAGGTGGTCGACTACCGGGGATCACAGCTCGAAGAGATGGACCTGGACGCGGTGCTGCGCAGGCACCCCAAGATCGCGCTCATCGACGAGCTCGCCCACACGAATGTGCCGGGGTCCGGCAGGCACGGCAAGCGCTGGCAGGATGTCCTGGAAATCCTCGGCGCCGGAATCGACGTCATCACCACCCTCAACATCCAGCACCTGGAAAGCATCGCCGACGAGGTCGAGCACATGACCGGCGCGCAGGTCCGCGAACGGGTGCCGGACTGGGTGGTGCGCAAGGCCGACCAGATCGAGCTGGTCGACTCCTCACCGGAGCAGCTGCGCCGCCGGATGCTGCACGGCAACATCTACCCGAAGGAACGGGTTCCCCAGGCCCTCACGCACTTCTTCAAGACCGACAACCTGATCGCCCTGCGGGAACTGGCGCTGCGGTTCCTCGCCGACGAGACGGACGAGGACCTGCTCGAGCATCTGCGGCGGCGCGAGTCCCAGGTCGTCTGGGAAACGACCGAGCGCATCATGGTGGCCGTCACCGCGGCGCCAGGGACCGACGTGCTGCTGCGGCGGGCGGCCCGCATCGCGGCCCGGGTCAAGGCGGATCTCGACGTGGTCCACGTGGCGGGCGGCGAAGCCAGCCGCCCGGGAGAACGCCGGTCGCTCGACCGGCTCAGGGAGCTGGCGTCCGACCTCGGTGCGCGCTGGCACGAGCTGCAGGATGACGACCCGGTCCAGGCCATCGCCAGGTTCGCCCGCCAGCACCAGATCACCCAGATCGTGATCGGCTCCAGCCAGCGCAGCCGGTGGCAGCAGCTCACCGGCGGCGGGTCGAACGTCCAGCGGGTGATCAGGGAGGCGGGCTCGTTCGGTATCGATGTTCACGTCATCGCCCGCCGCGAGCTGCCGCGCGTCGCGGCCATCGACGCGAAGGGCGCTGGCGAATCCTGACCTCGTGGCGGCCAGGTTCCGCGGCCGGACCCGTCGGTCGAGCTGGCCACGCGGGGGACGCTATTGTCGGTCTCCGGGAGGACGAGATGGCTCGACTGGGCGGTATGTACGGACCGGACACAACCTTCCTGGGCGTGCCCCGGGCCGACCTGGCTGATCCCGCCTCCTGGGCGGGCAGCGACATCATGATCATCGGTGCGCCATTCGATGGCGGGACGTCACACCGGCCGGGAGCCAGGTTCGGCCCGCAGGCGATCCGCTGCACGGACTACCTTCCGCACGATGCGTCCCGGCCGCATCTGGCGCTGGGCGTGAACCCGCTCACCGACCTGCGGGTCGCCGACGCCGGCGACATCGAGATGCCATCGGGCGACACCGAGCGGTCGCTGCGCCGTCTCGAAGAGGCCGTGCACCGGGCCTGCCGGGGCGGCGCCATCCCGGTGATTCTCGGCGGCGACCACACCGTGGCCCTCCCCGACGCCACCGGCGTGGCCAGGCACGTCGGCTGGGGCAGGCTGTCGATGATCCACTTCGACGCGCACGCGGACACCGGCAACGCCCAGTACGGCTCGCTGTACGGGCACGGCACGCCGATGCGGCGGCTGATCGAGTCCGGCGCGGTGCGCGGCGACCGGTTTCTGCAGCTGGGCCTGCGCGGCTACTGGCCGGAGCCGGAGACGCTGGACTGGATGGCCGGCCGCAACATGCGCAGCTACGAGATGGCCGAGATCGTGGCCCGCGGTCTGCAGGAGTGCCTGGACGAGGCGAGCCGCATCGCGACCGATGACTGTGACGGCGTGTTTCTGTCGGTCGACGTAGACGTGGTTGATCCCGGCATGGCGCCGGGTACCGGCACCCCCGAGCCCGGCGGGCTGACCGGCCGCCAGTTGCTCGACACGGTGCGCTGGCTCGCCATGGAACTGCCGATCGCCGGCCTGGACGTGGTTGAGGTCTCACCGCCCTATGACCACGCGGAGGTCACCGCGTTCCTGGCCAACCGGGTCGTGCTCGAGGTGCTGTCCGGCATCGCCTGGCGCCGCAAGCGCGACGCCGCCCCAGCGGACCGCCCGGTCCGGCAGCCAGAAGCGCCGCTCCTGGAGGGCCGCGAGCCGCCCCCATCCAGCTGACCCGCCCCCTCCAGCTGACCCGCCCCCTCCAGCTGACCCGCCCCTCCAGCTGACCCGCCCCGTCCAGCTGACCCGCCCCGTCCAGCTGACCCGCCCCCGTCCAGCTGACCCGCCCCCTCCGGCTGACCCCTCGCACCCGGCGGCGTCCAGTTAAGGCGTAAAGTTTGCGCGCTCCGCGGCACTTTTTTTTACGGGATCATGGTCGGTGCGCCAGATCTTACGTGATCATGGCGGCTGGGCGTCGGCCTGAGCGAATGCCGACCGGCCGCGGCCTGGTCAGATAGGCGAATCACCGCTCAAATCTTTGGTCAATCGAGGGCATCTATAGTTAAGGCCATGCTGGACGTGACCAGGCTGCGCGTGCTCCTCGCGGTGGCCAGGTACGGCTCGGTGACGGCCGCGGCTCAGGCACTGAACTACGCACAGCCGTCGATCAGCCATCACATCGCCCGGCTGGAAGCCGAGACCGGCGCGAGGCTCCTGCAGCGCGCTGGGCGCGGGGTACGGCTGACCGACGCGGGTCGGCTGCTCGCCGAGCGGGCCGAGGAGATCATCGGGCGGCTGGACGCGGCGGAGCACGAACTGGCTGCCCATGTCGGGCTACGCCAGGGCCGGGTCCGGCTGGCGGCCTTCCCTTCCGCGCTCGGCACGATTGTTCCTGTGGCGGCCGCCCGGCTCGAGGCCGAAACGCCCGGCATGGATCTCATGCTCACCGAGGCCGAGCCGCTGGAGGCGTTGCGGATGCTCCGGGCTGGCCATGTGGACGTGGCGCTGGTATTCCGGCACGTCCTGGAGTCTGCTGCCGATCCGCCAGAGGCCGCTGACGAAGGCGCACGCGGCACGCTACTGCTCGATGAGCCGATCATGATGATCACGCAGGACGCTCCGGAGTCCGGGACGGCCGACCTAGCCAGCTACGCTAACCGTCGCTGGATCGCTGGCTGCGAGCGGTGCCGCGGATGCTTGATCCGGCAGTGCGAGGCTGCGGGTTTCGTGCCGAAGATCTCGTTCACCATCGATGACTTCGTGGCCGTGCAGGCGCTGGTGGCTGCGGGTCTCGGCGTCACCACACTGCCCGGCCTGGCGCTGCGCGCCGCACGCCATCCGGGAATCTGCGCCACGCCGCTGCCCGGCGCCCGCAGGCACGTGTTCGCGATGACCTACGGCGAGCCACCAGATCCGCCAGCCACGGTGCGCCTCATCGACGTCCTCACCAGCACGGCGGCGGCAGTCGGCTGACCAGGCGTAATCGGGGCCGCACCAGGCGTTCGGGCCCGGTGAAAAGGACTTGTGCCCGGGGCCAGGTAATGATGTGGTCAGTTGCTGACAGCCGGAGCTGCCCAGGCAGCACGGATCTCACCAATGCGGGGAGCCGCGGTGCAGGGAACACGGCATGCGGTCAGCGGGGCTGACGGCGTCAGGATCGGCCTGCTCACCGGCGGGACGGGCCTGCCGCTGCTCCTCGTCCACGGCGGCATGTGCCAGCTGGAGCGGTGGGAGGCGATGTGGGGCTCGCTGACCGAGCGGTGGCGCGTGACGGCGATGGACCGCAGGGGGCGCGGTTCAAGCGGGGACGCCGAGCCCTACGCGCTCAGCCAGGAATACGCCGACGTGGCAGCCGTCGCGGCCCGGCTGGCCGACGATTACGGCGGGCCCGTCGATGTCTTGGGTCACAGCTACGGCGCGACCTGCGTTCTCGGAGCGGCCGCCGGGGGAACTCCGTTCCGGCGCATGGCACTTTATGAGCCGCCGGGGCCGCAGACCGTGCCCCGCGAGTGGGTCGACCGCGTCACTGCCCTTATCGCCGAGGGCAGAGTGGGCCAGGCGATGGTCAGCTTCCTCAGCGAGAGGATCGGCCTGACCCCGGAGCAGATCGAGGAACTCAAGGCGGCCCCGGTCGCATACGACATCTTCTCCGTCGTCACCGCCAC
Organism: uncultured Actinomycetota bacterium; assembly: GCA_963775745.1. Lineage (GTDB taxonomy): Bacteria > Actinomycetota > Actinomycetes > Streptosporangiales > Streptosporangiaceae > DATBGO01. The sequence continues at coordinate 181,291 of CAVZKE010000005.1, forward strand.
GCTGCCGCGCGAGGCACAGGCGCTCACCACCGCCGACCTGATCAGCGCCGCCCGGTCGGTCACCAGCCCGGTGCTGCTGTTGCTCGGCGCCACCAGCCCGCAGTGGGCGGGCGACATCACCCGGGCCCTGCAAGCGACGCTGCCCGCCGCCGAGCTGGTGATCCTGCCCGGCCAGGGACACGAGGCCGTTGATGCAGCGCCGGACCTCGTCGTCGGCGAGCTGGACCGGTTCTTCAGCTAGCTGGACTGGTTCTTCAGCTAGCTGGACTGGTTCTTCAGCTAGCTGGACTGGTTCTTCGGCTAGCCGGGTCCCGGCGCCGCCTGCGCGCGTCCTGGGGGCATGAGAACTCTTCAGCTCGTCTGGGCGGGCGGCCTGGTCGTCGGCCTGCTCACGGCAGCGGGGTGCGGATCTAACGCTGTTAAGGCGACGGTGCGGCCCGCGGCCGGGCAGCCAACGGCGGCGCAGCCAACGGCCGCGCAGCCAACGGCGGTGCGGCCAACGGCGGCGCACTGTGAGGCGGGTTCTGGCTTCGCGGTATCCATCGCCGCCGGGGCGCGTGACCGTCCCACACCGGTCGCGGCGGCCACCCGGTTCGCGAGGCACGGCGGCGGCCTGCCCCACATGCCAACGCGTGGCTGGCGGGTGGTCAGCAGGACGCACCGCGCCGCGACGGTCACCTCCGGCTCGGTGACGGTGCATGTCCTGCAGGGCCCGACCGGACGTGCCTGGTCGACAGCGGCCTGTTCTCCCGGGGTCACCAGCCGTGGCGCAGTCCGTGCTTCGTGTTTGCGCAGCTCAGAGGCTGATGGAATGACGTTAGCGTGCGCGGCAGGTGTGGCGCAAGCACCGGATGCGGCGTGTTATCGGTGGCGTGGCGTGGCGTTGAGCTGGGCCATGAGCTCCCGGTTGGCGGCCCGGGCCGCGGTGAGGTCCTGGTCGCGTTCTTCGAGCTGGAGGCGCAGGTCGATGGCTTGCTGTTCGAGGTGGGTGACCTTCTGGCTGAGGGCGTCGATGTCGGCCGGGGCGCCGAGCCCGGATTCGTGCCAGGCCTGCTCGCCGAGTGCTTCGGACAGGCGTTTCTCCAGCTGCCGGACGCGGGCGGTGAGCCGGACGGCGCGTTCGTGCGCGGCGAGCAGGTCGGCTTGCAGCGAGGCGCAGGTGACGGCCGGGCCGGCGGTGCCGCCGGCTGCGGGCGGGGCGGCTTCGAGGGCGTGGATTTCCTCCAGCAGGTCGCGGTGCCGGTAGAGGAAGGCCCGGTCCACGGCGGCGGTGCGGGCGATCCCGGCCACGGTGATCTCGGTGCCGTCGGCGGTGGCGCGGTTGAGCGTTGCGATGACGCGCTGCCGGCGGCGGGCGGAGTCGGCCTGGCGTCCTTTCCTCATCGCCTCGGTCCGCGGGCTGGCCGCTGTGGGCCGGGCAGGGGCTGGGGGTGTCATGCGGGGGCCTCGCTTGCGGGTGAGGGCGGGGGGATGCGGACTGATGGCGTGCCCAGGGACACCGCGCGGTGCTTGCGGATCACGGTGACAGCTTCGTCGATCCGGGCGCGTTCGGGGTCGCTGAGCCTGGTCATGTCGCCCTTGACGCGGCCGATGAGCCGCCGGATCCGGGTGATTTCTTCTTCGGCGGGGGTGGCGTCGGCGCGGGCCCACTCATCGACGCCGTCGATGGCGGCGGCGAGCCGTTCCCGGGTGCGCAGCAGGTCATCGAGGTAGGCGGTCAGGTCGGGGAGGTAGGAGACGTCGGTGCGGAAGTGGTCGCAGCCGGCGCAGCGGAACCGGATCGGGCAGGCGCCTCCGCCGGCTTGCACGTTGGATGGCTCGGTGCAGCGGCCGTAGGGGACGGCGACTTCGCCGACCTGGTAGCGGGCGTGCGCGGATTCCAGCAGGGCGGCGGCGTCGCGCCAGATCCGGTTGCCGTGCCGGTCGAAGCTGAGCGCGGTCACCTTGTCGACGGCCTCGCGGCGGCGGTCTTCGCCGACCCGGTAGTAGCACCGGGTGACGTTCAGGTTCCGGTGATCAAGGAGCTCGGCCAGGACGTCGATCGGCACCCCGGCGTCGGCGTGCCGCTGGGCGTAGGTGTGCCGGTAGGCATAGGGGACGATCTTGGCCGTGTTGAACTCGGCGCCGTCGCGGGTGCGCAGGGGCCCGAGCGGCCTGCCCACTCGCGGTGCCGCCCTTCCAGCATGTCGATGGTCATCGGCCTGCGCCCGTCGGGGTTGCGCCGCGCGGCGGGCAGCAGCTTCAGCTCGCCGGGCGGCGTGCCGGGGAACCGGGCCCGGACACGGGCCTGCTGGCCGGTGATCACCGTCGCGGTGGCCTCGCTGACCGGCAGGCGCCGGCCCAGCCGGTGCGCCTTGGCGTTGTCATAGACCAGGACCGGCGCGCCGTCTTTGTCGCGGGCCAGGCAGTCCAGCGGCAGGCCGAGGATGTCCTCGGGACGCCGGCCGGTGTCGATGGCGATCTGGGTGGCGGCCTGGACCTCAGCTGGCTGCAAGGTGCCCAGGCTGGCGCACAGCATGGTCATGATCTCCGGTGGCAGGTCACGTCCCGGCTCGCCGCGCGCCGGCCCGGCGGGAATATCCCCGGCTCCTATGACGACGTCGCCGGGCAGGGCGGCGGCAGCCTGGCCGGGCCGGGTCAGGCCCATTGCGCGGATCCCGGCCAGGATGACGCGGGTGCCACGGCAGATGACGTTGCGGTGGTACCGGCTGATCGTTCCTGCCGATTCCAGGTAGCCCAGCCGTGCCAGGAAAATCTCGATGTCTGCCCGGCCCAGTGCGGCCGGCAAGTCTCCGTGGTCGGGCCGGGAACGCAGGCTCTCCGATAGCCGCCCCAGCGCGTTGATCTTCTCCCGGACGTTGGACGCGCCGGCGCCGCGGTGGCGCGGCAGTTCCTCACACGCCCACCGTTTGGCGGCCTGACGCAGCCACGGCTGGGCGATGCCGGTGAACGACAGCCGCCCGGGATGACCGAAGATCGCCAGGTCCCAGGTGTCCTTGGCCTGTTCACTGGCCGGGTCGGCCAGGGCGCGGCGGACATGACGCACCAGCGCGTTCAGGAGCGACCGGACCGGCTTGCCGGGAACCTGGCCGGCGTCGCACTCCTCGATCGAGGTGACGTGCTGGCGGCCAAGCGCACGGCAGGCCGCACGCAGGTCAGTGTCGGTGATCTTCGCCCCGCCGCGGGTCCGCTGCCAGGCTCCGAACAACACCTGCACGACCACCAGCGGCGGCAGCCCGCGCAGGTTCACCTGCCCGCCTTCGGCGACGGCGGGTTCACTGAGCTGCCATTGCCCCGCGTCCAGCTCCGGGCCGGTGCTGGCGGCGGTCCGCCACCGCTGATAGTGGGTGTTGCAGTAGCCGCGAGCGCTGTCGGCGACGCGGGTGCACGCCGCGACCGCGCACGGGCTGAACGGCGGCAGCGGCCGGACCCGGGGATCGGCGAGGTACTGCCCGATGGCCGGCTTGCCCGCCCGCTGGCGGAACTGCCGTGCGTGCGGCTCGCACAAGATCGCCCGGGTCACGGTGGGCTCGCGCTGGCATCCGGGCACCGCGCACCGCGTCACGCGGGCCGGCAGCGACGGCAGCTGCGGCGACCCGGCGATCTGTTCTGCGGTCATCCCCTGCCCGGTCAGCCGGGTGAAGCAGCGATGACACACCCCGCCGAGCCCCGTGTGTTCCGTTGTGGCGCATCCGCCGGCCCGGCATACCGCGCGGCCCAGCAGCCGGTGCCCGGCGGGCAGGGACAGCACCCGGCCCGCCGGATCCCAGCCGGCCCCGGCAAGGAAGGACGGGTCCAGCAGGGCGGCCAGCTGCTGCGCCGGGCCATCCAGCTCCACCCCGGCCAGCACATGGCCATACCGGGCCGCGCGCCCAGCGGCCGGCAGCGCTCGCACGGCCGCCGCGGTCATGACGTCACTCCCGCCTGCTCGCGAGGGCTGGGCACCGCATCAACGGCCGCCCGCAGCCGGCCAGGGTCGGGATGCAGGTAAACCTGCGAGGAGGTCACCGAGGCATGTCCGAGCAGGTCAGCGATCACGTCGATGCCGCACCCGGCGTCGGCGGCGCCGCTTCCGAAGGCATGCCGCAGCTGATGCGGCGTGACAGCCGTGGCCAGGCCCGCCCGGCGGGAGGCAGCGGCAAGCAGGTCGCCGACCGCGCCGGGGCGCACCGGCGCGCCGACCGGGGCGCGGAACAGGTTCACCAGCAGGAAGTCGCTGCCGGCGGCGCGGGAGACGGTCATCCGCTCCAGCGCGTAGGTGTCGGACGCCTGCACCGTCAGGAAATCCAGCGGCACCACGCGCTGCCGGCGAGACTTCGCCCAGGCCCGGTTGGGATTGTCGTCACGGCGGACCACATGCAGGTGCGCGCGGGCGATCTCGCATCCCAGCGGCCGGGAGTCGGCCAGCAGGTGCACATCCGAGCGGCGCAGGCCGCACAGCTCGCCGCGGCGCAGCCCGGCCCGGGCCATCAGCAGCACGATCAGCCGGTCCCGCGCAGACAAGCACGCCCGCAGCAGCGCGACGATCTCCTCGTCACTGGCCCGGTTCACCGGCGTCTCCGGCTCGTGCAGCCGGTGCCGGGCCCGCATCCGCCAGCCCATCCGCCCATCCTCGCCGCGCGCGGCCCCGGGCAGGTCCCGGTCATCGGCGACCTCATACAACAGCGCCACCAGATCCCCGCCCGCCTGCCCGGCGGCGACCGCGTGCACCACCATCCCGCGCACCGCGGTCAGCACGCCGTTGACCCGGCCCGCCCCCGGGCCGGCGCGCTCCCGGGCCCGGCCAGCACCATCCCCTGCGCGGTGGCACTGACCCCGGAAACAGCCGGCCCGGCGTGCGCGAGCCAGGTCATGAACAACCCGAGCTGCCCGGCGCCCGCCTGCCAGGTGCGGCCCGTCCGGGCGCACCAGCGCAGGAACAACGCGATCGAATGCGCATAGCTCTTCGTCGTCGACTCCGCGCCATCACGGCCGAACCGCACCTGCCGCAAGAAGCCATCGGCGACCGGCACCACGGCCAGGTCCTCATCGAGCACCGTCCAGTACCTCGCGCCGGACGGCAACACCACCGGGAACGCCCGCATCCTGTGATCCTCTCGTGCTGGGCTGCATGAACATCTACCAGCCACGAGCGCCACACCCGGAGAGACGCGCCGCAGAACCCGTCACATGACCAGTTCACGCAACGTCATGCAACAGGCTGGGGACCCCGGGAGAAGGCTACCGGTGCCGGTAGCCGCGCCAGGATCACCGGTGCCGCCCGCGTGGCGGCCGCCAGGTCAGATTGACCGGCCGTGCTGCTGCCAGTACTGGTCGCGCAGCCGTCGCTTGAGCAGCTTGCCGCTGGGATCACGTGGCATCTCGTCGATGAAGTCGATGCTCTTGGGCCATTTCATCCGGGCCAGCCTGCCCTCGAGAGAGGCGAGGATCTCGGCCGCCAGCTCATCGGTCGGCTCGATTCCGGCGGCCGGCTGGATGACCGCCTTGACCTGCTCGCCCCACTCGTCATCCGGGATGCCGAACACGGCCACATCGGCAACCTTGGGATGCATGATGATCTCGGCCTCGACCTCGATCGGGTAGATGTTGGCCCCGCCCGAGATGATCATGTCACTCTTGCGGTCGCAGAGGAACAGGAAGCCGTCCTCGTCGAGGTAACCGACGTCGCCGACGGTGAAGAAGCCGCGCAGCCTGCTGGCCGCGGTCTTGTCCGGGTCGCCCTTGTACGTCGAAGTCGAGGATCTTCATCTTCAGGTAGATGGTGCCCGGCTTGCCCGGCGGGCACTCGGAGCCGTCGTCGTCGGCGATCATCACCTCGCTGACCGGCCAGGGCACGCCGACGGTGCCCGGGTTGGCCAGCCAGTCCTGCGGGGTGGCAATGGTGCCGCCGCCTTCGGTGGCGGCGTAGTACTCATAGACGCACGGTCCCCACCAGTCCAGCATCGCCTGCTTGATCCCCGGCGGGCACGGCGCCGCCGCGTGGATCAGCCATTTCATGGACGACAGATCGTAACGGCTCCTGGCCTCCTCCGGCAGCGAGAGCATCCGCTTGAACTGCGTCGGCACCATGTGCGTATTGGTCACCCGGTGCCGCTCGATCAGGGCCAGCGCGTGTTCGGAATCCCAGGTGTCCATGTAGACCAGGGTGTGCCCCAGGTGGATGGCGCCCCCGGCGAAGACCGTGACGGCGGTGTGATAGTTCGGCGAGCCGACCAGGTGCACGTGGCCGGGCTCGGCAGTGATGCCGAACAATTGCAGCAGCGCCGTGGACAGCTCAGCCGCGTCCTCGGGATCCAGCCCGGACAGGTCCCTGCGGACGCCTTTCGGCCTCCCGGTGGTCCCCGAGGTGTAGTGCATGGTCGCGCCCGCCGTCCGGTTGACCGGGCGCGCGGTCGGCTGGCCCACGCGGAGTTCGGCCACCGGCACGAAGCCAGGGACGTCGCCGTAACCGAACCGCGCGCTGACGGGCACCGCGGCGCTGTCGGCCGCGGCGGCCCCGGCGGCCGCGAACCGCTCGTGCACGAAGAACGCCTTCGCCTCGCAGTCCGCTGCGATATAACCGATCTCCGGGGGCGTGAAATGCCAGTTGATCGGGGTGAAGTACCAGCCGCCCTGCATCGCGGCCAGGTACACCTCCAGCGGCGCGATCCCGTTGGGCAGCAGGCCGGCGATCCCGTCGCCCGGCGCCAGGCCCTGGCTGCGCAGCCCATGGGTCAGCTGGTTCACCCGGCTCAGCAGGTCGCCCGCTGGGTGCGGGGTCCCGTCCACGTCGATGACGGCGATCCAGTCTGGATCCTGCTCCGCACGACCCCAGAAGCCGAGCGATGCCATGGCCGCCTCCCTGGTGCTGCAGTTGCGCCCGACCGCAGTAGAATATGTCCTGTTTGACCAGACAAGGTACCTGCGCCGAACCCGGAGAGCTACCCGGCCGGCCCGTCGATGCAGACGTTGGGTAGCCGGGCTTCGTAGCTGCGGAGGTCCACATCCCCGGTCGGCTGAACCGCGGCGACCAGCGCGGCGGCGTGGCGGAGCGCATCTGGCCACGACCAGCCCAGCGCGATGCCCGGGACGAACCCGGCGACCAGGGCATCATGCAGCTGCTCGGGCCCGTCCAGCAGCCCGCCGCCGGTTCCGCCGCCCGTCCCGCCGCCGGTTCCGCCGTCCGTCCCGCCACCGGTTCCGCCACCGGTCCCGCCACCGGTTCTGCCGTCCGTCCCGCCACCGGTTCTGCCGTCCATCCCGCCGTCCGTCCCGCCTTTCGTTCCGCCGCCCGTTCTGCTGTCTGGCTCGCCGTCGGGCAGCCAGGCCCGCCATCGCCCGGATGCGGTCACCACCTGGATGTCGTCAGCCGAGACCGCGACGGCCGCCCGGGCACCGCGGGCGACCAGGGCGGCAGGTTCGGCGGCGGTGCCCCGGGGGACGGCCAGGGCGGGCTGCCTGGCTACGGCGTGCCAGAGCGCGCTGCCGCCCGCGTCGAGCACCGCAGGCACGCCCGCCTCCGCCGCGTAGCTGGCCAGCGAACCGTAGATCTCGGACGGCAGGCTGGCCGGCAGGCTGCCGCAGAGCACCACCGCCGTCGCCCCGTCCATCAGGCCGCGAAAGTCTGCCGCCAGGCGGCCGAGTTCCTCGGTGGTGATGTACGGGGCGGGCTCGGTAAAGCTGGTCACCGTGGCCGTCGAGGAGTCGCAAACCCGCAGCTCCCGCCGCGACTCCAGAGCGATCTGGGTGAACTGCGTGGCCACCCCCGATCGGGAGAGCTCGGCTCGGATCAGTTCGCCCGCGGCGCCGCCGGCCAGGCCGGCGGCCACCACCTCGTGACCGAAGGTGTGCAGCACCCTGGCTACCGCCAGCCCGCCGCCGCCCGCCCGGTAGCTGACCTGGCTCAGCGGGTTGGCCATGCCCAGGCGCACCTGCCGCGCGGCGTAGCTGACCCGCAGCGCGGGGTTGAGCGTGACAGTGACGATCACGCCGACAGCTCTGCCGCGAGCGTGGCGCCGAGTTCCCAGCAGGCCTGCAGGTCGGCGCGCTCCGGTGGTCCGGTCACGCACAACGGCGGCCGGGCCCGGCGCCACTTCAGCCCGGTGGCGATGGCCTCGACCGACCGCACCGCGCCGGTCGTGTCGAGGTTACCGTGCACGTACAGGGCGTACGGCCGGCGCTCGGTCGCGGCCAGGCAGGGGTAGTAGATGGTGTCGAAGAAGTGCTTGAGCGCGCCGGACATGTACCCGATGTTGGCCGGCGTGCCGAGCAGGTACCCGTCGGCCTGGAGCACATCGGCCGCGCCCGTGGTGAGCGCGGGCCTGACCACGACCTCCACGTCATCGATCTCGTCGGTGCCCGCCCCGGCCGTCACCGCCTCCAGCATCGCCTGCAGGGATGGCGAGGAGGTGTGCTGGACGATCAGCAGCCTGGGCATCAGCCGATAAGGCGGGGGTCGGCGGCACCGCGGTCAGGCACGCACGCAGTTTACGCCGCAGCACTAGCCTGAGCGCATGCGCTCCGCTGCTGCTGGCCTGGTCGACCTGTGCTGCGTGCTGGTCTTCGTCGTGATCGGCCGCGCGAATCACCACGCCGGGGGCGGCCTGGCCGGCCTGGCTGGCACCGCCTGGCCGTTCCTGACCGGAGCGGCGGCCGGGATGCTGGTCACCCGGGCCTGGCGGCAGCCCACCGCGCTGGTACCGACCGGCGTCGGGGTGTGGCTGGGCACGGTGGTGCTCGGCATGCTGCTGCGGGTGGTGTCCGGCCAGGGCACCGCGGTCGCGTTCATCCTGGTCGCACTGGCCTTCCTGGGCCTGTTCCAGCTGGGCTGGCGGGTGGTGGTCACGCGCGCGGCGCGGTGGCGCACCAGGATCGCCGGCTGAGCCCGGCCTCGTTGTTCCCGGCCTGACCTGGCTCATCTTTCGTCAGTTGACACTAACGTCAGTGAGAGCTAACGTTAGTGAGGACGGACAAATCAAGCGAGGGAGGAGGGCTCATGGGTCAGCCAGTTGCATTCTTCGAGGTGATCAGCCCGGACGCGGCCCGCGCCCAGAAGTTCTATGCCGAGCTGTTCGGCTGGCAGATCGCCGCGGACCCGGCCATGGGCGGTTACGGGCTCGTCGACACCGGGGCGGGCGAAGGCGCGATCGGCGGCGGCATCGGCACCAGCGACGACAAGAACGAGAAGTCCGTGAAGATCTACATGCGGGTCGATGACCTGGACGCCTGCCTGGACCGCGCCGAGCAGCTGGGCGGCAAGCGGCTGGTTCCGCCGACGGACCTGCCCGGTGACTTCGGCCGGTTCGCCATTTTCACCGACCCGGACGGAAACCAGGTCGGACTGTGGAGCTGACCGGCCGCGATGATCACTGAGCCGCAGGATGCCGCGATGGGCGACGAGCAAGCGACCGATGAGGCGCTGAAGGCCATCGCCGAGCCACGCCGTCGCGCCATCCTGCGGCTGGTCGCCGACGGCGAGCTGGCGGCCGGCGAGATCGCCGCGGCGTTCGAGGTGAGCAGGACGGCGGTGAGCCAGCACCTCACCGTGCTGAAAAACGCGGGCCTGCTGACCGAGCGCCGCGATGGCACCCGGCGACTGTACCGGGCGAGGCCGGAGGGCCTGGCGGAGCTCCAGCAGTTTCTTAACGACGTGTGGGCGTCATCCCTGGACGTCGCGCGCAGACTCGCCGAATCAGAACGAGGCATCAGCGATGACGACCACGCCGCCAGCGCCGGATGAGCCCGCCCGGCCACCGCCGGGCAGCGCGGCCCGCGATCTGGACCGCGCCGGGCCCCAGCGAGCCCGCGCCCAGCGAGCCCCCGCCCAGCGAGCCCGAGCCCAGCGAGCCGGGCTCGCGGCGTGGCGGGCGCTGGTGCTGGACCGCTTCCGTGACTACCTGCACTGGGCCACTATCGTGGCCGAGGAGCCGCGCCACAGCCAAGGAGCGCCGCATGAGCAAGACACCTGAGCCGGCCACCGGCCGCGGGCCTGGCACCGTCACCACCTTGCGCCGGCCCCCGGTCCGGCAGTCCACCGTCGTCCGCAGCGACGTCAGGCACACCTTCGACGTATTCGTCGCGACGATCGGGACCTGGTGGCCGGTCGACCCGTTCTCGGCCGGAAAGGACCTGATCCGCGACATCGTCATCGAGCAGCGCACCGGCGGCCGCGTCTACGAGGCCTGGGCTGACGGCACCGAGGTGGACTGGGGCGAGCTGCTGGCCTGGGAGCCGCCGGCCAGGTTCGTCATGACCTGGAACCTGACGCCCGTACCGACCGAGGTGGAGCTCAGCTTCGTCGCTCTCGGGCCCGCCCTGACCCGCGTCACGGTCGAGCACCGCGGCTGGGAGGCGCTGACCGACGAGCAGCTCGCGGAAGATTGCGCGCTGCCGGGCGGGTACACCGGCGGGTCCTACTCGGCAGGCTGGACGCAGATCCTGAGCCGGCTGGCGGCCGCCATCGGCCCAGCCGACCCGACGGCCCGAAAGGTACATCCGTGAGCGTGAATCCCGCCGCCATCGAGCTGGAAACCTACGAGATGGCCCTGCTGCGCCACACCAGGCAGGGGCGTGACTTCGACCAGGAGAGCAGGGAACGGATCTTCCTCGAGCACCTGGAGTACACCCTGGGCCTGCTGGCCAGCGGCGAGCAGATTGCCGCGGGCCCGGTCTCCGGTGATCCGGCGCCTGATGCGGACGTCTGCGGGCTCGGCCTGTACCAGAAGGGCTCGCTCGGCGCGGTCCGTCGGCTGCTGGACAACGACCCCGGCGTGCGGCAGGGGCTTTACTCCTACGACGTCATGACCTGGCGCACCGCACCGGGCACGATCGCCCCGCGCAATGCCGCCGCCGCGGCCCAGCGCGCGCTTTCCATGATCCGGTAAAGATAGGGGCCGCGGGGGACCCGGATCTTACGTCTTGATGTCATGCCCGGCCGGGCTGCCGACCAGCGCGGGCTTACCTGGCCAGCCTGATCAGCCTTGCCAGCCCTCGGGGACCAGCCTAGACTGAACATTCAGTCAAGGCGTAGGAGCGCGCAATGGCCATTCAGCAGGCCGTCCCGATCGATCCACCAGGCAGCCCCTCAGCCGAGCCTCCCGCCGACCGGGCAGGCGACCCCGCCTCTCGCGCAGACAGCCCAGGCCACCCCCGGGCTGGGTTGTCCCCCGCTCCCGGCGACCCAGGGTCCGCCCCTCCTGGGTCGTCGGCCAGCGCGGGCGCGGGGTCGCCCGCCCTGCCGCTTGATGACGTCATCGCCTGGCAGGAAAAGATCTTCAAGACGCGCCAGCCCGAGTCGCGCCGGATGGCCAGGAAGGCGGCGACCGCGCTGGCGGGCGGCGTCACCTCCAGCTGGCAGATCACCCGGCCGCAGCCGGTGTGGCTCAGTCACGGCAAGGGCTCGAAGCTCTACGACGTGGACGGGACCGAGTACGTTGACCTGCACGGCGGTTATGGCGCCGCGCTGGCCGGCCACGGTCACCCGGCCATCGTCGAGGCGGTCCGCGCGCAGATCGCGTTCGGTACCCATTTCGCCCAGCCGACGCGTAACGCGCTCGCGGTCGCCGAGGAACTCGCTCGCCGGTTCGGCCTGCCCACCTGGAGGTTCGCGAACTCGGGCACCGAGGCCACGATGGACGCCGTGCACCTGATCAGGGCGATCACCGGGCGGGACCTGATCATCAAGGTCGAGGGCTGCTACCACGGGCATCATGACTCGGTCCAGGTGTCGGTCAGCCCGGATTCGGCCGAACAGGCCGGCCCCGCGGACCGGCCGGCCAGCGTGCCGTCCAGTACCGGGATACCGCGGGCGATCACCGACCTGACCCTGATCGCCGGCTTCAATGACCTCGAGGCCGTGGCCCGGCTGCTGGATGAGCACCCCGGCCAGATCGCCGGGATGATCGTCGAGCCGATCATGATGAACTCCGGGATCATCGCACCGGAACCCGGGTATCTGGCCGGCCTGAAGGAACTGCTGCATTCCAGGGACGCGCTACTGATCTTCGATGAGGTGAAGACCGGGCTCACCGCCGGCCCGGGTGGCGCGACCGCCGTGGTCGGCGTCAGCCCGGACGTCATCTGCCTGGCCAAGGCGATCGGCGGTGGCGTGGCCGTCGCGGCGGTGGGCGGCACCGCCGAGGTGATGCAGCACGTCACCAACGGCGACTACGAGATGGTCGGGACCTTCAACGGCAACCCGCTGGCCATGGCCGCCTGCCGGGCCATGCTCACCGAGGTCGCCACGCCCGAGGCCTACCAGCGGCTGGACCGGCTGCGCCGGCGGGCCGTGGCGGGCCTGGAAGAGCAGCTCGAAAGAACCGGGCTGCCGGCGCACGTCGTGTCGGTCGGGGCGAAGGGCAGCGTGGTCTTCGCCACCAAGCCGGTCCGCGATTTCCGCGACTACCTGGCCATCGATGACTCCTACAGTCACGCGCACTGGCTGTTCCAGCACAACGGCGGGGTGTTCCTGCCCCCGTGGGGCAAGAGCGAGCAGTGGCTGATCTCAGTGCAGCATAACGAGGACGACATCGATCGTTTCGTAGCGAATTTTGCCGCCTTCGCAGCGGCAGTGCGGAGCTAACGAGCTGACCCGGGGACCACTCACCCCATCGCCGCCGCGGGCGGCGCCGCCCATGGCGGGCAGATCCCAGGCTGTTACCTCCAAGGACTTGTGCCCGTGCTCCCGGAGTAGTAAGTCTTGACGGAATGTTCAGTCAACGGCGGCCATGGACACCAGGGACCCGTGCCCCCGGGCCTCCGGAAGCGGCATGGCTACGCTAGGCGAAGGGGTGGTGCGGCATGCATCCGAGAGAAGGCTGGAGCTCAGACGGGACCCCACCGCGCCTGTGGAGTTCCCGGCGTAGCTTCCTGCGGTCAGGTGCCGCGGCCGGCGCGCTCCTCGGCGGCGGCGGCACGCTCGCGTCGCTGCTGGCCGCCTGCGGCGGCAACAGCAGCGGCGCATCCGCGAGCGGGCCCAGCAACCTGGTCTCAGGCGGGATACCGCTGCCGCGGCCGGACAACCCGGTCACCTGGCCGCTGTTCAAGGACAACCCGGCGATCAAGAACGGGCAGCTGGCCGAGACGGGCGCCACGCTGAAGATCTACAACTGGGTCGCCTACGTCAACCAGAAGTGCCTCAACGACTTCGGCAAGAAGTACAACTGCAAGGTCGAGGTGACCACGTTCAACACGATGACCGAGGCGCTAGCCAAGCTGTCCAGCGGGCAGGTGAACTTCGACGTGTTCATGGGCGTCACCGTCGACGTGCTCGGCCGGCTGATCGAGCAGAAGACGATCCAGCCGCTGAACCACAGCTACATCCCGAACATCAACCAGGCCTGGACGGACTTCACCAACCCGTTCTATGACCAGCGCTGGCGCTACACCGTCCCGTACACGATCTATACGACGGGCATCGCGTGGCGCAAGGACCACGTGCCGGAGAACCCGTACACCATGGCGAACCCGTGGGCGATGCCATGGCAGGGCAAGTACAAGGGCAAGGTCGCGATACTCGACGACTACCGTGAGTCCATCAGCCTCGGGCTGATGAAGAACGGGATCTTCAACCTGAACACGACCGACCCGGCCCAGATCACCAAGTCCCAGCAGGAACTGCAGAACCTGGCCCAGCTGACCGGCGTGCACATCGACAACAACGACTACACCGAGGTGCCCAGCGGGCAGATCTGGATTCACCACGCCTGGTCCGGCGACATTGCCGCGGCGGAGGGGTACATGCCCAAGGGCGTCCCGGTCGACGTGGTCGGCTACTGGTTCCCCACCGACGGCAAGGGCCCGGTGGCGAACGACACCAACACCGTGCTGCGCGGCGCCCAGAACCCGGTGCTCGCCCACCTGTTCCTGAACTACCTGGAGGACCTGCCGAACGCGCTGACCAACATCAGCTTCAACGGTTACATGCAGCCGGTCAACGGGGTCACGCCGCAGCGCCTGGTCACCGACGGCATCCTGCCGCAGAGCCTGATCTCCACCGTGGTGCTGCCGTCCTACTTCCGGCGCGGGGTCAGCGAGCTGCAGCTGCCCATCGCGGCCGACCAGCTGTGGCAGCAGGCCTGGCAGACCGTCAGCCACGGCGTCTAGGCGGACCGGGTGACCGTGGGCGGCAGGCTGGTCAGGCGGCCCGCGCGGCGGGGGGGCGAACGCCAGCCTAACCGGATTTTCTGGGCAGCCCTGGCCGCACCGGGGATCATCTGGCTGGCGCTGCTGTTCATCGTGCCGTTCTACGTCGTGGTGGCGATCGGCGCCGGGCAGCTGAACCAGCTGTACGGCACGCCCATCGCCGCCTATAACCCGCTCGACTGGAGCTCGACCAACCTGGCCGCCGTGTGGCACAACCTCGTCGGCCCCGGCGCGTTCATCGGCCCGATCTTCCTCAGGACGCTGTGGTACACGGCGGCGGCGTCGATCATCTCGCTGCTGATCGGCTATCCGGCGGCCTACTTCGTGGCCAGGTTCGCCTGCTGCCGCAAGGCCCTGTTCCTGGTCCTGCTGATCGCGCCGTTCTGGATCAGCTACATGATGCGCATGCTGGCCTGGATCGACCTGCTGCAGATCGACGGCTACGTCAACAAGGTGCTCACCACCCTGCACCTGATCTCGCATCCGGTCAACTGGCTGGGCGGCCAGTCCTACACCGTGATCCTCGGCCTGGTCTACGGCTACATCCCGTACCTGATCCTGGTGCTCTACGCGGGACTGGACCGGATCGACGGCTCGCTCCTGGAAGCCGGGCGCGACCTGGGCCTGGGGCGGGTGCGCACGTTCCTGCGGGTCACGCTGCCGTTGTCCAGGCAGGCCATCCTGACCGGGCTGCTGATCACGGTGCTGCCGATGCTCGGCGACTACTTCACCAATCAGCTGCTGTCCGGTACCCCGGGCACGGCCATGATCGGCAACGTGATCGACGGGGACCTGTCGACGCAGGCCTTCCAGGGGCAGGGCGCGGTGCTGTCTATCCTGCTGCTGCTCATCCTGGTCGTTCCGATGATCTACTACGTGGTGGCGACCAGCCGGTCGGCGCGGGAGGCAGTGTGAGCGCCACCGCAGCTACGTCCGCCCAGCCGGCCGCCGCTACCGTGGCCGCCCGGTCACCGCTGCCGCGGCTGCGGCGCAACCCGTGGGGACACCCGTGGTTCCTCGAGGGGTTCACCTGGCTGTACCTGATCTGGTCGATCGTGCCGATCGCGCTGGCCGTCTTGTTCTCCTTCAACAACGGCAAGTCGCAGAGCGTGTGGCAGGGCTTCTCCATGCGCTGGTACTACTCCGACCCGGTGAACTCCGTCCTGCATGACGAGCAGCTGCGGCTGGCGGTCATCCAGACGCTGCGGCTGTCCGCCTACACCACGCTGATCGCGGTGCCGCTGGGGGTGGCGTTCGCGCTCGGGATCAACCGGTGGCGCAGCTACACGGGGGCGAGCTTCAACTTCGTGATGATCCTCTCGTTCGTCATCCCGGAGCTGATCTTCGGCGTGGCGATGTTCTTCGTGTTCACCTCGCTGTTCTCCTCCGTCGGCCTGGGCACGATGGCCGAGACGCTCGCCCTGGTCACCTGGAATGTCAGCTGGCCGGCGATCATCGTCCAGGCCAGGCTCGCGACCATCGGGAAACAGTACGAGGAGGCTGCGGCCGACCTCGGCGCGACGCAGCTGCAGACCATGCGCCGGGTGATGCTGCCGTTGCTCACCCCGGCCATCTTCGCCAGCGCGGTCCTGGTCTTCTCCAGCGTGATCGACGACTTCGTGATCGTGGACCTGCTAAGCTCCAACGCGAGCAACACCCCCATGTCGGTGTATATCTACTCGCAGCAGCACGGCGGTAACGGCGGCCCCGCGCTCAACGCGCTGGGCACGATCATGCTGGTCATGTCGTTCATCATCGCCGTGGCCGGGTACTTCGGCTACCGCTTCATGACCCGCGGCGAGCGCGGCGACCGGCAGGAAGCGCTGTCCACGATCGCCGGCATCTGACCGCCACGGAACACCAGGAGGGGCCGCGCGGAGCCACCGGAGGCACGCGCGCCGTTACTAAATCAGCTGCAGGCCGGTATCGGCGGGATCAGCCGTGGCCGTCTGCGGGGCTCCGGTGTCGGCGAGCACCCGGAGGGCATCAGGGGCCAGGAACGCGTGCACCGGCGTGCCCTGGGCCAGCTCGGTGTGCGAGCCGTCGTTCTGCACCAGCGCCTGGAGAAGCTCACCGGGCGCCAGCCGCAGCATGACCTGGGTCGCCGAGCCGATGTAGACCAGCCGCTCCACCATGGCGGGCACCCGGTTCGGGCCCGCCGAGCCGAACGTCTCGATCCGGACCCGCTCGGGACGGATCACGCAGTACGCCTTGCCCAGCCCGGTGACCGTGCCCTGCTCGACGGCCAGCGCGGACTCGCCCAGCCGCACCTGGCACTTCGAGCCCGGCTGGCGCTCGACCACCTCGACCTGCATGAGGTTCGACACGCCGAGGAAGTCCGCCACGTAGGTGTCGGCGGGCTCTTCATAGATCTCATGCGGGTCGCCGATCTGGACGATCTTGCCGCTGCGCATGACCGCCACCCGGTCGGACATGGTCAGCGCCTCTTCCTGGTCGTGGGTGACGTACAGGAAGGTGATCCCGACCCGCTCCTGCAGCGCCTTGAGCTCGACCTTCAGCGACCGGCGGAGCTTGGCGTCCAGCGCGCCGAGCGGCTCGTCGAGCAGCAGCACGGCCGGGTTGAGCACCAGCGCCCGGGCCAGCGCCACCCGCTGCTGCTGGCCGCCGGACAGCTGGCCAGGCCGGCGCTTGATGAACGAGCCCATGTGGACCAGGTCCACGGCCTCCCGGACCCTGGTCTGGAGGTCCTTCTTGGTCAGCTTCCGGTTCCGCAGCCCGAAGGCCACGTTGTCGAACACGGTCAGGAACGGGAACAGCGCATAGCTCTGGAACACCGTGTTGACGTTGCGCTTGTTGGGCGGAATCCGCGTCACGTCGACATCGTCGAGCAGCACCCGGCCCGCCGTGGGCTGCTCGAAGCCGGCGATCAGCCGCAGCGTGGTTGTCTTGCCGCAGCCCGACGGCCCGAGCAGGGAGAAGAATTCGCCGCTCGGCACGGTCAGGTCGATGTCGTCCACGGCCAGCTCGACAAAGCGCTTGGTCAGCGACACGAGCTGGATCTGCCCACCGGCCACGGGTCACTCCCCTTCCGGACCGCTCCCCGCCGTGCGCCCGCGCCCGGCCGTCCACTCGAACCCTAGCTGGTCGGCCGCGAAGCGCATGCTCAGCTCAAAGGCGGTCACCGGGTCCACCCGCGGATCCTCCAGCGCCATCTGGATGGCCAGCCCGTCCAGCAGCGCCGACAGATGGATGGCAAAGGTCTGCGGGTCGACGTTCCTGAACTCCCCGGCCTGCTGGCCGCCTGCACCAGCGTGCTGATCTGCTCCCGCCAGCGCTCATCGGACTTCTGCCGGACCGCGGCCACCTCGGCGTTCCTGGCCGCCTGGGCCCAGAAATCCAGCCAGATCAGCCACGAGCTGTCGGCGTCGGGGTCTGCCTCGGGCAGGCAGCTCATCGCGACGATTTCCTCGATCCTGGCCACCGCGGTCGGCAGCTCCGCCATCCGGCGCTGGCCATTGGCGTACCAGGTGTCCTCGGAGTACCTGATGGCCTCGGTCAGCAGCTGGTCCTTGGTCTTGAAGTAGTAGATGACCAGCGCGGGGCTGATCCCGATCCGCTCGGCCACATCGGCGATCCGGGTTTCCGGATAACCGCGTTCGGAGATGACTTGAAGCGCCGCGCGCAGCATCTGCTCGCGGCGCTGGTCGGCGGTGCCCTGGGTGGCGACTGCAGCACCGGCCTGGTCGGTCATCGGCGACATCCTCCCGGCCTCTTGTCGATACCGTAGCAGGTTTCTAGACTGAACATTCAGTCAGTCTGTCCTTGCGGGTTCATGACCGCAACTCACGGAAGGCGGCTCCATGACCGCAACGTACGACGCAATCGTGGTGGGCGGCGGGCACAACGGGCTGGTCGCCGCCGCGTACCTGGCTCGGTCGGGGGCCCGCACCGTGGTGCTTGAGGGCAGGCACAAGACCGGCGGCGCGGCCACCACCGAAGCGCCGTGGCCGGACGCGCCCGAGTACCGGGTCACCCGGCTCTCCTACGTCATGAGCCTGCTGCCGCCGACCATCATCTCGGAGCTTGACCTGGCCCGTCATGGTTACAAGATCTACCCGATGGGCCCGTATTACCAGGCTTTTCCCGAAGGCGGGTCGATCAAGCTCTACGCGGATGACGCCAAGCGCAACCACGAAGAAGTCTCGAAGTGGTCCAAAAAGGACGCCGACGCCATGCCGCGCTGGGATGCCTGGCTGGAAGGCCTGGCGGACATCCTCGGACCGCTGCTGCTCACCGTGCCGCCCGCGATCGGCTCGCGCCGGCCCCGCGACCTGGCCGGGACCCTGAAGCTGGCCTGGCGCAACCGCGGCCTGGATGTCCGCACGGTCGCGGACGTCACCAGGCTGATGACGATGAGCATTGCCGACCTGCTGGACGACTGGTTCGAATCCCCGCAGGTCAAGGGGGCGCTGGCGGTCAACGGCGTCATCGGCACCTGGGCCTGCCCGTACTCGCCCGGCACCGCCTACGTGATGGCCCACCATTCGATCGGCGACGTGGGCGACGGTCACCTGGGTAACTGGGGCTTCGCCGACGGCGGCATGGGCGGCGTCTCGGCCGCCATCGAGGCCGCCGCGCGCACCCACGGTGCGCAGATCCGGACCGGCGCCCGGGTGGCCCGCGTGCTGGTCGAAGGCGACCGGACGGTCGGCGTGGTGCTGGAGAACGGCGAGGAGATCCGGGCCCAGGTCGTGGTGTCCACGCTGCACCCGCGGACCGCGTTCCTGGAGCAGGTGGGCGCCGGGTACCTGCCGGACGACTTCGTCCGCGACATCGAGCGCTGGAAGTCGCGCAGCGGCGTCGTGAAGATCAACCTGGCCCTGGCCGAGCTGCCCGACTTCACCGCCGATCCCGGCTCGCAGCTGCAAGAGCACCACACCGGCTCGGTCGAGATGGCGCCGACCATGGAGTACATCGAGCGCGCTTTCACCGACGCCCGGGAGGGCCGTCCCGCGCAGCTGCCGTTCAGCGACGGGGTGATCCCGACCACCTTCGACACCAAGCTGTGCCCCGAGGGCAGCCACATCATGTCGCTGTTCACCCAGTGGGTGCCCGAGGACTGGAGCGCCGAGCCGCACACCGCGGAACTCGAGGCCTACGCCGACCGCATGATCGACTGCTACAACGAGCTGGCCCCGAACTTCAAGGCCTCGATCCTGCACCGCGACATCGTCGGGCCGCACGCGATGGAGCACGAGTACGGCCTGGTCGGCGGCAACATCTTCCACGGCGAGCTGTCCCTGGAGCAGCTGTTCCACATGCGGCCGGCCCCGGCTACGCCGACTACCGGACCCCGCTGCGCGGCCTGTACTACGGCAGCTCGGCCACCCACGCCGGCGGCGGCGTCTGCGGCATCCCCGGCTGGCAGGCGGCCAGGGCCGCCATCGCGGACCAGAAGACCGCGCGCCGGTCCCGGCAGCTGCGCAAGCTATCCAGGCGGGCATGACAGCGAAAACCGATCCGGAACGGATGCCCGGCGCCCGCCCCGCCGGCCAGGCCGGACTGGCCGCGATGCTGGAGGCCAGGAGCGTCGCGGTGGTCGGTGCGTCGCAGCGACCCGGGTCGTTCGGCGAGCGGATGCTCGCGGAAGTAGCCGCGAGCCGGTCCGGCCCGCGGATCTATCCGGTCAATCCGCGGTACCCGCAGATCGGCGGGCGGCAGTGTTACCCGTCGCTCGCCGATCTGCCCGGCCCGGTCGACCTGGTCCTGCTGGGCGTGCCGGATGCCGCGCTCGAGGCGCAGCTAACGCTGGCCGCCCGCCGCGGTGACCGCAGCGCGGTCATCTTCGGCAACGCCCACGAGGACCCAGGCGCGCCCCGCCCCGCCGGTCAGCCCCTCCCCCACCCCGCCTCCGCTAGTCCCACTGCCCCCGCTGGTCCCACCGGCCCCGGTGCCCCCGCCGCCCACGGAGGCCCGCGCACATCAGCCCCGGCCGCCGACCGAGCTGAGTGCGCCGGCCGGGGTCGTGGGCCGGGGCTGCGCGAGCGGCTGGCGGCGATCGCCAGGTCGGCCGGAATGGAGCTGTGCGGCGCTGGCTGCATGGGCTTCGCCAACGTGACCCGCGGCCTGCGCGTGATGGGCTACGCCGAGCCCGACCCACTGCCCGCAGGCCCGGTGGCCCTGGTGACCCACTCCGGCTCGGTGTTCTCCGCCATGCTCAGGCTGCGCCGGGCCATCGGCTTCACCCTCGCGGTCTCCTCCGGACAGGAACTCGTCACCACCGCGCCTTCCTACCTCGACTACGCGCTCGGCCTGCCCGAGACCCGGGTGCTCGCGCTGGTCCTGGAGGCGATCCGGCAGCCAGATCGGCTCCGCCAGGTACTCGCCCGGGCCGCCGAACGCGATATCCCCGTCGTCCTGCTCACCGTCGGCAACTCGGTCCGCGGGGCGAAGATGGTGGCCGCCCACTCCGGCGCGCTGGCCGCCGCGGACGGCGGCTGGGAGGCACTGAGCCGGGCCTACGGGCTGCACCGGGTCGGCGATCTGGCCGAACTGACCGACACGCTGGAACTGTTCGCCATCGGCCGCCGCCCGCCCCGGCCCCTCTCTGGGTCGGCCAGCCGCCCGTGCGCCAGCTCACCGTCGGCCGACCCGCCGCCCGCCGACCCGCCCCTGGCCGACCCGCCGCCCGCTGACCCGCCCCTGGCCGACCCGCCGCCCGCTGACCCGCCCCTGGCCGACCCGCCGCAGGCCGACCAGCCGCCAGCGCCTCGCGAAGCGCCCGGGTCGGGCCCGGTGCGCGGCATCGCGACGGTGCACGACTCCGGGCTGGAGCGAGCCCACGCCGCCGACCTCGCCGACCAGCTGGGGGTCCCGTTCGCCCAGCTCAGCGCGGCCACCAGAGCACGCCTGCGGGAGCTGCTCGATCCGGGCCTTGAGCCAGGCAACCCGCTCGACGTGTGGAGCACCGGGGCCGACACCGTCGGGCTGTTCGCCGGATCGCTGGCCGTGCTGGCCGACGACCCCTCGGTAGCCGCGGTGGCCCTCGCCGTGGACCTGGTCAGCGAGCTGGACGGGGACGACTCTTACCCGCTGGCCGCCCTGGACGCGGCCCGGCGGACCGACAAGCCGCTGGTCATCCTGAGCAACCTGCCCAGCGCCATCGACCAGGACGCCGCGGCCCGGCTCCGGCAGGCCGCGATCCCGGTCCTGGAGGGCTTGCGCCCTGGCCTGCTCGCGCTCGGTCACCTGCTCGGTCACACTGGCGCGCGATCCCGTTACCAAGCCGGTCTTCCCGCCGCCGCGAGGCCCGCCGCCGCGAGGCCCGCCGCCGCGAGGCCCGCCGCCGCGAGGCCCGCCGTCGCGAGGCCTGCCGACGAGGCTCGCTGCCGTCGCGGCCGCGCCTTGCTCGCGGCGGGCGCGG
Organism: uncultured Actinomycetota bacterium; assembly: GCA_963775745.1. Classification (GTDB taxonomy): domain Bacteria; phylum Actinomycetota; class Actinomycetes; order Streptosporangiales; family Streptosporangiaceae; genus DATBGO01. The sequence goes on from CAVZKE010000005.1 coordinate 202,796, forward strand.
CCAGCGGCGCCCCGCTGCTTGACCTGCTGCGCGAGTACCGGATCGCCGCCGCCCGGGTGGTGCCGGCCGGCAGCGCCGCCGGGGCGCTCGCGGCGGCGGAGCTGATCGGCTACCCGGTCGTCCTGAAGACCGACGAGCCAGCCGTCCCGCACAAGTCGGACGCCGGGGGCGTGGTGCTCGGCGTCGGCACGCCCGACGAACTGATCGCCGCCTACGCCGATCTGGCCGCCAGGCTCGGGCCCCGGGTACTGGTCTGCGAGACCGTACCCAGCGGGGTGGAGCTGGCGCTCGGCATCGCGCGCGATCCGGCGCTGGGCCCGCTGATCGTGGTGGGCGCCGGCGGCGTGCTGGTCGAGGCGATCGCCGACCGGGCGGTCGCGCTGCCGCCCGTCAGCGAGCGGACCGCCCGGCAGCTGCTCGGCGAGCTGCGGATCAGCCATTTGCTGGCCGGGTTCCGCGGCGCGCCGCCGGCCGACCTTGGCTCGATCGTCCGCGCGATCACCGGGCTGTCCGCGCTGGCCGTTGAGCTCGGCAGCGAACTGGAGGCGCTCGACGTGAACCCGCTCATCTGCGGGCCAGGCGGCGCGGTGGCGGTCGACGCGCTCGCGATCGGCGCCGCCTCAGTCGCTGGCTAGCTCGTCGGTGGCGGCCCGCCCGGAGCTGGCGGTGCGGCTCAGGAAGTCCGCGAGTAGCCGCGGCCCGGTCTTAGGCGGCGTTGTGGGGCCGGGGCGCCTGCAGCGGCGCGTGCGCGTGCACCGGAGCCAGCGTGGAAGGCGCGACGAACGAGCTGCCGTCCGGGCCCTGCTCGGCGGCCACGCCGAGGACCTTTCGGAGCAGGAGCGAGCCACGCGCGAGCGATCCAGGCAGGGCGGCACCGGGATCGTGGCGTACTCCACCGACCGGGAGGTGCGGCAGGCCGTCTTCACGCTGTCCGGGCGGCTGTGGTCGGCCGACCTGATCTCCGGGGCCGTGGCGGAGATCAGCACGGCCGGGACCGCCGGGGCGAGGGCCAGCGGCGCGGGGGCCGCCGGGGCGGGGGCGGTCATCGATCCGCGCATCGACCCGTCCGGGCGCTGGATCGGCTACATCCGCGACGGCGCGCTGCGGGTGGTCGGTCTCGGCGGCGGCGTGGCCGACCCGGCCAATCCGCTGCTGCCGCCGCAGCCGATCGCCTATCCGGCCGCGGGAACGGCCAACGCGGACGTATCGCTCTGGCTGATCGGGCTCGATGGTGATCGCATTCCCGTGGCGTGGGACACGACGGCGTTCGAGTACCTGGTGGCGGTGTGCTGGGGCGGCCCGGGCCCGGACCCGCTGATCGTCGTGCAGAGCCGGGACCAGCGGACGGTCCGCATCCTGCAGGTGGATGCGGGAACGGGCCGAACGAGGCTGGTACACGAGGAACTCGACGACTGCTGGGTGAACGTCGCGCCGGGCGTGCCCGCGCTGACTGCCTCCGGCGCCCTGGTCTGGATCGCGCCGGCCGGCGACAGCTACCGGCTCGTCGTCGGGGGCGTCCCGGTCACCCCGCCCGGGCTCCAGGTGCGCGAGGTACTCTCCGTCGACGGTGACACCGTGCTGTTCAGCGCGTCGCAGGACCCGGCCGAGATTCAGCTGTGGGCCCATGACCCAGGGTCGGGAGCCGTCCGGGTGACCAGCGCGGCAGGCGTGCATGGCGGCACCCGGGCCGGCGGCGTCACCGTGGTGACTGAGCAATCGCTGGAACACGACGGGACGCGGGTGCGCGTCCAGCGCGGTGACACGACGGTCGCCGAGATCGCCAGCCGGGCCGAGCTCCTCGGCCTCGGGCTGCGGATCGAGCAGTTCCTGGCCGGGCCGCCGGAGCTGTCGACCGCCGTGCTGCTGCCGTCCTGGCACGAACCGGGCACCGGCCCGCTGCCGGTCCTGATGAGTCCCTATGGCGGCCCGTTCCTGCAGCTCGTGCTGCGCGCCAGGTCCTGGTGGTTCGGCGTTGCGCAGTGGTTCGCCGAACAGGGCTTCGCTGTCGTCGTCGCGGACGGCCGCGGCACGCCGGGGCGCTGGCCCGCCTGGGACCGTGCGGTCCGCGGCGACATCGGCGGCCCGGTCCTCGACGATCAGGTCACCGCGCTGCAGGCCGCCGCGGAGCGCTATCCGGACCTTGATCTGCGCCGGGTCGCGATCCGCGGCTGGTCGTTCGGCGGCTTCCTCGCCGCGCTCGCGGTGCTGCGCCGCCCGGATGTGTTTCAGGCCGCGGTGGCCAGGGCGCCCGTCTGCGAACCAGCGGCTGTACGACATCTATTACAAGGAACGGTTCCTCGGGCATCCGGATACCGAGCCAGGCAATTACCAGCGCTGCTCGCTGATCCCCGAGGCGGCCAAGCTGGACCGGCCGCTGATGCTCATCCACGGTCTGGCCGACGACAACGTGCCGGACCGGGCCGGACCGGACCGGGTTGGCGACCGAGTGGATTCGGCATCCGGTCAGGCATCAGTACCGAATCCCGAATCCACTCGGCGCTAGCCGACGGCGGCGGACCTGGTCAGAAGATCACGTAGACCTTGCGGATCTTCTCGTGGATCTGCCAGCTGCCCGCCCAGCCGCGCGGGAAAACCGCGGTGTGGCCGGCGGCGATGTCCTGCGGCTCGCCGCCGTCGGGGGTCACGGTCATCCGGCCGGCCACGATGTGGACGAACTCGTGCGTCTCCAGCTTCCAGTAGGACGGTCCGGGCTCGCACTCCCAGACCCCGACCTCCTGCTCGCCGTCCTGCCACAGGGTCAGGCCCGCGGTTTGCATCGGCTCGCCGGTCGCCTCCTCGAGCGGGCCCCAGTCCTCGAGCTCAGCAGTAAGGGCAGAGGCGAGAAACGGGGTCACGGGCGTGATATCGCTCATAAACGCAGTCCTTTCGAAAGGTGCGGCGGCGCGTGCTCAGGGAACGGCAGCGCGATCGGATCGGTGGCCAGCCGGCTGTTCCCCTGCTCATCGAATCGGTCCAGGCCCAGCTCAGCGGTGTCTACGACGTCAGAGGAGCGGGTCAGCGCGACATCGGCGGCCGCGCGGGCCACGGCGGGTCCCCACATGATCCCGGCGCCGCCGGCCCCGGCCACGGTGGCCCCGTTGATAATCCCGTCCCGGCCGATGGCCGGGCCGATGATCGGCAGGTGATCGGGGGTGAAGTCGATGGTCGCCGCCCAGACCCGCCGCAGCGCGAGCCCGGCGGTGACCGGGACCAGCCGCGCAAGCCGCTCTCTCATGCGGGCCAGGTACTTCTCATCGATGCTGCGGTCGGTGCCCGGGGGCTCATCCGGGTTGCTCATCCCGAACAACAGGCCGCCCTCCTCGGGCCGCCAGTAGAGGCCCGCCGACAGGTCGAAGACCATCGGCACCCGCTCGCGGGCGAGTTCGGGATGAGCCTGCGTCACGGCGACCTGGTGCCTGGCCCCGCCGGCCGTGATCCGCACCCCGGCCAGTTCGCCCACCATGGCGAGTTCCGGGCCCCCGGTCAGCACGACCAGCGGGGCCGCGATCGGTCCATGGCTGGTGGTCACGCCGGTGACCTGGCCGCCGGTGACCTGAAGCCCGGTGAAGGCGGTCCGCTCCAGCACCTGAACACCGCTGGTCATCAGGGCGACCGCGTAGGCGGTTACGTTACGCGGCGGGGCGAGATAGCCGTCCTCCGCACAGAACGTGCCGCCCAGGGTCGCGCCGGGGGCTAGCGTCGGGTTGGCCTGGTCCACCTCGGCCGGGTCGAGCCACCGGACGTTCAGGCCGAGTGCGGCTTGCATGGTCATCCGGTCCCGCGCGGCGGCGACCTCGTCAGGGCTGAAACACGGCAGCAGGTAACCCTGCGGGGTGAAGCCGGAGTCGATGCCGAGTTCGTGGCGCTGGGCCAGGTAGAACCGGCGGGACCAGTCGCCGAGCCGGACCGCCCAGCTGGTGCCGCCCTGGGTCCGCACCACGCCGGCTGCGCGGCTGCTCGCGCCCTCGCCCAGGGTCCGCTTCTCCACCAGGACCACCCGGTCCAGGCCGCTGCGCCGGAGAAAATAGGCACACCAGGCGCCCACTGTCCCGCCACCGACGACGACGGCGTCGGCGAGCTGTGGCCGGTCGGCGAGGCCCATTGGCACGTGGTTGATGCTGGCATAGACTGAACGTTCAGTCAAGGGCGGCGAGCTGGGCGGGCGGCGGCCCGGATGAGGGGCCCCCGAGCCGCAGTGGCTCCCAGGTAAGGGCCCCGGAGCCGCAGGGTGGCTCTCAGGTAAGGGGCCCGAGAGCTGCTGCGGCCCGGAGATAGGGGCGCGATGTACGGCTTGTCGGATGCGGACCTGAAGATCCAGCAGCGGGCCCGGCTGTTCGCTGACGAGGTGATCCCCTACGAGGTGACCGCCGAACTCCATGACGGCGAGTTGCCCGAGGGCGTGGCCGCCGCGCACACCGCGCGGGCCGCCGAACTGGGCCTGCATGCCGCTAACATGCCCGCCGAACTCGGCGGTGGCGGCGCCACCTCGCTGCAGCAGGTCCTCATCCAGGAGCAGGTCGGCCGGGTCACCAACGCGTTGGCCTGGTCCTGCGGCACTCCGCCGTCCTGGCTGCCCGCCGTGGCCACGCCCTACCAGCTGAACCGCTACGTGATCCCGGCCATCCGCGGCGAGGCCGAGGAATGCTATGCGATCACCGAGGAGGGCGCCGGCTCGGACGTGGACGCGATCGTCGCCACCGCCCGCCGGGACGGCGGCGAATACGTCCTGAACGGCGAGAAATGGCACGTCACCTCGTATAACTCGGCTACCTTCGCGTTCTTCCAGGGCAAGCTGGCCGGCGGGGCCCACGACGGCGAGCACGCGATGTTCCTGGTCGACCTGCCGAGCCCGGGCGTCCGGGTGATCCGGACCCCGGCCTACTCGCACACCATCAGTCACCACCATCCGATCGTCGCCTTCACCGACGTCCGGGTGCCGGCCGCCAACCTGGTCGGCGCGGAGGGTGACGGGATGAGTTTTGCCTACGAGTGGTTCAGGTTCGAGCGGCTGATGGTCGCTGCCCGGTGCCTGGGCGCGGCCGAGCGGCTGATCGCGGAGATGACCGCGTTCGCGGCGCAGCGGCAGGTGCAGGGCCAGCCGATCAGCCGGTTCGGGGCGATCCAGGCCATGCTGGCCGACAGCCTGACCGAGTTGTACGCGGCCCGGTCACTGACCTACGAGACGGCCCGGGCCATCGATGCGGGCGCCGACGTCAAGGTGCAGCACGCGCAGTGCTCGATGGCCAAGCTGTACGCCTCCGAGATGGCCGGGCGGGTGGCCGACCGCGCCGTCCAGGTGTTCGGCGGCCGCGGTTACATGCGGGAGAACGTGGCGGAGCGGTTCTTCCGTGAGCTGCGAGTGGAGCGGATCTGGGAGGGCACCAGCGAGGTCCAGCGGGCCATCATCGCCGATCAGATGATGAAGCGCGGACCGCAGGCCCTGGCCTGAGCCTGGTGCAGGGCCCGGGCCCCGGGCCTGGCCGGTGCCCGGGCCTGGCTCAGGACCGGTGTGGTCGTTTTCCGCGATCGGGCCGCTGGCCCGCTCCTGCGGCGTAATCGGAATGTGCTCGACCTCGTATTCCTCGTGGTACACGTGAACCGCCTGCTCGACCGGCTCGACATCCACATACCTGCGCAGCCTGACCCGGTGCGACTCCAGTACCTCGGTGCCGATATCCACCCGCTCCTCGCTGCGGACCAGCCATACTTCGGCCGCCGTCGAGCTGGGGTCGGTGCGCCCGGCCTGCGGGGCGGCCTGCTGGCCGGTCTGCGGGGCGGCCTGCGGGGCGGCCTGCGGGCTGGCCGGAGAGGCCTGCTGGGTAGTCGGCGGCCCGGACGGCCGCCCAGCCGGTGCGGCCTGCTGGGTAGTCGGCGATCCGGACTGCTGCCCGCTCGGCCGGCCGGACCCCCCGAAGTGGCCGTCACCGCCCTGGACGAGCACCAGCCGTCTCTGAACGGGCATCGTCAACCAATTGTAGTCCTCCGACCACAAGAGGTTATCGAGACCCCCCCTGCCTGCTGCGGGGCGCCGGGAGCGGGGAGGCGCGCGGAGCGGATCGGGCCGGCCGCGGCCGCGGGCGGTCAGCGTTCTGGTTGAATCACGGCATGGCTGTGGAAACCGCCGCCCGCCGCTGGGCAGACACCTGGTCCCGCGCCTGGCCGCAGCTTCACACCGAGGCCATCGCCGCGCTCTACGCCGACACGGGCACGCTATAGCGCATGTCCAAGCCGAAACGGCGGCTGCCGCCGCTAGGCGGGCAGGTTCGCCTCGATAGCGGACACGATCTCCGGGGCCTCCGGGTCGGTGAGCGGCCGGAACCGCCCGGTCACCTTTCCATCCGCACTGATCAGGAACTTCTCGAAGTTCCACTGAATGTCGCCTGCCGCACCGTCGCCGTCCGGCACCTCGGTGAGCACCACGTAAATCGGATGCCGGTCCGGGCCGTTGACATCGATCTTCTCGAAGAGCGGGAAGCTGACACCGTAGTTAACGGAGCAGAACTGCTGGATCTCCGCGGCGCTGCCGGGCTCCTGCCCGCCGAACTGATTGCACGGGAATCCGACCACCGAGAAGCCGCGGTCACGGTAGCGCTCGTGGAGCCGCTCGAGCCCCTCGTACTGCGGGGTGAGCCCGCATCGGGAGGCGACGTTGACGACGAGCAGCGTCTTACCGGACAGGTCGCCGAGCGAGGCAGGCTGGCCGGACAGAGTGTTAACAGGGATGTCGTAGACGGTCACGTGGCGCGTCCTTCACTGGGGGGGAGAGCAACTGCCGATGCCGTTGCGTCAACAGCGCTCGTTGCTTCTCTCCCATCTCAGCAGAGGCCTGCGGCGGTAGCCAGCCGGCCCCGGCCAGCCGGCATCCACCAGCACGTCCTCGCGAGCCGCACTTGCCTAGCTGGCTGCGGACGCCTTCGGTCCGGGGCTCCAGACCGGCTGGCCCAGGTATCCGCGGGCTACCGCGGTCACGAACTGGTACACCGCGTCCTCATCGGGCGAGAGCGGCCCCGGCCGGGCGTGCTCGGAACTGAGTCCGCGCTGGACCGACTCGCAGGCGCCCCAGTCCTGCCGGTTGGTGATGTCCCAGAACTCGACCGCGTAACCGGGATCGAATCCGGGCTTCTCCAGAGCCTCAGGCGCGAAGGCCCAGTAGCACTCGATCGTGGTCCGGTCGGCCGCCTGTGGCACGAGGCGGTGCGTCATGACGTAGTCTGGGTGCAGGCTGAGCAGCACGTTCGGGAAGATGTTGACGTAGATGACGGTGCGCAGGCCGGTCGCGTCCAGGCCGCGAAGCGGCACGCCCAGGCTGGTCCCATCCAGCGACATGGTCTGCATGCCATCGCGCAGGTCCATCCAGCCGCCCACCCAGCCGGACCGCGGCGGGTAGTTCTCGCCGCTCTTGGGCGGGCTGACCCGGCACAGCTCCGGGTGAATCGTCGGGCAGTGGTAGCACTCGTGGTAGTTCTCGGTGAGGATCTTCCAGTTGGCGGCCGCGTCGTAATGGTGCTGGCCCGCGATGACCAGCCGTTCCGGCTCGTAAGGGGCGACAAGTTCGTCGAGTTCAGCAAGTGAATCCGTGATCGGGCTGGCGTGGCCCGAGCCGTCTGCGAAGATCAGGCCGTGCCACTCGGTCACTGGGAGCTCGACGAGCCCCCAGTCCGCGGTGTCGAATCCGCCGCGTCCCTTGAACCCCGCTGCACCGCGCAGTTGGCCGGACAGCGAGTAGGTCCAAGAGTGGTAGGGGCAGATGATCGCGTTCCGCTGCGCGGCGGCCCCGCAGGCCAGCAGTTCGTGCCCGCGGTGGCGGCAGGTGTTGGCGAAGGCGTGCAACGCGCCGTCTTCGCCGCGGACGAGCAGCACGCTGCCCCGGCCCACCGGCTCGGCCCGCTGGTCTCCGGGCTCCGCGACCTGCGCGCTGTACCCGACGCACGACCAGCCACCGGCGAAGAAATGCTGCTGTTCCCAGGCGAACACGGCGGGATCGGTGTATGCGGCCCTGGGCAGCATCTTGCTGGCGCCAAAGGGCCTGAGGGTCTCAGCGAGACCGGCCGGGTCGATGGGAGCAGCGGAAACAGTGGACTGACTGATCATACAGTCAAGATTAGGCAGCCCCGGACCGCCTGTCCAGGCCGGAGTTTGCTTCCCGGGCGTTCCACCGCTCCCGAATCGCGCGGCCGGGTGCGCCAGGCGGCCGCACCGCTTCCCCTATTACGTCCATGAACATTAGCCAGGGATTACTTTCTATTGGCCTGTTCTTGTAACGCCATTCCTAGTACGGTATCTGGTCGGCAAAGGAGTGCAGACATGACCGATATATCCCCCCAGCCCTGGGCCGCCCCGGACGTACCAAGCGGCCTCGCCGGCGGGCGGGCCCCCATACTGCTCGCGGTATCGGAGCGAACCGCACAGCGGCGGCTGACCGTGCTCCTGCGCGCCATCCTGGCCATCCCGCATCTGCTCGTGCTCTGGGTGCTGGGCATCGTAGCCGAGGTCATTGCCGTGATCGGCTGGTTCGGCGCGCTGTTCACCGGCCGTCTGCCCCAGTTCGCGGAAGACTACCTGTCCGGATACCTGCACTGGCACGTCCGCGTCTACGCCTACTACGTGCTGCTGACCGATGCCTATCCACCGTTCGAGTTCGGCGACGCCGATTACCCGGTGCGAGTGGCAATACCGCCACGCGGTCGGCTGAACCGGCTGGCGGTACTCTTCCGCATCTTCCTGGCCATCCCGGCCGCCGTGGTCGGCGGGCTCCTGGTCTGGGGCGGCTGGACCATCGTCCTGTTCATCGTCTGGCTGATCATGCTGGTGACCGGGACCATGCCTGAATCCCTTTATCAGGCCTACGCGGCTGTCCTGCGGTACTACACCCGCTACTTCGGCTACCTGCTGCTCCTGACCAGTGAATACCCCAGCGAGATCTTCGGAGACCGGTCGCCGCCTGGCCAGTTCGCGGCGGGTCAAGCGGTTACCGGCTATCCGGCAGCTGCCCCAGAGGGCTTCCCCGCCCAGCCGGGGGGCGAACCGGGAGCGGCCCAGGCCGACCAGGTGCGCGAGGCTGAACCGCCCGGCGACGCCACCCAGCCACCCGGCGACGCCACCCAGCCGCCCGGCTACCCCACCCAGCCGCCCGGCTACCCAGCCCCGCCCGCCAGCTTCGCCGGGGCGGTCACCCAGCCGGGCGACACGGCGCCGTTCGCCGGGACCGCCGTCAGCCCGGCCTGGCCGCTCGTGCTGTCCGATGGAGCCAGGAAGCTGGTCGGCCTGTTCCTCGGCCTCGGCGTGGTATTGGTCATCGGTTACACCGTGCTGATCATCGTCCTGGTGGGCTCGGCGGCCAACAGCACCGTCACCAGGAACAACGCCATCACGCAGGTCCAGGCGTCCTACCGCACGCTCAGCGGGACCCTGTCGACCTTCCAGGCCAAGTCATCCGCGTGCGGGGACAACCTGCAGTGCGTCACCGCACTCGACCAGCAAGCAGGCCAGGCGTTTGACGCGTTCGGCACCTCGGTGGGGCGCACCGACATGCCGGACACCGCCACGACCAACGCGGCCAGCCAGCTGGCCGCCGCGTCGCTGGCGGCCGGACACGTGTTCCACCAGCTCGGCAGCGCCACGAGCGCCGCGCAGTACCAGGCCATCGTCAACAGCAGCAACATTCAGCAGGTCGTCGATCAGGTCGAGCTGGATTATCAGAACCTGGGGACCAAGCTGAATTCATCCTGACGCCAGCGGGACGCCCGCCCGGCCCCGACGCCAGCGGGACGCCCGCCCGGCCCCGACGCCAGCGGACGCCGTCCGGCCCCGACGCCAGCCGGGCGCCCCGGCCGATCCCATCAGTGACCAGGGCCCTCCACCGGGCTGGCCCGCCCCGACCTGGCCAGGCCTGCCGCACCGGCGATCCGCGCGGCCAGCACCACCGGGATGATCGTCAGCACGATGACGATCGACACCACCGCGTTCACTTCCGGGAGCCGCTGGCCGAGCCGGATGGCGCCGAAGATCCACAGCGGCAGCGTGTTCTGCGCGCCCGCGGTGAACACGGTGACGATGACCTCGTCAAAGGAGAGCGCGAACGCGAGCAGCGCGCCGGACACCAGCACCGTCCGGACCAGCGGCATGGTTACGTAACGCAGCGTCTGCCAGCCGCGCGCACCGAGGTCCATCGAGGCTTCCGCATACGAGCCTGGCACCCTTCGCAGCCTGGCCAGCACGTTGTTGTAGACCACCACGATGCAGAACGTCGCGTGGCCGACCACGATCGTCCAGATCGACAACTGGAAGCCGGAGAAGGCGAAGAACGAGCTCAGCGCGATTCCGGTGATGATGCCGGGCAGCGCGAGCGGCAGGATGAGCAGGAACGATATCGCCTCGCGGCCGAAGAACCTGAAATTGTGCACCGCGTAGGCGACCGCCGAGCCCAGCACCATGGCGATGCCCGTCGCCACCACCCCGACCTTGAGCGACAGCACGAACGCGGCGCGCACGTCGGGGTCGTGCCAGGCCACCGAGAACCAGCGCAGCGTGAACCCGGAGATCGGCCAGCTCTCCACGACCGACCGTGCGAAGGCGTACAGCAAGATCAGCAGGATCGGCACGAACAGGAAAGCCAGGACCAGGCCGACCCATATCCGCAGCGCGATCCGCAGCCCGCGCGACTCCATCTAGCGCGCCTCCATCTCTACCTCGCGTGCATCTAGAGCGCCTTGAACGCGCCGAGCGCCCGGGCGCCCAGCAGGTAGACGGCCATGATCGCCATCGGGATGAGGGCCATCGCGGCCGCGAAAGGCACGTTGCCCGCGATCCCGACGCTCTGCTCGATGACGTTGCCCATGAACGTCGAGCCGGCCCCGCCAATCAGGATCGGGGTGATGAAGTCACCGAGGGTCAGCGAGAAGGTGAAGATCGAGCCGGCCACCAGCCCGGGCAGCACCAGCGGCAGGATGACCAGCCGGGTGGTGCGCCAGGTGCGGGCGCCGAGGTCCTGGGACGCCTCGATCTGGGAGGCCGGGATCCGCTCCAGCGCCGCATAGACCGGGATGATCATGAAGGGCAGCCAGACGTAGCAGAACACGATGAACACGGCCCAGTTCGTGTAGATGAGGCTGACCGAGCCGACGCCGAGTTTCCCGAGCGTCCAGTTGAGCACGCCGTCATGGGTGAAGATCAGCAGCCAGGCATAGACCCGGGCCAGGTAGCTGGCCCACAGCGGGAGCAGCACCGCCACGAACAGCAGGGTGCGGGTCCGCCCCGATGCGATCCGCGCCATGTAATAGGCGAACGGGAACGCCACGACGGCATCGACCACGGTGACCCCGGCCGCCATCCCGACGGTGCGCAGCACGATGTCGCGGTAGGCCGCATTCTCGAAGATCAGCGTGAAGTTGCCGAGATTCCAGACCCGCTCGATGTTGGTCGTGAAGGCGTTGATCTGCCAGAACGCCGTGACCAGCAGGACCGCCAGCGCGGCCAGGTAGATCAGCACGAACCAGGCCAGCGCGGGGGTGAGCAGCAGGGTGGCCCGCGCCCACGGCCGGCGCCAGAGCACGGCCGAGACGCGGGACCACCGCCGATCGGGCTGGCCAGGACGGGCGGCCAGGTCCGGGCGCCCGGCGGCCGCCGGCGGGCCGCCGCTGGTCCCTGCCCGGCTCATCGCTACTGGACGACCTGAGTTGTCCAGGCCTGTTGCCACTGCGCGTACGGCACGCAGTCGGACTTGCCGTTATCGCAGGTCGCGACGGGCGTCTTCCACAACGAAATGGAATTGAAGTAGCTGGCCGGCGCGTTGGCGTGATACTCCTCGCAGGAGCCCTTCTGGATCTGGTTCATGTAGCCGCAAGCCAGCTGGTTGTCCGGGGTCTCGCCGTAGTTCACCGCCTGCTCCGCCTGGACCTTCGGCGTGCTGATGTACCGGAGCCAGAGATAGGAGCAGTTGGGGTGCGGTGCCTTGGCGGCCAGCATCCAGGTGTCGGCCCAGCCGGTCGCGCCCTCGCTCGGGACCACCGAGCCGATCGGGAAGTTCGTCCCCTTCAGCGCGCTGACCTGGTACGGCCAGCCGGCCCCGACGATCGCGTCGCCGTTCTTGAACTCGGAAATCTCCTGCGACGCCAGGTCCCAGTACTTCTTGATCAGCGGCCGCTGCTTGGCCAGCAGGCTCACCGCCGCCTGGAACTGCGGCTGGGTCAGCTCATAAGGATCGGTGATGCCCAGCGAGGGCTGGGTTGTCTTGAGGTAGAGGGCCGCGTCGGCGATCTGGATCGGGTTGTCGGGAACCGTTACCTGCCCCTTGTATTTCGGGCTGTAGATCACGTTCCACGAGGCGGGCGCGGCGGGGAAGTCCTTCTTGTTGTACATCAGGACGTTCGGGCCCCATTGCAACGAGACCCCGTAGTGGATCCCGTTAACAGTGTTAAAGGCTGGGGCCTTGAAGGCCGGGAAGAAGTTCTTCCAGCTCGGGATCAGGCTGATGTTGACCGGATGCGCGTCGCCCGCGTAAATGATCCGCAGGTCCGCGTCGCCCGATGAGGAGACCATGTCGTACTGGCCGCCGCCGCCGTTCTTCATCAGCGCGACCATCTGGTCGGAGGTGCCCGCGTAGGTCGCGTGCACCTGGCAGCCGGTCTGCTTCTCGAACGGGTTGACCCACTGCGGCTGCAGATAGCCTTCCCAGGCGATCAGGTTCAGCGTGCCCTCGCCCGGGCCGATCGACTTGAGCACCGGCAGCTTGGCCGTCGGCACCTGGCTCGCGGCACTGGCGCCGATCAACGGGCCGCCATTACCCGTGGTGCCGCTGCTGCCGCAGCCGGCCGCGACCAGCGCGGCGGCCGCCAGGATCAGCGCGGCCCTGGCCCGCGTAAATCCCCACGTGCGGGACATCATTGGTGGCCTACCCTTCCCCCGGGCGCGGACCTTCGTCGCGCCCCTGTGAGATCGTGAACGCCTGGCCTGCGTGCCAGGCGATGCGGACTCGCGTTCCGCTGGCAGGCGACAACGTCGGCGCCGCAGCATTCTGCCGGGCGACGACCAATTCGCCTCCGGCGTCGAGATCGACGATGTAGCGGGTCAGTACGCCCGCGTAGACGACGTCGCGGACCTGGCCGGCCTCGACCTGGGCGCCGGGTGGCGCGGGCTCGTCGCCGGCCAGCAAGCTGATCTTCTCCGGGCGGACCGTGATCTGGCGGCCGTCGCGCACGATCAGGTTCGAGATGCCGATGAACCCGGCCACGAAACCGGTCCGCGGCCGCTCGTACACCTCGATGGGACTGCCGACCTGCTCGATGCGCCCCTGATGCACGACGGCGATCCGGTCGCTCATCGACAGCGCCTCGTCCTGGTCGTGGGTCACGTAGAGGAACGTGATGCCAACGGCCCGCTGCACATGCTGCAGCTCGAGCTGCATCTCCTGGCGGAGCTTGAGGTCGAGCGCACCGAGCGGCTCGTCGAGCAGCAGCACCTGCGGCTCGTTGACGATCGCCCGGGCCAGCGCGACCCGTTGCCGCTGACCGCCCGACAGCTCGGCCGGCCTGCGCTCGCCCAGCCCGGTCAGCCGGACCATCTCCAGCGCGCGGGCGACCTGCTGGCGGCGCCGCGGCCTCGGAACGCGCCGCACCCGCAGCCCGTATTCGATATTCTCGGCCACCGTCATGTGCGGGAACAGCGCGTAATCCTGGAAGACGGTGTTGACGTTCCTGGCGTACGGCGGCACGTGGGTGACGTCGGTACCGGCCAGCTCGATCCGGCCGGCGTCCGGCCGCTCGAAGCCGGCGATCAGGCGCAGCAGCGTGGTCTTGCCCGACCCCGACGGCCCGAGCAGCGTGAAGAACTCGCCCGTCCCTACCACCAGGTCCAGATCGGCGACGGCCGCCACCGCCCCGTAATTCTTGCGCAACCCGGTGACGTGGACAGCGACCCGCCCGGCGCCCGAATCACCCGCGACGGCGGGTGGCTGCGCGGGGGCGGGATCAGCGATCATTCGGCACGTTGTACCACGGTTCAGGCATACTCCGCAATTGCCCGGCCGCGGACCGCGAGCGGGCTACGGCGGCCGCGGCCCGGCCTGGCCGGCGACTTCACCGAGCAGCCGGTCCAGCAGCCCGGCCAGCGCCGTGCGCTCCGCCTGGGTCAGCCCGTCGACCAGCTCGGCCTCGCGGCGCAGGACCATGTCGACGGTGCGCTCGACGACCGCATGCCCGGCCGCGGTGAGGGTCACGATGACCGAACGGCGACGCCGCCGAACCGGCGCAGGTGGCAGCGCTCGGCCGTGATCTGGGCCCCGCCCTCGATGTGCTGGTCAACAACGCCGGCGGCAACACCGACCTCGACCCGGCCGCGAGCCAGCCGGGCCCGGACGGCGAAGGGACCGGCCTGGCGGCGCTGGGTCCCCGTGGGGTCACGGCCAACGTCATCTCGCCTGGCTACACCGCCGACACCAATTTCTTCCGGGACACGCTCACCGCGCAGCGACGGCAGTCCCTGATTGCCGCCACCCACGACCAGCGCCCTGGACACCCGCAGGACATCGCGGAGACGGCCTACTTCCTCGCCTCCCCGGGGGCCCGGCATATCACCGGCCAGACCATCCACGTCAACGGCGGCGCTTTCACCACACGCTGAAACACCGGCGCAGCCTGTCCAGCCCGGGTGCGGGCGGTCTGCGGCATTCTTAACGTGGGGACGCGCCGTCCGGCCGCCGGGTCGCAGACGGAAGGGATCCTGCAACCGGAGGCTGCTTTGCCGCGACCGATCTTCTTTCTGGTGGCCGAGGGCCGCGACCGTCTCGAGGCGCTGGCCGCCGATCTGCGGCGGCGCTACGACGCTGACTACCAGGTGATCACCGCGGCGCGGGCCGACTCCGGGCTGGCCATGCTGCAGGATCTGGCCGCCGGCGGGAACGAGGTCGCGCTGCTCATCACCGCGGAGCGCATGACCCAGATGCCCGCGGTGGATTACCTGGTCCGCGCGCATGACCTGCATCCGGGCGCCAAGCGCGTGCTACTGATCGAGCGAGGCGACTGGTCGGCGGCGCACCCCGCGGTGGCGGCGATGGCCCTGGGCAAGATCGACTACTACCTGTACGCCCCTTGGTATCCGCTAGAACGCATCCTGTATCCGGCGATGAGCGAGTTTCTGGCCGCGTGGGACAAGTCCAGGGAACCGCAGTTTGCCGCCTTCCGGATCGTCGGGCCAGCGCAGTCTCCCCGCTCGCATCAGCTTCGCGACCTGCTGACCAGGGCCGGCGTTCCGTACTGGTTCTATCCGGACGACTCCCCGGCGGGCCGCCAGCTGCTGCGAGAGCTGACCCTGCAGCGCGCCCGGCTGCCGGTCGCGGTGCACTACGACGGAACGGTGCTCATCGACCCATCGCACCAGGACTTGATGGCGAAGCTGGGCATCCGATCAACTCCGGGCCTGCAGGCCTGCGATGTCGTCATCGTGGGCGCTGGCCCGGCCGGCCTCGCGGCAGCTGTCTACGCGGCATCGGAGGGACTCAGCACGCTGGTCCTGGAGCCGACGGTGCCCGGCGGGCAGGCGGGCGCGAGCTCGCTGATCCGCAACTACCCCGGGTTCCCGCGCGGCGTCAGCGGCGAAGACCTCACCAACCGGGCTTTCGAGCAGGCCTGGCTGTTCGGGGCGAACCTGACGCTGAGCCGCGCAGCCGGCCTGACCGCGGCCGGACCTCAGCGGTTGGTCAAGCTGACCGACGGCAGCCAGGTCGCGGCGCGCACGGTCATCATCGCGACCGGCGTCGCCTGGCGGCGTCTGGGCGTGCCGGCCCTGGAGGCCATGGTGGGCGCGGGCGTCTTCTACGGCGCGGCGGGCGCGGAGGCCCGGGCCCTGACCGGGCGGGACGTCTTCGTCGTCGGCGCTGGCAACTCGGCGGGCCAGGCCGCGATCCACCTGGCCAAGTACGCCGCGTCGGTCACGATGGTGGTGCGCGGCCCGGATCTTAGTTCCAGCATGTCCGAGTATCTGGTCACCGAAATCAGCACGACCGCCAACATCCAGGTCCGCCTGTGCACCGAGGTCGTCGGCGGCGCAGGCCGCGGCAGCCTGGAGACGCTGACGCTGCAAGGCACCCGGGACGGCGACCCGGAAGTTGTGGCCGCCGCCGCGCTCTTCCTGATGATCGGCGCCGAACCACACACTCAATGGCTGGCGGGCAGCGTGCAGCGGGACACCGCCGGGTTCATCCTCACCGGGCGCGACCTTGACCAGGCCGGTGAGCCTCCGGCCGGCTGGCCCCTCGAGCGCTCCCCGCTCTTGCTCGAGACGAGCATGCCGGGTGTCTTCGCCGCCGGAGACGTCCGGCACAGGTCCATCAAGCGGGTCGCGTCGGCGGTCGGCGAGGGAGCCATCGCCATCCAGCTCGTCCACGAGTACCTGGGAGCCGACGACGAATGACGGCGGCCCAGCCAGCACCGGCCGCACCGCCAGGCAGCAC
This sequence comes from uncultured Actinomycetota bacterium, assembly GCA_963775745.1. Classification (GTDB taxonomy): domain Bacteria; phylum Actinomycetota; class Actinomycetes; order Streptosporangiales; family Streptosporangiaceae; genus DATBGO01. The sequence continues at coordinate 219,240 of CAVZKE010000005.1, forward strand.
CAGCCGCACCGCCAGCACCAGCCGCACCGCCGCACCGCAGCACCGCCGCACCGCAGCACCAGCCGCACCGGCAGCATCGGCCGCACCGGCCGCCCAGCCAGCACCCGGCCGCCCGGGGCCGCGACCACCGGCCAGCCCGCTACGGCGAATCGCCGCCGGGCGGCGGCCCGGAGCGCGGGCGCGCGGTGACCAGCAGCGAGCGGCCGGCCGGGACGCCCGCGTCTAGCTGGGACGCGTCGGTGACCTGGTCGGTCTGCCAGCCCGCCTCGAGCAAGATACCCGGGTAGGCATCGGCGGGCAGGATGGTCAGCCACGGCTCGGCATCCGCGGCCGACCGCCGGGCGTTGGCGATCGCGACCGCCTGGGCGGAGGGAACGCCAGGACGGTGGGCGGCGAGGCTGACCGCGAGCATGCTGCCCGGTCCCGCCCGGGCTCGCAGGCCGGTGAGCAACCGGATCCCGGTGGCGCAGGTCAGGTAGACGAGCAGCCCCTCGCAGATGAACAGGGATGACCTGGTCGCATCGTGCCTGCACGCGGCCAGCACGCCGGCCACGTCGTCGGTCCTGAAGTCGGCTGCGGCCAGCGTCAGGTCACTGTTGGCGCTCATCCCACGCAGCCGGCTGGCCTTGTCGGACTGCGTGGCGGGATGATCGATTTCGAAGAACCGCACGCCCGGGGCCCGGAAGCGCAGCGCGCGGTCGTCGTAGCCGGCGCCGACGATGACGACCTGGTCGATCCCGGCCCGGAGGGCCGCGCGCACCTGATCGTCGAAGAACCGGGTGCGGGCCGCCAGGCTGGGGCGCATCGCGCCGACATCAGCGGGCTGCATCCCGGCACACAGCCGCCGCTGGGCATCAGGATCACCGTCGGGAGTATGCGGCCGCGAGAACTCGGCCCGGGCCAGCGCTACGGCCTGACTGGTCCGCGACGGCGCCTGCGTACCGGCACCGTGACCGGCACCGTGACCGGCACGGCGACGAGGCCAGCCGACGAGGACCCGGGCCGGTAGATTCATACGTTAAATCTTAGTATTTTTCCCCCCACTGTCCGGCTGTTTGTCTGCATATAGCTAAGTAATGCTACGTGCTAGCGTAACTTCATGCGAGATGACGAGCTACTTGAGGTGGCGGTCGCGGTGCGTACCGGCGCCACCAGGCTGGCCCGGCGGCTGCGCATGGAACGTTCGGAGCCCGGCGAGACCCTGCTGCGGCTGAGCGTCCTCGCGCACCTGGCCAGACGCGGTCCGATGAGCCCTGGCGAGCTGGCCGACGCCGACCGGCTGCAGCCGCAGTCGCTAACCCGGACACTGGCCGGGCTGGAGCACGATGATCTGGTCACCCGCTCGGCTGACGAGGCCGATCGCCGCCGCTCGGTCCTCACCGTCACCAGCGCCGGGCTCGCCGTGCTGGCCGAAGACATGCGCCAGCGGGACCGCTGGCTCGCTGGAGCCCTGGCCGGGCAGCTGACCCAGGCTGAGTGCCGGTTCCTGCGGGTGGCGGCCGACTTGCTGGAGCGCCTGGCGGAGACCGGCCCGGGCCAGTAGCGAACCGGGGCGCCTTGACGGCGGCCGGCGCGCTGGTCACAATCTCGAGGCGCATTTATGCGTGAAGGAGTAGCCCAGCAGCGCGGCTACCTCTGTCATCTGTGACAGTAGGAGGCCGGCATGCCCGGAGCTGAAGCTGACGCCGTGCCCGTATCGGCATCGCGGCCCCGCTCACGGCCGCCCCGCGCCCGGCCGCCCCGCTCACTGCCGCGTCGCTCCCGGCCGCCCCGCTCACTGCCGCGTCGTTCCCGGCCGCCCCGCTCACGGCCACCCCGCTTACTGCTGGGGCACCAGACGCCTCGTCGGGACGCTTGGTGGCCGCGGTCGCGCTAGCGAGCCTCTTCGTCAGTACTGGCGCACGCACCGCAGGAGGGAAGCCCGCCGTGGCGACCCGGAGGCGGGCCAGCTCACGACGCGAGCCGGAACCAGGGCGGGGGGTTGGGATTCTCATCCGAGGGCGGAGTCCCGGCTCCGCCCAGGTCCGGCCCGGCCCGGGCCGGGCCCATGCCATTCAGATGCCCAAATGCGACAGAAAGAACTTTAAGGATGATAGTTACCACCGCTTCGGAAGATCATCATTACTTATACCGGATTTGTTGAGGATATAGCACGCAAAACGGTCGACCTAGCGATGGTAACCCGGTATAAGTGGGGTCTACGCGTCCTGATCTGATGACGAAGTGAGCGGCGCAGCGGTGCTGGCGGGGCATGTGCAGATCAAGTGACTATTGATGTGCTGAGCGCGACCTCAGCGGCGTTAGCAAGCCAGGACGACCGGTCGCGGGAGAGGCGGCGCGAGAGAGGCGGCGCGGGAGAGGCGGCGCGGGAGAGGCGGCGCGGGAGAGGCGGCGCGGGAGAGGCGGCGCGGGAGAGGCGGCGCGGGAGGCGCGGGAGGCCAACGGGACGACCGGCCCACGCCGGGCTCACGGCCTCCAGATCGCGCTGGTGATCCGGTTGGGCTAGCGGGCGCCTTGGCCTGCGACCAACGGGGTGAGCTGCTCGATGTCGTGCCGGGCCCGCAGGCTCGCGATGGCGGCCTGGTCGGGTGGCCCGGGCTGGGCGAGCAGTTCGGCCAGCTCTTCGAGGTAGTGCTCATGGCCGGACGGCGCGACCTGAAAGAGCATCCGGGCTGGCGCGGGCCCGGGGTTCGCGAAAGCATGCGGACAGCCGGGCGGTACCAGCATGACGCAGCCAGGACCGCCGCGGACCACCCGCGCACCAGTAGCCGATTCCCAGCTGAACCAGTCGCCGGTGGTCCTGATCCGCGGTTCGAAGGCCAGCAAGTCGAGTTCGCCGTCCAGGATGTAGAACAGCTCCTCGGCCTCGTGGTGCAGGTGCGCCCCGACGTCGAAGCCCGGCGCGACATTGGCCTCGAACACCGACCAGATCCTGGACTGTTCGGCGCCCACCTTCACGGTCATGCCCGCGCTCTGGATCCGGTGGCCTGCGCCAGGCGACAGGACCAGTCCATCGGTCATGTTTCCTCGCTATCTCCGGTCGGCTCGCCGCTGGGCGAGGCTGGCTTCCAGCCGATCTTATGCAGCCAGGTTTCCAGGGTCATCAGGCCGGGGTGAATGACCCGCAAGGCAGCGAAATCAGGAGCATCGACGGCACGATGGTTGAACCATTCGAACATCGCGGCCAGTTCCGTATCGAAGGCGCGCAACTGCTCCATCGGCACCTGCTGGAAACGCACCGGCACACCAGTAACCCGGCCGAAGGTTTCGGCGATCTGCGGGCCGGTGAGGTCGTCTCCGGCGATCTCCAGCTGCTGGCCGATGAATCGCTCGGGATGATCAAACGCAATGGCGGCGAACACGCCGATGTCGCGCGTCGCGATCATCTGCAGCCGAACATCGGGTCGGAGCGCGAGGCTGACCACCACATGGTCATCAGCCAGCGCGGGCGACTGTAGGTCGCGAAGTTATCCATGAAGGAAACGGGACGGAGGATGGTGGCCGGCAACCCGAGTTCCCGGATGTGCGCTTCGATCCGGCCCTTGCTTTCCACGTGCGGAATTCCGCAGTGCAGATCTGCACCATTAATCGAGCTGTAGACCAGCTGACTGATGCCGGTCTCGCTGGCGATATCGGCCACTGCCTGGCCGCGGCGGACTTCGGCGGCCACACCGGCGAGGCTCACCCGCGGTCCGGTCATCATGGTCAGCACCAGAAAGACGCCGTCGACGTTGCTCATGGCGGCTCGCAGCGACGCCGGGTCGTCCAGGTCACCGGTGACGAGCGTGGCCCCCGCCGCGCGTAGGGACCGGGCGTTCGCCGCGCCAGCGTCGCGTACCAGGGCATGAACCGCCCGGCCGCGGTCGAGCAGTTCGCGGGCGACCGCCCCGCCTTGCTGGCCGGTAGCGCCGATCACCAGCAGGGGACCGGGCGGACTGGCCATTTCGTTCTCCCATGCGGCTGATGGCGGCCGACTGCCTACGATCGTCAGGCTATCGAGAGAACGGAAGCGGATCCTGGTGGTAATTGTGCTACCCAATCCCGGCCAGATAGCCGACCCGGCGGCGAGTCATCGATACCGCCCGGGCCGCCGCCGGTGGCCAGGACGTCGTGGTGATGCGGGCCAACGTCGCCCAGCAGTGCCTGGTCGATCTACGCTTCCAGGTAACGACCGAACCGGCCCCGGGCGCAGTGGCGCAGGCCAACCGAATTGAGTACCCATGGCAGCGCGGCGCACCCAACTGGCTGCCTTCCTGCGTGCTCGGCGGGCCGGACTGCGGCCTACCGACGTCGGGCTGCCCGACGGCAGCTCATCCGGCCGGCGCCGGACTCCGGGTTTACTACGCGAGGAGGTCGCCCAGCTGGCCGGGGTCAGCGTCACCTGGTACACCTGGCTGGAGCAGGCCGGGACATATCGGCATCGGCGCAAGTCATCGATGCGCTGGCCCGCGCCCTCTTGCTCGGCCAGGACCAGCATGGCCACTTCAGGGAACTGGCTGGCCTGACCGCGCCGGCCACCGGGACGCCGGCCGATGACCTGCTGCCCCGGTTGCAACGGCTGGTCGACGCGGTTACGCCCAGTATCGCCTCCATCTATGACGGCTGCTTCGACTACCTGGTCTGGAACCAGCCATACGTGCTGGTCAGGAATGATCCGGGTGACCTTCCCAGCGACCGGCGCAACCTGCTGTGGATGATGTTCACCGACACCGAGAACCGCACCCGGATGACCCGATGGGAGCCGGCCGCGCGCGCCGTGCTCAGTCAGTTCCGCGCCGCCGTCGGGCAGCGACCTGACGAGCCCAGGTTCGCGGAGATCGTGGCGGCCCTGACCGAGGCCAGCCCGGAATTCCGGGAATGGTGGGCGGAATACCCGGTCCGTTACTTCAGGCCCGCGACGATCGGGATTGACCATCCGCAGGCCGGGCGGCTCGCCCTCGAGATGTTCCAGCTTCGCCTGATCGAGCAGCCCGATCTGCTCATGGTCGTGCAGGTACCTGCCCGCCGTGACGATCTCGAACGGGTTTCCGCGCTACTCGGGCGCGGGTAGCGCGCCCGGGGCCGCGCCGCGGCTGCCTGGGCGCGCGTGGCCGACTGCGCCGCCGCTGCTCAGCGCGCCGGCCGGGGCGCCAGGACCGCCTGCGTCTGGGTGGTCTGGCCGGCCGGCCGCCCCGAGTCGTCGGCCAGGTCGGTCTGCACCACGATGAACGAGCGCCCCACATGCAGCGGCCGCGCACTGGCGTGCAGCGCCCCGGCCCGCACGGCCCGGAAGAAGTTGGTCTTGGACTCGACGGTCGCGGTGGTGGCGCCGGGCGGCAGGTTGAGGAAGGCGCAGACCGCGCCGACCGTGTCGGCCAACGACATGAGCGCACCGCCGTGCAGCACCCCGGCGGCGGTGCAGTGCTCGGCCGCCCAGGGCAGCGTGCCCTCGGCCAGCTCCGCGGTGGCCGTCTCCAGCGTGATGCCGAGCGCCGTCGCATAGGGCATGGTGGCCAGCAGTTCCTCGCCCGTGGCCGGGACCGGCTCCGGCATCGCAGCGCCCTCCTCTGCAGCTAGGCCCGAATAAGGTCAGGAACTGGGCCTGGCGTTGGCAGCGAACCCGATGATCACGTAACAGAGGACGGCCACCGCGGCCGCGATGCCCATCGTGAGCGAGGCGGCGTTGCTGGGATCGCCGACGAAACGCGAACCGTTTATAGCCGAAACGATGATCGCGCACAACCCCAGCACCGCGAGCGCGATCGGCCACCTGCGACGGACCAGGACCGCCCGGACGACGAGGGTGACTGCGACGGCGAGCGGCGCCACGCCGAGCAGCGCGTGGCTGGTCAGGCCAGCCGGGCCGTCGGTGATGGCCTGCGCCTGCAGGCCGACGAACTGTCGATCTGGCCGCAAGTCATTCGTGTAGAGGGTGACAAGCTGGCCGCTCGGGGCCGGCCCCGAGCACCGCCGGTCCCGCTGCCACGCGGGCGGCCGGCCGTCAGGAGGAACCACGATGCGCAAAGTCGTCGTCAATCACCTCACGCTCGATGGCGTGATGCAGGCACCAGCTCGCCCCGACGAGGACCGCCGGGACGGCTTCGCCCACGGCGGCTGGTCAGTGCCCCACGGTGACGTGGTGATGGGCGCGGAGCTGGGCAACAGGGCGACGGCTGTTCACTGAGGGCGGCGAGATGGCCGCGTTCCGGCTCGCCGACATCAAGCCGACCACAACCAGGGTCATCATCGCGACCTACCAGCTGGTCGGCCCGACGGCCGGGCCGGACGCCCAATGTGCCGGACGCCTAGTGTGGTGGCCGGCAGCTGCGGCAAGGAGGACCAGCAGATGACGCAGTACCTGCTCAGCGTGTATCAGCCCGACGGGCCAGTGCCCGGGCCGGAGATCCTCGCCCGGATCTCGGCTGATCTCGATGATCTGAACGCAGACCTCAAGGCGGCCGGCGCGTGGGTCTTCGCCGGCGGACTGCACCCGCCGAGTACCGCCACGGTGCTCCGCCTCGCCGATGACGACGTGCTCACCACCGACGGCCCGTACGCCGAAGGCAAGGAGCACCTGGGTGGCTTCACCATCATTGACGCGCCCGATCTCGACGCGGCGCTCGAGTGGGGCCGTAGGCTCGCCCTGGTGACCACGCTGCCGGTCGAGGTACGGCCGTTCCAAGCCGGGTATGGGGACTGATTCCTGGCATGCCGGCCTTGCCTGCTGCGGAGATCGAGCGCGTATTCCGCGCGGAGTACGGCCGCGCGGTCGCCGTCCTGGTCCGGGTGTTCGGCGACATCGACATCGCCGAGGAAGCGGTCCAGGACGCGTTCACCGCGGCCGTGCAGCGCTGGCCGTCCGCCGGATTGCCGCCCAGCCCGGCGGGCTGGATCATCACCACCGCCCGCAACCGGGCGATCGACCGGCTCCGCCGGGAGGCGTCCCGGGACGACCGGCATGCCCAGGCCGCCCTGCTGCATGCCCGCGATGACCGCGACGAACTAGCCGGACAGGAGGGCGCCGTGCGCGACGACCGGCTGCGCCTGATCTTCACCTGCTGTCACCCGGCGCTAGCCACCAGCGCCCAGGTCGGGCTGACCCTCCGGCTGCTGGGCGGGCTGACCACCGCGGAGATCGCGCGTGCCTTCCTGGTTCCCGAGCCGACCATGGCGCAGCGGCTGGTCCGGGCCAAGGGCAAGATCCGGGACGCCAAGATCCCCTACCGGGTGCCGAGCGAAGCTGACCTGCCGGGGCGGCTGGGCGCCGTGCTGGCCGTCGTCTACCTCATCTTCAACGAGGGCTACACGGCCAGTTCAGGCGCGGCGCTGGTCCGCGAAGATCTCTGCGCCGAGGCCATCCGGCTCGGGCAGTTGCTGGCCGAGCTGATGCCCGACGAGCCAGAGGCCATGGGGCTGCTCGCGCTCATGCTGCTCATCCAGGCGCGACGGGCCGCCCGCACCACGCCCGGCGGTGACCTGGTGCTGCTGGCCGACCAGGACCGCGACCGCTGGGACCGCGACCTCATCGCCCAGGGCCAGGCCATCGTCCGACAGTGCCTGCGGCGCAACCAGCCAGGCCCCTATCAGATTCAGGCGGCGATCAACGCGGTCCACAGCGACGCGCCGACCGCGGCGGCCACCGACTGGAGGCAGATCCTGGCGCTGTATGACCAGCTCGGTGCGCTGGCTCCGAACCCGGTCGTGGCCCTCAACCGGGCGGTGGCGGTGGCCGAGGTGGACGGCCCGGCCGCGGCGCTCGCCCTCGTCGACGGGCTTGACCTCGGCAACTATCACCTGTTCCACGCCATCCGCGCCGACCTGCTCCGGCGGCTGGGCCGCACCGCCGAGGCGGCACAGGCCTACGAGGCGGCGATCGCGGGCACTGACAACGCGGCCGAGCGCGAGTTCCTGCAGCGCAGCCGCCAGGCGCTCACCGGCGCCTGACCGCCCGGCCAGAATCAGGACCTGAGCGTCAGGATGCAGAATCCCGTTCCAACGCGGCGGCCAGAAAGATGACATGAGTGCGGGACCTCCTCAGCTCAGCGCACGCTAGGTGCGTCAATGCAGTTCAGGAGCGTGAGGAGGTCCCTGTAATGGCCATCGTAGGAGGGTTTGACATCACCGCCGACAGGTCACGTATGACTACCTAGACACCGGCACTGGGCAGGTGCGGCGGGGCCGGATCGAGCCGGCGTGCCGGGCGACGCTGCCGGGCGTGGCTGAGGCGGTTCGCCGGCCAGGAGGATGTGACGTTCGCGGTGGAGGGCTGCACGGGGTGGCAGTTCGTGGTCGAGGAGCTGCAGCGGGCAGGGATCACCGCGGTGCTGGCCGAGCCTGCCGAGACCGCGGATCTGCGCGGGCCCAAGCGGCGGGCGAAAACCGGCAAGACCGACGCCCGCCATCTTCGCACCCTGGTGGCCCAGGGCCGGGTCCCCGCCTCGTGGATACCCCCGCAGCAGGTCTGCAAGCTGCGGGCGCTGCTGCAGCTGTACCGGGATCTGCGCGACGAGCACACGGCCTGGGCGCAGCGGATCCACGCCACGCTGTTCCACCAGGGCGTGCCTGGGCTGGCCGGCCTGCCCGGCGATCCGCAGGCCCGCGCCCGGCTTGCCACGGGAACCCAGATCGGGCTCTCCCCGGCTGGTGCGCGGGCAGTCGCGGCGGCGCTGCGCCGGATGGATGACCTGGAGACCGAGCTCGCGCCGGTGCACGCCCAGATCGTGGCGTTCGCCCGTCGCCAGACCGGGTGCAAGGCCCTGCCCGGTGAGCTGTACGGCGTGGGGCCGCTGGTGGCCGCGATCGTCTGGGCATTCCTGGGCGATGCCCGCCGGTTCTCCTCCTCGGCCCAGGCAGTCCGGCACACCGGACTGGACGCCCGCGCCACCCGCACATGCCGACCCCTGGCTCACAACCGGAGCCGCACCATGACCTGATCCCCAGGCCCTCACCCCGCCGCCAGCCCAGTATCGGCCTGCCGCCGCCAGCATCAAGACCACGCCCCTACGGGGTGGCCTTCGGCCAGTCTTGACCCCGGACGGCTCAGCCGACACGAATCCGGCAGCTATCAGCGGGATGGACGGGGCTGAATGCGTTGAACTGACGGAACCGCAACAGGTAAGGAACGCACATGCTCGCTGACCTACCCGTCGCCGTCGTTACCGGTGCCAACCGCGGTATCGGCCGCGAAGTCGCCAGGCAGCTCGCCGGGCTCGGTTTCCTGGTGGTGCTCGGCTCACGCGACTTTGAGCGGGGCAGGCAGGCGGCCAGCCAACTCGACCCGGCCGGCCAGCGCGTTGTCGCGCGCCAGCTCGACGTCGCCGACCCGGCCAGCATCCAGGCCATGGCGCGCTGGGTCGCCGAACAGCTGGGCCGGACCGACGTGCTCGTCAATAACGCGGCTATCCATTACGACACCTGGCAGCGGGCCTGCAGCGCCGATCTCGACATCGTCGAGCAGGCGCTGCAGACCAACCTGCTCGGCGCCTGGCGGACCACCCAGGCTCTGCTCCCGCTACTGCGGCGCAGCCCCCATCCGCGCATCGTCAACGTCAGCAGCGAAGGCGGGTCCATCTCCGAGATGACCGGCGGCACCCCCGCCTACCGGGTCTCCAAGGCGGCGCTGAACGCCCTGACCAGGCTGCTAGCCGGGGAACTGCGGCCCGACCGCATCCTGGTCAACGCCGTCTGTCCCGGCTGGACCGCCACCGACATGGGCGGAGGCGGCCGACCTATCTCCGCGGGCGCCGCCAGCGTGCTCTGGGCTGCGCTGCTGCCCGACGACGGACCGACCGGCGGCTTCTACCGCGACGGGCAGGCCCTCCCCTGGTAGGCGCAGGCGCGAGCAGCGCGGCCTGGCTGTCGGGGCCTGAGGACGCCGCCGCGGCACCGTCGCAGGGTGCGCCGGGCTGCGCCGACCGTAGCGTCAGGCCGCGACTGTGACCGCCAGCAACTGTGGCGCGCCGACCTCCTCGGGAACCGGCTGGCCATCGGCCCGCAGGCCGGCGATGTGAACCTCGATTGCCTCGACGGCTCGCTCTCGGCATTCATCTATAGTGCTACCGCGAGTGAAACAACCAGGGAGCGCCGGAACGGCTACGAAGTAGCCGCCGTCCTCCTCTGGCTCTACCACGATCGTGTAGGTGCGCATCGGCTTCATCCTGTCACAAGACAGCTCGGAATTCGTCAACGGTGACGCTCGCCTGGTTCAGGACCGACCGCAGCAGACCTGGTCCGATCGTCTCGCCCGCGTGCCGGGGCACGGTCACGCGTCCGCTGCGGCTTGGGTGCTTCAGCTGGGCGTGGGACCCTTTCTGGACCACGACTACCCAGCCCAGCTTGCCGAGCGCTCGGACGATTTCCCGGCCGGTGAGGCGAGGCAGTGGCGGCATGGAGCCACCGTAGGCGGCAGCTGTGACAGCGAGCCTTCCAGGCTGAGCTCAATTGCGGGCACTGACAACGCGGCCGAGCGCGAGTTCCTGCAGCGCAGCCGCCAGCGGCCGGCCTATCTCCGCGGGCGCCGCCAGCGTGCTCTGGGCTGCGCTGCTGCCCGGCGACGGACCGACCGGCGGCTTCTACCGCGACGGGCAGGCCCTCCCCTGGTAGGCGCAGGCGCGGACGTCGGCTAGTTGGCCGGTGCGGCAGTGGACGTGGGCCCCTCGAGTGGCATCAGATCACCAGCAGGGTCTTCCCGATGACGGCCCGCGCCTCGATCGCCCGGTGCGCGTCGGCGGCCCGTTCCAGCGGGAAGGTCTGTCCGATGACCGGCCGGATCAGTCCTCCGGCCGCGTCGAGCAGCGCCTTCCCGGTCAGCCGGACCAGGTCCGACGGTGCGAACTGGACCTGTTCAATCCCTCGTACCGTCACCCCCAGGCGGTCGCCTGCCGCGGGTCGATCTCGGCGAACCCGCCAGCGGGAGCACCATGAGCCGAGAACCGCCCGCCCGCCGCGGTCGCCCCGAATGCGGCGCGGCCGATCGATCCGCCGACATTGTCGAAGACCAGGTCCGCCCCGTTCCCTCCGATTGCCTCGATGACCTGCTTGGGCCAGTCCGGCTCGGAATCGTCGATCACCAGGTCGGAGCCGACCTCATGAGCCAGATCCAGCTTCGGCCCGCCCCGGGCGGCTCCGATGACCCGCGCGCCTGCCGCGCGGGCCAACTGCACCAATACGGCGCCGAGACCGCCGCTCGCCCCGACCACGAGCACCCACTCGCCGGGGCGGACCGGGAAGCTCTCGACCAGGCCCAGCGCGGTGGCGCCGTCGTGGAGCAGGGCTGCTGCTTCGGGCAGACCCAGGCCCTCGGCACCGGGACCAGGTCGCCGACCGCTACGGCCGCCTGCTGCGCGTAACCGCCGCCCGATCCGCCATTTCCGCCGGTGTGGGCGACGACGCGGCGGCCGATCCAGCTCGCATCCGTGCCCGGCCAACGCAGACCACCGTGCCGGATACGCCGTTGCCCGGCACGTACGGGAGCCGGAGCGGGAAGAACTCCGTGGCCAAGCCGGAGCGGATCATGGCGTCGAGGACGAGCACGTCGGCTGCCGTAACGTCGATGATCGCCTGTCCCGGACCGGCCACCGGGTCAGCGACCGCGGCCGGCACCAGGACTTCTGGACCGCCGAACTGTGCCACGTGGATGGCCTGCATGTGCGCGCTCCCTCCTTCGTCTGACGCCGACCGTAGTTCTTCAAGTTCCCTTGAAGTCAAGGGACGGAGCGCGTAGCTGACCGAATCCGAGGCGGCGGTGGGCCGTTCAGGGCAAAGGTTCTGGCCCGCCTGCGATGACCGAGGTCACGACCTTCGCGACGGCTCCCGCCTCCGGCGGGGTGCCTTCCCGGCCGGCGAACAGCAGGTGCGCGGCCCCGATCAGCATGGGCGCCAGCGTGTCAACGTCGGCGTCCGCCGCGATGCGGCCCAGTTCCCGCTCCGCGGTGAGGTAGGAGGCGATCATGGCCGTAGCTTCCGCCAGGACCGGGACGCCGACCGGCCTGGCCTGGCGCAGCCGGGCGCGCAGGTCATCCCGGAAGATGACCAGGGCGACGATCGCGACGGCGACCGAGCCGAACAGGGCCATCAGGACGCCGGTGAGGTTGCCGGCGACGGTGCCGGTCCCGGCGGACTCGCGCAAGGCGGCGGCCTGGCTGTCGATCCGGGCGATGCGGTCAAGCACCAGTTCGGCGAGGAAGGCGTCGAAGTCGGCGAAGTGCCGGTGCAGAACGCCCTTGGCGACGCCTGCCTCCGTGGTGACCGCCCGGCTGGTCAGCGCGTTCGGCCCGGCCCGGAGCAGGACGCGCTCGGCGGCGTCGAACAGCTGCTCGCGCGCGTCGCGGATGGCCACCCCGGTCGGCACCGTGCATCCCCGCTTCCCTCGCCCGCCCCACCCAGTTGAGGAGTGGGCGCACGCCCATTTATAGTGGGCGCATGCCCACTATACGGCCGGAGCGGACGCCTCTTTCCGAATCCGAACCACATCAGCACCGAGAGGTAGCGGAGTCGTTCGGCTCGGACGCCGAACGCTATGACCGGGCCCGGCCCCCCTATCCCCAGGACATGGTGGACCGGATCGTCGCCGACAGTCCCGGTCCCGATGTCCTGGACGTCGGCTACGGCACCGGCATTGCCGCCCGGCAATTCAAGGCGGCCGGCTGCCGGGTGCTGGGGGTCGACGTCGACGCGCGGATGGCCGACCTGGCGCGACGCAGCGGACTGCAGGTCGAGGTGGCCACGTTCGAAGCCTGGGACCCCGTCGGCCGGGCATTCGATGCGGTCATCGCCGGGCAGGCCTGGCACTGGGTGGACCCAGTCGCGGGAGCGGCGAAGGCGGCCGCGGCGCTACGGCCCGCTGGCCGGCTGGCCGTGTTCTGGAACGCGGGCCATCCCCCGTCCGATCTGGCGGAAGCCTTCGCCGCTGTCTACCGCCGGGTCATGCCGGACTTGCCGTTCACCCCCTGGGCGAGGCCCGCCTCGGACGCGTACGCGGTGTTGTGCACCAAGGCATCCGACGGCATCCGAGAGGTGAGCGCGTTCGGCGACCCGCAGCAGTGGCGATTCGACTGGGAGCAGCCCTACCCCCGGGACGAGTGGCTCGACCAACTTCCTACGCATGGCGGTCTCACCAAGCTCCCGCCTGCCCAGCTGGAAGCGGTGCTGGCGGGCGCCGGGGCCGCCATCGACGCGGTGGGAGGCAGCTTCACGATGCGTTACACCACGGTGGTGGTCACGGCGGTACGAACCGGTGCCGCCTGACCCGGGCCCAGCCGGCCCGCCGGGATAGGTCACAGAAGCAGAGAAGCCCGGCCCGCGTGTCAGGGAAGACACGCCTGGCCGGGCTCCATCCCTACTCGGCTCGTGGAGGTGGCGGGAATCGAACCCGCGTCCTTCGGTACATCACCAGGGCTTCTCCGGGCGCAGCCTGCGTCGCTTTTCTCAGCCCCGGCGATCCTGCAGGCAAGTCGCCGACGGGCTCAGCCGCTGTTTGGTGTCCCGTCTAGTCCCGCGGCCGGGCCAGACGGTGGATCCTCCTAGCTGATGCCAGACACCGGGCCGGAGGCGCTCCCGGGCTGACAATCTCTAACTCGCGGTCAGGCCGCGAGGGCGAGATGAGTGCGCTTTGAGTTGGCACTTAATTGGTTGCGGTCACAGGATTAACGAGGTCATCACCGCGACCCTCGGCCCGCTTCCCCTGGCTCAACTACCGAAGTCGAAGCCTGTCACCCCCTCTTGAGTTGTGCATCTAGCATAACCACGACGCGGCCCGTCGTCTTCCCAGCGGTGACGCGACCCGGGCACACGCGACCGGGCCAAAGAGAATGCCCGACGGGCCACCCGCAGAACGCGGGCCCGATCGGGCATCCATCAGCGATGATGAGAGACCCCCGCGGGCGCTGGCGGTGGCCGAAGATCGCGCCCACGGGGGTCGACCGGCAAGGTCGGAGCCGGTCCCATATGCCGGGCCTCCCCCGAGATGAGGCCCGGATCCCATCACGACGACTGGGCCGCAACCCCCCAAGCGGCACCCCAGTCAATAGATAAGACGCGCAGCGAACTGGGAAGGTTGCTCCTTGTAATCAAAATGGCAGCAACGCTACCGTCAGTAATCAGCAACGGTTGGCGGCCTCCGAAGCTCGAGCGGAAGCGGGCGGCTCGGGTGCTCGGGCCGAAGCGGGCGGCTCGGGTGCTCGGGCGGCTCGGGCGGAAGCGGGCAGGTCCGGGCAGCCGCGGACGGGCGCGGTCAGGAACTGGCCGGGAATCCGCGCAGGAACTGCCCGGCCAAGCCGGCCGCCGCGCTGGACGGCGTTCTGGTCACCTCCACCGCGGCGAAGGCGACCCCCGCCCGGTATCCGATGAACCAGCTGATCCACTTCCCGCGGGCCGCGTTTGCCTGGGCACCGCTGAGCGAAGCCGTCCCGACCTGGCCGTACACGGCCGAGCCCGCGACGTTGGCGGCGCGGCCGGAACCGCCGGTGACCGTGGCGCGCATCAGGGTCCGCAGATTCTGCGCCACTTGGGCACTGAACGGAATCCTCGGTGCCAACGGCGGATCCCCTGGGCTGATGACCAGGGTGGGCGAGTGCCACGTCCCGGACGCCACCGTGGCGGCCATCAGCGCCGCCTGTAGCGGGCTGACCTGCACGGTGCCGTTGCCGATGGAGTCCGCCGCGAGCCCGGCGACATCGGCGGGCGGGCGCATCGACCCGGCGAACGCGGTGAGCGGCCCGGGCAGCTGCCACCGCGCGCCCAGGCCGAACTGGTACGCGGCGGCCGCCAGGCTCTTAGCGGTCAGCCGCAGCGAGAGCCCGGCGAACGCCGTCTGGCACCCGTGCGCGAAGTCGGTGACGAACTGCGGCTGCGGCCCCAGATCCGGCTGGGCCGGATAGTTGGTGAATCGCTGGCCCCCCACCGGATTCACCGGATTGCACGGGATCGAGTTGCTCAGCTGGACACCGTCGGCCAGGAGGGCTGCCGCAGACACGACCGTGAAGGCCTGCCCGGGCTGATAGTGCCCGTCCAGCGGCTGCAGCGCGGGCAGCCCCGGGCCGGCATGGTCGGCCACCGCCAGGATCTGCCCGCTGGCCGGGCGGACCGCGACGATGGCGGTGGAGGTGGGCAGCGAGCCGGCCGCCTGGTCGGCGGCCTCCTGCACCGTGGCGTTGATGGTGGTCTTCACCGGCGTCCCCGGGCTCCCGGCCCACCGCTTCAGAACCGACAGCACCTTGCCCGCCTGGTTCTCGGTAACGATCTCGGTGGTGGGCGTGCCGACCAGGGTCCGCTGGAACGCCAGCTCCAGGCCGGACAGGCCGACCGTGGTCCCCGGCCGGTACGGAACGCCCGAATCGCGCAGCACCCGGGAGGTCTCGGTCCCGACCGTGCCGGAAATCGCCCCGGCGATGCTGTCGAACAGCCGGGTCTGGGTTCTCCTGACCACCAGGCCCGGCACCCGGGACAGCCCGCGCCGCAACCGGTAATAGGAACTCGGCCGCAGCAGCACCAGCTCCAGGAACCGCGCGGCCGACGCGACCTGGATCTCACCCAGAACCTGGTCCGCGTCCAGTCCGGTCACCTTGGCGAACCGGCTGGCGGTGATGGCCGGATGGGCGAGCCCGCCCGGGCGGACACCCACCTCGAAGACCGGCGATGGCTCCGTCAGCGGCCGGCCCGCCGAGTCGAGCAGCGCCGCTCGCGGCGGAATCGTGGTGAGCACCGCCAGCCGCAGGCCGGTTCGCAGTCCCGGCACGATCACCGCCGGGCTCCACAGGACTTTCCAGCTGCCCGCCGTCCGCCGCAGCGCGAAGCTGCCCTGATAGCTCCAGGCGGCTCCGCCGGGACCGAGGTTGACGATCGCGTTGAACCGCGCCGTCGCGTCGTCGCCATGCTGGCTGATCCGGCCGAGCCCGAGCGTCAGGTCATCCGCATCCAGCTGGCTGTATACCGCCGCCATGGAACGGGCCACGGTGGCCGGGTCACCGGTCGTCTGCGCCGCCGCCGCGAGGTAGTGCCCGTTCTCCCAGTCCAACAGGAACGACTGAACGGTCGGCTCCGCTGATGGCCGCGGCGAGCCCAGGCCGGCGGCCACGGCGAACGCCAGCAGCGCCACCGCGGTCGCGGTAGCCGCCACCCGTACCCGCATCGCGTGCGGAAGTACGCGACTCAACCGTTCTTCCCTGACCCGCCTGTCCCCCACCCGGGCCCCCTTGACCCAGGTCCCCCGCAGCGCAGCACGCTGACTCGAGGCGTGCGCCCCGCGGTTACGTGTGCGGACCATGGCCCGGCACTCCGTTACCTTCGCCGCCGCAGGGCACGATCAACCTCTCTGGCAGCGTCCCTGCGCGCCAGCTCATGGCGCTTGTCGTAGGTCCGCTTACCGCGGGCCACAGCCAGCTCAACCTTGGCTTTCCCGTCTTTGAAGTACAGCGAAAGCGGGACCAGAGTCAAGCCGCGTTCTGCCGTCGCGGCGGCCAGCCGATCGATCTCCTTGCGGTGCAGCAGCAGCTTACGTGTCCGCCGCGGCTCATGGTTGGTCCACGTGCCGTGCAAATACTCCGGGATGTGCACGCCATGCAGCCACATCTCGTGATCGCTAACCTGGCCGAAGCCGTCAGCAAGCGAGGCCCGGCCCTCGCGGAGCGATTTCACCTCGGTGCCGGTCAGCACGATCCCGGCCTCGACGACATCCTCGATGTGATAGTCGTGCCTGGCCCGCCGGTTCCTGGCGACGATCTTCCTGCCATCGGCTGCCACGTTCCGTCGGTTTCCTGGCGTCATACGCGAAGGTACCGCCGAAGGGTGAGGAATGAGGTGGTCCCGGTCAGCAGCACCCCGACAATCAGGGTCAAGATGATGACCTCGATCAAATCGGTGCTGCTCAGCTGGACATCGAAGGAGAAGTAGCCCTGCAGCGCATTGAGCCCGAGCGACTTGACCGCGACGAGCAGGGCCGCCGCGAGCAGCCAGCCAATCATCCCGGCGATCATTCCCTCGACCAGAAATGGCAGCTGGACGTAGAAGTTCGAGGCGCCGACCAGGCGCATGATGCTGGTTTCCCTGCGGCGGTTGAACGCCGACAGCCGGATGGTGTTGGCGACCAGCAGGATCGCCGCGACGATCAGGATGATGGCGATGATCACGACCGCGTTCCTGGCTCCGTCGAGCAGTTTGTAGAACTTGTCCAGGATCGATGACGGATACAGCACCTGGTCCACGCCCGGTGCGCCGTTGATGCTCTCCGCGACGACGCCCGCGTCCGCCTGAGTGTTCTTGAGCCGCACCTGGAAGGAGTCGGGTATGTCTCCGCGGCTGGTCAGGTTGACGAACGCGGGGTCCTGCGCGAACTCCTGCTTGAACTGCGCGAACGCCTGATCCTGGGATAGGTAGGTGACCGTGGCTACCTGCGGAAGCCCAGCCAGCTGCTGCCTGATCTGCGCCTTCTCAGCCGCGGTGGCCGGCCCGTTCTTGGTGCACGGGACGCTGGCGATAGCCGCCGTGCACAGGTAGACCGACAACTGGACCCGGCCCTGCCAGTAGGTCCTGGTGTTGTCGACCTGCTTGACGAACAGCAGCCCGGTGCCCAGCAGCGCGAGGCTGATCGCGACCACCACGACGAGGGCGACCGTCATGGTCAGATTCCGTCGCAGACCTATCCAAACCTCATGAAAAATGAACTGCGCGCGCATGTCGCTGTTTCCCTCGGTAGTCGCCTGCGGCCGGTCAGTACGCCTGGCCGTAAACCCCGCGCGACTGGTCTCGCACCACCTTGCCGTATTCGAGCTCGATGACGCGCTTGCGCATGGAGTCCACGATCGCCGCATCGTGCGTAGCCATGACGACGGTGGTGCCGGTCCGGTTGATCCGGTCGAGCACCTTCATGATGCCAATGGAGGTGGCCGGGTCAATGTTGCCGGTGGGCTCGTCGGCCAGCAGGATCATCGGGCGGTTCACGAACGCACGGGCCATGGCGACCCGCTGCTGCTCGCCGCCGGACAGCTCATCGGGCATCCGGTCCCGCTTGCCTTCCAGCCCGACCAGGTCGATGACCTCGGGGACCACCTTGCGGATGAACCGCCGCGGCTTGCCGATGACCTCCAGGGCAAAGGCGATGTTCTGGTAGACGTTCTTGCCCGGCAGCAGCCTGAAGTCCTGGAACACGCAGCCAATCCGGCGCCGCAGGTGCGGAACCTTCCAGTTGGTGAGCCTGGCCAGATCCTTGCCTGCGACGTGGATCCGCCCCTCGGTGGGCCGCTCCTCCTTGAGCACGAGCCGCAGGAACGTCGATTTGCCAGACCCCGACGGCCCGACCAGGAAGACGAACTCACCCTTTTCGACGTCGAGATTGACGCTCTCCAGGGCGGGGCGGCTCTGGTTCGGGTACATCTTGGTGACGTTGTCGAAGTGGATCACTGGCCCATCACACGCGCTCGACTGTGTTGCGGACATTGTGTTGCGGACATGCCTGGCCGGGACGCTTAACGGTGCCCCAGTTTGGCCACCGGCCAGTCTAGGGGGGAAACTGGCTGGGAACGTCCAACATCGACGAAGTGACCGGGTGGCACCGGCCCGGAGGGACCCCAATGAGCTGCGAGCACCTGATCTGTGCCCAGTGCACGGGACCGGTATCCGAAGGTCGTTGCCCGGTCTGCTCGGCGGCCCGGGCCCGGGTACATCATCATTCGGGTCCTGGCCTCACGGTACCGCTCATCGCCCTGGCGCTCCTCGTGCTGCTGCTGATGATGCTGGAAGTGCAGCACCTGGCGCACTGACGCCCCGGCTCAGAGCTTCGGCAGGGCGATCCGCGCCAGCGCGGCAGAGTGCGCGCAGCTGTCCGATGTCACATTCAGCTGGTTGCTGCCCTGCAGGACTTCCAGCAGGCCAGCGATGCAGTATGCGTGGCCGCCCAGGCCGGGTACCGGCTGGCCGCCACTCGGCCGGGCCAGATTAGAGCTGGACAGATCGATCCCCTGGTGCACGGTCAGCGTCACGAAGATCGCCGCGCCGCCGGGGGTGAGGCGAGCTGTGCACGAATCCGTTATGCCCGGCAAAGATTGCTTGAACGGGCCGACCTTCTCGCCGGTGGCGGCACCAGCCTGAGCCGGGGTCATCAGCCGGCAAACGTCCGGACCCGAGCCGCCGGCCAGGGCCGCCCGGCGGGCAGTCCGGCTACGCGGAATGTTCACGGATCCTCCTCGGCGCGCCCAGGTCGGTGCGCGGTCAGGAGAATCGTCCGGCCGCCTCGTTGCAAACCGGTTACGGTGCCGCTACAAGCCAGGCCGCTACAAGCCCGGCTGCCCCGGGCCCGGTCGTTACAGGCCCTGGGTGCGGAGCCAGCGGATCTCGGCCTCGATGAAGTCGTCGATCTCGCCGTCGAGTACCGCCGCAGTGTTCCCGGTCTCGTAGCCGGTCCGCAGGTCCTTGATGTTCTGGTACGGGTGCAGGACGTAGTTGCGGATCTGGGTGCCCCAGCTGCCCGCGTGGTCGCCGCGCAGCTCGGCCATTTTCGCCTGCTGCTCCTCCCGCTTGCGCTCCAGCAGCTTGGCCTGCAGGACCGCCATGGCGGTGGCCCGGTTCTGGATCTGGCTGCGCTCGTTCTGGCACGAGACCACGATGCCGGTCGGCAGGTGGGTGATCCGGACGGCCGAGTCGGTGGTGTTGACGCCCTGGCCGCCCGGCCCGCTGGACCGGAACACGTCAATGCGCAGTTCGTCCTCGGGCACCTCGATGTGGTCGGCCCGCTCCACGACCGGGATCACGTCGACCCCGGCGAACGAGGTCTGCCTGCGCCCCTGGTTGTCGTACTTCGAAATCCTGACCATCCGGTGCGTGCCGTGCTCGCCGCGCAGCGTCCCGTAGGCATACGGGGCCTTTATCGCGAAAGTGGTGGACTTGATCCCCGCCTCTTCCGCGTATGAGGTGTCGTAGATCTCGGTCGGGTAGCCGTGCCGCTCCGCCCAGCGCAGGTAGATGCGCTGCAGGCCCTCCGCCCAGTCGGCCGCGTCGGCCCCGCCGGCCTGCGCGTTGATCGAGATCAGTGCCTCACGGGCGTCATACTCACCGGACAGCAGCGTCCTGATCTCCAGCTGGTCGATCTCCTTGCGCAGCTTGGCCAGGTCCCTGGTGGCCTCCTCGCGGGTCGGCTCGTCGTTCTCGCTGTCCGCGAGCTCGAACATCACCGTGGTGTCGTCGAGCCGCCTGCGCAGGCCATCCAGCCTGCCGAGCTCACCGTCGAGGTAGGACAGCCTGCGGGTAACCACCTGAGCCTGTTCCTGGTCGCTCCACAGGTCGGGATCCGACGCGCGCTGGCGCAAGCCGTCGGCCTCTTTGCGCATCGCATCCGGGTCCAGGACGGCTTCGACGCTGGCGAGCTTGGACGACAGCTCAGAAAGCTCGCTCGCTGGGTCGGTGGCCATGCGGGAAAGCCTACGCGAGGCTGACAACTGGTAAGTTTCGGCCTAGCCGATCTTTGCCGGCGATCTTGTCCCGCCCGGCCCGGCGGGACGGCCGGGCCCGGTCCCGCGGGACGGCCGGGCCCGGTCCCCCAGCGCTCAGCGGGCCACCCTGGCCATCACCCAGGCAGCGTGCTGGCCGCCACCAGGGTCCTGATGGCCCGGACCGCCACCGAGAGCGTGGCCACCGTGAAGGCGTCGCTCGCCCAGATTTCGGTGAGCGTCTGGGCGGCGCGCTGGACGGCCGACTCGTTGCGCTGGGCCCAGGCGGCCAGCCGTTCTTCAGGACTGCCCGGGCCGGTCACCATGAGCACGTCCTTGGCCAGCGCCGCATGCGCGTTATACAGGTCGTCGCGCAGCGCGGCCCGGGCCATCGTGTTCCACCGATCATCGCGGGGCAGCGCGGTGATGCGGTCTCGCAGCCTGGTGATCTGCAGCCGGTCGGCCAGATCGAAGTAGACCTCGGTGGTTTCCTCGACCGAGCGCCCGATGCTGGCCGCGGTGTCGACGATGTCGAACGCGGAGTAGGCCGGGACCATTGCGGCTACCCGCTCGGCCAGCTCGGCCGGCACGCCGCGCGAGGCGAAGGAGTCCCGGCGCTCCTCGAAACCGGCCAGGTCCCGCCCGGCGAGCAGCTTGGGCAGCCCGGCGCCCACGGTGACGACACCGCCGGCCAGGAAATCGATGGTCTCGGTGATGTCGAACGAGGCCCGGCGGCTGTGCAGCAGCCAGCGGGCCGCGCGCTCGGTGAGCTTGCGGCCCTCCAGCGCCAGCAGGATCTGGACGGACGTGTCCACCTTCCCGTCGAGCGCCTCCACCTGCGCCCAGAAGCCCGGCATGTCAAAGACGTCCCTGGCCACCAGCCAGGAGGCCGCGATGTCCGGCACTGACGCCCCGGTTTCCTCGTTCAGCCGGAACACGAACGTGGTGCCCGACCTGTCCACCATGTCGTTGACCACGGCGGTGGTGATGATCTCCCGGTGCAGCCGGTGCGATCCCATCAGGTCCGCGAACCGCTCCCGCAGCGGAACCGGGAAGTACTTGGTCAGCACGCCGCGCAGGTACGGGTCGTCGGGCAGCCGGGAGGTCAGGATCTCCTGGGCCGCGGCGATCTTGGTTTGCGCGAGCAGCACGGCAAACTCGGGGGTGGTCAAGCCCGCTCCCGTCGAGCGCCGCTCGACCATCTCCTTTTCGCCGGGCAGCACATCGAGCCTGCGCCGGACCCGCTTGTCCCGCTCGAGCTTGCGGATGTAGCGGGCGTGCACGTGCAGCATCTGCCCGGCCTGCGCGCGTGCCGCGGCCAGCGCCCGGTTCTGCTGGTAGTTGTGCTGCAGCACCAAGTCCCCGACCTCGCCGGTCATCTCGTGCAGCAGCTCGTTGCGGTCCTGGCGGGTCAGTTCGCCGTCGCCGACCGCGCCGTCCAGCAGGATCTTGATGTTGACCTCATGGTCGGAGGTGTCCACGCCGGCCGAGTTGTCGATGAAGTCGGTGTTGACCAGGCCGCCGGCCAGGGCGAACTCGATCCTGGCCTCCTGGGTCAGGCCCAGGTTCCCGCCCTCCCCGATCACCCTGGCCCGCAGCTGCGAAGCGTCCACCCGGACGGCATCGTTGGACCGGTCGCCGGCGTCCGCATGGGTCTGCGAGGTGGCCTTGACGTAGGTCCCGATGCCGCCGTTCCACAGCAGGTCCACTGGCGCCGCGAGGATCGCGGAGATCAGCTGGTCGGGAGCCAGCGCCGTCACGTTCTCGTCCAGGCCGAGCGCCGATCGCGCCTCCGCCGACACCGGCACCGACTTGGCGGTCCGCGGCCATACCCCGCCGCCCGCTGAGATCAGCGAGCTGTCGTAGTCGGTCCACGAGGACCGGGGCAGGTCAAAGAGCCTGGCCCGCTCGGCGAAACTGCTCGCGGGGTCCGGCTCGGGGTCCAGGAAGATGTGCCGGTGGTCGAACGCGGCCACCAGCTTGATCTGCCGCGACAGCAGCATGCCGTTGCCGAACACGTCACCGGACATGTCACCGATGCCGGCCACGGTGAACTCGGTTTCGTCGACGTTGGTCCCCAGGGTCTGGAAGTGGAACTTGACCGACTCCCAGGCGCCCCGGGCGGTGATGCCCATCTTCTTGTGGTCGTAGCCGTCCGACCCGCCCGACGCGAACGCGTCGCCCAGCCAGAACCCGCGGCGGGCCGCGATCTCGTTGGCCGTGTCGGAGAACGTCGCGGTGCCCTTGTCCGCCGCGACCACCAGGTAGGGATCGTCGCCGTCGTGCCGGACCACCCCGCTGGGCGGCACCACCTGCCCGGCTTCGAGGTTGTCGGTCACGTCCAGCATGGCGCTGATGAACATCCGGTAGCTGGACAGCACCTCGGCTCCGATGGCGTCCCGGTCACCGGACTCCGGCAGCTGCTTGCAGACGAAACCGCCCTTCGCGCCGGACGGGACGATGACCGAGTTCTTGACCTCCTGCGCCTTGGCCAGCCCGAGGATCTCGGTGCGGAAGTCCTCCCGCCGGTCCGACCAGCGCAGCCCGCCCCGGGCCACGTCACCGAACCGCAGGTGCACACCTTCGAACGTGGGCGAGTAGACGAACAGCTCGAACTTGGGCCGCGGCGCGGGCAGATCGGGAACCTGGGCGGCATCGAGCTTGACCACGAAATAGGGCGGGTGCTGGTCACTGACCCGGAAATGGTTGGTCCGCAAGGTGGCCTGGATCATGCTCCAGTAGGCGCGCAGGATCCGGTCCTGGTCGAGGCTGGCCACCTCGTCGAGCTCGCCGCGGATCTCCTCGGTGATCGCCTCGCTGCGCTCGGTCGGCACCGTCGCGGCGGTCCGGGTCGAACCTGGACTCAAACAGCCGCACCAGCAGCCTGGTGATGGTGATGTTCGACGCCAGGACCTGCTCGATGTACTCCTGGCTGAACCTGCTGCCCGTCTGCCGCAGATACTTGGCATAAGCCCGCAGCACCATGGCCTGCCGCCAGGTCAGGTGCGCGTCGAGCACCAGGGCGTTGAACCCGTCGTCCTCGATATCGCCGCGCCACAGCGCGGCCAGCGCCTCCTCGAACAAGGCCTTGACCGACTCCAGGGTGGCGGACACCCGGGACTCGCCGCCCTGGCTGGTCGAGCCGCCGTCCCCGGCGGCCTGCGGCGCAGCCCGAAGTCATAGATCCAGAACGGCTCGTCGGTGCTGAACTCGTACGGATGCTCGTCGACCACCTCCACGCCCATGTGCTGGAGCCTGGGCAGCACATCGGTCAGCGTGATCGGGGAACCGGACCGGTAGATGGTCAGCCGCCAGACCCGCCGGGAGTCGGCGCCCGATTCGGGCCCGTGGCTCTCATGGGTCACCGGCATGCCGCCGACGAAACTCTCCGACTCCCATAGCTCGAAGGCCACGCTGCCGCCTGATTCCCGCAGCCGCAGGATCTCCTCCAGGTCGCCGACCGCGGCGCTGGCCGGCACGTCGGTCTTGTAGGTCTCCGGTATCGCGTCCCCGCACATGGCCAGCAGCGCCCGGGACCGCCGGTCGCCCAGCTCGCGGACCGTCTCCTCGGCGAAGTCATCGTCCCAGGACCGGGCGGCGGCGGCCACCTTGCCTTCCAGCTCGGCGGCGTCCACGTCCGGCAGCATCCGGCCCCGCGCCGCGCGCACCACGATGTGCAGCCGGGCTACCGGCGAGTCGCCGATCAGCGCGCTGTAATCGACCTGGCCGCCGTCCAGGGCCGACCGGAGGATTTCCTGTGCGCGCAGCCTGACCTTGGTGGTGTACCGGTCTCTGGGCAGGTAGACCAGGCAGGACATGTAGCGGCCGTAGATGTCCTTGCGCAGGAACAGCCGGGTCTGGCGGCGCTCCCGCAGCCGCAGCACCCCGGCCACGATCGGGATGAGCTCGGCCGCCGTGGTCTGGAACAGCTCCTCGCGCGGATAGCTCTCCAGTACCTCGGCCAGGTCCTTGCCGTCGTGGCTGTCCGCGGCCAGCCCGGCCGACTCAAGCACCCGGGCGAGCCTGCGGCGCAGCACCGGAATCCTGGTGATGCTCTCGGTGTAGGCGGTGTGGGTGTACAGCCCGAGGAACCGGTACTCGCCGGTCACCTGGCCGGTGCTGTCCATCCGCTTCACCGCCACGTAGTCGAGGTAGGCCTGCCGGTGCACGGTGGAGCGTGAGTTGGCCTTGGTCAAGATCAGCCGCTTGCGCTCCCGGGCCCGGGCCCTGACCTCGGGGGGCAGCGCGGCGAACGAGCTTGACCCGTGCTTGTCGTGCCGCAGGATGCCCAGCCCGGTGCCGGGGATGGCGCGCAGGCACAACCCGTCCGGGCCGTCCTCCAGGTCGTACTCGCGGTAGCCGAGGAAGGTGAAATGATCATCGGCCAGCCAGCGCAGCAGCGCCTCGACCTCGGCGTCGGGCAGGTTCCCGGTCGCGTCGGGCAGCTGGGCCGCGTCCGAGGAGGCCAGCTCGTCGGCCAGCAGCACCGCCTTGGCCTGCATGCGCGGGTAGTCCTCGACCGCCACCCGCACGTCGCCGAGCACCCGTTGCAGGTCCGCGGCCAGCCGGGCGGCCTCGTCGTCGTCCAGGCGGGTGATCTCGATGTGCGTCCACGACTCGGCGATCTCGACCCCGTTCCGCGGCCCCCCGTCCCCGCGCCCGCCGTCCACGATGCCGAGCACTTCGAGCATCGCGCCGGTGACGTCCCGCCTGACCCGCAGCTGCGGATGCACGATCAGCCGCGGCGTGAGGTCATGCCGGCCGAGTTCCATCCGCAGCGAGTCGACCAGGAACGGCATGTCATCGGTCACGATCGAAATGGTGTCCCGGGCCGGATCGAACGCCGCTCCCCGGCCGACCCGCACCAGAGCGCGCCCCTGCGGCCGGTTCGCGGCGGCCCTGGCCTGCTCGATCGCCACCTCGGCGATCCTGGCCGGGCCCGCCGAAGCAAGATCATCAACCGCCGCGTGCCGGAAATAGCCCTGCAGGTAGCTGGCTGGGTCACCGACCGGCGCGTCGGTCCCCGCGGCGGCCTTGGCCGCTTCGGTCAGCAGAGTGTCCTTGTCCAGCCGGTCCTGGTCCTCGTCCAGCCGGCCCTGGTTCGTCAGCTGGCCTGGTCCTCGTCCAGCTGGTCCTGTCCAGCTGGCCCTGGTCCTCGTCCAGCTGGCCCTGGTCCTCGCCTGCCTTCTCCGACATTGGCTTACTCCTTGTCCCGGTCCGGACGACGTTGGCCCGCCTGTGCCGCTATAGCCAATTTCGCAGCTCCCATAGCAGCGGGTAATACCGCAACGGAACTCTGCTGTGCAGGTAAGGTGCGCCGGTCGACCCACCGGTACCAGACTTCGTGCCGATCTGGCGTTCCACCATCTGAACGTGCCTGGCCCGCCAGAGTCCCGCCATCTCATCATGAGTCAGCAGATCCTCGGCCAGCTGCCACAGATCGTCGTGTGCGGCCCGGTCTCTGGCCACCTCGACCAGCGAGGACATGATCTGATCGTCGGTGTCGGCGGGCAGCCCGCGCGTGGCCAGCAGGCCGGTGAACGCATCCCAGAGCGATGGCTCGGACAGCCGCCTGGCCAGCCGGTCCCGTTCTGCGTCGGTCAGGGCGCGGAACCGCGCGATATACCGCGGATCCTTGGCCCCGGACAGGAACTCGAGCTCGCGGAACTGCACCGACTGGAACCCGCTGGCCGGCGCGAGCAGGGCGCGGAACTCCAGGAAGTCCTGCGGCGTCATCGTCTCCAGCACGTCGATCTGGCTGACCAGCAGCCGCTCGATCACGTGCGCGCGGCGCAGCAGCTGCCTGGCCCGCCAGGTCTCATCCTTGGTCATATGGTCGCGGGCCGCGCTGAGCTCGTGCAGCAGCTGGTTGAACCACAGCTCATAGGCCTGATGCACGGTAATGAACAGCAGCTCGTCGTGGACCGGCGGGATCGCTTGCGGTCGCTGCTGGCTGAGCAGCTCGGGCACCCGCAGGTAGCTGCCGTAGGTCAGCAGGCCGCCTTCCTCGCCGAAGCTGCGGCCCGGCTGTTGAGCCCCGTCCCGGTGAGCCTCGTCGCCGGCCGGGCTCACGGCTGTCTCCCGGCTGCGAAGAAACCGAGCACTTCCGGGTTGGCCAGGGCATCGGGGTCGGCCGCGTCGGCGACCGGGGTGCCCAGCAGGATCCTCCGCACCGGCACCTCGAGCTTCTTGCCCGACAGCGTGCGCGGAATACCGGGCACCTGGTGGATCTCGTCGGGCACGTGCCGCGGCGACAACTGCGAGCGCAGCTGGGACCGGATCCGCCTGGCCAGCTCGTCGTCGAGCTGGCCATCGCCGTCCAACACCACGTACAGCAGCAGCCTGCCGTCCTGTCCGAGCTGCCCGG
This sequence comes from uncultured Actinomycetota bacterium, assembly GCA_963775745.1. Classification (GTDB taxonomy): domain Bacteria; phylum Actinomycetota; class Actinomycetes; order Streptosporangiales; family Streptosporangiaceae; genus DATBGO01. The sequence goes on from CAVZKE010000005.1 coordinate 246,000, forward strand.
TGTCGATCACCAGGCTGTCGGCGATCTCGGGCAGCTCCTCCACGACCCGGTAGAACTCACTGGTGCCCATCCGCACGCCGCCCCGGTTCAAGGTGGCGTCCGAGCGGCCGTAGATGACGCAGCCGCCATCCGGCAGCATCATGATCCAGTCGCCATGGCGCCACGCGCCCGGGTAGTAGGCGTAGTAACTCGCCGCATACCGGCGGCCCCCCGGATCGTTCCAGAAACCCACCGGCATCGATGGCATCGGCCGGGTGACCACCAGCTCGCCGACCTCGCCCACCAGCGAGCGGCCGACCGGATCGTAGGCCTCCACCAGGGCGCCCAGGCACCGGCCCGCGATCACCCCGGCCCGGACCGGCAGCAGCGGGCACGGGCCCACAAAACCGGTACACAGGTCGGTGCCGCCGGAGAACGAGCCCAGGATGAGATCGCGGCCCTCCGTCGCCACCTCCGCGTACACCCACAGGAAGCCCTCCGGAGGCAGCGGAGAGCCGGTGGAGCCCACCCCGCGCAGCCGGGACAGGTCATGTTGCGCGGCGGGCCTCAGCCCAGCCTTCTTGCAGGCCAGCAGGTAGGGCGCGCCGGTCCCGGCATAGCTGACGCCGGTTTCGGCGGTCAGCCGCCACAGCGCGTCGATGTCCGGATAGCTGGCGCTGCCGTCGTAGGCCACCAGGGTCGCGCCGGTCAGCAGGCTTCCGGCCAGGTAGTTCCACATCATCCAGCCGGTGGTCGTGTACCAGAAGAACACGTCGCCCGGCCCGAGGTCCTGGTGAAAGCTGAGCGCCTTGAGATGCTCGAGGACGATCCCGCCGTGGCCGTGCACGATCGGCTTGGGCAGCCCCGTAGTGCCCGAGGAATACAAGATCCACAACGGATGATCGAAGGGAACCTCCTCGAAATCGGCTGATCCCGCCGCGGCGGCCACGCCGGTCCCGCTGGCCGGCAGCGAGTCCCAGTTCAGCACCGGGACCTGGAGGTCACCCAGGTCCGCAGCCTGGCCATTCCCGCCGTCCGCCGGACCGCCGACCCGCCGGCCGCCCACGGTCCGGCCGCCCGCCTGACCGCCCGCCTGGCCGTTCGCCTGGCGGTCCGCCTGACCGCCCGCCTGACCGTCCGCCTGACCGTCTGCCTGGCCGGTGGACACCTGACCGCCGGCCGCGGCCAGGTAGTCGACCATGATCACGGTTTCGAGGCCGGGCAGCGCCGCCGCGATGCGCGCGACCTCGCCGCGCCGGTCGAAGGACTTGCCGCCGTAGACGTAGCCATCGACGGCGATGAGTACCTTCGGCGCGATCTGCGCGAACCTGTCGATCACGCTGCGCGCGCCGAAGTCCGGCGAGCACGACGACCAGATCGCGCCCAGGCTGGCCGCGGCGAGCAGGGCGATCAGCGCTTCCGGGGAGTTGGGCAGGTAGGCGGCGATCCGGTCCCCCTTCGTGACGCCGAGCGCGCGAAATGCCTCGCGGACCCGGCCGACCTGGACCGCGAGCTCGCCGTAGCTCAGCGCTCCGGACCTGCCGCCCTCGGACCTGACGATGATCGCCGTCCGGTCCGGGTCGGTCTGGGCGGTCCGCAGGGCATTGCGTGCGTAATTGATGGTGGCCCCGGGAAACCAGGCGACATCCGGCATCGGACCGCCGGTCAGCTCCGGACCAGGTCCGCGATCACCGAGCACGCCGAAGTAGTCCCACACCGTTCCCCAGAACCGGCCTGGGTCCGCCACCGACCATCGCCATAGTTCCTCGTAACCGGCGAGGCTCACGCCGCGCTCGGCCCGGAGCCAGGCGGCATACTGAGTGATCTTCGCGCGCTCCGTGGCCCGCGGCCCGGGTTCCCAGAGCGTGACGCCATAATCCCGCCCCGCCCCAGCCTGATTCGCGGCCGCGCCCCCGCCCGCTGCTCCCGCCGGGCTGCCCTGGTCATCGGTCGGCATAGGCATCAGCATGGTTTGTCCCTCGGATCATCGCAAACGGCTCGTCGCCAACAGCGGGCGGTGGCCCGTTCTGAACCAACTCAGTCAACGCCCTCTCGCGGTTGCCGCAGGTAGCGCCGCAGCGCGACAACCGACCAAATCGCCTCAACCACCCCGAACGGCCACGCCCCGGACAGGAACCCGTAGCTGCTGGCCAGCAGGCAGCCGACGGCGAACGCCAAGATGAACCGCGGATGGCGCTGCTCAAGGCTATACATCGCCATCATGAAGGTCAGCGCCGTCACGCCGTAGACAGTCAGCCCCAGACCGCCCATTGACTACCGCTCAGCTGGCCGACACCGGCGATGTCAGCTGGTCGATGGCGGTTACGACCGCTGTCACGTCGGTCAGGTCATCGAGGACGACGTCGGCCCCGGCCGCCCGCAGCTCACCAGCGGTCGTCCGGCCGCTGGCGATCGCGACGCAACGCGCGCCCCCGGCGCTGGCCGCCTCGACATCCCGGCCCGAATCGGCCAGGTACACGGTAGAACCGGGGCCGAACGCCGCCCCGTACTTGGCCGCGGCCCGGCTGCGGGTCTCCAGCAGCTGGGCTCCCTTGAGGTAGACCTCGGACCCGTATCCGCCGATCTCGAGATCGAGGAACTCCGCCAAGCCGAAGGCGTGCAGTTTCGCGACCGCGTTGGGCCTGATCGAGCCGGTCAGCACCGTCTGGATCACGCCGGGCAGCTCGGCGGTGGCCGCGACCGACTCCCGCGCTCCCGGCAATAGTCGTCCTTGCCCGGCCAGCAGCTCCCGCCGGGCGGCGAACGCGTCCGCCAGTTGGGCGATGTACGCGGCCAGCAGCTCCTGCCCACCCGCCTCGGCCGGACCCGACGCGGCCTGGTTGAGCGCGAGCGCCTCGAAGAAGATCTCGGAATCGGTCTGGCCCGCGATCTGCGGCAACGCCACCAGCGGGCGCCCGACCACCCGGCGGAACGCAGCCGCGTACGCCTCCCTGGACACTCTGACCACGTCAACCAGCGTCAGATCGATGTTCCACAAGACCAGCCGGTAATTCATTGCCCTCCAGTGCTATCACGGCCGGCCACTGCCCGGCTCCGGGCTAGCCCATGTGCGGATAGCGGTAGTCGATCGGCGGGACGAAAAGCTCCTTGATGGTGCGGGCGTTGACCCAGCGGATCAGGTTGAAGATGGAACCTGCCTTGTCGTTGGTGCCGCTGGCCCGGGCTCCGCCGAACGGCTGCTGGCCGACGACGGCGCCGGTGGGCTTGTCGTTGATGTAGAAGTTGCCCGCCGAGAACCGCAGCGCGTCGGTCGCCTCGGCGATGGCGGCCCGGTCCTGCGCGATGATCGAGCCGGTCAGCGCGTAGGGCGAGGCATCTGCCGCCTGCCTGACCACGCTGGCATAGCCGGCGTCGTCGAAGACGTGGACCGACAGGATCGGCCCGAAGTACTCAGTGGTGAAGATCTCATCGGTCGGGTCGGTGCCCTCCAGGACGGTGGGCTGGACAAACCAGCCGTCCGAGTCGTCGGTCTCGCCACCGGCCAGCACCCGGATCGACGGCCGCGTCTTGGCCCTGGCCAGCGCGTCGGCATGGTCGGCGAAGGCCTTGTCGTCGATGACCGCGCCCATGAACAGCGACAGGTCGGTGGCCAGATCACCCATCGTCAGCGACCGGACGGCGGATACGAAATCGTCCGCCATCCGGTCCCACACCGACCGCGGTAGGTAAGCACGTGACGCGGCGGAGCACTTCTGCCCTTGGTATTCGAACGCGCCCCGGATCAGCGCGGTCATCAGGACCTCGGGATCGGCCGACGGGTGCGCGATGACAAAGTCCTTACCGCCGGTCTCGCCGACCAGGCGCGGATACCCGCGGTAGCCGGAGATGTGCTCGCCGACCGTCCGCCACATGTGCTGGAATGTCCCGGTTGAGCCGGTGAAGTGGATACCGGCCAGATCTGGATGCGGCAGCGCGACCCTGGACACCGGCTGGCCGCTGCCGGTCACCATGTTGATCACCCCGGGCGGCAGCCCGGCCGCCTCGAGCACGCGCATCGTGTAGTGCGCGGCGAGCTGCTGGGTGTGCGACGGCTTCCAGACCACGACGTTGCCCATCAGCGCGGGCGCGGTCGGCAGGTTGCCGGCGATCGCGGTGAAGTTGAACGGGGTGATGGCCAGCACGAAGCCCTCGAGGGGCCGGTACTCGAGCCGGTTCCAGCAGCCGGGCGCCGAGACCGGCTGCTCCGCGAGCAGCCGACGGCCGTAGTACACGTTGAATCGCCAGAAGTCGATCAGCTCGGCGGCCGAGTCGATCTCGGCCTGCTGGACCGACTTGGACTGACCGAGCATGGTCGCGGCGTTGAGCGTGCAGCGCCACGGGCCGGAGAGCAGGTCTGCGGCCCGCAGGAAGATGGCGGCCCGGTCGTCGTAGGACAGCTCCTGCCAGCCGGGCGCGGCCTGCCGGGCCGCATCGATGGCCGCCGCGATGTCGTCGTCTGACCCGTTCGCGAACTGGCCAAGCACGTGCCGGTGGTTGTGCGGCTGGACGACGTCCTTACGCTCACCGCTGCCCATTCGCTGCTGGCCGCCGATGGTCATGGTCAGCTCGGCGCGCTCGCCGGTGAGTTCCTTGATCTTGCTCTCCAGCGCCGCGCGGTCCTGGCTACCGGGGGCATAGCCCTTGATCGGCTCGTTCGCTGGGACAGGAACGTTGGTGACAGCATCCATCGCAAATCTCCCTGCGCTACCTGACGAGAACGGCGGCCCACCCATCGTCGCATGAGTCGCGGATGGTCGGTTCATCCGGCCGTCGGCCAGCTAGGGGAGCGAGCCGCTGCGAAGCTCCTGCGTGGCGTACCACATCAGCTCGTTTCCCTCGGCACTGTCCACCGCGAATCGGGCGTCGTCGTCGCCCTTCTCAGCCGCCGGCAGCGCCTCAACCGCGGCCCGGATATCCGCTGCGGCCACTGGATCGTCCATGTGGCCGGACACCACCGAGCTGACCGGGACCGCGACGGTGATCTTGACCAGGGCCGGGTCATCGAACCCGCCGACCTCGGCCACGAGTTTGTCGGCCACATCCGCCGCGATCACCAACCGGCGCGGCGGTGCCTGCGGGTCGGCCGCGAGCAGCCGCAGCGACGCCTTGGCCGCCTGGGTCAGCGCCACGTACTCGAGTTCCTCGAGGTCACCGCTGGAATACCACTCACGCAACGCAGCTGTGACCGCGTAGCCACGCACCGGAGCCGGACCGATCCGACCGTCGCGAAACAACGCGGCCAAGACGGGCAGCGTGGCGGGCAGGTAGACGCGCATAGGCTCCCCAGCGGCAGGCGAGGGTGATCAAGAGTGTGCCAGTCCTGGCGGCCCGCTGGCCGGATAATCGCACAGCCCGCCGGGGCCGGTCATGTCGCTGGCCATTCACCAGGCCGGGCGGCGGCGGCTGGCTCAGCGCGGCGACCACGCTGGCCACCGCCGCCTCCAGCGGCTCGTGCTCCCACACCCGCACGACCGCCCAGCCCGCGGCGGCCAGCGCCGCATCAGCCACTCGGTCCCGCTCGGCGTTCCTGCGCAGCTTGGGTTCCCAGTACCAGACGTTGACGGCCGGCTTGGAACCGTGCTGGGGACAGCCGTGCCAGAAACAGCCGTCCACGAAGACCGCGACCCTCCGGGCCGTGAACGCGATGTCTGGCCGCACTCTCGTCCCGCCCGCCAGATCCAGCCGGTAATCCTTGCGGTACCGGTAACCCCGGCTGTGCAGAGCGCGGCGCAGCGCGAGTTCGGGCTTGGTGTCCTTGCGGCGGTTGGCGCGCATGTTGGCTGAGCGTCCCACGCTGGAAGATCGTGGATATTCGGCCACAGCGGCCAGGGTAGGACACCGCACCCGGGCCGCGCTGGCCCTCAACCGCAGCGGTCCACCGCGCCGCACTGCCCTCAGGCCAGCCGGATCCCCAGCAACTCGCCGAGCCGCTCGGCAGTCCGGCTCGGCTCACGATGATGCACGCCGACCAGACCGACGGCCTCGGCCGCCAGCACGTTGGCTTCGATGTCGTCGATGAACACGCATTCCTCGGGCTCAAGGCCGAGCAACGCGGCCGCGTGCCTGAAGATCTTCTCCTCCGGCTTTCGCATTCCGACCTCGGATGAGATCACCACGACGTCGAACATTTCCGGAAACAGGTCCCGGGGGTAGCCGGTACTACCCCAGGAATTCGATAGCAGGGCCGTCCGCACCCCGGCCTTGCGCAGCGCCCGCATCAGCTCGCGCATCGCTGCTTCCATGATCGATCCAGCGAACATCCTGTCCAGCAAGCCGTTCGCGACCACGGGCTGCCCGTCGAAGCGAACCAGCCGGTCGGCCAGCAGTCGCTCAAATTCCTCGTGGTCGCACTCCCCGCGCTCCAGCGCGTGCACCGGGCTCGTGTCGCCCACTTTCCCGTAGGCCTGTTTCAGCCAGGGCCTGATCACGGCCGTGAAGCTCGACCGCTCGATGCCGTCCGCGTCCAGCCAGGCGTTCATCGCCTCGGCGATCGGATTGGTCATCACCCCGCCCCAGTCGGTGATCACCCCCCGCAGCCGGGGCCCTGCGTCGGCACCCTCTTCCTCTGGGCTCACCGACGATTTCCGCTGATGCGCCGAGGAATGGCTCCGTTGTTTTCAGGCACACATCGATCGTAAGTGACCTTCCGAAGTCGCCACGTGTCCCGCCAGGCCGGCCTGTCCACGCCAGCGCCTTGACCGGCCTCGCCGTCTGTCGTCTCGGCGTATGCGTCATTAACGTATACTTGAGTCATGGCTATGACAACGATACGCGTGGAAGCCGAGGTGCGGGATCGGCTCGCCGCCCGGGCTGAAGCGCACGGCCAGAGCCTCGGCGCGGAACTGCGGGCCATGCTGGACGAGATGATGTGGCAGGGCATCGAGGCCGGGTATCGGAGGCTGGCGACGCATCGGGAGGAGCTGGCCGCGTATCAGGCCGAGGCCGTCGAATGGACATCGGCTGGCCTCGGCGACCTAGCCGCCACTGCCGCTGAGGAGTACCCGGAGTACAACTCTTGACCAGCGGTGACGTGCTGCTCTGTGACCTTAATCCGGTGGCCGGCCGGGAGCAAGGCGGCATTCGCCCGGTCGTCGTGGTGTCGCACCGTCGCTATTCGGTGATCCCCGGGCTGTTCCTCGCGGTGCCGCTTACCACCCGAAATCGCGACCTCGACCATCACATAGAGCTTCCTGCGGATGATGACACCGGGCTGAAGCAGGTCTCGTATGCCATGACGGAACAAATCCGTGCCATGTCCGATCAGCGAGCCGGGCGCCAGCTGGGCAGGGTCACCAGCGAAACGTTGACAGCGATCAGCCGTTACCTGCATCTCTTCATCATCTGAGCCACCCTCAGCCGGCTTGCAGGAAGGGCTGGTCGAGCTGGGGAAGGACGGCTAGGTCAGCCGGCGCGCCTATCTTCGACTTCCACAGGCAGGTGTCGCCACGACGCTGCCAACCGCACCAGCTCATTGGCCGTCAGCCCGCCGCCTGCACGCAGGGTCTCGTCCGGGCGGAAGCAGACGGTCGTCCCGGTCGTGCCGTCACCAGCGATCGCAACCAGGTCAGTAACAGGGACGCCATGTTCGTAAGGCTGAATCCAGGCTCCGTTCCGGCGGCGGTTGGTATGGATGAGCCACTCGCTCAGTGCCGCGACGACGGATATGCCCCGGCGCGGATGACCATCGGGAAGCAGTTGTGCATCGGGGAAGTCGAAGAACCGGAGATCCTTCGTCGCCATGATCGGCTTCCTCACGGTCCGGCCATGGTCGTCGAAACGGGTGTCGGTGCCTCGCCCGCCGTCCGATACAGACACTGAACCATCCGAGTGGAGGCTGACAGCACATCGTCCCCCGTTGTTGCACTCGGCCTCGTCCGCCGCATAGGCGACAACCTCGAGTATCAGGTGCCGAACACCGCCAGGGGCGAACGTGGCCGGGTCGTGGCGGATGCGTGCAAGGTGATCGATGTCGATGACGCTCGCCCAATCGTGCGTCGTATTGCGCCAGGGAGTCCTTGATTCGCCCACCAGAGAAGTATTCCAACCAGACAGGCGATGCGCTTCACCACACCGACGCCGGCAAGCGGGGCTGATGCGAATGGCGGCATGGTCCCGCCTGCAAGTTATGGCCACACACCGAGAGCAGCGGCTTACTTGATGTCTTCGAGGCTGAGTTTCCGGGTCTGTCGCGCTGTCGGCCTGCCGGCCGCCAGGTGTCGTTATCCGGGTAAACCAGCCCGCCGGGGGCTGACAGACCCGCCGGGCCCCTGGGCCGGTCGTCGTCCAGAGCATCGGGCTGGGCCTCTCCGGGTCGGGCGAGATGGCGCATCAGCGACCGCCCTAGATGGGAACTCAGCTAGCGGGAGTTGGGCGTCGGGTGCTTGGCCGGTGTGGAGGTCGGTGTCTGGCGGGGTTCAAGCAGCGCGGTGAGCAGATCGGCGAGCCACGACCTGAACCGGGCTGGGTCGTTGTCGAGGAGCAGTTCGGTGGTGGCGCCGTCATGGATGGCCATGACAGCCCGGGCGAGCCCGTCAGGGGTTTGCAGGGACGCGGGCAGGCCGGAGCGGTCGATCGCGGGGGCCAGCGAGGCCGCGAGCGCGTCGCGAAGTTTGTTGCGGTGGGCGCGGAGCGCGGCGGCGACTTCGGGATTGCGGGCGGCGTAGAGCCGGAAGTCTGTGCTAACGAGGATCCAGTCGCGGTCCACCATGAGCGCTTGGACCGCTTGTGCGACGAGTTCGGGGATGTCGCTGGGGGGGAGGGTCAGGCCGGCGGCGACCTGGTGGGCGAGCAGCTCGCTGCGCTCGGTGTAGAGGGCGAAGAACAGCTCGTCGAGGGTGTCGAAGTTTGAGTAGAACGCGCCACGGGTGTAGCCCGCCGCCTCGCACACCTCTTCGATGCTTACCCGCCCGAACCCGCGGGCCGCGAAAACGCCAAAGGCGGCGTCCAGGAGCCGGCCGCGGGTTTCGGGCCGGCGCCGGGTCACCCGCGCTGGCGTCCCGTCGGCTCGAAGCTTCGCCCGACGGGCCCGCTGGCTGGGTGACCGCTTCGGCGTGTGCTCAGGCGTCATGATCCTCTTCTTTCGATACGTTGACGTATCCGATACTTTGACGTATTGTAACGGACGAGTCGGCGGGCAACAACGCCGGCCGACCACGAAAGAGGACCGGCGATGAACCAGACACCCGCCCGACCCCCGCCCCGGCCGGCGCCAGCCACACAACAACGCTTCCGCGCCGAATTCCTGGGCGCATTCGACCGGCGCACGTTCTTGCTGGTGATCGCCGTGCTGCTCATCCAGGCCGGCTTCGTGCTCTCCTATGTCGGCGCCTTTCACCACCCAAGCCCGCACCGGGTGCCGATCGCCGTGCTCGCCCCCGCGGAGACCTCGGGCCACCTCGTCAGCGAACTCAACGCGATCCACGGCCAGCCGCTCTACGCCACCGCCGTCGCCGATGAGACCACCGGCCGGACACTCCTGCGGCACGGGTCCGCAAGCGGGCTGCTGATCATCAACCCCAGCGCCAGGACAGACGCACTGCAAGTCGCCGGGGGCGGCGGCGCAGCGACCGCGACCGCCGTGCAGGACGCCATCGCCCGGACCGAAGCCGCCCAGCACCGCCACGCGACCGTCACCGACGCCGTCCCCGCCCAGCCGGGAGACGCCCGGGGACTGGCCGGCTTCTACCTGGTCGTCGGCTGGCTGGTCGGCGGCTACCTCGTCGCCGCCCTGCTCGGCATCGCCACCCGGCCACGACCGGCCACGACCCGCCGGGCGATCATCCGCCTCATCGTGCTCGTCCCCTACGCCATCCTCTCGGGCCTCGCCGGAGCCATCATCGCGGGGCCCGTCCTCGGTGCGCTCACCGGCCACCTCATCGCCATCTCAGCGCTCGGAGCCCTCATCGTCTACTGCGCCGCCACCGTCACCATGGGCTTTCAAGTCCTCCTCGGCACCTTCGGCGTCGGCCTCACGCTCATCCTCTTCGTCGTGCTGGGCAACCCCAGCGCCGGCGGCGCCTACCCGCCACCCCTGCTACCGGGCTTCTGGCGGGCGATCAGCCCCGCCCTGCCCAACGGCGCCGGCGTCCAGGCCGTGCGGCACATCGCCTACTTCGGCTCCTACGGCATCACCGGCAACCTGATCATCATCGCTGCCTACATCGTCACCGCGATCACCGTCGCGATCACCGGGACCTCACTCCTCGCCCGCCGCGCCGCCACGGGCAAAACCGGCAGCGGCAGTTCCCTGACCGAACCCGCCGCCGGGAGACGGCAGCTCGCGTCCATCGCATCAAGATCGAGGACCGCTTGAACCCGTGGAGCACATTCGCCCAAGTCGCTGGTACCGCTGCCGCCTCGCTGATCGGCCTGCTGTTTGTCGCAGTCTCCATCAGGATCGGCTTCATCGCCCGCTCCCAGGAACTCAGAAACCGGGCCGCGCAAACACTGAGCCTGTTCGGGACGGTTCTCCTGACCGCGATCTTGATCGCCATACCCGGACAGGCCACCGAAGCCCTCGGCGCCGAACTGACCGCACTTGCCGTGATCGCTGGAGGTGGCCTGCTCGTCCTGGACCGCCGTGCGAAGGCCGACCCGAGCACGCAGGCGATCAGGAAGACTCTCGAGGTGATCACGCCCACCACGATCGTTTCGATCTTGCTGCTCGTCTCCGGCGTCCTGCTCGTGTTCGGAGTACACGGCGGGCTTTACGTGCTGATCGTGCCCGTGCTGGCCGCGCTGACCGGCGGCGTTGCCAGCGCCTGGCTGTTTCTCACAAAGATCACCGAATAGCCGCGCCGTCGCATGGCCCAGTCGCTGAACCTGGCGCGAAGCAATCACTCGCGATCACCGCCCGCAGCGCCGTCGCGCCACCGGCCGCACCCCGGCGGCGCAATAGGTAGCGTGATTGTGGCCTCAACCAAGCCCAGCCCGGCCACTACACCTGGGCCCTCCCCAACAACCGCCAGACCACCACCCCCGGCCACTACCCCGCATAGACCGCTACCCCGCATGGGTGCCGCCCGCTAGCGAGCCAACCCCCCTTCCTCCTGAAAATAACCCTAGCTACCATCGAAGGCAGCGTTACACTGATTACAGCAGTAACTAAGGAGATTGATCATGGAGCGGGCGGCGCTAGACCACATCCGGCAAAAGATCGAAGCAGAGCTAGAAAAGCGATTCCCCGGAACCACGCTGCAGCGGGTAGTCGTCCTGCAGTACGGCGATGATCCTGTGATCGAGCCTGGTGAGCTGGCCGTCCGGGTATCCATCGAAGCGCCCGGCCGGGAGGGCCAGGAGCAGGCACTGGACCAATTTCATAACGCCAACCGTGCGGCGATCGAAGATTTCAGGAAAGATCTCTCAGCCAGGATCCCTGAGGCCACCCGGCTGGAGTTCCTGGCCGGCGAAGAGCCCAAAGACGGCCACGGCCCGCGGATCGTGCTGGCCAGACCTCGCCGCGACCTGGAGGCGCGTGCACTCGCTGGCGGCGATCTCACCCCGGTGATGACGCGGCTCGGGCCGGTCGACCTGGAAACGTTGGACCTGCTCATCACGGCTGGCATCGCGCCCAATCGCGCCGACGCGGTGCGCTGGGCCCTGGCCAGGATCCGCGAGAGACCCGCGTACTCAAAGCTCCTGGAGCGGGTCCACGAACTCGAAGAACTCAAAGCCCAGTTCTAACGGGCTTCGCCCCAGCCCGACGAGCCGTGTCAGCTGGAGCAACCGGCTCACTATGGCCGCCTGCTCGAACGCCGGCCGTGCACGGCGCCGTCCAGGGCGGCTGGCAGAATCTCACGCATGCAGCGCACAGCGGTAGTCACCGGCGCAAGCATCGGTATCGGCGCGGCCACGGCAGTCAAGTTGGCCGAGGCCGGCTACCACGTCGTCCTGGCGGCCCGCCGAGCCGATCACCTCGACGCGGTCGCCGCCCGGATTCGCGAGGCCGGCGGACAAGCGACCACCCATCAGCTGGATGTGACCGACCGGACCGCTATCGACCGCTTCGCCGACTCCTTGGAACGCTGCGACGTCCTGATCAGCAACGCCGGCGGAGCCATCGGCATGGATGCGGTAGCCGAGTCCGCTCCTGATGACTGGCTGACCATGTATGAGGTCAACGTCCTCGGAACGCTGCACGTCACCCAGGCCCTGCTCCCCAAGCTGGTCGCCAGCGGGGCAGGCACGATCGTCGTGATGGGATCGACCGCCGGGTTGGTCGCGTATGAGGGCGGCGGCGGTTACGTGGCGGCCAAGCATGCGGAGCATGGCCTCGCCGGGACGCTGCGCCTCGAACTGCTTGGACAGCCGGTCCGGGTCATCGAGATCGCGCCCGGGATGGTCAGGACCGAGGAATTTTCGCTCAACCGCTTCCGCGGCGACGCGGCGAAAGCTGAGGCCGTTTACGCGGGCGTCGCCGAGCCCCTCACCGCCGACGACGTGGCCGACGCCGTGACCTGGGCCGTGACCAGGCCGTCGCACGTTAACGTCGACCTGATGGTCCTCCGCCCGCTCGCCCAGGCGGCCCAGCACAAGGTGCACAGGGTGCTCTAGCCGAGAGCCCAAGAGGCCGAGAGCCCAAGAGGCCGAGAGCCCGAGCACCCGAGAGGTCGAGCGGCCCGAGAGCCCGAGCGGCCCGAGAGCCCGAGCGCCGACGTCGAGACGACCGGTTTGGCTCCGACTCCTAGCTAGGCGAGTGGCCCCGACCGGGGAAAACCGCCGACCAACAGGAGCCAAGGAGCAGATGGTCGGCTACTGCATCGTCGACTGCGACAGCATGGACCGGGCCGTCGAGATAGCCGCCCGCTGGCCGGACGCGCGCTGGTGGGGCATGGAGGTCCGGCCGATCCTGAGTCCCGATGGTGCCGAAATGTGACGCATGACCCGCGCAGGCCGCGCCTGTTCTCAGGATGTCTGCGTGATCTTGCTCAGGCCGCGCGGGCTGTCCGGGTCAATACCCAGGCGCCGGGAGAGCGCCTCGGTCAGCAGCTGACCGGGCACGATAAGGCCGATCGGGGCGAGCCACTCAGGTAGCCGCGGGCCGGGCAGCGCCCGTGAACAGGCCTGGGCCAGCCGCTCGCCACCGCCGATGCCATAGGCCCGTGCCCCGGCCCCGGCCACCCGGCGCGCCAGGCTGACGGACCCATCCAGGGTCGGCCCGGAGTCAGCGGCCAGGATGATCGCCGGGGTTTGGGCGTCTACCACCGCGATCGGGCCGTGCAGCAGGTCCGCGTAGGACAGCCCCATCGCGTGCAGGTAACATGCCTCCTTCAGCTTCAGGGCCAGCTCAAGCGCCGCCGAGTAGGCCAGCCCGCGGCCGGAGACCACCGTCCCTCCGACCCCGGCCAACTCGGCGACTATGGCGTCCAGGTCAGCAGACAGGCTGGCCGATTCGTCCAGCAGCGCCGAGACCTGCCCCGGCACGGTCTGGAGTTCCCGCGGGTCAAGTTCGGCGCCCAGCCCGATCGCCAGCACGGCCAGCGCGGCCAGCTGAGTCGTGAACGTCTTCGTGGCTGGCACCGCGCGCTCGCGGCCGGCCTGCGTCAGGAAGGCGACGTCGGCGGCCTCAGCGAGCGCAGAGCCGGCCCCGTTGGTGATCGCCAGCGTCCGGGCGCCGCAATCGTGGGCCCAGGCCAGCGTCTCGACGATCTCCTCGGTCTGACCAGACTGCGAGAGCGCGACGGCCAGCACCCCGGACAGGTCAAGGCGGGCCCGGTAGGTCGTCGCGATGGACGGCTGCGCCAGAGTGGTCAGCCGCCCGCCGAACGCCTGGATCAGGTAACTCCCGTAGACCGCGGCATTGTCCGAGGTGCCCCGCGCGATGAACAGCACCTGGCGGGTCGGCCGGGCGAGGCCGGCCACCTCGCCGGTGCGCGGCAGCAGCGTGTCGATCGTCGCCTGCAGCGCCGCGGGCTGCTCGGCTATTTCCAGTCCCATATGGGTGGTGACCGGCCCGCTCACGCCAGCTCCCGTCCCGAGCGCGAATACACCAGCTCGCCGCCGATCCAGGTCGCTCTCGTTCGCATATCATCGCCCAGCCAGGCCAGATCCGCAGCCGCCCCCCGGGCAATCCGGCCGATATCTGCCCGGCCGATCAGATCGGCGGGAATCCGGGTGGCCGCGGCGACCGCGTCAGCCAGGCTTACGCCCGCCGTCACCATGTTGGCCACCCCCATATCCATCCGCAGCCCGCCGGCCAGCGTGCCGTCGGCCCGTACCGGAGGCACCCCGTCCCCGGGCGGCAACTCGATCGGTTCCCCGCCCAGCAGGTACTGGCCAGGAGGCATGCCGGCACAGGCGGCGGCATCGGTGACGATGCAGATCCGGCCGGGCGCGGCAGCGAAGACAATCGCGCACACTTCGGCGCAGACGTGCCGCAGATCGGCGATCAGGCCGCTGGTCAGCCGCGGATCGGCCAGCGCCTGGCCGACCACGCCCGGCTCACGGTGATGCAGCGGGCGCTGGGCGTCGAACAGGTGCGTGACCATCCGGGCGCCGCGATCGACGGCGCGCGCCACCTGGAGCGCGGTTGCGTCGCTGTGCCCGACACTGACCAGTACGCCCGCCCGGGTGAACTGATCGATGGCGGCCAGGGCGCCGTCGCGTTCTGGCGCCAGCGTGACCAGCCGGAGCAGCTCGCGCCCCGCTTCCAGCAGGTCAGCTACGGCGGCGGGCGAGGCCGTGGTGATCCAGGCCTCGTTGTGCGCGCCCCGGCGGTTCGCCGCGATGAACGGGCCCTCCACGTGTACGCCGAGGACCCGCGCCCCGCCTGCCAGCGTGGGCACCAGACCAGCCGCGGCCCGCAGCGCCGCCGTGAGCTCGCCGATCGGCGCGGTAATGAACGTGGGCATGAACGCCGTCGTTCCGGTCTCCGGCAGCCGGGCGGTGAGGCGCGCCCAGCCCGCCGACCCGGCTGTCTGCAGGTCAACGCCGAAATAGCCGTTGACCTGGAGGTCTACCAAACCAGGCAGCAGGATGCCGGTCGGCAGCTCGAGGTCAGCCGCCCGCGGCGGCGGCCCCGCTCCGACATCACTGATCACGCCATCAGCGAACGCGACATAGCCCGGGCGCAGGACCAGTGCTCCCGGCAGCCCGGTGATCACTGAGGCGGCCGCGATCAGCAACTCGGGCGCCCGGTCCGCCGCCGTGGGTCACGGGCCAGGCGGCGGGCTGGCCAGCAGGGAGCGGATTTCCTTCGCGGTCCACGCGGGGCGCTCCATCATCGCGACATGGCCGGTGCGCGGCAGCACGACCACCCGGGAGCGGCGGAAGACCCGCGCGGCCCGGGCCGCTAGCAGCGGATTGACCAGCTTGTCGTGGCTGCCGTGCAGGATCAGCGTGGGGGCCTGCACCCGCGCGGCGTCGCGCCACAGGGACCGCGCACCACGGCGGAGGTACTCGCCCACCAGCGCGCGGGCCGTCATGATCATGACGTTACTGGCGTAGTCGAGCCCGTCTCGGCGGGCGAGTTCAGCGATCTCCTCCGTGCGCCGCTGCGGATGCATCAGATGCGGATCGAAATAGACGTCCCTGAGCAGCAATTCGCTCCTGGCCGCCGGCGACACTCGCCGCGCCTTGGTGGCCAGCCACGGCCCCAGGGCAGGCGAGCTCAGCAGCGTCACCCGCAGCGGGACCAGCCGCGGCCGCAGGTCCGGCAGGGCCGGGGAAATCAGCGTCAGGGTCCGGACCAGATCAGGCCGCCGGGCCGCCATCCGGGTGCAGATTGCCCCGCCCAGCGAATTGCTGATCAAATGGACCGGCCAGTTACCACGTTTTTCTATAAGGCCGATAACGGATGCCGCGTGCCCGTCTATCGAATAATCACCATCGGCGGGTACCGGAGAGAACCCGAATCCTGGCAGATCCAGCGCCTCACAGGCCAGCGCAGGTCCCGGCTGGCCATCGGCGGGCGGCTGCCTGAGCTCGTCCATCAGGTCGGTCCAGTTGGTCGACGAGCCGCCCAGACCATGCACGAACACCGCAGGCTCGGCATCCGTGCGCAGCGCTGGCGCGCTGCGCACGAATACTTCGCCGGTTCCGAACGAGGCGAACTCGCCCGGCCAAGCGGGAATCGGATCTGCCACAATCCTTATATTACTCGCCAGTATCTATCCGCGCCGCTCATCTCCCGGCTGGTCACTGCCCGCTGGTCACTGCGTCACTGCCCGCTGGTCACCTGCCCCGGCGGCGCTGCCCGCTGGTCACCTGCCCCGGCGGCGCTGCCCGCTGGTCACCTGCCCCGGCGACGCTCCCGGCTGGCTCAACTGGCCCGGCGCCGCGATCTGGATGCGGCCGGCTTGGCCGCGGGCTTGCGGGTCGCTGACTTGGCGCCCTCGGACTTCGCCGCAGCCGTCTTGGCGCCACCCTTGGTAGCGCTGGACCTGGTTGAGCCCGCTTTCGCCGCGCCGGATCCGGCTCCCCCTGACGACCGGCCGCCTGCCGACCGCGCCGAGCCCCCGCTGGGCTGGCGCTGATCTTGCTGGGCAGCCGTCAGGCTCGCCTTCAGAGCGTCCGCCAGGCTGGTCGGCTCGTCCTCGGGGGTCTCGGCCTCCTCCGGCTGGACCACCTCGCGCCCTTCAGCCTTCGCGTTCACCAGTTCCTGCAGCGCTTCGCGGTAACCGTCGTGGTACTCGTCCGGGTCGAAGTCAACCGTCATCGAGTCGATCAGGGAGGCTGCCATCTTGAGTTCCTGCGACCGGACCTCGATGTCCTCGTCCAGGAACGGGAACGCCGCGTTGCGGACCTCATCGGGCCACAACAACGTCTCGAGCACCAGGACACCATCCCTGGACCGCAGGGTGGCCAGGGACTCCCGCTGCCGCAGGGCCACGATGGCCAGGGCCACCTTTCCAGACCGCTCAAGTGAGTCGCGCAGCAGCACATAGGCTCGCGCGCCCGCCGCTTCGGGCTCCACGTAGTAGCTGCGGGACAGCAGGATGGGATCAAGCTGGTCGGCGGGCATGAAATGCAGGACCTCAATGCTCCGCGTCGTCGGCAACGGCAGCTCAGCCATGTCCTCGTCGGTCAGGACGATCATCTCCCCGCTGGGCAGCTCGTAGCCCTTGGCCACCTGCTCGTAAGGGATTTCCTCGCCGTCGATGGAGCAGACCCTGCGGAACCTGATCCGGCCGCCGTCAGCCCGGTGAACCTGGCGGAACGCTATGTCCTTCTGCTCGGTCGCGGCGTACAGTTTCACAGGGATCATGACCAGCCCGAAGGAGATCGAGCCCTTCCACATGCTGTGCATGATGTCTCCCTACCCCGTCAGACCGGGTACTGATACAAGCAGTGTTGTCCGGATTCTTCTGTTCGGCAATATGTTCGATTTCCGAGCAGACAAGGAGCGCGCCCCGCATGAGCGACATGAGCATCGAGCGGCCCGAGGCTGATTTCACCGAACAGGACCAGGATGTCATCCCTGAGGACGATGAGGACAGCGGGACGCAGCACGAGGATATGCCGCTCGAGGCGGATGAGGCAGACGCGGCCGAGCAAAGCCGCGAAGTGAAGTCTGACGACGACGAATATCGCTGACCTGCCGGCGTTTCCGGGTGTTTTGCGAACCCGCGGGCTCTAGCCCGGCTGCCGTGATGCCGGTTCCGCTTCGGGCCCGGTCGTAAGATGGCATGCGGAGCGGCGCGAAATCATCCCAGGGCAGCACACATTCGGAGAGTCTCGTGACAGCATCGCCGGAGGCGAAAACGGCCAGTAACCGGCTGCCGAGACCGGTCAGGCGCAGGCAGCTCCTCGGCGCGGCCCAGGAGGTATTCGTCGCCCACGGCTACCACGCGGCGGCGATGGACGAGATCGCCGAGCGGGCCGGGGTCAGCAAGCCGGTTCTCTACCAGCACTTCCCGGGCAAGCTCGAGCTGTACCTGGCCTTGCTGGACGAAAGCGCACAGGAACTGGTCGCCATCGTCAAAGCAGCGCTGTCCTCAACCGCCGACAACAAGCAGCGGGTGCCCGCCACGTTCAAGGCATTCTTCGACTTCGTGGCCAGTGGCGGCGAGGCGTTCCGGCTGGTTTTCGAGTCCGATCTGAGCAACGAGCCCGCCGTGCGGGCGCGGCTCGAGGCAACCATGCGGGACTGCGCTGAGATGGTCAGCCAGTCCATCCACTCCGACGTCGGCCTGGATGAGGAAGAGGCCCATCTGCTCGGCATAGCTCTGGTGGGCATGGCGCAGGTCAGTTCCCGGTACTGGCTCAGCACCGGTCAGGCCATCCCCAAGGACGCCGCCGAACAGCTGATCGCCCGGCTGGCCTGGCGCGGGATCAGCGGCTGGCCGCGAACCAGCTGAGCCGGGCTTTCGGCAGCCCGCCCGCCACGGGCGCCAGGTTAGCCTCGGTCCAAGAAGAGGAGCTGTCGTGGAAGTCAAGATCGGAATTCAGTCCGTACCGCGCGAGCTAGTCCTGGAGACCGAGTCCGCGTTCGAGGAGGTCGAGCGTGCGCTAACGGCCGCGATCGCCGACGGCGGCGTCTTCATGGTGACCGACGAAAAGGGCGGCAAAATCATGGTCCCGGCGGACAAGATCGCCTACGTCGAGATCGGCGGCGCCGAACCTCGCCGCATCGGTTTCGGCCCCAACCTCTGACTCCTGGCTCGCGCAGCTGGGCAGGCCTAGCTGGGCAGGCCGAGCGCAGCCATCCGTTCGGCGTGGGCGTCGGTCAGCCGCGCGAACATCCGGCCGATCTCACCTAGCTGGCTCACGGTCCCGCCCGCCAGCAGCCGGGCCAGTGCTTCGCGCTCAGCGGCCACCCGCTGGGCTTGCCCCAGTGCCTCGCCGACCAGGCGTCGCGCCCACAGGGCAAGCCGGCCGGCCACCTTCGGATCGGCTTCGATCGCCGCCCGCACCCGGGCGACGGCGAACTCCGCATGACCGGCATCTCCCAGCACTTCAAGGACCAGCTCGCGGTTATCCGGGTCCAGCAGCGATGCCAGTGCCCGGTAGAAATCCGCCGCGATGCCGTCTCCGACGTACGCCTTCACCAGGCCCTCCAGCCAGTCAGCCGGGGCCGTCCTGGCGTGGAAAGCATCGATCGCCGCGACAAACGGCGACATCGCCTGCTCCGGATCGGCCTGCAATTGCTCGAGGCGACGGCGCAGCAGCTGGAAATGACCGAATTGCGCGACCGCCATCCGGGCCATTGCTTCCTTGTCGGCCAGCGAAACCGCGACCGCCGCATCATCGGACAGCCGGAAGAAGGCGACCAGTGAGGCGTAAGCCAGTACGCCCAACAGGTCGATAACGCCATCGGGGTCAGGACCGTCACCCGCATGCTCAGCGCCAGGCCCGCTCTCCGGTTCAGTCCCGCCGCTCGCGGCAGGCCCGCCTGGCCCGGGGCTGCCTGGCCCGGGGCTGCCTGGCCCGGGGCTGCCTGGCCCGGGACTGCCTGCCGACTGCCGCGTTCCTGCCTCGCCCATGTCGGTCATCCTGGCAGCGTAACAACTGGCCAGCAGGCGGGTCTGGCCCGTTTCCCGGCGGGCGCGTCCGGCCCCGTGCCGCTGCCGCGCACCCGCGATGTTGCTAGACTGGCCGCAAGCCGCAGGTGGAATGCGGTTACCCCGAAGCGTGTTGTATGACAAAAAGCAAGGCCCGGCGTTCACCGTGAGTTCTGAATCGCTCCCGACCGCCGAGCCGAGTCTTCCCGGGCGAGTGCGCGGCCAATGCCGCGCTGCGACAGCGTGAGCCGTCCCGCCGGAGAAGTCGAAATGCCAGCCCGCGATGCGGACGCACGGCGCCAGACGCCTGGCGGACCCGTGGGCTACTGATGGAGGCGGAAGCCCTGACAACGCACAACTGGACCATGCAGAGCGTGCCGGACGACGAACACGCAATGCCACCCATAACGACGGTGCCCGACGACGTGGATACCGATCCAGCCCGAGATAGTAAGACTTTTCGTGATTTTGGAGTATCCGAGCCGTTTTGCGCGGCCCTGGAGGCAGCCGGGATTACCCATGCCTTCCCGATCCAGGCCCTGACGCTGCCGATCGCCCTCGACGGGCACGATCTCATCGGCCAGGCGCGGACCGGAACTGGCAAGACTCTCGCCTTCGGCATCCCGATGCTCCAGCGCCTCGAACTGGAGCAGGACGCCAAGCCGACCGCCCCGCGGGGCCTGGTGATCGTGCCCACCAGGGAACTGGCCATCCAGGTGGCCGATGACCTTCGCACCGCCGCGGCGCGCAGCAAGATCTCAGTCGTGACCCTGTACGGCGGCCGGGCGTACGAGCCGCAGATCGAGGCCCTGCAGAACGTCGACATTGTCGTCGGTACCCCAGGCCGGTTGCTCGACCTGGTCCGGCAGCGCCATCTAGACCTGGCCCAGACCCGCTCGCTGGTGCTCGATGAAGCGGACAAGATGCTCGACCTGGGCTTCCTGCCCGACGTCGAAAAGATCCTGAGGCTCACCCCGCAGCACCGGCAGACCATGCTCTTCTCCGCCACCATGCCTGGCGAGGTCGTCACGCTGGCCCGGCGCCACCTGAGCCGCCCGGTGCACGTGCGGGCGGAGCAGCATGACGAGCCCGCTCTGGTGCCGAGTACTGAGCAGCACGTGTTCCGGGCGCACCAGATGGACAAGATCGAGGTGCTCGCCCGCGTGCTGCAGTCCGAAGGCCGCGGCCTGACCATCGTGTTCTGCCGCACCAAACGTGCTTGCGACCAGATCGCGGGCGCCTTGACCACGCGGGGCTTCGCGGCCGCCGCCGTCCACGGCGACCTGGGCCAGGGCCAGCGGGAACGGGCCATGCGCGCGTTCCGGACTGGCAAGGTGGACGTCCTGGTGGCGACCGACGTAGCGGCCCGCGGGCTGGACGTCGATGACGTCACCCACGTGGTGAACTACGAGTGCCCCGAGGACGACAAGGCCTACCTGCACCGGACCGGCCGGACCGGCCGAGCGGGCCGCATCGGCGCCGCCGTGAGCTTCGTGGACTGGGCCGACATGCACCGGTGGAAGATGATCAACGAGACACTCGGGCTGGGCCGGCCGGAGCCGGTCGAGACCTATTCGACCTCTGACCACCTCTACGAGGCGCTGCGTATCCCCGCCGACGCGAAGGGCACATTGCCCAGCGCACGGCGGGAGCGGCTCGGCCTGGAGGCCGAGATCCTCGAAGACATCGGCGAGACCGGCCGTAATCGTTCGCAAGCCGGCCGCTCAGCGAGCACGTCGGCGGCCCGGGATCGTGGCCGGGCCCGCGACCGCGGTGCCGGGTCGGCGGGCCGGGCGCGCGGCAGCCGTTCCGACGGCGACCGCACCGACCCGGCCAGGTCCCGCGATGCCGCGCAGCCACGGCCGCGCGCCCGCCGCCGGACCAGGGCCAGGCGCCCCGGTGCGGGGGTCAGATTCGGCGGCCGTCAGCGGCACCGACGCACCAGGCCTGCGCAGTCAGCCGGCCAGCCGCCGGCGCCGCAGGTCCTCGGTCAAGCCCGCGCATGACGCAGGCCAGACGACTGGCACCGCGGCCGAATCAGCGTAAAACTGGTAGCAACACCCTGAGCATGTCTGGGTAGGCTGCCGCTCCGTGAGTACACCAAGGTCTCTCGACCTGCCCGACCTGGTCCGCTCTGTGATCTTGCAGACACCGCGCGGCGCGTTCGCGGCATTGCGGTCCGAGCCGGCCAGCGGCGTACTCGAGCGCAAGCCGGCGATCCTGGTCCCCGGCTACACCGGCAGCAAGGAAGACTTCATCCCGATCCTGCAGCCGCTGGCCGCGGCGGGCCGGGGCGTGGTCGCCATCGACATGCGCGGCCAGTACCAAAGCGTCGGCGCCACGCATCAGGACGGCTACGCACCGGACGAGCTGGCCGCCGACATCACGGCGGTGGCCAGCGTCGTCGCGCCTGACGAGGACGAGGTACACCTGCTGGGACATTCGCTCGGCGGCCTGATCGCGCGGCATGCAGTGCTCAGGTCCGCGGCCGGCGTGGCGTCCTTGACCCTGCTCGGCTCGGGGCCGGGGAGCATCACCGGTCGCAGGCACGAGGTACTGCGCTCCATGCTCGGCCTGCTCGGCGCCGACCGGGCCGCTGACCCGGGGCGGCTGCGCAGCTGGGCCCAGCAGGTGTGGGATGAGCACCTGGAGCCGCAGGCCCGGGCCGAGGGCGTGGCCGAGCACATCATCGGGTTCTTGCGCGACCGGCACCTGGCGAATTGCCCGACCGCGCTGATGGTCATGGGCAACTACCTGCTCAGCTGTCCGGACCGCACCGCGGAGCTGGCCCGCAACGGCGGGCCGCCCATCCTGGTCATGTACGGCGAGAACGACGACGCCTGGCCACCTGAGGTTCAGGACCGGATGGGCAGGCGGCTGCGCGCCCAGCGAGTGTGCATTCCCGGTGCGGCCCACTCGCCTGCCATCGAGGCCCCCGAGACCACGGCCAGTACCCTGACCTCGTTCTGGAACACCGCCGAGGAAGCCAGCAGGCGCCGCCGCAGGCTCGAAGCACACGGCCGACTCCAAGCACACGGCAGTTCAGCGCCTAGTCGGTGAAGTCAGGCTCCAGCGCGCCCCGATCCGGCTGCCCAGGTTCAGACAAGTCAGCCAGGCCGTCCCAGGGCCGCCGGGACGCAGCGGCCGCCATGCCCTCCGGGCAGTGCGCGCGGTAGTCACACCAGCCGCACGACTGACCTGGTCGCGGCGGGAACACCGCATCGCCGCGATCGGCGGCCGGGCCGGCCCGGTACTGCTCGTCAGCGGCGGCGCACTCACCCGCGATGTCCTCGGCGCGGCCCAGTTGCCGCCGCAGTGACTCATCGGAGTGCTGCCAGGCCAGCACCCGCCCGGTCGGGAGGTGATGGAGCTCAACCCGCGAACATGGGCGCCGCATGACCCGCTGCGCCGCGAGCGCGTACAGGGCGAGGGGCAGCGAGGTCCGGGCGTCGTCGATGGTCAGCAGGTGCCGGCCGGTCTTGTAATCCACTACCACCAGCTCACTGCGGCCATCGGGGAGGCGCCGGTCATCCAGCCGGTCGATCCGGCCCGATACCGCGATCAGTTCCGTGCGGGTGGCTACCGTCCGTTCCACCCCGGCCGGCTCACACGCGGGATCGAGGCCGCTCACGTAGCGTTCCACCATCGCCCTGGCCGAGCGGCGAGCACGGACGGACTGCGCTGCGTCAGCGAATCCCTCGTCGATCCAGCCGCGTTCCAGCAGGTCTCCCGCGGCCGCCACGCTGCGCTCCCGCATCGGCAGCCGCCACCACCCAGCCAGCGCGTTGTGCACGCTGGCGCCGACGCTATTGTGCGCCCACGGCGGTCCCTTGGACGGCGCCGGCCGGTCCAGGTAGATCATCCGGTACCGCCGGGGGCAATCGAGCCACGCGCCCAGCCTGGTCGGCGTGCATGTGTACAGCCGACGTGGCATGCCCTCGAAACCGAGTTGCTCCACAGTCACATCCTGGCCGGCCGGTCTGACAATCCGGCCCATGCCACGAGCCCCACCACGATCATTGGCGGCGATGGCACTTGGCTGCTGAAAGAGGCACAGCACTGCGCCATTGCGTGCATTGGGCAACAACAGCGCTGCGCCATCGTCCCTATTGAGGGAGCCGGGACAGCTTGCGGAAGCCGCGACAGCTTGACGAAGCCGGGACAGCGGGCGGCCCGGCGGCCGCGGGACTGCGCCGGGCCTTCTCGTCAGGGTAGGTCGTCTTGGTCGGCGAGGAACCCGTCCGGACCAGCGGCGACCCAGGAATCGAAGCGCTTTTCGGCCGTGCTCACGGTGAACTCCTGGCCGTGGCCCGGCAGCACCCGGGTCTGCGGGGGAAGAGTCAGCACCGCCGCGCCGATCGAGCTCAGCTGGCGGCTGAAATCAGGAAAGCCGTCCTCGTGGGGCACCGGACCGGCTGCGCCGAGCACGTCACCAGTGAACACAGCACCCAGATCCTCGCAGTACAGGCAGACGGAGCCCGGGCTGTGGCCGGGAGCGTGCAGTACCTCAAGCGAGACGTCCGCGACCTCGAAGATACCGCCGTCCTCCATCTCGATCTCGGGGTCGTCGGAATGCACCTCGCGCCACGACCCCCGGTCGGCCGGATGCAGCGCGACCGGCGCCTCATCGTCGGCCGCCACCTCGAGCGCGGACGCCGTGTGCGCGGCGTGGCCGTGCGTGCAGATGACGGCGAGCACCGCCCGGTCACCCACCTGGTCGCGTACCGCCTGGGCGTCGCCGCCGGGATCCACCACGATGACCTCGTCGTCATCGCCGATGATCCAGGTGTTAACCGCCTCGGCCACCTGCTCTATCCGCGCTTCCATGCGGACCTGCCTTCCTTTGCTCCGCTCGCCGGTGCGGCGCCCGTGGCCTGCGCGATCAGCCGTTGGTACTGCTCGGGCGCGATCGTATCGCAGCCGATCCGGTAACCGGTCAGCTCCCCGTGATCATCACTGCCGCCCGACGCGACGAGTCCGAGGTCAGCGGCGAGAGTCCTGAGGTGCTCCCGTTGCGCATGGTCTTGATCTGGATGATCGACTTCGATCCCGGCCAGGCCGACCGCGGCGAGCCGCGCGATCGCCTGGTCACTGATCACCCAGCCGCGCGCGCCGGCCCGGGGATGCGCGAGTACCGTCACCCCGCCCGCGCCGCGGACCAGCGCTATCGCCCGGGCCGGGTCCAGCGCGTACCGCGGCACGTGGGCGCGGCCGCCGGTGCCGATCCATTCCGGGCCGAACGCGTCCGCCGGGCTGGCCACCACCCCGCAGGCGGCCAGCGCCCGGGCTACGTGCGGCCTGCCCACCACGCCGCCTCCGGCGATGGCGGTGACCTGCTCCCAGCTGACCGGTGCCCCCAGCTCGGTCAGCCGGGCGACCATCTCGCGGGCCCGGTCGATCCGGCTGCTGCGGATGGCCGCGGACTCGGCGGCCAGTTCTGGCTCGGCCGGGTCGAAGAGATAAGCGAGCAGGTGCAGGCTGTGGCCGTCCAAACGGCAGGACAGCTCCATCCCCGGCACCAGGGTCAGGCCCGGTGGGAGCGCGGCGCGGGCCTGGGCGTGCCCGGCCACGGTGTCATGGTCGGTCAGCGCGATCACATCGAGCCCGGCTCGGCGAGCCCGGCGCATTACCTCGGCGGGCGGGTCGCTGCCATCTGACGCTGTGCTATGGCAATGCAGATCGGCGCGCACACCGGCTGACCTTAGTCGGGCAGCAACCTAGAGCGCTGGCCGTAAGGCAAGTTCAGGTCCTGGCCGCCGTCGCGCAGATCGCGGAGCGCCAGTGGTTCGGCGAGCAGCAGGCCTGCCGTGTCCGGCCACAGGACCAGCCAGAGCCAGTGGCCCATCACCTCGCCGGCGAAGGCGGCCCGGCGCGGCGCGGCCACGTGCCACAGGGGGAAGTCGTGCCTGCTGACCTGCGCGAACGCGTGCGGCAGGCTGACGCGCTGCCGTAGGTTCCGCCGCGCTGGTCACGGGCGCCCGCGAATCCGGTGACGGTCCACCCGGGCGGGACCGGCCAAGGCAGCCAGACCGGCAAATGATCGCCTGGCGCCGGGCGGGATACTGATGGCGTGACGGACCAGGTGATCCAGTGCGTGGGCGCCGTGATCAGGGACGCGGCTGGGCGGCTGCTGCTGATCAGGCGAGGTCACGAGCCCGGAGCCGGACTGTGGTCGCTGCCGGGCGGCCGGATCGAACCAGGCGAGTCCGACCAGCAGGCGGTCGTCAGGGAGATCGCGGAGGAGACCGGCCTGGCGGTGACGTGCGGCGGCCTGCTCGGCTCCGCGACCCTGCCCGGGACGGCGGGGACGATCATCGAAGTCAGGGACTACCGGGCGGTGGTGACGGGCGGCGAACTGCGGGCCGGTGATGACGCGGCGGACGCCCGGTGGGTTGCGCCTGGCGAAATGGCCACGCTGCCGCTGACCGCGGGGCTCGCCGGGTTGTTGCGGGCCTGGGAGAGCCCAGCCGGATAGATGCGTTAGCGGCTGGTTACTATTTGTGATTGAGGCTGCTGGCCGGCGTGCGCTCATCTGGCTCGCCGGGCTGGCCGGGCCAACGGGGGAATATCACGATGAGCTGCACGACCGGCTGCGGCGCCGGATGACCAGATCAATCGCCGGGCGCCGGCTGCTGCTCGCAGCGTCCGTGATCATCGCGGTGGCGCTGGTCGCCGGGACCGATGGCTGGATAGTCCGGCATTTCGGCGCCCATGCCGCCACCGTCCAGGGCCCGGACAGCTACCTGAGCGCGATCGCCTGCCCGAGCGCCGCCACCTGCTGGGCCGTCGGCCAGAGCGCCATCACGAGCGGCGGCAACACCGCATCTGAGATCCGGTCCCAGCTGATCGTGCAGGAAGCGGGCGGCGCCTGGCATCGGGTGGCGGCGCCCGCCGCGGGCGGCCGCGGCATGGCCCTGACCGCTGTGACCTGCCCGGGTCCCCGCGATTGCTGGGCGGTCGGCGGCAGCAGCAAGAGCGGGCCGGCCATCATCGAGCACTGGACCGGCGGATCCTGGCGGCTGGAACGCTCGCCCAAGCTGATCGGTGCCGAACTGGTCGGCGTGAGCTGCGCGTCAGCGACCTTGTGCTGGGCGTCAGGAGGCAAGCAGACCCACCGGAACAAGACCTCGGATGTCCTCGAACAGTGGGACGGGACGCGGTGGCGCCTGATCTTTGGGCTGGACGGCGGCCTGCAGCCGACGCTGTTCGCCTGTCCTGCGACCGGCCACTGCCTGATCGTCGGGGTGCGCGGCGGCGTCGCGGCGGCGGCCCGCTACGACCATGGCCGGTGGAGCCCGGCCGCGCTGCCGGGGCACGGCTTCCGGTCTTCCTGGCCTGCGCCGCCCCGGCGCGCTGCCTGGCGCTGCTGCCGTCTGGCCAGCGCGTGATCACCGAGCAATGGAACGGCCGCTCCTGGACGGCGGCCGGCGGCAGCCCGCCGCCCTACCTGGCCGGCCTGACGTGCGCCGGGCACCGCGGCTGCTGGCTGCTCGGCACGTCCCGCGCACTGGCACCGCTCG
This sequence comes from uncultured Actinomycetota bacterium, assembly GCA_963775745.1. Taxonomy (GTDB): domain Bacteria; phylum Actinomycetota; class Actinomycetes; order Streptosporangiales; family Streptosporangiaceae; genus DATBGO01. The sequence continues at coordinate 272,938 of CAVZKE010000005.1, forward strand.
CGCTGCGGCCCGAGCACGGCAGCTGGGTCCCGGCGGCGGTCACCGGGGCCGGCCCGCGCGGCTACTTCACCGGCCTGGCCTGCGGAGCCACGTGCTGGGCGGTCGGCGACCTGACCAGCATCCTGGGCGACGGGAGTTCCTATTCCCGGCCGCTCATCGCTACGGTGGCTGGAACCTGACCGTCCGGGCCAGGCCGGCGGCGCGGCCCCGGCCCGCGCAGCCCAGGGCCAGCTTGCGGGTGGCCTCATCGATCATCTCGCCGTCCAGCCGGGCCGCGCCGCGGTTCTCCACGGTCGTGTAGTACTCGTAAGCCTCGAGAATCAGCTCGGCGCGGTCATAGTCGGCCTGGTCCGGGGCGAAAGCCTCGTTCACCACGTCGATCTGGTCGGGGTGCAGCACCCATTTCCCGTCATAGCCAAGGGCCGCCGCGCTGTGCGCGGATTGCCGCAGGCCGTCGAGGTCCCCGATGGCGGCGTGCGGCCCGTCGATCGCCTGCAGCCCGTAACTGCGCGCCGCGACCAGCATGCGCATCTTCGGGTACCCGAAGGCGTCACCCGGGTAACCGGCCGGCGGCAAGCCGACCTGCAAAGATCGCATGCCGACGCTGGCCATGAAGTCCGCCGGGCCGAAGACCAGCGCCGCCAGCCGGTCCGACGCGGCCGCGATGGCGTTCACCTCGGCCAGCCCGCGCGCATCCTCGATCTGGGCCTCGATCTCGATCTGACCGGGCGGCAGGCCGGACTCCTGCTCAACCTGGCCGAGCAGCAAGTCAAGCCAGCTCACCTGGGCGGCGCCGGATACCTTCGGGAGCACGACGGCGTCAAGCTGCCGTCCGGCCTGCTCGACGAGGTCGATCACGTCCCGGTAGGCCCAGCGGGTCGTGGCGCCGTTAACCCGTACCGCCCGGACCCTGGCGCCCCAGTCGCCGGAGACCAGCGCGGCGATGACGTTGCGGCGGGCGGCGGGCTTGGCGTCCGGGGCGACCGCGTCCTCCAGGTCGAGGAAGACCTCGTCGGCGGGCAGGCCCTGGGCCTTGTCCAGGAACCTCGGGCTGCTGCCCGGCACGGCCAGCACCGAGCGCCTGGGGCGATGCTTACGGGTCACAGCTGCCGAGCATAGCCAGCCCGGGGCCGGCCGCGCGTTCGACGGGGTGTCGCGTGGTTCGTAGCATGGGGCCATGACCTCCCCGCCCGCACTGTCCACGCCGCCCACCATCGACCAGGTGACCCAGGCGCTGTCCGGCGTCAATGATCCGGAGATCAGGCGCCCCATCACCGAGCTGGGAATGGTCAAGAACATCGAGGTCGGGCCGGACGGAGCGGTACGCGTCGAGGTGTGGCTGACAGTCGCGGGCTGCCCGCTGCGAGACACCATCACCCGCGAGGTCACCGCGGCGGTCAGCGCGCTGGCCGGGGTGTCCAGGGTGGCCGTCGAACTCGATGTGATGAGCGAAGAGCAGCGCCGCAACCTGCAGACCAGCCTCCGTGGTGGCAAGCCGGAGCGCGAGATCCCGTTCGCCAACCCGGCTTCGCTGACCAAGGTGTACGCGGTGGCCAGCGGCAAGGGCGGGGTGGGCAAGTCCTCGGTGACCGTCAACCTGGCCGCGGCGCTGGCCGCCGCCGGGCAGAAGGTCGGGCTGCTCGACGCCGACATCTACGGGCATTCGATCCCGCGGATGCTGGGGGTCACCGGACGGCCCACGCAGGTCGAGCAAATGATCATGCCGCCGTCGGCGCACGGCGTACGGGCCATCTCCAGCGGGATGCTCAAGAAGGGCAACGAGCCGCTCCCGCTGCGCGGGCCGATCCTGCACCGGCTGCTCCAGCAGTTCCTGGCCGACGTCTACTGGGGTGACCTGGACGTCCTGCTGCTGGACCTGCCCCCGGGCACCGGCGACGTGGCCATCTCGGCGGCTCATCTGGTGCCTGGTTCTGAGCTGATCGTGGTGACCACTCCGCAACTGGCCTCCGCTGAGGTGGCCGAACGGGCCGGGTCGCTCGCGGTCCAGTTGCATCAGCGCATCGTCGGGGTGATCGAGAACATGGCCTACTTGCCCTGCCCGCACTGCGGCGAGCGGGTGGAGGTGTTCGGCGCCGGCGGGGGTGACGCGGTGGCGCAGACCCTGTCCCGGGTGGTCGGCGCGAATGTGCCGGTGCTGGGCGAGGTGCCCATCGACGTGCGGCTGCGCGAGGCGGGGGACGCCGGTATCCCGCTGGTGCTGTCCCACCCCGACTCGCCGGCGGCGCAAGAACTCGCCAAGATCGCCAGCATGCTGGCCAACCGGTCGCGGAGCCTGGCCGGCCGCCCGCTGGGCCTGACCCCGGCCTGACCCGGCGTCCTGCCGGTCAGGTGGCCTCGGGGTCGTACGGCGGGCTTTCTCCGGGGGCCAGCGTGACCGTGGCCGCCGCGCCGCCGGGCAGCACGCCCGCGGCCGGGTCCTCGCCATCCAGATCATCAAAGAGGTGCTTCTGCACGAAGGTCCGTGGATGCAGGTCAGCCAGGTCGAAGTCGCGAAACTCGGGGCCGAGGCCGTCCTGCAGATCCGTCTTGGCGTTCTCAGCGATCTTGCGCAGGTCGCGCAGCGCACGCCCGGCCTGGGCGGCGAGCTTCGGCAGCTGGTCGGGACCGAATATCAACAGCGCGAGGACGCCGAGCACCAGGAGCTTGGGGAGTGACAGGTCGAGCACGAGCCGCTCCAGCACTCGGTCGGGGACTTCGGGTTGGATCTGCTGTCTCTAATGTAGACCGTCCTGGCCACCGGCACGAATGCCCGCAGCGGCTAGGACTCGGCAGAGCCCAGGGTGAGAGTGACCGAGTGCGGGATCCCGTTCCGGATAAATCTGACTGTCACCCGGGTGCCCGGCTGCACGGAGCGGATGGCGTCGAGCAGCGCCGCCGCGTTCGCGATGGGCTGGCCGGCGAATCCGACGATCACGTCGCCGGGGCGCAGCCCGGCCCGGGCGGCAGGCCCGCCGCGGCTGACCGGCGAGGCATGGCCCGGGCTCGGCGCCATGATCTGTGCGCCGATCCCGCCGAAGCTGGAATTGATCAGCGCGCCGATGACGGCGTGCACGGCCCGCCCGGTCCTGATCAGCTCGGTCGCGATCAGCCGGGCCTGGTTGATCGGGATGGCGAAGCCAAGGCCGATGCTGCCGCCCTGGCCTCCGGTGATCGGATCACTGCCCAGCGTGTCGATCGCCGCATTGACCCCGATGACCTGGGCCTGCCCGTTCACCAGCGGGCCGCCCGAGTTGCCCGGATTGATCGGGGCGTCGGTCTGGATCGCCTCGAAGAACACTCGCGGGGTGCTGGCGGTCGCGGCGCTGCTCGGCTGGACCGGGCGGCCCACCGCGCTGACGATACCGCTGGTCACGGTGCCAGCCAGGCCAAGCGGGGAGCCGAAGGCGATGACCGGATCACCGACTCGTACGCTTGCCGAATTGCCCAGCGGCAGGGCAGCCAGCTTGATAGCCACCTGGGGCTTGATGACCGCGATGTCCGAGTAGGGATCTGTGCCCACCACGCGGCCCGCCACCATCTTGCCGCCGTTGAGGACAATCTGCAGCGCGGCGTGCCGCACCTGGCCGTCGAGGGTGATCACATGATTGTCGGTGATGATGTAGCCACCGCGGATAACGAATCCCGAGCCGGTGCCCTGGCTGCCGTTCACCCTGATCATCACGACCCCCGGCAGCACCCGGGCGGCGATCCCGGCCACCGAATCGGGCGGCCGGTTGGTCACGGCGGGCGGTACCGCACCGACGCTGAAGCCGGGGTCGGTTCCGTCTGAGGAGGCCCGGGACTCGATGTAGCCGCCCAGCAAGCCACCGGCCAGCGCCGCCGTCACCGCGGTCGCTACTACCAGCGCCACCAGCCGCCAGCCGGCCACCTGGCGGTGCGGCCACCGGACGGGCGGAGACTGCTCATCGGGCGCCAGGTCGGCCTGATCGGCTGGATAGGCCGGGGCGGCCTGGTCCGCCGGGACAGCCTGGTCCGCCGGGACAGCCTGGTCCGCCGGGGCAGCCTGGTCCGCCGGGACAGCCTGGTCCGCCGCGGCAGCCTGGTCCGCCGCGGCTGCCTGGTCCGCCGCGGCAGCCTGGTCCGCCGGGACAGCCGGGGCAGCCTGGTCCGCGGGGTAGCCGGGGACGGCCGGATCCGCTGCATACCCGGGAACGCCCGGCTCCGCCTGGTCCAGCGAAGTTATCTGGGCACCCGGCCCTGCTGAAGATCCCTGATCCGGTGGCTCGCCCGGATGATACGGACCGTCCGCGCCCGCACGCGCGAACCCTTCGGACATCATGCCTCCCCGATGCGGCCGCACGCGATGAACTGCCCGTGGCCGCCCTTCGTTGCATATCTCCCCGAGAAAGGGCGGGATAGGCCTAATCAGCGGAACGGGTTGGCCCACGAGACAAGACGGCGAAATCCGCGCCCGAGCCGCAGCCAGAATCCGGGCTCCTCGTCCCGCGGCAGGGCGGCCAGCACGCTGGCCACAGTGGCCGACGGGGCGTTGGCGATCACGGTGAATACGTAACCGCGGGCCGACCAGGCCAGGCTCCTATCATCGGGCCCGGTGGCGTCGACCCGATAGCCGCTGACGGTGACCTGGCGCCACCCAGGCATCGCCTGCGGCAGCTCGCCGCGCTGCACGAACAGCGACACCACCGATAGACCATCGGAATACGACAGGTCCACGATCTCGCCGGACGGCGCGGATGTCTGGTCAGCGGCGAACATGACCAGGTTGCCGGGCAGCCGCTCGGGCAGTGGCCAGCCGGTGGCGCGCAGCGCCGCCAGGGCCGCCGGGCCGAGCTGGCCGGACCACGGCCGTGCGGTCGCGTCAGGCAGGCCGAGGTGTCCCTGCGGCCCGACGGTCAGGTTGATGAAGGCGTCTTCGCTGATCACCCGGGCATCGGTGTCGAAGGTCTCGCGGCGGAGCGGCAGCTTGGTGGCGGCGTCCAGCCAGAACCTGGCGGCCAGTCCGCCGCCGGGGCGGCGGACCTCGACGATATGGGCCGACCGGTTGTCGGCCGTTCCGTCGCCGGTGTAGATGAGCTGGTAGTTGGCCTGCATCAGAACGAGGAGTTCCGCGGAGACGCCGAGGATCCCGTCGGGAGCCTGCTGGCTGGGCAGGCCCGCCTGCACCGGGTTCAGCAGCCCGGTGTCGGTGTCGGCGGCCTGGGCCAGCGTGCCCTGACCCGGCAGGTGCCAGACCTCAACGACGGAGGTGCTCGCCCCGCCGTCCCCCCACCTGGCCACGATCTGCACACCGCTGTAGGACACCTGCTGACAGGCGGCCGCCGCCTCGCGCAGCAGCCGCAGGCCGGTGCGGGCGGCCTGGCTGAGCACCGGGACGACGGCCAAGCTACCGTCCGCGGCCAGGCGCCGCTCCGCGGACGGTACCGCGGAAGATTGGCCGCCGCCGCTGAGGCGCGCTCCGGCGGCGGGGAGAGCCGAAGACTGACCGTCCGGTCCGGTGCGCCGGTCGGCCGCGGGCCGGGCCGGTGAATCGATCAAGGACAGCGTCACGATGGCCGACCCCAGCAGGCCGAGCACCACGGCCATGCTGGCGATCCGCCAAGGGGAGATCAGCCTGGAACTCACGGTACGTGCTGGTCAGCATTCCGCTCACCGCGCGGCGCGCGGTGAGGCTGCAGGACCGGAACCATCCCCGTGGTGACGTCATATTGCGCCATGAACACATCAACCGGCGGTGTCACCCGCGGCGCGGGCTGAGCCGAGCCGCCGGCCATGAAGGCGGCGGCGCCGACGCCGGTCAACAGCACCGCGCTGCAGCCCAGCGCCACATACCAGGCCGGCCTGATCTCGCGGCCGGGCCGCCCGGGCCACCGCTCGGCCAGCGCCGAGCCCGGCGCAGGCCAGGCCGGGCCGGGCCCGAACGGGCTGCCCGAGGCGGCCAGGCCAATCAGCCGACGGGTGAACGCGGAGTCGGCCGCCGCCTCGCCCAGCGCGCTCATCCGGCGCTTCAGCGTCCGCAGCGCGGCGGCCTCACCGCGGCACGGCTCGCATCTGGCCAGATGGACGAGGACCCGGTCACGTTCCGCCTCGTCAAGCTCGCCATCGATCCACGCGGAGAGGCGGCGCCCGAGATGGCTCATGGCGGGCCTCCCTGGGCTAGCGGGGCGCCGGTGCGCGGGCGCGGCCGGGGCACGCTGGCCGGCGCGGTGTGCACCGGCGCGGGCTCCATCTGCGCGGTGTGCCGGGGCCGGCGATGCTCGAGCGCGGCCCGCAGCTGGGCCCGTCCGCGGTGGATCCGGCTGCGTACCGTGCCGAGCTTGATCCCGAGCGTATCTGCTATCTCCTCGTAGGACAGGCCCTCGATGTCGCACAGGATGACCGCCGCCCGGTACTCGGGGGCCAGCGCCTTCAGCGCAGCCTGGATGTCGTCGTCCAGGTGGCGGTCATCGAACGCCTGGGCCGGCGTGGGACTTGCGCTGCTCAGCCGGGCGGTGGTCTCATCGCCCAGGCCCTCGAACCTGATGCGCTGCCGACGGCGCGCCATGTCGAGAAAGAGGTTGGTGGTAATGCGATGCAGCCACCCCTCAAAGGTGCCCGGTGTATAGCTGGGCAGCGACCTGAAGACGCGCACGAACACTTCCTGGGTGAGATCCTCCGCGTCATGCGTGTTTCCGGTCAGCCGGTAGGCCAGCCGGTAAACCCGGGCCGAGTGATCGCGCACCACCTCGTCCCAGCTCGGCGGTGTCCACTCGGCGGCTGGCTGCAGCGGCGTCGTGTTCTCCACGCCTTCCCCCTTCCGCAGCTCTCGCAGCCTTTAACACCACCATTGTGCGCGTGCTTCCACGATCTTGAGTGATCCGGGTCATGCTCGCCACCATGCATAACCTGAACGGCCGACGCAGCCCGGCTGGTTCCCGTTTGGACCCGCGGGCCGCTAGGCTGCCGCAAAGAGCCACCAGGAGCCACCAGTGGAGCAGGAGGCAGCCATTACCAACGCCGCGGCCACCTTGGCCTACGTCGACGGATTCCTGCCCGAGGATGAGCCGTTGCTCACGGCCCGCAGCAACGCTGCGGAAGTGGGTGGCGCCACCCCGGTCGGCCCGGTCACCGGAGCGGTGCTGCGTTTGCTGGCTTCGGCGATCAGCGCGCGGGCGGTGGTCGAGATCGGCACCGGATGCGGGACATCGGGGATCTGGCTGCTCCGCGGCATGCGCGCCGGATCCGTTCTCACCAGCGTCGATGTCGAGCCCGAGCATCAGCGGCTGGCCCGGGCGGCGTTCCTGGCGGCCGGCTTTCCTGCTGGCCGGTACCGGCTCATCGGCGGCCGGGCGCTCGAGGTACTGCCCCGGCTCGCCGACGGCGCCTACGACCTGGTCTTCTGCGACGCCGACCAGCAGGAGTATCCCGAGTACCTAGCCGCCGCGTTGCGGCTGCTGCGGCCCGGGGGCATCATGGCGTTCGACAACGCGCTGTGGGGTGACCGGATCGCCGATCCGGCCGCCAGCGACCCGGACACCGCAGCCGTCAGAGAACTATGCGAACAGGTCAAGGCCGACGACCAGCTCGTACCGCTGCTGCTCCCGGTAGGAGACGGCCTGCTCACCGCGGTCAAGCGGGCCGATTAGCGCACGCCCCCTTCGTGGGCACAAGTCCCGGTTCGTCGCCCTGGCCCGCGCCCGGGCGCACGGCTATGCGACCCGCTATGCCGAACGATCAACTGGAGAGCTGGTCCTCGGCCCGCCGAAGTCGCGGGCTGCCCGGCGTATCGTCGGCATCCCGCAGTCGGTTACTCCCGCTCTGCGCGAGCATCTGTCCCTGTTCGTCGGCCCGGAGCCCGAAGCGCTCATCTTCCCGGGGGCCAAGGGGGGCCGCTGCGGCGCAGTAACTTCAACAAGATGTCGGCCTGGCCCCTACCAGCACGAAGCCCGGAGTGCTGACCTGGCCATCACGAGCGCGATCGACGCGCACATCGAGGCAGCCAAGCCCAGCCAGCGCCAAGCCGCCGACCAGTCGCCAGGAACGCTGCGAAGGTCGGTTAATGGCCCGCTAATGGCCCGTGGAGGCCCGCAAGACGCGCGCAAAGCGGAGGGCAGGAGCAGTCAGCGCTGGTACTGCCCCAGGACCGGCAAAGCGCCATCAACCGCGCCGCGGCGCTGGCCCGCAGCCACGGTGCCTACCTGGAAATCTGGCTCGGCGTCCTCACCCAGTCGCAGTCCCTGCCCTACTTCCTCAACCAGGCGATCCTGATCAGCCCGGCCGGGCACGTCGTGTGGACCTACAACAAGACCGACACCCTCATCGGCAGCGACTCCGCGATCACCCCCAGGGGCCGCGGCGTGCTGCCCGTGGCCGACACCCCCTACGGCTGGCTGACCACGGTCATCTGCAACGACGTCGGCTACCCCGGACTGCTGCGCCAGGCCGGGCGGAAAGGGGCCGACATCCTGCTGGTGCCAACCCATGAGGTGATCCCGTTCGAGGCCTCCCAGGAAGCCGCCGAAGCCACCTACCGCGCCATCGAAAACGGCACCTCGCTGGTACGGCCTACCGGCGACGGCATCTCGCTGATGACCGACTACCAGGGACGAGTGATCGCCAGCCAGAACTACTTCGCCAGCAACGACGGAATCTTGCTGGCCAACGTCCCGACCCATGGCGTATCAACCATCTCCAGCCGGATCGGCGATGCATTCGCCTACCTGTGCACACTCGGACTGCTGCTGGGAATCCACCTGGCCCGGGCCGCAAAGCGCAACGCAAAGCGCGCCTCCCCTCCCGCCGAGGTGAAGGAGCCGCAGGCTGCCGGACCGCGGCCCGCTGCCGGACCGCAGCGGCCCGCCCCCGGGACCGGTACCGTCAGCCACCAATGGACTTGAGTGCTTCCCCGAGCGCTGCAGCTTCATCCGGCGACAGCTCCACTACCAGCCGCCCACCGCCTTCCAGCGGTACGCGCATGACGATGCCGCGGCCCTCCTTGGTGACCTCGAGCGGACCGTCGCCTGTCCGCGGCTTCATCGCCGCCATCCTGCATCCCCTTCCTGCCTGAGGGCCGCACGTGACCTCGTTAAGGCCCACGGCACCGGGGCTCGGTGCCTGGCGGGACCAGCCAGCCACAACCATGTCGATCAGTACCTCTATTATCCAGAGTTCCGGCCTGAGGTGCTAACGATCAGCGTTGCTAACGATCAGCGTTCCCTCACGGCGATGCCGGGCGGCGGCAAGACTGGAGGGATGGATGCCAGATCAGCGCTATTCGATCTTTATGGCGATCATTTGCGGTCCCGCGGGTCCCGGGCGCCGGTCGCCGCGCTGGTGCGGCTGCTGAGCCCGCTGGGCATCACGGCGCCTGCCGTCCGCACTGCGGTCTCCCGGATGGCCAGGCAGGGCTGGCTGGCGGCGGTGCGGCTGCCCGAGGGAGCGGGTTATGCACTCACGCCGCGGGCCGTGCGCAGGCTCGACCAGGCAGCGGAACGGATCTACCGGCACGCCGAACCTGACTGGGACGGACGCTGGCACCTGCTGGTGGCCGAACGGGTCCGCGAGCGGGCCCGGCGAGAACGGCTGCGGGCCGGCCTGGAGTACCTGGGGTACGCCCCGATCGGCGAGACCACCTGGGTCAGCCCGCGGCCGTCTATCGAGCTAGAGGCCCTGCTCGAAACCGAGCGGGTGCGCGCCGAGCGCTTCGCGGCCAGCTACGACGGCGACGCCCGCGGACTGGCCGCCCGGGCCTGGGACCTCGATGGCCTGGCCCGCGCCTACCAGCGGTGGCTGGCCGTGGCCACCGGGATCGTCGCCCCGGTCGGCAGCCAGACGCCGGACGAGGGGGTCTTCGCCGCCCGCAGCGCCCTGGTGCACGAGTGGCGCAAGTTCTTGTTCCGGGATCCGGGACTGCCCGCCGAACTGCTGCCCGCCGGGTGGCCCGGGCGAGCCGCCGCGGACCTTTTCGACGCCGAATCGGCGCGGCTCTTGCCGGCGGCCGCCCGTTTCGTGGACTGTTGTCTGCAGGCGGGCAGCCCGGCTCCGCCCGCCCCGACCAGCTAGAGGAGATACCCGTGGCCGACAGCGTGCTCTGCGATCTCGATGGCGCGGTAGCAACCATCACGCTGAACCGCCCGGCGGCCAGGAACGCCCTGACCGCCGACATGAAGACCGAACTGCTGGCCGCGTTGCGCCACTGCTCGTCCGATCCCGGCGTCCGGGCCGTGATCGTGACCGGCGCGGGCCAGGCCTTCTGCTCCGGCCAGGACCTGCGCGAGCACGCCGCGCTGCTGGAATCGGGCGCTGCTCCGACCGAGACCGTCCGCGCTCACTACAACCCCATCATCACGGCCATCATCACCATGCCCAAGCCGGTGGTGGCGGCGATCCGCGGCGTGGCGGCCGGAGCCGGGGCGGCGCTGGCGTTCGCGTGCGATTTCCGCATCGCCGCCCGAGATGCGAGCCTGCTGATGGCCTTCGCCCGGGTTGGCCTGGGCGCGGACTCCGGAGCGTCCTGGACGCTGCAGCGGCTGGCCGGGCTGGCCCGCGCGACCGAACTGCTGATGCTCGCCGAGCCGGTGACGGCGGATCACGCGCTCAGCATCGGCCTGCTCACCTCGGTGGTCGATGAGGCGCAGCTGAGCGGCGCGGCCCGTGAACTCGCCGTCAGGCTCGCAGCCGGGCCCACGGCGGCCTACGGGGCGATCAAGGAGGCGCTGGCCTTCTCGGCCACCCATGATCTGGCCGAGTCGCTGGAGCTGGAGGCGCATTTGCAGGCCCGGCTGGCGCAGACCGCCGACCACACCGCGGCGACGATGGCCTTCGTCCGCAAGGAGCCGCCGACCTACCAGGGCAGGTAGCCGGGAAACGCCCGAGCCCGGCGGGCCGAGCCCCGGGCGGGCCAGCGCCGCGCGGGCCCAGCCTCGGGCGGGCCTAACCTCCGGCGGCTGCGGCGGCCGGGGCGAGCAATTCCTCGTGCGCGCAGACCACCCGCTCGGCGATGTCGACGAGGTCGGACAACGGGTACCGTTCGTAGCCGCTGTTCTGGCGCCGCCAGGAGGCGGTCCCGCCGTGACACCACACGGTCAGGTCTCGGCTGACCGACAGCACTGACATGGCGACCGCGGGCTCGTCGGCGCGGACCAGCCGGCTGCCCAGGCCCCGCTCGGTAAGCATGGCCTCAAGCTCCCCGACCGCTTCGACGGGACTGGGGCCGGCGCGGCGAATCCGCGCCAGCGCGGACCCGGGCGGTACCCGCACGGCGAACCAGACCGCCTTGCCCGGCACCTTCCAGGAGCCGAGCCTGCCGCGGCTCAGATGGGCCCCCCACTGGCCCGCGGACAGCCCGGCCACCACCTGCAGCCCGCGGCCGCTGACCGACTCAGCGGTCCGCGCATTGATGTCGGGCAGGCTGCCCCGCTCCCACCCCGGATCGGAGTCGAAGACCTTGCAGATCAGCTCGCATCGGGAGCCCTGGCCGCGTACGTAAAGCCAGAACTCCGGGCAGCCGCTCACCGGCCGCTGGGTGCCGCCGCGAAACTCTACGTTTCCGTCGGCGTGCAGGGTGTTGGCGGCCAGTTCGCTGGCCATCGTGATGCCGTCATGGACCAGGTCAGCAGACAGATCGAGACCAGCTACCGCCTCGCGGAAGAAACGCCGGGCCGCCGCCGAGCACGTCGGGTCGAGCGGCAGGGGCCTGGTGAAACAGCCTCCGGACCGGATGCTCGGCTGGACCAGCCGCGCCGAGGCAATGTCAACGGCCTCGGCGACGGGCGCAGCGAGAAACGCACCGTCGGCGGCCGACCGACCAGATGACCCAGTGCGCTCCGGCCCGCTCTCGGCCGGCGACGGTAGCATGCTCCCCCGCCTTCCCGAGTTAGGCATCCGTGAAACACAGATTATGAGTCGTTTGCCCCTCTTCGCAATGGCAACCCACGAAATGGTCCGCATAATGGGATCTGGGCCAGCTCGCGCCCAGCCCGCCCGCGCGGCTGCCGCCAAACGCTATAGCCCCGAAAACTCGCCCCATCCCGGCCTCTACCGGACGTGTACAGTAATCCTCGCGGCGGGCCGCCAAGCAGCTACCCGTCGCGGCTTGAGACAGGCGGTGCGGTGGAGGAGACCGCCGGGGGACAGCCCAGCGGTTTCCTCCGCCGCACGCTACCAGTGGCGGGTTCAGGGCGCGCTCGGGGGCGCGCTCGACCTCGGTGCGCCCGGCTCCGGCGGGCTCAGCCTGCCGGGACCACCACGTCGAGGTCGTAACGGCCCGACTTCACGTCCGCCAGAAAGGCGGCAAAGGCTGCCCGGCCCACGACGTGCGCGCCGCCCTCAGGGCGCTTGCTGTCGCGGACGGCCACGACATCCTCGAAATTTGCTGCGATTTCCACGCAGCCACCATTTGCTGCGTTACTGCGGCTGGCCTTGTGCCAGGCAGCTTGAGACAGGTCGGTCATTGTCACTCCAGCCGTTCTGCGAATTGCTTGAGGTAGATCGTTGTATCTGCGGGCTCAAGCGCCGCGTCGACCGTTCTGTCGAAGGCTTCGACGTAGCTGCTTACCTCCTCGCTATCGCTCACCTCCTGGATCATGTAATCGGTCTCGGTATAGACGAGACTGGGCTCACCATCGGGAAAATCGAAGATGTTGACGGTGGAGAAGACGCCTTGGGGCGGCCCGTCGGCGAACCGCTGCAGATATAGCTGCACGTCCGGCCGGAGGCTCAGGTCAGCGAGATGCGCCACCTGATCGCGCCGCTCGGCCCGGCTCCCCCAGCGGTACATCAGCGCCGCCTCGGTGATCACTGCCTTCAGCGTCGGCAGCCGTTCGTCGGTCCGGTTGAGGATCTCCTGGCGGCGCAGCCGCGTTTCCACCGCGCGCCGCCGCCAGGCCGGGGATCGTGCCCCGGTCCGCACGAGCGCGTCCACGTAGTCAGGCGTCTGCAGCAGCCCGGGAATCACTAGCGGCATGAACACCCGAATCCGGACGGCGTCCGCCTCAAAACCGGGGAACTCGTTATCGAATACCTCCGGGTAGTCCCGCCACCAGGGCCGGTTCCTGGCCCGCATCGCGAGTTCCTCGAGTTCTTCCTGCTCCGCGACATCCACCTCGTAGATGCGCAGCAGATCCCGGATGTCGCTCATCTCAGGACGCCGCCACTGGTTGGCCTCGAACCGGCCGACCTTGCCGCGCCCCCAGTTCAGCATGTCGCACACATGGTTGGCCGTGTAGCCACGGGCAACGCGCAGTTCGGCGAGACGGCGGGACAACCGGCGCTTGGCCACGGTCGCACCGTAGGCGTCATCGCTCATGCGGTCTCCTCCTGCACGAGATGTCACTTTTAGCATAGACCTGAATAAGTTGTGAATCACAAACTTTGTTGCTAACAATCGTGTATACGCGGTTCGCCGGATCGGCAGGCGGAACGGCACCGCTCGCGGCCCAGTGGCCCGAGCACCGGCCTAACCAGTGGGGATGTCGAACTCGCCTTTCCTGGCCCCGTCCAGGAAGCACTCCCACTCGTGCCGGTCGAACACCAGCACCCGGCGGCCCGGGTCGGCCGCCACGCGCATCAGCACCCATTCGCCGCTGACCAGGGTGGGCTCGCGCACAAAGGCCACCTCAATGGCGTCCCCGCCGGCGCCCGAGCGCGCCCAGACCTGCGCTTCCGGATCGATGCCGAGCGCCGCCACGGTGGGCTTCCCCGTCATGGCCGCCTGGCTACCGCGCAGTAGAGCCACCGCGATCCGTCGCTGTCGGCCAGATCGGCGTCCACCGCACCCCAAGTGCCGACGAAGGTGAGCTCAGCCTCGGCGCCCTCGTAGGGCGGCTGGATCTCCAGGCCAGTAAAGAACCGCGCGATGTCAGCCTTCGAGCGCAACGCGACGTTCTCCGGCATCCGGTTGTACAGCTCGCTCCCGCCCTCGACCGCCCGGCGCGGCTTGCTGTCCAGCGTCAGGTGGGATAGCGCCAGGTAGCTACCCGGAGCCAGGACGGCCACGTAGCGGCCGACGAGCCCCCACGGATCGTCGGCGTCGGTGACGAAATGCATGACCGCCGTCATCAGCAGGCCGACCGGCTCGGTGAAGTCGATGAGCTTGCGCAGCTCGGGGCTGCGCAGGATGGCATCGGGGTCGCGCAAGTCGGCCCGGACAAACGCGGTGCTGTCACCCCCGGTGAGCAACGCGGCAGCATGCGCGGTGACCATCGGATCGATGTCCACGTACACGACCCGGGCGTCCGGCGAGTACTTGAGGACCACCTCGTGAGTATTGCCCTGGGTAGGCAGGCCAGCGCCGATGTCTAGGAATTGGCGCACGCCGCGCTCGGCCATCCACAGGGCCGCCCGCTGGTGGAAACCGCGATTAGCCCACGCCCCCTCGGAGATTTCGGGCACGAACTCATGCATGCGCCGAGCCATGGCCCGGTCAGCCTCGAAGTTGGCCGTCCCGCCGAGGTAGAAGTCATAAAGCCGGGCTGTGGTCGGCGTGGTGGGGTCGACGCCGGGGGGAACCTCCTCGGCTTCGGACATTTTCTCCTCCAATATGTCGTTAGTCACATTCTGGCATGACCGGCACGCGACGGCTCCGCCGCTAGTGACCAGGTAGGGGAGTGATTGCCCGAGATTATCCGCCTTGCCCATCCGAGCCGAAGTGAACCGGCGAACGCGCAGGTAATTGACGATCAGCCCGCCGGTCAGGCCGAGTAGGCCGCGCGGCGGAAGCATCCGCTCAGATGATCATCCACCACCCCGCAGGCCTGCATCGTCGCATAGGCCGTCACAGGGCCGGTGAAACGAAACCCGTGCCGTCTGAGCTCGGCGGCCAGCGCCTTCGATTCCGGCGTCCAGGCCGGCACATCGGCGAGCGTGTCCGGCGCGCTGACCCGGTCGCTGGCATGCCGCCAGACCAGCGAGGCCAGGCCATCAGGCAGCCCGAGGGCGGCCCGGGCATTGCCGATCACCGCCGCGATCTTGGCCCGGTTGCGCACGATGCCAGGATCGGCCAGCAGCCTGGCCACATCGTCAGGGCCGTACTCGGCCACGGCGCTGATGTTGAACCCATGGAAGGCAGAACGGAAATTCTCCCGCTTACGCAAGATCGTCAGCCAGGACAGCCCGGACTGGAAGGCCTCCAGGCTGAGTCGCTCGAACATGCCCGTGTCGTCGCGGACGGGACAGCCCCACTCCTCGTCGTGATAGGCGAGGTACTCCGCGGTGCCCAGGGCCCACGGGCAGCGCAGCCGACCGTCAGGCCCAGCCGCCGCCCCCGGCCTAGCCGCGGTCACCCGCCGTCACCACCTTCCACCGGGCCAGATGACGCCTCGGGCTCAGATTCGGTGGCCGACCAGGCATCCTGCTGACCCGGAACGCCCGACAGCTCCCCGGGACCCGCCTGGCGCTGCGTACTTCCCTGACCGAGCGGTCCCGGCGGTGGCTCAGCCGGCTGGCCCGCCTGGCCCGGCTGACCCGCCGGCTGGCCTGGCTGATCTTGCCGCTCCCAGGCCGACCAGGACCCCTGCCGAGTCTGGCTGCCTGGCGGACCCATCATGCTGCTTCGGAACGGGCTCGGGCGCGGGCCAGTAGGCCGCTGGCCGTCGCGCGGCCGTGGTCCACTCCCTGAGCTGGCCAAATCCCCCGGACCGGAGTCACCAGCTGCCGCCGGACCGGAACCGCCCCCCGGACTGGAACCATCCCCCGGACCGCCAGCCGGACCAGAATCGCCAGCCACAGCCGGGCCGCTCATCACGCCGGCACTGGAGACCACGCCAGTATCACCGGATGCGTCAGCCTCACTCAGTGCGCGAAGGCCCCTGGCCGGGGGCAACCCGCCAGGCCGCGTCACGTCTGGCTCCTGACGGGAGGTGACCGGCCAGGCCGTCCCGGGCGGCGCGGGCGGCGCGGGACTGACCGGCCATAGCGCACTTGCGTGCGGCTCGGAGGCCGGGCGCAGTTCTCGCGCCCAGCCTGGTGCCGCAACCTCACCGGGCGGCCGGTCGCCCGTGGCCGGCCTGTCGTCCATCGTCGGCGTGTCGTCCATCGTCGGCCTGTCGCCCGGGGCCGGCGGGTCGCCCAACGCCGGGTACTCCCAGCGCGCCGGATCATCCCATGAACGCGGGCCGACCCCGGGAATCTGGCCGACGGCAGGCAACGGGCTCGTGGACGGGGCCACATCCTCCGCCGGTCCCTGACCCGCCGCCATCCGCATCTCCCCCAGCTGCCGCCGCAAAGCGGCTATCTCGACATCACGCTCGGTGACGGCCTGGGCTATCCGGTTGAGCGCTTCGTCGGTCGCCTGCACGCTGTACCCCCACAGCGCCGAGGGCGGACGGAGCAGCACGACGTCGGCCGCGGTCGCGATGTCAGGGTCGAATGGCGGCCGATCGGACGCAAACGCCACCAGCTCACCGCCACGGCCTAGCGCAGCGACGACTACTCCGCCCAGGATGACGGCGGCTACGGCGAGCAGAACTATGGGCACAATATGAATCGTGCCATGCTCGGGCGCATGGTGATGAGTGCCGGAACCGCTCGGCTGCCGCCGGGCACCGTTCTCATGGCGGTGGCAGGCGACCTGGCCGAGGCATCGGCCGCCGTTGCTGCCGGTGCCGACCTGGTAGACCTCACTGCCGCACCCGCCGAGATGATCACGGCGTTCCGGTCGCGGCACCCTGGGATTCCCGTCTGCGCGGCGGGCGCCAGCCGACGTCATGCGCGACGCGACTGCCGCCCGGCTAACCGGAGCGCTGCTCCTCTGCCCCAGCGCGGAGGCCGCCATGGACAGCGGGATACCGGCCGACCACATCCTGGTTGACGTGCTGCCCGCGGCGGTGCCCGCGGTCAGCCAGGCCGGCCTGGCGGCCCTGGTCGATGCCGATCATGCCGCCGACTTGGCCACGCGGCACAACCAGGCAGGACGCGACCCGGCTGACAGCAATCCCCCAGCCCACATCGATCGCCCAGGTGACGGCGGCCACACTGACCGCGAGCCGACCGAATCCACGCTGGCCGACGAAGCCGGAATCGTCGCGGTAGCGGCGCTCAGTTCCTGGCTGGGCGCGCGCGTGGTGCGCACCCGCCATCCGGTGCCGGTGCGGCGCGCGCTGGACATGACCGCCTCGGTACGTGGCACCCGCCGACCCGCCCGCACGATCCGCGGGCTCGCCTAGCTCCGCTGGAGTTGGGTGGTCTGAGCGGTCAGCTGCCGTCGATCATCCGGGAATGGTGGTGCGCTGTCTTGATGATCTGGACGACTTCGGCCGGATCGTCGGCCACCTGGAGCAGTTGCATGTCGCCGAAGGCGATATTGCCTTCGGGAACCATGGTGTTCTCGATCCAGTCCAGGAGCCCGGACCAGTAGTCCTGGCCGACCAGGACGATGGGGAACTTCGTGATCTTGCCGGTCTGGACCAGCGTGATCGCCTCGAACAGTTCATCCAGGGTGCCAAAACCACCTGGCAAGACCACGAAGGCCTGTGAGTACTTGACGAACATCATCTTGCGGACGAAGAAGTACCTGAACTCCAGGCCGATCTCCACGTAGTCATTGAGGCCCTGTTCCAGCGGGAGCTCGATGCCCAGCCCCACCGACACGCCGTTGGCCAGCAAGGCGCCTCTGTTCGCGGCCTCCATGATGCCCGGGCCGCCGCCGGTGATGATCGCGTAGCCCGCTTGCGCCAGCCCGGCGGCAATGCGCTCGGTGCGCTCGTACTCGGGGGTGCCAGGCCCGGTCCGCGCCGAGCCGAAAATCGATACGGCCGGGCCCAGCTCCGCAAGCAGCCCGAAACCCTCGACAAATTCGGCCTGAATCCGCAGCACGCGCCAGGGATCGGTGTGTACCCAGTCGCTGGGGCCGCGCCGGTCCAGCAGCCGCTGGTCGGTGGTCGTCTGCGGGATGTGCTTGCCGCGAAGCGTGGCCGGGCCCTGGCGGCGCAGCCGACGGCGCGGTTCGGGTTGCGCGTTCACGATCACCAAAGGTACGCGCTGGTCCGGCGGGGACTCGGGTCCGCCTGCTGGCGGTCAGGCCTTGAGAATGGGCGGCGGGCTCGGGCAGGTTCAGTTGCGCCGGGCGTAGGCGACGTTGGTGATCCCGATGACGATCCAGATCAGCGCGACCAGGATGATCTGGCCTGGAGAGTCCCCCCGAGCAAGTCCGTGGCTCTGGAGTACCGCGAGCGAGGCAAGCAGGCCCAGCCCCATGGAGCCGAGGGCCAGGCTCACGGACGCCGCGTTGGTGCGGTGAGCGGGGCTGACGCCGGGCGCCGGTGCCGGTGCCGGAACAGGGGGCCGGTTGCCCGAGGCCAGCTGGCCGAGCCTGGCGTCCACCCGCTTGTCGATCTCGGCCCCGATCCGCTCGACCAGGCCCTCGGCCACGGCACCGTCATAGTCCCGGCCGAGTTCGGAGTGCGCGGCCGCCGCGGCGGCGATGTCGTCACGCGTTAGCTGGTCCACGAGGTCAAGATACATCGCGAATAGCCAAGAGGTCTATGGCCGCCGCGGTACAGTCCGAGGCACAGTTGAGGCGAGGATCCGGCTATGTTGCGACCCCGTTATTAATGGGTCTGCATATCGACCGCGCCGGGAGCGGCTGGCCCTTGATCAGCCGGTCACCCCGTGGTCGCGAAGGATCTCGTTCAGGGCGGCCTTGTCGTGCGCGTTCCCCGCGGGCAGCCGCTTGAGCACCAGCACGCACGGCATCCCGAACTCGCCGCCCGGGAACTTGCGCGGCCGGGTGCCGCCCACGCAGACCGACCAGGCGGGCACCTCCCCGCGGGGCAGCTCCTCCCCGGTCTCCACGTCGATCACGTGCGTGGTCCTGGTCAAGATGGTGCCCGCGCCGAGCACCGCGCCCTGGCGGACCCGGGCACCTTCGACGACCATGCTCCGGGACCCGATGTGCGCGTCCTCCTCGACGACTACCGGGATGGCATTCGGCGGCTCGAGCACTCCGCCGATGCCGACCCCGCCGGACAGGTGCACGTTCTTGCCGATCTGCGCGCAGGAGCCGACGGTCGCCCAGGTATCGACCATCGTGCCGGAGTCGACGTAGGCGCCGATGTTGACGAACGAGGGCATCAGCACGGCGCCGGGCGCGACATAGGCCCCCCACCGGACGATGGCGCCCGGCACCGCGCGCACGCCGTCGAGGTGCGCGGTGAGCGGGACCCGGTCGTGATACCGGAAGTCGCCCACCTGCGAACGGACCATCGGGAGCAGGCGGAAGGCCAGCAGGATGGCGCGTTTGGCCCGCTCGTCGACCACGATCTCGCCGCTGACCTCATCCGGCCAGGCCACCCGGGCCTGCCCGGCGTCGATCGCGTCGACCGCCGCGATCACGACCGTCCGGGCCTGCTCGTCTTCCGGGGTCAGGCGGCCCGCGCCGCCCACAGCTCGTCGATGACGGCAGGCAGCACAGACGAAGCCCGGCCGGCGCCGCGGGGGGGCGGGGATGGGGGCCCGCCTGCGGGGGGCTGCTGAGACCGGTTCATGGCGAGCGAGCCTAGCGGTTCAGCGCAGCGGGTAGCTTCTGGTGTCGTGAGGAGTTCGGCTGGCCCGGCAAGAAGGTCGCGCAGGTTCCGGCGCGGCGTCTCCGGGGTCACCATCCTGCTGCTGCTGGCCACCGGGACCGGCTTGTACCTGGCGTTCCGGCATGTGCAGCCGCTGCTGGCCAGCAGCGGCTGCGATGCCCGCACTACCGGCCAGGGCGTGGTCGCGCTGGACACTGACCAGGCAGGTATCGCGGCCACGATCGCGGGCGTGGCCCAGCACAAGGCACTGCCACCGCGCGCGGTCACCGTCGCGTACGCGGCCGCCCTCCAGGAATCGAAACTGACCAACCTCGCCTTCGGCGACCGCGATTCGGTCGGGGTGTTCCAGCAACGGCCGTCGGAGGGCTGGGGCCCGCGGCGGCTGCTCATCGATCCCGTCTACGCGACCACCAAGTTCTTCGAGGCGCTCACCAGGGTGCACAAGTACCTCAAGCTGCCGGTGTACAAGGCCGCGCAGGCCGTGCAGCACAGCGCCGACGGCTACGCTTACAACCAGTACGCGCCGATGGCCACCGGCATGGCGATCGCGTTTACCGGGCAGACCCCGCGCTCGGTGTGGTGCTGGTACGGCTCGGGCATCGGCGCCCGGCCCCGCCAGCAGGCCATCGGCGCCGAGCTGGCCAAGACGTTCGGGCCGCTGCCGGTGCGGGCCGCCAGCGATCCGCGGATGACGATCCGGCCGCCCAGCGCAGCGTCCGGCTGGGCGGTGGCCGCCTGGCTGGTGGCGCACGCCCAGCAATACGATATTGATGCCGTGCGGTACGCCGGCTACCGGTGGACCGCGGCCAGCGGCTCGGCGGGCTGGACCCGCGACCGGTCCCCCGCCCCGCCCGGAGAGCTGGAGCTCGGCTGATAGCCTGCGATCCCGCGGTACCTGGGACTTCAACCCGGTCAGCAGCGCGATACTGGATTATGGGCCCCGGCCCACGGGCCAAGGCCGGCGCAGGCCATCAAGGCCTGAACCGAAGAGGAGTGCGGACGTGACGTACATCATCGCCCAGCCCTGCGTCGATGTGCTTGACCGGGCATGCATCGAGGAATGCCCCGTCGACTGCATCTACGAGGGCGAGCGGATGCTCTATATCCATCCGGACGAATGCGTGGACTGCGGCGCGTGCGAGCCGGTGTGCCCGGTCGAGGCGATCTTCTACGAAGATGACGTTCCCGACCAGTGGAAGGACTACTACAAGGCGAACGTGGAGTTCTTCGAGGACCTCGGCTCGCCCGGTGGTGCCGCGAAGACCGGGAAGATCGCCAAGGATCACCCCATCGTGGCCGCGCTTCCGCCGCAAGCCGAAGAGCACTGACGCTGACCATCTCGGCCCGGCTGCCGCAATTCCCCTGGGACCGGCTGGGGCCCCACCGGGAGCTGGCCCTGGCCCACCCCGGCGGGATCGTCGACCTGTCCGTGGGCACCCCGGTCGACCCGGTCCCGCGCGTCGTCGCCGACGCCCTGGCGGCCGCGTCGGACTCCCCTGGCTACCCGGCCACCGCCGGGACCGCCACGCTGCGCGCGGCCGCGGCCGGGTGGCTGGCGCGCCGCCTGGGCGTGCGGGTCGCGGACCATGCGGTGCTGCCGGTGATCGGCACCAAGGAACTGATCGCCTGGCTGCCGACGCTGCTGGGCTGCGGTCCCGGTGACCTGGTGGTCCATCCGGAACTGGCCTACCCGACCTACGACGCGGGCGCCCGGCTGGCCGGGGCCAGGCCGGTCGCGACCGACGGACTCACCGCAGTCGGCCCGGCGCCGGTCCGGCTCACCTGGCTGAACTCGCCCGCCAACCCGTCCGGCCGGGTGCTGCCCCCCGAGCACCTGCGCAAGGTAGTGGCCTGGGGCAGGGAGCGGGGCACGATCGTCGCGGCTGATGAGTGCTACATCGAGTTCGGCTGGGACGCCGAGCCGGTCTCGGTGCTGCACCCCGGGGTGTGCGAGGGTTCGCATCAGGGGCTGCTCGCGGTGCATTCGCTGTCCAAGCGGTCCAATATGGCCGGCTACCGGGCTGGCTTCGTGACCGGAGATCCCGAGCTGATCAGCGTGTTGCTGGAGATCCGCAAGCATGCCGGGATGATGGTGCCCGGGCCGGTTCAGGCCGCGATGACAGCCGCCCTGCAGGACGACGCCCATGCCGCCGGGCAGCGCGCCAGGTACGCGGCGCGGCGCGGCGCGCTGCGGCCCGCGCTGGAAGCAGCCGGCTGGGCGGTCGAGCATTCCGAGGCCGGGCTCTACCTGTGGGCGTCGCACCCGGACCGCGACTGCTGGGACTCGGTCGGGGTGCTGGCCGGGGCGGGCATCCTGGTGGCGCCCGGCGAGTTCTACGGCCCGGCGGGCGCCCGGCACATCCGGGTGGCGCTGACCGCTACCGACGAGCGGATCGAGGCTGCGGTATCGAGGCTGGCCGCCCTCGCCTGATCGAGGCCGCCAGGGCCGCCGGCACCGCTGCTCGTCTCACCAGCCGATGGACGCCTCTTCGCTCCGGTCGAATACGATCCCGGCGCGCGCTCCGGGCCGCTCTCCTAGGCTGGGCCCATGTTCCGGCTCTTCGACACGCGGACCAGGCAGGTGGAGCCGATCCAGCCGGCCGGCCGGGGACTGCTGCGGATGTACTCATGCGGGCCGACCGTCTACCGGTACGCCCACCTCGGCAATATGCGCACCTACCTGCTCGCCGACCTGATCAGGCGGGTAGCGGCGCGGCACGGGCTGACCGTGGTCAGCTGCCAGAACATCACCGACGTCGGCCACCTCGCCGAGGACGGCCAGCTCGACCCCGGCGGTGAGGACAAGATCCTCGCGCAGGCCCGGGCGGAGGGCCGGACGGCCCTGGACGTAGCGCGCAGCTACCAGGACGCGTTCGCCGCTGACTGCCTGGCGCTGAACATCCATCCGGCCGACGACCAGCCACGCGCATCGCAGGCCATCGGCCTGATGATCGACATGATCGCGAAGCTGATCGACACCGGGCACGCCTACCCCGCCGACGGCGGCAACGTGTATTTCGACGCACGGTCCTTTCCCAGCTATGGCGAGCTGTCCGGTAACAGCCTCGACCGGCTGCGGCCCGGACACCGCTCGGGCGGGGCGACCGACCCGCGGAAGCGATTCCACGCCGACTGGGCGCTGTGGAAGGGCGCGCCGGAAGGCCGGGAGCTGACCTGGGCCGCGCCGTGGGGCACCGGCTTCCCCGGCTGGCATACCGAGTGCTCGGCGATGTCGCTGCACTATCTCGGCGACGTGATCGACATCCACACCGGCGGCATCGACCTGCGCTTCCCGCACCACGAGGATGAGCGAGCCCAGTCCAACTCGGTGGCCGGCCACGAGGTTGTCCGGCACTGGGTGCACGGTGAGCACCTGCTGTTCGAGGGCCGCAAGATGGCCAAGTCGACGGGCAATGTGGTGCTGGTCGCCGATCTCGCCGCCAACGGCCTCGACCCGCTCGCGGCCAGGCTGGCCTTTCTCGAGCACCATTACCGGCAGCAGCTGAACCTCACCTGGGACACGCTGGCCGCCGCCGATGCGACGCTGCGGCGGTGGCGCGAGCAGGTCGCCAGCTGGGCCGCCTCGCCCAGCCGGCCGATGTGCGCGGAGGTGACCGGCCAGCTGGCGGCGGGCCTCGACGATGACCTGGACACCCGGGCGGCGCTGGCCACGCTGCGGTCGCTGGAAAAGGATCCGCAGATACCGGCGGGATCGAAATTCGAAACGTTCGTACACGCCGATCAGGTGCTCGGGCTGGATCTGGCCGCCGACATCGGGCGGGTGGCCGCGCCGCCCCCGCTGCCCGGCGGAGCCGCGCAGAAGCTGGCCGAGCGCCGCGCGGCCCGGGCGGCCCGCGACTGGGCCACCGCCGACCGCCTCCGTGACGAGCTGGCCGCGATCGGCGTGATCGTCAGCGACACCCCCGACGGCCAGGCCTGGACGTCCGGGCCGCGCAGCTGAGCCGCGAGGCCGCGAAACCGCCACCGCGCAGCCCGGCCTGCCGGGCGCAACAATTCGCATGCCCAGCCGCAATCTGCGCAACGAATCGCCGCCGACGTGCATGAGTAGCCTGCCCAGCCCGCCCCCGGTGGCTTCTACGCTTGATCGGACGAGATCACCACCAGGCCACATCAACCCCCACGGACGGGAGCCATGCCCCAGATGCACTCCGCCGCGCGCCGGGCCCCGGCGCGGCGCACCAGGACCTACCTGATGTGCCCGCCCGAGCATTTTGCGGTGGATTATGCGATCAACCCGTGGATGAACCCGGCCGTGCCCGTCGACTCGGCCCGGGCCATGAGCCAGTGGCAGCAGCTGCACGCGGTCTTGGCCGGGCTCGGCCATACGGTGCACGTCATCGATCCCCGCCCGGGACTGCCCGACATGGTCTTCGCGGCCAACGGGGGTACTGTGATCGGCGGAAAGGTACTGGGCGCCAGGTTCAGGTACCCGCAGCGAGCCGCGGAGGGTACGGCCTACCTCGACTGGTTCCGGCGCAGCGGCTTCCAGACCGTCAGGGAACCGCGCACCGTCAACGAAGGCGAGGGAGACATCTTGTTCGCCGAGACCGCGATCATCGCGGGCCACGGGTTCCGCAGCCACCCCGAGGTGACCAGCGACCTCGAGGAGCTCTTCGGCCTGCCGGTGATCAGCGTGCGCCTGGTTGACCCGCGCTTCTATCACCTCGACACCGCGCTGTGCGTACTGGGCGGCCGGGGCGGCCGCCTTTTACCCGGCGGCCTTCGACGAAGCGGGCCAGGCGGCCCTGGCCGCCCACTTCACCGAGCTCATCGAGGCCAAGGAGGCCGACGCCGAGGTGCTCGGCCTGAACGCGGTCAGCGACGGCCGCCATGTCGTGCTGCCCGCGCGGGCGGCCGGGCTGGCCGCCACCATCGGGGCCGCTGGTTTCGAGCCGGTTCCCGTCGATCTTTCCGAGCTGCTCAAGGCGGGCGGCGGCCCGAAATGCTGCACCCTTGAGCTGAGGCACTAAAAGGAGACGGCGAGATGTCACAGAACCCCGCCGGGGCGACCGCCCGGCTGCGAGCCCAGTCGGCCGCGCACAGCGCGCACAACTACCTCCCGCTACCCGTCGTCATCGCCGAGGGCGAGGGGGCCTGGGTGACCGACGTCGAGGGCCGGCGCTACGTCGACATGCTGGCCGCTTACTCGGCGATCAACTTCGGGCACCGGCATCCGCGCCTGATCGCCGCCGCGCAGCGGCAGCTGGACCGGGTCACCCTGGTCAGCCGCGCGTTCGATCACGACCAGTTCGGCCCGTTCTGCGCCGAGCTGGCCGCGCTGGCGGGCATGGAGATGGTGCTGCCCATGGTCAGCGGCGCCGAGGCGGTGGAGACCGCGGTCAAGACCGCCCGCAAGTGGGGCTATGAAGTCAAGGGCGTGCCCGCCGATGAGGCCGTGATCGTGGCCTTCAGCGGCAACTTCCACGGCCGTACCACGACGATCATCAGCTTCTCCACCGATGACGACGCGCGCACCTCGTTCGGCCCGTACACGCCCGGCTTCCGCATCGTCGGCTACGGGGACGCCGAGGCGCTCGCCGCGGCCATGGACGAGCGGGTCGTGGCGGTGCTGGTGGAGCCGATCCAGGGCGAGGTGGGCGTGCTCGTCCCCCCGGCCGGGTTCCTGGCCAGCGTGCGCGAGACGTGCACGCGGTGGGGCGCGCTGATGGTCGCCGATGAGATCCAGAGCGGGCTCGGCCGGACCGGCCTGACCTTCGCCTGCGAGCACGAGGACGTCGTGCCGGACGCCTACCTGCTGGGCAAGGCGCTCGGCGGCGGCATCGTGCCGGTGTCGGCGATGGTGTCCTCCAGCGACATCCTGGGCGTGTACAAGCCCGGCCAGCATGGTTCCACCTTCGGCGGCAATCCGCTGGCCTGCGCGATCGCCCGGGAGGTGATCGCGATGCTGTCCACCGGCGAGTTCCAGGAACGCTCGGCCAAGCTCGGCGCGCATCTGCACGACCGGCTCGAGGCCCTGCCCCAGGCCGCGGTGCGCGAGGTGCGCGGCCGCGGCCTGTGGGCCGGGATCGAGTTGGTCTCGCTGGGCGGCCGGGAAGCGTGCGAGCGGCTCGCGGCGCGCGGTGTGCTCGCCAAGGACACCCACGGCAGCTGTGTCCGGCTGGCCCCGCCGCTGGTGATCAGCGAAACCGACCTGGACTGGGCGCTCGACCAGCTCGAAGAGGTCCTCCGCTGAGCTGGCCGCGGGCCGTCCGCTGCGGGCCGGTCCGGCCGCTCATTCCGGCGCCCCGGCCAGGTCGGCCGGTCGGCGGCGCAGTGCTATCGCCGCCGGGATGACGCTCGCGAGCAGCGCGATCACGAGGCAGGCCAGCGCGATACCGCCGACGGGCAGCCACGGGATGACCACTCGCACGTGGCCATACAGGCTGTCAACGGAATAGCGGGGCCACGGCAGCCGCCGCGCGCAGGGCCCGGCCAGGGTCAGGCGAACGTAACCGTCATGCTCGTGATCCGGTCGCCGGCCAGTCCCAGCCGCATCGTTCCCCGGCTGCCATCACGCCGCCAGGCGAACGGGATCACCACACAGCCGCCGTCATCGCTGGGCGCGCCCCGCCTCATCGCAAGCAAATAAAGCATTCACCAGAACCTTACTACCAGTGGTAGCATCGCCATGTGGACCAGATCGGACCTGGCGCCGCAGCTTCGCGCCGCGATCTGAGCGTGCTTGAAGACGCTCTCCGGCGGGCGCTAGCCAACGCGCCGCGCCAGGAGGTCGTCAGGTCCATCGCCGCGATCATGCCCATTGAGATCGATGTGGCTAACAGCTCACGGCTACACGGAGGGAAGGTGCGAAAGGTGAGCGTCTCGATGCCCGAAGGGCTGGCTGACGCGGTGCGCGCGCGGACCGGCGCGGGCGGGTTCAGCGGGTATGTCTCGGATGCCGTGCAAGAGAAGATCAGGCTGGATCTGCTCGGCGAACTCTCCGCAGAGCTTGAGTCCGAGTACGGGCCCATTCCAGCGGAGATCCGCAAGCAGACGAGGCGAGAGTGGCCAGACTACGAGGAAGAGTAGGCCCAGCTCTAGTCCTCGACGCCGAGGGCCTTGTGCAGCTCGCATACGGATCCAGCCTGGCCCGGTCATTCTTCGAGGATGCCCGTGAGGCGAAAGGAGTCATCCTCACCGCGGCATCAACGCTCAGCGAGGTGTTGCGCGGCGAACCCAGGGACGCTCCCCTGCATCGCCTGCTGGCCAAGCTCACCGTGGTTCCGATCGGAGCACAGCAAGGACGCGCGGCTGGGGAGCTGCTCGGCCGAGCCGGGATGTCCGGGCACCGCAGTGCCCTTGATGCGCTGGTCGCCGTGGTGGCGCTGGCCCAGCCACGGCCGGTGGTCCTGCTCACCAGCGACGTCGATGACCTGACCCGCCTCACCGAGGAGCCGGAGCGGCCTCGGGCGGAGCGGATCAAGGTCGCCCGCATCTGAGCATGCCGATCGGGCGAGCATGCCGATCGGGCGGGCGGCCTGGCCGCGATCCGCCTCGTCGGGACCGCGCCTGGTGGCCGTGCACACCGGGCGAATATCGTTCGGCATGTGACCGTCCTCACCAGTGCCCTCGACACCCGCGGAGCGGAGTACGCAACCAGGCGCGCGGCGATGCTCGCCCGCCTGGCTGAGCTTGACGCCGAGCAGGCGAAGGCCGTGGCGGGCGGTGGCCCGAAGTACACCGAGCGGCACCGCGACCGCGGCAAGCTGACCGCGCGGGAACGGATCGAGCTGCTCATCGACCCGGACTCGCCGTTCCTCGAGCTGTCCCCGCTGGCCGCCTGGGGCACCGAGTTCAACGTCGGGGGCAGCGTGGTGACCGGCATCGGCGTGGTCGAGGGCACCGAATGCATGCTGTCGGCGAGCGACCCGACGGTCCGCGGCGGGTCATCCAACCCCTGGACCCTGCGCAAGTCGCTGCGGGCCGGCCAGATCGCGCTGCGCAACCGGCTGCCGCTGATCAACCTGGTCGAGTCGGGCGGCGCCGACCTGCCCACCCAGAAAGAGATCTTCATCCCGGGCGGCCAGATCTTCCGGGACCTGACCCGGCTGTCGGCGGCCGGGATCCCGACGATCGCGCTCGTCTTCGGCAACTCCACCGCCGGCGGTGCCTACGTGCCGGGGATGAGCGACTACGTGGTGATGGTCGAAGGCCGGGCCAAGGTGTTCCTGGGCGGCCCGCCGCTGGTCAAGATGGCCACCGGCGAGGAGTCCGACGACGAGTCGCTGGGCGGCGGGCGGATGCACGCGCGCAGCTCGGGCCTGGCCGACTACCTCGCCGCCGACGAGCACGATGCGCTACGGATCGGCCGGTCGATCGTGGCCCGGCTGAACTGGCGCAAGCTCGGCCAGCCGCCGACCCGGCCGCCGGTCCCGCCGGCCTGCAGCGAGGACGAGCTGCTCGGGATCGTGCCCGAGGACCTGAAGGTCCCGTTCGATCCGCGCGAGGTCATCGCCCGGATCACCGACGGCTCCGACTTCGACGAATTCAAGCCGCTGTACGGGACCAGCCTGGTGACCGGCTGGGCCGCGCTGCACGGCTACCCGATCGGGATCCTGGCCAACGCGCGCGGCGTGCTGTTCAGCGCGGAGTCGCAGAAGGCGGCGCAATTCATCCAGCTGGCCAACCAGACCGGGACCCCGCTGCTGTTCCTGCAGAACACCACCGGCTACATGGTCGGCGCCAGCTACGAGCAGGCCGGCATCATCAAGCACGGCGCGCTGATGATCAACGCGGTGTCCAACAGCCGGGTGCCGCACCTGACCGTGGTGCTCGGCGCCTCCTACGGGGCCGGCAACTACGGCATGTGCGGGCGGGCCTACGACCCGCGGTTCCTGTTCAGCTGGCCGAGCGCCAAGTCCGCGGTGATGGGCCCGGCGCAGCTGGCCGGGGTGCTGTCGATCGTCGGCCGACAGGCCGCGGCGGCCCGGGGCGAGCCCTACGACGAGGCGGCCGACGCGGCTATGCGGCCGCCGTGACGGAGCAGATCGAGGCCGAGTCACAGGCCTTCTTCCTGTCCGGCCGGATCTACGATGACGGCGTGATCGACCCGCGGGACACCCGGACGGTGCTCGGCATCTGCCTGTCGGCCATCCAGAGCGCGCCGCCGGGCTGGGCGGCGCCGAACTGGGCGGTCCGCGGCCGGCAGCTGCGCCGGAACCGGCGGCTACGGCGTGTTCCGGCTGTGACGGGCACGCAGTTGATCACCAGGCTGCTGGTCGCCAACCGGGGCGAGATCGCCCGCCGGGTCTTCCGCACCTGCCGGCAGGCCGGCATCGGCTGCGTGGCGGTGTTCTCCGACCCCGATGCGCGCGGCACCGCATACCGCCGAGGCCGATGCCGCGGTCCGGCTGCCCGGGGCCAGCCCGGCGCAGACCTACCTGAACGGCCCCGCGATCGTCGCCGCCGCGGTCGCGGCCGGCGCCGACGCCCTCCATCCCGGCTACGGTTTCCTCGCCGAGGACGCCGCCTTCGCCCGCGCGGTCGCGGAAGCCGGCCTGACCTGGGTCGGGCCGCCGGCGGACGCGATCGAGGCGATGGGATCAAAGATCACTTCGAAACGGCTGGCGGCGGGCGCAGGCGTCCCGGTGCTGCCGATGCTCGATCCGGAGTCGGTCAGTTCCTTCCCGGTGCTGGTCAAGGCGTCCGGCGGGGGCGGCGGGCGCGGCATGCGGGTGGTGCGCAGCGCCGCCGGAGCTGCCGGCCGCGCTGGACGCGGCGCGGCGGGAGGCCCAATCCGCGTTCGGCGATCCGACGGTCTTCTGCGAGCCGCTGCTGGCTGGCGCGCGCCACGTCGAGGTCCAGGTGCTGGCCGACGCCCAGGGGTCGGTGTGGGCGCTGACCGAGCGGGACTGCTCCGTCCAGCGCAGGTACCAGAAGGTGATCGAGGAGACGCCGTCGCCCGCCGTCGGCCCGCAGCTGCGCGAGGAACTGCTCGCGGCGGCGGCCGCCGTGACCAGGACCGTCGGATACACCGGCGCCGGCACCGCCGAGTTCCTGCTCGCCTCCGGCGGCCAGTTCTACTTCCTGGAGTTCAACACCAGGCTGCAAGTCGAGCACCCGGTCACCGAGTGCGTGCACGGCATCGACCTGGTGGCGCTCCAGCTCACCATCGCCCAGGGCCAGGCCCTGCCGCCGCGCCGGCCCGCCGCGACCGGCCACGCCATCGAGGCCAGGCTCTACGCCGAGGACCCGGCGGCGGGCTACCGCCCCGCCGGCGGGGCCATGCACCTGCTGCGTATCCCGGACGTCGACGCGCGGTTACGGTGCCCGGCGGCGACGGCGGCCTGCGGCTGGACGCCGGCGTCGAGTCCGGCAGCGAGATCGGCCCGCACTACGATCCGATGCTGGCCAAGCTGATCGCCTGGGCGCCCACCCGGCGGGCGGCCGCCCGCCGGCTGGCCAGCGCCCTGGACCGGGCGCGGATCCACGGCCCGGCCACCAACCGCGACCTGCTGGCCAGCGTGCTGCGCCACCCGCAGTTCCTGGCCGGCCAGGCCGACACGGCCCTGCTGGCCGGCTACGACCTGGCCGGGCTGGCTCCCGGCGACGCGGCGGTCCGGCTGTCGGCGGCGGCCGCGGCGCTCGCCGACGCCGTCGCGGCCCGGGCGGCCGACGCGGGTCGGCGCCAGCCTGCCGGGCGGCTGGCGGAATGTGGTCTCCCAGCCGCAGCGCAGGTCCTACGACGGCCCGAACGGGCGGATCGAGCTGGCCTATCTGTGGGGCCGGGACGGGTTCGAGATCGTGCGGCCGGGCCGCTCGGGACGGGCCGGCGATGCGCGGGACGCCGGACCAGGCGCAGCCGACGGGCGGCGATGCGCAGCCGGACCAGGCCGGCGACGGCGGAGCCCGGAACAGGCCGGCGATGGCGGACCCGGACCTGGCCGGCGCTGCGGACCGGGACGGTATCGGCGTGATCGGCGCGGCCACCGATCACGTGCTGCTCGAGGTGGCTCGGGGTGCGGCACAGGTTCGACGTGGCCCGGGCCGGGGGCGTCGTGTGGGTGGATTCCGGTTTCGGCGCGGTCGCCCTGACCCCGGCGAGCGCCTCCCGGCGCCGGCCCCGGCCGGGGAGCCAGGGTCGCTGCTCGCGCCGATGCCCGGCATCCTGGTGCGGGCCGAGGTGTCCAGCGGCGACGCGGGTCCGGGCCGGGCAGCCGGTGCTCGTGCTGGAGGCGATGAAGATGGAGCACCTGATCCTGGCGCCCGCCGACGGGATCCTGGCCGAGCTGCGGGTCAAGCCCGGCGCGCAGGTGGAAGGCCGGCGAAGTGCTGGCCATCGTCACCGAGGAGGACGCATGACAGGCAGCACCCCGGCTCCCGCCGACCAGCATCGAGCACCCTGGCGGTGCCGGAAGAGCTGGTGCCCTAATGACCGGCCTGGTCCGCTGGGAGACCGCCGGGCAGCTGGCCACCATCACGCTGGATTCGCCGGCGAACCGGAACGCGCTGTCGACCGCTCTGCTGACCCAGCTGCACGACGCGCTGGCCGGGGCGCTGACCGATCCGGCCGTCCGGGTGATCGTGCTGACCGGGTCCGGCCCGGTGTTCTGCGCGGGCGCCGACCTGAAGGAGAGCAGGCAGCACCCGGCCGCGGCGGCCGCCTTGTTCCCGCAGATCCTGCAGCTGATCTGGGACAGCGACAAGCCGGTCATCTGCCGGGCCAACGGAACCGCCCGGGCCGGCGGCATCGGCCTGATCGCGGCGTGCGACATCGCGATCGCGCCGGAGTCGGCCACCTTTGCCTTCACCGAGGTCAGGATCGGGGCGGCGGCGGCGATCATCGCGGTGACCTGCCTGCGCCGGATGGAGCCCCGGGCGGCGCATGAGTACTTCCTCACCGGCAGAGACCTTCGACGCCGGCCGGGCCGCCCAGATCGGGCTGCTGACCCGCGCCGTGCCGGACGCCGACCTCGACGCCGAGGCCAGCAGGTACGTGAGCCTGCTGCTGCGCGGCGCGCCGGGTGCGACTGGCCGCCACCAAGGCCATCCTGCGGGACGTGCCCGGACTGCCGGTGGCCGAGGGGCTGGCCCGGATGGCCGAGCTGTCCGCGAGCAGGTTCGCTTCGCCGGAGGCGCGGGAGGGGATGGCCGCCTTCGCGGAGAAACGCGAGCCCAGCTGGATCGTGCCGGCCGTGAGGACACGATGACGGCAGCGTCCGGCGGGCCATCGTGAGACCGCGCGGCCGGCGGCGGACGGACCCGGTGCTGCGGATCGCCAATTGCAGCGGGTTCTACGGGGACCGGCTGTCGGCCGCACGGGAGATGGTCGAGGGCGGCCCGATCGACGTGCTGACCGGCGACTGGCTGGCCGAGCTGACCATGCTGCTGCTGGCCAAGAGCCGGGACCGGGGCGGGCCAGGCTACGCGCGGACCTTCCTGACCCAGCTGGAGCAGGTGCTGGGGACCTGCCTGGAGCGCGGTATCAAGATCGTCTCGAACGCGGGCGGCCTGGACCCGGCCGGCTGCGCGGCTGCCGTTCGCGAGCTGGCCAGGCGGGCCGGGCTCGCCCCGGTCGTCGCGCACGTCGAAGGGCGACGACCTGCTGCGCCGCCTCGGCGAGCTGATGGCCGCCGGCCATGATCTGGCCAACACCGACACCGGGCAGCGGCTCGCCGATGCGGGGGTCACCCCGGTGACCGCCAATGCCTATCTCGGCGGCCTGCCGATCGCCGAGGCGCTCGGGCACGGGGCCGACGTGGTGGTCACCGGCCGGGTGACCGACGCGGCGCTGGCCGTCGGGCCGGGCATGTGGCGGTTCGGCTGGTCCGGAGACGACCTGGACGCGCTGGCCGGAGCGGTGGTGGCCGGCCACATCATCGAGTGCGGGTGCCAGGCGACCGGCGGCAACTACGCGTTCTTCGGCGAGGTGCCCGACCTCGCCCAGGCCGGCTTCCCGCTGGCCGAGCTGGCGCCGGACGGGTCAGCGGTGATCACCAAGCATCCCGGCACCGGCGGGCTGGTCAGCGTCGGCACCGTGACCGCTCAGCTGCTCTATGAGATAGGCGGCCCGCGCTACGCCAATCCGGACGTGATCGCCCGGTTCGACACGATCCGGCTGGACCCGGACGGGCCGGACCGGGTGCGGGTGAGCGGCTGCCGCGGCGAGCCGCCGCCCGCCGACCTGAAGGTCGCGCTCAACTACGCCGGCGGCTACCGCAACACGATGATCCTGGTCATCGAGGGCCTCGACGTGGCGGCCAAGGCGGAACTGGCCCTGCAGACGATCTGGGCCAGGGTGCCCGGCGGGCGGCAGGGCTTTGCTGAGGTCTCGACCGAGCTGGTCGGCTCGGATCCCGCGCTGCTGCGCATCACCGTGCTGGACGCCGACCGCGCTAAGGTCGGGCGCGGGTTCTCCGCCGCGGTGATCGAGACCGCGCTGGCCAGCTATCCGGGCCTGTACGCGCTGACGCCGCCGGGCGACGCGTCGTCGTACGGCGTGTACTGGCCGACCACGGTGCCCGCGTCCCTGGTGACGGCGCGGGTGATCATCGACGGCGAGCAGGCCTGGGCCGGCCCCGCGCAGGCCCAGCCGCCGGACCGGTCCGCGGCCGCGGGCGGCGCTCGGAAGGCCCCGCCCCCGAAAGCACCGGCAGCCCGTCCAAGGCACCGGCCCCGAAGGCACCGCAGCCGCCAAGCCCGGCCCGCCAGTCCCGGCAGCTCCGGTCCGGCCGGCCCGGCGCAGCCACGGCGGACCCGGGCCAGGAACCGTGCGGGTGCCGCTGGGCACGATCGCGGGGGCGCGCTCCGGCGACAAGGGCGGCAACGCCAACGTCGGCGTGTGGGTGCGCACCCCGAGGCGTTCGCCTGGCTGGACGGCTACCTGACCGCGGAGCGGCTGGCCGAGCTGGTGCCGTCGACGTCCGGGCGGCAGATCGAGCGGTACCGGCTGCCCAACCTGCTCGCCCTCAATTTCG
The DNA here is from genome assembly GCA_963775745.1 of uncultured Actinomycetota bacterium. Lineage (GTDB taxonomy): Bacteria > Actinomycetota > Actinomycetes > Streptosporangiales > Streptosporangiaceae > DATBGO01. The sequence continues at coordinate 306,353 of CAVZKE010000005.1, forward strand.
TCGTGGTCGGCCTGCTCGGCCGCGGGGTCGCGGCCAGTACCCGCCTGGACGCCCAGGCCAAGGCGCTGGGCGAGGAACTGCGGGCGGCCGCGGCGGACATCCCCCGGGCCCTGGTCCAGGGCCGCCAAACAGGCGCCGCGGCCCGCGGCTGACCGTGGAAACCCCCGCCAGGCGGCGCCGGCGCCTGACCGAGCCGCGCGGTCCGGCGGGCCTTGATATCGTGGAGGCCTGGCCGAGAGGCGCTGCAACGGGCTCAGGCCCGCCACGCTCGGCCCGCACCGGAAACAAGGGCGCCTCCCTAGCGGGAGGTGGCCAGGTGGATCCAGTCGCGGTGAGCCGTCGGATTCAGGCGCTTCCGTGAGCTGCTGGACCAGCGGATAGCCGTGCTCGACGGAGCCTGGGGCACGATGCTGCAGGGGGCCGGGCTGACCCCGGCCGACTACCGCGGCGAGCGGCTGCGCGACCACCCCCGCGACGTGACCGGCGACCCGGACCTGCTGAACCTGACCCGGCCGGATGTCGTCCTGGACGTGCACCGGCAGTACCTGGCCGCGGGCGCGGACATCACCACGACGAACACGTTTACCGCCACCAGCATCGGCCAGTCGGACTACGGCCTGCAGTCACTGGTCGGCGAGATGAACCTGCGGGGCGCTCAGCTGGCCCGCCAGGCCGCCGACGAAGCAGGGGGGCGGTTCGTGGCCGGCTCGGTGGGGCCGCTGAACGTCACGCTGTCGCTGTCGCCGCGGGTGGAGGACCCCGCCTACCGGGCGGTGTCGTTCGACCAGGTCTACGCCGCATATGCCGAGCAGATCCAGGCCCTGGCCGACGGCGGGGTCGATCTGCTGCTGATCGAGACGATCTTCGACACCCTCAACGCGAAGGCCGCGATCGCCGCCGCCCGCGAGGTCGCCCCGCAGCTGCCGCTGTGGATCTCGGTGACCATCGTCGACCTGAGCGGCCGGACGCTGTCGGGGCAGACCATCGACGCGTTCTGGAACTCGATCGAGCACGCCGAGCCGCTGGTGGCCGGGGTGAATTGCGCGCTGGGCGCGCAGGAGATGCGCCCGCACCTGGCCGAGCTGTCGCGGTTCGCGACCACCTATACGGCCTGCCACCCCAATGCCGGCCTGCCGAACGCGTTCGGCGGCTATGACCAGGCCCCGGAGGAGACCGCGCGGCTGCTGGGCGAGTTCGCCACCGCGGGCCTGGTCAACATCGTGGGCGGGTGCTGCGGTACCACGCCGGAGCACACCAGGCAGATCGCGGCCCGGGTGGCCGGCCTGCCGCCGCGGCAGATCCCTGACCCCCTGGTGCGCACCAGGTTCAGCGGCCTGGAGCTGTTCGAGATCGGTCCGGACACCGGGTTCATCATGATCGGGGAGCGCACCAACGTCACCGGCTCGGCTCGGTTCCGGCGGCTGATCGAGGCCGGTGACCACCAGGGCGCGGTGGACGTCGCGCTGGAACAGGTGCGCGGCGGGGCCAACCTGCTGGACGTCAACATGGACGCCGATCTGCTCGACAGCGAGCAGGCCATGACCACGTTCCTCAACCTGGTCGCGACCGAGCCGGAGGTTGCCCGCCTCCCGATCATGATCGACAGCTCGCGATGGAGCGTGCTGGAGGCCGGGCTCAGGTGCGTGCAGGGCAAGGGCGTGGTCAATTCGATCAGCCTCAAGGAGGGCGAAGCCCCGTTCCTCAAGCAGGCCAGGCGCATCGGTGATTTCGGGGCCGGCGTGGTCGTCATGGCCTTCGACGAGCAGGGGCAGGCCGACACCATCGAGCGCAAGGTGGCGATCTGCGAGCGCGCCTACCACCTGCTCACCAAGCAGGCCGGCTTCGCCCCCGAAGACATCGTGTTCGACCCCAACGTCCTCGCGGTGGCCACCGGCATCGCCGAGCACAACGGCTACGCGAAGGCGTTCATCGAGGCGCTGCCGCTGATCAAGCAGCGCTGCCCGGGCGCGCGCACCAGCGGCGGCATCTCCAACCTGTCGTTCTCCTTCCGGGGCAACAACGTCGTGCGCGAGGCCATGCACTCGGCATTCCTGTTCCACGCCGTGGCGGCCGGGCTGGACATGGGCATCGTCAACGCGGGACAGCTGGCGGTCTACCAGGACATCCCGGCCGATCTGCTCGAGCTGGTCGAGGACGTGCTCTTCGACCGGCGCGAGGACGCGACCGACCGGCTGGTCAGCTTCGCCGAGACGGTGAGCGGTACCGGTACCCGCCGCACCGTGGACCTGGCCTGGCGGGACGCCCCCGTGGAGCAGCGCCTCTCGCACGCGCTCGTGCACGGCGTCGTCGACTTCATCGACGCCGACACCGAGGAGGCCAGGCAGCGGGCCGCCCGGCCGCTTGACGTGATCGAAGGACCGCTCATGGACGGCATGAAGATCGTGGGCGACCTGTTCGGCTCGGGAAAGATGTTCCTGCCCCAAGTGGTCAAGAGCGCCCGGGTGATGAAGCGCGCGGTCGCCTACCTCGAGCCCTACATGGAAGCGGAAAAGCAGGAGGCGCGCCGGGAAGGGCGCGCCGGGCATGACCGCGGCCACGGGAAGATCGTGCTCGCGACGGTCAAGGGCGACGTGCACGACATCGGCAAGAACATCGTGGGCGTGGTCCTCGGCTGCAACAACTATGAGGTCATCGACCTGGGCGTGATGGTCCCCGCGACGGTCATCCTGGATACCGCCGTGGCCGAGGGCGCGGCCGTGGTGGGCCTGTCCGGGCTGATCACGCCATCACTGGATGAGATGGTCAGCGTCGCCGCCGAGATGCAGCGCCGCGGCCTGAAGCTGCCCCTGCTGATCGGCGGCGCCACGACATCGCGCCAGCACACCGCGGTGCGGGTCGCTCCCGCCTACGACAGCACCACCATCCACGTGCTCGACGCCTCCCGGGTGGCCGGCGTGGTCGGGAACCTGCTGGACCCGGCCCGGGCGCAAGCCCTCGCGGTGGACAACCGCGCCGAGCAGGAGCGGCTGCGCGAACAGCACGCGACCAGGCAGCACCAGCCGCTGCTGACCCTCGAGCAAGCCCGGGCCAACCGTGAGCAGGTCCCGTTCGACGACCTGCCGGTGCCCGGCTTCACCGGCGTCCGGACCGTCCACCCGGACCTGGCCGCCCTGCGCGAGATGATCGACTGGCAGTTCCTGTTCCTGGCCTGGCAGCTGAAGGGCAAGTACCCGGCGATCCTGGACCAGCCGGTGGCGCGCGAGCTGTATGGCGAGGCGAACGGCCTGCTCGATCAGATCGTCTCCGGTGGCCAGCTCCAGGCCCGCGGTGCTTACGGCTTCTGGCCGGCCTACGCGGCGGGCGACGACATCGTGATCGGCGCTGACCCGTACGAGACGGCCGGCGACGGCGGCCTGCGGCTGCCGATGCTGCGCCAGCAGACCGCCAAGCCCGCCGGACGGCCCAACCGCTGCCTGGCCGACTACCTGGCTCCGGCCGCGGACCATATCGGCGGGTTTGCCGTGGCCATCCACGGGGCGCAGGAGCTGGCCGCCGCCTTCGAGGCGCAGCAGGACGACTACCGGGCGATCATGGTGAAGGCCCTCGCGGACCGGCTCGCCGAGGCGTTCGCCGAATACATCCACCTGCAGGCGCGGCGCGACTGGTATGAGCCCGACGCCGACCCGAAGATCGAGGATCTGCACGCCGAGCGGTTCCGCGGCATTCGCCCGGCGCTCGGCTACCCGGCCAGCCCCGACCACAGCCAGAAGCAGGTCCTGTTTGACCTGCTCGAGGCCAAGCAGCTCGACATGGACCTGACCGAATCGTTCGCGATGACCCCCGCCGCGAGCGTCAGCGGGCTGCTCTTCGCCCATCCGGCGTCGCGCTACTTCACCGTCGGGCGCATCGGCCAGGACCAGGCGGCGGACTACGCACGGCGGCGCGGGCTCAGCCTGGCCGAGGTCGAGCGCTGGCTGCGCCCGAATCTCGCCTACGATCCCCGGCCGCCCGGCTCCTGATCCGGGGCGATCCGGCGATACCGGCCGGCGTGGTGAATGAGCGGCTCCCCGTCCGCGCGCGGCCCGCTGACCCCGACGACCTCGCCGACCACGATGCTGTGATCGCCACCGTCGTACACGCCGGTGGTCCGGCATTCCAGCGCCGCGAGCGCGGCGTCCAGGATCGGCGCGCCGGTCACCGGGCCCGCGTGATGACTGATCGTGTCGAGCTGGCCTTCCAGCGGCCGCCCGCGGGTGGCCAGCCAGCGCGCGATCTTCTCGGAGTCATCGTCGAGCACCGAGGCGGACCAGACCCCCGCCCGCAGGACCGCGTCGTGAAACCGGGCGATCTTCTCCGCGCAGAACAGCACCAGCAGCGGCTCGAGCGACACAGACGTGAACGCGCTCACGGTCATCGCGTGCGGGTTGCCGTCCAGGCTGGTGCACACGACCACGATGCCGCTCGGGAACCGGCTGGCCGCGTGCCGGAATGCGGCGGGATCGACGGCCATCAGGAACCAGGCCTCCGGGACCGCAGCTCACCGCGCTGGCCGCCGCGGGCCGGCGACCAGATGCTGAACGAGGCGACCACTCCCGCCGCGGCGCAGGCGGCCCCGCCGAACAGGAACCACTTGCCCGCGGCCGTGTTCGTAATCACGATGCTCCCTCCGGGGGTGCGCATGGCCAGCACGAAGGAGGCGGCAAACCACCCCGCCGCGGGCATTAGCCCGGCGACCGGACGGTACATTCCCCAGGCCGCCAGCAAGCACGTCACCAGCAGCAGCACATCGAAACCCAGCGCAGCCGCGGGGACGGGCCCGATGCCGCCGCTGTAGTGAAAGGAACCCACGACGCCCTCGGCCACCCCCAGCAGGAACAGCATGGCGTAGCAGGCCAGAACGATCGCCAGCTGGCGGCTGGCCGGGGCTGGCCCGGCTCCAGGCTGGCCAGGCTGCGGCGGGGCGCTCTCCACCACCGGAAGGCTAGCCAATCCCGCCGAACAGGTCGCGTTCCCGGCCGTGCGGGCCGGCCGCCGGACCACGCGGACCGGCCAGCAGCGTGTAGTACTCACGGCCGAAGGCCCGCTGGCCAAGGTTGTTGGAGAGGGCGAAGAACGGGCTGTCCACCGCGATCTGGGTGGCATGCGCGCGCATCGCGGCGAGTTTGGCGTCCAGGTGGGCGGTCGCGTCGATCTCGGTCGTCACATCCTCATCCGCGGTACCGAACGGGAGGTCGTCTGCCGAATCAACCTGCTGGAAGTCGACGCCGCCGCCCGCCCGGCCGGCCGCCGCGTCGTTCTCGCGGGCCAGGTCGATGGCCGCGGCCAGCACTGACCTGGGCACCGCGGTGGCGTAGAACTTGCTGACCAGCCCGTCGGCCAGCTCGAAGGCTCGCCGGGCCACCCGGTGCGCCTGGATGTGGTCCGGGTGACCGTAGAAGCCGTTGTCGTCGTAGCTGATCAGCACCTGCGGGCGGACCTCACCGATCACCTTGAGCAGTTCGCCCGCCGCCTCGTCCAGGTCGGCCTGCCAGAAGCAGCCGGGCACATCGTTGGTGTCCAGGCCCATCATCCCAGAATCGCGCCACCGCCCCGGGCCGCCCAGGAACCGGTGATCGGTGACGCCGAGGGCCTGACAGGCGGCGGCCAGTTCGCCGATCCGGTACTCGCCAAGGCGGTCTTCACGGTCGGCGGCCAGGTGAGTTAGGTCGGCCGGGATGATCTCGCCCAGCTCACCCAGCGTGCAGGTCACCAGCGTCACCTCAGTACCCTCGGCGGCGTATTTGGCCATCGTGGCCCCGGTGCCGATCGACTCGTCATCGGGATGGGCATGCACGAGCAGCAGCCGCCACCCGTCCCGTTCGCTCATACCGCCGAGCCTAGCGACCTGCGCACCCTGGGCGTGCTGGCAGGATCTACTCTTATGGCCGATACCTTCCCGCGGCAGCAGGCCCGGACGCAGCGGTTCACCCTTGGTATTCCCCGTGCCTTCCGCATCTCGCCGGACGGCAGCCGGATTGTCTTCCTCAGGTCCAAGAGCGGCACCGACCCGGTGAGCTGCCTGTGGCGCTACGACGTCGAGACCGGCCAGGAGCACCTGATCGCCGACCCGGCGCAGATCAGCCCGGGCGAGGAACGACTGGACCCGGCCGAGAAAGCGCGCCGGGAACGGGCCAGGGAGCGGGCCGGGGGCATCGTCGGATTCGCCACCGACGAACAGCTGCGGATGGCCGCCTTTGTCCTGTCCGGGCAGGTGTACCTGGCCGGCCTGACCGGCGCGGCGGGGGTCCGGCCGGTGGCGACACCGGTCCCGGCGGCCGACCCGCGGCCCGACCCCGGCGGCCAGCGGCTTGCCTACCTGCACGGCGGCGCGCTGCGGGTCACCGACCTGGCCACCGGCGAAGACCAGGCCATCGCCGAACCGGGAGGAACGCCGGACGTCTCGTTTGGAATCGCTGAATTCATCGCGGCCGAGGAGATGCACCGCATGCGCGGCTACTGGTGGGCGCCGGACGGCTCCGCGCTGCTGATCGCCCGGGTCGACGAGAGTCCGGTCCAGCGCTGGTACATAGCCGATCCCGCGAACCCGGACCGGCCGCCCGCGCAGGTCCGCTACCCGGCGGCCGGGCACGCCCAATGCCGACGTCTCGCTCCTGGTGGCCAGCCTGGCCGGGGGCCTGGGCCCGGCGAACGGCGCCCTGATCGAGGTCGACTGGGACCGGGCCGCGTTTCCTTACCTGGTCACCGCGCTGTGGGACAGCACCGCCCCCCAGGCACCGCTGATCGTGGTGCAGACCCGGGATCAGCGCGAGATGCGCCTGCTGAGCGTCGACCCAAAGACCGGCGCGACCGGCCTGGTCCGGGCGGACACCGACCCGCACTGGCTGGAGATCGTGCCCGGGGTGCCCGACCGGACCTCCGACGGCCGGATCGTCTGGACCGCCGACTCCGGTGGGGCCCGGCGGCTGCTGGTCGCGACCGCCGATGAGCTGGCCGCAGGCACCACGGAGCCGGTCACCCCGGCCACGCTGCAGGTCAGGGAGATCCTCAGCGTGACCGGTGACACGGTCCTGTTCAGCGCCTCAGCCGCGGAACCGACCGAGATCGGGCTCTGGACCCACGGGCCGGACGGCCTGGCGCCGGTCGGCAGCACCGGCGAGGCCGGCGGGGCCGCCGGGAGCGCCGGGCCCGGGCCGCGCCATGTCCAGGCCGGCTGCCTGGGCGGCGGCACCCTGGTGATCGCCAGCAGGACTCTGGAGTCCACCCAGCTGACCGTCCGGGTGCTGCGGGACGGGCAGGAAACCGGGCAGATCGCCGAGCATGCCGAGCGCCCGCTGCTGCCCGACCCGCACCCGGTGCTGCTGCGGGCCGGGGAGCACGCCGTCCGCACCGCCCTGCTCCTGCCGTCCTGGCACCGGCCAGGCTCGGGCCGGCTGCCGGTCCTGCTCGACCCCTACGGCGGCCCGCACGCGCAACTGGTGCTGGCCAGCAGGTCGATCTTCCTCACCTCGCAGTGGCTGGCCGAGCAGGGCTTCGCGGTGGTGATCGCGGACGGCCGGGGCACCCCCGGGCGCGGGCCGCAGTGGGAGCGGGCCATCGCCGGGGAGGTCGCCGGGCCGGTACTGGCCGACCAGGTCGACGCGCTGCGCGAGGCCGCTGCCCGCTGCCCGGACCTTGATACCAGCCGGGTCGCGATCCGGGGCTGGTCGTTCGGCGGCTACCTGGCCGCGCTGGCCGTGCTGCGCAGGCCCGACGTGTTCCACGCCGCGGTCGCCGGGGCGCCGGTCACCGACTGGCGGCTGTATGACACCCACTACACCGAGCGGTACCTGGGACACCCGCAGGAGAATCCGCACGGCTACGAGCGGACCTCGCTGATCGAGGACGCGGCCCGGCTCAGCAGGCCGCTGCTGCTGATCCACGGCCTGGCCGACGACAACGTCGTGGTGGCCAACACGCTGCGGCTGTCCGGCGCGCTGCTCGCCGCGGGCAAGCCGCATTCGGTGCTGCCGCTGTCCGGGGTGACTCACATGGCCTCCCAGGAGGAGGTGGCCGAGAACCTGCTGCTCCTCCAGGTGGACTTCCTGCGGGGCGCGCTCGGCAGCCTGGAGCCGCGGCCGCCCGAGGCCCGGTAACGCGCACTGTAGCGATTGTCACACCGCGCAGAACATCGCCCTGCGCCGCCGCAATGATATGCAGTGGAATAAGGTTCTGACGGCAACGCGACCACGCGCCGCCGCCGAGGTGGCATCGCCGCCCGGGCGGCTGGGCGGATCCGGCGCGCTGCGACCTCAGCGGTTTGTCGGGCCGCGGTCCTTGGGCCGCGGTCTTAGGGCAGCGGTTTTAGGGCAGCGGTTTCAGAGCGGAGAGCTCGACGATGACGCAGGCACCGGTGGCGCCGGCCAAGACCAGGGCGCAGATTTCCGAGCGAACGCTGCGCAAGGACCGCTGGTGGCGGGAGCCGCGGATCACCGCGGTGGCGCTGACCATCTGGGTGGCCTACGCCTGCGTGCACGTGTTCATCGGCCGGTGGTACTGGGTGCCGAGGTACCACTACCTGACGCCGTTCTACTCGCCGTGCGTCAGCGGCGCGTGCGCCCCGGGCGCCTCCAGCCTGGGTACCTGGTTCCCCAAGGTGCCCTCGATCATCCCGTACGCGATCGTGGGCCTGCCGTTCATCCTGGGCTTCCGGCTGAGCTGCTACTACTACCGCAAGGCCTACTACCGGGCGTTCTATCGCGCCCCTGAGGCCTGCGCGGTGCGCGAGCCGCACGCCAGCTACAGCGGCGAGACCAGGTTCCCGCTGATCCTGCAGAACCTGCACCGGTTCTTCTTCTACGTGGTCATCCTGGTCTCGATCCTGAACACCTACGACCTGACCCAGGCGTTCCGCGGCCCGGACGGGAGCTTCGGGCTCGGCCTGGGGACGCTGATCATGGGCGTGAACGTGGTGCTGCTGTGGGCTTACACGCTGTCTTGCCATTCCTGCCGGCACATCACCGGCGGCCGGCTGAAGCACTTTTCCAAGCATCCGGCCCGATACTGGATATGGACCCAGGTCTCCAGGCTGAACACCAGGCATATGCAGCTCGCGTGGATCACGCTGGGCACGCTGATGCTGACCGACCTGTACATCTGGCTGGTCGCCGGCGGGGTCTTCAATGATCCGCGGATCTTCAACTGAGGCAGACTGAAGAAACTGAGCAGATGGATGCAGGCAGAGGCAGGCACGTCGGATGACTGACATCGAGCGGCACTCCTACGACGTCGTGGTGATCGGCGCCGGGGGTTCCGGGTTGCGCGCGGCGATCGAGGCGCGGCTGGCCGGCCAGAAGACGGCGATCATCTCCAAGTCGCTGTTCGGCAAGGCACATACCGTGATGGCCGAGGGCGGCGCCGCCGCGGCGATGGGCAACGTCAACCCCAGCGACAGCTGGCAGGTGCATTTCCGCGACACCATGCGCGGCGGCAAGTTCTTCAACAGCTGGCGGATGGCCGAGGTCCACGCCCAGGAGGCCCCGGAGCGGATCTGGGAGCTCGAGGCCTGGGGCGCGCTGTTCGACCGGACCAAGGACGGCAAGATCAGCCAGCGCAACTTCGGCGGCCACGAGTACCCGCGGCTCGCGCACGTCGGCGACCGGACCGGGCTGGAGATGATCCGCACCCTGCAGCAGAAGGTGGTGGCGCTGCAGCAGGAGGACGCGATCGCCGGCGGCGACCCGGAAGGCATGATCAAGGTCTTCGCCGAGACCACCATCACCCGGCTGATCACCGAGGGCGGGCGGATCGCGGGCGCGTTCGGCTACGTCAGGGAGACCGGCGGCTTCGTGCTGTTCGAGGCGCCCGCGGTGATCTTGGCCACGGGCGGGATCGGCAAGTCGTTCAAGGTCACCTCGAACTCGTGGGAGTACACCGGGGACGGCCACGCGCTCGCGCTGCTGGCCGGGGCGACCGTGCTGAACATGGAGTTCGTGCAGTTCCACCCGACCGGGATGGTCTGGCCGCCGTCGGTGAAGGGCATCCTGGTCACCGAGTCGGTCCGCGGCGACGGCGGGGTGCTGCGCAACTCCGAAGGCAAGCGGTTCATGTTCGACTACGTGCCGGACGTGTTCCGCGCGCAGTACGCGGACACCGAGGAAGAGGCCGACCGCTGGTACGACGACCAGGGCAACAACCGGCGGCCGCCCGAACTGCTGCCCCGCGACGAGGTGGCCCGCTCGATCAACTCCGAGGTCAAGGCCGGCCGCGGCTCGCCGCACGGCGGGGTCTTCCTGGACATCGCGTCCCGGCTGCCCGCCGACGAGATCCTGCGCCGGCTGCCGTCCATGTGCCATCAGTTCAAGGAACTGGCCGACGTCGACATCACCAAGGAGCCGATGGAGGTCGGGCCGACCTGTCACTACATGATGGGCGGGGTCGAGGTGGACCCGGACACCCAGCAGGCCACGGTGAACGGCCTGTTCGCGGTGGGCGAGGTCTCCGGCGGCATGCACGGCTCCAACCGGCTGGGCGGCAACTCCCTTTCTGACCTGCTGGTGTTCGGCCGCCGGGCCGGGATGTACGCCGCGCAGTACGTAGCTGGCCTGACCACCGCCGCGCGCCCGAAGCCGGCCGACGCCGCGGTGCAGGACGCCGTCGCCGAGGCGCTGGCCCCGCTGGAGCGCCCGGACGGCGAGAGTTCCTACACCGTCCACTCCGAGCTGCAGCAGACCATGAACGACCTGGTCGGCATCATCAGGCGCGAGGAGGAACTGAAGGCGGCCGTCGGTGAGCTGGACAAGCTGCGCGCCCGGGCCGTGCAGGTCAGCGTGCCCGGCGGCCGGGCCTACAACCCCGGCTGGCACCTGGCCCTGGACCTGCGCAACATGCTGCTGGTATCGGACTGCGTGGCCCAGGCGGCCCTGGAGCGGCAGGAATCACGCGGCGGTCACACCCGGGACGACTACCCGGAGATGTCGGCGGACTGGCGCAAGATCAACCTGGTCTGCGCGCTGGACGGCGACCGGGCGCGGGTGTCCCGCCAGCCGCTCGCCCCGATGCGGCCCGACCTGCTGGCCCTGTTCGACCGGGCCGAGCTGAAGAAGTACCTGACCGACGATGAGCTGCCCGCCGGGGAAGCCACCGCCCCGGCCGCGGTCACCGGCACGGCCACGCCGAAGGAGACGCACTGATGGGCTACCAGGCAGCATTGAAGGTCTGGCGGGGTGATCTCGGCCAGGGGGCGCTGGCCGACTACCAGGTCGAGGTCAACGAGGGCGAGGTCGTCCTGGACGTGCTGCACCGGCTGCAGGCGACCCAGGCCGGCGACCTGGCGATCCGGTGGAACTGCAAGGCGGGCAAGTGCGGCTCGTGCTCCATGGAGATCAACGGCCAGCCCCGGCTGGCCTGCATGACCCGGATGTCGATCTTCGCGACGGACGAGACCCTCACCATCACCCCGCTGCGCACCTTCCCGGTGATCAGGGACCTGGTGACCGACGTGTCGCTCAACTACACCAAGGCCAGGCAGATCCCGTCGTTCACCCCGGACCCATCGGTCGGGCTCGGCGAGTTCCGGATGCAGCAGGTGGACGTGAACCGGTCGCAGGAGTTCCGTAAGTGCATCGAGTGCTTCCTGTGCCAGAACACCTGCCACGTGATCCGGGACCACGCCGACAATGAGCAGGCCTTCTCCGGCCCGCGGTACCTGATGCGGGTCGCCGAGCTGGAGATGCACCCGGCCGACACCGCTGACCGGCGCGAGATCGCCCAGGACGACTTCGGCCTCGGCTACTGCAACATCACCAAGTGCTGCACCGAGGTCTGCCCCGAGCACATCAAGATCACCGACAACGCGCTGATCCCGATGAAGGAGCGCGTGGCGAGCCGGAAGTACGACCCGCTGGTCTGGCTGGGCAGCAAGATCACCCGGCGCGCCGCCCGGGACACCCCGAAGATCCCCGGCCAGAGCTAGCCGCGCTGGCCGAGCCCCGCAGGGCTACCACCTGCCAGGTCCTGCCGCGCAGGTGCGCCGCGTACGGCGCGGCCTGCCCGCCACATCCGACCGAGAAGCCGAACGCCCAGACATTGCGCCGGCTCAGCACGACCGCCGATCTTGGCCGGCATGGCGACGGTCTGCCAGACGAAGCCGTTCCAGTGCATCAGCAGTGGCTGATAGCGGCTCGATCCGATGGGCGCGACGCCCCCGGCCGCCCAGGCATCCGCTGACGACACCGCGGCCACGCTGTTCAGCTGGACGTCATCACCGGCGGGCATCGAGATGATCGTCTGGACCTGCCAGCCGCCCGAGCCCGCGGCGCGTACCTGCCCGGCCCGGCGGACAGGCCAGATACTCTACGTAGCTATCCGATAACTGAGAGTTCCAATAGGCAAGCTCACGCCACAAGCGCCTATGCCGCGCCCCTGGTCGGTGCTCATCCAGCCAGCTGGAGGTGCCCGAACACCCGGCGCAGCCGCCCGCAGGCTGATTAGCTTAGGTAACCAGCGTCACGCTGATCGCCTAACCCAGGCCGACCGACAGCACGCGCCGCGCCCGCCGCCGGTGGTCGCCCGGGTACCCGGACCTTGACCGCCGGTAGACAGGCCGTCCCCGGCCACCGCGGTGCTGGGCCTGGGTAACGGGAGTCGCCGCAACTATCCGTTAAGCATGGCTAATCTGGCTGACGCGGGCCGGGATGTATCTCTGCGGAGCGAAAGGCTGTCATGACGCATCTGACCTATGCCGAGGCGATCGTCGTCGGGCTGATCCAGGGGGTGTCTGAGCTCTTCCCGGTCTCCAGCCTCGGCCACAACGTGCTGATCCCCGCGCTGATCGGCGGCAGCTGGGCCACCGACCTGAACGTCGCCGCCCCCGAGTCCCCGTACCTGGCCTTCATCGTCGGCATGCACGTGGCGACCGCCATCGCGCTGATGATCTATTTCTGGCGGGACTGGATACGGATCATCAGCGGATTTTTCAGTTCCATCCGGGACCGGCGGATCGAGACCGTCGACCAGAAGCTGGCCTGGATGATCATCCTAGCCACCATCCCGGTCGGCGTGGTCGGCTTGTTGTTCGAGCACGAGTTCCGCGTCCTGTTCGGCAAGCCGATCAGGGCCGCGATCTTCCTGATCGTCAACGGCCTGATCCTGTTCGCCGGGGAGCGGTTCCGCACCCGCAAGTCACTCGCGGCCGACGAGCAGGCCGCGCGAGACCGCGCCGAGCTCGAGGAGAACTCCGACCGGTCGCTGCGCGTCGTCGCCGGGCACGCGTCCGGCCAGCGCGCGATCCGGCAGGCCGAGATCTCCCACGGCCTGCAGGCCGACCGCCGCCTGACCGCGGTGAGCTACGCCGAAGGGCTCATCATCGGCAGCTCGCAGATCCTGGCCCTGCTGGCGGGCATCAGCCGGGACGGGGTCGCGATGGTCGCCGGGATGTTCCGCGGGCTGTCCCGTGAGGATGCCGCCCGGTTCGCCTTCCTGCTGGCCACGCCGGTCATCCTGGCCGCGGGCGTGCTGAAGGTCCCGGACCTGACGGGCTCGCTGGGCAATGGCATCCGCGGCCAGATCCTGGTCGGCAGCCTGCTGTCCGGGATCGGCGCCTACCTGTCGGTGCGGTTCCTGGTCCGTTACTTCCAGACCCGCACGCTGACCCCGTTCGCGATCTACTGCGTGATCTTCGGCCTGGCCAGCGTCATCTACCTGTCGGTGAAGTAAACCGCCCGGCGGGTCCACCATGATCACGTAAGATCCGCGCGCTCCGCGGCCCCGGATCTTACCGGATCATGGAAACCCCGCCGGATTTTACGGGATCATGAAGAAACCACCGCGCCGCCCCGCCAGGGCGGGTTACCCGCCCTGGCGGGCCCGGCGGGCGCGCTGCCGGCCCCGCTCCTTGGCGTCAAGCACCGTCTTGCGCAACCGGACCGTGCCCGGTGTCACCTCAGCGCACTCGTCGTCGGCGCAGAACTCCAGCGCCTGCTCCAGGCTCAGCAGCCGCGGCGGGACCAGCCGCTCCAGTTCCTCGCCGGTGGACTGGCGCACGTTGGTCAGCTTCCGCTCCTTGGCGATGTTCACGTCCATGTCGTCCGACCGGCTGTTCTCCCCGACGATCATGCCCTCGTACACCTCGGTGCCCGGCTGCACGAACAGCGTGCCCCGCTCCTGCAGCGAGAACATCGCGTACGGGGTGGCCGTCCCGGACCGGTCAGCGACCAGGGAACCGGTCGGCCGCATCCGCATCGGGCCCGACCACGGCTCATAGCCATCGAAAACGTGGTGCGCGATGCCGGTCCCCCGGGTCTCGGTCAGGAACTGGGTGCGGAACCCGATCAGCCCGCGGGCCGGCACCGTGAAGTCCATCCGGACCCAGCCGGTGCCGTGGTTGGTCATGTTCTCCAGGCGGCCCTTGCGCTGCGCCAGCAGCGCGGAGACGGTGCCCAGGTAATCCTCGGGCACGTCCACGGTCAGCCGTTCCACCGGCTCGTGCAGGGCGCCGTCCACCTCCCTGGTCACCACCGTCGGGCGGCCCACGGTCAGCTCATAACCCTCCCGGCGCATGGTCTCCACCAGCACCGCCAGGGCCAGCTCACCGCGGCCCTGCACCTCCCAGGTGTCCGGCCGGCCGGTCGGCAGCACCGCCACCGAGACGTTGCCGACCAGTTCGCGGTCCAGCCGGCCGGCGACCATCCTCGCGGTGACCTTGGAGCCCTTCTCGCGGCCGACCAGCGGGGAGGTGTTCACCCCGATGGTCATCGAGATGGCCGGCTCGTCCACGGTGATCAGCGGCAACGGCTGCGGGTCGTCGGGATCGGCCAGCGTCTCGCCGATCATGATCTCGCTGATCCCGGCCACCGCGATGATGTCCCCGGCCGATGCGCTGGTGGCCGGGACCCGCTCCAGGGCTTCGGTCCGGAAGAGCTCGGTGATCTTTACCCGCTCGATCGAGCCGTCCCGGCGGCACCAGGCCGCCTGCTGGCCCCGGGTGATCTCGCCGCTGAACACCCGGCACAGCGCGATCCGGCCCAGGTAGGACGAGGCGTCCAGGTTGGTGACGTGGGCCCGCAGCGGTGCCGCGGGGTCGTAGGACGGGGCGGGGACGGTGACCCGCAGCGTGGCGAACAGCGGCTCCAGGTCGGGCGAGTCGGGCATGGTGCCGTCGGCGGGCCGGTTCAGCGACGCCCGGCCAGCCCGCGCGCTGGCGTACACGATCGGGAACTCGATCTGCTCCTCGGAGGCATCCAGGTCCATGAACAGCTCGTAGCAGGCGTCCACGACCTCGGCGATCCGCGCGTCCGGCCGGTCCACCTTGTTGATGACCAAGATCACCGGCAGCCCCGCCTGCAGCGTCTTACGCAGCACGAACCGGGTCTGCGGCAGCGGGCCCTCGCTGGCGTCCACCAGCAGTAGCACGCCGTCCACCATCGAAAGCCCGCGTTCGACCTCGCCGCCGAAATCCGCGTGCCCCGGAGTGTCGACGATGTTGATGGTCAGCCCGTCGTGGCTGACCGCGGTGTTCTTGGCCAGGATCGTGATGCCCTTTTCGCGCTCCAGATCGCCAGAGTCCAGCACCCGGTCGGCGATGTGCGCGCCCGCCCGGAATGCCCCTGACTGCCAGAGCATGGCGTCAACCAGGGTCGTCTTGCCGTGGTCGACGTGCGCGACGATCGCGACATTGCGCAGGTCATCGCGCGTGGCGAGCTGGGCGGTCCGGGCAGGCATGCAGTAGGGCTCCGAGATAGTCAGGGTAGGTGCCGGCAGTTACGGCCCGTTCAGCTTATTGCTTCAAGGCGCGTAACGCGTAACGGGAAACGTCCGGTGACCGGCCGCAGCAGGCTGGTCACCTCCGGCGCTGGTAACGGCCCCTTGAGTGGCTCTTGGTTAGCCTTTAACGCTTTTTCGGACGTGGTTAATCCCATGAGTGCCCCCACACCCCAGGCACGGAGCGCGATGAGGCCTGCGGCGGCTGTCCCGGCTAACCTGGCGGGACCCCCGGCTACACATCCCGGCAGAGTTCCCGTTCCGACACCCCGAGGCAGACCCGGCCGGCGCGCCAGACACGACCGCGACGCTGCGCTCGATGCCGAGCTCTCGTCCTGGGCCGTCATCTCCGGCCGCGAGCCCGGCGACCGCTGAAACCCCGCTGGCCTGCTGATATTCGTTCGGCGCGGGCGGGGAAGCGCGGTCGGCGGGCCGGCCCGGCCAGGCCCCGCCCGGGCTCTTAGCTGGCCCTCCCGCGCCTTAGACGGCTTAGACGGCCTGGGCGCAGGAGATAAGGCATCCGCCCGATGTGCCCAGGGGGGCCTTACGGCGAACCTCAATGATGTCGGGCCAGAGCCCGGCACCAGTACGAGGAGGAACCATGCACCCGATGATGATGGCCGAGATCGCCGCGGACCAGATCAGGGACATGCACGCGGATGCCGCCCGCGACCAGCGCGCTCGCCTGGCCCGCCGCGGCCGCCGGGCCGGGCACCGCGTCTTGGCGATACGGCCCGCCGCCAGCCGGACGGCGACCCGTGAGCTTTCCGGGCACCACGTCTGAGATCAGGCCAGCCGGACCGGACTCTCAAGCCCCCGCCGGTCCGGCCTGGATCACGGCCGCGGCGCCGGGCAAGTCAGCTGACTTGCCCGGCGCCGCGGCCGGGTCATGCTGCGTGGCGACCACCACCGAACCAAAGATTCGGGAGAATTGACATGTCGATGACCCAGTCCGCGCAGACCCGCCCGGCTCAACCGGTCGGCATGCCCGCCGTCGGCGGGCATCGCAACCTCGGCCTGGCCCTGGTCGTGATCGCCGCAGCGCAGCTGATGGTGGTGCTGGACTCGACCATGATGTCAATGTAGCAAGACGCAGGTAAAGCTACGCTTGCCTGCAGGCATCGCGCCAGCCGAGCCTAGATGACCGTGGCGGCCTGATGCTGCCGACGTGCCTACGGCGATCGTAGGAGCTTGACCCCTTCGATGCGAACTAGCGAACGATGGTCGGCAGGGGTCGTTTTGGCAGGTCGATGGTGGCCGGATGTCCGTGGCGGTCGGCCGTGGGCGGTGGAGTTGCTGTACGTACGTGCTGTGGCGTTCCTGCGTGCGCGGGCGGCCCCGTCGTTCGGCTACGTTTGCTGGCATGTCGGACCACGAGGATGATCAGTATGCCGCTGGGGAGTTCCCTCCTGGCTTGGACAGGCTGAGCGGCGAGATCGACAGGATGGCGAGTCGGCATCGGCTCATGAGATGTTCGCGACCAGGCCGAGCGCTTGCGCCATTCGTCGGTGAAGCACGGCATGAATCGCCCAAGGGCATGGGAATAGCGAGGCGATGGGTGTCCGGATGCGGGAGGCCTGGAGTGCCATAAGAGAGCAGGCCCCGGTGATGATGTCGGCTACTGGACGACTCACCGTCAGCGGGACTGTGTACGGAGCGGCCACAATTACCGGGGCAGGCGCGCTTACCGCGCAAGCTATAGCCATCGCTGGCAGGCTAAAGTTCTGGTTGACCAGGGCGTCGGTGTGGATTCGTTGCAGGTAGAGAGGTCACCAGCTTCCCGGTCTGTCCTCGATCGGCTTGCGGCTGGATACGTGTACTACATCGTCGTGGTATGGATCCTGACTGTGGGTGCCGGTGTGGTGCTTGAACAACTCAACCTTCCACCGGACGTTACGGCGCAACTCCAAAGTGATACCGGCATCGCAAACCTGGCGCTCGACTTGACGCTGATACTGCTGAAGCTGCGCAAGCGTTAAGGAATTTGGGTGCTCAGCTTGTCTATCGGATCGACGCCGGTAGTTTGCTGTACGGACGTAACCAGTCAGGCCCTCTGTTGATCTGCGGCGTGTTGGTGCTGGTGCCCGGTTTGTGATCATGGTTAGGTTCGGGGCTGCCGCATATCCGGAGCGGGCCCTCGTATGGGGAGCTGGCTGTCCGGAACGCGGAGCTGCTGGCGTGGGTGGCGGATCACGCTGCGCTCATCGGTGGCCTGCTGGCCGAGGTCGCGGCGTTGCGCCGGCAGGCGGGCCGGGACTCCTCGAATTCCTCCCAGCCCCCGAGCCAGGACGGCCCCGCGGCGAAGGCGGGAAGAAGGCTGGCCAGCGGGAGGCGCGGCGGGTGCGGCCGGGCCGGCCGCAGGGCGGGCAGAAAGGCCATCCGGGTGCGAGCCTGGCGTGGGCCGCCCGGCCGGATGAGACCCGGGTCGTCGAGCCGGGCGCATGCGGCGGGTGCGGCGCGGGCGTGGCGGCGCTGCCGGGAGGGTCGCTTCTGCCGTGCAGGTTTTCGATATCCGCCGGCGGCGCTGACAGTGACTGGTCCAGTGATGTGCGCGCTGCGGGCGGCCGGGCCGGTACGACCGCTGGGCCGCCGCCGGGTGTTCGTGACCGGACTACTGCTGTTCTCGGCCGGATCGCTGGAGCCGCGGCGAGCGCTGGCCAGCGGGGGGTGAGCGGGCGCGGACTGATGGCCTGTGGGGGCCGGTCGGGGTCGTCCGGAGCCTGGCTGCTCATCGCGGCGGTCCGCCGCCGCGCGCGGCGCGATGGTCGCGCTGAAGCGGCGGACGTGATCGGCACGACGAGACCCTCGCCCCGCTGACCACGGCGGCCAGCGGGCAGGACTCGGGAACCCGCACGTGTACCGGGCGGACGATGGGATACCGGCGGCGGGCCGGACCTGAGCTGGTGCGGCGCGGCGGTCGACCGCACCAAGGCGTCGATCACCGGGTTCGGGATCCTGGTGGCTACCGCGGCGGTCCTGGTCGCGACGACTCGGCGGCTACCTAGCTACGACACCACGCTGGCCGGAGTCCAGCGGTGTCTCGCCACCTGTCAGTTCTTCGTCAACGTGCCGATCGCATCCTGGTGGCCGGCCGGACCCGGCGGCCGGCGACGTGCTC
The DNA here is from genome assembly GCA_963775745.1 of uncultured Actinomycetota bacterium. GTDB lineage: Bacteria > Actinomycetota > Actinomycetes > Streptosporangiales > Streptosporangiaceae > DATBGO01. Next base: position 325,167 of record CAVZKE010000005.1, read on the forward strand.
CGCGAGGCCGCCGCCGCCGTCGGGCCGCCCGTGGCGCCCGCCGGGCCAGCCTGGACCCCGCGCTCCTTGCCGGCCTGCTCCACCGCTAGCACCAGGCCATCGCCCGGGATCTCGGACAACCTGCCCGGCCCTGGCACAAGGGCAACCACCCCGGGCTGATCCTGGCCCGGCGGCTGAAACGCAAGGCCAGCCAGGTCTGGCTATTCGCCACCCGCTTCGACGTGCCCGCCACGAACAACGGCTCAGAGAACGCCGTCCGCGGCTACAGCTCGCCGCGAAAATAGCGGCTGCTGGCGAACCCTCGCGACCCTGCAGCGCCACTGCCGCATCCGCTCCTACCTCACCACCGCCCGCAGCCACGGCCGCCACCCCCTCGCCGCCATCCGCGACGCCCTCACCGGCAACTGCTGGATGCCGCCCCACCCAGCATGATCAACTAACCACGCACCCCTGACTGGTTACGTACGGACCTCAGCCAGCGACCGGCCTGTGCGTACCGCTCGGCGCATCGTAGCGTAGGCCGGCAGCCAGGCTGCCCTGATGCATGCCATGCTGCTCGCCGCTGGCCGTGGCCGCGCGCCAAAGGCGAGCGTGAGGGTGGTGAAGGCTAGTCCTTTCCGCGAAAAGCAGAAACGAAGTTACTAACTGTTCTGATACGGTCTCTATAAAGCGGATCGAGGATAGAGATAAGAGTTACCACCAGCCATGTGACCGAGGCGATTACCGCCCAATTGTCAAAATCTGGCGTCAGCCTAAGGCCTACATGTGGAAGACTAACCACAACGGCAACAGGGATCAAGGCAACGATAATCGTTTTTACAATTGATGGAACTTGGCGCAGGAGGCTGCTGCTATCCGTTTTCAAAGGCAAATCGGATCGTAGCATTTGATAGTTGCCACAAGCAACAAACGCGATATACCGCCCAATTATTCGCGGCAAGTCTACCCTGAATACTGTCCGATAGAGCGACCACAATTTGCAGATTCGATATTTCCGCGGCCGCTTGTTCGCAAGTCTCCTTAGCTCTAGCTTTCATGTAAGAGTCATGAATAGCTAGCGCTTCAGGAATACCGCTTCGCATACAGAATGCTGCCATATCGAGATGGTTGATTATTTCTCTCCTAATTCGTGATTGACTCAAGTCGGATTTACCTGGTCAAGAGGTCCATTGCAAGAGACAACTCTGCAAGAAGCCACTGCTCAGGATAGCGACGGATCGCGTGTCGGCTGCAGATACCTGCGACAAGAAGGCGTGCCAGCCCAAAGACAACTGCAACGTAGAGAAGGCTCAAGACCATCCAGCAAAGGAAGCTAGGCAATCCTTTGCTGTGCGTCAGGTATTGTGCAAAATTATCCAGTCTAACAGGATATAGAAGTACCCCTATTGCTGATGTTACGGCCGCTATGAGGAGAAGTCTAGCGGCGGTAATATGATCTCGTTCTGAATGCACGATGTGCGCAGTTATAAGCACAACAACAAATGATAGGCCAGGCCCTGCCTCCAGTCTTGATGACTTTGTACTAGAAATAGGTAGAAATATGGCGCACAGGCGAGCAGCGTCAAGGTTTGCATTGCACGAAGGTGTAGTAATTGGAAATTCGCGAAACGCACGGCATGTTTTCGCACACGGCGATGATTCGAGCGCGATCTTCTTCTGGACAAGGCAGTGCTTGCAATGATATTTATAATTAAATTTAGCAAACCTGAACAAGCAGCGGCCTTGCAGCCTAAGCGGTAGAATGACATATGATGAGATAGACTGTAATGCCTCCTGCCATGCCTTTGAGAGTAGCAAGCGCAGGGTCAGCAGGATGGAAACCCACTGTGGACGTTAATTACGGGATCGTGAACGTAACGAGTGTTCAGAGGATCTTCTTCTTGGCAGAGGCCTGCCTGGTAGCACTCAGTGCGCCAGCCCACGGTCATAACAACAGAAGCAAATGATTGATGTTATTGTACGAGGCGTTGGCCCGGTCCCGCCGGATAGGGGAACCTGGCCAGCATGCGGATGGAATATAGGCCTCGTTACTGCGCCCGTCCCCCATAGGCGCGCCTGCGTGGAAATCAGTGTCTGGTGTGGCGCGCAGCGCCATCGCGCCAGCGGACAGCCTGTCGTGGCCGCCCCAGGGGCCATCCTGACCATCTTCGTGCAGACCGTGCTGGGCTACAGCGCGCTGAAGTCCGGTTTCGCGTTCCTCGCCGTGCTCGAGCACGGGCACGATCGTGATCGTGTCACGGCCAGCCCTTCGGCGACCAGCACGCCCACGGCCCGCTGCGCCGTAGCACGCGGACGTTGTCTCGGCCGCTGATGCGGCCAGGCAGGCAGTTGCTCGCCACGGTGGGCATCCGTGCTGGCTTCTCCCGCATCGGCGTGCCGACACTCGCACGTACGGCGGCTTCGCTCACCCGTGGCGCATGATCACGCTATCTAACCCTAGCATGACCTGCACACAGCGGACGTACAGCTAGGACTGACAGATAGGCTAACAAAGAAGCGGGGCCCCACGAGCGCCAGGCTCACGGCGGCCCCTGAGGCAACAGTCCTAACGGAGAGGACAGTCACCCTATGTGCCAGGAAAACACGCCCGAACCCGACGACGCCAGCAACGACACGGGAGAATACACCGAAGGTTGGTGACCGCTGGCAGATCAGCCGCAGCAGGTTGATGTCTGGACGGCTGCGAAAAAAAGAGGGCACGAAAGTCCACGTCATAGTAGAATCAGCGCAAGTGATTAATGGCGAAGTTGGAGCGAGCCGAAAACGACGACACCATGCACGGAAGCGCCCCGCCACCGGGATGAGGTCAAGTCCCGGTGGCGGGGCGCTTGTAATGCCTGCGACCATGAGAGGGCGCGCGCCGCGCACGCCAGCGCATCCGTGATCAGTTAAACGCTAACGCGGGCGCGCTGCCCTCCCCTCCGGTCAAAGGTCAGCCACGCGACGCCGACTACGAAACGCCTGCGTGCAATGACCGGCTTTGTGCGGCGCGCAGAGATCAGGACGCGCCGCGTTCACGGCAGGAGGCCGCCACCATCTGCCGTTTGCCTGCCAGCAACATATCGAGCCGGATACGCTGATCGGCCTGAATGCCGCCTGCTCGGCCCGATCCTGGTCGAAGCGACCGGCCTGGGCATGCTGTTCGTGCCGCTGCAACTGGTCGCGCTCACCCGGGTCCGCGACGAGGACTCGGGCGTGGCCTCGAGCCTGCTCAACACCGGCCAGCAGGTCGGCGGCGCGATCGGGCTGGCTGCGCTGGGCACCGTGACCTGGACGGCAGTGGCGGGCAACGTCCGCAGTCAGGTCGCGCAGGCTGCGGCGGCGACCCGGTCCGGCCACGCACTGGCGCTGGCGCAGCCGGGCTCCCGGGTGCCCGCCGCGATCTACTCCAACGCGCTGGCCGCCGGCATCTCCCGCGGCTTCCTGGTCGCCTCGGGCATCGCGCTGGCCGCCCTGGTCATCGCGCTGGTCAGCATCCGGATCCGGCGTGCGGACCTGGCCGGCGCGGGCGCCGCGCCCACCGCGCCTGCAGCGCCCGCGGCGGTGGCGCAGGCCGTCGTGACCGGGGCGCAAAGCAGCCGGGCCGTGATCCGGGTTTGACCAGCCCGGTCACGACCCGGGCGCAAGCAGCCTGGAGCGTAAAGATCTTGCCGCGGGATAGCAATATTAGCTAGAACATCTGTTCGATTATAGCTATCCTGACATCGTGGCAGCCTATCTTCCGCCCGGCTGGCCTCCTGGCGTCCACCCGCCCGGCAGCGAACAGTTCGAGCAGACCGCCGTGGCCTGGCTGTTCGACGTGGCGCCGCCCGACTACCGGTTGCATGGCGTGCTGCGGCGGCATCCGCTGGCCCTCGCCGCGCTCACCCGCCACCATGTAGCCGCCTGCGTGGCCGGGGCGCGCGACGGGTACCGTTGCGCACGCGCCGAGCTGGGCAGTGCCCTGCCGCCGGCCGGCCTGGACGCGGTGCTGGCCGCCTACCGGAGCGAGGGCCGCAGGCTGGTCGCGACGGCGCGAGCCGTTGAGCTCATCGAGCGGGCGCTACGCGGTGAGATGTTCCGGCCCCAGCTCGGCAAAACGCAGGAGCGCCAGGCCCAGGCTGACGGGCAGCGGGCTAACCAGCAGCGAGCCGAGGCAGCGGACCAACGGGCAGCGGTCTGACCGGCAGCGGGCTAACCAGCAGCGAGCCGAGGCAGCGGACCAACGGGCAGCGCTCTGACCGCCAGCGGGCTAGCGGCCAGCGGGCTCCGCGCGGGCTGGTGCCTGACCGGCCGCGGTGACCCGCCCCGCCGGCTGATAGCCGGCGGTGTCCAGGGCCATCGTGATCCTGCGGGCCAGGCCGACGGCGAGTTCCCTGGCTTCCCAGGGCGGCCAGTGGCCCCCCGGACCGCCGATGACCAGCAGGCCGAGACGCTGGCCGGCCGCCTCAGCGGGAAGCGCCACGCGGGACCGGCGGCCAGCTCGCCGGTGCCCGGCGGCATCCCGCCGGTCCTGGCCGGGCCGGGCGGTTGGCCGTTCGCCGCCTCCGCCCGGTGGGCCGCGGGCAGATTCGGGCTGCCAGCGCCAGCTCGTCGTCCGGCTGCGGAACGGCTGGTCCGGAGCCAGGGCGGCAGGCGGGCTGGCGTGCTCCAGGAGCCACTGGAGCGCCGGGCCCGCCGCCGGGTCGGCGTGCGCCGCGTGCAGCAGCCCGCAGCGGCCCGGCCGGGCCGCCGGTCAGCACCGCACACCAGCTGGCCAGGTGGCCGATGGCCAGGCTGACCGCGGCAGCGGCGATCTTCGCCGGGTCCAGGCTCACCGAGAGCTTCTCGCTCGCCGCGGCCAGGAAGTCCGACCGCTCGCGCTGGCCGCGGTCAAGCTCGCCCAGCCTGGCCCGCTCGAGCGACGGGGCTGACCAGTCGGCCAGATCCTGCAAGCGCGCCCGCGTCCTGCTCGCCGAACCGGTCGGGCTCGGCGGCGGCGACCGCCAGCACCCCGGTGACCAGGCCGTCCACGACCAGCGGCACCGTCACCAGCGACAGCGCGGCACCGGCCAGCGCCCGGACCGCACCGCCCGGGGGCGCGCCCGGCTCGCGCCCGGCCGGGTCTTCCCCGGCGATGGCGCGTACCCGTAGCTCACCGTCCTCGCCCGCGTCGAGAAGATACGCGACATCGGCGGCGACATCGGCCCGGCCTGCTTCCGCGGTGCTGCTGAGCAGTTCGCGGTATCCCGAGCCTGCTCGAGATTACGGTGAGCCCAGGCCGGAACGTCTTCGGCGGCGGCGAACGCTTCCGGCCAGCTGCGCCGCGCAGAACGACCCGGCTGGGCAGGCCGACTGGGCGGGCCGACCGTCCAAGACGACGATCTCCACGGCCTCGGCCGAGAGCCGCAGGCGACATGCAAGGACGTGCCGGCGTGCACGATGGCGTTGGTGACTGCTCGCTGGTCGATAGACGGCGTCATCGATCAGCGCATCCAGCCGGTTATCGCGCGGCCGGCCACGGCCAGGACCGCAGTGTCTCGCGGACGAACCGGCGAGCGGCGGCCGCGGCGTCCGGTTTCCGGCTGGTCGCCGCGTCGCTGCGAGATCATCTCGGGCCTGCACCTGCACTATGACTACCCATCGTTCGAGCCAGCGCGTACGAGCCGGCTCGGGCGGTGGCCCGCTCGTTATGCGTCGGGATTGAAGCGGGCCGCTAACCCATCGTGACAGACTGAGGGCCCCGCCGTCGGGCAAAGCGCTCAGTCCGGCCGCGGCGACGGTCTGGCCCAGCCCTCCCCGGCCACATATTCCCGGACGATCCGGGCCGGAACGCCCGCTACGACGCAGTGATCGGGCACCTCGCCACGGACCACGGACCCGGCTCCCACCACCACGTTCGCGCCGATCCTGGTGCCCGGCAGGATGACGGCGCCGGCCCCGAGCCAGCTGCCCGCGCCGATCGATACCGGCGCGTTCACCGGCCACTGGCGCCCGATCGGGGTAACCGGATCGGTGTAGCTGTGGTTCTGGTCGGTGATATAGACATAGGGGCCGGTGTACACGTCGTCGCCGATCGCGATCGAGTGATGCGCGATAATGTGGCTGCCGCGCCCGATCACGCACCGGTCGCCGACCCGCAGCACCGGGACCTGTCCCAGGTCGTGGCCGGGCATCAGGCCAGCGGTGAGCGTTACGTTGGCGCCGATCATGGTCTGGTCGCCGATCTCGATCCAGGCTTCGCCGAACACATCACCGGTCGGGAACGCGATCAGGGAGCGCGCGCCAAATGCCGCGAACCTGCGGCCGGCCGCCGAATCCACGGTGATCGTCCCGGCGCGCTGCAGCGCCCGCCAGGCGCCGTGGGCCAGGCTGGAGGCGGCGTATCGGTACCACCGGCGCAGTGCGCGCTTGGTTGACATGGCGGACAACGGTACCTCGCCGCCGCGGGCAGCCGCGGCGATCAGGTCAAGCTCGATCCCGCCAGGCGCGCGGCGCTGCTCTCCTGACCGGGTGCGCCGGCCTCGGCCGTCCTGGCGGGCGCGGCCGCTTTCCGGTTCCCTGGCGGGCGCGGCCGTCTTCCGGCTCCCTGGCGGGCGCGGCCGTTGCCGGCTTTCTAACGGGCCGCCGTCCCCGCCGCGGCGAGCTGTCCGCACGCTCCGTCGATCTGCCTGCCCCGGGTGTCCCGGACCGTGACCGGGACGCCTCGCGCGGCCAGCCGCGCCTCGAATTCCGCCATCACCCCCGGATCCGACGCAGTCCACCTGGACCCCGGCGTCGGGTTGAGCGGGATCAGGTTCACGTGCGCCGGGTGGTCCGACAGCAGGCGGGCCAGCGCCTCGGCCCGCCCGGGCTGATCGTTGATGTCCCGGATCAGCGCGTACTCGATCGATACCCGGCGGCCGGTGGCGGCCGCATAGGCCCACGCCGCGTCCAGGACCTCGGCGACCGGCCAGCGCCGGTTCACCGGGACCAGCTCATCCCGCAGCCCGTCGTCGGGGGCATGCAGCGACACCGCGAGCCGCACCGGCAGGCCCTCAGCGGCTAGCTTGCCGATGGCCGGGACCAGGCCCACGGTGGAGACGGTGACCGAGCGCCGGGATATGCCCAGGCCGCCGGGGACCGGGTCGGTCATCCGGCGCACCGCCCTGACCACCTGGGTGTAGTTGGCCAGCGGCTCGCCCATCCCCATGAACACCACGTTGGAGACCCGGCCCGGGCCGCCCGCGATCTCGCCCCGGGCCAGGGCCCTGGCCCCGGCGACCACCTGGGTGACGATCTCGGCCGCCGACAGGTTGCGGGTCAGGCCTGCCTGGCCGGTGGCGCAGAACGGGCAGGCCATCCCGCAGCCCGCCTGCGAAGACACGCACATGGTGACGCGCCCGGGGTAGCGCATCAGCACCGATTCGATATAGGCGCCGTCGAATGCCTGCCACAGCGTCTTGACGGTCTTCCCTTGATCGCAGCTGAGCTCGCGCTGCGCGGTGAGCAGCCGGGGCAGCAGCGCGCCGGACAGCGCGCTCCGGGCGCGGGCGGGCAGGTCGGTCATGTCGCCCGGGTCATCGGTGAGCCGCCCGAAGTAATGCCGGGACAGCTGATCGGCGCGGAAGGGCTGCTCGCCGAGTTCAGCGGCCGCCGAGCGCCGCTCGTAGACGTCGAGATCCGCGAGGTGCACCGGCGGACGCGGCCGCCCGCCGCCACGGCCACCGCCCAGGCCGGCTGGCGCTCTCGCCGCCGGATCGGCCGGCGCCGGAGGTCGCGGAGTCAGCACCTGTGCTCCGTTCTGTCGTGGTTTTTGCCGGGGTCAGGCGCGGCCGGTCGCGCCCGCGCTTGCAAAGCGGCAACGATGCCGCAGATCACCACCGTTGACCTGCGGCAAGTCGGTACATTTCCGTAGTATGCCGACGTTGCGCAGAGGGACCGGTCAGGCCAGGATATCCGCCGCGCCCGGTCGGCCGATGATCCTGCTGGACAGCGAGAGTCCCTATGCCAGCCGGCGCGTCGTGGTTGAGTACGACGGCACCACCACGGCGGCCTACCTGCACGACAAGACGGGCCCGATCGCCGCCACCTGGCTGGCCAACCATCAGCGAGCGCCGGATACCGCCGACGTGGCCAGGCTCAGCGCGGGGCAGGCTCCGGAGATGCCCGCCGCGCACACCAAGCATCCCCAGGGCACGCCGCTCCTCGATCCGGCCGCGCTCCGGGCGCTGTGGTTCGAAGAGGGCGACGGGGTCGCGGTCCTGGACCGCGGCGAGCCGCTGGCGGTGCTCCCCGGCTGGGCCAACATGTCCAAGGGGATGCCCGGTTACAGCAGGGACGTGATCGGCCAGACCCCGTTCGGCTGGTCGCTGGATGACGCGATGGAGGGCCTGGGGCCGCGGCTCGCCGAGGCCAGGGAGTTCTGGCGGTGGCGGTCGGACCAGAGCGCGTGGCCCGGTATCCAGCAGGCTATCCTCGGCCACCTCCTGACCAGGCTCGGTCCCGGGGCCAGGTACTGGGACGTCAGCGGCGGGCGGCAGCCGCTGGTCGGCGTCTCCGAGCGGCCGCCCACCGCCCGGCGGCCGTACACCGTCCTGTCCACGGTCGGGATGTGCTGCCAGCGCATGCCGGTGGTTGAGCAGCTCGGCCAGGGTCCGGGCGTCGCACCGCGGATCGAGCTCGCCATCGCCACCACGCTCGCGAGCACCGACGCCGCCCGGATCTTCCTGTGGCTGGCCCAGTATCCGTGGCGCGAGGTGAGCTGGCTCGGAACCGGGCGCAGCCTCCCCTGGTATCACGAGCCGGCGACGTTCCCGCTGGGCGGCGGCCACGAGGCCGTCCTGCTGCTCGCGTCCCCCGGTGACCTGATCGGCCCTGAAGTACCCGACCTGGCGGGGTTCTCGTTCAATTCCGAGGCCGTCAGGTGGGTGTGGATCATCCCGGTCAGCGAGCGGGAGCGGGCGCTGGCCACCGAACGGGGGCCGGCCAGCCTGGTCACCCACCTCGCCGCGCAGCGCAGAAGCTGGGTCGCGGGCTGACGCAGGCCCCGGCCCCGGTCCAGGCGACCGGTCCCTGCGCGACGAACACCGCGCCGATCGCTGGACCGGTCACTGCGTGACGAAGACCGGGGTCACCGACACGGCCAGTCGCAGCTGGCCGTCACGGGGCTCGGCGATCTGCCGGCGGCCGAAGGCGTCGGTCACGGTAGCGGTCGCGGCCGGCCACGGCCAGGTGAGGGTGACCGGGGGCTCGTCCTCGCCGTCGAAGGGGTCCCGGTGGTCCCACAGCACGAGCAGCGGGCCGCGCCCGGGGCGGTCCACCTCGAACGCGTGCAACGCTGGCCAGCCGGGCGCCGGCACGCGGGTCACGGTTCGCGCGCCGGCCAGCTGCCGCGCCAGCAGGGCGAAGGTGTCCGCGGCCGGCCGGTGCTCGGCCAGGCGGCCGTCCCGGTAGTCCAGCAGCGGGAGCTTGCCGATCAGCAGGTGCATCAGCTGCTGATGATCGGCCGGGCCGGGTACCTCGGGCGCGAGGCTCCAGTAGGCGGTCCTGCGGACGCCGCCGGCCAGCGCCAGCAGGGTACGCATGACCACCTGACGGCAGTTGATCCGGTGCCGCCTGGCCTCGAGCTCCTCCGGGCAGCCGGCCATGAACATCTGCAGCCGGGGCGGTAGCTCGCCGATCCGGGCGTAGAGGGCATCCATCGCCCGCCGTTCGGGGCTGCCCTGCGCGGCCTGGGCGGCCAGCTCTCCGGTGCTCTGCGGCGCCGGGTCCGCGGTCGCGCTGAACGCGCTGGCCGCCACCTCCTGCATGACCGCCATGGCCCCGGGAAACTCGAACGGCTGCGGGCCGGCGTGCTCGCCGACCACGATGGGCTTGAGGTAACCGTGCGCCCGCATGAACTGCCTGGCCGTGTCGAGGTACTCGGGCACCCGGCTGAGGTCGCCGTACAGGTGCACGCTGAACAGGTCGAACACGTCCTGGCCCGCCTTGGCCACGTACTCGAAGAACTGCCGCGGCGGGCTGCCTGGCTCGCTGCTGAACACGTCATATCCGCAGCCGCCGAGTACCACCGCCGCGGCCGGGTCGGCGTCCTTGACCGCCTGGTACATGGTGGTCAGCTGCGTGACGTACTCGGCCGCGGTACCGGCCCACAGCAGGCCGGTGTTGCTCGGCTCGTTGTCACACTGCCAGTACCGCACCCGGCCCGCGCAGCGGCGCACCACCCGGCGGACGAACTCCCCGTACGCGCGCTGGTCGTGAGCCGGCGACGGCGGCAGGAAGTCGGTCGGCTGCCGGGTGGCCCAGGGCGAGCTGGAGCACAGGGTGATCCAGACCTCCTCATCGCCGTCCAGCTGGCTGAGCAGCGCGTCCACGGCCTGGAAGGTGTAGCGGCCGGGTTCTGGCTCCACCTGGCCCCAGTACAAGTACGAGCGCACCAGACCGGCCCCCAGGCCGCGGGCCTGGGGCACGAACTCGCCGGGCGGACCGAACAGGCCGTAGCTGATCCCCCGTACGACCCCCAGCCGGATCCCCGGCGGATCGAAGGCGGTGCTGACGGTGAGGTCGCTGGTCATCAGGTGCCCTCCAGGTAAGCCGAAAGTTTACATGATATATTTAAGATTTATAACATATACTCTTGGCATGCGACAACCCGATTCCGGTCCGCTGCCGATGATCTGGACGCAGCCCCCGCCGCCCCGGCGGCAGCGATCCCTGCACCGCGCGCGAGATCGTGGCCGCCGCGATGGCCCTGGCCGACGAGGCCGGGCTGGCCGCCTTGACCATGAAGGCGGTCGCCGCCCGGCTGGGGCCCTACACGCCGATGGCGCTGTACCGCTACGTGTACAGCAAGGACGGCCTGGTGGACCTGATGCTGGATGCGGCGACCGCCGAGCTGCCGGTCCCGGCGGGCCCGGGCCCGGACTGGCGCGCCGATCTGCGGGCACTGGCCGAGCAGACCCGGCAGATGACCAAGCGGCACCCGTGGTACTCGCTGCTGATCCACACCCGGCCGCCGGCCGGGCCGCACATGATGCAGCGCCTGGAGTTCATGCTGGCGGTGCTCACGGCCCAGGGCGCGACCACGGCCACCGCGATGACCTGCGCCGCCCTCATCGACCGGCACATCTTCGGTAGCGGGCTGCAAGAGAATGAGGAGGCCCGGATGACCAGCCGGCACGGGCTGGGTGACCCGGCGAGCATGCAGGCCGCGCTGGCCGCCGTCCGCGACCTGGCCGCGGCGGGCGGCCGCTACCCGCTGCTGGCCAGCTGGCTCGCGCAGCCCGCTGGCCCGTCCGCCGACGAGCAGTTCAGCCTCGGGCTGGGGTTCCTCCTGGACGGCATCGCGTCCCTGCTCCCCCGAGGTCCGTCCGCAGGATCCTGAGCGCCCGGGCGCTAATGACCGGGGATGATCACCGTGACCAGCAGCCAGTACACCGGGGCCACCACGAGCAGCGAGTCGATCCGGTCCAGGATGCCGCCGTGCCCGGGCAGCACGCTGCCCATGTCCTTGATCTGCAGATCCCGCTTCATTATCGATTCGGCCAGGTCACCGAGGGTCGCGGCGGCGGCCGCCGCGACCCCGACGACCAGGCCCTGCCAGACATGGGTGTGCAGCAGCCATGTCATCACGATCCCGCCGGCCGCCAGGCAAGCGGCCACCGAGCCGGCCAGGCCTTCCCAGGTCTTCTTCGGGCTGATCGAGGGGACCAGCGGGTGGCGGCCGATCAGGACGCCCGCGGCGTAACCGCCGATGTCGCTGCAGATCGTGACGACGATGAACACCAGCACCTGCCGGGCACCGGTGTCCCTGGCCAGGATCATCGCCATGAACACGGCCATCAGCGGCAGGTAGGCCAGCGCGAAGATGCCCGCGCTCAGGTCCCGCAGGTAGCCCGGGGCGCCGCCGGGCAGCCGCCAGGCTAGCAGCCCGATCACCGTCAGGGCCAGCGCGGCCAGCGCGGCTCGCGCGCCGAACCAGTAGGACAGCGTGTACATGGCGGCCCCGCCGATGGCCACCGGGATCAGCGGCAGCCGGATCCCGCGGGTGCCCAGGGCGCGGCTCAGCTCCCAGAGTGCGATGAGGACGATCACGCCCACGTAGGCCAGGAAGGTAGCCTTGACGGTGAATAGCGTGACCAGCACCAGGGCGCCCAGGGCCAGGCCGACGGCGATGGCCGCGGGGAGGTTGCGGCCTGCGGTGATCGGTTTCCGCTCGCTTACCCGGCCCGCCTCGCGCGCTGGGCCGGCCTCCGGCGCGCGGCCGTCCCGGTCCCCGGCCGCGGTGGGGCCCTGCGTCCCGATTCCTGGCCCGGTGTCTGGGTGTTCCTCGTGAGCGTGCACGGCCCTCCGCTCAGGCGCGGCGCGCCGGCCGGGGATCCGGCTAAACCTCAAGCAGCTCGTTTTCCTTGTGCCTGAGCAGATCGTCGACCTGGCCGACGTACGTGTGCGTCAGGTCGTCGAGTTCGCGTTCAGCCCGGCGGCCGTCGTCTTCCCCGGCATCGCCGTTCTTGACCAGCTTGTCGAGCGAGTCTTTCGCGTGCCGGCGGATGTTACGGATGGAAACCCGGCCGTCTTCCGCCTTATGCCGCGCGATCTTGATGTATTCCCGCCTGCGCTCCTCGGAAAGCTCGGGGAACACCACCCTGATCAGGGCGCCATCGTTGGACGGGTTCACCCCCAGATCGCTGTTCCTGATCGCCTTCTCGATCGCCTGGAGCGAGGATTTGTCGTAGGGCTGGATAACCACCATCCGCGGCTCGGGCATATGGAAGGAGGCCAGCTGGTTCACGGGGGTCTGGGTCCCGTAGTACTCAGCCGTGATCTTGTTGAACATCGCAGGATGGGCCCGGCCGGTGCGAATGCCGCCAAACTCCTCCTTGGCGACCACTACGGCCTTTTCCATCTTCTCCTCGGCTTCGAGGAGGGTGTCGTCAATCACTGCGGCTCCTGTGGTCAGGTAGGCGTCCAGGGCGTGCCCTCGGGCCCGCCCGCCTGCTTCCATGGTGCTCCAAGTCCGCACGGTCATGCCATGCCGTGCCCATCAGCGGCCGAACCGGCCCACCAGGGTACCGATCCGCTCACCGCGCACGACCCGCGCGACGTTACCCTCACCCATCAGGTCAAACACCACGATCGGCAGGTTATTGTCCATGCACAGGCTGACTGCGGTGGCATCCATCACGCGCAGCTCACGCTGGAGTACTTCACCGTAGTCCAGCTGGTGGAAACGGACCGCGTCCGGTATCTGGTGCGGGTCGGCGTCATAGACCCCGTCCACCTTGGTGCCCTTGAGGACGGCCTGGGCTCCGATCTCCAGCGCCCGCTGGGCGGCGCAGGTGTCGGTGGAGAAGAAGGGCGCGCCCAGTCCGGCGCCGAAGATCACCACGCGGCCCTTCTCCAGGTGCCGGATCGCCCTCCGCGGGATGTAGGGCTCGGCGACCTGGCCCATCGTGATGGCGGTCTGTACCCGGGTCTCGACGCCCAGCTTCTCCAGGACGTCCTGGAGCGCAAGGCAGTTGATGACGGTGCCCAGCATGCCCATGTAGTCAGCCCGGGCCCGGTCGATGCCGCGCTCGGCCAGTGTCTTGCCCCGGAACATGTTGCCGCCGCCGACCACGGCCGCGACCTCGACGCCCTCGGCCACCGCCGCCACGATTTCCTTGGCGATGTGGAAGACCATGTCGGGCGAGATGCCCAGCGGCTCGTCGCCGGAGAACGCCTCTCCGGAAAGCTTGACCACCACCCGGTGCCAGGGGCGATGGACCTCGCCGGTCTCGGTGAGCCCGTTCGCCGTCCCGCGGTCAGCCACGGCCGCCGCCGGCCTCTGCTCGGCCGCGGCTGCGGCCCGTGATGCGGTCCTGCACGGGCGCTCCCTTTCTCTGGTCGGCTGGCTGCCCTGGTCCGCTCCGGCTCAGCCTGCCTGGCCGATCTGGAACCGGGCAAAACCACGCACGCTGATATCGTGCTCGGCCAGCAACTGCCGGACAGCCTTTTTCTGGTCGCGGACGGACGCCTGCTCGACCAGCACGATGTCCTTGAGGAACGCGTTCACCCGGCCTTCGACGATCTTGCCGATGGCCTGCTCGGGCTTGCCCTCATCGCGGGTAATCTGCTCGGCGATCCGGCGCTCGTTCGCCACCACGTCCTCGGGCACTTCATCCCGGGTGACGTAACGCGGCCGCATGGCCGCGACCTGGTGCGCGATGTCCTGCCCGACCTCTGGTGCGTCCTTGTCGAGCTGGACCAGGACGCCGAGCGTCGGCGGCAGCGCGGGGTCGGACTTGTGCAGGTAGCTGGTCACGAAGCCGCCCTCGAACCTGGCGAACCTGCCCAGCTCGAGCTTCTCCTTCAGCGTCGAGCTGGCCTCCTCGATCAGCGCGGTCGCGGTCTGGCCGGGCCGCACCTGGAGGCCGAGCACGGCGAGCCGGTCAGCGGCTCCCGCGGCCAGCGCCGCCTTGGCGATGTCGGCCGCGACCCGCTGGAACACATCGGTCTTGGCGACGAAGTCGGTCTCGCAGTTCAGCTCGACGAGCACGCCCGCCCGGCTGCCGTCCAGCTCCGCCGTGATCAGGCCGTTCGACGCGGTCCGGTCCGCGCGCTTGCCCACATCCTTGGCGCCCTTGAGGCGCAGGATTTCCATCGCGCCCTCGAAGTCCTCGGCCTCCACGAGGGCGTTCTTGCAGTCGAGCATGCCCGCGCCGGACACTTCGCGAAGCCGCTTTACATCCGCAGCGCTGTAGTCCATATCCTCATCTCTCGCTATCTCGTCACCAGCGGCACACCCCGGCTTCGCTACGCCGGGCGGCCGCCGGGTCAGGCTGTTTCGGGCGCTGCTTCCCCATCAGCCGCGTCCTGCCCGGATGCGCCCGCTGCCTCAGGTGCGCCGGCTGCCTGCGGTGCGCCGCCTGCCTCAGGTGCGCCGGCTTCCGGTGCGCCGCCTGCCTCAGGTGCGCCGGCTTCCGGTGCGCCGCCCGCCGGTGCGCCGCCTGCCGCGCCGACGGCGGCTGCGTTCTCGGATGCCCGCACTGTCGGATGCCGCACTGTCGGATGCCGCACTGTCGGATGCCGCACTGTCGGATGCCGCACTGTCGGATGCCGCACTGTCGGATGCCGCACTGTCGGATGCCGCACTGTCGGATGCCGCACTGTCGGATGCCGCACTGTCGGATGCCGCACTGTCGGATGCCGCACTGTCGGATGCCGCGCGGGCGGTCGCTGCGGGAGCGGCCGCTGCGGGTGCGGCCGCTGCGCTCTTGGCTGCGGGGGTTTCGGACCCTGCGGGTGCGGCCGCAGCGCTCTCGGATGCGGGCGCGGCCGCGGCCGCGGGGGCCGCCTCGTCGGCGGCTGCCGCGTCCTGCGCGGGCGCGTCCCGCGCTGGCGCGTCCTGCGCGGGCGCGGATACCGCGTCCTGCGCGGGCCTGGTGGCCGGTGCCGCCGCCTGGACCGCTGCGCCGTTCGCAGCGGCCGTCGTCTCGGCGCCGTCGGTGGCCCGGCCCTCGAGCAGCGCCCGTTCCCACTCGGCGAGCGGCTCCTCGGCACCCAGCATCCCGTCGGCTGCCGCGGCCGGCTTCTCCTCGCCCGCCGCGGCGCCCGCCCGGGCGATCAGGCCGTCTGCCACCGCGTCCGCTACCACCCTGGTCAGCAGCGCGACGCTGCGGATCGCATCGTCGTTGCCGGGGACCGGGTAGGTCACCTCGTCCGGGTCACAGTTGGTGTCCAGGATGGCGATCACCGGAATGCCGAGCTTGCGGGCCTCGCTGACCGCGATGTGCTCCTTCTTGGTGTCAACCACCCACAGCGCGCTCGGCACCCGGGACATGTCCCTGATGCCGCCGAGGGACCGCTCAAGCTTGTCCCGCTCGCGCCGCAGGTGCAGGAGCTCCTTCTTGGTCAGGCCGGAGTTGGCCACGTCATCGAAGTCGATCTCTTCCAGTTCCTTGAGCCGCTGCAGCCGCTTGTAGACGGTCGCGAAGTTGGTCAGCATCCCGCCCAGCCAGCGCTGGTTCACGAACGGCATCCCGACCCGGCGGGCCTGCTCGGCGATGGCCTCCTGGGCCTGCTTCTTGGTGCCGACGTACAGGACCGAGCCGCCGTGCGCGACGGTTTCCTTGATGAACTCATACGCGCGATCGATGAAATCCAGCGACTGCTGGAGATCGATGATGTAAATCCCGTTGCGCTCGGTCAGGATGAAGCGCTTCATCTTCGGGTTCCAGCGCCGGGTCTGGTGCCCGAAATGTACGCCGCTTTCGAGCAGCTGCCGCATGGTGACGACCGGTGCCATCCCGGTGTCCTTCCTGTCGTGCGCCCGCCATGAGCGGGCGCGTCCGGTTAGTCCCTGGCGCCCGAGCGCGCTCACCGCGGGATAAGATCCCGCGGACCGGTGAGCTGCGTTCCGCCGGGAGCCAGGCCGGGCCTCCCTAGTGGCAAGCGGACGCGCGAATTTGGCTGCCGGGGCGCATCCGGGCTAGCCCGCGCGCCATGACAGCCTTGCGTAGTCTACATGCCCGGGCCTGTCGGGGTGCTGCCCGCTTTCGGCGCCTGCCCGCTCCCGGCGCCTGCCCGCTCCCGGCGCGTGCTCCGCCGCGGGCACCGGCGTGCTTGCCTGGTCAGGCCCGGGGGTGCGCCTGACGGTAGGCGGACAGCAGCCGCTCCACCGACACGTGGGTGTAGATCTGGGTCGTCGCCAGCGAGGCGTGACCGAGGATCTCCTGCACGCTCCTGAGATCGGCGCCGCCTTCCAGCAGATGCGTGGCAGCGGTATGGCGCAGTCCATGCGGCCCGGTATCAGGAACCGTTCCCGCGGCGGCGATCCGGGCGTGCACCACCCGGCGCGCGGTGCGCGGATCAAGGCGCCCGCCACGAGCACCGAGAAACAGGGCAGCGCCGGACCGCGCGCTCACCAAGCTCGGCCGCCCCGCCTGCTGCCACTGCCGCAGGGCCCGCGCGGCTGGAATCCCCATCGGCACGACCCGCTCCCGGCCGCCCTTGCCGAGCACGCGGACGCTGCGCCGTTCGGCGTCCACATCGCCGAGGTCCAGCCCGCACAGCTCGCTGACCCGGATCCCGGATGCGTACAGCAGCTCCATGATCGCCGCGTCCCGCCTTCCGATCGCCGCCGCCCGCTCGGCACCCAGGCCGGCGGCACCCTGGCCGGCGGCACCCTGGCCAGCGGCACCCTGCCGCGCGCCCTGGCCAGCGACCCTGGCCGCGACACCCTGGCCGGCGGCAACCGGATCGCCGGCCAGAGCCCCGGCGGCTTGGCCGCCAGGCAGGTCCGCACCGCGGGTAGCGCAGGGAGGGACCGGAGCCACCGCGAGTACCGCCGCCATCTGGTCACGCGCCAGCACCTGCGGCAGGTGGCGGCGGGCCTTGGGGCTGCCCAGCAGCGGCCCGGGGTCGGCGGCGAGCCAGCCCCGAGCGTGCGCGAAGGCGGTAAAGGCCCGGGCCGCCGCCGCGCGCCGGGCCAGCGTCGCGCGGGCTAGGCCGCCGGCGTGCTGCCCGGCCAGCCAAGATCTGATGACCGCGATGTCCAGCCCGGCCAGGTCGCTGAGCCGATCCCGGCCATCCTGGCTGGCCCCGCACGCGTACTCCAGCAGCGATGTCACGTCGCCGATATAGGCGCGGACGGTGTGCAGGGACAGGTTCCGTTCCGCCGCCAGGTGCCGCCGGAACGCCTCCAACCGCTGATCGAGCCAGTCCGGCCGGCCGGCCGGCGTCACGCCTGGAGCGTCCATGCTCTCAGTTTCGGGCCTGCGGCGGGCGGGGCTGCCGCGACACGGCCCGGGCCCGGCCAGCTATTTCCGCAGCCGTTCCAGAGTCCGGCGCGCCTGGCGCTGAGCGGCTGTCGCCTGGCGGGCCTCCTGCCGGGCCTCGGCGAGGCAGTGCCGGGCCTCGGCCAGCTGTTCCTCGAGCCGCTGGACGACACGCTCATATTCCTGCTCGGTCTTTCGGCGGCGTCCACCGCCCAGTCTGCTTCGGCCACTTCCCGTTCGGCCTCGGAGATGGCGTGGCGCCGGCGCTCCCGTTCAGCTCGCGCCCTGGCCGCCGCGAGCTCGGTCATCTGTCCCGGGCGCCAGTCCGCGGCGACCGCTGCCCGCGACCCGGACCGGGAGGCCGCTCCGCCGCCGCGGACTGGACCTGGCGCCATGCCATTGCGGGCGGCCACGGCCGCAGCGCCGTGACGGCCCGACGCAGCCGCCCGGCCGCTCGCATCGGAGCCAGCCCCGCCCGAGGGCCGCACCAGGGTCAGTACCCGCGCTCCGGCGGCACCGAAGCCCGCACCGCCGAAGCCTGCACCGCCGAAGCCATCGCCGTGCGCCGCCCGATCCAGGGTGCCAGCGCGCACCCGCTCAGCGACCTGCGGATCGGCCAGCGCCGCGCCGAGGGTCGCGGTCACCTCATCCCTGACCGCTGCGGGCGGCGACGACTGGCCGGCCGCGGCAAAGGCCTGCCGGGCCAGCGCATCAATCAGGTGGCGGCGATGCAGGGACAGGTCCCGGATGGCCGCGCCATCTAGCGAGCTCTGCGCGGCGCGCAGTTGCTCGCCGAGGTCAGCCAGCTGAGCGCCCGCCGATGGGTCCGCGCGGATCAGCTGGTTGATGATCCAGGCCGCCCGCGTCGGCTTGCGCAGCCCGGCGATCCGCTTCGCCTGCGCCGCCTGGCCGACCTCCCGGGCCCGGGCCGCGAGCTCGTCGCGGCGCTTGATGAATTCGTCAGGGCTCGACGCGTAGAGCTCGGCGACCGCTTCGGGCAGCAGGTCCGCGTCCGTCACCCGACCCATCCTGCCCCAGGATCATCAGTTTCTTCTGGACGCCACCCGGATTGCCCGTCATCGTTTTTTCCGTACCCGCCACCCGCTGGCCGACCGCTCGATGAAGCCGGCCGCCGCGAGCTCGCCGAGGCAACGCAGCGCGGTGTCCAGGCCGACTCCGGCTACCACGGCGATCTGCGCCGGCCCGCAGCCGCCGCGAGCCGGGATCGCCTCCAGGACGGCCGTGGTCTCCTCATCCAGCGCATCCCGCGGCCGGGCCGGGCCCCATCTCGGCTCCACCAGCCCTTCTCCCGCCGGCGAGATGACCTCGATGACATCTCGCGCGTCCGTGACCAGCACGGCCCCGGAGTTCCTGATGATCTCGTGGCAGCCCGCCGACAGGTCGGAGGTTACCGGCCCGGGCACGGCCATCAGTGGCCGGCACAGCTCTGCGGCATGCTTGGCGGTACTCAGCGCGCCGCTGCGCAGCGCCGCCTCGACCACCACCGTGCCCCGGCTCGCAGCGGCGATCACGCGATTGCGGATCAGGAAGCCAGGCCAGCTCGGAGCCCGGTCCGGCGGCCATTCACTGACCAGCGCGCCGCGGGCCGCGATCGCCTCGAACAGCTCGTGATGCCCGCGCGGGTAGCCATAGCTGAGCCCGCTGGCCAGCACTGCGATGGTGGTGCCGCGGGCCGCGAGCGCGGCGCGGTGGGCCCGGGCGTCGATGCCGTACGCGCCGCCGGAGACGATGGTCCAGCCCCGCTCGGCGAGCGCGGCCGTCATCTCGCCGCAGACGTGGGACCCGTAAGCCGTGGCTGCGCGCGCCCCGACCACCGACACCGAGCGCAGGCAGGCGCGGCGCAGGTCGGCATCGCCCTTGACCCACAACAGGACGGGGCGGGCATCGCCGAGCACGTCCAGCTCGGCAGGCCAGTCCCGGTCCCCTGGGCAGACCAGCCGGATGCCGGCGCGGTGCCATGCGGCGATCCGGGACTCGGTCGGCACCGAGCCCAGCCGCGCGGCCCATCGTTCCAGCGCCCGGCTCAGCCCGCGGACCGGCGGCTTCGGACCGACGCCACGGTCGGCCTGGGATGGCGGAGCCTGCCCAGCGCAGATGGCGGCGAGTAGCTCGGCGGGGCTGCACTCCCGCAGCAGCGCGCCGAGTACCGGGTCGCCCGGATCGGCCAGGCAGCTCAGCGCGGTCCTGGCGAACCGCTCGTCATCGCGCGGGGCGGTCACCGGGCCACTCCCAGCCAGAGTCCGAGCGCGTAGCGCACCTCGGCGGCCGCGGCCGGCTGACGCCGGCCAGATCGGCCACCGTCCAGGCCAGCCGGAGCACCCGGTCCACGCCCCGGGCACTGATCTGGCCGATGTCCATCGCGCGCTCCAGCGGTGCCAGCGCCCCGGGCGCGGGCGGGTAACTGCGCCGCAGCTCGCTGCCGGGGATCTGCCGTTCAGCCGCCAGCTGGTGTCCTTGAGCCGGAACGCGGCGCGCTGCCTGGCCAGCCTGACCCGCTCGGCCACCACCGAGCTCGATTCGGTGAAATGCCGGTCGCTCAGCAGCTCGGCGCGTCCTACCGGCAGGAACTCCACCTTCACGTCGACCCGGTCCAGCAGCGGCCCGGACAGCCGGGCCAGGTACCTGCGGCGCACCCACGGGGTGCACTCGCAGGCTGATTTCAGTGCCGATGCCTTGGCGCACGGGCACGGATTGGCCGCGAGCACCAGGGTGAACCTGGCCGGGAACCGCGCCGTCAGCCCAGATCTGGCCACCACCACCTCACCGGACTCCAGCGGCTGGCGGAGCGCATCGAGAACGTCTCTGGCGAACTCCGGGGCCTCGTCAAGGAACAGGCAGCCGTGGTGCGCCAGCGATGCGGCGCCCGGCCGGATCGTCCCGCTGCCCCCGCCGACGATCGCCGCCTTGGTCGCCGTGTGATGCGGGGCGCAGAACGGCGGCTCGGTGATCAGCGGCTGGCCGTCGGGCAGCGTGCCCGCGACCGAGTGGATCGCGGTAACCTCCAGCGCGGCGGCGGGCTCCAGCCGGGGCAGGACCGTGGGCAGCCGCTCGGCCAGCATGGTCTTGCCTGCGCCGGGCGGTCCGACCAGCAGCAGATGGTGGCCGCCGGCGGCGCAGATCTCCGCGGCCCGCCTGGCGGCCGGCTGCCCGACGACCTCGGCTAGGTCGCACCGATGAGCGCGGCCCGTTGCGGCTGGCCGGTCGGGCCCCGTGGCCCGGGCCGTCCCGCCGTCCAGGACCTCGAGCCGCGCCGCGCCGTCCGGCTCAGGCTGGCCGCGTAGCCAGGATAGCAGCGAGCCCAGGCTCGGCACCGCCAGGACCCGCAGCCCCGGCACGAGCAGGGCCTCTGGCGCGTTCTGCGCGGGCACCGCCACCGTCCCGAAACCCGCCGCAGCGGCGGCGGCCGCCGCGGGCAGCACGCCGGGCACTGGCCGCGCGCGGCCGTCGAGCCCCAGCTCGCCGATGAAGACAACGTCCCGCAGGCCGGCCGCGGGAGCAACTCCGGCGGCGCACAGGATGGCCACGGCGATGCCGATATCGAATCCGCTGCCCCGCTTGGGCAGGCTGGCCGGCGAGAGCCCCACGGTGATCCTGCGCTGCGGCCAGTGCTCCTTGCTATTGACGATCGCCGACCGGATCCGGTCGCGTGCCTCGCGCAGCGCGGTATCGGGCAGTCCGACCAGCATGAGGCCGACCAGCCCGTTCTCAATGTCGACCTCGATCTCGACCGGGTGTCCCTGCACGCCGACCAGGGCGATGGCGTGGGTGCGGGCCAGCGACATCTAGCCCACCCCCCGGACATGCTCGATGATGAAACCGCCCGAGGGATTCGTGAGCACCCCGATGACGTCGACGCGTACCTCGTCGAAGAGCACGCCGTGGGCGATCACCCAGCGCACGGCCAGTCGCCGGAGCCGGCTCCGTTTCTGCCTGGTGATCGCCTCGAGCGGCGTGCCGAACCGGACGCCGGAGCGGGTCTTCACCTCGCAGATCACCAGCACCCTGCGCTCTGCGGCCACGATGTCGAGCTCTCCGTCCGAGCACCGCCAGTTGCGGTCCAGGATCCGGAACCCAGCCCGCTGCAGGTGCTCGGCGGCGGCCTGCTCGCCCTGCCTGCCCAGGACATCCTTGGCGTTCACCCTCACCACCTCCGCCTGTGAGGCTGGCGGAGACAGGCGGTCGGCCGCCGGGACGCCCGGTTCGCTGTGCGGGCCCGCGGCAGGCGGTCCCGGAAATGTGGAAGCGGCGGGTCAACTGTCGGCACCGCCTGGTTGGATGGCCCGCTGCGACGGGCCGCGGCCCCCAAGCCCCGGTCCCGCGACACGCGCGCGCCGGGACACCCCTGCTATCCGCCGGGACGACCCGCCTCGGGCGAGCCGAACCGGATCAGGTTCCCGTCCGGGTCAGTGTGGGAGGCCTCCCGGAGCCCGTAGGGTGTCGGGCCGACCGGGTGAGTATGGCCGCCGATGCCGGGCCGGCTCCACTCCTCGTAGAGAGCATCTGCGTCGCGCACGTACAGGTACGTCGATGCGGTGTAACGCGCCGGATCGTGGCTAGGGTCAGCGGCCAGGTGCAATCCGATGCCCTCTCGGTCGGCGAATCCGTAGTAGCTGCCGCCGGCGTAGGCGGCCGTGTCGAAGCCCAGTGCCGAGTAGTGGGCCAGGGCGGCAGCCAGGTCCCGCACCGGGAAGATCGGGCTGAACTGACGGAACTGACGGGCAGGCCGGAGCCTCCCGGCTCCGCTGGCGATGCTGGCGCTCTTGATCTCGGCCAGGGCGAAGAGCGCGGATCGCATGGCGTCGATCTGGTCGGCCGGTACGCGCTCGGCCAGCTGGACATCAACCGCTGCGACGCCGCGCAGGACGGCATTGACCACCTGCTGCCCGCGCTCGGTCAGCTCCACGACGATCCGCCTGCGGTCAGCTGGATCCGGGCTCCGGTTGAGGTAGCCGCGGTTCACCAGAACGTCGATCGCCTGGCTCACGGCCTGCTTGGTGACACCGAGATCGGCGGGCAGGTCCTGGCGCGGGCCGCCCGCAGAGTCGATCCCGGCCAGCAGGAGCGCGCCGTTTCTCGGCAGGTCATCGACACCGATGGCGTTCAGCTGGGCCCGGATGGACTGGGCGTAGGCGCCGCGTGCGGCGCGCATCAGGGTCGGCGTGGCGAACTCGGCCTGACCCGGATCATCCATGCGGAAACCATATCAACAAGAATCTTGACAGTAAAGAACCTTGATGAACTGCCATCCCCGGCAGTCCGCCCCCGCGGCCCGCCCCACAGCCCGGGTCACCGTGCCGGCCGGCGAATCCTGCTGCTATTTTTCGTCGGGAACCTGCAGGTCGCTCTTGGCCAGCTCCTCGACGTTGACGTCCTTGAAGGTGACCACGCGGACATTCTTAACGAACCGCGCAGGCCGGTACATGTCCCACACCCAGGCATCCTGCATGGTCACTTCGAAGAAGACCTCGCCGTTGTCGGCGGTGCGCACGTTGAGCTCGACTGAATTGGTGAGGTAGAACCGGCGCTCGGTCTCGACCACGTGGCTGAACAGCCCGACCACATCGCGGTACTCGCGATAGAGCTGCAGCTCCATCTCAGTCTCGTATTTCTCGAGATCCTCAGCGCTCATGTGCTCCCCTCCGTTCCGGCGCCGCATGTCCGCGGCAGCGGCTCGCCGCCGCTACTGCCCCCGGCGCCCGCCGGGGCCGGCCGGACCGGCCCGCGCGGCGGGGCACGGCCCGGATGAGGTCAACCATAGGACCATTGTGCGACTCAGCTGCCCGGCCCGGCACCGAGCAGCACCTCGGCACGGTCAGCGGGCGGCACGTCGGCATCGGCGGGCGGCATCTGCAGCTCCAGGCCACGGGGGAGTCCCGCGTCGCCGCGCACCGACCCGATCACGTTCGCGAACGACATTCGATGCTCGGGGCAGGGGCCGTGCTCGGCGAGCGCCCGCATGTGGCCGCGGGTCGAGTACCCCTTGTGCCTGGCGAAACCGTACTGCGGATACTCGGCGTGCAGGCCGCGCATGATCCGGTCCCTCGTCACCTTGGCGAGGACAGAAGCCGCCGCCACGCAGGCGGCCACCTCGTCTCCCTTCCACATGGCCAGCGCCGGGACCGCCAGGCCGCGCACGGGGAACCCGTCGGTCAGCACGTAACCCGGCCGGGCGGCCAGCCCGGCCAGCGCGCGGCGCATCCCGGTGATGTTGCAGACGTGCAGGCCGGTCCGGTCGATGTCACCCGGCGGGATCACCACCACGTGCCACGCCAGGGCGGACTCCAGCACCTGCTGACAGGCGACCTCGCGGACCGGTGCGGAGAGCATCTTCGAATCAGCCAGCTCGGTGCACCTCGAGACCCGGCGGGGATCGAGCGTCACGGCCGCCACCACCAGCGGACCTGCGCACGCGCCGCGGCCCGCCTCGTCGATCCCGGCCACCGGCGCCAGGCCGGCCCGGGCCAGGACGCGCTCGTAACCGGTCAGGCCCGCGGTGCGCCGGGGAGTGTAGCCCGGATGCCGCCAGAGTGACCCCGGCACGGCGTCACCGGCGCCTGCGCGGCCGACGGCGCAGCCGCACCCTGCGCTGCAGCCAGGTCAGCGGCACGGCCGCCGCGAAACCGGCCCCGAGCGGGACATACGGAGCAGCGGGTACGGCCCGCAGGGACAGGCCCGCGGCGGCGCTCTGGGCCCGATTGATGCCGCGCTGGTCGAAGGTGGCGGGGATCGGCATGATCCGCCACCGGCTGGGCGGCCAGACGATCATGAATGCCCGGCCGACCACCTGGTTCTCGGGGATCGTCCCCTCACCGGGGTCGCCCGGATGACACCGGGAGTCGCAGGACACGTCGCGATGGTCGCCCATAACCCACAGCCGGCCAGGCGGCACCGTGATGTTGAAGCTGGAGGAGGACGGGACGTTACCCGGATACAGGTAGGAGCTTTCGTGCAGGGCTACCCCGTTGACGGTTACCTGGCCGTGGGCGTTACAGCAGGCGACATGGTCACCGGGGACTCCGATCACCCGCTTGATGTAGTCGTGCTGGCCAGGCGCGGTGCCGAATAGCTCGACTATGGATCGCAGCAGCGGCCTGAGGGTGGCGTCGTACACCCGGGCGATCGGGTTGGAGCCCGCCGACGAGGGCGAGGTCACCGGATCCCACGAACCGGAGCCGTTGAAAACGATGATGTCGCCTGGCTCGATGTTGCGGAAGTGATAGACGAGCTTGTTCACCAGCACCTTGTCGCCGATGTCCAGCGTGTTCTCCATCGATGACGACGGTATGAAGAAGGCCTGGACAACGAAGGACTTGATCAACAGCGCGATCACCAGCGCGATCACGATCAGGATGGGCAGCTCGCGCCAGAACGACCGCTTGCGGGATCGCTTCGTCGCGGTGGCGTCCTCGTCCGCCGCAGAGCCAGCTGCTTCGTCCTGCGCGGCGGTGCCTGCCATCGGCGAGCCTTTCGGTCCCTGGCCCGATTCCGTGGCACCAGACTCGCCGCCGGGCCACCCGGGCCCGTCCGCGTTGGTCACAGCGTGCTCGTGGGCGCTCTGGTCATCACTCATTAGGTTCGAGCCTAGCGCCGTCAGCAGCTTGGCTACGTATTAGCGCGAGCGCGCCACGATGCGTCAGGACGCGCCGCGGCGCCGCACCCATGCCAGCCAGAACAGGTCCGGCCATCGCAATGTGGTCCCGCCCTAGCGAGGCGACTGCTCGCGGCGCTCCTTGATCCGGGCGGCCCGGCCACGGAGCGAGCGTAGGTAGTAGAGCTTGGCCCGGCGGACCCGACCGCGGGTCACTATCTCGATCCGGTCCAGCGAGGGGCTGTGCACCGGGAACGTCCGCTCCACGCCCACGCCGTAGCTGACCTTGCGGACCGTGAAGGTCTCGCGGGCGCCGCCGCCCTGCCGCCGGATGGCCACGCCCTGGAAGACCTGGATGCGGGACCGGGTGCCTTCCACGACCCGCACGTGCACCTTCAGCGTGTCGCCCGGCCGGAAATCCGGGACGTCGGATCGGATCTGCGCCTGCTCCAGCTCGGCAATCGCGGTGTGCATCGCTGTGTTTCCTCGGTGGTCTTTACGCGCACGCCTGCGACGCGCTGGTTCGGTCATGGTGACACCGGAGGGGCCCGGCTACGCCCCTGCAGATTGGGTCTGCCGAGTGGGGCAACGGCTTTCAGTGTGCCACACCTTCGCCACTGACCGGAAAGCCAGCCTCAGACAGGACCTGCCGATCGCGTGAATCAAGTGCTGCCGGAGGACTCTGCGTGCCCTCCGGCGGTGGCCCGGACCAGCCGCCGGCCAGCCTGAACGCGAGGTCCGGGCGGTTGGCCGCGGTCTTGCGCAGCGCGGCATCCCGGCGCCACCGGGCGATGGCGGCGTGATCGCCGGACAACAGGACCGGCGGAACCTCCCGGCCGCGCCACACCCGGGGCCTGGTGTAGGACGGCCCCTCGAGCAGGCCCGGGCCGGAGCCGTCGCCGAAAGAATCGTCGGCCGCGGAGTCGGCATTGCCGATGACGCCGGGCAGCAGCCTGCAGACGGCCTCGATCATGACCAGCACGGCCGCCTCGGCCCCGGCGAGGACGTAGTCACCGATGCTCACCTCGTCGACGGGGAGCCGGGCACGCGCGTCATCTGCCACTCGCGCGTCGATCCCCTCATACCGGCCGCAGGCGAAGATGAGCCGTTCCTGCGCCGCATACCGGACCGCCGTCGCCTGCGTGAACGGGACCCCGGCCGGAGTCGGGATCACCAGCCGCCCCGGTGCTCCCGCCGGGACCACCGCGTCGAGCGCCTCACCCCAGGGCTCGGGCTTCATGATCATCCCAGGGCCGCCGCCGAACGGCGCGTCATCGACGGTGTGGTGCACGTCATGCGTCCACGTCCGCAGGTCATACAGGCCGAACGAGATCTCGCCGCGCTGCGCCGCCTTACCGATCAGCGAGACCTCCAGCGGGGAGGCGAAGTACTCGGGGAAGATAGTGATGATGTCGATGCGCACGGCCAGCCTCCTGCCTAGCGCGACGGATCGAGCAGGCCCGCTGGCGGATCGATCACCAGGCGCCCGGCCGCCACATCAACTTCGGGCACGATGGCCGCCACGAACGGGACGAGTATCTCGCCGACCTCGCCCGGCTGCCCGGCAGGCCGGATCACCAGCATGTCCTGGCCGTGGTGCAGCACGTCCGCGACCACGCCGACCTGCTCCCCGGTGACGGTCCAGGCCCCGAGCCCGATCAGCTGGTAGTCATGGAACTCGTCCGGGTCCTCCGACTCGGCCAGCTCGGCCGAGTCAACCACCAGCAGCGTGCCGCGCAGTTCCTCGGCCGCCGTCCGGTCATCGTATCCGGCGAAGCGCAGCAGCAGCCGCCCGGAGTGCCATCGCGATCCCGTGATGGTCAGCGGACCGCGGGCCGCGGGCTCCGTGGCCAGGACGGAACCCGCAGCGAACCTGCTGTCCGGCTCATCGGTGCGCACCTCCACGGTGAGCTCACCGCGGATACCATGCGGCCTGCCGACACGGCCGACGACCAGCTGCATGCCTACCGAATCTCGTCGGTGTCCAGCAGGTCGACCCGGACATAGGAGTTTCCCGCCAGCGAGCCGATGACGGTCCGCAGCGCCTTGGCGGTCCGGCCGCCGCGGCCGATGACCTTACCCAGGTCCTCGGGGTGCACACGCACTTCGAGTACCCGTCCCCGGCGCAGCCCCCGGCTGTCCACCCGGACGTCGTCCGGGTATTCGACGATGCCCCGGACGAGGTGCTCCAGAGCCTCCTCGAGCACCTCAGGCTCCGCTCTCCGGGGCTGCGGCCTGCTCAGCCTCCGGCTCGGCCGCCGTGGTCTCCGCCTCGGCCTTCGCCGTCTCCGCCTCGCCCGCCGCTGCCTCCGGCTCGGCCGACACTGCCTCCGGCTCAGCCGACACTGCCTCCGGCTCAGCCGACACTGCCTCCCCCTCGGCCTGCACTGCCTCCGGCTCAGCCTGCACTGCCTCCGCCTCGGCCTGCGGCACTGCCTCCGGCTCAGCCGACACTGCCTCCGGCTCAGCCGACACTGCCTCCGGCTCAGCCGACACTGCCTCCGGCTCAGCCTTCGCGGCCCGCGCCTTCGCCCCGGCGCTGCCGGGCTTGTCCTCGGCGCCGGCCGCCTGGGCGGCACCGGCCTTGCCGTGCGCGGCAACATCCTTGCCGTGCGCAGCAGCATCCTTGCCGTGCGCAGCAGCGCCCTTGCCCGTGCGGGGCAGCGCCCTTGCCCTGCGGGGCAGCGCCCTTGCCCTGCGGGGCAGCGTCCTTGCCCTGCACGGCAGCGCCCTTGCCCTCGGCGGCGCCAGCCTTGCCCTCAGCGGCAGCGTCCTGGCCCTTGGCAGGCTCGGCAACCTTCGCGCGGGCCGGCCTGTCGGCCTTGGCTCCCGCCTGGCCCGCGGCGGCCTTGCCCGCCTTGCCGCCCGAGCCCTCGGCCTCCTTAGCCGCCTCGCCCGACTTGGCCTTGGCCCGCCCCTTCGGGGCAGCACCGCTGTCGGCCAGCGACTCGGAGAGCGCCGCGGCGAAGATCTCCTTGCGGTCCTGCTTCGGGGCCGCCGTCTGCAGCGTGCCCTCGGTGCCGGGCAGGCCCTTGAACGTCTGCCAGTCGCCGGTGATCTCCAGGATCTTCCTGACCGGGTCGGTCGGCTGCGCACCGACGGAGAGCCAGTGCTGCGCGCGCTCCGAGTTGACCTCGATGAGCGAGGGCTCGGCCTTCGGGTGATACTTCCCGATTTCCTCGATCGCGCGGCCATCCCGCTTGGTGCGGGCATCGGCGACGACGATCCTGTAGTAGGGCGCCCGGATCTTGCCCAGGCGCTTCAGCTTGATCTTTACGGCCACGGCTGTGGTCTTCTCCCAGCGGATTCGGGTGCGGGCCGGCGTCGCGCCGGGTGGGGACCGGCCGTGCTGCCCGGATGGATCCGGCTCAGCGAGTGGTAGAGGGCCACGCGGAGCCGACGGTAGCGGTCACATTCTGCCAGAAGTCCGGGGCCGGGGCGTAATCGCCGCCCGGCCCGCGCCTGCGCGCTCCCGGTACGCGGCCCAGCCCGCGCCCAAGCCCGCGCCCGGTCTGCGCGGGCCCGCCGGACGGTTACCGGCCCTTCTTGCCTGGCCGGCCGCGCCGGTTCTGCGGGCCACCGCGCAGCCCGGGCGGCAGGCTCGGCGGCGGGGTAGCCCAGCCGTGGCCCCGGCCTGCCGGGATTGGCAAGCCATCCCGGCCGCCCAGCCCGCCGGGCAGGCCGGCCGGCATCGAGCCGCCGGCGCCCTGGCCGAATCCCGCGGGCAGCCCGGCCGGCCCGCGGCCACCGCCGGCCACGCTGGCCCCGTCGCCGCTGCCCGCCGCGCCACCCCCGGCCCCGCTGCCGCCCGCCCCGCTGCCGCCCGCACCGGCGCCGCCTGACCGGCCGCCGGAGCTCCCGCCCGGCCGGCCGCCGCCCTTCGCCTTCTTCTTCGACTTGCCCCGCGCCGCTTTCTGCCCGGCGCGGCGCATGCCCGGCATGCCGCCCACCATCTGGCGCATCATCTTCTGGCCCTCAAGGAACCGCACGATGAGAGAACCGACTTCGCCCACGGTCACGCCCGCGCCCGCCGCGATCCGCGCCCGCCGGGAGCCGTTGATCATCTTCGGGTTGCGGCGTTCCTCGGGGGTCATCGAGTTCACGATCGCCGCCGCCCGGTCCAGGTCCTTGTCGCTGACCTGGCTGAGCGCCTCGCGGTTCTGCGCGGCGCCGGGCAGCATCCCGAGCAGGTTGCTGATCGGGCCGAGCTTGCGGACCATGGCCAGCTGCTCGATGAAATCCTCCAGGGTGAAGCCCTCGCCGGAGGTCAGCTTCCCGGCCATCGTGGCGGCCTGGTCAGCGTCAAAGGTGCGCTCGGCCTGCTCGATGAGGGTCAGCACGTCACCCAGGTCGAGAATCCGCGACGCCATCCGGTCGGGATGGAACAGGTCGAAGTCCTCGAGTTTTTCGCCGGATGAGGCGAACATCACCGGCCTGCCGGTGAGCTGGGCGACCGACAGCGCCGCGCCGCCCCGGGCGTCGCCGTCCAGCTTGGCCAGGACCACGCCATCGAAGCCGACGCCGTCCAGGAACGCCTGCGCGGTGGTGACCGCGTCCTGGCCGATCATCGCGTCCACCACGAACAGGATCTCGTCCGGATCGACCGCGTCCCTGATGGCGGCGGCCTGCGCCATCATCTCCTGGTCAACGCCCAGCCGGCCGGCGGTGTCGATGATCACGATGTTGTGCAGGCGATGGCGGGCTTCATCGATGGATTGCCTGGCCACCTCCACCGGGTCACCGACGCCGCTGCCCGGGGACGGCGCGAACACGGGCACCTCGGCCCGCTCGCCGAGCACCTGGAGTTGCTGCACGGCGTTGGGCCGCTGCAGGTCGGCCGCGACCAGCAGCGGCGTGTTGCCCTGCTCGCGCAGCCATAGCCCGAGCTTGGCGGCGAGCGTCGTCTTTCCCGAGCCCTGCAGGCCGGCCAGCATGATCACGGTCGGCGCTACCTTCGCGAACCGCAGCCGTCGCGCCTCGCCGCCCAAGATCGCGATCAGTTCCTCATTGACGATCTTGATGACCTGCTGGGCCGGGTTCAGCGCAGCGGACACCTCTTCGCCGGAGGCCCGTTCCTTGACCCGGGCGATGAACTGCCGGACCACCGGGAGCGCGACGTCCGCCTCCAGCAGCGCGATCCTGATCTCGCGGCAGGTGGCGTCGATGTCGGCCGGGGACAAGCGTCCGTGGCCGCGCAGCGTGGAAAAGACCTGGGTCAGTCGGTCGGAAAGTGTCTCGAACACGTGTGGCTGCCGTCCTCGCAGATGGGCTGGGGCCGCTGTGGGCACGCGCATGCCGCGCCCGCCCCAGGCTATCCGGTCTGGGCCGCGTCGGGCTTGCCGCGCACCGGGGCCCCGCCGCGCCGGGGTGGCCGCGCACCGGGACGCGGCCGCGGCTGGGGCGGCCCGGTTAGTCGCCGATCAGCGCGTCGACGAAGGCTTCCGGCTCGAACGGGGCCAGGTCGTCCGGGCCCTCGCCGAGCCCGACCAGCTTGACCGGCACGCCGAGTTCCCGCTGCACCGCGATCACGATGCCGCCCTTGGCGGTCCCGTCCAGCTTGGTCAGGATAATGCCGGTGACGTTCACGACCTCGGCGAATACCCTGGCCTGGCGCAAGCCGTTCTGGCCGGTCGTGGCGTCGAGCACGAGCAGTACCTCGTCCACGGGACCGTACCTGGAGATCACCCGCTTGATCTTGCCCAGCTCGTCCATCAGGCCGGCCTTGGTGTGGAGCCGGCCAGCGGTGTCCACGATGACGGTGTCCACGTGCTCCTCGATGCCCTTGGCGACCGCCTCGAACGCCACGCTGGCCGGGTCGGCTCCATCCCGGTGGGACCTGACCGTGTCGGCGCCGACCCGCTGTCCCCAGGTCTGGAGCTGATCGGCGGCAGCCGCCCGGAACGTGTCGGCCGCGCCGAGCAGCACGGTCTGCCCGTCCCCGACCAGCACCCGGGCCAGTTTGCCGACCGAGGTGGTCTTCCCGGTCCCGTTCACCCCGACCACCAGCATCACCGCGGGCCGGTCTCCATGCGGCCTGGTGTGCAGGGATCGGTCCATGTCCGCGCCCACCTGGGTCAGCAGCTCGGCCTTCAGCAGCGCCTTGATCTCCTGCGGGTTGGCGGTGCCCGCCACCTTGACCTGGGTGCGCAGCTCGGCGACCAGGTCGCGGGCCGGGCTCACCCCCATATCCGCGGTGATGAGCGTGTCCTCGATCTCTTCCCAGGTCGCCTCGTCCAGGCGATCGCGGGACAGCAGGCCGAGCAGCACGCTGCCGAACGCCGACTGGGACCTGGCCAGCCTCGAGCGCAGCCGGACCAGCCGGCCCGCCGAGGGCGGCGGATGCTCGATGGCGGGCGGGGCGGTGGCCTCCGCCGCGATCCCGGGGCCGGCCGGGGCCGGGCCCGCCTCCGGTTCGGCCACGGCGGTCCCGGCGCCCCGGCCAGCGCCGCTGGCCCCCTCGGCACCGGCTGCAGTCTCGCCGCCCGGCGCGGGTCCGCCCGGGCCAGCCTGGCCTCGCCGGCGGAGCAGGAGCGCGGCCGCGGTGCCGCCCCCGCCGACACGACGACGACGACTGCGACAGTGATTATCAGCTCTTCCATGACCGACCTAGTCTGGCAGACCGGGCCAGCGTCGCCCAGGCCAGGCAGACCTCGGCGGGCTTCGGGCAGGCCTCAGGCGGGCCTCAGGCGCTTTCCCGCTCCCGCAGCCGCTGACTGATGACCGCCGAAACGCCGTCCCCCCGCATCGTGACTCCGTACAGCGAGTCGGCCACTTCCATGGTCCGCTTCTGGTGCGTGACGATGATCAGCTGCGAGCTCTCCCTGAGCTCGTCGAAGATCTCCAGCAGCCGCTGCAGGTTGACGTCATCGAGGGCCGCCTCGACCTCGTCCAGCACGTAGAACGGCGACGGCCGGGCCTTGAAGATCGCGACCAGGAACGCGATCGCGGTCAGCGCCCGCTCGCCGCCCGATAGCAGCGACAGCCGCTTGACCTTCTTGCCCGGCGGCCTGGCCTCCACGTCGATCCCGGTGGCCAGCATGTCGTCCGGCTCGGTCAGCAGCAGCCGGCCGTCGCCGCCGGGGAACAGCCGGCCGATGATCCGCTCGAACTCCCGTGCGGTGTCCTCGAACGCGGCGGCGAAAACTTCCTGGACCCGGTCGTCGACCTCCTTGACCACGGTCAGCAGGTCGCGGCGGGTCTTCTTCAGATCCTCCAGCTGGGTGACCAGGTACGCGTGCCGCTCCTCCAGCGCCGCGAACTCCTCCAGCGCCAGCGGGTTGACCTTGCCGAGCTGATCGAGCAGCCGCTGGGCCTGCTGGGCCCGCCGCTCCTGGGCGGCCCGGTCGTAGGGGACCGGCGGGCTGTCGGGATCCGGGCCGGGAACCGGCAGCTGCGGGCCGTACTCGGCGATCAGCGTGTCCGGGTCCGCGCCGAACTCCTCGGCCGCCCGCCCGGCGATCTGGTCCAGCCGCAGCTGCTGGCTGGCCCGGGCGATCTCGGCACCGTGCGCGCTGTTCACCACGTTGTCGAGCTCGTCAGAGAATTCCCGGATCCGGATCCGGGTCGCGGCCAGCTGCGCCCCGCGCTCCTTGCTGGCCAGCTCGGCCGCCTGGCGATGCTGGTCGGCCGCCGACCTGGACTCCTCGATCCGCTCCAGCGTGACCGCCGCGGCCGTCGCCACGGCGCTGGCCACGGCCGCCTCCCGGGCCGCCCGCTCGCGCCGGGCCGCGGCCCGCGCGATGGCCTGGCGCTCGGCCACCGCCGCGGCCCCCAGCGCGTCGCCGCGGCCCGCGATGGCCCGCAGCCGCTCCTCGACGGTCCGGACCTCGAGCCGGGCGTCCATCTCGGCGCTGCGGGCCGCCACCGCGCTCTCGGCCAGCCCGGCCTTCTCCGCGTCGCCCTCGCGGCCATCGGCGGCCTGCGGCTCCGCCTCCTGCTTGGCCAGCCTGGCCTGCACCTCGGCCAGTCTGGCCAGGTCCTTCTCGCGGGCCCGGTCGGCCGCCTCGATCGCCGCGCTGAGCCGGCCCGCCTCATCCCTGGCTGCCTTGGCCGCGCCGGCCAGCGTGCCCAGGCGGCCTGAGGTCTCCGCGGCTGCGGCGTCGGCCTCCTGCAGGACGGCCAGCGCCTCGGCCAGCGACCGCCGGGCGGCCTGCTCGTCCTCGATCGCGTCGGCCAGCTCCCGCTCGGCCCGCTGGCACTGGTTCTCGGCCTCGCCGAGCCGGCCCTCGGCTTCGGCCGCGGCGGCCCGCAGCCCGAGCAGGCTCGGCGCGCTCGCCGATCCGCCGCGTGCCCAGTGGGCGCCGATCAGGTCACCGTCCCTGGTCACGATGCGCAGTCCCGGATCAGCCCGGACCGCCGCCAGGCCCTCGGTCAGGTCTTCGGCGACGAACACCCCGTCCAGCAGCTGCTCAACCGCCAGTGCGAGCTCGCCAGGAGCCTTAACAAGATCAAGAGCACGGATAACGGATAGTCCGCCCCGATCGGCGCCATCATCGCCGGTCTCGCCGGGCCGCACTGTCCGCGGCCCCGGCCGCCGCCGGTCAGCCGCGAAGCCTGGCTCACCCGGACGCCCGCCCGCGAAACCCGGCTCACCCGGACGCTCGGCCGGGAAGCCCGGCCCGCCCGGACGCCCGCCCGCGAAACCCGGCTCACCCGGACGCCCGCCCGCGAAACCCGGCCCGCCCGGACGCCCGCCCGCGAAACCCGGCCCGCCCGGACGCCCGCCCGCGAAACCCGGCCCGCCCGGACGCCCGCCCGGACGCCCGGCAGAGCCGTCCGGCGGCATCCCCGATGGCGGCCGGTCGGCCGCGATGACCAGGTCGGCGCGCCCGGCGTCCTCGCGCTTGAGGGTGGTCAGGATGTCCACCGCCGCGTCCAGCCCGGCGACGGCCACGGCGCCGGCCGCGGCGCCGAGCGCCGTGGCGATCGCGTCAGCGGCGCCGTCCTCCACGGTGAGCAGGCTGGCCAGCGAACCCAGCACCCCGCCGAACCTGCCCGGCTCGGCCAGCAGCGCCCCGGAGGCGTCGGCGCCGCGCCGGACCGCCTCGTATAGGGCCTCGCTGCGGGCCCGCAGCGCCGCCCGGGTGCCGCTGGCCTGATGCTCGGCGGCGCGCAGGTCGGCGACCCGTGCGGACGCCTCGGTGACCGCGGCGGCGGCCCTCTCGTGCGCGGCGGCCAGCTCGGCCCGGCCCTCGTCCCGCCCGGACACCAGATCCTGGAGCTCGCCGTATTCCTGCTGAGCGCGCTGCGCGCGGGCCCGGGCCGCCTCGAACGCAGTAGCCAGCCGGCCCGCCTCTTCCTGGCCGGCGGTCAGCCTGCTCTGCGCGGCACCCACCTGGCTGCGCAGCTGGGCCAGCCGCTCGGCGCGCTGGGCCGCGGCGCGGGCGTTGACCGCCAGCCGCCGTTCGGTCTCGGACAGGGCCGCCTCGGCGGCGGTCCGGGCGGCGACCGCCGCCGCCAGCTGCTCGCGCTCGGCGGCCAGCCGCTCGCTGAGCGCGGCCTCTTCGGTGCGGTGCCGGGCGGCCTCCCGCTCGAGCTCGTCCGGGTCGCGGCCGGGCCGCTGCGGCTCCGGCGGTGCCGTCAGGTGCTTGTGGCGCTCGCGGGCCAGGCCGGCCACGCCGCGGATCCGTTCAGCCAGCGCGGAGAGCGCGAAAAAGGCCTCCTGAGCGGCGGCGAGCCGCGGCGCGTGCTGCTGCTCGGCCGCGTCGAGCTCCGCCTCGGCGGTCCGCGCGCCGGCCAGCTCGGCCTCCACCGCTGCGCGCCGGGCCGCGCTGGCCGCTTCGTCGGTCTGGCTGCGCTCGAGCTCGGCGGCCAGCGTCGTGTAGTCATCGGCCAGCAGCCGCAGCCGGGCGTCCCGCAGGTCGGCCTGGATGATGGCGGCCTTACGGGCGATCTGGGCCTGCCTGCCGAGCGGCTTCAGCCGCCGCCCAAGCTCGGCGGTCAGGTCGACCAGCCGGGTCAGGTTGGCCTGCATGGCCTCCAGCTTGCGGAGCGCCTTCTCCTTGCGCTTGCGGTGCTTGAGGACCCCGGCGGCCTCCTCGATCAGCGCCCGCCGCGCATCGGGACCGGCGTTCAGCACCTCATCGAGGTGCCCCTGGCTGACGATGACGTGCATCTCGCGGCCCAGACCGGTGTCGGACAGGAGTTCCTGGACGTCGAGCAGCCTGCACTGATCGCCGTTGATCGCGTACTCGCTCTGGCCGGACCGGAACAGCAGCCGGCTGATCGTGACCTCGGCGTAGTCGATCGGCAGGGCGCCGTCGCTGTTGTCGATGGTGAGCGAGACCTCGGCCCGGCCGAGCGGCGGCCGGCCCGCGGTCCCCGCGAAGACGACGTCCTCCATCTTGCCGCCGCGCAGCGGTTTGACGCCCTGCTCGCCCATCACCCAGGAGAACGCGTCGACCACGTTGGACTTGCCCGACCCGTTGGGCCCGACGACACAGGTAATGCCCGGCTCGAAACGCAGCGAGGTCGCCGACGCGAAGGACTTGAACCCGCGCAGGGTGAGCGTCTTCAGGTACACCCGCCGGATCTCCTCCTCAGCCACTGGCCTGGTGGCCCTGTCCCCGTCCAGCACTACTCCCGCCCCGCCCGCCCAGCCGCCCCCCGAGGGCCTCGTTTCATGATCATGGTTATTTGGTGGTGTCCTGGCCCCCCCAAATAACCATGATCATGAAACGAGGCCCTCGGCGGCTAAGCTCCTTCCGCACCTTACCGCGCGCGACAGGCGGCGCCGTGGATCCGCGCCGACCGGCAACACCGTTCCCAATTCAGTCTGCGGTGATCTGTACCGATGCATGACGTTTCGCGGCGCCGGCTCCTGGACGCCGGGCTCGGCCTGCCCGTTGGTGCGAGGTGCGGGTGATCGCGCTGCGCCGACAGGCACCCGCTGCTGACGGTGGTGGCGGTGGTGACGGTGGTGGTGGCGGTGGGCGGTGGCGGAGGTGGCGGAGGTGGCGGAGGCTGGCCGGGCGCCTCGGCGATGCGAACGCGCGGGTACCGGCATCTGGGTACCCGGAAGACCCGCCGGGACGGCAGCCCGGCTGTTTCGGGTAGGCCGCAGCCCGCCGGGGAGCAGGCGCCGGGCAAGCCGGACAACGGCAGACGAAGAGGGACGCCCAGTCTAGACGCCCCTCCGCTTCGTCCTGGCCAGCCTTTGCTCGCTAGGCGAGCGCGGGAACGCGAACCGGAATCAGCAGGTCATGGCCGACTTCCGCAGCGAGTACGTCGTTCTCTTCCTGAAGCCTGACCAGCTCGGCTTCCAGGTCACGCACACGCTGCTGAAGGCGACGCATCTCCGAGACCATGCGGGGATCCGGCCCGCCGACGTGGCCGTACAGAGCCTTCGCCATTGTTTAAGGTCCTCCACACTGAGTGACCAGAGTGGGCGCGCATGCATATACGCAAGAAGAAGCGCAGCCCTGCGCGCAAGTAACAACAACCATGGTCCCACCATGCGGGGTATCCGGTCAAGTTGGCCGATCGCGCAGGTCAACCGGGGGGCTGCCGGCCACGCCGGGCAGCACAACTGCCATTCGCGGCCGGTCGTCGCGGGCCGGATTTGCGGTCAACGCTCGGTAAAGCCAGAGAAACCACCGCGTGCCTCATCCCAGCGGTGAGTTACCCGGCGTACCAGGCCGGGGGTGCGGCCGCCGTCCAGCAAAGCGAGCAATTCGCTACAGCCGTCCGCCGGGCCCTCGGCGATGACCTTGACCCGGCCGTCGACGAGGTTCTCCGCGACGCCCGCCAGGCCGCGCTCCAGCGCCCTGGCCCGCACCCACCAACGGAAACCGACGCCCTGGACGTGGCCCTCCACCCACGCGGTGAGCCGGGCCGTGCGGCCGGTCACCCGGTCAGCCCGGTCACCAGCGCCCCCGGCGGGGCCGCGGCTGGCATTTGGGGCAGCTGAACGAGGACCTGTTCATGAACGGGTCCCGTCGCACCGGGGTGCCGCACCTGCGACACGGCTGTCCGGCCCGCCCGTAGACGGCCAGTGAGCGGTCGAAATACCCGCTCTCCCCGTTCACGTTCACGTACAGGCTGTCGAACGAGGTGCCGCCGACCGCCAGCGCCTCGGCAAATATCTCCTGCACCGAGCTGATCACGAGGATCACCTCGCGGCGCCTGAGCGTGTCGGCC
This sequence comes from uncultured Actinomycetota bacterium, assembly GCA_963775745.1. GTDB lineage: Bacteria > Actinomycetota > Actinomycetes > Streptosporangiales > Streptosporangiaceae > DATBGO01. Next base: position 362,610 of record CAVZKE010000005.1, read on the forward strand.
GGGCGCGCCCAGTGCAGCCGGGCGCGCCAGAGCGCCTCGTCCGCGTAGATATTGCCGATCCCGCTGACCAGGGACTGATCGAGGAGCGCCCGCTTGATGCCGCTGCGGCGGACCCGGAGCCGGGCGGTGAGCGCGGCCAGGTCGAAACCCGGCTCCACGGGATCGGGAGCGATGTGCGCGATCGGCCCGGGCAGCCGCGCGCCGCCCGGGCAGAAGGACAGGTGCCCGAACGTCCGCTGGTCGACGAAACGCAGGTCGGGGCCGGAATCGGTGAACGTGAACCGGGCCCGTACGTGCGGCGACAGCGGCCGGGACGGCTCACCGACCACCAGCTGGCCGCTCATGCCCAGGTGCGCGAGCAGCGCGTCGTCCCCCATCGGCAGCCACAGGTACTTGCCCCGCCGCCGGGCGCCGGTGATGGTGCGCCCCGCCACCGCCCCGGTGAAGTCCTGCTGGCCCGCCGCGTGCCGCCGGGTCGCCCGCGGGTGCAGCAGCTCGGCCTGCTCGATTGTCCGTCCGGCGATATGGGCCTGCAGGCCACGGCGGACCACCTCGACCTCGGGCAGCTCGGGCACGCGCTAGTTCCGGTCCTTGCTGTTACCGGCCGACGCGCCGCCGTCACCGTTGCCATGGTCAGCCCGGAGCGCGCCGTGGTGAGCCTGCGCCCCGCCTTCGCTGATCGAGGTCCAGGCGGCCTCGGCGGCCTGCTGCTCGGCCTCTTTCTTGGAGTGCCCCTCGCCCTCGCCGTAGGTGCGGCCGCCGATCCGCACCGACGCGCGGAACGATTTCTGGTGGTCCGGGCCGCTCTCGTCGACGTGGTACTCCGGCACGCCGAGGATCTCGGCGGCGGTGAGTTCCTGCAGCGACGTCTTCCAGTCCAGCCCGGCGCCGAGCCGGGCTGAGCGCGCGATGACCGGATCGAAGAGCCGGTGCACCAGGGCGTCAGCCTCGGCCAGCCCCCGGTCAAGGTAGACGGCGCCGAGCACCGCCTCCAGCGTGTCGGCCAGGATCGACGATTTGTCCCGGCCGCCGGTGCCTTCCTCGCCCTTACCGAGCCGGACATATCGTCCCAGCTGCAGCCCGCGCGCCACGCCGGCCAGCGCGCGCATGTTGACGACGGCCGCGCGGAGCTTCGCGAGCTGCCCTTCGGGCAGCTCCGGGTACTCGCGGAACAGCGTGTCGGTCACGATCAGGCCCAGCACCGAGTCGCCGAGGAATTCCAGGCGCTCATTGGTCGGCAGGCCGCCATTCTCGTAGGCGAACGAGCGATGGGTCAGGGCGCGCTCGAGGAGATCGGCGCTCAGCGGCACCTCAAGGGCATGCAGCAGGTCGGCGGTGTCAGCCTCAGCGGCTCCGCCTCCGCTCGATGCGCCTGGCACGCCACCTCCTCTCCGCTGCGCGCCGCGCCGGCCGCGCCCCTGCCGGGGGGAGCACGGCCTCATCGGCCGCGCCCGGCAGTGTGATCAGGAAGGAGTGATCACCTGGCGCCGGTTATACGTGCCGCACGTCGGGCAGGCCGTGTGCGGCAGCTTGGGGTCGCGGCACTGCGGGCAGGTCACCAGCTGGGGCGCCGTGGCCTTCCACTGGGACCGGCGCGACCTGGTATTGCTGCGCGACATTCTCCGCTTGGGGACCGCCACCTCAGCGCTCCTTCCTTCTCCCCGGCCCGGGCGACCCGGCCGGCGTATCAGCTAGCAGTTTCCTGCCAGTATCGAGTTCCTCCCCGGCACCGGCGCTATCCGGCCCGGCATGCCGGTGCTCGGGACCCGCCTCCGCCAGACGGATCCCGCACTCGACGCAGAGCCCGGGGCAGTCCTCGGCGCACAGCGGCGCCAGCGGCAGCTCAAGGACCAGCGCGTCACGCAGCGCGGGCTCCAGGTCAAGCAAATCTCCGTCGAGGAGATATCCGCCCTCCTCCTCGTTCGCCTCGTACCCGAACAGCTCGCGGAACCTGACCTGGGTCGTCGAGGAGACCGGTTCCAGGCAGCGCGCGCACTCGCCGGCCAGCGGCGCCCGCACCGTCGCGGTGACCAGCACCCCTTCGGTGACCCCTTCGAGCTGGACGTCCAGCTCAAGCTGGGAGCCCTCGGGAATGCTGGCGAGCTCCACTGCAAGATCGGCCGGGGCCGGCGCGGTCCGGGTATGGCGCAGCACCGAGCCTGCGCCGAGCGTCCGCGTGTCAAAGACAAGCGGATGAGCGAGGCGCTTGGAATGCTTGGAGTTCACAGGTGACATAGCAGACTGAGATCATGGCCGGGGTACTGGGCGGCCCAGCTTACCTGGCCGTCAGGCCCAATCCCAAGTTGGCAGCTAAGCGGCCAGGCGATACGCCTCACGCCCCGCCGGTGCGCTCGGCGAGCCGGTCGAGCACCGGTTTGGGCACCAGGCTCGCCACATTGCCGCCGAACCTCGCGAACTCCTTGACCAGGCTCGAGGACAGGAACGCGTACAGCGGGTTGGTGGTCATGAACAGCGTCTCCACCCCGGCCTGGCTGTAGTTCATCTGGGCCATCTGCAGTTCGTAGTCGAAGTCGCTCACCGCGCGCAGGCCCTTCACGATCGCCGAGACGTCGTTGGACTTGCAGAAGTCGACGATCAGGCCGTCGAAGCTCGCCACCCGCACGTTGCTGAGGTCAGCGGTGATCTCACGGAGCATCTCGGCCCGTTCCTCCACGGTGAACAGCGCGGATTTGGAGAGGTTGAGCAGGACGGCGACGATCACCTCGTCGGAGAGCCGGGCCGCGCGGCTGATGATGTCGAGGTGACCATTGGTCGCAGGGTCGAACGAGCCTGGGTAAACGACACGACGCACGCGGGCTCACGCTCCTGTCAGCGATTCGTCTGCAGACTCCGCGCCTGCGGCGAGACCGTACCAGAGGGTGGCCTCACCGTACCTGCGGGCCTTGTCCGGCCGGTATCCCGGCGGCCAGGCGGGCGGGCCTGATCTGGTGGCCCGTTCCACGACGACCAGGGCACCTGGCGCCAGCCAGCCGCGGCCGAGCAGGAGCTCAAGCGCCCGGGTCACCTCGGCGGCTGAGGTCGCATACGGCGGGTCGGCGAACACGAAATCGCGCGGCAGCCCAGCGCCCGGGCCGCGAGCCAGGACCCGCTCGACGCGCCCGGCCAGCAGCAGGGCACCGGGCAGACGGAGCGTCTCGATGTTGCCGCGGATCACCCGGACCGCAGCCCCGTCCGCCTCGACCAGGACCACGTCGGCGGCGCCCCGCGACAGCGCCTCGAGCCCGACGGCGCCCGAGCCCGCGTACAGGTCAGCGACCCGCGCGCCGGTCAGCGTGCCGAGGGTGGCCGCGGCGCTGGCCAGCAGGCCCTCGCGGGCCCGGTCGCTGGTCGGGCGCGCTCCAGGGGGTACCGCCAGCCGTCTGCCCTTGGCCGCGCCCGCGACGATGCGTGTCATCGGCCGGTCAGGCCTTCTCCAGGAACTCGGCCCGCTCCTGGTCCAGCAGCGCGGCCACCGCGGCGGCGAGGGCCTGGTGCCCGGCCAGCGCGGGGTCGGCAGCCACCAGGCCGGTGGCCTCCTGCCTGGCCTGCCCGATGAGCTCCTCGTCGGTGAGCAGGGTGAGCAGCTTCAGGCTCGACTTGCGCCCCGCTTGCGCAGCGCCGAGCACGTCGCCCTCCCGGCGCTGCTCCAGGTCCAGCCGGGACAGCGTGAACCCGTCCAGGGTCGCGGCGACAGCGTCCAGCCGCTCGCGCGACTTGGCCTCCTGCGGCGCCTCAGTGACCAGCAGGCACAGTCCCTCGTGCCGGCCGCGGCCGACCCGGCCGCGGAGCTGGTGCAGCTGCGATACGCCGAACCTGTCCGCGTCCATGATCACCATGGCGGTCGCGTTCGGCACGTCCACGCCCACCTCCACGACCGTGGTCGTGACCAGTACGTCGACCGAGCCGTCCGCGAACGACCGCATCACCCGATCCTTCTCCTCGGCAGGCAGCCGCCCGTGCAGCAGGCCCACTCGCAGGCCGGCCAGGGGTCCCTGGTCCAGCGCGGGCGCCAGGTCCAGGACCGCGACCGGCGGGCGGGCGTCGGGCCCGTCAGGCCCGCCGCCCGGGCCGGACCTGCGGCCGTCGGGCTCGAACAGCGCGGCGTCTTCGAACAGCGCGCTTTCCTCGAACAGCGCACCGTCCGGCGTCAGGCCGCCGTCCAGCGTCCGGCCGCCGTCCAGCGTCCGGCCGTCGTCCAGCGTCCGGCCGTCGTCCAGTGTCCGGCCGCCGTCCCGCGTCTGGGCGCCGGGCCTCGTCAGGCCGTGCCGCTGCGCGGGCGGCCGCTCCGGCCCGCCATCCTGGCCGGCGGCGGGTTGGTCGCCGATCCGCGGGCAGACCACGTACGCCTGGCGCCCGCTGGCCACCTCCTCGGCGACCCGCTCCCACACCCGGGCCAGGAACCTGGGCTTCTCCGCGGCCGGGACCACGTGCGTGGTGATCGGGGCGCGGCCGGCCTGCAGCTCGGTCAACGTGGAAATGTCCAGGTCGCCGAAGACCGTCATGGCCACCGTGCGGGGAATCGGCGTGGCGGTCATGACGAGTACGTGCGGCCGGCCCTCGCCGGCCTTCTCGCGCAGGGCGTCGCGCTGCTCGACGCCGAACCGGTGCTGCTCGTCGATCACCACCAGGCCCAGATCAGCGAATCGGACCTGCTCCTCAAGCAGCGCATGGGTGCCGACCAGGATCCCTGCGCTGCCCGATGCCGCCTCGAGCAGTGCCCGGCGGCGAGCGGCGGTGGGCTGCGAGCCGGTGAGCAGGGCCACCTTGGTGCCACGCGAGTCCCCGTCGAGCTGACCGGCCCGGGCCAGGGGGCCGAGCAGGTCGGTGATGCCCCGGTAGTGCTGCTGGGCAAGGACCTCGGTCGGCGCCAGCAGCGCCGCCTGCCCGCCCGCGTCGACGACCTGCAGCATCGCCCGGATCGCGATGACCGTCTTGCCCGAACCGACCTCGCCCTGCAGCAGCCGGTGCATGGGGTGGTCGAGGGCCAGCTCGTCACCGATGGTCGCGCCGGCCAGCTGCTGGCCGACGGTCAGCTCGAACGGCAGCAGCTCGTCAAAGGCGGTCAGCAGCCCGCCGTCCCGCTGCGGCCTCGGCGTGGCCGAGAACGCGCTGGCCGCGAGCCTGCGCTGGGCCAGGATCACCTGCAGCACGAACGCCTCATCCCACTTCAGCCGCCTGGTCGCGCGGTGCACATCGGCGCGGTCGACCGGCCGGTGGATGCCGCGCAGGGCGTCGGCCAGCCCGCACAGGCCATACCGCTCCCGCAGCGGCCGGGGCAGCGGATCGTCGCAGACATCGAGGGTGTCCAGGGCGATCCGCACCGAGTCCGCGATCTGCCAGGAGGTGATCTGGCTGCTGGCCCGGTAAACGGGGATCAGCTCGGCCGCGAACTCGGCCGCCCTGACCCGGGGCTCGCCCGCGCCAAGCAGCTCGCATTCAGGATGAGCGAGCTGCCGCTTGCCCTGAAACGAGGAGACCTGGCCGGAGAACAGGCCGCGCACCCCAGGGGTGAGTACCCTTTCCCGCCAGTCCTGGCGGCCCTTGCTGAAGAAGGTCAGCGTGAGCTTGCCGTGGCCGTCGGTGACGACTGCCTCCAGGATGGTGCCCGGCCGGTTGCGCATCTTGCGGACGTGCACCGCGGCGATCTCCGCCTGGACGGTCACGTGCTCGCCCTCGCGCAGCGAGGCCAGATCGGTCAGCTCGCCGCGGGTGTCGTAGCGGCGCGGGTAGTAACCCAGCAGCTCGCCCACGGTGACCAGGTCGAGTGCCGACTTCAGCCGCCTGGCCGCCTTGTCGCCCACCACCAGCCGCAGCGGATCAGCGAGAATCGCCATCGCCTCGTTACTCCGCACCTATCAGAAGCGGTACCGGCCCGCCGCCGTAGCATACGACCTCAGCTGCGGGCCAAGCCCGCTGGACGTGCCCGGCGACGGCCCGCGCCAGCGGCGAGTCCGCCTCTCCGGCCGCCATCAACGTCACCAGCTCTCCGCCGTCGCCCAGCAGCGTGTCCGCCACGGCGATCGCCACCCGGGCCGGGTCCGGTCCGGTGATCGCTACCGCGTCGCCGATCAGCCCGACCGCGAAGGCCGCCGGCTGACCAGCCACGCTATCGCCCGGCCGGAGCACGCTCCCGTACCGCATTCCCGCCGCGGCCTGTCCCATCGCCGCGACATCGGCCTCCATGGAGCGCTCCGGATCATGTACGGCCATGGCCGCGAGGGCCTGCAGCGGCGAGCGGGCCGGGATCACCGCGACGGCCAGCCCCTCATCCACGAGGCGGGCCGCCGCCGATTCGGCGAGCGCGGCTATGCGACGCCCGTTTGGCAAGATAATCACCTCGGAGCCCGATTGCCTGATCGCGGCGATCAGCGCCGGAGCGGATGGCCCGTCGCCGCCCTCCTGCGTGATGACCCTGGCCCCCGCGCCGCGTAGCAGCGTCGCAGGCCCGGCACCGTCAGCGATCGCGAGGACCGCCCGGCCGCCGGCGGCTGCGCGCCGAGGTAGGTCACCGTGATGCGGTGCGGCCGGCCTGCCCGCAGGCCGGCCTCGATCGCCGCCCCGGCGTCGGCCAGGTGGACGTGCACGTTCCAGAGCTGGTCGCCGCCGACGATGACGACGGAGTTGCCGAGCGAATCGAGGGTGTCCCTCAGCTGCGCAACCGGCTCCGCGCCGGCCTCCAGCAGGTAGGTGACCTCGTAGCCGGCTGGGCCGCAGGCCGCCACTTCGCGGTGCCCCGTAGCGGCGGGCACCTCGTAGGCCGGCGGGCCGGTGCCGGTGATCGTCGCGGCGAGCACGTCGAGCAGCACGCAGAGCCCGGCGGCGCCAGCGTCGACCACTCCGCTGGCCGCCAGCACGTCCAGCTGCGCCTCGGTCGCGGCCAGCGCCGTCCGGGCCCCGGCCGCCGCCGCCATGACCACCCCGAGCAGGCGGGCGTCGGGCGGACTGGGCAGGCCGGCCTCGCGAAGGTGCAGCGCGGCGGCGCGGGCCGCCGCGTCCGCGACCGTCAGCACCGTTCCCTCCACCGGCTCGCTCACCGCGGCCCTGGCGATCACGGCGGCGTGCGCGAGCGCATCGGCGACCACCGGACCGTCACAGGGGTCGGCCGCCGCGCAGACATCGCTGAGCCCGCGCAGCAGCTGGCTGACGATGATGCCGGAGTTGCCGCAGGCGCCGATCATCGCGCCGCGCGCGGCAGCCTGCCAGACCTGCGCCGGGCTGGCCGTCTCGGGCAGGGCCTCCACCGCCTCGGCCGCCGAGATCAGCGTCAGGTGCAGGTTGGTCCCGGTGTCCGCGTCCGGCACCGGGAACACGTTCAGCGCGTCGATCGCCGCCCTGGTCTGCGCGAGGGCGTCGGCGGCCAGCCGGTACCAGCGCCGCACCGCGGCGCCGTCGATGACCTCCAGCGTCGTCATACCGGCAGCGTAAGTCCCTGCGCCGACTGTCCGGGGCCCCTGAGCGGTCCGGCTCGCGCGAATGGCCACCCGTCGGATATCGTTTGACGACTGCCCGGCCGCGCCGGGCTGACCTATCTGGCTAGCACCCCAATGGAGAATCCCGTGGCTTCTGTCTGCGACGTCTGCGGCAAGGGGCCGGGTTTCGGCAATAACGTGTCGCACTCGCACCGCCGCACCCCGCGCCGCTGGAACCCCAACATTCAGCGCGTCCGCGCGAAGGTCAACGGCACGCCCCGGCGGCTCAACGTGTGCACCTCCTGCATCAAGGCAGGCAAGGTCACTCGCTGAGGATCACTCGCTGCGGGTCACTCGCTGCGGATCAGGCATCACTGCGGGTCACTCACTGCGGCGGATCCGCCAGGCGTGATCGACCGGGCCGATTCCCGCGCCGAGCGGAAAGCCGCCCCGGATCGCGCCTGCGACGTACCCCTTGGCTGACTCCACCGCACTGGGCACGTCGGCGCCCTTGGCCAGGTACGCGGCAATCGCCGACGCTAGCGTGCAGCCGGTGCCGTGGGTGTGGCGGCTTTCGATCCGCGGGCCGGGGTACCGGATGGCCTGGCGCCCGTCGTAGAGCAGGTCGACCGGATTACCCGGCAGGTGACCGCCCTTGACCAGGACCCACCGCGGGCCCAGGCCAAAGATCACCTCAGCCGCCTTGAGCATCCCCGCCTCGTCGGTGATCTGGATGCCGGTGAGCAGCTGAGCCTCCAGCAGGTTCGGGGTGACGACGGTCGCCAGCGGCAGCAACTTCTCCTTCACGGCCTCCACGGTGCCCGCCGACAGCAGGCTGTCGCCATGCTTGGACACCGCCACCGGATCCACGACCACGGGAGCGCGCACGCTGGCGAGAATCCCGCAGACCGTCTCGACGATCGTCGCTGAGGCCAGCATCCCGGTCTTGACCGCCTGCACGCCGATATCGCCGAGCACCGAGTCGAGCTGGGCGGCGACCGCTTCGGCGGACATCTCCCAGTAGCCCTGGACGCCTACCGAGTTCTGCGCGGTCACGGCGCAGACCACGGTCATCCCGTGCACGCCGAGGGCAAGCATCGTCTTGAGGTCGGCCTGGATTCCAGCGCCGCCTGCCGAATCTGAGCCCGCCACCGCGAGCACGCAAGGGGGAGTCACCGCCATCCCCCCAGCCTAGGAGGACCAGCGCACCGCGCGGCCCCGGCGGGCGGCCGCCGGTCGTCAGCTGAAGCCGCAGCTCGCCCCGTCGAAGCTGCAGGAAGCCGGCCTGGTCGGCGCCCCGCCAGCGAAGATCACGACCCGCACGGAATCGGCCTTCTGACCCGGCCACGGCCACGGCTGGCCGGTCACCACGCCGCCGTGACCGTTGCTGTCCGGCCGCCAGGTCGCCCCCCATACCCGCTGCACCTGAGCGTCGGCGAAGGTGAACGCCAGCGTCCAGGTACCGAGTCTCTGGTAGCTGTCGATGGTGATCATCGCCACGAATCCCGACGAGGTCGTCCGGATCGTCTGATACCCGATCGTTACATTAGGCCGGGCGCGGCCGACCCGGCTGATCCTTCCCGGGCCGATCCGGCGGACCCGTCCGGCCCGGTGCTCCCCTCGTCCCCTGGCGTCCCGGCGGGGGTCTGGCGCGACTTGGGCCGCGATGTCTTGAGCTTGATGCTGGGCTTGGAGGTGGCCAGCCCGCCAGGAGCTGGCTTGGCGGGCGTGCAGACATACTCGGCGCACTCGCGGACCGGCGGGTTCGGTCCGTACGTCAGCGCGGCATGCGGCACATCCATGGCGAGCATCGCCGCGATCACGATGCCGGCGCCCGCTGCGAACTGCGGCGTCACCACCAGCATGCGCAGATAGCGCGAAGGGCGGGGCCGCGACGCTAGCGGCTCCGCGCTGTCGCTCCGGGAGTCGGAGGAGCGGTGGCGGATGCCCGGTGCGCGGTGCCTGGGCCCTGACCCGCGCTCTTTGCGATGACTTGGCATCAGGGGGTTTATACCAAGCAATGTCGCTACGCGGCTAGTAGCTGAACGTTTTTGGTCAGTAACACATCGTCATTTGAGCAGGGTCAGGCGAAATGCTGCCAGCCGGGCGGGCCCGGGTAGGCCCGGCCGTCGACCCGTACGGCGCCTCCCGCCTCGCCTCCCGCGCTGACGGTTCCGATCACCCGCCAGCCCCGGCCCGGGCCCCGGCTCAGGCCCCGGCCCCGGCCCGGGCCACGGCTCGGGCCCCGGCTCGGCTCCAGGTCAGCCGGGAAGGTGGCGGCCAGCGCGTGATCCTCGCCGCCGGTCAGCACCCACCGGAGCCAGTCCGCTCCGCCTAGCGCAGCGGCGGCCGCCGCCAGCCGGGAGTCCTCGAGCCGCTCGGTCTGGACGTCAATCGTGACCCCGCTGGCCCGCGCAACATGCCCAACATCAGCCAGCAGCCCGTCACTGACGTCAATCATCGAGGTGGCCCCGAGCGCGGCGGCCTGCGGCCCGGCTGGATACGGGGGTTTCGGCCGCCGGTGGCTGGCGATCAGCGCGGCGGGCTCGGTCAGGCCTGCTTCCAGCAGGGCCAGCCCGGCGGCGGAGTGGCCGGTGCGGCCCGCCAGCGCCAGCTGATCACCGGGCCTGGCCCCGGCCCTGGTCACCGGCTCGCGACCGGCCAGGTCTCCGAGCGCGGTAATGGCCAGCGTGATCTTTTCGGCGCTGCTGACATCGCCGCCCGCCAGGAACGCGCCGCCCCGTGAGCATTCCGCCACCAGGCCCCGGGTCAGATCCTCGGCCCAGGCCACCGGCAGGTCCCCGGGGCAGCCAGGCCGACCAGCAGCGCCGTCGGGCTGGCGCCCATGGCCGCGACGTCGGCCAGGTTCTGCGCCGCCGCCTTGCACCCGATGTCGAAGGCGGTGGACCAGCCGCGGCGGAAATGCCGGTCTTCGACCAGCAGGTCCATGGTCGCGACCACCCGGCCATCGGGGGCCCGGAGCACCGCCGCGTCGTCGCCGATGCCGACCAGCTGGGCGGGGCCGGGCGGGGCCAGCGCCTGGATCTTGGCGATGAGCCCGAACTCACCGAGGTCAGCGACGGTGATGGCGGCCCTCCCCGCGGTTGCGCGGCCCTCCCCGCGGTTGCCTGGACATTATCGGCCTAGCTTCCCGGCCGACGGCGGGTCCTACGGTAGCGTGGCCCCCACACTTGGCGCCCAGGAGGACGGCATGGTTCAGGCATACATTCTCGTCCAGACTGAGGTCGGCAAGGCAGCCGAGGTCGCCGTGCATATCGGGGAGATCACTGGCGTTACCCAGGCTGACGACGTCACCGGCCCTTACGACGTCATCGTCCGGGCCGAGGCTGACAATGTCGATGACCTGGGCAGGCTGGTCGTGGCCCAGATCCAGGGCGTCGACGGCATCACCAGGACGCTGACCTGCCCGATCGTCCACATCTAGAGCATCCGCAGGTAGCACGTCTAGGAAGCGGCCAGCCGGGCGGCCAGCGGCGCGGTGCGCGGACCGAGTCCGATCTTCTCCGCCTGCCATAGGTCGGCGGGCGTGTCCACATCGCGCCGCAGCCCGCTGACGGCGGGCAGCTCCAGTTGCGCCGCGCCGGCGCGACGGTACCGGTCCCGGGATCCGGGGCCGAACCTCGGGCGGAACGCCGCCCCGGGCCCGGCCGTATACAGCGTCGTGCCGGTGCCGGCGGCGTCCGCGACGAACGCCTCGGGCCACCGGGCCGCGGCCGCCAGTGCGTCGCCAAGTTCGCCCGGGCGAAGCGCGGGCAGGTCAGCCGCGAGTGCCGCCGTGCCCCGGTCCGGCCAGCGGGCCGCCGCGTGCGCGGCGCCGAATTCCAGGGCCGGGTTCAGCCCGTCCGCCGGCTCGTCGGGCAGCACGGTCGCGCCCAGGCCGGTGAGCTCCGCCGCGGCCGCGGCGTCGTCGGTGACGACGATCACGGTGGCGACCGCGGCACAGGCCAACGCGGCCGCTACCGTGTCGGCCGCCATCGCGAGCGCCAGTTCGGGGCGCGTCGCCCCCGCCAGTGCGGCGAGCCGCGATTTGGCATGGGCAAGTACCTTGACGGGGATCACTACCGACCAGGACAGCGGGGTATCCATGCAACTGATCCTGCCTCGACACCGCCTGGCCCGAACCGGGAGACTGGCCATATGAAGCGCGAGAGGGCCAAGGCGAGCAAGCGGGCGGACGGCAGTTACTCGCGTGCCTGGCGCAGGTTCTCCAAGATCCTCCTGGTGCCGCTGATCCCCGCGATGATGAAGCGCGACTGGCACGGCAAGGAGAACTTTCCCGCCGCGGGCGGCATGATCCTGGCGGCCAATCACCTGTCCTACATGGACATCTTCGCGATGGCCCTGTACAGCTACGAGGCCGGCCGCTACCCGGTGTTCCTGGCCAAGTCGACGCTCTTCGACGTCCCGGTGCTCGGCGCGGTGATCCGCAAGCTCGGGCAGTTGCCGGTGCACCGTAACGCCGCCGACGCCGCGCTCGTCCTGCGCGACGCCGAAGCTGGCATCAGGAACGGCGCCTGCGTGATCTTCTATCCCGAGGCCACCGTCACCCGTGACCCGGCGCAATGGCCGATGGTGGCCAAGACCGGGGCAGCCAGGCTCGCCCTGACCACCGGCGCCCCGGTGGTCCCGGTGGCGCACTGGGGCGCCCAGGACATCCTGCCCTACCACAGCTACCGGCCCCGGCTGGTGCCGCGCAAGACGGTGCACGCGCTGGCCGGCCCGCCGGTCGACCTGTCCGCGTTCGAGGGCCAGCCGCTGACCAGCAAGGTCCTGCACGCGGCGACCGAGGCCATCATGAAGGACATCACGGGCCTGCTCGCCCAGCTACGGGGCGAGGTCCCGCCCGCCGAGCCTTTCCACCCCGCGGTCGCGCGCAGGAAGGCCCGCCAGGAACTACGTCAGCTGCAACAAGACCAGCCGGTAACGGATGGCTCAGACAACTCGGGCCCCGCAGCCGCCGGCTCCAGCCCCTCAGCAGCCACCAGCGCCACTCCCGCCCCGGACGCCGCGCCCGACTCCGGCAGCACGCAAGCGACCGCCCCGTGAAGGCAGCGGTCATGGGCGCCGGATCGTGGGGCACCACCTTCGCGCAGGTGCTCTGCGATGCCGGTACCCCCGCAGTGCTGTACTGCCGGCGGCCCGAGCTCGCCAAGGCCGTGAACGCCACCCGGGAGAACCCCGATTACCTGCCGGGCCTGCCGCTCACCGACGCGATCCGCGCGACCTCCGAACCGGCCGACGCGCTGGACGGCGCCGACCTGGTGATCCTGGCCGTGCCCGCGCAGTCGCTCCGGCAGAACCTGGGCGGCTGGGCTGGCCTGCTGCCGCCGGGCGCGCTGCTGGTCAGCCTCATGAAGGGCATCGAGCTGGGCACGTGCCAGCGGATGAGCGAGGTGATCACCGAGGTGGCGCAGGTGCCACCGGAGCGGGTCGCCGTGGTCTCCGGGCCCAACCTGGCCCGCGAGATCGCCCAGCGCCAGTACGCGGCCTCGGTGGTGGCCTGCAGCGACCAGGCGACGGCCGAGCGGCTGCAGGCGGCTTGCCACACCGGCTACTTCCGCCCGTACACCAACCCGGATGTGATCGGCTGTGAGCTCGGCGGGGCGGTCAAGAACGTGATCGCGCTCGCGGTCGGCATCGCCGTGGGGATGGGGCAAGGTGACAACACCAAGGCCATGCTGATCACCCGAGGGCTGGCCGAGATCACCCGGCTGGGCGCGGCGATCGGCGCCGACCAGCACACCTTCGCCGGCCTGGCCGGGCTGGGCGACCTGGTGGCCACCTGCAGCTCGCCGCTGTCACGCAATCGCACGTTCGGCGAGAACCTGGGCCAGGGGATGGCCCTCCACGAGGTCATCGCGGCGACCAGGCAGACGGCCGAGGGCGTGGCGTCTTGCGGATCGGTTCTGCAGCTGGCCCGCCGCCACGGCGTGGAGATGCCGATCACCGAGGTCATGACGGCAGTCATGCATGAGGGCCTCGACGTAGGCCAGGCGGCGCTAATGCTGGCCAGCAGGTCAGCCAAACCGGAACGGTACGGCGTCTGACCACCAGAAGGGCAGCTGACCGGGCAAGATCTGAGCGAGGCCCGGCGGACGGTGAACAATCGAGGGCCCGACCGGGCGCGCCAGATGGCTCCGACGGCTCCAGAGCGCCGCTGAACGGCAGAGGAGGAACGGGTGAGCGAGCAGCGCAAGATCACGGTGGCGGTCGTATTCGGCGGCCGGGGCCCTGAGCACGCGGTGTCCTGCATGGGCGGCGGCAACATGCTCGCTTCCATCGACCGGGACAAATACGACGTGGTCCCGGTGGGCATCACCAGGGACGGCAACTGGGTGCTGGCCGCCGATGATCCGGGCCGGCTCGCGGTCACCGGCGGGGTGCTGCCGTCCGTCGAGGCGGTCGCCCAGCCGGGCAGCCAGGTCGTCCCGTGGGCCAACTCACGCCGCCATCGAGGCCACCGCGCCGGGGCATATCCCGCACCTGCTCAGCGAGGTCGACGTGGTGCTGCCGGTGCTGCACGGCCCGTTCGGCGAGGACGGCACTATCCAGGGCCTGCTGGAGATGGCCGGGATCAGGTACGTGGGTTCCGGGGTCCTGGCCAGCGCGGTCAGCATGGACAAGGCGTACATGAAGATGATCTTCAAGGCGAGCGGGCTGCCCGTCGGGCCGTACGTGGTCGTGCACGAACGGGACTGGCCCGCGTCCGACCCCGAGGGCAAGCGGGTGCAGGACGCGATCGCCGAGCTGGGCTGGCCGCTGTTCGTCAAGCCTGCCCGCGGCGGTTCGAGCATCGGCACCGCCAAGGCGTCCGACCCCGAGCAGCTGGCCAGCGCCATCGCGAACGCCCGGCAGTACGACCCCAAGGTGCTCGTCGAGGCCGCCATCGAGGGCCGGGAGATCGAATGCTCGGTGCTCGAGGGCGTGGACGGCGGGCCGCCCGACACCAGCCTTCCCGGCCAGCTGCTCATCGAGGGCGGCGAGGAGTTCTGGGACTTCGAGGCCAAGTACCTGGACACGGCCAGCGGGATGGCCATCCCGGCGCCGATCCCGCAGGCGCATAGCGCGGAGATCCGCAGGCTCGCCGCCGAGGCATTCACGGCGGTATCGGCGGAAGGCTTCGCCCGGGTGGATTTCTTCTACACGCCGGACGGCCAGATCCTGCTCAACGAGATCAACACGATCCCCGGCCTGTCCCCCGCGTCCTACTTCCAGAAGATGTGGGAAGCGAGCGGAATGCCGTTCAGCCAGCTGATCGACCGGATGCTGAGCACCGCCCTGAAGAAGCGCCCCGGCCTGCGCTGATCGAGCCCGGCCGGCGCCATCCGGCAGCTGTACGCGCGGCACCCAGCGGCCCAGTGAGCGGCGCGGCGCCTGAGCGGCCGGCTAACGCGCTGGCGAGCGGCGCGCGGCGCGCCGCTCGCCAGTCGCGCTAAAGCTTGATCGCGGCGATCTTCTTCTCGCCGTTCACGACCGCCTTGAAGTCCGAGCCGGCCCGGAACTTGGGCACGGAGGACTTGGGCACCTTGATGGCCGCGCCGGTGGCCGGATTACGCGCCGTGCGCGCCGGCCGGACAGCCTTCTCGAATACTCCGAATCCGGTGATGGAGACCTTGTCGCCCTTGGCGACTGCCGCCTGGATGGTGTCGAGAACTGCGTTCACAGCTTCGGTCGCGGTTTTCTTGTCCCCCAACCGGCCTGAAATCGCATCGATCAGGTCACGCTTGTTCATTTCCTCACTCCTGCGGTTCCCCCAACGGGAGGTCGCGCGGACAGGGCACCAGCTATTCGTGACT
Organism: uncultured Actinomycetota bacterium; assembly: GCA_963775745.1. GTDB lineage: Bacteria > Actinomycetota > Actinomycetes > Streptosporangiales > Streptosporangiaceae > DATBGO01. Next base: position 377,836 of record CAVZKE010000005.1, read on the forward strand.
TCTGACCTGCTTGAAATTAGGCGATCCAACGCTGTCGCACAAACACCTCCGCTGAAAAGCACGGCGTGTCGGGGCGTGAACCGCGCATATTGCAGCAGGAATCCCCGGTGCTGCGTTTCGGGCTAACCCTTTGCGCGGGGCGCCAGCCAGGCGGGCCTTTGGCGACGCAAACTTGCGTATCGGTAAGCGAAATGTCCCGGGCCCGGACCGCGCGGGTCTGCCGCTGCAGCCTGGACTTCCGCGCGAGATCAGCAAGGAGCAGGTCAAGCCTGCGTTCGCAGCGTGCCGCATCGGCGCCCGGCGCCTTCAGCGCATCACATATCGCGGTGAGCCGCCGCCGAAACCGGGCCCGCACGGGTCATCGACAGCCACGGAAGCGACCAGGCGCTGCGTCGCTGCCAGCCGTTCAGGCAGATCGGCCTTCCTGCCCTTGCCGCGGCGCCATCTGGGCCCAGCCAGGGTTTCCGAAATCACCATTTGTGGCCACTTATCCTCGCGCCACCTCGCATCCACTCTGGTTCATGACCGATGGCTCGATCGTTCGCTATATATCGCGATACTATGACCAAGAGCGCCAAGCGGCACTATCGCCGTGGCCGCCGACAGCACTATGACCAAGAGCGCCAAAGCGGGACCATGGCTAAGCCCGCCCATCCAGCAGGCTGCCATGACCAGGCCCGCCAGGCGCACTATGACCAGGCCGCCAAGCGGCACTATCACCAGGCCGCGATTGTTAATTGTGTTTATTGAAGCAACTAGCTCATTGGCTGTCCGGCGCCGCATAAGCCGTCTCAAGGTATCCCCCGCCGTGGTCCGGGCGGCGGCCAACTCGGCCCGTCACCGCGGCCCGTGACCGGCCCGTGCACTCCCGGCCGTTCCCCCGCCGGTCACCCCGGCCCGCCACGCCGGCCCGTCACCCCGGCCCGTGATCCTGGCCCGTGATCCTGGCCGTTCCCTGGCCCGTTCCCCCGGCCGGTCACCCCGGCCCGTGATCTTGGCCCGCTCCCGGCCCTGCCGATGGCCGCATGTCGTGCCGCCGGACGCCCAGTCCGATGCAAGCCATGTCACTGCGCGCCTCAGGCCTGGTCGATCTGCCACATCAGCGTCGCCCGGCCCGGCCGACCGCCGCGCCAGCCAGTAGAGTCCGTATTAGTTCGGCAGACTGAGTGGTTCGGCAGAATCGGCTCCGGCGTCGCCGGCGGCGGATGGCCCTGCCGGAACGGGACGTTGGGCCCTGGCTGCCTTGCCTGGCGGCAAGGAAGCGTTAGCAGCAACAGGCTGCGGAGAAACTCGCAGCCTGCCCCCGAATGACTCGTGAGGTCGCACCCATGAAGGTTGCTGTCGTCAGGGAAAGCGGTCCCGGTGAGCGCCGGGTCGCGCTGGTGCCTGAGGCCGTGGCGAAGCTGCGCGCCGCTGGACTCGACGTCCTGGTGGAATCAGGCGCGGGCGACGGGGCCTGGCTGGCGGACGGCAGCTATGCCGAGGCCGGAGCGTCGATCGTCTCCCGCGCCGAGGCCTGGGCGGCCGATGCCATTCTGATGGTCGGAAAGCCCGACCCCGCAGCGATCGCCGGGCTGCGACCTGGGCAGGCGCTGTTCGGAATGCTGGCGCCGCTGACCGATCCGGCGCTGGCCGGGCAGCTCGCCAGCGCGGGCGTGACCGCGGCCAGCATGGACATGATCCCGCGGACCCTGCCGCGGGCTCAGTCGATGGACGCGCTGACATCCCAGGCCAACATCGCCGGCTACAAGGCCGTCCTGCTGGCCGCCGAGTTCCTATGGCAGGTTCTTCCCGCTGCTCATCACCGCCGCGGGGACGGCGCGGCCCGCGAAGGTACTGATTCTCGGTACCGGGGTGGCCGGCCTGCAGGCGATCGGCACCGCGCGCAGGCTCGGTGCCGTGGTCTCCGCCTACGACGTGCGCCCCGAGACCAAGACCGAGGTGGCCTCACTCGGGGCTACATTCATCGAGCTGAAGTCGGTGGGCGCAGCGAGCGGCGAGGGCGGTTACGCCCGCGCGCTGACCGAGGAGGAACGCCAAGCGCAGCAGGACGAGCTAGCCGGCCACATCGCCAGGCAGGACGTAGTGATCACCACCGCCCAGGTCCCCGGCCGGCGGCCGCCGCTACTGGTCACTGACGACGCGCTCAAGTCGATGTCGGCCGGCTCGGTAGTGGTCGACATGGGTGCCAGCGACCTCGGTGGCAACGTGGCTGGCTCGGTTCCGGGCGAGACCGTGGTGACCGAGAACGGCGTCACCGTGATCGGCGCGAGCGGGCTCCCGTCCTCGATGGCGCCGGCCGCTTCGGCCGCCTACGCGCGCAACGTCAGCGCGCTGCTGACTGTACATGATCACTGATGGCAACCTGGCCGTCGATCTAACTGATGAGCTCCAGGCAGGCGTCGTCATTACCCATGACGGCCACGTCGTGCATCCCGCGCTTGCCGAGTCCGCTGGAGGTAACGCCAATGTCAACGGCGCTTCTGACTGACCTGGTCATCTTCGTACTCAGCCTATGGGTGGGCTTCGAAGTGATCAGCAAGGTCCCGGCCACCCTCCACACGCCGCTGATGTCAGCCGCGAACTCGATCCACGGCATCGTGCTGGTCGGCGCGATGCTGATCGCGGTCACGGCCAACAACGCCATCGGCTACATGATCGCCTTCATCGCCGCCGCATTCGCGGCCATGAACGTCATCGGCGGTTACGTGGTCACCGGCCGGATGCTGAAGATGTTCCGCCGCAGGCCTGGCCGGTGCAACTCCCGCGCCTGCCGCGCAGGCCGTCGCGGCCAGCCAGGACGGACAGGCGTCATGAGCGGCTTCGACACAGTTATCCAGCTCATCTACGTGGCCGCTGCATCGTGCTTCGTGCTCGGCCTGCATCTCATGAACAGCCCGACCACCGCGCGACGCGGCAACCAGGTGTCGACGGCGGGCATGGTGGCCGCGATCGCCGCCACGCTCGCGCTGATCATCCACAGGGGACCATCAGCGCTACCGGCTGGATCGTGATGCTCGCCGGAGCGCTGGTCGGCGGCGGTAGCCGGGCTGTACCTCGCGCAGGACCGTGCAGATGACCGCGATGCCGCAGCTGGTCAGCATCTTCAACGCGGTCGGTGGCGGCGCGGCCGCCTTCGTCGGCGATCCACGACTACACGCGGCTGGCCGGCGGCGCGGTCGGGGTACCCGAGTCCACGACCATCACGACCCTGCTGGACGTCATCATCGGCGCGGTCACCTTCTCCGGATCGATCATCGCCGCAGGCAAGCTGCAGGGACTCATCAACTCGGCGCCGATCACCTTCCGCGGCCAGCGCATCGTCAACCTCGTGCTGGCCGCAATCGCGCTCGGCGCGGGCGGTTACCTGATCTCCACCCCGAGCCTGCCTGGCCTGGGCATCGTGATCGTCGCCGCGCTCGTGTTCGGCGTATCGATGGTGATGCCGATCGGCGGCGCTGACATGCCGGTGGTGATCTCGCTTGCTGAACGCGTTCACCGGCACCGCCGTCGCCATGGCAGGCTTCGTGATCGGCAACTGGGCGCTGATCATCGCCGGCGCTCTGGTCGGCGCCTCCGGTGGCATCCTGACCAAGCTGATGGCCGACGCCATGAACCGCTCGATCGGCAACATCATCGTCGGCGGATTCGGCACCGGCGACACGCGCGGCTGCGGCGCTGCCGGGCGCCGGCGCCGGCGTGCGCGTCGATCGCCGCCGACGACGCCGCGATCCAACTCGCCTACGCGTCCAAGGTGATCATCGTGCCCGGCTACGGGCTGGCCGCCGCCCAGGCCCAGCACGAGGTCGCCGAACTTGCCGACCTCCTCGAGTCGCGCGGCATCGACGTCAGCTACGCGATCCACCCGGTCGCCGGCCGGATGCCCGGGCACATGAACGTGCTGCTGGCCGAGGCCAACGTGCCTTACCCGCAGCTCAAGGAGATGGACGAGATCAACCCCGAGTTCGCCCGTACCGACGTGGCGCTGGTCATTGGGGCCAACGACGTCACCAACCCGGCCGCGCGCCGCGCGGGTACCGCCATCTCCGGCATGCCGATCCTGGATGTGGACCAGGCCAAGAGCATCATCGTGATCAAGCGCTCGATGGGCCACGGCTATGCGGGCATCGACAACGAGCTCTACTTCAACCCGAAGACCAGCATGTACTTCGGCGACGCCAAGGCGGCCCTGGCGGGCCTGACCAGCGCCGTCAAGACACTGGTCGGCTAGCCAACCGCGACCCGAAGCACCCCGCCCCTGGTCAGCCCAGACCGCACTATTCACTGACCCGCGCCTCCCCGGCCCCGCGTGCCCCGGACGGACGCCCCCGGCCCGAGCCGCGCGCCCGCCGCCCTGAGGCGGGCCACCCCGTCGCGCGCCCGCGCCCGCCGCCCGGGCGCCGGCCACCCAGAACCCAGCCCGCGCCACCCGCCGCGCGCCACGCGCCCCGCCGGACTCAGGCCACCGCACAGCGCGGCCCGCCCCACGGCCCGCCGCCCGAACGCCAGTCACCCGGAACCCAGGCCGCGCCACCCGCCGCGCGCCAAGCGCCCCGCGCCGCCCCGCGCCACCCCGCCCAGACGCCGGCCACCCGGAACCCAGCCCGCGCCACCCGCAACGCGGCCGAAGCTCCGCGCCACCATATGGGTGATCGCTCGGTCAAGGACCGCCAGCCCAGCCGCCCACACCAGCAGAATGGTGTAGAGGCCCCAGATAGGTATGTTTCTCCGTTCAGATTGGGTCATCCGGCCGTGGCAAGCGCACTTATACCGGATTTGTTGATGACATATAGGGCAAATAGGAGCCGTAATCGACTGTAATCCGGTATAAGTTGCAAAATTGAGCTCGTCCAAGCCATGGAGAATGATCCCTAACTCGACAGGCGAGCCATTCATGCTCTTGCGGGTGACGGTATGCGGCTTTTAGCCTTGCGCGGACGGCGGCGATCAAGGAGCGAGCGGTGCGCACCGACCGGCCGAGGGTCCCAGGGACCACAGCAGGCTTAGATGCCCCGGATTCTGGCCCGGAGGCCTCGAAAGCACGCTTAGAGGACCGGGCGTCCAGCGCGGAGAACCCAACACGAGTTCCGGGAAGACCAAGACCCGACGCCGAAAGCCCAGGACACGACCCAGAGAACCCAACACGCGGGCCGAGGAGCCGAGGATCAGGCCCAGAGGACCCAACACGCGGGCCAGATGGCCGAACACACGGGCCGGGAGGCCGAAGACCGGGCCCAGAAGACACAAGGGCCGCGGGGAGCCCAAGACTCGTGGAGCAGCCGAGACCCGGATCGTCAGCGGACCTTCGCCGGCGCAGCGACCACCTGCGCCCTGGCCACCCGTCCTCCCCGCTCGAAGCCGACGGGCGACGCAAGCCCCCCGTACCTCGCCTGCAGGACATCGCACTGCCCGAACCGCTGACCGACGCCGAGCACGCCGAACACGTGAAGGACATCCGGGACCGCCTCGACAAGGCCCGCGTCCGCGGCCTCTACACCGAGCAGCAACACACAATCGACCCAGACAATCAGATCTGGTCCGATGAGCGCGACGAACTTCACGACGTCACTCATCACACACTTTTTCGCGAAAGCCTCAGAATGTGCCAAACGAACACCGCGCGATCATGGCAGGAGGCCTCGGCGGTTCAGGTAAATCGACCGTCCTCCACGACTACGCAGGCATCGATCGGTCACAGTATCTAACCATTAATCCGGACGACATCAAGGAGGAGATGGCCAACCGCGGCCTTATTCCTTAAGTGGAAGGCCTTTCACCGATGGAGGCGTCAGATCTAGTACATGAAGAGTCCTCCCACATCGCCAAACAGCTCGCGATGCGAGCCCAGGCGACGGGCAAGAACATCATCTGGGATATCACCATGTCCTCACGGGAGAAGACAGACGAACGGATCGATCAGCTGCGCTCGGCTGGTTATTCGCACATCGAGGGCATCTTCGTCGACGTTACGGTGGAGACCGCAGTAATCCGAGTAGCGGCACGGCATCGAGAAGGGCATGACGACTACCGGGCCGGGAAGGGATTCGGCGGCAGGTTCGTCCCGGCAGAGGTGATCGAGCGGCAGGCAGACCCAGACTGGGGCAGCGTGAACAGGAAGAACTTCGAGGCCGTCAAGCAGCGGTTCGACACCTGGGCGCGCTACGAGAATTCCGCGGACGCCCCGGTGCTAGCCGAGGCGAATAACACCGCAGAGGAGCTCCGATGACCAGCGAGGTCACCGACCTGATTACCGCCCTGACGAACGGCTCGATGAGCCTGGATGAGGTGGCACAACGGTTCCGCGAACGCTCCTGGCCACACAAACGCAAACCTGCCCCGGCAACCTATATTGAAATGGCGGCTGCCGCCCAAGAAGACCCGGAGCCATATGTGCCGGGGTCATTTGACGATGTTCTTGCCGCTTACGACCGTGGCGAATTGTCGCGTACACAATATCGAGTGTTGGCTAACGCAGCAGCTGAGTCGCTGCGTGCTGAGGATCGGGGTGCGGGTGATGAGCAGCCCTAGCGGGTGTTGGGCGCGAAGGCCGGGCGGGGTAGGCCGCGTAAGTTCGCTGGCTCAGGATGACCCAGCGGCGAATTCCTGGAAGGCGGCATAGGCCCTCGGCGCCCAGACTGTGCCCGGTCCGCCGTTCATGGAAATCGCCACGCCGAGCGTCTCGGCGACCTCTTGGGCGGTCGCGCCCTGACGCGCGGCGCCGCGGGCGTGCGCGGCGATGCAGCCATCGCATTCCCTGGTGACCCCGATAGCCAGAGCGATCAGCTCACGCATCTTGGCGGGCAGCACGCCGCCATCGCCCAGCGCGGCGGCCGCCATCCGCACGTAACCGGCATAGACCTCGGGAATCGCATCGCGGAGCGTCCGGCCCGATGCGGCGAGGTCATGGAGCATTTCGTGGTTCGTGGCCATTACGGGCCTCCTCCTCTATCGTCGAGATCTGTCCGCCTAGCAGCAACAACGCGGCCAGGCCCCGAAGGGATTGCCGGATGAGCACAGTCGATGCGCAACTGGAGATAGCTGAGACCCCCGTTAATTCGCTTGGTCTTGAACTTACTGGGGCCAGGGTCGCGCGGGTAGGCGATATGACGGTGCGCAGGATGTTGCCGCTGCGGATGCGCCGGAGCGTGGGCGCCTGGTGCTTCATCGACCACTACGGTCCCATGTCGGTGGACGGGTCGGCCGGGATGCGGGTACCGCCGCATCCGCACATCGGCCTGCAGACCGTTACCTGGCTGCTGTCCGGTGATGTCCTCCATACCGACAGCCTGGGCAGCGAGCAGCTGATCCGGCCTGGTCAGCTGAACCTGATGACCGCTGGCCGCGGGATCGCGCACGCCGAGGTCTCTGCGGCCGGGCATGAACCCACGCTGCACGGTGTCCAGCTCTGGGTGGCGCTGCCCGAGGAATCGCGGCAGGTGGAGCCTGCGTTCGCGCACCACGCGGAACTGCCCACCGCCGGGATCGGCGGGTTCGAGATCACGACATTCGTCGGTTCGCTGGGCGGGGCGCAGTCGCCTGCCCAGATGTATTCCGAGATCGTCGGGGCTGAGCTGATGGCTGGGCGGGACGGCCGGGGTGTTCTTCCGCTTCAGCCCGGTCATGAGCACGTGATCTTTGCCGCGCTCGGGTCAGCGGAGGTCGCAGGCACCCCCCTGCAGCCGGGCAGTCTGCTCTACCTGGGCACCGGGCGGGATCGGGTCGAGATCGCGGCACCGGAGGGGAGCCGGCTGATCCTGCTGGGCGGGGTTCCGCTCGGCGAACGCCTGCTGATGTGGTGGAACTTTGTGGCGCGGACGCCCGAGGAGATCGAGGCGGCCGCGGCGGACTGGCGTGAAGGCAGGTTCGGAACCGTCGCCGATTACGATGGCGAGCCGATGCCGGTGCCACCGATCGGGCGGCTGCGGCGATAGTACGGCCGAGCGGGAGGCTGCGGCGATAGTACGGCCGAGCGGGAGGCTGCGGCGATAGTACGGCCGAGCGGGAGGCTGGGGCGGAATACGGCCGACAGGGCGGCTGCGGCAGTAATACGGTTGAACCGCGGCCCCAGACAACGCAACGATGAGGTCCCGTGGAGGCGCAGCAGCTAGGCCCGCGCGATTGGCGCGAGTTCCGGCGGATCAGGCTGGCCTCGCTGGCGGGCGCACCGCGGGAGTTCAGGTCGACGCTGGCTGAGGCGGCCAGGCTGTCCGAGGAGGACTGGCGGGAAAAGCTGGCGGGCCGGGCGCAGTTCGTGGTGCGGGAGGACGGCCGGCCGGTGGGCACCGCGGGCTGCCTCATCGATCCGGACGGCGGTGCGTACCTCGTCTCGCTGTGGGTGGATCCCGACTGGCGCGGGCGCGGGGCTGGGGACGCGCTGGTTTCGGCGGTGCTGGGCTGGGCTCGGCAGGCCGGGTACCCGGATGTCCGGCTCTGGGTCCCTGTCAGCAATAGTGCCGCACAGCGGCTGTACGAACGGCATGGTTTCTGCTCCACCGGGGCTATCGAGCCACTGCGGCCAAATACGCCCGATGAACTCGAGCAGGAGATGGTGCGGACCTTCGTGACGGTGCGTCCGGGCGGCGCGGAGGACCTGGATGCCGCCGCGCTGATCTGGGCGGCAGCGACGGCTGCCAGGGACGGCGACGACGACGTAGCGTCGCTGTCGGAGGCCCGGCCGATCCTGGAGCGAGCCCTCAGGGAACCCGGAGCGAAGTTGACGGTGGCGGTTGACGACGGGCGGGTGGTGGCGTTCGCGACCGCGCGGGCCGCGGACGCGGAAGCCGCGAGCGGCGGTGGCGCGGAGACCAGGCCGATCGCGGCGGGCCGAGACGCCACAGCGGCCCCAGATGCCACAGCGGGCCCAGATGCCACAGCGGGCCGAGACGCCGCACCGGGCCGCCCAGGCTCCACCGCCGTCCAGGACGCTTCCGATTACGACGGCGCCGCAGGGACTGGCGCTGATGACGGTGGAGACATCGCGGGCAGCGGACGGCTCGCAGAGGTCAGCTATGTCGGTACCGCGCCCGACCGATGGGGGAGGGCCTGGCCGGGATGGTGCTGAGGTCGCTGGCCCGGCAGCTGGCCGCCGCCGGTTATGACGCTGCGGAGCTACTCGTGTACGCGGACAACCCGGCAGCCAGGCGGCTGTACGAGCGGCTGGGCTGGATCGCGGACGCCGCACCGCCGACCCCTCACCCCCGTACCGGCAGGCTGGAACAGCGCTACGTGCTCCTCTTATCGACCTGCTAGGTGACGGAAGCCCCGGCGTGACTACTGCCGGATCTCGGGTACACATGACGTACGAAGCTGACATCCTAGTTAAGTAGTAGGTATAGCAGGCTAGCCCGAACCGAGGAGACCCGAGATGGCCATGCCGGATTTCTTCGTGGCCGGAGCACCGAAGGCGGGCACCACAGCCCTGCATGCGGCGCTCGCCCGGCACCGGTCCCTGTACATGTCCCCGGTCAAGGAACCCAAGTTCTTCCTCACTGACGGGCCGACACCCAACCGTGGCGGCCCCGGTGACGTCCGAACCTACCGCGAGCACATCTGGCGGCAAGACGAATACGAGGCGCTGTTCGACGCGGCCCCGGCTGGCCTGCTGCGCGGCGAATCGACTCCCTTCTACCTCTACCGGCGGGACGCGCAGCGCAGGATCAGGGACCTGATTCCCGACGCCAGGCTGATTGTCATCCTGCGCGATCCGGTGGAGCGCGCCCACTCCAACTGGACCCACCTGTGGTCGGCCGGGCTGGACCCGATCGGCGACTTCGTGCAGGCGTGCGCAGAGGAAGAGACCCGGATCGCGGCCGGCTGGGCAGATTTCTGGCACTACCTGGCACTCGGGCGATACGGAGAGCAGCTCGAGCACCTGCACACGGTGTTTCCGCGGGAGCAGGTCCTGGTCTTCCGCTACCGGTCCCTGATCGACCAGCCTGCGATGGTGCTCGACCGGATCTGCGCGTTCCTCCGCGTGCCGCAGGGCGTCGTCACCGAAGTGCCGAAGGAGAATGTCACGGCGCATCCCGACCAGACGATCCGGCATCGCGCCCTGTCGGCCGCGCTGCGGATTGGCCATGCGATCCCAGGTGTGCCGACCGAGTCGCTCGAGCGGGTGCTCCAACGGGACAGCCCGCCCCGACGGCCGCTGACCTGGGCGGAGCGGCGGGCGCTCATCCCGCGTTTTGAAGCCGACATTCGCTTGCTGGAGAACGTGACCGGCGAAGACTTCAGCGACTGGCTGCAGCCGCGTGGCGATTCCGGCGGCCTGGTCGGCGCCCGGCCGACCGGGCAGATCCAGGCGAAGAACGGCCGGCCGCGGGAGTTCTAGCCCCGTCCGCAGCCCCCGTCCGGCCGCTGTACCGTCGCGCCGGCGCACCGGACAGGTGGGCCGGCGCGCCGGATCCGGCGCCTGAACCATGATCCGGTAAAGAAAAGTGCCGCGGAGCGCGCGGAATTTACGTCATCGCCAGATCCTTCGTGATCTTTCGACGGCGAGAACGGGGGCGGGCCGACCAGCCCAGCTACTCGGCTTATTCGGGTGCAGTTGGTGGCCTGCTTGGGTCCGCCGATTTCCGCTCGGCCAGTCTGGGGCTGCCTCAGCCTGCCCGGCGCTGGCACCGCGCCGCCTGGCCCGCCGCGCGGAGTTCGGTCCGCAGGTCATGCGCCCCGTCCGCGCGGGTCATCTCGTAGTACAGGCGCTCGTGGCCGTCGCCGAGGTCGACGATGTTGAGGTAGCGCAGCCCGGCACCGCCGTAAGGCGACCCGTAGACGGGGCCGGCCGCGGTGAGCGTGGCCGGATCGGGGCCGGTCGCCAGGCCGGTGCGCTCCTCATAGTTCTCCGCGGCGCTGGCCCGCCCGTCGTAGTAGGCGAGAACACCGTGCGCGGTAAACCGGACCGCGCTGACCCGCACGCCACGCGAATCCCACTCGCCGGGACGCGGGCTCAGTGCGGTACCCTCCCAGGTCCACTCGAGCCCGTCGGGGCTTGAGGCGTACTCGGTGACCATCTGGTCGGCCTCCAGCGGGTCGGCCAGCGGGTGGGTCGAGGCCCACAGATGCCACAGGCCCTGGTGATGCACGATCACCGTGTCCTTCACGGCCGTCTTGGTGTCACCGGGCAGCACGACCCGGCTGCCGAGAGGCTCGAACGAGCCGGGCCGGCCGCCTCGATCACCTCGACTCGCCAGTGCTTGGTGCCCGGCGTCGCGCAGCTCACGTAGAGCCGCCAAGTTCCTTCCTCAGTGACGACCAGAGCCGGCCGTTCCAGCGATTCGGCGCTGAGCTGCTCCTTCGTGACAGTGACCATGGTCTCGAAGTGCTCACCATCCGTCGACCGCGCCACCATGACCGCATAACCGCGCCCCTGCCCGATCGGCCGCCGCAGCCGGTAAGCGAGATAGATCGCGCCGCCGCTGCAGACCGCGCTCGGCGCGCCTGCCCACATGCCAGGGCCAGATCCGGGCGGCGGCACGGCGACGACGGACTGCGCTGGCATCGGGATGCTGAATTCCTGCGCGACCACATCGGAACAATAGGACACGACAAGCAACACCGCAGGTAAAGGTAGATCGAGCTGAGCAGCGCGGCCGGCGGGCGGACCGCGAGACCGAGCCCAGCCGACGCGCCCCCCCGATGAGCTGGGGCAGCGCGGCCGGGCGGACGCGCGGACCGACTGCCAGCGACCGCGCGCCATCCGCAGGGCGGTTGGCCTCACCCAGCCTTCCGCCGAGGGCGGTTGGCCGTCACCAAGTCACGTAGCCGAGGCCAGATCACCGTCCACGCCGTCCGCAGCTGCGTGCAGACCCAGACCGGCGCGCCTTGCTCCTGATCGGCCACGCCCAGGTGGTTGTTGAGCCGCATGGCCAGCCGCAGGCTGCCGCAGTAACCGGCGAGTGTCACGCGGTCGAAACCCACCGCAACAGCGGCGCCCGCCCCGGCGGGCGGTGGCCCCCAGTACCAGTAAGCATTGTGGCCGCTATAAGCCGACGGCAGCCCGGCCACCCGCCCGTAGTGGTCGACCGCGCCCGCCTCGCCGTAGTTGCTCGTGAGCACCACGGTCGACGACCGTTGCGCCGCGGGCAGCGAGCCGTAGACGGCCGCGATCTCCTGCACATAGGCCGGCCAGCCGACCGTCTCGCCCGCGTCGTAGTTCAGCTGCACGATTGGCGTATGGCGGAGAGCGGTGACGGGCAAGACCGGAAGAGTTAACGGGACCGCCGTAAGACTCAGCGCCACCGCAGCGCTGATCAATCCGTTGCGCAACCTCGTCCGCCCCGGCCCAGCCACGCCACGACCGGCTCAGCGCCCGCCGCGAGCAGCAGCGGGAACATCCCGCCCAGGTAGTAGGGCTTGCCCCCGGTGACCACGAACAGGGCGGCCAGCACCACGTAGGCCACGCCGAACGCGCGGCACCAGCGCAGCGCCTGGTCCCGCCACAGCCGGACCAGGCCGATGATCCACACCGGGGCCAGGTACGGGCTGATCAGCGCGAGCTGTTCGGGCAGCAGCAGCCAGCGCGGCGCCGATGTGCCTGAGCTGCCGCCCGCGATGGACCGGGCGACCGCCAGCTGCGGCCAGCCGTGACTGGCCTGCCAGATCAGGTAGGGCGCCCACATCGCCAGGGCGAGCGCACCGCCCGGCGTAGAACCAGGCCGAGCGGAACGGCCACCGTGGCCCGCTGATGGCGAGGCCGGCCAGCACGGCCACGACCAGGAACGCGATCAGGTCCGTGTCGGCCAGGCCCACGCCGGTGACCAGGCCGGCTGCCAGCCACAGCCGCTGACGGCCGGTGCGCAGGATCCGGACGATCAGCCAGCACAGCAGCGCCCAGGCCGGCAGGTCGAAGGTGGTCGTGCTGAGCAGGTGACCAGCGCCGATGACCAGGGCGCCGACCGATATCGACACCGCGGCCAGTAGCTGGGCGCCGGGGCCGCCGCCCAGCTCGCGGGCGAGCAGGGCGGTCAGCACGACCAGCGCGGCCGAGGCGAGCGTGGCCGGCAGCCGCAGCACGACCAGGGACGCCGGTGCGAGATCGGACATCAGCCGGGCGATCAGCGGGACCAACGGCGGCTGGTCGGGGTAGCCCCACGCGAGATGACGGCCGTCGGCCAGGAAGTACAGCTCGTCGCGGTGGTACCCGTACCGCCCGGAGAAAGCTATGAGCACGCCGGCGAGAAGCGCCGCGATTCCGAGGACCGGCGCCAGCCAGAACCCAGGCAGCCGCCCGGCACCCAGATCTTGGTCAGCTGCATCTTGGTCGGCTGCGCCCGGCACGGTGCCAGTCTGCCCGTGCTCGTCGCCAACCGACAGACTTCGGCAACGACCGCGGAGGCCGAGCCAGGCTCAGCCCGGCGCAGGCAGCACCTCAGCCGCCGGGAGGCTGCCTGCCGGCGGTGCTCGTCGTGGGCGTCGGCGTCGGAGTGGGTGACCCGCTGCCCGGGCCGGTTGGCGAGGTGCTCGGCGAAACGGACGGGGTTGGGCTCGCGTGTTGCCGCGGTGTGGCCGAGTGCGACGGGGTCGCCGAGGGTGTACGGCTCGGCTTCGGCGTGACCCGCGCGGACCGCGACGTGGACAGGTGCGGGAGAGGGGACTGAGTTGGCGTCACCGACCCCTGTGTTGCGGGCGAGGCCGGCTGAACGTAGCCGACCGGTGAGAGGTACAACGCGAGGACAGCGAGGAAGAATAGGGCGATGACCGCTGTCGATGTGCGGACAGGCAGGTGTTCGCGTAGCCAGGAGCGCATCGGCATCAGCTCACGCTGCTCGAGTCGGCGACGTCGAGGCTGGCATGCAGGGTGATCCCCTCCCGCAGGAACGCCATCGTGATCCGGGCCCGGAGGGCGCGCCCGACATCGAACTGCTTGCCCGGCAGCGTCCGCGCGACCACCCGCAAGTTGAAGTGATCCACTTCCAGGTTCTCCACGCCCACGACGTTGGGCGGATCCAGCAGTAGCGGCTTCATCTCCGGGTCGGCGAAGACCTCGGCGCAGACCTGGCGGAGGATCTCGCTGACGTGGTTGAGATCGACGGTGACCGGCACCGGAACGTCAACGACGACCCGGGCCCAGTCCCTGGACAGGTTGGTCACCTGCACGATCTGTCCGTTCGGCGTGATGATCACCTCACCGCTCAGCGAGCGGATTCGGGTGATGCGCAGTGTAACCTCCTCCACCGTGCCGGTCGCGGTCGTCGAGTTGCCCTGAATCGACAGGCGGATGATGTCACCGAAGCCGTACTGCCGCTCAGCCACGATCAGGAAGCCGGACAGGATGTCCTGCACGACCCGCTGGGCGCCGAACCCGATGGCCACCGCCGCCACCGCACCCGGTGCGACGAAGCCGGATAGCGGGAAGCCCAGGGCCTGGAACGTCAGCACGCCCACCACGCAGTAGACCACCACGAGCAGGGTCCACGTGATGACCTGGGTGATCGAATGCCGGTATTTCAGCGCCTCGGAGCTCACCAGGGCATCGCTCTGATCGGCCTTGGCATCGATGTTCGAGGTGATCCGGCCGCTCACCCAGCTCGCGAACCGGGTCAGCAGGATCGTGCCGGTAACCAGCAGCACGGCCACGAGCAGGCTGCTGCGTGCCCAAAGCCCGACGTGATCCAGGTGCCACGCCGTCGCCAGCACCATACTCATGCCCTCCCAGTGGTGGACCGCCAGTATTGGACCGGACGGTGCAGGTCAGCAACGAGACGCTGCCCTGCCAACGCCTACCCAGGGTAAAGGCCTTCCGGGGTGCGCGGACATTCCGGATGACCTCGCGGCCGCCCGGGCGCCGCCATCCCGTACGCTGCCCCGGTGGCGATCGACGTGGAGCGGGCCCACCTCGACACCCCGGGCTGCGCGCGGATGGCGCACCTGAATAACGCGGGTTCAGCGCTTCCGCCCCGGTGCGTGACCGAGGCGGTGATCGCGCACCTCGAACGGGAAGCGCAGCTAGACGGCTACGAGGCGGCCGCCGCCGCGGCGGGCGCGACCGAGCACACCTACGACGCCGTGGCCCGGCTGATCGGTTGCGCACCGGGCGAGATCGCGCTGGTCGAAAACGCCACCCGGGCCTGGGATATGGCGTTCTATGCCCTGGTCTTCTCGCCCGGGGACCGCATTCTCACCGCACGCGCCGAGTACGCGTCCAATGTCATTGCCTTCCTGCAGGCCGCCCGGCACACCGGGGCGGTGGTGGAGGTCGTCGACGATGACGCGGACGGCCAGCTGGACGTCGCCGATCTCGAGCGCCGGCTCGCCAGCGGGCCGGCCCGGTCGCCCTGGTGGCCATCACTCATGTCCCGACCCAGAGCGGCCTGGTCAACCCGGCCGCCGAGATCGGCCGGCTGACCAGGGCGGCCGGCGTGCCGTACCTGCTCGACGCGTGCCAGTCGGCCGGCCAGCTGCGGCTCGATGTCGGCGAGCTCGGCTGCGACATGCTGTCCGTGACCGGCCGCAAGTACCTGCGGGCGCCGCGCGGCACCGGGTTCCTGTACAACGTCAGCGTTTCGGCGGCCGCCTCGGCCCAGTTCGACCTGCCCGCCCGCGGGCTGGCCGAGGTGGTGCGCGCCTCGGTGCACTACTACAACACCGATGCGGAGCTGGACCGGCTCTGCCGGGCCGTGCGGGCGCTCGGGGCGGCCTGAGCGGAGCTGGACCGGCTCTGCCAGGCCGTGCGGGCGCTCGGGGCGGCCTGACTGGCCGTCCCCCCCGGCAGGCCTCTCGTTTATGCGTAAGATCCGGCGCCTGAATCATGATCCCGTAGGATCCAGTGCCGCGGAGCGCGCGGATCTTACGTGTTGCGCGGATCGCACGGGATCACAGCACGGTCTCGAGGATCTGCTGGGCCTCCTGCTGAATGCGGGCCAGGTGGTCGGGGCCCCGGAACGACTCGGCGTAGAGCTTATAGACGTCCTCGGTCCCGGACGGCCGGGCGGCGAACCAGCCCGACTCGGTGATCACCTTCAGGCCGCCGAGCGGCTCGCCGTTTCCCGGTGCGGTGGTGAGCCGGCTCAGCACCGGCTCACCGGCGAGCTCACCAGCGCTGAATTGATCGGGGGTAAGCCGGGCCAGCGCCGCCTTCTGCTCGCGGGTGGCCGGGGCGTCGATGCGGGCGTAGGCGGGATCGCCGAGACTGGCGGTGAGCTCCCGGTAATGCTCGGCCGGCGTGCGCCCGGTGACGGCGGTGATCTCCGCGGCCAGCAGGGCCAGGATGATGCCGTCTTTGTCGGTCGTCCACACCCGCCCGTCCCGGCACAGGAACGAGGCGCCCGCGCTCTCCTCGCCGCCGAATGCGACGCTCCCGTCGAGCAGGCCGGGCACGAACCACTTGAACCCGACCGGCACCTCCATCAGGCGCCGCCCGGCCGCCGCCGCCACCCGGTCGATGACGGACGAGCTGACCATGGTCTTGCCGACCGCCGCCGCGGTGGGCCAGTCCTCCCGGTGCCGGTAGAGGTAGTCAATGGCCGCGGCCAGGTAGTGGTTGGGGTTGAGCAGGCCGGCGTCGGGGGTCACGATGCCGTGCCGGTCAGCGTCGGTGTCGTTGCCGGTCGCGATGGCGAACTCGGCCCGTCGGCCGATCAGGGACGCCATCGCGTACGGCGACGAGCAGTCCATCCGGATCCGGCCGTCCCAGTCCAGGGTCATGAATCGGAAGGTGGGATCCACCAGCGGATTGACCACGGTCAGGTCCAGGCCGTACCGGTCGGCGATCTCGCCCCAGTAGCCGACGCTGGCCCCGCCCAGCGGGTCGGCGCCGATCCGCACCCCGGCGGCCCGCACCGCGTCAAGGTCCAGCACCGCCGGGAGGCCGGCCACGTACTCGTCCAGGAAGTCATGCCGGCCCGCGGCGGCCCTGGCCTGCGCGTAACGGATCCTGCGGACCTCCTTCAGGCCGCCGCGCAGCAGCTCGTTGGCCCGGTCCTGGATGGCCGAGGTGATCTGCGTCCCGGCCGGGCCGCCGTCGGGCGGGTTGTACTTGAAGCCGCCATCTTCAGGCGGGTTGTGCGACGGAGTGACCACGATCCCGTCGGCGAGACCATCGGCGCGATCCCCGTTATGAATCAAAACGGCGCGCGACAGCGCGGGCGTCGGCGTGTAGCCATCCCTGCTGTCGATCAGCACCCGTACGTCATTGGCCGCGAGCACCTCGAGGGCGGTGACGAAGGCCGGCTCGGAGAGCGCGTGCGTATCGCGGCCCATATACAGCGGGCCGGTGATGCCGCTGCGCGCCCGGTACTCACAGATCGCCTGGGTGGCCGCGGCGATGTGATCATCATTGAACGAGATCCGCAGGGCCGAGCCCCGATGGCCGGAGGTGCCGAAGGCCACCTGCTGCGCGGGGTCGCCCGGATCGGGATGTTCGGCGTAATAAGCGGTGACGAGTCCCGCGACGTCAACGAGGTCAGACTGGGCCGCCTGCTGTCCGGCCCGATCATTCACCTGCACGGGCTACTCCTCCTGCCGGGTTAAGGTCGGGAGACGACCAAGCGGACGGGCCGGCCGAGACCGCATGGCGGACCGCGGTGCCTCCATGCCACCCTAAATCGCCAACGGGCCGATCACCGCGGCGGCGTGGTCAGCCGCCTGTGATCGGGCGGGAGCAGACAGAGGTAGCGGGCCAGAACGAAGCCGGGGCCAGACGGCCGTTACCCGGGCGGGGCACGAGAGCGGGGAGTAGACGGTATGGCACGAGGATCGGCGGGTCGTAGCGCTCAGCGTGCATCGGCGGCAGGCGCCGCTGGGCCGGCGTCGCCGCCGGACGCCGCTGAGCCGACGGCGTTGCCAGGCGCCGCTGAGCCGACGGCGGTGCCAGCGACTGAGCCTATGTCGCCGCCAGGCGCCGCTGAGCCGACGGCGCCGCGCGGCGCCGCCCGGCGCCGTCCCCGGAATGGCCGACTCACCGCAGGCGAGCCGATGCTGGCCGGCCGGTACCGGCTGGAGGAGCGGCTCGGCGATCAGCACGGATCGTCGGTCTGGAAGGCAACCGATGAATCCCTGACCCGCACAGTGACGGTGCGGACGTTCGCGCCGGGTTATGGGCGTACCGGCGAAGCCGTGGCGGCGGCGCGCTCAGCCGCCCAGCTGTCCGATCCCCGCCTCGTCCAGATCTTTGATGCCGACGACCGCGGTGATCAGCCTTACATCGTCACCGAATGGCCCGGCGGCGAGCGGCTCGATGATGTCATCGCGATCGGGCCGCTCGAGCCCGTGCTCGCCGCGCAGATCATCACGGAGGCGGCCGAGGGGATGACGGTTGCGCATGCGGCCGGGCTGGCCCATCTGTGCCTGACTCCGGACCGGCTGTGGTGGAACCGGTGGGGCGAGGTGAAGATCAGCGAACTGGGGACCGCGGCCGTGCTCGCCGGGGCGGAAGCGGACAACCCTGCCGAGGCCGACACTCGCGGCCTCGCCCGGCTACTGTACGCCGCGCTCACTGGCTACTGGCCTGGTCCGGAGCAGACGGGGCTGCCCGCCGCGCCGGGCACCGGCGGGCGGCCCGATAGCCCGGCCCAGGTGCGGCCCGGGGTTTCCAGTCATCTCGACGCGGTGACCTGCCGGGCGCTGTTCGGGGAAGCCAACAGCTACGGGCCGCCGATCCTCAGCCCAGCGGGGCTCGTTGCTGCGCTGACCCCGCTCGCGCACCCGGGCGAGAACACCCAGCCGCTCAGCTCCCTCGCGGATCAGACCCGGCCGTTTGAGCCGGTCCCGGCGGCCCCGGGGCCGCCGGTTGCCGCAGTACCGCCGCTGACCCGGCCGTTCACTGCGATACCGGGTGAAGCCTGGCCCGCGGCTCCGTCAGCACCGGCCATGCCACCGTGGCCGGATACGCCCCCGCAGACGGCGCCATCGGGGCCAGCGACGGACGGCCAGCTCGCCGATGCGCGCTCGCCGCTCCCCTGGCTTCGACCGGCGCCCGCGGCGGAGCCCGTCGCGCCTGCGCCGCCGGACGGCGGATCCGCGCGGGACATTCCCGCCCCATCACCCGCCGCCCCCGCCAAGCCCGCCACGGAAACCCCGGCTGCTCCCCCGCCGCCATCCGCGGCCGTGGGGTCCGCCACGGCCACCACCGCCGGGCCCCCAGCCGCGGGGCCCGGAGCCGCAGCAGGTGCTTCAGCATCCGGGCCGGTGAGAGAATCTGGCCGGCCGACCACCTCGCTGGGACCCGGTGGCTACGACTTGGGGGCGCCGGCTGCGGACGGAGGCTCCGGTCCCAGCACGCCGCAGCCCGCGCGAGCCTCACTGGCGGCCCGCTCGGCGGCCTGGTCCCGCGCCACGGCGAACGGACTAGCGCAGCGACGGGCAAGCCTGCCGCAGCTGCCAGCGCTGCCCACCCAGGTCGCCAAGCCAGCGCGCGCGGCACTGGTCGTGCTCATCCTCCTGGTCAGCCTGCTGGTTGGCTTGTTGCTTGGCCACCACAGCACGTCGCCGCGCGGCTCATCAGCAGCCACCGGGCCGGCAGGCAGCGCGGCGCATAGCCACGTGCTACGGCCGGTCGGTGCGACGGCCTTCGATCCTTACGGCAGCGGCCAGAACTCGCAGCTCGCGCGACTGGCCATCGACGGCAGCGCGGCCACCGCCTGGCACACCGAGTGGTACACCTCGGCGAAATTCGGAAATCTGAAACCCGGCACCGGCCTGCTCATTGACCTGGGCCGACGGGTGACGATCACGAGCGCCAGGATCACTCTCGGCCGGGCCAAGGGCGCCGACTTCCAGCTGCGCGTCGGAGCGACCGCCGGCTCTCTGGCCCGCCTGCGGGTCGTGGCGCACGCTGCTGACGTGGGCGGCCTGGTTCACCTGCGGCTGGCCAGGCCGGTCCGCGATCGCTATGTACTCATCTGGTTCACCCGGCTGCCGCCACGCGCCTCCGGGACCTTCGAGGCCAGCGTCTACAACGTCAGGCTGGAAGGACACCGCTAACCGTCAGGACCAGCTGAGCCAGCCGCGTTCCTCGGCGATCCGTTGCGCTTCAACGCGGTTGCGCGCGCCGGTCTTCTGGATGCACGAGGAGAGGTAGTTCCGCACGGTGCCCTCGGACAGGTACAGGCTGGCCGCGATCTCCGAGATAAGCGAGCCGTCGGCCGAGGCCGCGAGCACGTCGCGCTCGCGCTGGGTCAGCGGGTTGACCCCATCGGCCAGCGCGGCCGCGGCCAGGTCCGGGTCGATGACCCGTCCGCCCGCGAGTACCCGTCGCACTGTCGCGGCCAGTTTGTCCGCTGGCGAGTCCTTGACCAGAAACGCTGACACGCCGGATTCCATCGCGCGGCGCAGGAAACCGGGGCGGCCGAACGTCGTGAGGATCACGATCTTCACGTCCGGTTTCGCGCGGCGAAGCTCGGCCGCCGCGCTCAGGCCGTCCATGCCCGGCATCTCGATGTCCAGCAACGCAATGTCGACGTCGTGCTGCACCGCGGCGGACACGACCTCGTCCCCCCGGCCGACCTGCGCGACGACCTCGATGTCGTCCTCGTAGGACAGCAGGGCCGCCAGAGCCTGACGAATCATGGCCTGATCTTCGGCCAGCAGCACGCGGATCTGCCGGTCGGTCTCGCCCGGCGGCCCGGCCCCGGCCGCCTGCGCGCGGTCGGTCATCTCGGCACCCCGATGCACGACAGCCTCACCCCTGCTGCACCCCCGCCCGCGCGGTAGGCGGCTTCGCGCTGCCGTCCGGTGCGCTCCCCGCCGGCCGGGTCACAGCCTCGCTGCGCTGGCCATCGCCGGGGGCTGGCGCTGGGGTCTCCGGCACCGTCGCCACGAGCCGGAAGCCCCGGCCCGCGCCGGCCTGCCCGAGGGATAGCCGGCCGCCGATCCCGGTCAGCCGCTCAGACATGCCCCGCAGCCCGGTTCCGCCCACCGTGATCTGGTCAGGCTCCGGCCCGGCGGGGCCGTCCTGGCCGTCGTCACCCGCGGGCCGGTCCGGCGCGCGCGGCGCCGCCCCGGCGGTCCGGCCCGCCACGGGCCGTCCGTCCCGGCCGCCGAGGCCGCGGCCATCGTCACTGACCTCCAGCGACACCTCTGCGTCCTGGTTGGTCAGCCGGATCCGGCAGTTCTTCGCACCCGAGTGCCGGATCACGTTGGTGACCGCCTCGCGCAGGCACCACGCGAGCGCCGCTTCGGCGTCCGCGTCGAAGGTGCCCGACCGCAGCGTCAGCCCCGGATCATCATCCAGCGCGATGCCGGCCGACTCCAGAGCGGTCCGTGAAGTGATGATCTCGATGGCGAGCGTCGGGCGCCGGTAGCCGCTGACGGCCTCCCGGATGTCGTGCAAAGTCTGCCGGCTGACCCGGCTGATGTCCTCGACCTCGCCCAGCACCGCGTCGCGCTCCCGGCTCTGCGGCAGCCTGGACAGCATCTTCCTGGCCAGATCCGACTTGAGCGTCACCAGGGAGAGCGACTGGCCGGTCAGGTCGTGCATGTCGCGGGCCAGTCGCAGTCGCTCCTCGTTGGCGGCCAGCTTGGCGACGGTCTCGCGAGCCTGGCTGAGTTCCCTGGTCAGCACGATCTGCAACCGGAATCCGATCATGGCCACGCCGATGAGCACGACGGACAGCAAGGCGATCAGGAAATTGCTCGCGGTGGCATGAGTGATCCAGGCCATTAGCGCGTAGCAGGCGCTGACGCCCAGGACGGCCAGCATCGCGGGACGGCGCCCGGGGAAGACGAAACCGGTAGCGGCGCTCACGTAGATCCAGAGCGGGAGCCACTCCGAGCCGTATATCACGCAGGCCAGTACGGCCAGCGCGAGGACCACGCCGAGCCCGCAGAGCGCCACCTTCTGGGGAACGCGGTCCCAGGTGCCGATCAGGACGATATAGGTGGCGCAGAACGCCACCGTTATCGCCAGCCCGCCGGCGATCCAGGCCGCCGAATGGTGGTGGCCGAACAGACCGGAGACCGGCTGGATGAGGTAGACGAGCCAGATGCCGGAGAAGAACCACCGCACAGGCCCGCCCGGTCCCGGCGTCAGCTGGCCCCGGATCCCGCTGTAAAACATGCTCGCCCGCCGGGTCTGGCTGCTCCGGGCTGCCCGGCCGCTGTCGGACATCCCGTCACGACCGGGGAGCCCCGCACACGATGTGTGGTCGCCAGCGCCCGCCATCACGTCCTCACCTCAACGTCCTGCATCGCTTCCATGCTGCCACGGCGCCCAGCCGGAGCGTACCGGTGCGGCACGCCCCGGCTGGATCGCCGGTACCCCCGTCGGCTCAGGTCGTTTCCGCCGTGCCGCGAACCGCGAGCACCGCCAGCACGACGAAGCCCGCGAGCCAGGCCAGGATCGTCATGACCGAGGTCATCGAGACCGTCCCGGTACTGATCACGTCCGTGCCGATCCTGGTGATCTGGTAGGTAGGCAGTACCTGGCCGGCCTTCTGCAGCGCACCGCCAAGCGGGAACCAGAGGCCGCCGAGGATCGACATCAGGAAGTAGACGAACATGGTGACCGGCTGCACCGTGTCCGGCATGAACCGGTAGCCGATGGCCACCGCGAGCGCGGCGAAGGTCATCGTGCCCAGCCAGATGGCCACCCCGATCGCCAGCCATTTCCAGCCCGCCAGCTGGACGCCGCCATAGAAGCGGCCGAGCGCGAGCACGATCACGATGGACGGCACCGCGGTGGCCATCGCGGCGATGATCTTGGCGATCACGTAGGACTGCGGCGGCAGCGAGGTCAGCCGGAGCTGCCTTACCCAGCCGTCCTTGCGCTCCTGCGAGATGCGCTGCGCGTTACCGGTCAGCGCACCGCTGAACGCGCCCACCGAGGCCATCCCGATCATGTAGAAGGCCTTGAACGCCACGCCGTAGGCGGTGCTGGCCGCCTGCCGCCCGAACACCAGGTACAGCATGACCGGCAGCCCGATCGAGAAAATCAGGTACCGCTTGTTACGCGAGAGCCGGACCATTTCCTTCCGGGTCAGCGCCAGTGTCCCGTTCATCGGACTGTCTCCTTCGCCAGTTCGGTCATGGACCGGTCGTTGCGCGATGCCTGGCCGGAACTGTTGTCCTGCGCGGTGATGGCCAGGAACGCCTGCTCCAGGCCCAGACTCGACACCTCGATCTCGCGCGGCCGGCAGCCCGCATCGAGCAGCGCGTACAGCGTGCGATCGGAGTCGGCCGACTGGATCTGCACCAGATCGTGCCGGATCTCCAGGTTCACCAGCGCGGGCAGGCCCAGCAAGAATGCCTCATCCAGCCGGTCGGACCGGAAGGAGATCCGCTTGGCGCCGGCCCGCGCCTTTATCTCGGCGGGCGTGCCGTCGGCCAGCAGCCGGCCCTTGTTGATCACCAGGATCCGGTCCGCGGCCTGGTCAGCTTCTTCGAGGTAGTGCGTGGCGAACAGCAGCGTTCGCCCCTCCGCCACCTCGGCCTTCATGTTGGCCCAGAACATCTGGCGGCTTTCCACGTCCATCGCGGTCGTCGGCTCGTCCAGCACGATCAGGTCGCTCTCGCCCACGATGGCCAGTGCGAACCGGACGCGCTGGGTCTGGCCGCCGGACAGCTTGTCTACCCGGCGATCAGCGATGTCCGCGATGCCAGGCCCGGCCCAGCGTCTGCCCGACCGGCAGCGGCCGCGGGTGGAAGCCCGCCACCAGCCCGACCAGTTCCCGTACGGTCAGCTCCGGCATCAGCCCGCCGGACTGGAGCATCGCGCCGACCCGGCCGGACTTGACGCCGGTATAAGGGTCGCTGCCCAGCACCCGGATCCGGCCGGACGTCGGGTTGCGGAGAGCGAGGAGCATTTCGAGCGACGTCGACTTGCCCGCGCCGTTCGGGCCCAGGAACGCCACCGTCTGGCCTCGATGCAGGCTCAGGGACAAGCCATCTACGGCGCGCACGTGGCCGTAGACCTTGCTGACCTCCTCAAAGGACACCACCGGCGAGCCGGGCTGCCCGGTTCCCCGTTGACTCATATCGATTCCCTTCGGATGCATTCCGGCCCGTCTGGCCGGTATCCACATCCGACCATGCCGGGGGTGGCGGGCGGCAGTGCGCAACATCCAGGAGGCGCCATGACATCTGTCACTGGCGGCAGGGAAATACCGCCGCCGGCGGCCCCCGTTAAGCCGCTACTCGTGAGGCTCCCGCGCCCGCGGCGCCGATCCGGCCCCGCTCATCCTGAGGCGGTCCAGTCCAGAACCGGGGCCAGCGATCGGATGAAGGATGAGCGGGGCAGCGCGCGCAGGGCGGCGTTGCGCAGGCCCACCGAGAACGGGGACGCCCACTGGGCTACCACGCCGAGCCGGTGCGAGCGCAGCGCGATCATCTGGGTGCGCGGCCGGCGGAGGTCATCGTAGCTGGCGAGCGCGCCCGGGACGTCCGCTCCCTGACGGCCGTCCAGGGCCTGGCCGAGCACCACCGCGTCCTCCAGGGCCTGGCAGGCGCCTTGGCCCAGATTGGGGGTCATGGCGTGCGCGGCGTCACCGACCAGGACGACATGGCCGGCGGCGTAACTCGGCAGCGGCGGCAGTTCATACAGATCATCGTGGAGAACGGCACCGGGACTGGCCGCCGCCAGCAGGGCCGGGATCGGTTCGTGCCAGCCGCCGAACCGGCGGCGCAGCCCGTCCAGGCCGCCGCTAGCATCGCCGGCGGCCGCGTTGGCGGTGGCGAAACAGTAGATCCGTCCGTCGGACAACGGCGCGAAGCCGAACCGCTCCCCCGCTCCCCACGATTCGCCGCTGTCGTCGACCTGAACCGGCGGGGTTACCATCCGCCAGGCGGTATACGCCGGCGTATCGCGGTGCGGCGGCGCCTGGCCAGATGGACGTGCGCGTGACGCTCCGGATGCCGTCCGCGCCGACGATCAGGTCGGCGCGGGACTCGCCGCCGGAATGCACGACCGTCCCGTCCGGCCGGACCCCGGTCACCGTGATCCCGCTGCGCAGCGCCTCGCCGGGCACCGCGGCGCGGAGCACCGCGAGCAGGTCAGCCCGGTGCACCATGGCCGTCGGGCCGTAACGGCGCTCCAGTTCGGCGGTATCGGTCCGGGTCAGCCATCGCCCGGCAGCGTTCCGGATACCGGCCTGGCCCGCCAGCACGGCCCGCCCGCGGACGGACCCGCCCACACCCAGCAGGTCAAGCGCCCGCAGTGCGTTCGGCCAGAGCGACAGGCCCGCGCCGACCTCGCCGAACGACGGGGCGCGCTCGAGCACCTCCAGCTGCCAGCCCCGCTGGCCCAGCGCCAGCGCCGTGGCCAGCCCGCCGATACCGCCACCGACAATGATCGCCTTCATCTGCCCTGCCTCCATCTCTACATCTGTAGAGATACTCTACACTAGTAGAGACATCATGAGGAGGAGATATTGTCCCGCCGAACCGAGCTGGCCGATGCGGCGATCACGACGCTGGCCAGGGAGGGGATGCGCAACCTGACGCATCGCGCCGTCGACAGGACCGCCGGGCTGCCCGAAGGGTCCGCGTCGTATTACTTCCGGACGCGGCAGGCCCTGCTGCAGGCGACCGTCGAGCGGCTGGCCGACCTGGACGTTGCTGAGATCCCGGCGCTGCCGCACGACGACCTCGATGCCTTGGCCCGCGCGGCCGCCGACGTCATGCAGGGCTGGCTCACCGCGGGGCGCGAGCGCCAGCTGGCCCGGTTCGAGCTGGCCCTGGAAGCCACCCGCCGGCCGGAGCTGCGCGCGGCGCTGGTCGCCTCGGGCGCCCGGGTCCGCGCCCTGGTCGCGGACCAATTCGCGGCCGCCGACGTCGGCGAGCCGGCCCGCCGGGCGAGCGACTTCGCCGCGTTCCTCGACGGCGTGCTGTTCGACCAGATCGCCGGGCCAGCGCCGCGAGCTGACCAGCGCCGAGTTGCGCGTCATGATCCGCGCCCTGCTGGGCGCCGTCACCGCGCGATCCTGACCGGCCGCCGCGTTGAGCGGCGCGTGGGCGGCCATCATGGCCCGCAGTTGCTCGGTGTTCATCCACCGGTCGAACATCTCGGACCGCGTCGGGCCCGGCGCGATGGCGTTGATCCGGATGTTGTGCGGCGCGTAGTCGAGCGCGGCGCTCTTGACCAGGCCGGCCAGCGCCCACTTGCTGGCCGCGTAGTCGGAGTTGCGGGCCGCCCCGACCAGCCCGCCGATCGAGGACGTCACGACGATCGCGCCGCCCGCGGCCGCGATCATGTGCGGGATCTGGTGCGCTGCTCCTGGCGACCGCCCACGGCGCGGCCGACCTGGCGCTGTCCGGTCACCTCGCCAAGCAGGGCAAGGGCCACGCTGACCCAGAGGACCTGATCGGTGATCTGTTCACCGGGCTCCGGCCGGACCGGGCCTGAGGCCAGCGCGGCCTAGCCTCGCCGGCGCCGGAAATTAGCCTGGTAGGCCTGTACCTGCCCGAGCACCTGGTCGCGCTGCTCCGGGCTGAGGGCAGCGAGCTTGGCCTCCATTTCCGCGGGCCGGGCCGGGTCGACCGGGGTTCCGTCGGGACCGGCCAGCGGCGCGGTCGTGTCGAACTGGATGCGGTCCCGGCCGAAGCCGGGACCGCACCGGGCGTGGAGATGGTCGTTTCTGCTCAGCCGGACGCGACAATCTTCCCGAGCAGCCCGTCCGACTCGCCGTTGGGCCCGGCCGAGAACAGCATCTCGTTGGTCTTGGCCGCGTTACCGTTGCCGAACCGCAGCGCCCACAGGCCGTCGATCACTATCGGGCGCCCGTTCGGCCGCCGCAGCTGGCCGAGGGCCCGGCCGTTGTTCGGGTTGTAGGCATTGATGTGGCCATCGCCGAAGTTGCCGACGAGCAGCGCACCACTGAACTTGCCGAACCCGGCCGGGGCCAGCGCGAGACCCCAAGGCGAGTCCAGCCTGCCGCGGGTCACCAGACGGCGGATGAACGCCCCGTCGGTGCTGAACACGTCCACGAAGCCGTGACCGCGCCCGGCCACATCGTCGTGCAGGGTGGCGTCCTGCTCGGCGTACGTCACGTACAGCTTGCCCGCCAGGGCCTGCACATTGAACGGCGCGTAGCCTGCCGGGATGCGCCGGTCCACGAACAAGCCACCAGGTAGCTCGACGGGCGTGAAGTCGCTGTTGTAGACCTCGACCCGCCCGGACCTGAAGTTGGCCGCGTAGAGATAGGTGTTGCCATCGGATGCCTGGGCGATGGCCAGGCCCTTGTACACGGCGTTCGCGAAATTCGTCACCGGCTCCTCGGTGACCGTGGATGGCCCGGGCGCGGTGGCACCGACGCCCGGATTCCAGCCGTCGATCGAGCCGTTCTCGGTGTCGAAGAGGAATACCGCCGAGGCGCTGTTCCCGTTGCCGTCATGGATGACGAAGCCGCTCGGATCGGTGTTGAACACCTGGCCAGTCGGGGCGCCGGAAGGGATGTTCACCACCAGGCCGACCTTGGTCACCGAGGTGGCGCTGGCCCCCGCATAGAGCGTCGTCTTATCGGCACCGTTGTCCGATACCCACAACGGCGAGCCCGGCGCCTGATCGGTCCCGGGCGACGCCGACAGGCCCCAGGCGTTCACCAGGTCCGGGTCGGTCAGCGGCGCCACGTTCGGCAGGTTCGACACCAGGTTGACCTGGCGATACCCGCCCCCCTTCGGGTGGGCCGGGGAGGCGCTGGCCGTGGCGGCCCCCGCCGCCATGGTGACCAGCGCAGCTGCGGTGACCGTAGCGGCAGCCGGCCATAGGCGGCGCCGGATGTGGCCATGGGCCCGCATGAAGGCAGTGCACCGCGAACCTGACGTCAGTTGTCGAATCATGGGTTCCCTCCGCTCTCACCAACCGGGGACACGCAGCAGGTAAGAACGTACGGCGAAGGTCCCCGGTTCACTCCAGGCAAAAATTGGCTGGACCCGGGCAAGCCGGTGGCCGGCCAGATATCGCGGGCCATGAGGCGTCGCCAGGCGATCAGGTCGGCGATGTGCCGCCCTGCTGGGCGAGCCGACCGGGCCACCAGATGGCCGGTCCTGCCCACAGGGCCAGGGCGGGGACCAGGATCGCGCGGACGACGATAGTGTCGAGCAGCACGCCGACGGCGACCGCGAAGCCGATCTCCACATTCGTGACCAGCGGGATCGTCGTCAGGGCGGTGAATGTGGCCGCCAGCACCAGCCCAGCGGAGGTGATCACCCCGCCGGTCACGGCCAGGCCCCTGGTCACGCCTGCCCGCGTCCCGCTCACGGCGGCTTCCTCCCGGACGCGGGTCATCAGGAAGATGTTGTAGTCCACGCCCAGGGTGACCAGGAAGATGAAAACGAACAGCGGCGTGGAGGCATCAGCGCCGGCGAAATGAAAGACGTGGGTGAAAACCAGCGCGCTGAGGCCGAGCGAGGCGGCGAAGGACAGCGCGACGGTCGCGGTCAGCAGCAGCGGCGCGATCAATGACCGTAGCAGCAGGCTCAGGACGAGCAGGATCACGCCAAGCACCACCGGGACGATGAGATCGCGGTCGTGGCGGGCTGTGCGCTGGATGTCCAGGTCGGTGGCGGTGCTGCCGCCGACCCGAGCCTGGGCGCCGGGGAGGTGGCCTAGTTCCCCGCGCAGCCGGTCCACGACATGGTAGGCGGCGGGGCTGTCGTCGGGCGCGGCCGGGATGGCCTGGAATTCGACATACCCGGCGGCGAACATGGGCGCGGCATGCCCGGTGATCCCAGGCGTGGCGCGGATCTCGGTCGCCACCGGCCGAGCGGCCCGGGCGCGGGCGATCACGATGACCGGGCTGCCGGTGCCGGCCGGGAAGTGCGCATCGAGCACCTGCTGCCCGATGACCGAGTCGGGCTTGGAGGTGAACTGCTGGGCTGGCGTCAGGCCAGATGCCCGGAACCCGGCCAGGCCGAGGGCCAGGACGGCCAGGATGCCTACGGTGCCAGCGGCTACGGCCGCCGGGTGACGTGCCACGGCCCGCCCGGCTCGTCCCCACAGGCCTCCGGCCTCGGCCGGTGCTGAGCCGTAGCGGGGAACCTTCGGCCAGAACGCTGCCCGCGGCAGCATGAGGAGCAGGGCCGGCAGCAGCGTGGTCATCACGGCGAACGCGCTCAGGATGCCGATCACGGCGACCGGACCGAGCCCGCGGTTGGAGTTGAGCTCAGACAGCAGCAGGCACAGCAGGCCCAGCGTGGCGGTGGCGGCGGAGGCCGCGACCGCGGGGAGCGCGCGGGCCAGGGCGATGGCCATGGCCCGGTGCTTGTCCGGGTGCCGTCGCAGTTCCTCGCGGTAACGGGCCACGATGAGCAGGGCGTAGTCGGTGCCCGCGCCGAACACCAAGATCAGCAGCAAGGAGCCGCTGAGCCCGTTGACGGTCAGGCCTGCGTGACTCGCGGCCAGGTAGGCCACGGCCTGGGCCAGCACCAGCGCGGCGCCGGCGGCGGCGATGGGGACCAGCCACAGGACCGGGCTCCGGTAGATAGCCAGCAGCAGCACGATCACCACCAGCAGCGTTACGCCGAGCAGTTTGCCGTCGACGTCCTTGAACACCCCGGTAGAGTCGGCGAGCACCCCCGCCGGGCCGGTGACGTGAACGGTCAGGCCGGGCCGCCCGGCGTCAACCGCCTGCCGTAGCCTGCTTACCTCATCACTCAGGTGATCTCCTGGCCTGGCGGCCATCGGCACGGCAAATTCGGCGGCCTGCCCGTCTCGCGATGCCACCGGCCCGTTGACCGCCCCCGCGGCCAGCGGCAGCCGGGATACCCGATCCGCAGCCGCGGTGACCGCGGCCCGGTCGGCCCGGGTCAGGCCCCCCGCCCGGCTGAACACCACGACGGCGGTACTTGCGTCCGGATTCTGGAGGTGCCGCTGCAATTGGTAGACCTGCGTCGACTGGGCGGCCTTGGGCAGGAAGGCGGCCTGGCTATTGCGCTCCGCGCCGGACAGCTTGCCGGCCAGCGGGCCGAGTGCCACCAGCAGCGCCAGCCACGCGGTCATGACCACCCACTTGCCGCGCAGGCCGGCCAGTGCACCCATGAGCCGCGGGCGCGGGCGTTCCCGGTGCTGATGCGCAGAAGATTGCGTGGTGGTCTGGCTCATGATCGGCTCCATATCTCTCAGATTCCGTGTATCTCGGAACATGAGCAATCTAGATAATGGAGCGGCTGGCAGTCAACCGGGAATCTGCTGCCGACGGCCTCAGGCGGGCGGCGGCTCGCCCGGAGCGTGCGCGCGGACCCGCATCAGGCCGGATGCGGCCTCGCGCAACCGGTCGTTAGAGCTGCGGAGGTAATCGGCGATCAGGGCCAGGTCCCGGTCCTTATAGCTGGCCAGCAACTGGGCGCCGGCCGCCTGCACCGGGGCGAAGAGTTCTCCTGCCTCCCGGGCCCGCTCGGAGAGCAGTTCGATCAGCACGCTGCGACGGTCTTTGGGATCTGCCACCCGGCGCGCGAATCCCGCCTTCTCCAGACGGTCGATGACCAGCGTCACCGTCCCGGTCGCGAGCCCGGTGAACTCGGCCAGGCGGCCCGGCGTGACCGGTCCGGTCACGCTGAGCAGGCCAACGATCTCCAGGTCCGTGGGATTGATGCCCAGCCGTGCGGCGACCGCCCGGTTGAGCAGCCCGATGAAGACGGCCGTGCGCCTGGACTCCCAGTTGACTGCCTCGAGGAGCTGATCGCGGTCGTGCGGCGGCAGTGGCATCACGTCGTTCTCCTCCTCGCGTGGCCGGCCGCGGCCTCGGTGCCCGGCTGGCTGCGGACGTTCGATTCTAGCTTGACTTTAAGCTATCTCAGTTTATAGATTTCTTGAAAACTGAGAGATCTGATGGCGGAGCTGGGATCCGCCGATAGGGAGGCCGAGATGGCTGCCAAGCAGAAGGGACCCGTCCCCCGGGACGGTAGGCCCGTCGCCCAGGAGAGACCCGGCGCACTGGCCAGCGCAACTGAGCCCGCCCGGGGTGCGCCATGGGCGGCGCTGGCCGTGATGGTCAGCGCCGCGTTCATGGACCTGCTCGACGGCACGATCATGCAGGTGGCGCTGCCGTCGATCCAGCGGAACCTGCAGGTCAGCGAGGCTGGTCTGCAGTGGGCGGCGGCCAGCTACACACTGGCGTTCGCGCTCATGCTGATCACAGCGGCCCGGCTGGGTGACATCGCCGGACGCAAGCGCGTCTTCCTGGCCGGCCTGGCTGGTTTCGTCGCGGCCTCGGCTCTCGTAGCGGTGGCGGCGGACCCGGGGATGCTGATCGGCTTCCGTGCCGTGCAAGGAGCGGCGGCCGCGCTGATGGTCCCGCAGGTGCTGACGTTCATCCAGTCCGAGTTCGGTCCTGCGGCCCGGCCGAAGGCGTTCGCCCTGTACGGCATGGTGCTGGCGCTGGCCGGGGCGAGCGGCCCGCTGGCCGGCGGCCTGCTGATCCAGGCGAACCTGGCCGGGTGGGGCTGGCGGACCATCTTCGTGGTCAACGTCCCGATCGGCCTGGCGGCCCTGGCGGCGGGATCACGGCTCATCCCTCAGTCACGCCCGTCCCGGCCCGCCCGGCTCGACCTGGCCGGCCTGGGCCTGGTCACCGGAGCCCTGCTGGCCGTGTTCTACCCGCTGATCGAGGGCCGCCAGGCAGGCTGGCCAGCTTGGTCGTTCATCAGCCTCGCCGGCGCGGCGCCGCTGCTGGCCGCGTTCTGCCTGCTCGAGTTCCGCAAGGCCAGGACGGGGCGGGCGCCGCTGGTCAGCCCGGGGCTGTTCACCTCCCGCCAGTCCGGCGTCGGGCTGGCGATCGCGATGTTGTTCTTCGGCGCGACCAGTTTCTTCTTCGCCCTGACGCTGTTCCTGCAGTTCGGCCTCGGCTACTCGCCGCTTCGAACCGGACTCGCCTTCCTGCCCTTCTCCCTCGGCATCGTGGTTGGCTCTGGCGGGGCCGCCCCGCTTGGCCAGAAGTATGGCCGGTACGCGATCACCGCCGGAGCCGTCCTCATGACGCTGGCCATCCTCAGCATGATCGCTGTCATCCACGCGGCGGGCAGCGCTCTGACCGGATGGCAGCTTGCGCCCTCGCTCGCGGCCGCCGGGCTCGCGTTCGGAGTGGTCTCGGGCACGCTGGCCGACGTGGTCCTGGCCAGGATCCCGCGCGAGCAAGCCAGCGCTGCCTCCGGTGTGGTCAGCACGGTCATCCAGCTCGGCAGCGTGACCGCGATCACCGTGGTCGGGGTCATCTTCTTCAGCCTGCTCGGCCGCGAGCTGACCGCGACGGGGTTCGTCGACGCAGTCACCGGTGGCCTGGGATACCTCGCCCTGGCCTGCACGGCAGCAGCCGGGCTGAGCCTTTGCCTGCCCAGCCGTGCGGGCCGGGCCGCCACGGCCGGCAATCCAGCCAGCGACGGCCAGGCTGAGGCCTGCCGCGCTAGCCGTTACGGCGCGCCGCGCCCGCCGGCCGGTGGTGCGGTAACGGACGGCAGCGGGCGATCCACGTGCTGCTCAGTCGCGGGTGATCCGCGTCCCGGTCTGACCGGCGAGGGCACGCTCAAGGTTCCCGGGGTCGGTGATAAGCGCCTCCTTCCCGCCCCGCTCCAGGTAGGAGACGACCGCCTGGATCTTCGGGCCCATGCTTCCCGCCGCGAAGTGCCTGCCCTCCGCGAGGTATTGCCTGGCTTCCGCGAGCGTCAGGTGGTCGACCCAGCGCTGCTGCGGGGTGCCGAATTCCAGCGCGACCTTCTCCACGGCGGTGGAGATGATGAACAGGTCGGCGTCGATCTCGTTGGCCAGCAGGGCCGAGGCCAGGTCCTTGTCGATGACGGCGGCGACACCGTGCAGATAGCCGGACTCGTCAGCCACCACAGGGATCCCGCCGCCGCCCACCGCAATGACCACGGTACGGGCGGCGAGCAGCCGCCTGATGGACGGCAGCTCGACGATCCGCAGCGGCTGCGGCGAGGCGACCACCCGGCGCCAGCCGCGGTTGGCATCCTCGACGATCTCCCAGCCCTCGGCCCGGCGCCGGTCGGCCTGCTCGGCGTCCATGAAGGAGCCGATCGGCTTGCTCGGCTTCGCGAACGCCGGGTCGTCGGCGGCCACCTCGGTCTGGCAGACCAGCGTGACCGCGTCCCTGTCGAGGCCGTATTGCCGGAACTCGTTATAGAGGTTCTGCTGCAGCTCATATCCGATGGCGCCCTGGGTGTCGGCCCCGCAGACATCCATCGGCACCTCGTGCAGCTCATGGGCGGCCAGCTCGGACCGCCTGAGGATGAAGCCGACCTGGGGACCGTTGCCATGAGTGATCGCGACGCCCCAGCCATCCTTGATCATGTTGACGATGTGGTAGCAGGTCTCGGTCGCGGCGATGTACTGGTCGCGGACCGTCTGGTGGTACTTGTCCTTGATCAGAGAATTGCCGCCGATCGCGATGACGGCTGTCCGCTCATCCATCAGGTTTGCCTCCCGGCTAGCTCATCGTCTGTGGGCGACGCAGGCGCTTCCCGTCCAGGGTGATCGCGATTGTATCGGGTCCGCGGCCCACCACCATGATCGTTCTTGCGTCGCCCAAGTACTCCCTGTCGCGGCCGCACACCGCCCCGCGCTCAACGGCGTGGATGTTCCCGCGCTGTTCGCGACGCTGGACGCCGTGAGGGGCGCCCCGCAGATCGCGGGCTTTCAGTTCCGGGCCCGCAACACCTGGGTGAGCGGTACCCACAACCGCACCGCCATTCAGGGCTTCTACGGCGCCGGCCAGGAGGACACCAGCCGTACCGAGCCATTCACCTACGACGCCGACCACCCGGCCGTCCTGGTCGGTGGCGGAACGGCGGCCACGCCCGTCGAGTTCCTGCTGCACGCCATCGCCGCGTGTCTCACCTCGGGGCTCGCCAACATCGCCGCCGCCCGCGGGGTAGCCCTGCACCGCGTCGAGTCAACCGTCGAGGGTGACATCGACCTGCTCGGCATCCTCGGGCTGTCCGATGAGGTACGCAACGGCTACCAGCAGATCCGGGTCAGCTTCGTCGTCGAAGGTGACGCCAGCCCCGAGGAGCTCGCCGCTCTGGTCGAGCAGTCCCGCCGCCGGTCGGCTGTCTTCGACGTCCTGACCAACGGCACTGACGTCGTCATCGACGTGAGCACTCCCTGACGCGGCACGCCCTGCCGCACCTCACCGCATCACCGGATGAGCCCGCGACCCAGGCTCGTCCGGTGATCTGGAGAAAGGACAGATCCCATGTACCGCACCTCCGTCGTGGTCATCGGGGCCAGCCAGCCGGCCTGGCCGTGAGCCACCTGCTCAGCGGCGCCGGCGTCGATCACGTCGTCCTCGAACGTAGCCGCGCCGCGGCCCGCTGGGACAGTCACACCTGGCTGTCGCTGCGGCTGCTGACCCCGAACTGGATGAGCCGTCTGCCTGGTCACCGTTACCGCGGGCCCGACCCAGCCGGCTTCATGCGCGCCGCCGAGGTAGGCGACTACTTGCGTGCCTACGCCGCCTTGTCCGCTGCTCCCGTGACTGAGGGCGCCGAGGTGCTCTCCGTCCGGCGTTCCGGCGGCGGCTACCGCGTGGTGACGACCACCGGAACCTGGGCGGCCGCGTCGGTCGTCATAGCCACGGGCTGGTGTGACCTCCCGTACGTTCCCGACCTGGCGTCCCCGAGGCCCGCCGCTGCGCTGCGGGAGCCGTCCTTGCAGCTTTCGGGTCAGCCGGGCGGGCGCGACCTGGACCTGCCGGGGCTCCAGGCCCGCGGGGTCGGGCTCACTGGTCGTCTCACCGGCGTGGCCGGGCGATACGTGCGGCTGGCCGAGGACCTGGCGGTCACCACCCGCGACGCCGACGAGCGGCTCCGCAGGCTGCTGAGCAGGATCGACACGTTCGCCGAGAGCACCGGACTCGCCCCAGAGGTCGACCACGCGGAGCCCATCAGGCAGGCGCAGGTGACCGGCTCTACCGCTGAGCTGGACCTGCTGCGGGCCGGGATCCGCACCGTGATCTGGGCCACCGGCTATCGGCGGTCATACCCCTGGCTGCGCGTCCGGGTCCTGGACAAGGACGGGGACATCAGGCACGTCAACGGGACCACCGCCTCGCCGGGCCTGCACGTGGTCGGAATACGCTGGCAGACCCGCCGGTCCTCCTCCTTCCTGGACGGGGTTCGGCACGACGCCGCCCTGGTCGTCTCCAGGGTCCTCGAGGACCTCCGTGGTCCGCGCGAGCGGCAGGAGCGCGGCATGAGTGCGCCCTGGGACGTCGTAGTGGTGGGCGGACGGGCGGCCGGAGCCTCGACCGCGATGCTGCTGGCGCGGGCCGGAATGCGGGTCTTGTGTGTTGAGCGGACCCGCCTGGGGAGCGACACCTTGTCCACCCACGCCCTGATGCGGGCCGACACGCTCCAGCTCGCCAGATGGGGACTGCTCGACGCGGTGATCGGCGCGGGCACCCCCGCGGTCCAGCGCACGCTCTTCCACTACGGAGCCGAGCCGGAATTGGTCACGATCCGCCCGGCGGCCGGCGTCGACGCACTGTACACACCGCGCCGGACCCTCATCGACCGGCTGCTCGTCGAGGCCGCCACGGCCGCCGGGGCGACCTTCCGGTTCGGCCGCTCGGTTGTCGGACTTGACCAGCACCCGTCAGGGCGCGTGACGGGTGTCATAACCCGGGATCGGGACGGTTCGGTCCGCGCGGAGCGAGCCGGGCTCGTTATCGGAGCAGACGGGCGCCACTCATCGGTGGCCGAGGCGGTCGGGGCGACCGGCCGGTTCACCGGCCGATCGGCCTCGGCCTTTGTCTACGGCAATTCCGGCGCCTCGGGAGTACGGCCAGGTAGGTCCGCCTCCTCCGGCTGGGGGCGCGGCTCGGTCAGGAGCCGCCGGGCCGGGGCTGGTCGATGAGGAGCCCGTCGTATTGGTCGCGCAGCACGGACTTCTTGAACTTGCCCGCGGCCGTGCGCGGGATCGCCTCGGCGAAGACGATCTCGTCGGGCAGCCAGAACCTGGCGAACCTCGGCTCCAGGAACGCGCGCAGTTCCCCGGCCGTGACCGTGGCGCCCTCCCGGAGGACCACCACGGCCACCGGGCGCTCATCCCACTTGGCGTGCTTGGCCGCGATCACCGCCGCCTCCGCCACCGCGGGGTGCCCCATCAGCGCGTTCTCCAGGTCCACGCTCGAGATCCACTCGCCGCCGGACTTGATGAGGTCCTTGGTCCGGTCGGTGATCTTCACATACCCTCGGGGTCGATCGTGGCCACGTCGCCGGTCCGGAACCACCCATCGTCAGACCACTTACCGGTGAGCTCGGGCGCCTGGTAGTACCCCGAGGCCACCCACGGGCCGCGGACCTCCAGCTCGCCCATCGCCTCGCCGTCCCAGGGCACCTCACCCGTCAGTCCCATGATCCGCGTCTCGACGAACGGCAGCGGCAGTCCCTGCTTGGCGCGGTAGGCGTACTGCTGATCCTCGGGCAGCTCGCTCGAGCGACCGCTTGAGCCAGCTGAGCGTGCCGATCGGGGTCATCTCTGTCATTCCCCAGCCGTGGACGACCCGTAGTCCATGGCGGTCAAGTCCGCGGATCAGGCTTTCCGGCGCCGCTGACCCCCCGACCACCATCCGGATGGCGCCGAGGTTCCAGCGATCCGGCTCCTTCTCCAGCGCCTGCAGAATGCCGAGCCAGATCGTCGGCACGCCGGCCGCTGAGCGTGACGCCCTCTTGTACATACAGGTCGAGCAGGCTCTCCGGGTCCAGGTGCGGCCCGGGAAGCACCTGCTTGCAGCCACCATGGTGGCGGTGAACGGCAGGCCCCAGGCGTTGACGTGGAACATCGGCACGACCGGGCACGCGACCTCCCGCTGGCTGATGGCCAGCCCGTCGGTGGTGGCCGAGGCCAGCGAGTGCAGCACGATCGCGCGGTGGGAGTACACCACGCCCTTGGGCTGGCCGGTCGTGCCCGAGGTGTAGCACATGGCGGCCGCCTCAAGCTCATCTAGCCGGGGCCGGGCAAACTCCTCCGGTTCGGCGGCGATGAGTTCGTCGTAGTCGAGCAGGCCCGCGGGGGTCTGCGTGCCGTTCGCCCAGACCACGACGTGCTTCAGGCTCACCTGCCCGCGCAACTGGTCCAGCACCGGCAGCAGCACGTCATCGACGAGCAGCACCGAGTCACCGGCGTGGTTCATGATGTAGACCAGATCGGCGGTCGACAGCCGCGGGTTCAGGGTGTGCACCACCCCGCCCATCAGCGGCACGCCGAAGTACGCCTCCAGGTGGCGGGTATGGTTCCAGCCCAGGGTCGCGACGCGATCACCGCGGCCGACACCGAGCCGGGCCAGCGCCCCGGCGAGCTGATGAGCGTGCCGCCGCACCTCACCGTAGGTCGAGCGGGCGAGTGAGCGGTCCGGCCTGCGGCTCACGACCTCCACGTCGGGGAAATAACCTGCCGCCCGGTCCAGCAGCAGCGGCACCGTGAGCGGGTAATCCATCATCAAGCCATCCATCGGACCTCCTCCGCCCGACGCCAGCGGACGGCGCCTTTACTCCGTCCGCCAACTGCGCCCCGGGCTCTGCGCTCGGCGGGCCCGCAGGCCTCACAGCCGGCGACATCCCTCAACACCGCCATCATCGGCGAGTCCTGGGCCGCGTCGCAGAGGCGAACGTCCCAACGACAGCGCCAGGAAACTCCCTGCAGGCCACCGCGGCAGGGCGGTGCAAATCTCAGCAGTTCAACCCCTGTGGCTGCAGTCAGCTGGCCGCAACGACAGCGATCGCGTCGATGGAAATGAGCAGGTTACGCGGCAGGCTGACATTCGCCAGCGCCGAGCGAGCCGGAGGTGGGTCAGGCATGTAACGTGCATAGACGGCATTCATAGCTGCGAAATCGTCGACGTTTGCATAGAAGATGGTGGTCTTGACCAGGGTCTCCAGTGACGCACCAGCGGCCGTGAGGATCGCGTCAAGGTTGCGCAGCGCCTGTCCGGTTTGTTCCTCGATACCGTCCGGCGCGACGCCGGTGGCTGGATCGATGCCTGCCGTGCCCGAGCAGAATACGAACCCGTTGGCCACGATGGCCTGACTGTAGGGCCCGATCGCGCCTGGTGCGTTGTCAGTCGAGACTGCCTGCCGAATCATCGCTGAACCTCCCCATGCGTTCGTGGGTACCACACGAGCACTGCAAGGAGCCCACTTCCTAGCCTCATGCGAATCCGTTCCCTTCCATCGCCAGCCCGGGCGCCCAGGCTCGGTTCACCACAGCCGGTGGTGAACCTGGCCGGCCACCATCGTCAGGTCGACGTGGCAGTCCTTGATTCGCTCGCCGGGCAGCTCGAACAGGTCGTCGGACAGCGCAATCAGGTCGGCGGCCTTACCAGGGGCCAGCGAGCCGCGGTGATCCTCGCAGAAGTTGGCGAATGCGCCGCCGACGGTGTAGGCGCCGATCGCGGTGGCCAGGCCGATGGACTGCTCGGGAACGAAGGGATCACCGCCGGCCAGGTCTCGCCGGGTCACCGCGGTGTAGATCCCGGTCAGCGGGTCCATCTCGGCTACGTTCCAGTCGCTGGAGAAGGCCAGGGCCGCTCCCGCCTGCTGGAGGCTGCGCAGCGGCCACGCCATCGGCCACCGGGCCGGACCGACGGCCGCGCGCCACTCGCTGCCGCCGACATCAGCGGCGCAGTGGCGCGGCTGCATGCAGGCGACCACCCCGAGGTTCCGGAACCGCGCCAGGTCCTGGGGGGCCAGCAGCTCGACATGCACCAGCTGGTGGCGGGCGTCGCGCGGGCCGTTGACCTGCCGGGCGTGCTCGATGGCGTCCAGGGCGACATGGACGCCGCGGTCACCGATGGCATGGATCAGGACCTGGCAGCGGCGGGCGTCCAGCTCGGCCAGCAGCCCGGCGAACGCCTCTGGGTCGTAAAAGGTGCCGCCCCGGGTGGCGGGCTGGTCGGCGTAGGGCTCGAACAGCGCCGCGGTGTGCTGCTCCATGAGGTCGTCTATGTAGAGCTTGACCGGAGCCACCCGCAGCCGGTCGTCGTCGTAGCGGCGCCTGAGCGCCTCGAACGCGTCCAGCTCGTCGCGGCTGGCGGCCGGAGCGTGGAACAGGGCAACGATCAGACGGCAGGCCAGGGCCCCGTCCTCGCGGGCCCGCTGGTAGAGGGGCAGGTCATCGAGGCCGCTCTGCGGTTCCACCACGGTGGTGATGCCACAGCGGATCGCCTCCTCCAGGCTATGCCGCAGCCGCCGGTACCGCCGCTGCTCGCTGCCCCAGGGCAGGTGCCCGGCGAGCACCCGGTGCCCGTCGCCGCCAGCCCCATGATCGCGAAACCGGACAGGAATCCGGTCGGCTCACCGCTGCCGGGATCCTTCTCCACGATGCCGTACGGCACCCGGTCCACCTCGCGGCCGATGCCCAGCCGTCGCATCGCCGCGTGGTTCACCCAGGCGCCATGGCCGCTGTAGTCGAACAGGAACGCCGGCGGCCCTGGGTAACCCCGTCCAGATCCGCCGGGGCCTGCCGCAGGGCCGGGTAGTCGAGCCCCTCGCCCTCCACCCATTCGGCATCGGGATGATCACCCAGCCAGGCCGCGATCCGCGCTCGCACCTCCGCAGCGAGCCGGCGCCGGCCAGCTGCACGCAATCGGCGTCGGAGCCGAGCCGCACGTGGTTGTGGCTGTCGATGAAGCCCGGTAGCACCAGCCGGCCTTCGGCGTCGATCACCTCGGTGCTCAGCCGCCACGTGATCGTCGGCGTCCGCGTCGGCGCCGATCCAGGTGATCCGGCCGCCGCTGACCGCCACCGCCTGCGCCCACGGAACCGCCCGGTCGACCGTGTATACCCGTGCGTTGCGGACGACCAGATCGGCCGCCGGCGCAGCCGGCCATGCGATTGAGTCCCCTCCCGAACGCGCGACGCCGTCGCCGCGGCCCTCAGGTTACTCCCCGAGCATCGGTTGATCTTCTAGGGCCAGGGTGTGTCATGATCTCCTGGCTGGAGGCCTGCCCAGCTATCCGCACTGCGTCTGCGGCTAGGCGGTAGGCGGCGGCCTCCACGGCGGGCGGCGCCCGGCCCGGCCCAGCCCCGTCGATGACCAGCGGACCGGGCTTGTCTCGGCGAGCGTGCCGAGGCCCACCCGCAGGCCTCCATCGGTCAGGGCGGCAGGGTAGATGCCGTGTGCGAGATCGCGAAGCTCTTCGAGCGCGATACCGACGCTCTTGCGTGCCGCCGTGTAACTGGTGGCCAGCGGCGGCGGTGCAGCGGAGCTTGCCAGCTGCAGCAGCACCTGCAGTCGATGAGGCGCTGCTGGGCACCGTCATGGAGGTCGCGTTCGAGGCGCCGCCTCTCCACGTCACCCATTTCGACGATCCGTTGCCGCGAGGCGACTAGCTCGGCTAGCTCAGCCCGCAGTCGCGCTCCGGCCGCCACATGCTCGAGGGCCAATCCGGTGGCCCGCACGGCCGCGACAAGCTGATGCGACGCCCCGGTCAAGTTCTCGCGGTACCCCGTCGCGCCCTCGCCGCCGCTGCGCTCACGGCCACCGCGCTGGCCGTGATCTGGTCGCTCGCGGCCGCTGGCCTGGCGACCGGGACAGGTGCGGAACTCACCAACGACCTAGCGCTGGTCGCGGCGGCTTTCACGTTGGCCGCCGGATGGGCCCGCGGCGGGCTGCAGGGCGCGATCAATGCCCTCGTCGTCGAGCACTGTGTATCAGACCCAGGATCCTGACTACCCTGACCAGCCCGTCGGCCGGGGCCGCTACGTCGTGAAGGGCGATGAGGTCACCTTCATCTGGGATCCCATCGATGAGCTGACTCCGGAGACGGTGCGCTGGAGCTATTTCGGCGGGCAGCTGACCTTCGCACTCGTGCAAGTCCAGGACACGGGGAGCCGCATCGTCTACACAGCTCACCCGTGGCGCAAGCTCACGCTCAATGACACGGCACTCACCCGCAACTCCCTCACCGGAAGCCCTGGCATCACGGTGCAGGGCGGCGGGCTGTTCACCACGTTTCCGGTCACCCTCAGCCACTCCCTGATCGCGCTGAACAGCCCCGACCAGTGCTTCGGCTGCACAAGCCCAGCCTCACCACCGCAAAGCCGCAAGACCGCCGGGCCGCACCGGCCCCGTGCGGCTAGCCCCGACCTGGGCCTAGATATGCCCAATCAACTGCTGCGGCCTTGGGGTTCCCGTTGACCAGCGCTGATGTGGCGCGGCCGGCGTTGGGCTGGCCCGATTGGCGGGCCCACCTGACGGCTCCAGTGATCGGCAGCGCACTGGCGACCGCGGAAACGCCCACTCATACGGGCGAACCTGCCGACGTAGAAATGCGCTGCCAGATGCAGTCTCAAGCGGTCGTTGTAGCCGCATCGTCACAGGTCAGCAGCGTCAGGCCCGTTCGAACACGGCCTGATCGCCCGGGGCGATATCGACCGAGATGGCCAGCACCTCGGCGGCGATCCAGTCCCGGTAGCCGAGCAGGTCCGCGTCGGAGGACGGCAGCTACAGCGCGATCCGGTCGGACAGGCCGAGCCCGGCTTCCTTGCGCATGGTGTTGACCAGGTGGATCAGCTCGTAGACCCGGCCCTGGCGCCTCAGCTCGTCGTCCAGGGTGGTGTCGAGCGCGACCGTCACGCCCTCGTCGGACGCGACCGCCCAGCCGGCCTTCTCCAGCCGCTCGACGAGGACCTCGGCCGGCTCGAGCACGTGCCCGGCCACCTCGAACCGGCCGCCGTCGAGCTCACCGAACTCGCCGGCGTCGAGCGCCTTCTTCACCAGCGGCACGCGCGGCCCAGGCGCGGCGCGAGGACAGGGAAGTTCGGCCTGACCCGCAGCCCGTCGTCTCGATCTTCTCCAGCGTGACCTCCTTGACCCGCAGCTCGTCGGCGATCTCGGCAGGTAGTCCTCGATGCCGTCGACGCCCTCGACCAGCAGGCGGCGCAGCGGCTGGCGCGTCTTCAGCTTGGACTGCGCCCGGGCCCGGCGGCCGAGGTCGACGACCTGCCGCACTGCGGCGACATCGGCGACCAGCTGGTCGTCGATCGGCGGCCGCGGGCCAGCCGGCCAGGAACACCGACTCGGGCGCGTCCGGGCAGCGGCACGACCAGGACTGCCACAGGTGCTCGGCCAGGAACGGCGTCACCGGCGCGATGACCCGGAGCGCCTGGACCAGCCCGCTCCACAGGGTGCGCAGCGCCGCCTGGTCGCTGTTCCAGAACCGCCGCCTGGACCGCCTGATGTACCAGTTCGACAGGTCGTCGAGGTAGGACTCGAACGCGCGGAGCACGTTGACGGTCAGGTACTGCTCGTAGCCGCGCGTGGCATCGGCGACCAGCCGCGCGGTCCGGGCCAGCAGCCAGCGGTCGAGCAGCTGCATGCCAGGCCCGGGTCGGCGGGCCCGCCGCTCAAGGCGTCGGTCGGCCAGCCGGGGTGAAGTCCGAGGTGTTCGCGTAGCTGGCGAAGAACGAGACGCTGTTCCACAGGGTGAGCAGCTTGCG
Source organism: uncultured Actinomycetota bacterium (assembly GCA_963775745.1). GTDB lineage: Bacteria > Actinomycetota > Actinomycetes > Streptosporangiales > Streptosporangiaceae > DATBGO01. Next base: position 420,151 of record CAVZKE010000005.1, read on the forward strand.
CTGGATCTCCTTGCCGGGGCCGAACCCGAACAGCAGGTTCTGGCTGGGCGGCTGCTGGCAGTACTGCCAGCGCATGACGTCGGCGCCCATCTTCTCGAACGCCTCGTCGGCGCTGATCGCGTTGCCCCACGAGCCGTGCATCTCCCGGCCATGCTCGTCGAGCATCTTCTCGTAGCCGAGCACCTTGCGGTACGGCGCGCGCCCGGTCAGCGTGACCGACATGAACAGCTGCGAGTAGAACCAGAGCCTGATCTGCTCGCGCATCTCCGAGACCCAGTCGGCGGGGAACCACTTCTCCCAGTAGCCGTGATCAGGCAGGTCCGCCGTCGTCAGGCCCTTCGCCGCGCCGGTCGCGTAGCCCTCAGGCAGCCAGGACGGATTCTGCCAGCCCAGCGTCGAGAACGGCACGATCCCGGCGTCCAGCCAGACGTCGCCGACTTCGGCGATCCGGCCCACCTCCAGGCCGCAGGACGCGCACCGGATCTTGACGGCGTCGATCCAGGGCCGGCGCAGCTCCTTCAGGCCGGTCAGCGGCGTGGTCGCCCGCTCGGCCAGCTCCGCGCGCGAGCCGATGACGTTGAGGTGGCCGCAGGCGCACGGGTAGAAGGGCAGCGGCAAGCCGTAGTAACGCCGCCGCGAGATGTTCCAGTCCGACATGTTGACCAGCCAGTCGTCCATCCGGCTGCCCATGTAGGCGGGGATCCACTCAACCGTGCGGTTCGCCTCGCGCATCGGCTCCCTGATCTGGCCGACGGAGATGAACCAGTCGTCGGAGACCCGGAAGATCAGCGGAGTGTGGCATCGCCAGCACTCCGGATAGCGGTGCGTCATCTCGCCCGCGCTCACCAGCAGCGAGCGCTCCCGCAGGTGCGTCGATTACGCGGTCGCGCGCCTCCGAGGTGGTCAGCCCGGCCAGCCAGCCGTACTCGGGGTAGAACCGGCCCGACTCGTCGACCGGCGTCAGCACCGGCAGGCCGTGCGCCCTGCCGAGCTCGAAGTCCTCGGTGCCGCAGCCCGGCGCGATGTGCACGATGCCGGTGCCCTCCTGCATCGACACCTCGTCCCAGCCGATCACCCGGTGGTCGACCTCCGAGCCGGGGCGCAGGTCGTCGAACGGCCCCCGGTACCGCCAGCCGACCAGCTCCGACCCGGGACGAACTTCCGCGAACGTCCGTCCGTCGCCCCGCTCCACCGCCAGCCAGTCGCCGTTGTCCAGGCGGCCGTACTGCGCCGCCGGGCGGACCGCCGCGGCCACGTTCGCGGGCAGGGTCCAGGGCGTCGTGGTCCAGATGACCAGGGCCTCGCCCGGCACGGTCGATCAGCGGGAAGCGGACCCGCAGCGACGGGTCGGCCCGGTCGACGTAGCTGCCGACCAGCTCATGGGCGGAGATGGAGGTGCCGCAGCGCGGGCACCACTCGGTCGGCCGGTGGCCGCGGTAGAGCCAGCCCCGCTCGTGCACCAGGTGCAGGAATTTCCAGATGTAGTCAGATATTGGTGTCGGAGAACGTGTAGTAGTCACGTCCCCAGTCCATCCACTGTCCGAGCCTGACGGATCCGGCGATCAAGTCGGCCGAGGATTTCTCCACCACCTCGCGGCACTTCTCGGCGAACGCCGCCAGCCCGTACTCTTCGATCTCGCGCTTCGAGTTGAGGCCAAGCTCGCGCTCGACGCCGACCTCGATCCACAGGCCCTGGCAATCGAAGCCGTTCTGGTAGCGCTGATCGAATCCGCGCATGGCCTTGTACCGCTGGAATACATCCTTAAGCGTCCGCCCCCACGCGGTGTGGACTCCGAGCGTCTTGTTCGCCGTCACCGGCCCGTCGATAAAGCTGAACCTGGGGCCGCCGGAATTCTTCGCGCGCAGCCTTGGCGAAGATGCCCTCGCGATCCCAGAAGTCCAGGATCGCCAGCTCCAGCGAATCGGCGTCCGGCTTGTCGGGCAGCGCAGGGAACATGGCCGGGAGTCTACTGGCCCGGCCGCCGCGAGCGGCTTCCCAAGCGGCGATGGTCGCTTCGGACAGACTCGGCTGCGCTTAGCCCTGGTCTGCCGTGCGGGCTGTCTCGGCGTAATCCACAGTCGCCGCCCAGCTGGCGAGGAGGTTAAGCGCGTCCTGGGACGGGGTGCCGGGCTCGGCGGTATAGGCGGTGATCCGCAGCCCGTCGGCGGTGATGTCCAGAGCCTCGAAGGCCAGGTGAGGTCGCCGACGACCGGGTGGTGGAAGCTCTTGACGCCGGTGCGGTGGAAACGCACGTTGTGCGCCGCCCAGAGCTGGCGGAAGGCCTCACTGCGAGTGGACAGTTCGCCGATCAGGCCGGACACGGCGCGGTCGTATGGACTGCGGCCCGCCTCGGCGCGCAGCAGCGCCACCGTGTCGTGGGCGGCCCGCTCCCAGTCGTCGAAGAACTCGGTGGCGCCGTGGTTGAGGAAGATGAACCGGGCGTGGTTGGGCGGCCCCGCCGGGTCGTCGAACAGCGGCGAATACAGCGCCTGCCCGAGCCGGTTGGCGGCCAGGATGTCCATGCGACCGTTGCGCAGGTACGCCGGGGCCGTGACCATCGCATCCAGGATCCGCTGCACCGCCGGGCGGACCTGCGGGCGGGTGGTTCTCCGTAGGGCGCGGGCCGGGGCGTGCGCGGCACGGGCCAGGTCGAACAGGTGGGCCCGCTCGGCCTCGTCAAGCTGCAGTGCCTGGGCGAGGGCCTCCAGCACGCTGTCCGAGGCACCATGCAGGCTCCCCCGTTCCAGGCGCGTGTAGTAATCGACGCTGACCCCGGCCAGCATCGCGACCTCTTCCCGGCGAAGGCCGGCCACGCGCCGGTTGCCACCGTAGGCAGGCAGCCCGGCCTGCTGCGGGGTGATCCTGGCCCGCCGGGTGGTCAGGAAGTCACGGATCTCGTCCCGGTTATCCATGACATCCACGGTAGGCGGACTGTGACAGGGCTGGGGGGCCCTGCCGGTACCTGGCCCAGCAGGCACTCCCTCACTAGTCTCAAGCCGGGTTAGCTGGACAGTGCCAGCCCTGCGAGGTGCCCATCCAGGAGCCACGGAGCGGGGCTTCGCGAGATAGCAGCTGAGAGGAACCCTGATGCGAGCCACTGTCATTCATGGTGCTGGTGATGTCCGGATTGAGGACGTGCCCGACCCGGTGCTGCAGCAGCCGACCGACGCGGTGGTGCGGGTGCTGCGCGCCTGCATATGCGGCAGCGACCTGTGGCCTTACCGGTCGATGGAGCCGTCGCCGGAGGGCCGGCGTATCGGTCATGAGTTCCTGGGCATCGTCGAGGACACCGGCGCGGATGTCGCCGGGTTCGCCCGCGGTGACCTGGTGGTGGCGCCGTTCGTGTGGTCGGACGGCACGTGCGAGTTCTGCCGTGCGGGCCTGCCGACCTCCTGCCGGCACGGCGGTCAGTGGGCCGCGGACGGCGTGGATGGCGGGCAGGGCGAGGCAGTGCGGGTACCGCAGGCGGCGGGCACGCTGGTCAAGCTGCTGGCCGGGGCGGATTCCGCGCTGCTGCCCTCGCTGATGACCCTGTCCGACGTCTTCCCCACCGGGCACCACTGCGCGGTGCGAGCCAGGGTGAGCCCGCGGACATCGGTGACGGTCATCGGGGACGGTGCGGTCGGGCTGTGCGCGGTGCTGGCCTCCCGGCGACTCGGCGCCGAACAGATCATCCTGATGGGCCGGCACAAGGACCGCACCGACCTGGGCCGGGAGTTCGGGGCCACCGATGTGGTGACCGAGCGCGGGGCGGAAGGCGTTGCGCGGGTGCGGGAGCTGACCGGCGGGGATGGCAGCCACGCGGTGCTGGAGTGCGTCGGCTACCGCGAGGCGGTCGAGACGGCGCTCGGCGCGGTCCGGGATGGCGGGATCATCAGCCGGGTGGGCGCGCCACAGTACAGCGAGCTGCCACTGGACTTCGGCACGTTCATGCGCAACATCACCCTCACCGGCGGCGTCGCCCCCGCCCGCGCCTACATCGAGGAGCTGATGCCCGGCATTCTCGATGGCACCCTGCAGCCCGGCCGGGTCTTTGACCGGACGACCGACCTGGACGGCGTGCCGGACGGCTACCGGGCTATGGCCAGCCGCCAGGCCCTCAAGGTCCTGATCGAGCCGTGATTTTGTGGAGACGGTAGTGACGAATGGACGAGCGACGAGCTGACCCGGATCGCAGAGGCCGAGGAACTGCAGATCGCCTCCCGGCGGCCGGACGGCTCGCTGAACCCTCCCCGCACCCGCGGTGAACGCAGGTCGCGCGCCAGGAAGGAGACCCATGGAGATCCAGCAGCAGCACTCGACCACGAAGGCCCCGGCCCGGACATTCACCGGAGATGCCTGGTACGACGTCATCGCAGCGGGCCGGGAGCCGTCACGGCTCCGGGTCAACGTGGTGCGTTTCGCCCCCGGCGCCCGCAATGCCTGGCATGCGCACGCGCTGGGACAGACCCTGCATGTCACCGAGGGGATCGGGCTGGTCCAGTCGCGCGGCGGTCAGGTTACCGAGATCCGGCCCGGTGACACCATCTGTACCCCGCCGGGCGAATGGCACTGGCACGGCGCCACTCCTGGGCACTTCATGACCCACCTGGCCATGTGGGAAAGCCCCGGTGAGGGCCGCGGCCCGGAGACCGAATGGGGCGAGCACGTCACCGACGAGGAATACAACGTCCCGCCCGCCCCCCCGGGCCCACTGACCAGGCAACCTTCGTGAAGGGAACGCAATGACGCAGCGCACGTGGCTCATTACGGGAGTTAGCAGCGGATTCGGCCGGGAACTGGCCGAGCAGCTGCTGGCCCGCGGCGACCGGGTCGTCGGCACCGTCCGCAACCCGGAGGCAGCCGCCCACCTCGAAAAGAAAAATCCGGACCTGTTCCGCGCCGAGATCCTCGACGTGACCGACACCGCCGCAATCCACGCCGTGGTTAACCGCACGTTCGCCGACCTCGGCCGGGTCGATGTAGTGGTCAGCAACGCCGGCTACGGGCTGTTCGGGGCAGGCGAGGAGTACACCGACGAGCAGATCCGCCGCATCATCGACACCAATCTCACCGGGTCGATCCAGCTGATCCGGGCAGTCCTGCCGCACCTGCGCGCCCAGGGCGGCGGGCGGATCCTCCAGCTGTCCAGCTACGGCGGGCAGGTCGCCTTCCCCGGCTCCTCGATGTACCACGCGACCAAGTGGGGCATCGAAGGGTTCGCTGAGTCAGTGGCCGCCGAGGTAGCGCCCTTCGGCATCGGCATCACCATCGTCGAGCCTGGCGGCGCCCGCACCGAGTTCCGCTACGGAAGCGCCCAGACCGCCCCGCCGATCGCCGCCTACGACGACACCCCCGCCCACGTCTTCCGGGCCATGCTGGACCCCGCCCACGCCCTGGCCCCAGGAGACCCCGCCAAGATGGCCGCCGCCATGATCGACAGCGTCGACGCCGAACCCGCCCCGCTGCGGCTGCTGCTCGGCTCGGACGCCTACCAGCGCACCCACCAGGTCCTGGCGGCCCGGCTCGCCGCCCTAAAAGCCCAGCAAGCCCTCGCCGCCACCACCGACGTCACCAGCGAGGACTAGGCCAGCATGAGCATCAGCCAGGCCGCGCAGACCGCCGCGCGCCAGCGTCTGCCGGCCTGAGCGCTGTCCGTTCTCGTCGAGATTGAGGCGACCTCACTTATCTGCGGTATCCGGCGCGCCATCTCAGCTAGCTGAGGCCGCGGCATCGTCTCGCCAATCCCATCATCGGTCGCCTCCTCCCAGGCACGTCCTGGCCTGATGGGATCATTCGCATCGGCTCGCTGCGGCAACGAGACGCCCTGTTCTGCGCGCTTCGCCCCGGCGGCTTGGTGCCTAGCGGCGCATGGCGCAAACCTCGCGGTTTGACCCGGCAGGATGTACTGGTGGCGCAGATCAACCGGTTAGGCGCGGGCCGTGGTAACCGGTGGGTCACGGTCGGTGACTGGCTACCTGGGTGGACATCATCTCGCTCTCCCCGGTCCGGTGCCGGATTCCCGGCTGCTAGTTCCGAGGGGCGCGGTAGGCCGGGTCGGCCCGCGCCGGGCTGCGGCTCGGGCCTGGGGCAGCAGCACACTGACCATGGCGATGGCCAAGCCGAGCCCGGCCGCCACGAGGAAGACCAGGTCGTAGCCGGCCGCGAGGGCGGCGGCCGGGGAACTCCCGCCGGCTTGCGTCGCGGCTCTGGCGCTCGCGGCCGTCGTGAGCAGCGCCAGGCCCACCGACCCGCCCACCTGGCTGGCGGTGGTGGCCAGGCCGCCGATGATCCCCGCGTCGCCCTCGGGGGCGTCGGCGGTCACCGCAGCCATGAGGGTGGGGAAGGTCAGCCCGATGCCGACCGCGATGAGCAGCGTGGGCCCGAGCACGCTGGCGGCGTAGCCGCTGTGGGTTTGGGCTTGGGCGAGCCAGCTAAAGCCGGCCAGGAAACAGGCGCAGCCGGACAGCACGAGCGTGCGCACGCCGGTTCGCGGCAGCAGGGCGGCGGCCCAGCGCGCGACGACCACGAACGTCACCGCCGCGGGTGTCTGCCCGAGCCCAGCGCGAAGCGCGCTGTAGCCGAGTACGTTCTGCATGAACAGCGACGTGAAGAACCACATCGCGATGGCGATCCCGCCGAACAGCAGCAGCATGCCGCTGCCGACGGCCACCCTCCGGATCCTGAACAGCCACAGGGGCAACATCGGCTGAGTGGTGAAACGCGCTTCTACCACGGTGAAGACGACGAGCAGGAGCAGGCCCACCCCGGCTGGCCCGAGGACCTGCGCGGACGCCCAGCCGTGACCGGCGCTCTGCATGAACCCGTAGATCAGCGCAGCCAGCCCCGCCGTGCCCGTGACCGCGCCGGTGAGGTCGAGCGATTCCCGCCCGCCGGTTCGCGTGCCGGCCAGCGACATCATGGCCACGGCGATCAGCACCGCGCCGATCGGCACGTTGATGAGGAAGACCCACCGCCACGACAGGCCGGTGGTGATGGCGCCGCCCGCGATCGCGCCGGTCATCCCGCCCACACCGCCCGAGGCAGACCATGCGCCAAGGGCCCGGGCACGCGCCTGTTCCTCGGTGAAGCTGGTGGTGATCACGGCCAGTGTCGCCGGGGCCAGCATGGCGGCTCCCATGCCCTGCGCGACGCGAGCCGTCACCAGGACCTGCGAAGCGGCTGCCAGGCCGCCGGCCAGACTCGAGGCGGAGAACAGAAACAGCCCGGCGGCCAGCATCCGGCGATGGCCAAGAAGGTCGGCGGCGCGGCCGCCCAGCAGCATCAAGCCGGCAAAGGTGAGCAGGTAGCCGTCTACCACCCAGGCCAGGCCAGTGGCGGTAAAGCCGAGGTCCCGCTGGATCGAGGGCAGGGCAACGTTAACGATGGACGCGTCCAAGATCACCATGAACTGGCAGGCGCACGTCAGCGCCATGATCATCCAGGCGGGGCTGGCGTGCGGCCTGGCCCGCTGAGTTGCGGTGCTGGTGCTTGTCATGACTTCTTCCTTGCTAACCCGCCGCTCACGCGGTCCGGGAGGTTGTTCCGGCCCTGGTTGCGCGCGCGTTCCCGTCACCCGCGGCGGCGTCGGTGCCGCGGCTGCCCGCTAGCAGCCGGATCGTGATCTGGGTCAGCCGCTGTCCCTGGTATCGGGCCGCTTCCAGCGCCGAGGCGTCGGGACCGTGTCCGGTCGGGCCGGTCACAAACGACGTGCCGTAGGGGTTGCCGCCAGCGGCGTACACGACCGGATCGGTGTATCCGGGCGGGACGATCAGCGCCCCCCAGTGGTAGAACACATTGGCCAGCGACAAGATCGTGGCCTCGCTGCCGCCGTGCCGGTTGAACGCCGAGGTGAAGGCCGTCACCGGCTTGTCGGCCAGCTTGCCTTCCCGCCACAGCCCGCCGGTCTGGTCGATGAACTGCTTGAGCTGGGCGGCTGGCGCGCCGAACCGCGTCGGCGTCCCGAACGCGAACGCATCGGCCCACGCCAGGTCCTCAACCGAGGCCTGGGCGATCGACGTGGCGGCGTCGGCGTGCCGCCGCCACTGCGGGTTCTGGCCGATCGCGCTGTCGGGTGCGAACTCGGCGACCCGCCGCAGCCGCACCCTCGCGCCGGCCGAGGCGGCGCCCTCGGCGACGGCCTGCGCGAGTGCGTGCACAGTGCCTGTCGCGCTGTAGTAGATGACGGCGACCTTCACGGTCATGTCCGGCTCCTCGACGTCGTGTAGAATTAGTTACGCGCATAATGTTATGTGCATAACGAATTCTGTCAAGGAGAGCCCGTGGACTTCGAGCACGCCGACGCCGTCAACCAGGCCATCCGCCTGCTGAGCCTGCGCCACCGGGCCAGGGCCGCCGAACTGCTGGCTCCGCTCGGCCTGCATCCCGGCCAGGAGGCGCTCCTGCTCGAGCTCGCGCGGACCGGCCCGATGATCCAGGCGCAGCTCAGCGAGGCGCTCGGCTGCGAGCCGCCCAGCGTCACGCTCATGTCCCGCAAGCTCGAAGCCGCCGGCCACATCCGCCGCAAGCCCGCCCCTTCCGACAAGCGCGCCAGCATCGTCGAACTCACCGACAGCGGCAAGGCTCTAGCCGAACAGGTCAAGCAGCTATGGTGCGCACTGGCGGAGGAGACCGTGACCGGCCTCCCCGCCCAGACCGTGGCAGAACTGCCTGGCATCCTCACGACTCTTACCGGCAACGTCGACACCAGGCGCCCCGGCCACCATCCACGGCCGCCGGCCCGGTCTAGTCGCGGAATCGCGACGAGCCGAGCACGTTGACCAGGGCATGGCGGCGCGGCTGAGGCGGGGCCGTCCGGAGCCCCGGTACCCGAGGACGATGCGATCGCTTCGCGGCGGCCGCGGCACCGGTCAGGAGATGGCGGCCCTCACCAGCCCGGCGACCTTCTCCGCCACCGCGGGGCTCCACTTTCTCAGCGCGTACGTCACCGGCCACACGTCGCCGTCGTCGAGGTTCGCCGTGTCCTGAAAGCCCAGGGTCGAGTAGCGGTAGCCGAACTTGCCCGCGTTCTGGAAGAAGACGACCACCTTGCCGTCCGTGTTCGCGTAAGCGGGCATCCCGTACCAGCTCCTCGGGGACAATCCGGCAGCGGCCGCGGTCACCGTCGCGTGCACGCGCTCGGCTAGCGCACGATCCTGCGGCGCCATCGCCGCGATGCTGTCGAGGACCGCCCGCAGGCCGTCGGCCTTCTGGGCGCCCTTCTTGCCCACGGCGCGCAGCTCGGCGGCGCGCTTTTTCATCGCGGCGCGCTCCTGGGCGCTGAAGCCGCCGGACTCGGTCTTGGCGTTCTTCGCGGGCATTTTCGGGCTTCCTTTCCGGACGCTCAGGGGCTCGGTGTCAGGCCGGCCTTCCACCGCAAGGCTAGGCCCGGCCACGCCGTGGCGCTTCTCGATTCCTGATCGGATCAGGGCCCAGCCGAGGCGCTCGAGTCGTAACGGAGTTTGGCCGGGTGACTGGGTACGGCGCGCGCGTAGCCGCCCGTGCTCCTCCCGCGGGTGCACCGTTCGGCGCAGGAACGGCCCGTACTGGGCGATCTGCGCACGCGTCACCGCGGTCAGCAAGCGAGGTTCGGCGGTGACTGGGCATCCGCCTCCCCTCCGTAGGCGCCCGAAAGGGGTCCAACAACGTCCGTTAGGCCTCGCGGGTGGTGACCCACCAGTACGTAAAGATCGCGAGCGCGAGCGCGAGAATCGCAAAGATCCCCGATTCGACGCCCTGAACGGGCCAGAAACGGCTCGCGGGCAGGTACGTCATGTGCTGGTGGTAGCCGTGCGCGGCCAGGCACGACAGGGCTGCCTGCTGTCCGCCGGCAACGTTCGCACAGGCCGCGCCCGTCGTCGTGCCGTTCGCGGCCGCACCGCTTGGGCTGATGTAGCTGGACCCGAGGGCCCAGGCGAGCGCCGGGACGTTCGCGAGGGGTGAGACGTTCTTCGACACGGCGAGGTGTTCGCGCAGGACGAGCGCCGTGACAAGGCGCAGGGCGGCGAAGACGACGAGCGTCGTCGTGATCGCCGGCACGACTCGCCGGAAGAGCGCTCCAGCGGCGATGCCGAAGGCCATGGCGAACACCGCGTAGGCCACGGGGGCGACGCCCTGGATGTCGAAGGACACGAGTTCCACGGGTCCAAAGACCGCGTTGGCCGGTCCACGCCACCACGTCAACAGTGCGGACAGCGCACCTCCCCATGCGGCTGCGGCGAGGAGCGCCCAGCCGATGTTCGTGAGCACCCATCGGCGGCGCGTCACCCCCTGCGTCCAGGCGAAGTCCTCGGTGCTGGTTTCGAACTCACCCGCCACCAGCGGTGCACCCCAGCTGATGCCGAGGACGAGCGGGACGGCCAACGCCGCGACCTGCACGAGATCCATCAAGACAGTGACGTTGCCGAACACGGTGCTCGCGATGCCGCCGCAGCCGACGTGGTTGACCGAGCAGTTGATGACGGCGTGGTGGTAGAAGTTTGCGATGGCGATCCCGGTCGGCACGAGCAGGGCGACGATCGCCACGATCACGGCAGCGGAGACGGCGGCGTGCGTGCGGTGCAGTCTCCAGATGAGGTAGGTCATGCGGCGCCTCCGGCCACGCTCAGCGGCCCGGCGGTAAGGGCCTCGTCCTGGGACATGTAGGCGAGGATGATGTCTTCGAGCCCGACCTCGGAAACCTCCCAGGCCGGATCGAGCACCGGTCCGTCGAGGCGGGCGAGCACCCTCGATTGGCGTTCGGTCTGCGTCGCCTTCACGACGGTGAAGAGGCGTTCGAGCTCTGCGGTGCTCCGACGCGGTCCGACCAGCACCCGGTGCGCGCCGAGCACGTCGTCGATGTCGGCGCAGAGGCGCACCCGAGAGCCCGAGAGCAGGATGAGGTGGTTGCAGACGCGCTCGAGGTCGTGGACGAGGTGCGAGGAGAGCACCACCGTGACGTCACCTTCGACGGTCACATCGGCGAGGGAGGTGAGGAACTCCCGCCGGGCGAGGGGGTCGAGGGCGGCGAGCGGCTCGTCGAGCAACAGGACGCGCGGCCGCTTGGCGAGCGCGAGGCTGAGCGCGACCTGGGCGCGCTGGCCGCCCGAGAGCGAGTGCACGGGGCGGTGGAGGGGAATCCGCAGCGCCGTGAGCCGCTGCCCCGCACCGGCGGCGTCCCACCTGTGGTTGAGGTGGGCGCCGATCCGGAGGTGCTCGGCCGCGGAGAGCTGGCGGTAGAGGGGGATTTCCTGGGCGAGAAAGCCGATGCTCGCGAGGAAGTCCTCGTCCTGCGCGGGCGCCCGTCCGAGCACACGGGCCTCTCCCGACGTCGGGCGGCGCAGCCCGACGAGCAGCCGAAGAAGCGTTGTCTTGCCGGCGCCGTTCGGGCCGACCAGTGCGCAGATGCGGCCTTCCGGCACTTCGATCGTGCAGTCCTGCAGGCCCCACGTCGATCCGTAGCGCTTGCTGAGCGCGACGGTCTCGACCGCGGGTGCTTCGCTGCTCACGCGACACCCCGATCCGACGCGGCTCGCAACAGCGACCGCAGCATCGCCTCCATCGCCTGGTCGTCGACGCCGGCCGCTCGCGCTGTCTCGACCCAGCGCTCTAGGCCGCGAGCGAGCCGCATCTGCTCCTCGGGTGGAGGACCATGCGGCCGGCGGAGCACGAAGGTGCCCACACCCTGCCGCCCCTCGACCAGCCCGGCGTGCTCGAGCTCGCGGTAGGCCTTCGTCACGGTGTTCGGGTTCACGGTCACCTCGGCGACAACCTGCTTCACCGTCGGCAGCTGGTCACCGGGCCGGAGTGTTCCCATCCGAAGCGCCTGCTCGACCTGCTGGACGATCTGCAGGTAGGCAGGGACCCCTGAGGTTTGGTTCAGCTGGAAAGTGATCGTTTGCCTAAGGATTTCACTACTCATCTAGATAACTATGCAATAGATGATCCGAGCAAGTCAAGCGCTCACCTGAAGGCACGAACTGCCACGAGCGCGCCCGCGGTATGGCCACCGCCTTCGGCCCCGGTCGGCGCTGGTCAGGGACAGGACGGCTTGTGCTGCCGCGAGCGTTGTGCATACGCTCGGCCGATGGCGGCTCGGTGGGCGACGTTCGACTGTTACGGGACGCTAGTCGATTGGAACGCAGGCATTGCGGCCGAGCTTGGCCGCCTGTTCGGTTCACCGGTGCGCGAGCGGCTGCTTGCGCGCTACCACGTGATGGAGCCGCGCGTCCAGAGCGAGCACCCTGGGTGGAGCTACCGCCATGTGATGGCGGCCGTGCTCGCAGAGCTCGCGTCTGAGGCCGGGGTGGCCCTTCCCGCGGGAGAGCAAGATGCGCTGGGTCGCTCCCTGCCCGGTTGGCCCGTGTTCGCCGAGGTACCGGGCGCGCTGGCCGAGGCTCACGACCGGGGCTGGAGGCTGGTCGCACTCTCCAACAGCGATCGCGACATGATCGAGGCCTCGCTTCGGGCCATCGGGGTGCCGTTCGAGCGGGCGATCGTGGCGTCCGAGATAGGCTCGTACAAGCCCGCTCATGGGCACTGGCGTGCGTTCTACGAGGAGACTGGCGCAGAAAAGTCCCGCCACGTCCACGTCGCTCAAAGCCATTTCCATGACATCGTGCCCGCCCACGACCTCGGCGTTCGCTCGATCTGGATCAACCGCCTCGGCGAGCGGGCCGAGCCTGCGCCGACGCGGGAGCTGCCCGATCTGGCAGGCCTTGCAGACGTGCTTGATGAGCTCCTTCCCCAGAGCTAAGCGCCTGAGCTGGGCGCGGTGATCAGCGGGCGCCGCCCATACCGGGATGATCTGTGTGGGTTTGGGGACACTATTGATCAGGCGGATTAACGAGCGCGCCGGGGTTTCCGGGTGTATCTCGTTGTGCTGGTGCGGCGGCAGCGGTCGCCCTGGCCGGAGCCATCCTCGCTTTGGTGGTGAGGCCGGGCAATGGCACCGCCGAACCCCCGCATCGTGGCCACGGCCGGGTAGCTCACCGGGCATCCGCACGCGCGGCGGGGCCTGCGGAGGCGGAGATGATGCCCGGCGGGGAGATGGCGCCGACCAGCACGCCGATCACAAGCCCCCCGATCACAGCGCTGCCGTGCGCGTCCCTGAGCGCCAGCAGAAAGATCCCGCAGCCAGCGGTCAAGGCGCCCAGCACCACCACGACGCGCTCCCGCATCTTCACCACAGCCAGCCCGGTCACCGATGCGGCCAGGGTGAGCGTCGCCGCAGAGTTCCCCGCGCCAACGGAGGGCCAGGCAAATGTGGTGGCGAGGTTGAAGCCAACGACGCCTACGGCAAAGATGATCAGCCCGCGCACAGAACCCCAGGCCAGGATCGCCACCACGCCGACAATCGTCAGGATCGTCAGGTTGAAAAGCGTGCCCGCGATGCCGCCGTCCTGCACCACCGCCGAGGTAAACAACCGCCACCACTGCCCGTGCTGACGGATCTGATCAGGGTCGCGTTCCAGCGCGTGGAGCAGGCCAGGAAATGCAAACTGCAACAGCGACGGGAGGGCCACGATCAGCCATAGGGCGACTGCGGCCACCGGGAGGCGCCGCAGCACCCGTGCGATGTCCCCGCCGAGCAAGGCCGCGCCAGCGCGAACAGCGCACGCCAGCATGATCACATACAGCACCGCGTTGACCGTGCCGCCGCCTGAGCTACTCATCCAGCGACCCGGTCGTGGCTGAGGCCATGGAGGAAGCGATCGGCGAGGCAGCCGATGACTCCTCCAGGGCGGCGACGTTCATCGTGTGGCGCACCCGCCAGCTGCTGTCCGAGCGCGGCCAGGCCGGCAAGACCCCGTCCCGGGCCACGCTCTACCGGCTGTTCGCGCGGTTGTCGGCGGGCAGGCACACGACCGGCTCGGCGAGTACCCGCCGGGGACTGGCCGGCCGGCCTCAGCGAGCGTTCTCCCAGGCGCATCCCGCGGCGCCCGGTGAGCTGATGGAGATCGACTCGACTCCGCTGGATGTGCTGGTGCTGCTGGACGACGGGGTGGCCGGCCGGGTGGAGCTGACCGCGATGATCGACGTGGCGACGCGGACGGTGCCCGCGGCGGTGCTGCGGCCCTCGGCCCGGTCGGTGGACGCCTCGGTGCTGCTGGCCCGCGCGCTGACGCCTGAGCCGATGCGGCCGGGATGGCCGCAGAGCCTGGCGATGGCGTACTCGGCGCTGCCCTATGAGCGGCTGCTGCGCATCGATGAGCGGCTGGAACACGCCGCCGCCCGGCCGGTGATCGTGCCGGACACCATCGTCATCGACCACGGGGCGGTGTTCGTGTCTGACAACTTCCGCGCCTCCTGCCGGCACCTGGGGATCAGCATCCAGCCGGCCCACCTGGCGACCGGATCGGACAAACCGCATATCGAGAAGATGTTCTCCTCGCTTGCCACGTTGTTCTGCCAGTTCGCCACCGGCTACCTGGGACGCAGCGCCGACCGGCGGGGACGCCACGTGGACGGCCAGCCGTTGTGGTCGCTGATGCAGATGCAGGACCTTCTGGACGAATGGCTCATTTCGGTGTGGCAGAACCGGCCGCACGACGGCCTGCGTGACCCGCTGCATCCCGCGCTGGCGGTCTCACCGAACCAGAAGTACGCCGCGCTGATCGAGACCGCCGGGTATGTGCCGGTCCCGCTCAGCGCCGAGGACCACATCGAGCTGCTGCCCGCGGTCTGGCAGGCGGTCAGCGCCTACGGCATCAAGATCAATCACCGGACGTATGACAGCGGCGGCCTGAACCCGGTCCGCCAGCAGCCCTCCGGTGTCAAGGATGGCCGGTGGGAGGTCCACTACGACCCGTACGACGTCTCGAAGGTGTTCGCCCGCGGACCCGGCGGCTGGATCACCTGCACCTGGAAGTACCTAGACCGGGTGCCGGTCCCGTTCGGAGAGCTGGCCTGGGATCACATATCGGGCCAGCTGGCCGGACAGGGCCGCGGCGATGCCAGCGAACTGGAACGCGTCCAGGCGGTCGATGAGCTGCTGCGCCGCGCCTACCACGGCCCGCCAGCAGACACCCCGGAGGCGGCCGGGGAACCAGCGGGCGACGCGAATGCCGAGACAGCCAGGACCCGGCCCAGGTCACGGGGAGGAAAGAAGCCGCCGGCCCGGGACCGGCGGGTCGCCGCCCGCACCCGCGCCACAGCGGCGCGAGACACCTCCGGCACCACGGAACCCGCGGCCCGTCCCGCCGCAGCGACACCAGCCGGCGACGACGACGATGCCCGCACGCCACCCGACGATGACCAGCCCGTCGCCAAGGTCATCCCGCTCGGGATCTTCGACCCCTTCGAGGAAGCCAGGAAACGATGGTGAACACCGGCAAGGCCGCGGCGGCCGGCCACGGACCGGCCGCCACCGGCTCAGATCCGCACCGGCACCTGACGACAGCGGAAGGATGGCGGGATTTCACCCTCGCCGCGCCCGCACCGCCGGCCCTGCTGACCGGTGCCCGGTACGCCGCCCTGGGCGGCGATGCCCCGCCGCGCCTATGACGACGAACGGCTGGACTACCACACCCGGCTGGGCGTGGTCACCACCTCGACGTTGCGGCAGGTCGTCACCACCGGACGCCGTCTGACGCTGCTGAACCGGCATGCGATCAGCGCCCGCCAGGGCCTGATCCTGTCCGGCGCGGCCGGCACCGGGAAGACCACCGCCATCGCCCAGTTCGGCAAGACCCACCAGGCCATCGACCGCGACCGCCACCCCGGGCAGGACCGCATCCCGGTGATCTACGTGACCGTCTCGCCCGCGGCAACCCCGCGGATGCTGGCCATGGAATTCGCCCGCTTCCTGGGCCTGCCGGCCCTGCCGCGGGCCAACATGACCGACATCATCGAGGCCGTCTGCGGCGTCAGCACCGACATGCGGGTAAGCGTGGTACTGGTCGACGAGATCCACAACATGCAGCTCGCCACCCGCAGCGGCGCGGAAGTATCTGACACCCTGAAGTACTTCTCCGCTCCTGCCCGCCACGTTCGTCTACGCGGGCATCGACCAAGAACACCAGGGCCTGTTCACCGGCATCCGCGGCCGGCAGATCGCCGGGCGTTTCACCCTCATCCCCACGCTGGCCTTCCCGCTGGCCGGTGAATGGCAGAGCCTGATCGTCACCCTCGAAGACGCCCTGCGCCTGCACCAGCACCAGCCCGGAACACTGGCCACGCTGGACAAGTACCTGCACCAGCGCGCCGGCGGGATGATAGGCAGCCTGTCCCACCTGATCCGCGGCGCAACGATCGAAGCGATCCTGACCGGCACCGAACGCATCACCAGGAAGCTGCTGGAGACCCTCGACATCGACCACGCAGCCCAGCAGGGCTCAGCACCCAGGCACCTGGCCAGCGCCCGGTGACCTCACCGGCCGCCAGGACCGCAACCCGGTCCGCCGCAGTACGCCCACTCCCCATCCGGCCCCGGCCCGCCGCCGGCGACACCCCGCCAGCTATATCCGGCGGCTGGCCCGCGCCAATCACCTGCGCCCCGCCTACCTGAACCGCTACCTGCGCGACGATGCCACCAGCCAGGTCAGCATCGACATGCTCGCCGCCCTGGCCGCCAGGCCCGTCAGCTCACTGACGCGCGCGTTCAGCCAGGCTGACCAGGTGCCGCCAGCAAAGCGGCGCTACTTCACCGCATCGCAACGGCGGGAATTGTTCCAGGCCATCCGCCGCGACGCCGAAACCAGGCACCGGTCGATACGGGCACTGGCCGACGACCACGGGATCCACCGGCGAGTAATCCGCCAGGCGCTCGCGTCGCCGAGCCCGCGGCCCCGCAAACCGCCCAGACCCCGGCCCTCGCGGCTGGACCCCTGCACCGGCATCATCGATGCCATCCTCGACGAGGAGCTCCGTCATCCCGGCCGGCCCGCCCACACGATCAGGCAGATCCTGAACCACCTGATCACAGCGCACAACGCGACCGGGATCTCCTACGCAATGGTTCGCCAGTACGCCGGGGGCCAGCGCAGCTTGCGGCCACGACCGCACCGGGCAGCTGCCGCCTCAGCGACGCCGCCAGCGGACACGGCCGCGAGCCGCCCGCATCCCAGGCCACCTGGTCGCCAGGCCACCAGGCAATCGAACGGCACGACCTGCTCCAGCTCCGGCAAATCCTGGACGCAGGCCACCACGCCGAAGACGAGACCCAAGACGGACTGACCTTGCTCCGGCACGCTGTCCGCCGCGAACACACCGCCCACGTCCAGCACGGCGACCCCCTCCACGTCGACATGACCGCGCTGCTCCTCGCCCGCGGCGCCGACCCGCACCACCCCCGCAACGGCACATCCATCGAGACCGAAGCCGAGCTTCTCGGGCACTGGCTCGCAGCCGAAGTCATCCGTGCATGGAAGCCAGCCACCCCCGGAACCGCCCCCGGGCCGACTTCAGTGAGACCCGGCGGCTAATGGGCCGGAATCAGTGAGACAGGGCCGACTTATCGGAGACGGGACAACCGGCAGCGGCCCACCACTGCTGATCGGCTCCCGGTGGTCCCATAACTGGCGAAAAGGTGGTCCCATGCTGCTGGCGAAACCCAGCTCACGGTGGTCCCATGCTCCTGGCGGCGACACGATGCCCGCAAATATTCGGCAGGGTATCGCCCTGCCGAGAGAGCACTGGGTGTCGGGGTTCTTGGCGTCCCGGACAGCGATGATGCCGGGCAGGTCGGTGGGGTGCGCAGGCTGTCAGCACCTGTCTCGCCGCTTACCCTTCTTACTGGACGGTTGTTCGGGGACTGAACTTCCCGTCGGTGTATGTCCACACCGTCGTGGCATGGATGCTCGGGCAGCATGTTGGATCTGCCGCCGCGTACCACAGCTCGTGCGCGGTAACTCTTCCCGGCGCGATCACGAGCCCGGCGAAGTAGGGAACATGGGGCAGATCGGCAGCGGATGGCTGCCGGGGGCGGAGGACTCCCAGCACGTGGAGCGCACCCGGCGCTCCGGAATAGATAACCGAGGAGTTCGTGATCTGCCCGTCGGCGGTACCGCTGGTGTTCGCGCACCAGATGTCTGCCGCGGCGACGTCCTGGCCGGTTCCGTTCAGGTCCCCGTACACCATCTTGTCCAGCGAAATGATGACCTGGGGAGTGCCCGCGTGAAGACTAGGCGGAGCGGGAATTGCCGCCTTTCCCCCGCTCAGCCGGATGGGTTGCGCGGCACCGCAAACCGAGCCGGGAACCGTCACATCCTGCCAGTCGGCCGAACGGATCGGCATCGGCCTGCTGGACGGAACCGGCGCCGTTACCGTCGGCGTAGCCGCAGACGCAGACGGGGATGCGGTGACGGTGGCTGACCGGTGGGACCCGCCCTGTGAGCTGGCTGACATAGCGGATTTGCCGCATCCCGCCAGTGCAGCCGTCAGGCAGACGCTGCAAGCCCCCGCCACGACCCAGTGAGCGGCGGGCGCTGCTCCGTTCGCCATCAGAAAGTGCCCGTTCATCTGCGAGCCTCCGCGAGAATCGCCGCGCCCGGGAGCACAACGAGGTTGGTCGCCCCTCGCTGGCCTCACAATATCGCCTCTACCTCATCACGGAGATCAGCTGGGCTCACTACCTGTACATGCAGCAACGACATGGTGGGTAAGCCTGCCCGACATAGCTCGCTGCCGTCGAGGGGCCTGCCCATCCGGAACACGCCCAGCCAGGTATGCCGCCAGCGCCGGACGTTGCCGAGGCGGCCCGACGCCGAGCGCCACATACCCCCAACCGCGCGAGTACAACTCCGCTCGGACAGAGCCCCCGATCAAGCAGGCAGCAGCGCGGCCAGCCGGGCGGTTGGGCGAGCACGATCTGGATGCGATCTTGGCCCACCAGGCCGCGCCGGCGCGGCGTTCGCCGTGATCACCACCGCCACGCCGTAAGCCACGTACCATCCCGCGGCGCAGCCCGACAGGCGCCGCTCGCTACCACCACGACTGCCATCGATAATTGGCTCCCGAGCATGGCCCATCCCGGCGGGCGGCACATGTGCTGACGAATAGCCGCCGTTATGGCCGGGAACTCGATCCGCCCGGACTGCCTCGACTGCGCCCCGAAATGGCTGTTCTGTCGCCTCGGTAAGCAGCGTGAGTGCTGCAGGCTATTGCCCTATTGGCAGCGGCCCTGGAGGCCGGATCGGCGTGAGCCGGGTCAGCCGGGCTGCGGGTCCGGCCGCTGGGTCAGTTCCTGGCTTACCTGGTGCACTGGCACGCTCGCGCGGTCGGCGGCGATGCGGAAGTAGGCAATGGCTGCGAACAAGGCGTACTGCCAGAAGTCGTCAGCCTGGCACCAGGCGACCTCGTCGAGCAGGTCAGGCTCGGCGCCCCCGCGCAGCGCCGCCACGGCCAGGACAGCGAACCGGAACTTGTGGTTCTCCCGGCCGCCGAATGCGCACTCGGGCGGAACCGCTGCCGTGCTCCCTCCAAGGACACCGGATCGGCCCGGCTGGCCCCGCGCCAGTGCAGCGCGTCAGCGCCCAGGCGGAGGAAGACCTCGCCCGGGAAGGTGTTGCTGCGGGGATGCAAGGGCGCCAGCTCGCTCACAATCCCGAAGACGCCGGCGTCGCGGGCCAGCCCGCCGGGCAAGATCCGGGTGGCGGTGAGCGCGTCCTGCGGTGCAGGCCGCTTGCTGGCAGGCATACCCAGACCGTAGGCCACAACCCTCGCCGGCCGCTTCAGGCAGACGGAACTGGCCCGCCCTCACGCAGGCGCTCGAGGTGGCCCGCGGTCAAAACCTGCTGGTCTGATTGTCTGGTCTGCGGCAGGCCCTGTGATGCTGAAGATGTGGGATTATCCGATTCATGACAGATGGTTTCGTAATGGGCCCTGGCGAGGGCCAACGGGTCTCACCTGCCATGACGCTCAAGGTGGGCGACGAGCACTCGCAGTCCTGGTCGATGTTCGAGGTCGTGAACATCGGGCCGGGATTCGACGTCGGCGCTCACCTGCACCACAACGCCGAAGAGCTGTTCTATGTTCTGGCGGGCCACCTCGACCTGCTCGCCTTCGAACCGCGGTTCCGGACCCCGGGCAACTGGCAGAGCTGGCAGTCGCACACCGGGGCCACGGTGGCCCGCGGCGGGCCAGGGAGCATGATGTATGTCCCGCGCGGCTGCCCGCACGCATTCGCCAACCCGGGCCCAGGCCCGGCCCGCATGATCTTCCTGGTCTCCCCCTCCGGCCACGAGCACTACCAGAAGGAGCTCGCTGAGCTGGTCGCCAGCACGGCAGGCCCGCTTGACGCGGCGATCGCCGAGCTGCGCGCCCGCCATGACATCGAACAGCTCACCCCCCAGGTGATCCCCGGGCGCCCGTAAACACGCCCGCGCGTCTCTCGCTAACGCCGCGATTACCACTGGCGGCGCCAGGCCCGGCAGGTCCAGCTGGCCGGGCGATTAACGCCGTTACGGAACGTGCTGGCGCGTACTCCCATGTCAAGTGCGCGAACCGCCTAATAGATCTGCGCGCGAACGGCCGCTCGGCCGGCGGGTAGCTGCGGCATCCAGATCATGGTGATCTGCGTGCCGTAAGGCATCAGATCAAGACGGGTCAGAGACGTTCAGGCGTGCCGCCGGTGCGCAGCTGCCGCTGCGGCGACTAAGGCAGCCGGATCGCCCGGTGGTGTGGGTTCCGGTCCTATGGTCTGTGCCTTGTCTCGCCTCCGCCGCGGCGGTCAGGTCACCGGGTCGCTGTGAGGCGTTCGGGCCTGTCTCGTTACGCGCCTTGCGCTTCGCAGTCGTGCAGCACGGCTTCGGCGATGGCCATGAAACGTGCTTCGTCGGCGCTCCCGGGGCTGTGCCGCCGCGACCATTCCACCTGCCGCAGGCTGAGGTGGCACAGGTATACCGTGGTCCACGCGAGGCCGCTGAGCTGAAATGCGCGTTTCCGCAGCGCCTCCCGCGTTGGCTCGAGGTCGTAGGTGTAGAACAGCAAGGTCGCGATGTCGAAGCCGCGGTTACCCTGTCCGGCTCCGTCGAACGGGATTTTCCAGTCGACCACGCCGCTGAGGCGCCCTCCGGCATGGAGGATGTTCCGGGGTTCAGGTCGAAGTGCACGACGTCCCGCGTCCGGGCCTCGTCCGGCCGGCTGCGCCGGGCCAGCGCCTGCAGGCGGCGGAGCAGCGCAGCGGTGCGGGGTGCCTGGCGCATGGTGGCGTGCAGGCAGTAGCCGTCACCGCCGGTTTCGATCGTGTCGAGCAGCCAGGCGGGCCATGGCGGCTGGGCCAGGTCGCCTGCGCCGCCTTGCAGCTCGATGGCAGCAAGGAGGCTGGGGAGTACCGCGGCGAACAACTCGGGTGCGGGCGGCATGCCGGGACCCCGGTGCAGGGTCTGACCTGGCAGGCGTCGCTGGACTGTGAAGATGGTGTCGCCTGATTCCCCGACGCCGACGTACTCGGGTGCGGGGTAACCCCCGCCGGCGCAGGTCACCGACTAGGCGGACCAGCCGCCGCTGGCTGTCGATGGCCCGCCGGGCACCCGGGACCAGCTTGACAACAAGCTCGTCACCGCCAGCTGCGACGGCAAAGGCCGCACGGGACTCCCCGCTTAGCGTCTCATCCACAACCAATACGCGGTCGATGCCAGCGAGTCGCGCCACCGCGTCCAACAGCTGCCGATCAGGCTGTGCTAGCTCATGGTCAGCCATGGGGCTCAATCCCCTCTGGTGACAGACACCTGCTTCTGATGCGGCGGCGCGAAGCCGGGCGCGGGTCCGCAGCATCCAGCCAGATCAGGTGCGCAGGATCTGGCACCGGAGAGGCGGCTCACTGCCGGTTACGTGCCAGAGGGCCGTGATCACTCGTTGGGCCTGGTGGCAAAGGCGATGACATGGCCGTCCGGATCGAGGCTGTAAGCCGCGATGTCCCCCCAGGACCGCCGGGTCAATGCGGACAGTTCGATCGCGCCGGCCGCCTGTGCACGGGCGTGGTAAACCGCCGCGTCGTCCACGACGAGGTAGAGCTCGGCACGCGGGATGCCGTGGGCGGAGGCCGGGTCAGGCAACTCTGGCCCCAGCAGGGTTCTGATTCCGGCCTCCGGCATCAGGCCAAGCACGACCTGCGTTCCGAGGGCGAATTCCGTCATCCCGGGCACATCAAGAGCCGGCGGGCAGTCAAGGACAACCTGCCAGAATGCCGTCGCAGCGGCCTGGTCGCCGACGTAGAAAATGAAGTGCGCAGGGCCGATCACCCGATTGAGGATATCCGCGATAACAGCGGCCATCGGTCATCGCGGAACTTCCGGGCGGCGGCCAATCCGCTCACTGCCTTCAACCGGGGCGGACTGAAGGGCCCCGGCGGTCCAGGCAGCGTCCAGGCGGCCCCCCGGCGCAGGCCTGTGAATGGACCCACTCCCTGGCAAGAAGCCACGCCCAGATCAGCCCCGCGGTGGAGTCTAAGGCTCATGTTTGTAGACACGGCCGTTCCAAGATCATGATGTGAGTCCGAGGATGGTGAAGGGGCGGTCCATGGAGCGTCCGGCCCATCGGGTGGCTTCGGTGACGTCGACGCGTCCGGCCAGGCGGAGCGCCCCGATCGCGAGGTTGCGCAGGGCAGCCATGATTCTGGGCCCCTTTCGGGTTCTGACCTTGGATTTGTCTTCTTGGTACAGAGTGTCACGGATGTTCTCCGCGGGTCCAGACCGGGGCGAACTGGGCATCTTTACGGTTCCAGCAGGTCAGCGATTGATCAACACCGGGTAGTCGCGCCACAGGTGTTGTGCTAGGCGCCCCGTCCGGAGACGGCGAGCGTCAGAACAGCAGCGACAACGAGCACGACACCCACGGAGCTGTGTTGCAGAGGCTCTCCGGCGGGCTCCCGGTGCAACGTCGTACGACAGGCCGGAGACCCACGGAGAACGGATCCAGTGCAGGGACTCGACCGACCACTGCTGGCGGACATACCGGGCCAGGCCGGCGGGGCCTGCCTGCTCGGGTTCCGGGCTGGCGACGCCGGGTGCGGCGACGGCCGAGACCGGCTGGCCGTTGAGGTCCGTGACGTACCGCTCGATGAGGAATACCTGGCTGACGTGCGGGAACGGCAGGTCGCCTGGGGCGGGCAGGACCTGGATGGTGCGGGTGGTGATCCGGCCGTGGCCCTTGCCGGTGGCGGTATGGGCGACCGGGACCTGGGCCCACGGCAGCGCGTCGAGGGCGTCGAACAGGGCCCGCCGGTTCTCCTTCACCGGGAGCACGAACTCGCCGCCATGGTCATGGATGTGGTTCGCGGTGGCCTTGACCGTGTGCAGCGCGTCCGCGGTCACGGCCTTGTTATTCAGGTCAATCTGGTCCAGCACCACCGCGGCCATCGGCACCTCGTTCGTCTTCTTGCCGACCCCGGCCTGCGCCGCGACCACCGAGGCGGCGGCGTCCGGGCCGACCAGGGCCGCGAGCAGCCGGACCTGGTTCCCGTCAGCGTCTTTCGCGCCCCGGACCGCCTTGCCATCCAGCCTCACCTGCATCAACGCCATCGAGCCTGCCTCCTCGCCGGCAGGGCCGGCTGTGGCCGGTGCGGTGAACCCGGCGAGATTCATCAGCCAGGTGCCGACCGCCGCGTCGAATCCCCCGGCGTCGGCATCGGTCAGCACCCGCCAGATCGTGGTCTTCGACGGCGGCGGCGCGGGAGCGGCACCGCTGCGCAGGTACAGATCGGCCAGGATCGCCGCCGGCACGTCAGCGACCCAGCCAGTGATCGCCGTGTAGCCCTTCATCCCGGCCACAACCGCCGCCGCGGCCAGCGCCAGCACCGCCGCAACAGGATGATCCCTGCCCTGGCCCGCCCGGCCGTCCGGCACCCCGGCGAACAGTTCCAGCAGCTCACAGCACACATCCGAGACAGGGACCGACACGACCGGCCCGGCCGGCGCGGACCCGGCAGCGCAAATGACAGACTGACCCACCACGAAGCTCCGGTGGCTGGGATCTGTGAGAGGACCCCTGTTCCTACCGGGGCTTCGTCACATTCCCCCGCCCGGCACGCCGCTCATGATCAGATCGCAACACTCCGTCACGAATCGTGATTCAACCCCAAAACGATCTTGGAACGGCCGTGTGTTTGTAGATGACGGTCGACAAACCAAGCCGAGCTCTCCTAGTTTGCAGATGATCCTTTACAAACTAAGGGTGTGGTCGTGGTCAAGAGGCTGTTCGGAGTCGCAGACATCGCAGCCATGTGTGGCGTCGAGCCCAAGACAGTCAGCATTTGGCGGCTGCGGTATGCCGATTTCCCCGAACCAGATGTCACGGTGGGCGAGACCGCGGGCTGGCATCCCGGCCGCGCGGAGGAAATCAGGGCCTGGATGGGCCGCCGCCCAGGCCGAGGCCGCAAGACGCCGCCAGCTCCGCACGTGCAGGAGGCGCTGCGCCGGGTCTTCGTCTACAACTTCATGCGCCCGGACGACTTTGCCTGGGCGCCGATCGACTTCCCGGGCGCCCGGTACGACGACGACGGCGTGCTCGCCGACGGCATGCAGGCCAAGGCGACCGCACACCTCATCGACGCCATCCGCCAGCAGGGCTACGAGCTCGTCTTCGACAACCCGGCAACCGACCCGATGGCAGTCATGCACCACATCCTGTGGGACAAGTGGACTGAAGATGAAATCGGCGAGCACCAGTTCATCGGACGGCTATTTAACGAACGCGGCCAGATCTACCGCGGCTGCACCGCCTTCGATGCCGCCAACTACACCCTCCAGCGCCTGGCAGCCCTCGATGGCGAGATCCGCTCCCGCGCCGAGCTGCCCGTCCAGCTGCCTTCCTGGGCCGGAAACCCACCGCAGGAGGCGGGCCCTCTCCTTGAGGTGATCGAGCGCCTTCGAGCGCAGGCTTGGGCCCATGTCGACATCACCCTCCGGGACATGGCCGCCGCCAACAACTGTGAACTCGATCCTCCAGCGACAGGAAAACGCGATGGATGCGATGCTGGCGAGCTTTGAGCGGCCCCGGTCGGCAGTCCTGTTGCCGGACTTCACCGGGGAGGACTACAGCGCGCTTGAGACCGCCCTCCTGGCTCTTGTCCCAACAAACCCCGAAGAACTTGCCGACATCGAGCAGGTCGTTGAGGCGGCCAGCGCGGATCCCGAGAACCGCAAACTGCTGGCCCAGATCACCGAGCGTCTGCCGAGCCGTACCCAGCTGGCCCGACTGACGCCGTGGGGTCTGTCAAGTCTTCGGTGTAACTGATCTTGTGGGTTCTAGTTCCGTCCTGCGGACAGGCGCCCGTCAAAGGTGATGTCGAAGGCGTTGAGGGCGGCCTTCCACCGGTTGGTCCAGCGCTTGCGGCCCCGGCCGGTGGGGTCCAGGCTCATGATCGCCAGATAGAGGCACTTGAGCGCGGCCTGCTCGGTGGGGAAATGCCCGCGGGCGTTTACGGCCCGCCGTAGCCTGGCATTGATGGATTCGATGGCGTTGGTGGTGCAGATGACAGTCCTTATTTCCCGGTCGAAGGCCAGGAATGGCACGAATTCCGCCCACGCGTTCTCCCAGAGCCGTATGATGGCCGGGTAGCGTTTCTCCCACTTACCGGAGAACCCGGCGAACCGGTCAAGGGCTTCCGCCTCGGACGCCGCGGTGTAGACGGGCTTGAGGTCTTTCGCGATCTGCGCCCAGTCGCGCTTTGAGGCGTACTTGAACGAATTCCGCAGGAGATGAACAATGCATGTTTGCACGATTGTCTTCTCCCACACGGCGCTGACGGCGTCGGGCAGGCCTTTCAGCCCGTCGCAGACCAGCATGCACACATCCCGGACACCGCGGTTCTTTATTTCCGGCAAGACCCGCAGCCAGTACTTCGCCCCTTCCCCGCCGCCGTGCTCCCCGGCCCACAGGCCCAGCACGTCACGCTCGCCGTCCACGGTGACACCCAGGACCAGGTAGATAGGCCGGTTCGCGACCTGGCCCTCCCGGATCTTCACGTTAACCGCATCGATGAAAAGCACGGCGTAGACGGCTTGGTTTCTACCGGTGGTTGCGAATCCTGACGTGAGGGGTTCGCATGCCGAGGTATGCGTGGAACAAGATCCAGGCCGGGGTCAAGGGCCGTTACTTCGAGCTGATCAGAACGGGATTGTCGGGGTCTCAGGCCGCGGGGCGGGTCGGCGTGTCGCTCAGCTGCGGGTCGCTGTGGTTCATCGACGCTGGCAGCGTGAGCTTCATCGAGACGCCTGTCAGCCCGAGGTATCTGAGCCAGGACGACCGGATCGAGATCGCTGACGGGCTAGCCTGCGGTGAGCCCGTCGAGGTGATCGCTGCGCGGTCGGGAAGAGTTACCAGTCCGTCTACCGGGAGCTCGCCAGGAACCGCAAGCCAGACGGCCGCTATCAGCCCTGGTATGCGCACAGCCAGGCCTACGTGCGGCGCAGGCGGCCTAAGCACCGCAGGTTTGACTGCGATGCGCAGCTGCGCGAGGTCGTCGCCGGCAAGCTGGGCAAGCGCTGGTCACCGGCCCAGATCAGCCGCTGGCTGCGGCGCCGCTACCCGCGGCGGGCTGCCTGGCATGTGTGCGCCGAGACCATCTACGAAGGCATCTACCGCGGCCTCATCATCCCCGCCGGGCCAGCGAGCCTGCGCACCGGCCGCACCTACCGGCACCACCGCAGTCGGGGCCGGTCCCGCGAGGGAGCGCTCCGGCAGTCCACGAACATGAGGTCGATCCGCGAGCGGCCGCTGGCCGCCGGATCACGGCGCCAGGCCGGGCACTGGGAAGGCGACCTCATCGTCGGCGCCGCGCAGCGATCCGCGATCGCCACGCTGGTCGAACGCAAGACCAGGCACACCGTGCTGGTGAAGCTGCCCGGCGATCACTCGGCCCAGTCCGTCGGCGACGCCCTGATCGGCGCGTTCGCTGCCGTGCCGCCGCAGCTGCGCCGGACGCTGACCTGGGACCAGGGCAACGAGATGTTCCAGCACGAGCGCATCGAGCAGGCCACCGGCCTGAAGATCTACTTCGCCGACCCGCACTCGCCCTGGCAGCGCGGCAGCAACGAGAACACCAACGGCCTTCTGCGCCAGTACTTCCCCAAGGGAACCGACCTCGGGATATGGACCGCTCAACACCTCGCCCAGGTCGCCGCCGAACTCAACGACCGGCCGCGCATCTGCCTCAACGACAAGACCCCCCGCCAGCTCATGCGACGATGGGACCGCCAGCAGGCAACGGAATGATTCGCGACGTTCGCTAGAAACCGCCCGGCATCGAGAGGCCGGTTCTGCCATTCTGCCATGCCCTCCATCACCCGGTCGGTGATCGCAGTGATCGTCTGCTTCGAGACCTCCGCGCCGTACACCCCGGCCAGGTGCGCGCAGATCTCCCATGCGTCAGCCCCTTCGCCGACAGGGAAATCACCAGCTCATCCACACCGGTCAGCCGCCGCTGCCTCTTGGCGACGATTTTCGGCTCGAAACTGGAATCCCG
>CAVZKE010000006.1:0-35019 GCA_963775745.1 uncultured Actinomycetota bacterium
CCGGACGTCCACCAGGAAGATCTTTTCGTCGCCGTCCAGCATCTCCTTGAGCTCGGTGACCGTGATCGTCGAGCCCGACGCGGCCCGCTGGGCGTCCTCGGAGACCGTACCGCAGAAGGCCTCGTAGTCGATCAGCTCCGTGATCGTCGGGTTCGTCCCGCACACCGCGCACTCCGGGTCCTTCCTGACCTGGAGCGTCCGGTAGCTCATTTCCAGCGCGTCGTAGATCATCAGGCGCCCGACCAGCGGCTCGCCCACGCCGGTGATGACCTTGATGGCCTCGTTGACCTGGATGGAGCCGATCGATGCGCACAGCACCCCGAGCACGCCGCCCTCGGCGCAGGACGGAACCATCCCCGGGGGCGGCGGTTCCGGGTACAGGCACCGGTAGCACGGGCCGTACTCGGCCCAGAAGACGCTGGCCTGGCCGTCGAACCGGTAGATCGATCCCCACACGTACGGCTTGCCGAGCAGCACGCACGCGTCATTGACCAGGTACCTGGTGGCGAAGTTGTCGGTGCCGTCCACGATCAGGTCGTAGTCAGCGAAGATCTGCAGCGCGTTGTCGGAATCGAGTTGCCCGGTGTGGAGGACGACGTTGACGTAGGGGTTGATCTCCTTGATGCTGTCCCGCGCGGACTCGGCCTTCGGCCGGCCGACGTCGGACTGGCCGTGGATGATCTGGCGCTGCAGGTTCGACTCGTCGACCACGTCAAAGTCGATGACGCCCAGCGTGCCAACGCCGGCGGCGGCCAGGTAGAGCAGCGCGGGCGAGCCGAGGCCGCCGGCGCCCACGCACAGCACCTTGGCGTTCTTGAGCCGCTTCTGCCCGGCCATCCCGATCTCCGGGATGATCAGATGCCGCGAATATCGCCGCACTTCATCGACGGTGAGTTCGGCGGCCGGCGTGACTAGAGGTGGCAGCGACACTGAGATACTCCCGGGGCGGCCTGCCTGGGCAGGCACAGCGAGTAGGTTCTGGACCCGTTCTGGTCCCACGAGAAGTCAACCAGCCCGCCGGGCCGGGCATTCCAGCGCCGCGCCGGGCCCGGGCATGCCAGTCCGGCCGGGCCAGGAAATGTCACCGGTTCCGAGTACAACTCATGACATGCCGCAGCCAACCCCGCCCGCCAGCCATCGGCCGCCGTCCCCAGCCTCGCTGCGGCCGCCGGTGCTGCCGCTCGTGCCTGACCTGGGCAGGCCGCCCGACGAGGGCCGGCCGCTGCCCGACGCGACCTCGGTCCGCAGGCTCGCGGTGCCCGATTCCGCGCCTCCTTACGACGACGAGTTCCAGGCCGCGGGCCACCGGGACACAGCCGCGGGCCAGCACACACAGCCACAGGCCACCACGACACAACCACGGCGCACCACGACACGGCCGCCCAGCGCACCAGCGGACCGGAGAGCGCCGGCCAGCCGACGGCGCGGACGGCCCTAGACGGCGGCGGACCAGACGGCCACCGCGGCCCGGACGGCAGCTGGCCGGGCAAGTTCGCCCAGGTGCTCGCCGAGACGCTGGCCGGATCCCGGCCGCCCAGGCAGATCGTGCCGTGGACCAGCGAGCAGGCGCGGCGGCACATCAGGCGGCTAGGGCCGATGCTCGCGGCCGCGCGAGCGGCCGCTGGTGCGCCGCGTCGTGGCCTCGCGGCCGGCGGCCGACGTGGTGGAGATGACGGTAGTGGTGAGGTTCGGGCCCCGGGTGCGTGCGCTGGCCGTGCGGCTGGAGCGAGACGGCCCGCGCCGGGCCGGGCCCGGCCGCGCCGCCACGCCAGCGCGGTGGCGCTGCACCGCCGTGGAGGCGGCCTGACCCGGCGCCCGGGCCCGGGCACTCGGGCCCGGGGCCTGGCCAGCGCTACCTGTTACGCGGGTCGCCGTGGCACTGCTTGAACTTCTTGCCCGAGCCGCACGGGCACGGAGCGTTCCGCCCGACCCGGGAGAAGTCGCTGCCGTTGCCGGTCCTCGTCTCGGTGTGCATCTCGGCCTGGCCGGGCGTGTCGGCGCTGGGCGCGGTGTACTGGAGCCGGCCCGGCCGCCTGGGCGCCTCCAGGCCGCGGGCCAGGCCCGCGGGAACCGCCGGAGCGTCCGGCGCGGCGGCTGCCTGCCCGGCCGCCTGGGGCCGCCGCGCGGGTCCCGCGGCCGCGGCCCGCCCGGCCTGCCCGCCGGACCAGGCCGCTGCGCAGTCCCGCCCGCAGCACCGCCGCCCGCAGGTCCGCCCGTGGCGCCGCTGCCGTGCCGCCGCCCGCCGGGGCCGGTCGCGCTCCGGCACCGGCCGCCGGCGCCGTTCCCGGCCCGGCCAGGGCCCCGTCCGCGGCGGGCGGCTGCTCCACGATCGGGCTCTCCTGCACCTGCACCTGCAGGTTGAACAGGCTGCCGACCGACTCCTCCTTGATGCCTTCCTTCATCGTGTCGAACATCGTGTAGCCCTCGTTCTGGTACTCCACCAGCGGATCCCGCTGGGCCCAGGCTCGCAGGCCGATGCCCTCGCGCAGGTAGTCCATCTCGTACAGGTGCTCGCGCCACTTGCGGTCCAGCACCGACAGGACCACGCGCCGCTCCAGGTCGCGCATCACCTCGGGAGTCAGCTCCGCCTCGCGCCGCTCGTAGGCGGCCTGCGCGTCCTGCTGCATCATCTGGGTGATGAACTCGGCCGACAGGCCCGCCCGCTCGCCGCCCGCCTCCTCGATGAGCTCGTCCAGGGAGAGCCCCACCGGGTACAGCTGGCGGAACGCGCGCCACAGCTGATCGAGATCCCACTCCTCGGGGAATCCCTCGCTGGTGGCGCCGGCCACGTAGCCGGCCACGACGTCGTCGATCATGCCGCGGATCTGCTCGTGCATGTCGGCGCCCTCGAGCACCTGCAGGCGCTCGGCGTAGATGACCTGCCGCTGCCGGTTCATCACGTCGTCGTACTTCAGCAGGTCCTTGCGGATCTCGAAGTTCTGCTGCTCGACCTGCGTCTGCGCGGACCTGATCGAGCGGCTGACCGTCTTGGACTCGATGGGCACTTCCGGCGGGGTCTTCAGCCACTCCATGATGTGCGCGACCTTGTCGGCATTGAACATCCGCATCAGGTCGTCCTCGAGCGACAGGTAGAACCTGGACTCGCCGGGGTCGCCCTGCCGGCCGGACCGGCCGCGGAGCTGATTGTCGATCCGCCGCGACTCGTGCCGCTCGGTGCCGAGCACGTACAGGCCGCCCGCCGCGACGACCTCCTCATGCTCCTCGGCCACCGCCCGCCGGGCCTTCTCGACCGCCTCGGGCCAGGCCGCCTCGAAATCCTCCGGCGTGTCCACCGGCGACAGGCCCCGGTGGTGCAGCTCGAGGTCAGCGATGAACTCGGGGTTGCCGCCCAGCATGATGTCGGTGCCGCGGCCGGCCATGTTGGTCGCCACGGTGACCGCGCCCTTGCGCCCCGCCTGGGCCACGATCGCGGCCTCACGCTCGTGGTACTTGGCGTTCAGGACCTCGTGCGGGATGCCCTGGCGCTTGAGCATCCTGGACACCAGCTCGGACTTCTCGACGCTGGTCGTGCCGACCAGCACCGGCTGGCCCGCCTCGTGCCGCCCGGCGATGTCCTCGACCAGCGCCTCGAACTTCGCCTGCGCCGTCTGGTAGACCATGTCGGCCTGGTCGGCCCTGATCATCGGCATGTTCGTGGGGATGGGCACCACGCCGAGCTTGTAGGTCTGGTGGAACTCGTTCGCCTCAGTCTGGGCGGTACCGGTCATCCCGGCGAGCTTGTCGTAGAGCCGGAAGTAGTTCTGCAGCGTGATCGTGGCGAGCGTCTGGTTCTCGTCCTTGATCTGCACGCCTTCCTTGGCCTCGATGGCCTGGTGCATGCCCTCGCTGTACCGGCGGCCGTGCAGCATCCGGCCGGTGAACTCGTCGACGATCAGGACCTCGCCGTTGATGATGACGTAGTCCTTGTCCTTCTTGTACAGTTCCTTGGCCTTGAGGGCGTTGTTCAGGAAGCTGACCAGCGGCGTGTTGACCGACTCGTACAGGTTGTCGATGCCAAGCCAGTCCTCGACTTTCTCGACGCCGGACTCCAGGATGCCGACGGTCCGCTTCTTCTCGTCGACCTCATAATCGCCCTCCCCGTCCTCGCCGCGCCGCAGCCTGGGCGCGATCTTGGCGAATTCGAGGTACCACCGGCTGTTCTGGTCGGCCGGCCCGCTGATGATCAGCGGGGTACGTGCCTCGTCGATGAGGATGGAGTCGACCTCGTCCACGATCGCGAAATTGTGCCCGCGCTGGACGCATTCCTCCAGGCCCCAGGCCATATTGTCCCTGAGGTAGTCGAAACCGAACTCGTTGTTGGTGCCGTAGGTGATGTCGGCCTCGTACTGCTTGCGCCGCTCGTCCGGCTCCATCTGGGCCAGGATCACCCCCACCTGCAGGCCCAGGAAATGGTGGATCCGCCCCATCCACTCGGCGTCGCGCTTGGCCAGGTAATCGTTGACGGTGACGACGTGCACGCCCTTGCCCGACAGTGCGTTCAGGTAGGCGGGCAGCACGCTGGTGAGGGTCTTGCCCTCACCGGTCTTCATCTCCGCGATGTTGCCCATATGCAGCGCGGCCCCGCCCATCAGCTGCACATCGAAGTGCCGCTGGCCGATGGTCCGCTTGGCCGCCTCGCGGACGGCCGCGAACGCCTCGGGCATCAGGTCATCCTGCGACTCGCCATCGGCGTGACGCTGCCGCAGTTCATCCGTCATCGCCCGGAGCTCGGCGTCGCTGAGCGCGGCGAAGTCCTCTTCGATCGAGTTGACCTGCGCCGCAATACGCTTGAGCTTGCGGAGTAGCTTGCCTTCGCCAGCGCGAAGGACACTATCGATAATGACTGGCACTGCTCTTCGCGCTCCTCGCGGATCGTCTGGCCACGGACCGGTTTGCCGCCGTGGTGCGGTCAGGGTGACACTTGCCGGGCGGGCGATAGCGAGGCGGCTCACCGGCACACCGTATTTACAGCCAT
This sequence comes from uncultured Actinomycetota bacterium, assembly GCA_963775745.1. GTDB lineage: Bacteria > Actinomycetota > Actinomycetes > Streptosporangiales > Streptosporangiaceae > DATBGO01. Next base: position 4,976 of record CAVZKE010000006.1, read on the forward strand.
GGTAGGCGAGACGCGGGATGAAACCGAGCCTGTGCGCCAAGCAGGGGCCGGGTGCTCGCGTGTCAGGGGTGCTGGCCACAATGATATGCACGGCGGGTAAGCAGGACGAGAGGAGCAGCGCGCATGTCGAACCAGGTGGAGCCGGGCACCATCGGCGGTGCCGCATCGGATCAGGCCGGCTTCGACGGCGCCGTGGACGAGCGGAGCCAGCGCATCCAGGCGCAGGCCGCGTATGACCCCGGCGAGTGGTTTCCGCCGCATGCCTTCCACGGGCGGCCGGTGTCCTGGGTGGCGGTGGCGACCGTCATGGTCGGCTTCGTGGTCGGCGGCCTCGCGCTGGTCTTCGGGCCGACGTGGTGGGTGTTCTGGCTGGGCCTGGCCATCGCCGTGGTGGGCGGCTTGCTGGCGCTGGCCACCAACATCTTCGATGACTGGTACTGAGCCGGACCCTGGCAAAACCCGGCATTAACGGCTTTCCCCGCTAACTCCCGCACGCCGACGGCGGGCCCGTCGCCGTGGCCCGGAAGTCCCGCTGCCCGGAATGCCCGTGCCCGGAATGTCAGAGCATCCGGCTAGGCTCGCTCGTCGTGACCAACCCAGCTCCCCCGGCTGCCAAGCTGACCCGGTCCGCGGCTGAGGCCCGCAGCCCCCTATCCGCCGCGCCCGAGCTGACCCGGTCCGCGGCTGAGGCCCGCAGCCCCCTATCCGCCGCGCCCGAGCTGACCCGGTCCGCGGCTGAGGCCCGCAGCCCCCTATCCGCCGCGCCCGAGCTGACCCGGTCCGCGGCTGAGGCCCGCAGCCCCCTATCCGCCGCGCCCGAGCTGACCCTGTCCGCGGCTGAGGCCCGGCTGATGACACTGCGCGCCCAGGGCTACATCGGCACCGAGGTGCGCCGCGGCGGCGTGCCTGCCATGCTGCGCAGGCTGGGCGGGGTCCAGCTGGACACGATCAGCGTGCTCGCCCGCTCGCACGAGCTGGTCGCTTACGCGCGGCTCGGGGCGGTTTCCCGGGACCGGATAGAGCGGGCCTACTGGCATCCGGATCGGCCCGGCGCGTTCGAATACTGGTCACACGCCGCGTGCATCCTGCCGATTGAGGAGTGGCCGTACTACGGCTTCAGGCGCCGGGCGTTCCGCGCCCGGGGCATGCACTGGCACCAGGTCCATGACGGGGCCGTCCGGGGCGTACTGGACCGGCTCCGGGCGGAGGGGCCGCTGACCGCGACGCAGCTGGGCGGGGCCAAGCGCGGCGCCGACTGGTGGGACTGGTCGGATACGAAGATCGCCGTCGAGTGGCTGCTGACCACCGGGGAGGTCATCTGCACCCGCAGGACCGGCTGGCGCCGCGTCTACGACCTGCCCGACCGGGTGCTGCCCGCGCAGCTGCTTGACGCTGACCCCTCCGATGAGCAATGCATCAGCCATCTGGTGGCGGTCGCAGCCCGGGCCCTGGGCGTGGCTACCCGGGCCGACCTGATCGACTACCACCGGCTGGGGAGCTTCGGCGCGAGCAAGGTGCCAGGCGGGATCTCGGTCGAGGATGCCGCGCTGAGCGCTGGCCTGACTCCGGTCGCACTCGCCCGGGATGGCGCGCCGCCGGTGCCCGCCTGGGCCGATCCGGCCGCGCTGGCCGCCGCGGCCGGCGCTGGCCGGGGTGCCGCCCACCGCGGCGGCCGGCACCGGGTGACCTTGCTGTCGCCGTTCGATTCGCTCATCTGGGACCGGAAGCGGACCTTGCGGATGTTCGGGTTCGAGCACAGCCTGGAGGCCTACCTGCCGAGCGCCAAGCGGGTGCACGGCTACTTCGCCATGCCGCTGCTGGCCGGGGGCGCCCTGGTCGGCCGCGTTGATCCGGCCCGCGACGGCCGGACACTGGTGGCCCGCCAGCTATCCCTGCAGTCCGCGGCGGCTGCGCCGCAGATGGCCCGGGCGCTGCGGGAGGCCGCGACCTGGGTCGGCTGTGACAACGTGACCGTCGGCACCGTGGCACCGGCCCGCCTGGAACAGCGGATGCGCGCCGAGATCGCCGCCCTGACCTGACCGGCTAGCTGAACTCGATCAGCTTCTCCCGCACCGCGACCATGACCGCTTCCATCCTGGAGTGGATCTGGAGCTTCTCCAGGATGTTGCGGACATGGTTCTTCACCGTGTTCTCCGAGATGAACAGCTCCTTGGCGATGTCACGGTTGTTCATGCCCCGGGCGACCAGCTTGAGGACCTGCATCTCGCGGTCGGTGAGCTTGGGCGCTGGCACCTCCTGGGCCCGCGCCTCGCCGTCCCGCCTGGCCAAGGTCGCGAACTCGGTGAGCAACTTGCCCGCCATGGACGGGTTGATCAGCGATTGCCCGCCGTCGACCGCCCGGACCGCCTCGGCGACCTCATCCAGGGGGATGTCCTTGAGCAGGTAGCCGCTCGCGCCCGCCCTGATCGCCTCGAACAGGTCTTCTTCCTCGTCGCTGATGGTGAGAATAATGATCTTGGCGCTCGGCGCGGCTTCTTTCATCGCCCGGCAGGCCTCGATCCCGCTGCTGCGCGGCATGCGGATATCCATCAGGACGACGTCAGGCAGCGACTCGGCGGCCTTCTCGACCGCCTCCGCGCCATCGCTGGCCTGGCCGACCAGTTCGATGTCAGGCTCCTCGTCCAGGACCATCTCCAGGCCGCGCCGGAACAGCGCATGATCGTCAACGATCATGGTGCGGATCGGCTCCGGCCGCTGCCGCGAGGCATCCGGCGGTGACGAGCTAACCTCCCGGCTCCCGCCCATGACACCTCCTCCAGGTAGCGATCCGGCGATGCGCCGGGGGCACCGCCTACGGGCAGGCATCAACGCCTGGGTCTGAGGTGCCGTGTGGTCAAACTCTCGCCGACCAGCGCCCGCGACGCAAGCGCGCCACCCTGGCGACCGCAACCGGGCCGCCGGTGCTACCCGGAGGCCACATCCGTCGTCCTTCCGGCCTGGCCGTTTGAGCCTACTGTCTGCTGCCGCGGCGAACCGGGCTGCCCGGCGCCCGTCCAGCTCCTCCACGAGGCGGATTACCCCGTACTGGTAGCCGCGCCGCCGGTACACGACGCTAGGGCAGCCATCCAGCGCGTCACGGAACAGGAAGAAGTCGTGGCCCACCAGTTCCATCTCGAACAGCGCCTGGTCGATGGCCATGGGCCGGGCTAGGTGGAACTTCTCCCGCACGACCAGCGGCCCGTCGCCTTCCATCTCGATCGGCACCACATCGTCGAGCCCGGGGGTCAGGGCCCTCCGGCGCCGACCATGTCGGCGGGCCGCCGGCGCCGGGCGTGAGCGCGGCCGTACCCGGGGTCGGCGGCCGGGGCGGCCTGCGCCGCCGGCAGCGCCGCTGACGGCGGGTTCTTCGGTCTACGGCCTGATCGGCCCGGCTCGCCGCGGCCGCGCTGCGGCGCGCCTTGCGGCGGTCTCCGGCGCGGCGCAGCCGTGACTCCAGCTTGGCCAGGGCCATGTCGAGGGCGGCGAAACGATCCTGGCCGGCCGCCTCGGCGCGGATGGCTGGCCCACGCGAGGTGATCGTCAGCTCGACGCGTTCGCGCCGGTCGGACTGGCGCGGGTTACGCTCCGCCGAGACCTCAACATCGATCCTGATCGCCTTCTGATCCAGCTTCCCAATCTTGCCGAGCTTCGCCGTCGCGCGCTCACGGAACTTGTCCTGAACGTCCGTGTGCCGGCCTTTGAAGATGATGTCCACCTGGGAACCCCCTTCTGCCCGCGTTGAGGTGACACCCGCCCGGCCGACCTGGTCTTCGACCCCACATTCGCCTGCTGAGGGGGTCGCGGCGACCTTGTGCCACTACTACCCTTCTCCCGGCCCGGCGGACGTCGGGTCCTCCGGCGGGGCAGGACTTACTTCTAAGCCGCACCGTGATCAGTCGACAAGAAGTCGCCTTACGTGGGCCGTTTCGCCTGCGGCTGGCATCGGCTTGCCAAGGCTGGGCCCCCGCTTGCGCGGGAGCCTGCCCGACGCAACCACGGACCCGGGCGGGTGCCATGAAACGACGCTAGCCCCAGACGAGCCGGATGTCAGGTAGCAGCAGCAGCATCCTGCCGAACTAAGCCGCCAGCGTATTGCCGCCGTCATCACGCCAGACAGGCACGACAGCGCTCGATCCGGACAGGCTCAGCCCGGGATAGGCCGGGGCGCTGCCTGCCGCGGCCACCTGGGTCCACAGTCCGTTCAGGCCGGGCGAGACATCCAGCTGACCGTTGGACAGGCCCACGGCCAGCCGGGCTCCGCCGGCCGTGACCGACACCGTGCCGGCCAAGGTCGGGATGGGGGTCGGCTGGCCGCCGTTGAACGGGATCACCGCCAGCTGCGGGCCGGCCGCGGTTCGCTCCAGGACCACGATGTGATCAGCGTCATACCAGGTCAGGGCCTGTGGATCGGGCGCGCCCGTCCCGATGGCCACCGTCTGCCCGATCGATGCCGTGGCGCCGTTATCGGCGTGGGTGATGGCGGCCAGCAGCAGCTGGGAGCCGCCCGCCGACTTCTTGACGAGCATGGCAATCCGGACGCCATCCGGTGCGACCCGCAGCGCCGTCACCTCCTCGCCCACGGGCAATCCCAGGTCGACCTGCACGGTGGAACCGGTGCCCGGCGTCAGCATCCAGGCGGAACTGCCCGCCGCGACCCAGAGATCACCATTGCGGTCCCAGCTCAGCGAGGTGGGGAAGCCGCCCGGGCGCTTCGGGGTCAGGGCCGCGTTCGGGCTGACGCCACCGATGAAGACGGTCTGGCCGTCCGCCGAGATGCCAGCCAGTTCCTGCTCGCGGGGTGCCGCTGCGACGGTGCTGAGGGCCGGTGCGGCCAGCGTCCCGGCCTGCCCGGAGACCGGGTGCGTCGGCAGCGGCGCGGCCGGAGCCGGGCCGCGCGGCACCGTTGACCATCCGGACGGGCCCGTTCTGGCTGACGAAGTACGGGCCAGCGGTCGCCGGCTGGCTCAGCCACGGCTGATACATCTTCGGCAACTGGTACTGGCTGCCGTTCAGCGGCACCGTGCGGCCGTTGATCTGTAGCTCAACCGACTCGATGGCCGACGGTCCGTAGGAACTGCTGGTCAGCGTCCAGACCAGCTGGGCGGCTAGTTGCGCCCGGTTCACTGAGCGCGCGGCGGCCGCGGACATGCCCAGATTGACGGTCGCCACCGGACCGTTGATCTTGACCTGGCCGAGCGGCCTGGTGCCGGCCGGAAAGGCGGTCTGCGCGGCGCCCGACAGCCAGCCCTGCGGGTTCTTGAACAGCCCCTTGACCAGCTCAGTGGCCAGATCGCTGTTGGTGTCGTTCTGCGGGACGAAGACCGGGTCGGGTACCAGGGTCTGGCCGGACGGGTCGAGGAAATACAGGTTCCGCCGCTGATACGCGCGCTCCAGTTCATCGGTGGTGAGCAGCAGCTGGGACGTCGGCGTGCAGGTCCTGGGCGAGCTGCCGACCTCGCACAAGTGGTCGATGCGCCACTGGTTGTTGATCTTGATCAGCCTGAACTCGTACACGATCCTGGGTGATTCGGCCGACGCGGAGGTCAGGTACTGGCCGCTGCCGGTCAGCGTCGCCTGCTGCACGCCGGTCACCTGGACCGTGGTCGCCTGATCGCTGGGCAGGCTGCCCTGCCGTTTCGGGAAGCTGGTGGTCGGGCTCTTCTGCAGGTTGCCCACCACCGTCACGCCACCGTCCGGGTGCCAGCTGTTGCGCTCGGCGGGCGTCAGGTACTGCAGGGCCACCCCCGGATCGTTGGCGAAGCTGGCATTGGCCGCCAGGAAGCCGCTCACGATCGCGACCTGGTTGCCGCCCGGCACCGGCCCCACCGGGATGAGCTGCGGGTTGTCCTGCCCGGTGCCGGCCTGGGGGATGGCCTGGGTATGAACGTTCCCGCTGGCCGGGACCATGGCGCAGCCGCAGGCGACCAGGCCCACCGCGGCCGCCATGGCCGCCGCCCTGGCCAGGCGCCGGGGCTCAGTCATGCGTCACCGCCCCGGTGCCCGGCGCCGCCAGCGGCGCCCGCCGTGATGCCGTCGCCCGTCAGGTCCAGCCCGGGCAAGCTGGCCCGGGCATCGGCGCGCCTCGTCGGGCACGAGCGGGAGCGGCGAGCCTTCCAGGTGCGCGCCAGCCGATCTCGGCAGCGTCAGCCGGAACAGGGCGCCCCGGCCGCTTTCCCCCCACGCCTCCAGCCAGCCGCCGTGCAGCCGGGCGTCCTCCAGCGCGATGGACAGGCCCAGGCCGGTGCCGCCGGTGCTCCGGGCCCGGGCTGGGTCGGCCCGCCAGAACCGGTCGAACACCTGGTGTTCCTCGCCCGGCCGGAGCCCGGCCCCGTAATCGCGCACCGCCACCGCCACCGCGCCCGAGTCCCCGGCCACGGTGACCAGCACGTCCTTGCCCTCACCATGCTCGACCGCGTTGACCAGCAGGTTCCGCAGGATCCGCTCGACCCGCCGCGGATCAATCTCGGCCACGCATGGCTCGGCGGGCAGCCTGAACCCGATCTTCGCGCCGCGCCGCTCGGCCAGCTGCTGCGCCACGTCGGCGGCATTCCGCACCACGTCACATACGTCCACAGGTTCGGGGTCCAGCGTGGCGACATTCGCGTCATGCCTGCTGATCTCGAGCAGGTCGGCCAGCAGCGACTCGAACCGCTCCAGCTGGCTCAGCAGCAGCTCAGCGGACCTGCCCGCGGCCTGGTCCAGGTCACCGCGGGAGGCGAAGATGACGTCCGCCGCGATCTTGATGGTGGTCAGCGGCGTCCGCAGCTCGTGTGACACGTCCGAGACGAACTGCCGCTGGACCTGGGTGAGGTCCTCGAGCTGGCGCATCTTCTCCTGCAGGCTGGCCGCCATATCGTTGAACGAGGTCGCCACGGCGGCCAGCTCGTCGGTTCCGCGTACCGCCATCCGCTCGTGGAGGCGGCCCTCGCGAAGCCGCTGCGCGCCGCTGGCGGCCTGCCGGACCGGCACCACGACCCACCTGGTGACCAGGGAGGCGATCCCGGCCAGCAGGACGACCAGGGCCAGGCCGACCAGCAGCATGATGCGCTGCACCAGCGCCAGGTTCTGCTGCTCGTCGGACAGCGGAAAGAAGTAGTAGAGCTGGTAATAGCTGCCCAGCGGTGCGCCGAACGCGAACCCGGGCACCACGCCCTTGGATCCGGAGTAAGCCAGGCTGGTCAGCTGGTAGCTCAGCTTGTTCTGGGCGCCCTGCTCCTGGAGCTCCGCGACGCTCTTGCGCAGCGCGGCCGGCAGGGTACGGGCGGCGTCGGGAATCCCGGAAACCCCGCCGGCGGTATTCGCGGCGTACTGCTGGCTGGGCTTGGCGAGTAGGATCGCGATGCTGTAGTCACCTGGGCCGGTCCGGGCCTGCAGCTGGCGCGCCAGATCCCACAGCTGCTGCGCGGTCGCCGCGCCCGGGTTCGTGCTGAGCCAGGGCTTGGCCTCAGCGGTGAGCACTCCGTCGCCCACCACGTTCACCGCGCGGGCCGCGTCGGCTTGCAGGACGTCGCTCGCGATGTACTGCATCAGGAACAGGCCAAGCACCGTGACCACCACGCCGGAGATCACCAGCGTGGTGCTGACCACCCGCAACTGCAGCGATCTGGCCCAGCGTTCCCGCAGGTGCCCGACGGCGGCGGTGAGCCCTTTGCGGCCGGCGATGGCCAGCCGGCGGGCCGCCCGCAGCGCCCGGCCGATGACATCGGCCGGGACGGCCACTGGCCAGTCCCGGGCGCCTGCCGGCGCGGCCAGGTCGGTGGCCGGCCCATCGAACGTCAGCAGGCGCTCGTCATCGAGCCGGGGTAGGTCAGCGGACGGCGCCGTGGCGGTGCCGCCGGCCTGGCGCTGCCGCCCGTGGCCCAGACCGCGCAGGAGCCTGCCGCCCCCGGCGATCCTGCTGGTCGCTACCCTCATGACCCTTCTCCGCTGACCGGACCCGGCCGGGCCTAGGCTCGGCCAGGCCTGGCGGACCGGAATCAGCCCGGCCCGGCCTTGTAGCCCACGCCGCGAACCGTCACGACGATCTCCGGGCGCTCGGGATCTTTCTCGATCTTGGCACGAAGCCGTTGCACATGGACGTTGACCAGGCGGGTATCGGCGGCATGCCGGTAGCCCCAGACCTGCTCCAGCAGCACCTCCCGGGTGAACACCTGCCGTGGCTTGCGGGCCAGCGCCACGAGCAGGTCGAACTCGAGCGGGGTCAGGTTGAGCGGCTGGCCCGCCCGGGTGACCGCATGGCCCGCCACGTCGATGCTGACGTCGCCGATCTGCAGCATCTCCGGCGCGGGGTCGTCGGTCCGGCGCAGCCTGGCCCGGACCCGCGCGATCAGCACCTTGGACTGGAACGGCTTGACGATGTAGTCGTCCGCGCCCGACTCGAGCCCGAGCACCACGTCCACCGTGTCGCTCTTGGCGGTGAGCATCACGATCGGCACACCGGACTCGGCGCGGATCTGCCTGCAGACGTCGATCCCGTCCATGCCCGGCAGCATCAGGTCGAGCAGCACCAGATCCGGGCGGGTCTCCCGGAACATTTCCATGGCCTTGTCCCCGTCGGACACAAAGGTTGGCTCAAAGCCCTCGCCTCGCAGGACGATCCCCAGCATCTCGGCGAGAGCAGCGTCATCATCGACGACCAGCACGCGACCTTTCATAAGCCCCATCGTTCCATGTAAACGGCGGCAAGGGGACCGTCCTGCGGACCACGGCCCCCGCCCAGCAGACGCAGGTTACCCGCTGTGACGGGCTGCGCGATCCCGCGTTCGGTGACGATGGCCGTGATCAGCTCGGGCGGCGTGACGTCGAAGGCCGGGTTGTAACCGGCCGTCCCGGCCGGCGCCACCGGTACTCCGGCGATCCGGGTGACCTCCTCCCCCGGCCGCATCTCCACCTCGATGGCCCCGCCGTCGGGCGTGGTCGGGTCGACAGTCGAGGTCGGCGCCACCACCACGAACGGCACCTGGTGATGGCGGGCCAGCACCGCGAGGCCGTAACTGCCGACCTTGTTCGCGACGCTGCCGTCGGCGGCGATCCGGTCCGCGCCGATCAGGACCATGTCCACCAGGCCCGCGGCCAGCAGCGACCCGGCGGCCGCGTCGGCCAGCACCATATGCGGTATCCCGGCCCGGCTCGCTTCATAGGCGGTCAGCCTGGCCGCCCTGCAGCAGCGGCCGGGTCTCGTCGATCCACAGCCGGGCCAGCCGGCCCGCGCGGTGCGCCGCGAGAATCACCGCGAAGGCCGTTCCCTCCCCCGCCGAGACCAGCGCCCCGGTGTTACAGTGCGTCAGGATCCGGGCCCGCGCGGGGACCAGGGTCAGGCCCAGCGCCGCCATGGCCGCGCTCGCCTGGGCGTCCGCCGCCGCGATCGCTGCCGCCTCGGCGACGGCAGCCGCTGCGGCCTCCCGTTTCGCATCTGGTCCTTGACCTTCCAGCGCCCGCTGATGGGCGGCCAGGGCGCGGCGGGCTCCCCAGCCCAGGTTGACGGCGGTCGGCCGGGCCGCCTCGATCGCGGCCGCGGCCGCGGCCACGTCATCACCACGGCACGCGGCGAGCGCCACGCCGTAGGCGCCCGCCACCCCGAGCAGCGGCGCGCCGCGCACCACCAGCCGGCGGATCGCGCGTCACCAGCTCGGGGACGTCGGTGCAGGTGACGATGGCCTCATCGGCCGGCAGCCTGGTCTGGTCCAGGAGCGCGATGGCCGGCCCGGCGGGCGGGCCCACCCAGCGCAATGCGGGAACATCCACATCACGAGTGTGCGTCGGTAGCCGGCCGAACGCGAACCCGGCCGCGGCTGGCCCGCCGCCGCCGCCGGCGCTGGCCGAGTTGCCTGCGGGCTCGCGAAACCCGGCGTGCCCGCTCGGCGGCCGAGTTGCCAGCGGGCTCGCTGGCCGGCCGGTAGGCTGGGCGGCCCCGCCAGTCCGGTCCCCCAGGCCAGGCCGGTCTTGCCCCCCGACGGCCAGGGCTTTCCCAGCTCAGGACCATGCGTTCCGCCTGTCTGCGGGCCGCCCGGTGCGGCATCGTGCACAGCAAAGCCGCACCGTAGAGCCGGGAGGAACCGTTCGGTGCAGCCAGGTGGCGGCGAAGGCCGTAGCAGCGCCCAGGACGGTGGCGGCCCAGGATACCGCCGCCCCGTACCGCGGCGGCAGCACCGGGCGGGCGCGCCGGTGGCTGAGTCCCGGATACGCGGCGGCGCTGGCGGCGGTCACGGTTCTGTTGGTCAGCGGCGTCTTGATCGGCCGCAGCACCCTGGCCGCGTCGGTCACGGCTCTCACCAGCCTCAACTGGGGCTGGATCCTGTTCGCGACCGGCTGCGAAGTGATCTCTCTGGTCGCCTGGGGCCTGAGCCGGCGCCGGTTGCTGCGCGCCGATGGCCACCGGGCCGGTTTCGGCTCGGTGATGGCCGTCACCTGTGCCAGCAACGCCCTGTCGATGACGATCCCGTTCGCAGGCGTGCAGCTCGCGCTGGTCTTCTGCTACCGGGAGTTCCGGCGCCGCGGTCTCGGCTCGGCGATCACCGGCTGGGCGCTCGCCGTGTCCGCGATCTTGTCGACCGGCGCGCTGGCCCTGATGCTCGTGGCCGGCGCCATAGCCGGCGGCGTGTCGGTGGCCACCGCCCTCGGGCTCGCCGGCGCCGCGATCTTCCTGGTGCCAGCCACCACCGTGCTGCTGGCGCTGCGCTATCAGCAGATCCGCCGCACCCTCGACCGCCTCCTGGCCAAGATCATCACAGGGTCGCACCGGCTCTTCCGCTGGCCTGGAGAAGGGGCCGCGCGCACGCTGGAGAACATGCTCGACCGGGTGGCCAGGATCAGGCTGCCCTGGCCGCGCTACGCCGAGGTCTTCGCGCTGTCCGTGCTCAACTGGGCCGCTGACTGCGGCTGCCTGGCGGGCACCATCCGGGCCACCGGCAGCCAGGTGCCCTGGCACGGGCTCCTGCTCGCCTACGCGGCCGGCGCCGCGGTCGGGAGCGCCGGCGCTCACCCCGGGCGGCTTCGCCCTGGTGGAGGCAACGCTGACGGCCGCGCTGGTGGCGTCGGGCCTGACCGCCCCCGCGGCGCTCGCGGCGGTGCTCGGCTACCGGCTGATCAGCTTCTGGATGATCATGATCGGCGGATGGGTGCTGATGGTCGCCCTGACCCGGCATCGACAGGCGCACCGTTACCAGTACGCCGGCGGGCTGGCCGGACCGCGCCCGGCGGCTCAGCCGACGGTCATGATCCCTGCCGCCAGGATTCCAGGTAGTCCTGCTGCTCGGGGGTGATGACGTCGATCTCGGCGGCCAGCGAGGCGAGGGCCAGCCTGGCCACCCGGGCGTCGATAGCCGCGGGCACCGGTTGCACTCCGGCGGTGACCTCGGGCCCGGCCTGGGCCAGCCAGGCCAGCGCGAGCGCCTGCACGGCGAAGGAGATGTCCATCACGTCAGCCGGATGGCCCTCGCCCGCGACCAGGTTGACCACCCGCCCGTCGGCCAGCAGGATCAGCCGCCTGCCGTCCGCGAGCACGTACTCATCGGCGTGCGGGCGGACCCCAGGATGGACCGTCACGGCCGTCTCGGCGAGCCCCCGGACGTCGATCTCGACGTCGAAGTGACCAGCGTTGGCCAGGATCGCCCCGTCCCGCATCACGGCCATATGATCAGGGCCGATCACCTCGCGCGAGCCCGTCGCGGTCACGAACACCTCGCCGAGCGGCGCCGCCGCGGCCATCGGGAGCACCCGGAACCCGCGCATGATGGCCTCGAGCGCCCGGACCGGATCCACCTCGGTGACGATGACCCGGGCGCCGAGCCCGCTGGCCCGCTCCGCGATGCCGCGGCCACACGGCCCGTAGCCGGCCACCACCACCACCTTGCCGGCCAGCAGCGTGTTGGTGGCGCGGATGATGCCGTCAATAGCCGACTGGCCGGTGCCGCAGAAGTTGTCGAACATCCGCCTGGTGGCCGAGCCGTCGGCCGCCACCATCGGGAAGGCCAGGATGCCGTCGGCGGCCATCCTGCGGAGCCTGGCTACGCCCGTGGTGGTCGACTCGCAGCCGCCGCGCACCCCGGCCAGCAGCTCGGGCCGCTGCGCATGCAGCGTGTTGACCAGATCGCAGCCGTCGTCGATGACCAGATCGGGCCCGCAGTCCAGGGCCCGGTGAATGTGCTCGTAGTAGGTATCGCGGTCCACCCCGGACCGGGCGAAGACCGTGACGCCCGGCCCGGCGGCCAGGGCCGCCGCGATGTCGTCCTGGGTGGACAGCGGGTTGGACGCGGCCAGGTGGACGCCGCCGCCGCCGGCCGTGATCAGGCTCACCAGCACCGCGGTCTCCGCGGTGATGTGCAGGCACGCGGCCACGGCCAGCCCGGCGAACGGCTGCTCCGCCGTCACCGCCGCGCGGACCATGCCCAGCACCGGCATCGCCCGCTCCGCCCAGGCGATCCGGGACCGGCCGCCGTCGGCCAGCCCCGGATCACAGACGTCGGAGGCGTGTACCCGGATCAATAGCGGTAGTGGTCGGGCTTGTAGGGGCCCTCGACGGGCACCCCGATGTAATCGGCCTGCTGCTTGGTGAGCGTGGTCAGCTTGGCCCCGAGGGCGTCGAGGTGCAGCCGGGCCACCTTCTCATCCAGGTGCTTGGGCAGGACGTGCACGCCCACCGGGTACTCACCGGCCCGGGTGAACAGCTCGATCTGCGCGATGACCTGGTTGGTAAAGCTGTTGGACATGACGAAGCTCGGATGGCCGGTCGCATTGCCCAGGTTGAGCAGCCGTCCCTCGGACAAGACGATCACCGTGTGACCGTCGGCGAAGGTCCACTCATCGACCTGGGGCTTGATGGTGACCCGCCGGATGCCGGGCGTCCTGGCCAGCCCGGCCATGTCGATCTCGTTGTCGAAGTGCCCGATGTTGCCCACGATGGCCTGGTGCTTCATCGTGCTCATGTGCTCGGCGGTGATGATGTGGAAGTTGCCGGTCGCGGAGACGAAGATGTCCGCGCTCGCCACCACGTCCTCCAGGCGGGCGACCTGGAAGCCGTCCATCGCGGCCTGCAGCGCGCAGATCGGGTCGATCTCGGTGACGATCACCCGGGCGCCCTGGCCGCGCAGCGACTCCGCGCAGCCCTTGCCGACGTCGCCGTAGCCGCAGACCACCGCGACCTTGCCGCCGATCAGTACGTCGGTGGCCCGGTTGAGGCCGTCGACCAGCGAGTGCCTGCAGCCGTACTTGTTGTCGAACTTCGACTTGGTCACCGAGTCATTCACGTTGATCGCCGGGAACCGCAGCGTGCCGGCCGTCGCCATCTCATACAGCCGGTGCACGCCGGTGGTGGTCTCCTCGGTCACGCCGCGGATTCCCGCGGCGGCCGCCGTCCACCGGCCCGGGCTGGCGGCCAGCGAGTCGCGTAGCACCGACAGCACGACCTGCCATTCCTCCGGGTCGTCCGCGGCCGCGGAGGGCACCGCCCCGGCCGCCTCGTAGTCGGCCCCCTTGTGCACCAGCAAGGTCGCGTCGCCGCCGTCGTCGAGCAGCATGTTCGGCCCGCTCTCGCCCGGCCAGGTGAGCGCCTGCTCGGTGCACCACCAGTAGTCGGGCAGGGTCTCGCCCTTCCAGGCGAAGACCGGGATGCCCTTCGGGTCCTGCGGCGTACCGTCCGGCCCGACCGCCACGGCGGCCGCGGCGTGGTCCTGGGTGGAGAAGATGTTGCAGCTGGCCCAGCGCACCTGCGCGCCCAGCGCGGTCAGCGTCTCGATCAGGACCGCCGTCTGCACCGTCATGTGCAGCGAACCGGTGATCCGGGCCCCGCGCAGCGGCTGCGCGCGGCCGTACTCCTCGCGCATCGCCATCAGGCCGGGCATTTCGTGCTCAGCCAGCCTGATCTCGTTGCGCCCGAACTCGGCGAGTGACAAATCAGCGACCTTGAACGCAGCGGGCTCCGCAGGCATGCGCACTCCTCGGTGTGATCGGCAGTTAGGTTGAGGTGACAACCCGACGCTACGGGACCGGCGGGGCTGCTCGCACCTCTTAGCCAGCGTATCTAACAAGAAAATGTAAGATACAGCTCGTGCGCATCTCCGAAGCGGCCAGAAACCTCGGCACATCGCCCCGGATGCTCAGGTACCGCGACTCATTGGGACTGCTCCCGGCCGTGCGGCACCGGCCTGGTCCCCGGGGTCCGGGCGGCGGCCGGGCCCGGTCCGGGCACCGCAAGTTCGGTCAGCCTGAGCTCGACGCGGTCGCGCTGGCCCTGGCGATCGAGCACCGCTACGACATCAGCCCGGCCGCGCTGGCCTTCGGGCTGCGGGTGCTGGCCGACCCGGCCGCCCGTGGTGAGGTGGCCGAACTCGGCCGGCGGATCGGCCGCATCCAGGCGCCGCCCGCCCGGGCGCTTGATTTCGAGAAGGAGCGCGCGCAGCGGCTGCTCAGCCTGTCCGACCGGCGCACCGCCCGCTGAGCAGGCCGCCGGGCTACTGGTCCGGGCCGCGGCGCCCGCGGATCACGCCGCGCCGCGAGGACCGGCGGGCGGCCCGGACCGCCGGGTCGCGCGCATCGGCGCGGCGCGCCTGGTACAGGTCGGGCTCGAGGTAGATCAGCTCGGCGATCGGGACCGCGGCGCGGACCCTGCGTTCGGCGTTATCAATGGCCTGAGCGAGGCTGGCCGCACTATCCTGCGCCCGCACCGCGATCTTGGCGGCCACCAGGAGGGTGTCCGGCCCCACGTGCATGGTGCGCAGGTGGATGACCCGGACCTGCTCCGGGCCGGTTTCCAGCGCGGCCACGACGGCCCGTTCGATCTCGGCGCTGGCCGATTCGCCGATGAGCAGGCTCTTCATCTCGATGGCCAGGACGACCGCGATGCCGCCGAGCAAGATGCCGATGGCCAGCGAGCCGGCCCCGTCCCATCTCGGGTTCCCGGTGACGACGGCCAGCGTGACGCCGATCAGCGCCAGCGCCAGCCCGACCAGCGCGGCGAAATCCTCCAGCAGCACGGCGGGCAGCTCGGGCGCCTTGGCGTGCCTGATGAAGCGGTACCAGCTCTGTCCGCCCCGGGTGTGGTTCGACTCGGCGATCGCGGTGCGGAACGACAGGCTCTCCAGGACGATCGCGATGCCGAGCACGATGAACGCCGCGACCGGCGAGGTCAGGTGCTCGGGATGGGTGATCCGATGGATGCCCTCGTAGCCGGAGAACACCGCGCCCACCGTGAACAGCACGACGGCCACGATGAACGCGTAGAAGTAGCGTTCGGCGCCGAACCCGAACTGGTGTTCCTCGGTCTCATCGCGCAGGGACCGCTTCCGGCCGATCAGCAGGAGCGCCTGGTTACCTGAGTCGGCCACGGAATGGATCGACTCGGCCAGCATCGCGGCCGAGCCAGTGATCGCGAACGCGATGAACTTGGTAGCCGCGATGCCGAGATTGGCGGCGAACGCGGCGAACACGGCCCGCCGGCCGGCGGCGGGCGCCGCCGGGGCCGCTGGCTCCGCTGAATCGGCCGGTCCCGCGGCGGCGGCCGGTCCTCCCGGAGCGGGGCCGGTGTCCGGCTCGGGCTGGCCAGCTGTCATGACCCCGGCTAGCTGGCCGCCGGGTCGCGGGCTTCGGCTATCAGCAGGACGGGGATGTCGTCACGCACCGGGTACGCCAGCCCGCAGTCCGCGCCGGTGCAGACCAGCTCGCTGGCCTGCTCGTCGGCCCGCAGCGGGGCATGGCATTTCGGGCAGGCCAGGATCTCCAGCAGCCAGTCGTCGATATTCATGGCGTCTCCCATGGTGTCGGGGTTCAGGCTCCAGCTTCGCGCACGATGCGCAGGACCTCATCACGGGTCGCGGCGAGCAGCCGCTCGTCCACCGCTTCGACGTTGAGCCGCAGCAGCGGCTCGGTGTTGGACGGCCGCAGGTTAAACCACCAGCCATCGCCGGTCACGGTCAGCCCGTCCAGCTCGTCGAGGCTCACGCCACAGCCGCCTTCGAATGACTCGCGGACGGCCGCGGTCGCCGCGGCCTGGTCGGTTACCTCACTGTTGATCTCGCCGGAGGCCACGTACCTGGCGTAGGAGGCCAGCAGCGGGGACAGCGGCCCGTCCTGGTTTCCGAGGGCGGCCAGCACATGCAAGGCGGCGAGCATCCCGGAATCGGCGAACCAGAAGTCCCTGAAGTAGAAGTGACCCGAGTGCTCGCCGCCGAAGACCGCTCCGGTGCTGGCCATCTCCGCCTTGATGAACGAGTGGCCGACCCTGGTCCGCACCGGGCGGCCGCCGTGCTCGGAGACGATCTCAGGCACCGCTCGCGAGGTGATCAGGTTGTGGATGACGATTGCGCCTGGCTCGGCCGGCCAGCTCCCTCACGGCGATCAGCGCGGTGAGCACGGACGGCGAGACGACCTCGCCGCGCTCGTCGACCACGAAACAGCGGTCGGCGTCGCCGTCAAAGGCCAGGCCGATGTCGGCGCCGGTGGCCTGGACGGCCCGCTGCAGGTCAGCGAGGTTGGCCGGGTCAATCGGGTTGGCCTCATGATTCGGGAACGTGCCGTCCAGCTCAAAGTAGAGCGGCACGATGTCGAGCGGCAGCCCCTCGAAGACCTTCGGGAACGGTGTGCCCGCCATGCCGTTGCCGGCGTCGACGGCCACCTTGAGCGGCCGGATCCCGGATACGTCGACCAGGGTCTTGAGATAGGCGGCATAACCGGACAGCAGGTCGCGCCGGTTGATGGCACCGGCCGGGCGGTCCGGGGCGGGCACGCCGCTCGCGGCCATCTCGCGCAGCTCGGTCAGCCCGGTGTCGGCACCCACCGGGCTGGCCCCGGCCCGGCACAGCTTGATCCCGTTGTACTTCGCCGGGTTGTGGCTCGCGGTGATCATCGCGCCGGGCAGGCCCAGGCTGCCGCTGGCGTAGTAGAGCATGTCGGTCGACCCGAGCCCGGCCGAGATCACCTCGGTGCCCTGGCTGGCCGCGCCCCGCCCGAACGCTTCCGCCAGCGGCGCCGATGAGGTCCGCATGTCGTGCACGGTCAGCACCGCGGCCGCCCCGGTGAGCCGGGCGAAGGCGGCGCCGACCGACTCGGCGACGGCCTCATCGAGCTCATCGGGGACCAGGCCGCGGATGTCATAAGCCTTGAAAATCTTCGCGTACTGCGCCACTGTGGCCTGCCTCCCGAGCCCGCTGCTGCCCCGTCTGCTATCTCGTCCGCCCGGCCTGCTGCGCCGTCTGCCCGCCGGTCTGCTGCCCCGCCCGCTACCGGCCGGCGCGGCCCGTCACGCGGCCAGGGACCGAGCCTACCGGGATCAGCCGAGCCGGCCCGGGTCTCCCGGCGCGGAGCGGAGCATCCGCAGGTGACCGCGCCTGCCGACCTCGACGCCCTGACCAACGGGCTCGGTGGCGGCGGCCCGCGGCACGGCCGCCTCGCGGACCGCGTCGGCCAGCGCTTCCAGGTCGTCCGCTTCCTCCTGCGCCGGGCCGGCGGGCAGCCGGACGACATCCCAGCCCCTCGGGACGGTCAGCCGGTCGGCGTGCGCGGCGCACAGGTCGTAGCAGTGCGGTTCCTGGTAGGTCGCCAGCGGGCCGAGCACCGCGGTGGAGTCGCGATAGACGTAGGTGAGCGTATAGAGCGCGGTCTGCTTGCACGCGGGCCGAGAGCAGCGCCGAGAACTCAACGGCCCGCCTCGCTCACGGATTCGCGCAACCTGCCGCCCAGGCTCGCGGGCGGCTGGCAGGTCGCGCGGCAGGCGGAGTCGCGTGGATCGCTCACAACGGCTGACGGTATCGAGCCGCAGGCGGTAACGCCATCACCTGGGGCACTCTGCGCGATCGTGTCTCCGGTGCAGCAGCCCCGGCTGGCCCCGCGGGATACGCTCGCAGTTGTGCGAAACGGTGACGCCGGCCCGGAGCGCCCGGCGCGGATCAGGCGGCGGGACCGGCATGGCCGGGGGCTGCGCGGCATGCTGGCGCCCCCGGGCACGCCGCTGCACCGCAGCCGCGCCGAGCGCTTCGACGATCTCGTCCTGCAGGCGGTCGCCCAGCTGGAGCCGCGATGGCAGCCGAGCTGGCCGGCGTCGAGTTCGCCGTCGAGGAGATCCCGCCCGCTGACCTGCCCGATGACGATCCCGATCCGGTACCGCTGGGCGGCTCGATCCAGGCTCGCCGGCAGCCCGCCGGGCCGCAGCACCCGGCCATCGCCGGCGCGGATCGTGCTGTACCGGCGTCCGCTGCTGGCCCGCGCCGAGGGCGAGGAGGAACTGGGTGAACTGGTCCTGGACGTGGTGGTGGAGGAGTTCGCCCAGCTCCTGGGGATCGACCCGGAGGTAGTCGACCCCGGCTACCCCGACGAGTAGGCCGCTGGCCGGCTCCAGCGTGCGGCCGGTTACGGCTTGCGGCGGATCACGGCGTGCGGCCGGTCACGGCGTGCGGCCGGTCACGGCGTGCGGCCGGTCACGGCTGCGGCCGGTCACGGCGTGCGGCCGGTCACGGCGTGCGACCGGTCACGGCTTGCGGGTCACGGCGTGCGGGTGGCGGCGGGCGAGGGCAGAGCGGAGCCAGCGAGTAGTGCACCGGCGCCAGCGGCACCGAGGTCAGCGAAG
Source organism: uncultured Actinomycetota bacterium (assembly GCA_963775745.1). Taxonomy (GTDB): domain Bacteria; phylum Actinomycetota; class Actinomycetes; order Streptosporangiales; family Streptosporangiaceae; genus DATBGO01. The sequence continues at coordinate 23,529 of CAVZKE010000006.1, forward strand.
TGGGCACCGGCAGGATCGAATCCACCGCGCCGCCCGATGGTCGAGCACTCGTCCGGCGTAGACGGGCCCGATCCGGGCAGCGGCGTGACGATCAGGGCGAACGGCCGTCTGCGCGGGGGATCCGGCGGGCAGCCGGATCCGGTCATGACCGTATGGCCCGCCGCGACCTGTACCACCGTGCCTGCGGACGCGCCGCCGGGCTGTTGCTGCGGTCGGCCACCCGGATCTGGGCCGCGCCGTGCGGCGCGGACAGCACCAGCGGAGGCGTTGCCGAGCCGCTGAGATTGTCGGCCACCACGCCCTGCTGCTGGACCGGGGCCGAGGCGGCGGTGAACACGCCGGGCGCGCCGGCGGCCCCGCCGGGGACCGACATGGTCGCGGTTACCGGCACGTTCGAGGTCAGCCTGAGCCGCGGCGGGCTGCTCGCCGAGCGAGGGCAGCGCCACCACGGCCGCGGAGCCTCCGGGCAGGTCGATCCCGCTGCCGCCGGTCGGGTGATACGAGCCTTTCGCCGTCACGGCCGTCAGCTTGACCTGCGCGTTCGCCGGCACCGGGCACGATCACGTAGAGCTCCCTGGTGCCCGCCGAGCAAGGCAGGCCGGGCAGGACGAGGCTGCTGGCGGCGGCTGGCTGGCGCGGCAGCCACGCACCCTGCCTGCCGCGCGCTCCTGGTCTCCCGGAACGCCGCGACGACCCGCCCGACGCTGGTGCGGACGTGCAGCGCCACCACCCTGGAGTTCCGTGCAGCAGCTTGGCCAGCGACTGCACGACCATCCCGTGCGCGGGGAACCGCGATCCCGGTGTCGGTGCTGCCGAGCAGCGGCCCGCTGTCGGTGAAGATGTCGACCTCGGCGGTCCGCGGGCTGGCTATCGGTGTTCATCAGGTACAGCTGCATGCCCGCGAGCGCATGCTGCCCCGGTCCGACGAACCAGAAATCGGTGCCCGGCCCGCCGCAGTGCGCGGTCGGCCATCGCGTCCGGACCCGTCTGCTCCACCTCGAGCCCGCGCGCCATCGGCCCCGGTGGCCTGGATCACCACCCCGCCGCGCGCCGGGCCCGGTCGCGACCTGGCTGGCGGTCGCCGCCGTGCCGGAAAGACCATGACGCGGAACGGGAGCCGCCGTGATAGCAGCCTGCACCAGGCGGCCGGGTGTGGCGACGACCCGGACCGTCGGGCCAGGCACCGGGCTGCTGGCCGCTGACAGGCGGATGATTTGCGCCTGCCCGGTACCTGCGGACGCCGTCGCCAGCACCACCCCGCCGGCGGCGGCGCCCGCCGAGCCCGGCGCCGGGCAGGCCCGGACCACAGAGGTGACGGCGGCCCGGGTAGCTCTGAGCTGCCTTGGCCCCGGCCGCGAGGGCAGCCGGGTGAGCAGTCCAGGCCACGCCGAATTCCGCGACCACGGCCAGGATCAGCAGCGCCGCCAGCACATACCGGTTCGCGAGGATGCGCCTCACCAGTTGTCCCCTTCGGGGTCACGCTCCGGGACCGGCCACCGTGGTGGCGGAACCTCTCCGGCGGCCGACCCGCTCCACGGCGGGCCCGGCCCGTCCGCGGGGGGCAGCGGATCAAGCGGATCGCCCGACCCGGCCGGCCGAGCCCGGCGCCGGGCCTGCCCGGCCGGCCCGCGGGCTGCGCGGCCTGACGGCCCGATGGCTGGGCCGCCGGGCGGCCAGCACGCCATTCGGCGGGCCGCTCCGCGGACCAGTCCGGCTGCTGCGGGGCCCAGCCCGGTCCGGTGTCGCTCCAGTGCTGCCCCCTGATCGCGCCCGGGCCAGTCCGGCTGACCCGCCTCGCCCCAAGCCCGGCTGACCGGCGGCCGTCCGGTCCGGCCGCTGACCGGAATCAGCCCAGCCCGGCCGTTGACCCGCCGCAGCCCAGTCTGACGGCCGGCCCGGTCCCGGCCAGCCTGGCTGCGGCCCGGTGTCACCCCAGCCTGGCTGCTGACTGTCCCCAGGCCAGTCCGGCCGCTGACCCGCCTCATCCCAGCCCGGCTCCTGGCCGCGACCGGGCCGATCCGGCCGCTGACCCGCCTCATCCCAGCCCGGCTCCTGCGCGGGCTCCCAGCCGATCCGGCCGCTGACCCGCCTCATCCCAGCCCGGCTCCTCGGCAGGCGCCCGGCCAGTCCGGCCGCTGACCAGACTCATCCCAGCCTGGCCGCTGACCTGCCTCATCCCAGGCGGGCTGGCCGGTGCCCGCCCGGTCGGGCCGCTGACCGGACTCATCCCAGCCCGGCCGCTGACCGCCGCCAGGCCAGCCCCGCTGGGGACCGGTGTCGTCCCAGCCTGGCTCCTGCGCACCGCCGGGCCAGTCCGCCCGCGGGCCGGCTGACGAATCCGGCGCCAGGCTGGACGGCCCGCCCAGCGGCCGGCCTGCCTGGCCAGCCAGGACCCGGTCGGCCGGCCCGCCCGGCGACTGGGCGTCCGGCGAGCGAGCCGTCCGCGGGCCCGGCGGTCCGGCCGGTCCGGCGGCCTCGGCTCCGGCGCTCCCAGCCAGGGCCGCTGCCCGGCCGCCCCGGCGCGCGGCGCGCCCGGGCCGGAGCCTGCGGGCCGACCGGCCCGCCGCCTGCTCGCGAGCCAGCCGCCGGCCGCCGCTGCCCGGGCGACCGGGGGCCGCCGCGTCGCCGCGCCCGCCTCTGGCCGCTGCGCTCGCGCTTGCCGCCTCCGCCGCGCTTATCCGGGCCCCGGGCAGCGCCAGCACGGCCACGAGGGCGACGGCGAGCGCCTCGATCACCAGGGCGATATCGTGGCCGGCCTGATGGCGGCTGATCGTCACCAGGCCGCCGCCCTGCGGCAGCCGGAACGCCTGGGCCCACGGCGCCGGCCGGAGATGGGACCTGGGTCAGCGCCCGGCCGTCGAGCGTCGCGCTCCACCCGCCGGCCGGCTCGGCCAGCTCGAGGATTCCGCCCGCCGCCGGAGCGGGCGCATCCGACACTGACGTCGGGCCGGATCGCAGCGCCACCACGGTCCCGTCCGGCTCCACGACCCGGGCCCTGGCCGGCAAGTCGGTCAGCCGCCACAAGGCGAAGGCCGAGGTGGCGGTGACCGGCCGCAGGCCGGCCACGCCGTTCAGCAACGTGGCCAGGCCCTGATCGACCGGGGCCGGGACGAGCACGAAGCCGATATCGAACTGGGCCAGCGACTGGCCCTGATCATCGGCTTCGCCGCCGCCCGGGGCGACCAGGGTCGCCACCGCGTTGTCCAGGGCGTGCTGCGCGGATGCGACCGGCAGCAGGTCAGCGTCACCCAGCGACGGGCTCAGGCCGCGCTGGAGCGTGTAGCTCAGCTGGCCGTGCGCCGAGCGCAGGACCAGCGTGCGCAGCTGCAGCCCGCTGGCCGACGACGCCGAGACCAGCCCGGGACCACCTGGGCGGCGGTCGGCGCGAGCGGCCCGCTGACCCCGTTGATGAGCCAGTACCCGGCCGACAGCAACGGCGCCGAGCACGCGGCCAGGGCCAGTACCGCGGCGCCGGGCCGTGCGGACGGCGCCCAGCCTGGCCGGGTTTCCGCCGCCGGTCAGCCGGGGCAGCGCATCGCCGGCGGAGGCCCCGGCCAGCACCAGCCCAGCGCCCACGATCGCCAGCGCCAGGCCCGGCCAGGCGGGAACCGCCGGGCCGCCGGCGGCCGGGGTGACCGCCAGGCGGCTGACCCCGATGGCCACCGCCAGCCCGACGATGGCCGCGCCCCAGCCCGCGATCAGGAGTACCCGGTGCCGCGAGAACACCAGCGCGCCGACCGCCGCCACGACCAGGCCGGCGGTGACCCAGCACCGGGGGCAGGCCGGGGCCGCCCGGGCTGAGCAGCAGCAGCGACCGGGCGGGCAGAGCGGGGCTGGCCAGGCCGGGCTGCTGCACGCCGACCTCGAGCAGCAGCTGGGCCGGGTGCGCAGCCAGCTGGAACGTCCAGGGCAGCAGCAGCACCAGCGGCACGACCGCGACGATGCCGAGGTTACGCAGATGCCGCGCCAGGCCGATGCCGACCGTCACCGCCGCCACCACGGCGGCCAGCACCGCGACCACCCAGGTCAACGGCACGAAAGCGGCCGCTATCGCGATCACCAGGCCGGTCGCCCAGGCGGCCCGGGTGGCCCGCCGGGGCGGCTGGGTGAACATCCGCCCGGCCAGCAGGGCGATCAGCGGTATCAGGGCGAACACGACGGCCGTGCCGAGCCGCCCGGCGGCGATGGCACCCATCGCGATGGGCAGCAGCGCGTAGGCAGCGGCCGCCCACACCCGGACCAGCGCGGACCGGGTGACCTTACGGATGGCGAGGTAGGCGAACACGCCCGCCAGCGGCACGCAGCCCAGCATGATCACGTCCACGGCCAGCCACGGCTTGCTGCCGAGCACCGTGGCCAGGGCCGCGACAATCGCGATGTACGGGCGGCGCGGTGCTGCCGGACCCGATGCCGGCCGGGTGGAAGCCCTGGAGATATTCGTGCCACAGGCCCGACGCTCCGCCCCAGGCGGGACCAGCGCGCCGCCGCCCAGCGGGCCGCCGCTCGAGCAGCGACCGCCCGGCGACCAGCGCGACCACCGTCAGGCCCGCGAACAGCGCCACGCCGGGATGGGTCAGGATGCGCTGCGCCAGCCCGGTGTCGATGAGCAGCGAGTCGTCCTCGGCCGGATCATCGGTCGCGTGATGCGATCCGGCCGTGTCCAGCTGGGCCGACCTGGACATGGCCGCCGCGGCGAACTCCGCCAGCCGGCGCAGCGACCGGCCCGGCGGCAGGTCGGCACGGAGCCGGCCATAGGCGGCCCGGCGCCCCCGCGACCTGCGGCGCCGGGCGTGCAGCAGCTGGATGCGGGTGCCCGAGCACCGAGCCCAGCGCGGAGATCTCATCGAGCCCCGCTGCGGGCCGCTTGGCCAGCAGGAAGAAGACCGTCCGCAGCAGCGAGACCGCCACGTTGCCCGCCAGCGAGGCCAGCATCGGCCCGGTCGGCAGGTTGGCCAGCAGCGTGAGCAGGCGTTGCGGCGGTCGAGTTGCCGCGGCCGCCTGGCCGCCGACAGCGGCCGGCGCCGGCGCGCGGCGCTTCCACGTGAAACACCACGGCGTCGGTGATCACCCGGACCCGGTAGCCGGCCGCATGCACCCGCCAGCAGAAGTCGATGTCGTCCCGGAACAGCATCATGTCCGGGTCGAAACCGCCGACCTGATCCCAGACGTCCCTGCGGATCAGCATGCCGGCGCTGCCGACGGCGAGCGCATCACGGTCCCCGTCGTGCTGGCCCTGGTCGACCTCACGCGGCTCGATGCCGGTGATGCGGCGGCCGGCGGTGTCGATGGTGACCCCGGCCTCCAGGATTACCGCGCGGTCGGCCCAGTCCATGACCTTCGGGCCGAGCACCGCCGCCGAGCGGGTCTCGGCCGCACCGCGCAGCAGTTGCTCGAGCGCGTCCAGAGCAGGCTCGCAGTCGTCATGCAGCAGCCAGATCCACTCCACCCGCTCCTGGGCAGGCAGGCCCGCGGGGCCGGGAATGTTGACGTTGGCCGACCGGTGCGCCAGCGCCCGCGCGACCGCCTCCCCGTACCCGGTCCCCCGGTCCATGCCGAACACGACCGGCTGGCCGAGCAGGCCGGACAGCACGGCGCCGCTGCGGTCCTGGCTGCCGGTGTCCACGGCCACGACTCGCTGGACCGGCCTGGTCTGCTCGAGGAGGGACTCGATGACCTGCGGCAACCACGCGGCACCGTCGTGCGCGACGATGACCGCCGTGACGACGTGCTGCGGATAGGTTTCATTCGGCGACAACTGGAGTCCGCATGCTGCTCAGAGGGCTACCTGCAGGGCTGGCGCGCACCAGCGCGCGAAGGTCTTGGGGGGAAGGGCACGCGTGGAACAATACGCGAACCAGGACCGCCAAGGCGGGCAGTCGCCAGCCTTGGCCCTCGGCCTTCAACGCCGGGCGCGAGTCGCCCCCGCGCTGTTCGCCCTGGTCACAGCCGCACGACGGGAGTACCCCTGGACTACACGGCCTGGCGCTTGAGCCGGCGGCGCTCCCGCTCGGACAAGCCGCCCCAGATCCCGAAGCGCTCGTCATGCTCCAGCGCGTACTCCAGGCATTCCGCCCGGACCTCGCAACCACGGCAAACCCGCTTGGCTTCCCTGGTCGAGCCCCCCTTCTCAGGGAAGAACGCCTCCGGATCAGTCTGCGCGCACAAGGCGCCCGATCCTGCCAGCCGATGGTCCCGGCGTCATCAACGCCGATGCCGAACTCTTCGTGCACCAGCGAGACGATGACGTCAGTCACAGCGCACCTCCAACCCCTCCCACGACCCCGTTAGCTCGCTCTCCCTCTAGCCGAGGACAGCAAGAATTACACACGTGAAATTACACCCGCGTGTCTTGCGCTGCGTCAAGAGTGATACGTGATAATGGCCGACCTGCTTGCCCTGGATGACGGGAAAGTCCACGGCGATTTTCCTGGGATCCCAGGCCGATCGGCGGCCCGTCCGGCCTGGCACCGCTGCCGTCCGGTGGCCGCCGCGGCCTGCAAGACTGCCGCAATGCGCATCTCCGTTCTGGCGGGCGGTGTCGGCGGCGCCCGGTTCCTGCGCGGGCTGCGGGCCGCGGCGCCGGATGCCGAGATCACCGTCATCGGCAACACCGGCGACGACATCACCCTGTTCGGCCTGCACGTCAGCCCCGACCTGGACACCGTCATGTACACCCTCGGCGGCGGGATCAGCGAGGAGCAGGGCTGGGGGCGGGACCAGGAGACCTTTACCGTGCTGCACGAGCTGGCCGCCTACGGTCTCGAGCCGGACTGGTTCAGCCTCGGCGACCGCGACTTCGCCACCCACATCGCCCGCACCGCCATGCTGACCGCGGGGCTGCCGCTGTCCACGGCGACCAGGGCGCTGTGCGAGCGCTGGCAGCCCGGCGTGACCCTGCTGCCCATGTCTGACGACACGATCGAGACTCAGGTCGCTGATCGACGATGGATCCGGTCCGCGGATCGTGCACTTCCAGGAGTGGTGGGTGCGGCTGCACGCGGCGGTCCCGGCCCGCCGAGCATCACGGCCGCCGGAGCGCGGGACGCGGGGCCCGCGCCGGGCGTGCTGGACGCGATCGAGGCCGCCGACTTCATCCTGCTGCCGCCGTCCAACCCGGTGGTGAGCATCGGCATCATCCTGGCCGTGCCCGGCGATCGCCAAGCGGTCCGGGCGAAGACCGTGGTCGGCGTCTCGCCGATCATCGGCGGCGCGCCGGTGCGCGGGATGGCCGACGCCTGCCTGACCGCGATCGGCGTGCCGACCACCGCCGCGGCGGTCGGCCGCGCACTACGGCGCCGGGCCTGCTCGACGGCTGGCTGGTCGACGAGCAAGGACAGGCCGACGCGGTCACGCCCCCGAGCTCGCCGGGATCGCGGTCCGGGCGATGCCGCTGTACATGACCGATCTGCAGGCGTCCGCGGACATCGCCCGCGCGGCGGTTGACCTCGCCGAGGAGCTGAGCACGTGAGCCAGCTGACCGTGACTGGCGATCGCCGGGCTGCCCGAGATCCAGGCGGGCGCCGATATCGCCGCGCTGATCTCGCGACGCGCACCGAGGACCTGCGCGACGGCGACATCGTGGTGGTCACCTCAAAGATCATCAGCAAGGCCGAGGGCAAGGTCGATCCGCGTGCGACCGGGAGCGACGCGATCGACGGCCGAGACCGTCCGGGTCGTCGCCCGCCGGGGCGCCGACCACGATCGCGGAGACCAGGCACGGCCTGGTGCTGGCGGCGGCCGGGGTAGACGCCTCTAACACCGCGCCCGGCACCGTCGTGCTGCTGCCTGACGACCCGGACGACTCGGCCCGGCGGCTGCGGAAGGCGCTGCGCGAGCGGCGCGGGGCGACCGTCGGGGTCGATCATCACCGACACCATGGGAGGCCCTGGCGGACCGGCCAGACCGACACGGCGATCGGGGCGGCCTGCCTGGTGCCGCTGCGCGATCACCGCGGCCAGGCCGACACCTTCGGCAACTCGCTGGAGGTGACGGTGGCGGCCGTCGCCGACGAGATCGCCGCGGCCGCGGACCTGGTCAAGGGCAAGACCGGCAGGTGCCGGTCGCGATCGTCGCGGCCTGGCCGGGCTGGTGACCGAGCGCGGACGGGCCGGGCGCCGCGGCGCTGATCCGGCCGGCCGCCGAGGACATGTTCCGGCTGGGCGCCGCCGACGTGCTGGCCGCGCGGCGGACGGTGCGCGAGTTCACCGCCGAGCCCGGTCAGCCCGGGCGCGGTCCGCCGGGCGGTCGCGGCGGCGATCACCGCGCCCGCACCGCATCACAGCGAGCCCTGGCGGTTCGCGATCGTCGAGTCGGCAGCGGGCGAAGACGGCGCTGCTCGACGACATGCTGGCCGCCTGGACCGCCGACCTGCGCGGTGACTGCTTCAGCGAGGAGCAGATCGCCCGCCGGGTCCGCCGCGGCGAGCCGCTGCGCCGCGCGCCGCTGATCATCGTGCCCTGCCTGGTCACCGACGCGGCGCACGCCTATCCGGACCAGCGCCGGGCCGCGGCCGAGCAGGCGATGTTCGTGGTGGCGATGGGCGCCGCAGTGGAGAACCTGCTCGTCGCCCTGGCCGTCGAGGGCCTAGGCTCGTGCTGGGTGTCGAGCACGCTGTTCTGCCAGCCGGTCGCCGCGCGCGCTGGACCTGCCGCCCGGCTGGGAGCCGATGGGCGCGGTCGGCGTGGGTCACCCGGCCGGGCATTTCCCCGTCCCGCCCGCCCCGCGATCCGGACAAGTTCCTCCTGACCCGCTGACCCGCTGATCCGCGCCCCGTCCCGACCCTGGCTTTTGATGATCGCGAAGATCCGCGCGCTCCGCGGCACCTTTTTTTACCGGATCATGGTCCGCACGCCGGATTTTACGTCGTAAGGCGAGCGCGTCGGAGGATCGATTTGTGCATGCATGCTGACTCAATCAAGCTGCAACGAACTCCACCAGTATACGTTCGGAAATGAGCCCGGGAGATGGCGATCGGGACATCGATCCGATTCAAAGGAGGGCAATGGCCGGCGTGCTCACGGGTCCAACCGTGTGAGGACTGGTTGTGGACCCCCCTCGCCTGACCCTGGCTCAAATTGCGGTTTCTGGCTGAGTCTTGGGCTGATCGATCCGTAGCCCAGGGGAAGTTTGCCGTTGGTTCGAGCCAGGACACGCTCTGCGCAGAATTGATCCTGGAACCGGGCAACCACCGTGAGTGGGGGGGCGGACTCCGGCCAGTTCTCGAATGTCGAGGCTTGCAACAAGACGTATTTACTCTCCGGTCCGGGCTGGTACGCCAGGTGGCGCGGGCTTTTTAGCTGTCGGACCGTTCGTTTGGTGAAGAACATCAGATCGGGCGGCCAGTCGTGGAAAGTATAAATGGTCCATTTTGGTGGGACCCACCTGGCGAATGCGCGAGCCCAGGGACCTTGGCTATGGCGGTAGTTCCACTCCGGCACGTAGTAGCCCCAGGCCGCCAGTTTCAGACCAACCGCCATCACGAACAGGGTGGCCAGACCTCGCCGCGTGTTGGCCGTCTCGAGTGACGACCATGCCAGGATCGCCACCCCCACGGATATCAGGGCCATTACGACTCCCAATGGTCGATAATATGGCATCGTCAACGTCCAAAGATAACACCCGTAGATGATGACGGCTAACCAGACGACCACGAGCGCGGAATACGCGATGAAAAACGTTCGGCGGCCCGGTCGAGTCAAGGTTCGCGTCCAGACCGATTCGAGACAGGCCGCTACTCCGACGCTCAAGCCGGCCAGTGCGACGACTCGCGATGCCTGGCTCAAACCTGGCACGATTGTCCCGGCGATCAGGCATGCCAGCGCAGACCCGCAGCCAGCCGATCATCCACGGCCGACTATCGGGTTTCCAGCTCTGGCGAACCGAGGGACTTAAGAGGAGAAGAGCGAAGGGACTCCAAGGTAAGCCCATCGTCAATATCCCTAAAGCCAATGACCAATCTGGCTTCTGAGTCAGGGGGAGCGTGAGTGCGGCCGCCCAGACGTCGGCGGAAGCGGTCGAAACCACCCAGAACGACCAAAAGGCTGCGGCAAGAATAGGCGGCAATACCAGGGGAATTGAAAAATAAGCCGTTTTCCTGCCGATCGCGATGACCGCCAGGCCGATCACGACCAGTGGAGGCCAGCCGCCGGCGAGAAATGCCAAGCATGCCCACAGCCCGGCGACTCGATCCGATCCGCTTGTGATGAGTCGTTCGATGGCGGCCAGCGTGCCCAGTCCCATGATCAGGTTGAGACCGGTGCCGGACGAGCGGTCGATCAGGCCGAGGCTGCCGAACCAGCAGAGCCCCAGAAAGACACCCGCTCTGAGCCCAAACGCCCGGGACATCCCGCCTACGAGTATCCATCCCGCGATGATTCCCGCGATTGCCGACGGCCAGCGGACCGCTGCCGAGCTCGGCCGTCCTCCCGATTCCACCAGGGCGAGCAAGTGACTGGACCAGACCTGAGCCGGCCATAAGTCGGGAGCCCAGTAGCCAAAGACCTGGCCGACCGGCCCCGGTCGCTCGCCCGCCGCGATCCCCAGCCGCGCTTCTTGCGGGCCAAGATCCAGGCATCAGCGCCGAGGACTACGAACCCCAGTGCAAGTCCGATCACGGCGATCCACATCCAGGCCGCCGACGGCCTCGATGCCGCGTTTTGACCAGCGTGATCGGTTCGTAAGTTTTTGATTTTCAAGCGACCTGCGACCGAGACGAGGGCCCGATCAGGGTTCATGCGCCGCCTCCTTGATTGCCGTCTCGAAGCCCCGGTTGCGGTCTTCCACCATTGTCGGCCTCGCTCCGGCCAACGACGGTCGGTTCTTCGCCATGGCGTAGACGTAACCTGGCAGCCAGCCATAGCGATAGGTTTGACGACGCATTTCCACAGCGACGTCGTCGATCGTCCAGCCGTCCCGTTCAAATCGATAAAGCGCAACCGCGGCCCCGGTTCGGCAGGTTCCTCGCGCACAATGCACCAGTATCGGACAGCGGTCGGGATCGTCGGTAAGTTTCAGGATCTCGCGGAATTGCCACTCTTCGCCAAATCCATCGCCAGGCATCGGCAGGTTGACGAAATCTACTCCGAGTCTCGCCGACAGTTCCCGTTCGGCAATCGTTTCGGGACCCGCCAATTGAAGGTTGACCACGGTCCGTATCTTGTAGCGATTGACCGCCTGAGTGAGCTGAGACGCGGTCAGTTGACCGCTGCGATAGAGCACGCCGCGCTTGACCTCGTCCCAATGATCCCACACCAACCGACCTTGCCGATCCAGCACGACCAGCCATCCAGCCAAGGCCAGAGCGGCCAGAGGGATCAGACCAAAAGCGCTTCCGCATCGAGCAGATTCCTTCACGGCACGGGCGAACGGTCCCGCGTCTGGGATTCATTTCTACCGGCGACAAGCCTTCGCCAGGCGAAAGGCCGCATGGTGGAGAGCCGCGAACCGCGAAGATGTGAGTCAAGGGCGCAGGCGGATCCCGTCAGGACGAGGC
>CAVZKE010000007.1:0-163899 GCA_963775745.1 uncultured Actinomycetota bacterium
CGCTGTCGGTGCCGGCCGGGCCGCTGGCGGCGCGGTGCGGGCTGGGGGCGCCGTGCGGGCCGCTGGTGACGCTGGGCGGGCTGGGGGCGCCGTGCGGGCCGCTGGTGACGCTGGGCGGGCTGCTGGCGGCGGTTAAGGCCCGGTCAGGGCAGGCGGCCTGGAGGTCGTCGTCGTAAGGAGGCGCGGAATCGGGCACCGCGAGCCTGCGGACCGAGGTCGCATCGGGCAGCGGCAGGCCCTCCTCGGGCGGTCTGCCCAGGTCAGGCACGAGCGGCAGCACCGCAGGTCGCAGCGAGGCGGAGGACGGCGGCCGATGGCGGGCGGGCGGGGTTGGCTGCATGTCATGAGTTGTACTCGGAACCGGTGACATTTCCTGGGCCCCACGGCCTCGGATGCCCGGCCCGGGTGCGCGGAATTCCCGGCCGGGTGCGCTGGAGTGCCCGGCGGGGGGCGCTGGAATGCCCGGCGGGGGTGCGCTGGAATGCCCGGCCGGGCAGGCTGGTTGACTCCTCGTGGGACCAGAACGGGATCCAGGACCTACTCGCTGTGCCTGCCCAGGCAGGCCGCCCCGGGAGTATCTCAGTGTCGTTGCCACCTCTCGTCACGCCGGCCGCCGAACTCACCGTCGATGAAGTGCGGCGATATTCGCGGCATCTGATCATCCCGGAGATCGGGATGGCCGGGCAGAAGCGGCTCAAGAACGCCAAGGTGCTGTGCGTCAGCGCCGGCGGCCTCGGCTCGCCCGCGCTGCTCTACCTGGCCGCCGCGGGCGTTGGCACGCTGGGCGTCATCGACTTTGACGTGGTCGACGAGTCGAACCTGCAGCGCCAGATCATCCACGGCCAGTCCGACGTCGGCCGGCCGAAGGCCGAGTCCGCGCGGGACAGCATCAGGGAGATCAACCCATACGTCAACGTCGTCCTCCACACCGGGCAACTCGATTCCGACAACGCGCTGCAGATCTTCGCTGACTACGACCTGATCGTGGACGGCACCGACAACTTCGCCACCAGGTACCTGGTCAATGACGCGTGCGTGCTGCTCGGCAAGCCGTACGTGTGGGGATCGATCTACCGGTTCGACGGCCAGGCCAGCGTGTTCTGGGCCGAGTACGGCCCGTGCTACCGGTGCCTGTACCCGGAACCGCCGCCCCCGGGCATGGTTCCGTCCTGCGCCGAGGGCGGCGTGCTCGGGGTGCTGTGCGCATCGATCGGCTCCATCCAGGTCAACGAGGCCATCAAGGTCATCACCGGCGTGGGCGAGCCGCTGGTCGGGCGCCTGATGATCTACGACGCGCTGGAAATGAGCTACCGGACGCTCCAGGTCAGGAAGGACCCGGAGTGCGCGGTGTGCGGGACGAACCCGACGATCACGGAGCTGATCGACTACGAGGCCTTCTGCGGTACGGTCTCCGAGGACGCCCAGCGGGCCGCGTCGGGCTCGACGATCACGGTCACCGAGCTCAAGGAGATGCTGGACGGCGACGAAAAGATCTTCCTGGTGGACGTCCGGGAGCCGAACGAGCACGAGATCGTGTCCATCCCCGGCGCGGTGCTGATCCCCAAGGACCAGTTCCTGTCCGGGGCGGCCCTGGAGCGCCTTCCCCAAGATCGAAAGATCGTGCTGCACTGCAAGAGCGGCGCCCGCAGCGCTGAATGCCTGGCCGTGGTCAAGAACGCCGGGTTCGCCGACGCGGTGCACGTCGGCGGGGGCGTGCTGGCCTGGGTACATCAGATCGATCCGGCATTGCCCGGGTACAGTGGGTGAGTCTGGAAGTTCGTCGGGGGTTGATCGGCGGCTGTGGTGTGGCCTGTGCGGGTCACTGGCCGATGCCCGCGAGGTGGACGGTGCAGGCGGTGTCGAGCTTCTGGGGGGTGCCGGCGCCGAGCCGGTGAGCAGGGCGGCTTCCTGGTAGCGGTTGCGGGCGGCGGAGTAGATGGCGAAGCCGAAGGAATGGGCTGAGCCGCCGTAGCGCAGTCGGCACAGCGGGATCTTTTCGCCGTCGGGCAGCACGCCGGTGATGTAGGCGAAGCCGCCGCGGTAGGTGACGTCGACCGTTTGAGCTGGGGCCAGTGCTGCTCGGCGTGGGCGAGCAGCCGCAGCGTGACCGAGTCTTTGGTGGAGTCGGGGATGGCGGGCATGGCCTGCCAGTGTGCCGCATCGCGCTGGCGGCCGCTACGATCACCGTTTGCGGGGGAATCGCGGACGTGCAATTTCCGGGGAGCGCCGATGCCGGTGGTACGCGCTGTGCCTGTCTGGCTGACTGCCAGCGAGCGCAAGATGCTGAAGAAACGCGGCCGGGGGGCCAAGACGGCGCACCGGGATCGCAGCGCGCCTGATCGTGCTGGCGGCGGCGCGCGGCCGCCGAACGCGGCGATCGCCGCGGGGCTGGGGGTCAGCGAGGACATGGTCCGCAAGTGGCGGGGCAAGTTCGCCGAGCGCGGGCTGCCGGGCTGAAGGACCTGCCGGACCGGGCGGCCGCGGCGGATCAGCGCGGCCGAGCGGGCCGAGGTGTGCGCGCTGGCCTGCCAGCTGCCGCGGCGACCGGGGTGCCGCTGGCCGGTGGAGCTGCCGGAGCTGGCTGCCGAGCTGGCAGGGCGGGCCTGGTCAGCGCGATCTCGCCGTCCAGCGTGCGCCGCATCCTGGCCGAGCACCGGTCAAGCCGTGGCAGTACCAGTCCTCGATCTCCCGCGACCGGACTTCGCCGCAAGGCCAAGGTGATCCTCGACCTCTACGAGGGCTACTGGCAGGGCAGCCGCTCGGGCCGGGCGACCGCACGTGTCCGTGGACGCCAAGCCTCCATCAGGCCGCGCCGCCGCCAGACCAGCCTCCGCGCCGGCCGGCCGATGCGAGTCGAGCACGAATACCAGCGCAAGGGCGCCTGGCCTGCTCGCCGCCTGGACGTGCACACCGGCACGGTGCCGCCGCCGCCACCGAAGACGACTGGGATCAAGCCGTTCATGGCTTGATGGGCAGGTCATGAGCAGCAGCCTACACCAGCGCCCGCCTGTTCGTCATCGTGGACAACGGCTCCGACCACCGGGGACACAAGGCGGCCGGCGGCTGCGCAGCGCCACCGAACGCCATCTGATCCACACGCCGGTGCACGCGTTGGCTGAACCAGATAGAGATATTCTTCTCGATCATCAGAAAAAGGTCGTCTCACCAACGACTTCGCCAGCACCGCCCAGCTCTCAGCCACCTGCTGGCCTTCATCGACCGGCCACAAGACCGCCCGGCCGTTCAACTGGAAGTTCACCGCCGGCGACCTGGCCGGATGCTCAAGCGGATCAGCGCCCGCGAGGAACCCGCCCAGGAGCCAGCCACCCTGCCAGAGGCCGCCTGATGGACCCCGACGAATTTCCAGCCCTATCCACTAAGCGGCCCAGCCCGGCCGGGCGAGCACGGCGGGCAGTGAACCTCAGCGCGCGGGCCGCGTCACGCGTGAGCAGGCCGTAACATTCCGGTGTGGCGATGCAGCCGGAGGTCCCGAGTGATGAAGGCAGCCCGGCGCCGACCGACGAGGCGGCGGAGCTTCCCGGGCCGGCTGCCGCTGCGGCGCGCGGCGGCGGGCGAACCGGTCCGCCGCGCTGGCGGACCGGCTCAGCGGGATGGCGGATCGGCGTGGCCCTGGGCGCGCTCGTCATCGGGCTGGCTGGCCTGGCGGTATCCGCCGCGGGAGCAGCCGGCCAGCTGCTGCCCCGCCGTTTCACGGCCGCTCAGCAGCAGCAGATCATGACCTGGCAGACGGCCGGGCGCTGGCGGACCCAGGCCGGGCAGATCTTCCGCGACGGTCAGCTATCAGCTGCCCGGTTACTCGCTCGCGTCCGGGACCGGGCTGGACCTGACCGCCCGGCGGATCGGCATCGCCAGGCAGGCGGCCTGCCGCGCCGCGACCGATCCGGCCGCCGCGCGGGTGCTGGAGCGGCGGGGCTGCGAGGCGGTGCTCCGGGCCACTTACGTGGATTCGACCGGCAGCCTGCTCGTCACGGTCGGTGTCGCCGTGCTGCCGAGCGCGGTCGCGGCGGGCGCGGTCGCCGCCACCTTGCCGCACACCGGGCGCCCGGGCGCCGGGGTGCGCGCGGTCGCGTTCGCCCAGACCCTCGCCTCCTCGTTCGGCGACCGCCAGCGCCAGCTGTCCTGGGCGGTGAGCGACGGGCCTTACCTGATCATGTCGGTGGCCGGCTACGCCGATGGGAGGCCGCGGGTGCCGCTGTCGTCGGACAGCTACGCCGCGCAGGAGATGACCAGCGCGGCCGATGGCGTCGCGGAGGCGGTAGCGATGCCGCTGGGCGCGCTGCCCGCCGCGCCGCACTGCCCCGGAGCTCCCGGATGCTGAACCTGACGACGGCCGGGGCCCGCACCCAGTGTGCGCGGCTGCTCATGGTCACCGCGATGGCGGCCGGGCTGGCGGCCATCCCGGCCGGCCCGGCCCGCGCGGACGGCGTGCGGGACGCCGAGCAGTGGGTGCTGAACGCCGTGCACGCCCCGGCGGCGTGGGCGGTGACCGAAGGGCGGGGCGTCACCGTCGCGGTCATCGACAGCGGCGTCAATCCAGCGGTGTCCGACCTCACCAGGTCGGTAACCTCCGGCCCCGACCTGACCGGCGTGGGCACCCCGTCCAGCAACGCGGGCTGGGGCATGCACGGCACCTGGATGGCCTCGCTCATCGCCGGACATGGTCATGGCGGCGGCAGTGGCATCCTCGGTATCGCGCCCCAGGCCCGCGTGCTGTCGATCCGGGTCATCACCGACCAGCAGGATCCGGGTTATGCGAAGTACCAGCACGAGCCGCAGGGCCGGGTGCAGAACGAGCTGGCCCGCGCGATCACCTACGCCGTCGCGCACCACGCGGGGGTGATCAGCATGTCCCTGGGCTACGGCGGGCCGAGCCGCGCGGTCCGCCAGGCGCTCCAGGATGCGTTCAACCATGGCGTGGTGGTGGTGGCGTCATCCGGCAACCTGGGCGAGTCCGTGAGCGCCCGCCGTCATGCGCCTTACTCGTTCCCGGCCGACTATCCGGGCGTGCTCGGGGTCGCCGCTGTCAGCCAGGACGGCGCGTCGGCCGGGTTCTCGAGCGACAACCTGTCCGTGCAGGTCGCGGCGCCGGGCGTCCAGGTCCCCGCGCAGGGCCGGGACGGCCGGTACTGGCTGGTGAGCGGGACGAGCCCGGCGTGCGCGCTGACCGCCGGAGTGGTGGCTTTGATCAGGTCCAGGTACCCGGCGCTGTCGCCGCCGCTGATCCGGAAGGCCGTGACCACCACCGCCGCAACCCGCCGCCGGGCGGCTACGACGACCAGGTCGGATTCGGGACGGTGAATGCCGCGGCCGCGCTGGCCGCCGCGGGCCGGCTCGCCGCCACGGCGGCGCAGACCAGCCTGCGGCCGCCGAAGCGGAGCGTGCCGGCGGCCAGCTTGTTCGGCGGCGGCCCGGCCGCCGTGCCGTCCGCCCCGGTCCGGCCGCGCGGCCTGCGGTCGCTGCTGCTGTTCTGCATCCTGGGCCTGGCCTGCCTGGCGGTGATCGTCGCGGCCACGAGCTGGCTGGTCGTGATGCGGCGCCAGCCCCCTCGCCGGCTCGACCAGCAGGACACGCCGGGACCTGGGACCGATCCGGCCGCCGACCCGCTGGACCTGGAAGGCGCCCGGGCCGCCGGGAGGCACGCGGCGTCACCACCGCAGCCCGGCCTGGCCTGGCCCCCGGAATGAGCCCGCGGCGGCCCGGGACCGCCGGCCAGCGCTGGACGACTTCGCCGGCCGGGTCCTTGACCTGACCGAGGCGATACCCAGGGGCCGGGTGATGTCCTATGGCGACATCGCCGAGTACCTGGGTGCAGGCGGCCCGCGTCAGGTGGGCCGGGTGATGGCGCTGTGGGGCGGCGGCGTGGCCTGGTGGCGGGTCGTACACGCCGACGGCTCGCTGCTGGCCGGGCATGAGCGGGCGGCGCTCCGCCACTACCTGGAGGAGGGCACCCCGCTGCGGCTGAGGCCTGATGCCCAGCCCGGCCGGGTGGACATGCGCCGGGCGCGCTGGGACGGCCAGGCCTGACCGGTCCGGAGAATGTCGGCATCCTCTGCTGGAATGCGGTACTGACGTCGGCGTCCTCTGCTGGAATGCGGTACTGACATGGACAGGCAGTCTCCGTCGTACCGGCTGGTCCGCCGGCCGGCCCGGGCAGCGGCACCGCCCGCGCTGGATGACGCCCAGCGCCAGGTGGTTGACCACGCCGGCGGACCGCTGCTGGTGCTGGCCGGCCCGGGCACCGGGAAGACCACGGCGATCGTCGAGGCCGTCGTGCACCGGGTCACCAGGCGGGGGATCGACCCGGCCAGGATCCTGGCGCTCACCTTCAGCCGGAAGGCGGCCGAGGAACTGCGGGAACGGATCACGCTCCGGCTGCATCGCACCACCCGGGCGCCGCTCGCGCTGACCTTTCACAGCTACGCCTACGCGCTGGTGCGCAGGGAATCGTGCTGGCCGGCGAGGAGCCGCCGACGCTGCTGCCCGGTCCCGAGCAGCTGCTGGAGGTCCGGCGGCTGCTGCGGGGCGATGCGCAGGACGGCGGTGCGAACTGGCCCGAGCCGCTGCGGGCCGCGCTCGGCACCCGGGGCTTCGCGGCCGAGCTGCGGGACTTCCTGCTCCGGGCGGCCGAGCGCGGGCTGGACGGGCCCGGCCTGGCCCGGCTGGGGGCCCGGCGCGGCCGTGACGACTGGGTGGCGGCCGGGCGGTTCCTGCAGTCCTACGCCGCCCGGTTCGACCTCGCCCCGGTCCCGGCCTACGACTACGCCGAGGTGGTCAGGATCGCCGGGCGGCTGCTGGCCGGCAGCGCGACCAGGGACCGGGAACGGCAGGCCTACGACGTGGTGCTGGTCGATGAGTATCAGGACACCGACCCGGCCCAGGAAGACCTGTTGCATGCCCTGGCCGGGGACGGCCGGGAGCTGATCGTGGTCGGTGACCCGGACCAGTCGATCTACGCGTTCCGCGGCGCCGACGTCGGTGCGCTGCGGCGGTTTCCTGACCGGTTCCGCGGGCCCGACGGCCGCGCCGCGCAGGTGCTGGCGCTGCGCACCGGCCGGCGCAGTGGTGAGGTCCTGCTGGCCGCCTCCCGCCGGGTCGCCAGCAGGCTGCCCGCCGCGCCGGGCGCGGACCACCATGCTGCGCAACGGGATCACCGGGCCCTCATCCCGCGGCCCGGCGCTGAACCCGGCACGGTGCGCGTGATCATTGCCGCCAGCCTCACCCAGGAAGCGGCGCTGATCGCGGACGCGCTGCGTCGCGCCCACCTGATCGACGGAATCAGCTGGTCCGCGATGGCGGTGCTGGTCAGGTCGGCCACCAGGCAGGTGCCGCTGCTCCAGCGCGTCCTGGCCGGGGCGGGCGTCCCGGTCGCGGTGGCCGGAGACGAGCTGCCGCTGGCCGCTGAGCCAGGGACCCGCCCGCTGCTCACCCTGCTGGGCTGCGCGCTGCGGCCGGGCGCGCTGGATGAGCAGACCGCGGCCGAGCTGCTGACCGGGCCGCTGGGCGGCACCGACGCCCTCGGCCTGCGGCGGTTGCGGCGCGTGCTGCGGGCGGCCGCGCAGGCCGCGGGGGAGCCGCTGTCCGCCGAGCCGCTGGCCCGGGTCCTGCGGGATCCGCGCGAGCTGGCCCTGGCCGGCTGGCCGGCCGCGGGGTGAGCCCGGCCCTGGCCGCGGCCGTGACCGCGGCGCGGCGGGTGGCGAACCTGCTGGCCCTCGCTCAGCGGGCGGCGCCCACGGCAGCGCGCACGAGGTGCTGTGGGCCGTGTGGGACGCATCGGGCCTGGCCGCGCAGTGGCAGCAGGCCAGCGCGGCGGGCGGCAGCCGGGGCGCGGCGGCGGACGCGGACCTGGATGCGATGGTCGCGCTGTTCGACGCGGCGGCCCGGTTCACCGCCCGGCTGCCGCAGGGCTCACCGCTGCTGTTCCTGGACAGTCTGGCCGGGCAGGAGATCGCCGGTGACACGCTGGCCCAGCGTGCCCCGCAGGGCGACGCCGTGGCCATCTTGACCGCGCACCGGGCCAAGGGCCTGGAGTGGGACCTGGTCGTGGTGGCCGGGGTCCAGGAAGGCACCTGGCCCGATATCCGGGTCCGCGGTTCGCTGCTGGGCATGGATGAGCTCATCGACGCGGTCGCGGCCGACCGGGGGCTCGGCGGGGCGGGCGGCGGCGAGCCCGTCGCGGCCGACGCGGCGGCCGTCGCGCTGGCCGCCAAGCTGCTCGATGAGGAACGACGGCTGTTCTACGTGGCGATCACCCGGGCGCGCCGGGCGCTGCTGGTCACCGCGACCGGGGGCGAGGACAGCGAGGAACGGCCATCGAGGTTCCTGGCCGAGCTGGCGGGCGACGAGGTCGAGGTGCAGAACGTGACCGGAGCCGGGCAGCGCTGGCTGTCGCTGGCCGCGCTCACCGCGGACCTGCGGCGCGCGGCCGCCGACCGGAGCCGCCCCGGTCCGCTGCGCCGGGCCGCCGCGGCCCAGCTCGCCCGGCTGACGGCGGCCGGGGTGCGCGGCGCCAGCCCGCAGCAGTGGTACGCCCTCACCGAGCTGTCCGGGCCGGGACCCGTCTTCGATTCCGCCGTCCGGCTGTCGCCGTCCCAGGTCGAGTCGTTCACCACATGCGGGCTGCGCTGGCTGCTGGAATCGGCGGCCGGAGTGAACTCGCCGAGCGTGCTCAAGCACTTCGGCATCGTCATCCACGCGGCCGCGGCGCTGGCCGCCGAAGGCGCCCCCGACGGCGATATCAGCAAGCGGATCGACGAGATCTGGCACCATCTGGACTTCGGCAGCCCGTGGTATGCCGCCAAGCAGCGGGAGCAGGCTGAGCGCATGGTCAGGCGGTTCCTTGACTGGCACGCAGGAAACCCGCGCCAGCTCGTCGCGGTCGAGCAGGAGCTGCGGGTCAAGGTGGGCGAGGTGGAGATCACCGGGCGGGTGGACCGGCTGGAGCGAGACGGGGACGACACGGCCATCGTGGTGGACCTCAAGACCGGTTCCAGCAGGCCGCGCGATGACGAACTGGACCGCCACCCGCAGCTCGGCGTCTATCAGCTGGCCGTGCTGCTGGGCGCGTTCGAAGAACTCGGCCTGGCCCAGCCCGGCGGCGCCGAGCTGGTCCAGGTCGGCAAGGCGGGCCTGGCCGCCCGCGCCCGGATTCAGCGGCAGCGCCCGCTGACCAGCGACCCCGAGCCCGGCTGGGCGCGGGACCTGGTCGAGACGGTCGCGGCCGGGATGTCCGGGCCGGTCTTCCAGGCCACGGTGAATCCGGGCTGCCGGGTCTGCCCGGTCGCGGCCTGCTGTCCGGTGCATGAGCGCGGCGGGCAGGTGAACCCGTGATGCCCGGCGGCCCCGGCCCCGGGGCGGCGGGGGGGCTCGCGGGCCGCGCGGCGGGCCGCGCCGGCGCCCGCTCGTATACCCCGGCTCAGCTGGCCAGGCTGCTCGGCGTGCCCGAGCCGACCGCCGAGCAGGCTGCGGTGATCGGCGCTCCGCTGCGCCCGATGGCGGTGATCGCCGGGGCCGGGTCGGGCAAGAGCGAGACGATGGCGGCCCGGCTGGTCTGGCTGGTCGCGAACGGCCTGATCAGGCCGGAACGGGTACTCGGCCTGACCTTCACCAGGAAGGCCGCTGCCGAGCTGGCCGGGCGAGTCCGCGCCCGGCTCGATAGCCTGCGCCGGTCCGGCCGGGGCGGCGGGCCAGACGGCGGCGAGCTACCTGGCGAACCTGTTATCGCCACGTATCACTCCTACGCCGGCCGGCTGGTCGCCGATCACGCGCTGCGCGAGGCTCTGGAGCCGTCGCTGCGCCTGATCACGCCGGCCGTCGCCTGGCAGCTGGCCGCCCGGGTGGTGGGCGCCTACGACGGGCCCATGGATGCCGTCGGCTGGTCCCCGGCCACCGTGACCGCCGCCGTGCTCGACCTGGCGGGCGAGCTCGCCGAGCATCTGCGCGGGCCCGGCGATGTCCTCGCGGCGGGCGAGTGGCTGGCCCGATCGTGTGCCGAGCTGCCCGGCCGGGTGCCCGCGCCGGCCGTCAAGATCCTCAGGTGCCAGCGGGCCAGGGAACAGCTCCTGCCGCTGGTGTCCGCGTACGTGGCGGCCAAGGCGTCCCGTGAGGTACTCGACTACGGCGACCAGATGGCCGTGGCGGCGCGGATCGCGCAGCGCCATCCCGAGGTCGGGGCCGCCGAGCGGGCCCGCTACCAGGTCGTGCTGCTCGATGAGTACCAGGACACCAGCCATGCCCAGCTGATGCTGCTGCGGTCACTGTTCGGCGGCGGCCACCCCGTCACCGCAGTCGGCGACCCGTGTCAGTCCATCTATGGCTGGCGCGGGGCGAGCGCAGGCAACCTGCGGCGGTTCAGCGCCGACTTCCCGGCCCGGGACGCCCCGGCGACGGCGCTGCTGTCCACCAGCTTCCGCAACACCGGCCGGGTCCTGGACGCCGCGGCGGCGCTGCAGGAGGGCCTGCGCGTGGCCGCGCCCGAGGTGCCGCGGCTGGTCGCGCCGCCGGACCGGGCCCAGCGCGGCGAGGTGATCTGCGCGTTGCTTGAGACCTCGGCCGATGAAGCCCGCTGGGTAGCCGATCGCGTCGCGGGGCTGCTCAGCCTGCCCCGTGGCCGGGCGCCGGACGGCGGCCGCTGGCCCGATGGCCGCGGCGCCCCGGTCCGGCCATCGGATATCGCGATCCTGTGCCGTAAGCGCGCCCAGTTCCCGGTCCTGCGGTCCGCGCTGGAGGCGCGGGGCATCCCGGTGGAGGTGGTCGGGCTCGGCGGCCTGCTGACCGTGCCCGAGGTAGCCGACATCGTCGCTACCCTGCGGGTGATGCACGATCCGGCCGCCGCCGACGCGCTGGGGCGGGTGCTGACCTCGCCACGCTGGCGGATCGGCCCGCGCGATCTGGTCGCCCTCGGCCGGCGGTCCCGGGCCCTGGCCGCGGGCGCGGACCGGGCGGTGCGGGCGCCGGGACCGGCTCAGGCTGACGGTCTGGCCGCTGCCGCGGACAACGGTCTGGCCGCTGCCGCGGACAACGGCCCGGCGGGCGGCAGGGCCCAGGCGCCGGCCGCTGACCCAGGCGGTGCTCCGGGCGATGTGCTGGCCAGGGCCGTGACCGACATGACCGCCGATCCGGGCAGCCTGGTGGAGGCGCTGGATGACCTCGGCGATCCGGCGGCCTATTCGGTCGCCGGCTATCAGCGCCTGGCGGCGCTCGCCGCTGAACTACGGGCCCTGCGCTTGCACGCCGGCCGCTCGCTGCCCGAACTGGTCGGCGAGGTGGAGCGCACGCTCGGGCTCGATGTGGAGGTGGCGGCCCGGCCCGGCCTGGACCCGGCCAGCTCGCGCGCCGACCTGGACGCCTTCGCGGACGCGGCCGCCTCCTTCGCCGGCGACCAGGAGGAACCGACGCTCGGCGCGTTCCTCGCCTACCTGGCCGCCGCGGAGTCGGAGGAGTTCGGCCTGGAGGCGGGCCGGGTATCCGACACCGAATCGGTCAAGCTGGCCACCGTGCACGCCGCCAAGGGCCTGCAATGGGCCGCGGTCGTGGTGCCCGGGCTGTCCGGCGGGGCGCAGGGCCACGTCTTCCCGGCGCGGCCGAAGGTGACGACCAGGTGGACCGAGAATCCGCGGCTGCTCCCGTTTGCGCTGCGCGGCGACGCGGCCGACCTGCCCGCGCTGGCCGGTCTGGATGCGGCGGCGCTGGCCAGCTTCGCCGACGCGTGCTCGGATCGCGAGCTGGCCGAAGAGCGGCGCCTGGCGTACGTGGCCGCCACGCGCGCCGCGTTCTGGCTGTGCGGCACCGGCTACTGGTGGGGCGACGGCACTTCGCGGCTGGGCCCGTCGGAGTTCCTGACCGAGCTCCGGGCGGCCTGCGAGGCCGGCGCAGGCTCGGTCGCCAGCTGGGCCGCAGAGCCGGATCCGCAGGCGGCCAACCCGCTGCTGGCCGACGCCGGCGACCGCCTGGTGGCCCGCGCCCCCGGCCGGTCCGCGGCACGAAGCGGTCGTGGAAGCCGCCGCGTTGGTCAGGGCGGAGATCGAGGCGGCCAGGGACCGGGGACGCCGGGTCGCGGGGCGGGCCCGGGCCGACGGCGGGGCCGCGGGGCGGGCCGGGACCGACGGCGGGGCCGCGGGGCGGGCCGGGACCGACAGCGGGGCCGAAGCGGATCCGGCCGGGCTGGATCCGGCCGGGCTGGATCCAGCCGACGCCGCCCTCATCGCCGGCTGGGCCCGCGACGCCGGCCTGCTGCTGGCCGAGCGGGCGGAGCGCCGGGGCGAGCACGGCGTGGCCGTCTGGCTGCCGAGCCGGCTCGGCGTCTCTTCGCTCGTGATGATGGCCAGGGATCCCGCCGCCCTGGCCGAGCAGGTCCGGCGCCCGATGCCGCAGCCGCCTGCCCCGCAGGCGCGCCGTGGCACGGAGTTCCACCGCTGGCTGGAGCAGCGATACGGGCCACGACCGCTCATCGACCCGGATGAGCTGCTTGGCGCGGCGGACGAGGATGCGGACGCCGCCGACCCGGACCTGGCCGTGCTCAAGGCGCGTTTCGAGGCCGGCGAGTGGGCGGATCGCTGGCCGGCCGAGGTCGAGATCCCATTTGAGACCCTGATCGGGGACCGGCTGATCCGGGGCCGGATCGACGCGGTGTTCGCCGACGCGCCCGAGGGCGGGTTCGACGTGGTGGACTGGAAGACCGGCCGTCCGCCCGGCTCGGCCGACGAGCGCCGCGCGGTCGCCGTTCAGCTGGCCGCCTACCGGCTGGCCTGGGCCGCGCTATCGGGCACGCCGGTCGGCGGTGTCCGGGCCGCGTTCTACTACGTCCGCGATGATGTCACCGTGCGGCCCGCTGACCTGCTGGACGAGGCGGGGCTGGCCGCGCTCATCGAGGCCGTCCCGGTCGCGAGCGGCGGTCAGTCCTCCAGGTAGCGTTCCAGGCTCTCGACCTTGGACTCCAGTGCCCCGGTGACGGACGGCCTGACATCGGCCTTGAGCGTCAGGCTGACCCGCGGGGCCCGCGCGGCCACCGCCTCGACGGCCCGTTTCACCACGTCCATGACCTCGTCCCAGTCGCCCTCGATGGTGGTGAACATCGCGTCGGTCCGGTTGTCCAGGCCGCTTGCCCGCACCACCCGGACGGCGTCGGCGACGTACTCGGCCACAGCCTCACCCACCCCAAGCGGCGTCACCGAGAATGCCACGAGCATCTGACTCTCCTTCGTGCTTGCCACCGGCCGCTGTGCTTGCTACCGGTCATTGTGCTTGCCACCGGGCTGCTACCCGGCAGGATCCCACGGCGGGCTAAGGTGCGACGCGGGGCCGTGCCCAGTATGGTCGCCAGACCTGTGCCCGGCCAACGCGTGCGAGGGAGAGGACATGGACGTCCGCGGCTACATCGAACAGAACGCGCCGGCCTTCTTCGGCTCGCTCAAGCAGTGGCTGGCGATCCCCTCGATCTCGGCCGACCCGGCCCGCCGCGGCGATGTCCAGCGATCGGCGCAGTGGCTCGCCGATCACCTGCGCGAGACCGGGTTCGCGGTCGTCGAGGTCTGGGAGACCGGCGAGGGCGGCAGCGGGCTGCCGGCGGTGTTCGCGGAGTGGTCGGCGGCCGACCCCGCTGCGCCCGTCGTCCTGGTCTACGGTCACCACGACGTGCAGCCGGTGGAGCCGCTGGAGGAGTGGGACTCGCCGCCGTTCGAACCCGTCGAGTGCGACGGCCGGCTGCTGGCCCGCGGCGCCTCCGATGACAAGGGCCAGGTGCTCTTCCATGCCCTCGGCGTGCGGGCCAGCCTGGCGGCCAGCGGCGCGGCAGCGCCGCCGGTCACGCTTAAGCTGCTGATCGAGGGCGAGGAGGAGTCCGGGTCCCCGAATTTCGCCGCTCTGCTGCGCAGCCGCCGCGAACGGCTCCGCTGCGACGTAATCGTCATCTCCGACACCTCGATGTGGGCTGCGGACGTGCCGTCGATCTGCACGGGCATGCGCGGGATGGCCGACGCCCGGATCGACGTGCGCGGTCCCGATCAGGACCTGCACTCCGGCTCGTTCGGCGGCGCGGTGCCGAATCCGCTGCACGCGCTGGCGGGCCTGCTGGCCGGGCTGCACGACGGGGACGGACGGGTCACGCTGCCGGGGTTCTATGACAAGGTGGCGCCGGTATCGGCGCAGGAGCGGGAGATCTTCGCCCGGCTGCCGTTCGACGAGAAGGTATGGCTGGCCGAGGCGGGTAACAGCGGAGCGGCGGCCGGCGAGGCGGGCTTCAGCACCCTGGAACGGATCTGGGCGCGGCCGACCGCCGAGATCAACGGCATGTGGGGTGGTCACACCGGTCCGGGCGGCAAGACCATCGTCCCGCGAGAGGCGCACGCCAAGCTATCGTTCCGGCTGGTCGCGCACCAGGAGCCCGCCGAGGTCATCGCCGCGCTCCAGGACTACGCCGCAGCACGTACCCCGCCGGGCCTGGACGTGACCGTCACGGCCGGCGGCCCCGGCACGCGGCCCTCGTTCTCGCCCATCGACTCGACCGCGGTCCTGGCGGCCCGGCGAGCTATGGAACGTGCGTTCGGAAAAGAAGTTCTCTTCACCCGGGAAGGGGGCAGCGGCCCGGAGGCCGAGCTGGCCGAGATCCTCCAGGCCCCGCTGGTCTTCGTCGGCGTCATCCTGAACGACGACCGCATCCACGCGCCCAACGAGAAGGTGGAAATGTCGCTGCTGCTCAAGGGGGCGCAGACCGCCGCGTACCTGTGGGACGAGTTCGCGGCCGTAGCCGGTGAGCTCACGGGCCCGCGATGAGTCAGCCGCGGCCGCGCGGATCCGGACCGCCGGTGGGCAGTCCGGAACCGGACGGGATGGGCGGCGTCGGCGGGCCCGAGCCGAACGGGATCGCCCCGCTGGCCGGCCTGGCGCTGGCCCGTGGTGAGGTCGACCGGGCCACCATGCTGCGCGAGGACACCGAATGGCTGGCGGCGGCCTGGGCGGATCCCGGCAGCCGCGTTCTGGTCCTGCGGGACGGCCAGGCGCTGGTCAGGTTCAGCGAGGACGGGGCGGAGCTGATCCTGGTGCCCCCCGCCGCCGCGCCCGAGGGGGTCCGGTTCCTGCTGGGCCGGGATGCTGACGGCGTTGCCTACTTCGGCGTTGGGGTCGCCGGGCCGCCGCCCGCCGCCGACCCCGGGCCGCCGCCCGCCGCCGACCCCGGGCCGACACCCGCTGACCGCCCCGGCCCGCCTTCCGCCCCGGACCGCGGGGCGCCCCGCCCCGGACCGCGGGGCGCCCGCCCCGGACCGCGGGGCGCCCGCCCCGGACCGCGGGGCGCCCGCCCCGGACCGCGGGGCGCACGCGGAGCACGGCGGCGCGGCCGGCCGCACGCGCTGGGCGGGGCTGCGGCAGGTCGGCGCGCTGCTGAGCGCCCGGGACGCGGGGCTGATGACGCACGCGGTGGCGCTGGCCAACTGGCATGCGGTGGCCGGGCACTGCCCGCGGTGCGGCGCGGTCACCGAGCCGGCCTCGGCCGGGCATATCAGGCGCTGCGTCGCGGACGGGACCGAGCATTTCCCGCGCAGCGATCCCGCGGTGATCATGCTGGTCACCGATCCCGACGATCGGGGCCTGCTGGCCAGGAATGCGCAGTGGCCGCAGCGCCGGGTCTCGATCCTGGCCGGGTTCGTCGAGCCAGGCGAGTCCGCTGAGCAGGCGGTCGCGCGGGAGGTGTTCGAGGAGACCGGCCTGACGGTCGACCGGGTCAGGTACGTCGGCAGCCAGCCTTGGCCGATGCCGCACAGCCTGATGCTCGGGTTCCGGGCTCATGCGGCCGGCGGCCAGCAGATCAGGGTCGACACCCACGAGATCGCCGAGGCTGGCTGGTTCTCCCGGGCCGAGCTACGGGCCGCGCTCGACCGCGGCGAGGTGCGGCTGCCGCCGCCGGTCTCGATAGCGCACCAGATCCTGGCCTCGTGGTACGGCAGCGACCTGGCGGGCGCCTGGTGAGCGGGGACGGCCCTCGTCCTCAGGCCGGCGCCAGCTTCCTGACCGAATCCAGCACATCGGTATCGGGCGCGGGAACGACCGCGATCACCGGGGTGTCCAGCCCGGCCGCCTGGT
Source organism: uncultured Actinomycetota bacterium (assembly GCA_963775745.1). Classification (GTDB taxonomy): domain Bacteria; phylum Actinomycetota; class Actinomycetes; order Streptosporangiales; family Streptosporangiaceae; genus DATBGO01. The sequence goes on from CAVZKE010000007.1 coordinate 16,093, forward strand.
ACTCGGCGACCCGTTCCCGGCAGGCTTCGACCGGCCCGTGCACAACCAGCTCATCGACGAGCTGGTCGGAGATCGCCGCCACGGCGCCCTTGCGATCACCGCTGTTCCAGGCGGCCAGCATGGGCGCCAGTTGCCCCTGCCGGCCCAGCCAGCCGTGGAACGCCGCGTAGGCGGGAACGGTCAGGTAGGCCGCGACCAGCCGCCTGCCGATCGCCCGGGCCACCGCCGCATCCGGGGTCGGGCAGACGAAGATGCGGGCGATCAGCTCGGTGTCCGGCCCGGCCGTCGCGCGCACCTGAGGCACGTCATGGGGCGCCAGCCAGTTCGTGATCACGCCGTCGGACTCCGTCGCGCCCAGCCGGACCATCTGCGGTCGCAGCGCGGCGAGCGCGAGGCCGGGCGGCTCGGCCGGCGCGTTCTCCAGCCGGAACCCGGCCACGCTGAACGTCTCGTACTGCTCGGTCACCTTCTCCCCGGCCAGCGCCCGGCGCAGGAACCGCAGCATGTCCCGGGAGCGCTGGTAAGGCTGCGCGAACTCGATATCGTTCCACTGCTGCACCACCACCGGCGTCGAGGTGCCGATCCCGAGCACGAACCGGCCGGGGGCCAGGCCAGCGATCGTGGCGGCGGTCATGGCCAGCATGGCGGGCCCGCGTGTGTAGATGCTGGCGATCGCGGTGCCGAGCCGCAGTTCGGCGGCCCACTGACTGGCCAGGGCGAGCGGGGTAAACGCGTCGATGCCGTTCAGCTCGGCCGACCATGCGTCGGTGTAGCCGAGGCCGGCCAGCTCGGTGACGATCTCGCGCTGCCCGGCCAGGCCGGTCCCGGGTAGCGGAAGCGTAATTCCCCAGCGGGCCTCTTGTTCCATCGGCGTCCTCTCCCTGGCGCTCGGTTCGGCCGCGGGTCACGTTTCGCAGCGTCCTTGTCCGACGGATATCACAGTCTCAGGCGGGCAGCAGGCCCGGGGCATTGATGCTGAACGCGGCGGGTCAGCGTTCGTTGAGGCTGCCGATGCTGAGCGACCCGTCGGAGGCGGCTGGTGCGCTGGGCGGTGGTGCGCCGGGCGGTCGTGCGCCGGGCGGCGGTGCGCTGGGCGGCGGGCTGGCCGGCGGCCCGAGCCGCTCTTCTTCCTCGCGCACGTAACGAGCCGGGTCCTTGTCCACGGCGGGGACGCCGGCGAAATGCCTGGCCTCGAAGGCCGCGAAGGCGACGGCCAGATCGTGACGCAGGGTCAGCCCGGCCAGGCGGCGGAAGTCGGTGAGGCCTTCGCGCTCTTCCTCGGCCATGTGATCGCCGTTGGCCAGGTTCACCGCGGCGACCGCCGCGTACCACTCGTCGGTTCCCACCATGGGGCCCGCGGCCGCGGCGATCGCGTCCCGGATGTCGTTGTGGTCTGCGATCGCGTCGAGGGTCTCTTCCTCGGCGGTTTCCGTGCCGGCGGCGGCCGGGCGCGCCTTCAGCAGGCCCACCTTCAGCAGGGCCGGATAGAAGATCTCCTCCTCGGCTGCGGCATGCACTTCCAGGAAGGCCGACAGCCGGGCCCACACCGCGCTCAGCGTTGCGGTGTCACGCCGGTCGATCTGTTCCAGGATCGCGAACAGCCTGCGCTGTTCGTGATGGTCGTCCAGGATCAGCTGGGTTATGTCCATGGTGCACTCCTAACCGCGGCATTCCCTACCCGGACGCCCCGCCGCCGACACGTGTCCCCGGCCGGTCGCCGGGGCCGGTGCGCGGTGCGCGGTGCGCTGTGCGCCGTTATGGCGTGCGGCTAGGCCGTCGCGGGCTCGCCTGCGAAGACCACCTCATGATCCCAGGCATCGCGGGGCTGGTTGTGCAGGCGCCAGTATTGTTCGGCGATGCGGTCGGGATCGAACCGGCTGCCGGGCGACACCGAGCCGCCGACGGTGACCGTCGCGACGTGAATGCCCGACGGCCCGTACTCCTTGGCCAGCAGCACGGTCAGCGCCCGGATGTCGGCCTTGCCCAGCGACAGGCTCGTCGCCGTCGGGTCGGGTTCCGGCAGCCCGCCCGTGATCAGGATCGTGCCGCCGCCGGCCTGCGCCATCCGGGGCGCGAGATGGACAGCGGCGGTCATTGCGCCCAGGACGTTGATCGCATACGCGTCCAGGTACTGCTGATGGCTCAGCTCGCCCGGCCGGTCGTGCCGGATCAGCCCGGCGTTATAGACGAGCACCTCCGGCAGGCCGAGCTGCCCGGCGAGGGCGTCGAGAGCGGTAGTGAGCTGCTCCTCCTGCGCGGCGTCGGCGGTCGCCCCGGCCGCTTCCACGCCCGCCTCGGCCAGCGTCGCGCGGGCGGTGTCGATGCTCGCTGCCGAACGCGCGATGAGTCCGACCGGCAGCCCGGCGGTCCCGAATCTGCGGGCGACGGACGTGCCCAGGCCGGGGCCGGTCCCGACTATCACCACTGCTGCCATGACGTTGGCCTCCTGCCTGTTTGCTCCGCTCCCGGGCGTGCAACACGCCTGCCGCGGTTCCCGGCCACCCGCCGACGTGCGGGCCATGGCGGCGGGCGACGGCCTGAGCGGTCCGCAGGCGATCAGACCGTCGGGCTGGTCAGGGCCAGTTCCAGTCCGGAGTTAGCGGATTCGGCGTACCAGAAGTCCCTTGCACTCGCTCCAGCCGCTCCATCTGGGCCGAGTGCCCAGTCTGGTAGGCGAGCACCACGCTCTCGACCCGGTCCACGAACGCGGCAAACCGCTGATCGAGGGTTCCGTCCGCGTAGTCGCCGCGCCGCTGGTAAAGCTGCCAGCCGGCATGTTCAAGTTCGGCCGCCAGCTGGCTGAACAGGCGCCAGCGCTGGCCCATCTGCACCTGAACAGCACTGGCGGCGATGGCCACGAGGAGGCTGAGCACCACGGCCGCGATCTGCGTGACCGTCGCAACGCCGCCGTGGGTTCTGGCTCCCACCACGATCAGCGTGGGGACGGTTGTGGCGCCGATTACCACGAGCCAGCGGGCGAAGTAGTACATCTTCTGCGCACGGTGGCTCACGACATGCGCGATCAGCACGCGCTCGCTCCACTGGAAGCGCAGGTACTCCTGAGCATCTGGATGATCAGACCACTGATCAACCAGCGCTGACGTCAGCCGGTCGATCCGGCGAGACGCCGAGCTGCCGTGTCCTTGCCGCAGCCGGCCGAGGAACTTATCACTCATGCGCATAGCATGACGTATCCCCGTCCGCTGGATCCGGCGGCCGACAGTGACTCGAAGCTGCTGCACCGCCGGTTAGCACGTAAAATCCGGCGTGCGGACCATGATCCGGTAAAAAAAGTGGCCGCGGAGCGCGCGGATTTTACGTGGTAATCGGGCGAGCACGGGGGTGGAGTCCCGGGCGTCTCACGCGAACCTTTGCGTCACGGCAGCCCCACGAAATCGGCCATCTGATCGACCGCGTAGCCAAAGAAATCGTCGGCTGGATCGGCGCTGCCGACCAGCTGGCCAAACAGCTCGAAGCTGATCATGCCGAACAGCTGTGTCCACGCGATCAGGGCCCGGACGATCGCGGCTTCGCCCGCCCCCGGAGCGATGGCGGCGCCTACCGCTGCCGCCTGCCGCCGGAGCTGCTCCGGCAGCGGATGCGCGGACCCGAGCTCGCCGTCCAAACCGGGCCCGGCCAGGGACGGCCGCGGGCGGACGGGTCCGGCCGCGGGTTGCCGGAGAGCGGGTCCGGCTGGGGCTTGCGGCTGGGCAGGGGGTTCGGCTAGGGCTTGCGGCTGGGCAGCGGGTCCGGCTGGGACTGGCCGCTGCGGGACCGCCCCGGCGGCGGCGCGTCCGGCCGCGGGCACCGCGGCATGAGCGTCGGCGAGCAGGCCGCCCAGGACGAGCGCGACCCGGCTCGCCGCCTCGATGGTCTCCTGCGGTGCCCGGTAACCGGGCACCGGCGAGCCGTAGATCAGCGCATACTCATGCGGGTGCGCGATCGCCCACTGGCGCACCGCGGTGCAGCAGGCTCGCCAGCGGCCGCGCACATCGGACCGGGGCAGGGGCGCGGCCGCTCGCTCGGCGCTGTCCCCCAGCGCGTCGTAGGCGTCGATGATCAGCGCGGTCAGCAGGTCATCCCGGCTCGGGAAATACCGGTACAGGGCCGACGACACCATGCCCAGTTCGCGTGCGACCGCTCGCAGCGAAAGCCGCTGCGCCCCGGTGGCGGCCAGCTGCCGCCGGGCCTCCTCCTTGATCTCGTGGGTCAGCTCGGCCCTGGCCCGTTCCCTGGCGGTCTGGCTCGCAGTCATGGCCCCAGTCTCGCAGATCTGAGATCATTGCTCAATAACGAGAGCACTGCTCTTGACAATGCGAGCCGAAGAGTGGACACTGCTCTTAGTAGAGAGCACTGCTCTCGAAGCCGATCCGGCTAGCCTGGCCGGACGGGCGGCAGCGAGCCGGGCGTACCGCACCCGGAACTAGACATGCAGGAGCAGGCGATGACCGAGAATTCCGCCCCGCGCCTCATCGAGGCCCACGGCACGATGACTCACTTGTTCAACAATTCGGTCCGGTGGCTCACCCGGCACGGGATCAGCATCTGGGGCAGCCGAGTACTAGCGGTCCGGGGCCGCAGCAGCGGCGAGTGGCGGACCACGCCGGTGAACCCGCTGACTCACAACGGCCACCGCTACCTGGTCGCGCCGCGTGGTCACACCCAATGGGTGCGGAACATGCGGGTGGCCGGCGGCGGCGAGCTGCGAGTCGGCCGGAGGGTGGAGCGGTTCACCGCCACTGAGCTGGCCGACGCTCAGAAGCCTGAGGTGCTGCGGGCCTACCTGAAGCGCTGGAAGTTCGAGGTCGGCGTGTTCTTCGACGGGGTCGGCGCCGACGCATCCGATGAGAAGCTGCTGGAGATCGCGCCGGGCTACCCGGTCTTCCTGATCACCCCCAGCCAGCACTGATCAACCTCCAGCCAGCACTGATCGACTCCCAGCCAGCAGGAACGCTCCCAGCCAGCCCTGAGCACCCGCCGCGCGGGCCGGGCGCGGTCGGCCCGCGGCGGTCAGGGGGTCAGCGCGAAGGTGGCGCCGGTGGTGTCGATCAGCCGGTGACAGCCCGCGGTGCCCGGAAAGCGTGCTAGCTCGCTGCGCACCAGGGCGAACGGGCCCTGCGGGCCGGTGACGATGGTGCCCTCGGCGCCTGCCGCGACCAGTTCGCCGTCCACCCGGAGCAGCACCGGGCCATCCCGGGTCGCCGAGATGGCGGTGCGGCCGGCCCGTAGCCCGTCCAGCAGCGCATCCGGTTCCGCCGCGGCCGCCTCGATCCAGGTGGTGGGCGAGCCGGGCGGAGCGTCCGAGCCGGGCCGGTGCCAGTCGCTGCCGCCGACCGGAGTCGCGGCCGGATCCCAGGCCAGCCACCAGGCCAGCGAATTGGTCCAGCGCGGATCGAGCCAGCTCCAGTGCCAGACCTCGAGCAACGGCGGCCGCCGGATCATGGGCATGGTCCAGCTCACGTGACCGCCGATCGGGTGGTTGATCGACAGCAGGCCGCCGCGCCGCTCGGCAGCCGCTAGCCAGGAGTCGGCATCGCGGCGGAAGTCGATCCAGCCCACGTTGCCCAGGGCGCCTGCGTGACCCGCGATCGAGGTCACTTCCTGGCCGGGCAGCAGGACGATCTGGTGCGCCGCCGCCGCGGCGGGCAGTTCCGCGTGGTGGCTGATGGTGTTGTGATCGGTGATCGCGATGAAGTCCAGGCCCTGGCCGGCCGCGAATCTGGCCAGCTCGGGAACGGTCATCGCGCCGTCGGAATGAACCGTGTGGGTATGCAGGTCACCGGCCAGCCAGCGGTAGCCGGCGGCGGCGGGCAGGTCACGGCGGGGGGGCCGGTGCGCCAGCGGCGGCACCGGGCCGGGCGGTGGTTCCAGCGCGAGACCACCGGCCATGCCAGTGACTTCGGCACTCAGCCGGTACTCCAGGCCGCTGACCGGCATCCGATACAGGCCGATCATCATCTGCCAGGTCCCGGGCTCGACCGGGCCGGGAAGGTAGCCGGGGGTGGCTTGTGCCGCGGTGATCGTGAATGACTTCCGGGCGCCGCCCGACCAGCCGCGGAACCCGGCAGGCCCGATGCAGCCCAGATCGAGCGTGCCAGCGGCGCGGTCGTATTCGAGCTCGGCCCGCAGCCCCCACGAGCCCGGCGGGACGTCCACCGGCAGGTACTGCCACACGGATGCGAACCGGTCGGGCAGGTCCCAGCGTCCCTGGTGCCGCGTGATGGCCATACTCCCATCCGATCAGATCCGCCGGGGCCACGCGATGGGCCAGTGCGCGCACCAGCCCGGATGCGACTCGTTGACGACAGGAATTCATCGAGCGTAGAATTCATCGCACGTTGAATTCCTGGGCAGGGTCCGGGCAGGGAGGCGAGCACCGGTGTGGGCGATGATCGTGAAAGAGTTCCGCCAGCTACGGCGGGACCGGCGGACGCTCGCGATGATGATCGTGATGCCGGTCCTGCTGCTGGTAGTCCTGGGCTACGCGGCCAGCTTCGACGTGAAGACGATTCCGGTGGTCGCGGCAGGCCCGCAGGCCCAGGTGGTCGGGGCGATGCTGCACGGGACCGTCAGCGGAGTCAGGTTCGACGTGGTCACCGCGGAGCCTGGGCAGGGCCGGGCCTGGGCTCAGGACGAACTGCGCGACGGTAAGGCGGACGTGGCCGTGGTGACCGGCGGTGCCCGGCCGGCCGTGCTCATCGACGGCACTCAGCTGTTCGCCGCGCGGGCGGCGCTGACCGCGCTGGCCAGCATGCAGCGGCTGGCCCGGCCGGTCGGTACCAGCGGATCCGCGGGCCCGGGCGGGGCCACCGGCCCGGCTGGCCTGGGGCTGGGCGCGCCGCAGGTCACCATCTTGTACAACCCCGACCTCAAGACGTCCTACATCATGATCCCGGGCCTGGCCGGTGTCGTCCTGGTGTTCGTCGGGGTGATCATCACCAGTCTCGGCGTGGTCCGTGAACGGCAGACCGGCACGCTCGAGCAGCTGGCGGTGATGCCGTTGCGGACCAGGGACGTCTACCTCGGCAAGATCGTTCCGTACTTCGCGGTGGCCACCGTCGACCTGGCCATCGTGCTGGCGGTGGGCATCGCCATCTTCGGGGTACCGTTCCGCGGATCGCCCGCCGTGTTTGCGCTCGGCGCCCTGGAATTCCTCTTCGTGACCCTCGGGCTCGGCGTTCTCATCTCCAGCGTCTCGCAGAACCAGGGCCAGGCGATCCAGCTCGCCATCATGGTGCTGCTGCCCCAGGTGCTGCTATCCGGGCTGATCTTCCCGCTATCGTCGATCGTCGCGGGCGTCCGCTGGATCGCCTACCTGCTGCCGCTGACGTACTTCAACCAGATCTCCCGGGGCGTCATGCTGCGGGCCGAGCCGATCACCGCGCTGTGGCCGTACTTTGCCTACCTGGCCCTGCTCGGGGCGGTCATCGTCACCTTGGCCACGCTCCGGTTCCGGGCCTTCCTCGCCCCCGCGCCATCGTCGCGCAAGCGGCACCGGCCGCCCGGGCCGGCCAGCGCGCAGCACCCCGCGCTGGCCGGCACCGCGCCCCGGGACCCGGCATGACCAGCCAGGACGGCATGACCAGCCAGGACGGCATGACCAGCCAGGACGGCCAGGACGGCCTGGACGGCCTGGTCGGCCCGGGTGGCCCGGACAGCCCGGACAGCCAGCGCGGCTGGGGCTTGCGCGAGGTATCCGTCTGGCATGGCGACACGCTGGCGCTCGACCAGGTGTCGCTGGCCGCGGCGGCCGGCCAGGTGACCGCGGTGGTCGGCGGGGACGGCGCGGGCAAGACGACGCTGCTGCGCTGCCTGGCCGGCGCGCAGGCGCCTGGTTCGGGCCAGGTCACCCGGCCGGACGTGCGGCGGATCGGCTACTTGCCGGCCAGCTCGGGCCTGTACCCCGACCTGACCGTCGCTGAGAACCTGGCCTTCCGGGCGGCTGCTTACGGACTGACCGCCGAACGGGCTCGCGAGCAGGTGGCCGAGTACCTCGACCGGGTGGAGCTGACGGCGGCCCGGGACCGGCTGGTCGGCCAGCTGTCCGGCGGGATGCGGCAGAAGCTCGGCATGATCGCCGCGCTGGTGCATCAGCCTGACCTGCTGGTGCTCGACGAGCCGAGCACCGGCGTCGATCCGGTCAGCCGGTCGGACCTGTGGTGGCTGATCGCCCGGGCGGCGGCGGCCGGATCGGCGGTCGTGCTGTCCACCAGCTATCTGGATGAGGGGGAACGGGCGGCCCTGGTCCTGGCCCTGGACGCCGGGCGGGAAATAGCCACAGGGACCCCCGAGGAGATCGTCGCCGCGATACCCGGCACGCTGCGGGCGGTAAGGGAGCGGCCGGCCGGCGAGGAGGGACGCCGGGCCTGGCGGCGCGGCGGCCAGTGGCGAGTGTGGGATCCGCCTGGTGAGCAGGCGAGCCGGGCCGGTGACCAGGCGAGCCGGCACGGTGACCAGGCGAGCCGAGCCGGTGCCGAGGCGATCCGGCCCGACCTGCAGGATGCGGTGACGGTCGCGGCGCTGGCCCGGGAGCTGGCGCTGGCCGGGAGCCCGTGGTGACCGCCAACGGTGTCGGCCCGCTGGCCGGGAGCCCGTGGTGACCGCCAACGGTGCCGGCCCGCTGGCCCGGTGCACGGGCGTGACCTGCCGGTTCGGTCAGTTCACGGCCGTCGATCAGGTTGACCTGGAAGTCGGAGCAGGCGAGATCGTCGGCCTGCTCGGCGCCAACGGGGCGGGCAAGACGACGCTCATCCGGCTGCTGCTCGGGCTCCTGCCGGCCTCCGCCGGTGAGGTGGCGCTGTTCGGCGCCGTGCCGTCCCGGGACACCCGGCGCCGGATCGGCTACCTGCCTCAGGGGCTCGGCCTGTATGACGACCTGACCCCGGCGGAGAACCTGGAGTTCTCGGCGGCCGTGTTCGGCCACGGCCGGGATGAGCCGGAGCTGCCCGGGGCGCTGCGCTCGTATGCCAGCACGGTGGTGGGAGCGCTGCCGCTCGGCGTCCAGCGCCGGATCGCGTTCGCGCAGGTCCTGTCGCACCGGCCGGACCTACTGATCCTGGACGAGCCCACCTCGGGAGTCGACCCGCTGGGCCGGGCCAGGCTCTGGGACACCATCACCGACGCCGCTGCGGCGGGGGCCGGGGTGCTGGTCACCACCCATCACCTGGATGAGGCCGGCGAGTGCAGCCGCCTGGTGATCATGGCTGACGGCGCGGTGGTCGCGGCCGGGACCGCCGCGCAGATCATCGGGTCGGCGCGGGTCAGCGTGGTCGCCGCGGCCTCGTGGTCAGCGGCGTTCAGCGCCCTGGAGCGAGCAGGGCTACCGGTCGCGCTGGCCGGCCGGTCGCTGCGGGTGCCTGGCGGTACGCCCGGGCAGGTCCGGCAGGCGCTCGGCGACCTTGAGGCCCGGGTGGCGGACGCGCCGGCGACGCTGGAGGAACGCTTCTTCGAGTTCGTACGGTCAACATCCAGAACGGAGGTCCCCCGGTGACCCGGGCCGCAGCCACGGGCTCCGCCGGGGGAATGGGTGCCGGCGGGGGAGCGGGTTCCGCGGGGGGAGCGGATGCCGCCGGGGCGGGCCGGGCCGCTGGGCGCCGGGCCGGCGATAGCGGTACGCGGGAGATGATCCTGGCCGCGGCCCGCCGCCGGTTCGCCGATCACGGCTACGACGCCGCCACCATCAGGTCGATCGCCGCCGATGCGGCGGTGGACCCGGCGCTCGTGCACCATTTCTTCGGCTCGAAGGAGCAGCTGTTCGTGGCCGCCATGCAACTGCCGTTCGCGCCGGGTGAGCTGATCCAGGCGGCGCTGGCGCCCGGCGCACGGGCGCCCGGAGTCAGCGCGGGGGAGCAGCTGATCAGGACCGCGTTGCGGGCCTGGGATCATCCCACCGTTCGCAGTACCTTTCTCGGCCTGCTGCGCTCAGCGCTGACCAGCGAGCAGGCAGCCAGGATGCTGCGGGAGTTCGTCTCCGAGACCATCCTGGGCCCGGTGGCCAGGGTGGCGCTTGCGGAGGCCCAGGGCGGCGGGGCCGGGGGCATAAGCGGGGCCGCGGACGCGGCGGCCGGGGCGGCCGGGGCGGGCGCGGCCGCGGGCGCCGCCGCCCGGGACAACGCGGATGCGGAGTACCGGGCAGGCATGGTCGCGAGCCAGGTCCTGGGCCTGGCCGTGACCAGGTTCGTCCTGGCGCTTGGGCCGGTCGCCGCGGCCAGCTCCGATGACCTGGTCGCTACGATCGGGCCGACGCTGCAGCGCTACCTGACCGGCGAGATCAGGCGCCGCGGCTAGCCCGGGCGGGGCGGATCAGGGCGGCTAGCCCGGGCGGGGCGGATCAGGGCGGCTAGCCCGGGCGGGGGGGATCAGGGCGGCTAGGCCCGATACGGCGGGTCCGGCGTCAGGCTGAACGGAGCCGGGCTTCTTCGAGGTCGAGGTCGTGCTCGATGGTCCGCAGCGTGGTGACCCCGATGCGGCCCTGGTCGCGCAGGCCGGTCAGGGCGCGCCGCTGGATCACGATGAGCTCGCGCCGGATGGCCAGGTCGGTCCCGGCGGTGGCAGCCGACTCATTGCCGCCGTCCTCCTCACCGGTCATCGCTTCCAGCCTGTGCAGCCGGCCCAGGTACTGCGCGCGCAGGCCATCGGCGAACTCCTCTGGCAGCTCGCCGGTCAGGCATACGTCGCCGAGGTGATCGAGGGCGGCCCTGGTCAGCGCGAGGCGGGCCTGAAGCTCGGCGTCGGCGACGGCCGGATGCTCGGTCAGCCGCAACGCCGGACCAGCACGGGCAGCGACATGCCCTGCACCACCAGCGTCACGATGATCACGGCGAAACCCAGGTAGACGATCTCATCCCGCCCGGCCAGCGGCCGGCCGCCGTTGGTTAGTTCCGGCACCGCGAGCACCGCGGCCAGGGTGATCGCACCGCGCATTCCGGACCAGCCGAGAATCAGCCGCTCACGCCAGCCGCGCTGCCCTGCGGTGCTGCGGGCGCGCCGCCGGGGCCGGACCAGCCAGCCGAACGACCACATCCAGGCCAGCCGCACGACGATGACGGTCGATACGACGGCCAGGCCGGTCACGGCCAGCCGCCCGAGCGGACCGCGGGCCTGGGTGCTGAAGGTATGAAACGACAACCCCACCAGCACGAACAGGGCCGCGTTGACCAGGAACACCAGCGCTTCCCAGAATGCCCCCGATTGCAGCCGGCTGCGCGCGGAGAAGGCTCCGCCGCTGCTGTGCCAGCCGAGATACAGTGCCGGCCACCACGGCGGCCAGCACTCCCGATGCGTGGGCCGCTTCGACCGGCAGGTAGGCGGCGTAGGCCAGCAGTATCGAGCCGGCGATCTCGATGGGCGGGTCGTCGATCCGGTTGCGCAGCCAACGGCCGGCCAGCCCGACCGCGATGCCGATCGCGCCACCGGCCAGCACCGAGTAGGCGATCGACCCGGCCGTGTGGAGGGCTGAGAGGTGTCCCGAGGTGGCGGCGGCGACCGCGGCGGCGTACAGGACCAGCGCGGTGGCATCGTTAAAGAGCGCCTCTCCCTCCAGGATGGCCACCAGCCGCCTGGGGATGCCGAGCTTGCGGGCGATGCTGGTCGCGGCGGCCGCGTCGGTCGGGCCCACCGCGGTACCGAGAACGAAGGCCATCGGCCACGACAGATGACCGGCCCAGTGCGCGACGGCCGCCACCGCCGCCGCAGTCGCCACGACCAGCGGGACAGCGAGCATGCCGATCGAGCCGGCGTGCCGGGAAAACGCGGTGGGCGAGGAGGTGATCGCGGCGTCGTAGACCAGCAGCGGCAGCAGCCCGAGCAGGACCACATCGGGCTGGAGCGAGACGTCGGGCACGAACGGCAGGAACCCGATGATCAGGCCCGCCACGACCAGTACGACCGGGGGCGGGATGTCCGCCCGGCGCCCGGCCGCGACGGCCAGCAGCGTGATGGCGGCCACGCCAATGACAATGAGCAGCTGGCCGGAGTGCACCGTCCACATACTGGTCGCCGGGGGCGCGGGGCGGCAACCGGCCGGGCCGCCGCCCACGAGCCGGGTTACCATCGCGGGCATGGACGCCATGCTCGGAAGCTGTTCGCTGGACCGGCTCAGGAAGCGGCAGAGCTTCAAGTGGCGGGCGTACCCGGCCGATGTGCTGCCGTCCTTCGTCGCCGAGATGGACTTCGACCTCGCCGAGCCGGTGGCGCAGGCGGTCCGGGCCGCGCTGGCGCTCGGCGACACTGGCTACCCGCATAAGGGCGAGCTGGGCGAGGCGTTCGCCGCCTTCGCCGCCAAGCGGCTGCGGTGGCCGGTCGACCCTGATCTGGTGTTCGCCGTGCCCGACGTCATGACGGGGATCGCCGAGATGGTCCAGGCGCTCACGCCGCCGGGGTCGGCCATCGTGATCAACCCGCCGGTCTACCCGCCGTTCTTCTTCCGGCTCGGGTTCACCGGGCGCCGGATCGCGCAGGCGCCACTGCACCGGGACGCCCAGGGCCGCTACGACCTGGACCCCGAGGCGCTGGATGAGGCCCTGGCCGCCGACGGCGTCCACGCCTACCTGCTCTGCAACCCGCACAACCCGACCGGCCGGGTCTGGTCCAGGCCGCAGCTGATGACGGTGGCCGACATCTGCCAGCGCCGGGGCGTGATCCTGCTGGCCGACGAGATCCACGCGCCGCTGGTGCTGCCCGGTGCCGAGCACGTGTCAGTGCTGTCCCTCGACCACGAGATGACCCAGCGGTCGATCGTGTTCACCTCGGCCTCGAAGGGCTGGAACATTGCCGGGCTCAAGTGCGGTATCGCGGTGGCCGGCGGGCCCGAGTACGGGCGCGTCCTGACCGAACGCGCGGAGGCGCTGCTGGCCAGCAACATCGGCCTGCTCGCCAGCGTGGCCGCGGTCACCGACGGGCTGCCCTGGCTTGACGCGGTGATCGGCCAGCTGGATCGCAATCGCGGCGTGCTGGCCACCCTGCTCGCCGGGCGGCTGCCGGACGTCGGTTACGTGCCGCCCGAGGCCAGCTTCCTGGCCTGGCTGGACTGCCGGGCGCTCGGCCTCGGCGATGATCCCGCCGCCGAGTTCCTGGCCCGCGGCCGGGTCGCGCTTGGCCCCGGGCCTCATTTCGGCACCCAGGGGACCGGCTTCGTCCGGCTTAACATGGGCACCTCGCCTGAGCTCATCGCGGCCGCCGTGGACCGAATGGCGACATCGCTTCCGGCCGGCCCGCACGGACAGTAAGCTGCAACATCTGATTTCCCCCTATGCCACCGTTTCTGCCGGACCCGGGCGCAGGCAGGCGCGCCCAGATTGAGGCTGAGATGCGAGCAACCATTGCTGCGCTGCCGGTCGCCGTCGTGCTGCTCGCGGCGTGCGGCGGCGGGAGCACCGGGGCGACCTCTCCCGCCGGGCCCGCCACCACGGCGGCCGCGGCGGCCAGCCCGGGCCCCAGCCCGGCGGCGCCCCGGCACGCCCGGTCGCCCGGCATCGTGGCCGTCACGACCGGCGGCGCGCTCGTGCTGCTGAACCGGTCGACCGGCGCGATGACCAGGACGCTGGTGGCCAGCGGCGTGATCGGCGACGAGATCTCGGTATCACCGGACGGCTCGACGATCTACTTCGTGACCCACCACGGCGGCTGCCAGGACGAGATCGAGTCGCTGCCGGTTTCCGGCGGCAGCCCCACCCCGCTGACGCCGGGCCAGGACCCGGCGGTCAGCCCGGACGGGACCAAGCTCGCGTTCGCCAGCGAGCCGTTGCTGACCATGGGCTGCGTGCCGAGCCAGTCGACGCTGACCGCCCAGTTCAAGCTGGTCGTCCGGACGCTCAGCAGCGGCAGCCAGACCGACTTCCCCATGGAGCCGGCCAGCCAGTCCAGCGGCCTGCCCGCGCCGGTCTCCCACCTGTCCTGGGCGCGCGACAACACCCAGCTCGCGGTGTCCATCTCGCAGGCACAGGACAACGAGGGCTGGGCGCTGGTCGTCGTCGACACGGCCGCGGCCTCCTACTACGAGGGCGGCACCGGCGACACCCCGGTCCCGGTCACCGGGTCGCCCCGCGCCCAGGACAGCTACTACCGCGAGGGCGTGTTCCTGCCCGACGGCAACCTGTTCGTCAGCCGGGCCTGCTGCACCGGCATCCCGGTCCGGAACACCTCCAAGCTGATGTGGGAGGTGGACATCTCCGGCTCGCTGGTCCACCAGGTGGCGGTCGGCTACGCCAGCCTGGAGCACACCAGCCTGGACGTCAGCCCGTCGGGCAAATGGCTGCTCTACCTCGCGGGGAATGACCTGTACGTGTCACACAACGGCGGTACACCGGCCAAGCTCGGCACCGGCCTGGTCGCCGCCGCCTGGCTGTAGCGGTCCCCGGGCGCGTAACGACCAGGCCAGGCAGCCAATTACGGGCTGGTACCTGATGCACGGGACGTTGCGTCAGCTTACGATTGCCGCACCCACCACATGAGGCGGTCGCAGACGTGGAGTTCCGCATCCTCGGTTCCGTCGAGGTCGCCGACGACGGGGTAACGAAAGACCTCGGCGGTCTGCGGGAGCGGACGTTGCTGGCCCGGCTGCTGCTCTCGGCTGGCCAGGTCGTCTCCGCCGACCGGCTGGCCGAAGATCTGTGGGCCGGCCAGCCGCCACCGCAGTGCATGGCGACGCTGCGGGTCTACATCTCCAGGCTACGGCGCGCGCTGGGGCCGGCGTCGGCCTGCTCTGCTGACCCAGCCACCGGGCTACCGGATGGTGGTCAGCCCCGGCCAGCTGGATGCCGGCCAGTTCGCCAGCCTGGTCGCGGCCGGCCTGCAGGACCTGGCGGCGGGCCGGCCCAGCGCGGCGGCCGCCGGATTCCGGGCCGCACTCGAGCTGTGGCGGGGACCGCCGCTGTCCGATGTGGCGGATTTCTCGTTCGCCCAGGCCGAGGTGGCCAGGCTGGCCGAGGCCAGGCTGGCCGCTGTCGAGGACCTGGTGGAGGCGGATCTGGCCTGCGGCAGGCACGCGGCCGTGACCAGTGAGCTGGACGGGCTGGTGGCCAGCTACCCGCTGCGCGAGCGGCTGTGCGGGCAGCGGATGCTCGCGCTCTACCGGTGCGGGCGCCAGGCTGAGGCGCTGGCGGCCTATACCGAGCTGCGGGCCAGGCTGGCCGACGAACTGGGCATCGACCCCAACCCGGCCCTGCACCGGCTGCACGAGGCGATCCTGCGCCAGGAACCGGGGCTCGACTGGGTGCCGCCGCCGGAGCCCGCGCCGGCCGACGGGGCCGGCGCGGCCGGACAGGTCCGCTCGCAGGCCGGCGCGGCCGGGCCGGTGACGGCCAGCGAGCCGTGCAGTGTCCCGGCGAGCCGGGCCGGCAGCAGGCTGCCCGCCGAGACCACGTCCTTTATCGGGCGGGAATCCGAGCTCGCCACCATCGATGACCTGCTCGGCCTGTCCAGGCTGCTGACGCTCACCGGGCCGAGTGGCTCGGGCAAGACCCGGCTCGCGCTGCGGGCCGGCGCGCAGGTGGCGGACGGCTATCCCGATGGGGTCTGGCTCATCGAGCTCGCGCCGGTGACCAGCCCGGACCTGGTCACGGCGGTCGCCGCCTCGGCCCTGGCGGTGCGCGAGGAACCGGGCCAGGCCCTCGCCGAGAGCGTGGCCGCGCAGCTGCGTGACGCCCAGGCCCTGCTCATCGTGGACAACTGTGAGCACGTCCTGGACGCGGCCGGTGAGCTCATCGCGCGGCTGCTGCGGGCCTGCCCGGGACTGCGGGTGCTGGCCACCAGCCAGAGCCGGCTTGGCCTGGTCGGTGAGGCCAGCTGGCCGGTGCCGCCGCTTATCCTGCCCGATCCCACCGCGCGGGACCCCGAGGTGGTAGCGCAGGCCGAGGCGGTCAGGCTGCTGCGCGACCGGGCCGCCCTGGCCCGCCCGGGATTCACCCTGACCGCGCAGAACGCCGCCGCGGTCAGCGAGATCTGCCGCCGCCTGGACGGCATCCCGCTGGCCCTGGAGCTGGCCGCGGCCCGGCTCAACGCGCTGTCGGCCGGTCAGCTGGCCGCGCGGATCGACGACCGGTTCCGGCTGCTGGCCGGCGGCGGCCGCGGCGGCCTGCCCAGGCACCGCACCCTGCAGACAGCCATCGAGTGGAGCCACGACCTGCTCAGCCAGACCGAGCAGATCTGCTTCCGGCGGCTGGCCGTGTTTTCCGGCGGCTGCACCCTGGAGGCGGCCGAGGCGGTCGGCCCGGATGACTCGCTGAGCGCCGCGGAGATCTTCGAGACGGTCACCGCGCTGGTTGACCGCTCGCTGCTGACCACCGAGGAACGCTGCGGCAGCATGCGCTACGGCATGCTGGAGTCCATTCACCAGTTCGCCCGGGCCCAGCTCGAGCGGGCCGGCGAGTCGGCTGAGCTGAGCCGCCGGCACCTGGACTGGCTGCTGGCCTACGCGCGCCAGGCCGACCTGGACGGCCCCGATCAGGGTGCCTGGCTGGATCTGCTCGAGACCGACCTGGAGAACTTCCGGATCGGGCTGGAGGGCGGCTCGGAAGCGGAAAAACGGCTGGAGCTGGCCGGACTGCTGGCGCCGTTCTGGATGGTGCGCGGCCACACCGGGCTGGGCCGCCGCTGGCTGGACGGCGCCCTGGCCGCGGCCGGGCCGGACGCGCCGCCCCGGTTGCGGGCGGCCGCCCTGGACGGGCTGGGCCAGCTCGCCGCCGTGCAGGCCGACTATCAGGCGCAGCGCAGCTGCCAGCAGGAGAGCCTGGCCATCTGGCGGACGCTGGGCGATGATGCCCGGGTCGCGAGCTGCCTGGGTGACATCGGCTCGGCCGCGCACATCAGGGGCGAATACGCCGAGGCGCTCGCGCTGTATACCGAGGCCCTCGAGCTCGCCCAGCGGGCGCAGAACGCGCAGCTCATGGCCCGCTGCCTGAGCGGGCTGGGCAGGCTGGCGCTGCATCAGGACGACCTGGCCCAGGCGACCGATTACTACACCGAGAGCATGGCCTACTTCAGGCAGATCGGTGACCTGCGCCGGGCCACGCTGATCCTGGGCAACCTCGGCGTGGTCGCCCTCAACCGGGGCGAGTTCGACCTGGCCAGGGCGCGCTTCGAGGAACATCTGGGCAACGCCAGGAAGATCGGCGACCGGAAGCTGATCGGCGGTGCGCTGACCAACCTGGGGTCGGTCGTGTACAACTGCGGCGACCTGGACGCCGCGGCCGACTTGCATGCGCAGGCGCTGGGCCTGGCCGAGCAGGTGGGCGACCGTCGGCTGGCCACGGTCGCGCTGACCAACCTGGGCCTGGTGGCACTGGCGCGCAAGGACTACCCGGCGGCCCGCGGTCACCTCCGGCGGAGCCTGGATCTGGCTGAGGCGGTCGGCGAGCGCCGCGCCGTGGCCGAGTCCCTGGAGGAACTGGCCGGGGTCGACGCCGCGGCAGGCGAGATGGACCGGGCGGCGGTGCTGTTCGGCGCGTCACAGGCTCTGCGGGAGGCCATCGGGGCGCCGATCCCGGCGCCGGACCTGGTCAGGATCGGCGAGGCCCTCGCCGCGGTCCGGCTGGCGCTGGGCGATGAGCAATTCGAGGCGGCGCAGGCCCGCGGGCTGGCCCTGCCGCAGGCGCAGGCCGTCGCGCTGGCCAGGGCGTCCGATCAGGCGGGCGCCTAGGCTGGGCTGGAACCCGCCAGGGAGGCATCATGTCAGCCATCGGAGAGCAGGCCCACGGGGCCAGCCCGGTCGATTTCGGCGCGTTCGGCGACTACAGCGGCTTAAAGCGCCAGCCAGCCGGCGAGTTCGTCCGGCCCGCCTATCCGTTCCAGGGCCGGATCTGCGCCGACGGTTCTACCGGCTATCCGGCCGAGCCAGGCCGGTATCACCTGTACATCTCCTGGGCCTGCCCATGGGCGCAGCGCACCGCGATCGTCCGCCAGCTCATGGGCCTGGAGGAGGTCATCTCGCTGTCAGCGGTGGATCCGGTGCGCGACGGCCGCGGCTGGGCGTTCCGGGAGGGCCGGGGCCACGGGCTTGATCCGGTCAACTCGTTCGAGCTGCTACGCGAGGCGTACGAGGCGACCGAGCCGGGCTATGACGGTCACATCTCGGTGCCGGTGCTCTGGGACCGCGCCACCAAGCGCATCGTCAGCAACAATTTCCCTGACATCACCATCGACCTCGAGACCCAGTTCGGCGACTGGGCCCGCCATGAGGCCGGCCTTTACCCCGAAGCGCTCCGGCCGGCTATCGACAGCATTAACGCGCTGGTCTACGAAAACGTCAACAATGGCGTCTACCGGGCCGGGTTCGCCGGGAGCCAGGTCGCCTACCACGAGGCCGTCGGACGGCTGTTCGCCACCCTCGACGAGCTAGACCAGCACCTGGCCGGCCGGCGGTTCCTGATCGGTGCTGAGATTACCGAGGCAGACGTGCGGCTCTGGGTGACCCTGGCCCGCTTCGACGCGGTCTACTACTCGCACTTCAAGTGCAGCATCCACCGGCTGACCGATTACCCGAACCTGTGGGGTTACGCCCGCGATCTGTATTCGGTGCCCGCCTTCCGCGAGACGACCGATTTCGATCAGATAAAACGGCACTACTTCACGACGCACCCGCACCTTAACCCGAGCCGCATCGTGCCCGAGGGACCCGTGCTCGACTGGGACGCGCCGCACCGGCGGGAGCGGCTGGCGGCCGGGCACTAGGCGATTTAACGGCCCGCGGGCGGCGGACGGCCGCGGGGCGATCTCCGGCTGCCCGCAATGGACTCATCGCCATTGCGGCCGGCACTTGACCGTATTAGTACGGCCGTACTAGTCTCATGCCATGAGTACTAACCGGGGCGGTGCAGGGACCGGGGCGAGCACCTTCACCCGGCTCAAGCGCCGCGATCAGCTCGTGGACTGCGCGATCGATGCCATCGCCGAGCTCGGCTTCCCGCGCACCTCGGTAGCGGAGGTGGCGCGCCGGGCCGACGTCAGCAAAGGAGTGGTCACCTACCACTTCGCGGCTAAGGACGACCTGATCGGCGCGGTGATCGCGCAGGTGCTCGGCTCGATGGCGGAGTACGTGCAGCCTCGCATATACGCAGCCGAGCCCGACAAGTACCCGGAGAAGTTCATCGCGCCGTACATCGGCACCTGGGTCGAGTACTTCAGGACTCACGCCCGGGAAGTCATCGCGCTGGTCAGGATCTACAACAGCTTCCGGGACGAGTCCGGGCGGCCGAACCCGGCATTCGACGTGCGCGCGGACGAGGTGACCGCAGTCGAGCAGGTCCTGACGCGCGGGCAGGCGAAGGGCCTGCTCGGAGCCTTCTCCGCCCGGGTCATGGCGGCGAGCCTCAAGGCTGTCCTCGACGACCTGCTCACCCAGTTCGCGGCCGACCCTGACCTTGACATCGAGGCCTACGGCACTGAGCTCGTGGCCCTCTTCGAGCGCGCGGCCCGCCCGGGCCCCTGCGCCGGCCCTGTCATGGCGCCGGGCCAGGCACCACCTATCTGACCGCCGTGGAGAAGAGATGAAGCCCTACTTCGACACCAGCCACATCGCCGGGCCGCTGCTCCTGATCGTCACGATGGCCTGGGGAGCGATGGAACTCAGCCAGCGTTCCCAGGGGCTGGAAGCCAGAAAAGGAGCCACCAAGGTCGGCGGGGCAACCTCGCGGGTGATCTTCTGGGCCTGCCTGATCGCCGCGAGCGTCTTCCTTTATCTCGCGCCGCGCCTTGTTCCGGCTGCCGCGATCCGGCCCGGCGCCGTCGCCTTCGCCGCCGGGATGGTGATCCTGGTGGCCGGGCTCGTGCTGCGCGGGTGGTCATTCAAGGCGCTGGGTGAGTACTTCACCCACACCGTCATGGTCAGCCCGGACCAGCCCGTGATCACCGCCGGCCCGTATCGCCTGCTGCGCCACCCGGGCTATACCGGGTTCCTGCTGGCCTGCACCGGCGTCGGCCTGGCCTCGGCGAACGGGGCCGGCCTGGCCGCCATGGCCCTGCTGCCGCTGGCGGTCATCCTCTGGCGCATCCACGTCGAGGAGAACGCGCTCATGACAACGCTCGGCGACCGGTACCGCGGCTACGCCTCGCAGCACAAGCGCCTCGTCCCGCTCATCTGGTAAACGAGCTGGCGCGCCGCGAGGCGGCCGGCTGGTTGTCACGGCTTCCCTGGGCCTTGACAACCTGGTTGTAACGCCGTTGCAACCTGCCCGCGACACCCTCATATTCTCAGCGTCCTGGCCGCTACCCTCGTGCCGCGTTACCTTGCGACCAGCCGCTTCCGCTATTAGGAGGGCACGACATTGTCACCGCTTCGATCACTCCCGTGGACCGCGCCGATCGCCGCGGCCGCGGCCGGGCTCTGCCTGATGCTCAGCGCTTGCTCCGGCGGCTCGGCCACTAGCGCCGCCAATACCACCGCTCCCGGCTCCGGCTCCTCGGCCAGCACGGCGGCCTCGGGCAGCGCGGGCGGTGGCGGTACCAGCGGCACGGGCAGCACCGGCAGCACTGGCAGCGCGCCCGGCGCAGTGTCGACGGCCGGGCTCACCGGTAACTTCTGCACCGACTTCACCCATCTGGGCCAGAGCCTGGCCAAGCTGCCGAGGCCGACCGTCACCGGCAGTGTGGCGGCTGACCAGGCGGCGGCCCGCCAGCTCATCAGCGCGGCCGAGGCGAAGTTCAACGGCCTCGCGACCGAGGCGCCGCCGACCGTCGCGGCCGCGATTCACCGGATCACCGCGCTGTACCAGACCGAGCTGAGCATGATCGGCACCTTCACCACGGTTCCGCAGGTCAAGACGGAAGAGACCCGGATGGAGGCCGACCCGGCGCTGCTCGCGGACATCAAGGTGATCGTGCAGTACATGCTGACCAAGTGCGGCTGAGTCAGCATCTAGCGGCGCGCTGACCGCGGCGGCGGCCCGCAACTGGGCGCGTGACCTGGTCACGCGTCCAGTTCCGTGCGAGGGTTGGGCAGTACTTCTGCCCGCCGGCGCAGGGAGGTCTGATGGGCAGGGATGTCCCGGCGATCAATATCAGCCAGGCTGACCGGCGCGCCTACCGGGAAAAGGTGCGCCAGTGCCTGGACGTTTTCGCGCTGATGCTGGCCGATGCGCGATTCGAGGCGGAGCCGCAGCAGGTCGGGCTGGAGATCGAGCTCAACCTGGCCGACGACACCGGCCGGCCGTCGATGAAGAACACCGAGGTTCTCGGGAAGCTGGCCGATCCGAGCTGGTCGACCGAGCTCGGCCAGTTCAACCTGGAGATCAATCTGCCGCCGCGGCAGCTCACCGGCGGGGCGCTCGGCCAGCTCGAAGGCGAGGTGCGGCAGAGCCTGAACCGCGCCGACGAGGGCGCCAGGCAAGCAGGCAGCCGGCTGGTGATGGTCGGGATCCTGCCCACCATCAGCCAGGACGATCTTGGTGAGGACGCGATGTCGGTCAACCCGCGGTACCGGCTGCTCAACGAGCAGATCTTCGCCGCCCGGGGCGAGGAGATGCGGATCTCCATCGACGGCGTCGAGCGGCTGCTCACCTACGTCGATACGATCACCCCGGAGGCCGCCTGCACCAGCGTCCAGTTTCATCTGCAGGTGAGCCCGGAGGCATTCGGCTCCTACTGGAACGCGGCCCAGGCGGTGGCGGGCGCCCAGGTGGCGCTGGCCGCCAACTCCCCGTTCCTGTTCGGCAAGGAGCTGTGGCGGGAGACCAGAATCCCCCTGTTCGAGCAGGTCACCGACACCCGGCCCGATGAGCTCAAGCTGCAGGGGGTCCGGCCCCGGGTCTGGTTCGGCGAGCGCTGGATCACCTCGGTGTTCGACCTGTTCGAAGAGAATCTGCTGTACTTCCCCGCGCTGCTGCCGCTGTGCGAGGACGAGGACCCGGATGCGGCGCTGGAGCGCGGCGAGGCGCCGCAGCTTGCCGAGCTCACCTTGCATAACGGCACCATCTACCGGTGGAACCGCCCGGTGTACGCGGTCGTGGACGGGATGCCGCATCTGCGGGTCGAGAACCGAGTGCTGCCGGCCGGGCCCACGGTGGCCGACATCATCGCCAATGCCGCGTTCTACTACGGCGTGGTCCGGGCCCTGGCCGAGGCCGAGCGGCCGGTCTGGACCCAGATGTCCTTCGCGGTCGCGGCCGACAACCTGGTCGAGGGAGCCAGGCGCGGCATCGACGCGCTGCTGTACTGGCCGGGCCTGGGCGAGGTGCCGGTCACCGAGCTGGTGCTGCGCCGCCTGCTGCCGCTGGCGGCCGACGGGCTGGGCCGCTGGGGCGTGGACTCCGCGGACGCGAGCCGGTTGCTGGGCATCATCGAGCAGCGCTGCCTGACCGGCCGGAACGGGGCGACCTGGCAGAGCGACTTCGTCCACGCTCGGGAGCGGGACGGCGGCGGCGCCAGGCCTGAGGCGATGCGCGATCTGACCCAGGCCTACATCGAGCGGATGCACACCAACGAGCCCGCGCACGCCTGGTCGGTCGACTGACCGGACCAGGTCGCGGCCGGCGGTAGTTCCGCTGGTCTGGCCGGGCCCGCGGTTCAGTCGTCGGCCGGCGTCGGCGCGCTCGGTGAGTTGGGCCCGGTGCCGCTGCGGTGAGAAGATCGACCAGATGAGCGACAGCGCCCCGGTTCCCGCAGGTGCGGTCCGGCTCGGCCGGCCTGATGGCCGGTGGGTCCTGGCCGCCATGGTGCTGGGATCGAGCATGGCGTTCCTGGACGCGACCGTGGTCAACATCGCACTGCCGACGATTGGCAAGGACCTGCATGCCTCGCTGGCCGGGCTGCAGTGGACCGTCACCGCTTACACACTGACCCTGGCCGGCCTGATCCTGCTCGGCGGATCGCTGGGCGACCGGCTCGGCAGGCGGCGGATCTTCACCATCGGTGTGGCCTGGTTCGCCCTGGCGTCGGCGCTGTGCGGGCTGGCGCCCAGCATCGGCGTGCTCATCGGCGCGCGGGTGCTGCAGGGCATCGGGGGAGCGCTGCTGACCCCGGGATCGCTGGCGATCATCCAGGCCACGTTCGTGCCCGACGACCGCCCCAAGGCGGTCGGCGCCTGGTCCGGCCTGGGCGGCGTGGCCGGAGCGGCCGGGCCGCTGCTGGGTGGCTGGATCGTCGCCGACGCGGGCTGGCGGTGGGTGTTCCTGCTCAACCTGCCGCTGGCCGTCGTGGTCCTCGCGGTAACGATCAGCCACGTTCCGGAAAGCGCTGACTCCGAGGCCAGCGGCGGTTTCGACATCGCCGGGGCAGGCCTGGCCGCATTGGCGCTGGCCGGGATCACCTACGCGCTAATCGAGGCACCGGCGGGCAACGGCCCGGCCGGCCCGGTGGCCGCGGCGATCATCGCCATCGCGGCAGCGATCGCCTTCTTCCGCACCGAGCGCCGCCATGGCCGGCCGGGCGGCCGGGTACCGCCGATGCTGCCGCTCGACGTATTCGGCTCCCGGCAGTTCACCGCCGTGAACGTGGTGACCCTGCTGGTGTATGGCGCGTTCGGCGGAATGCTGTTCCTGCTCGTGCTGCAGCTCCAGCTGGTCGCCGGGTTCTCGCCGCTCGCGGCCGGCACCGCGCTGCTGCCGACCACGGTGCTGATGCTCTTGCTGTCACCGCGCGCGGGGGTGCTCGCGCAGCGCGCCGGGCCGCGCTGGCTGATGACGGCAGGCACGGCGATCTGCGCGGCCGGTCTGCTGCTGATGACCAGGATCGGGGTGAACGCGTCGTACGTGGCCGACGTGCTGCCCGCGGTGATCGTCTTCGGGTTCGGGCTCTCGATGACCGTCGCGCCGCTCACCGCTACCGTGCTGGCCAGCGCCGATGTCCGGCACGCCGGGGTGGCCAGCGGGGTGAACAACACGGTGGCCAGGGCCGCCGGGCTGCTCGCGGTGGCCGGCCTGCCCGCCGTGGTCGGCCTCAGTGCCGCCGACTATCACTCGCCGGCCTCATTCAGCAGCGGATTCCGGGCCGCCATGATCGTCTGCGCTGGGCTGCTGGTGGCGGGTTCGCTGCTGTCGGCGCTGACCATCGACAACAACGTGCTCCGCCCGGCGGCCGGTCACGCGGTGCCCGAGCCTGAGTGCCTGCGTAACTGCGCGGTGGGCGCACCGCCGCTCGAACCGGCGGACCGTCCCTGAGGTCCCCGTCAGCTGGCTGCTTGGCTGGCCACCCTCAGGTCGTCAGATGCTCCGGCGCCACGAGGCCCGTGATTAGCTGCGCCAGGTCCAGCAGCTGCAGGAGCGCGTCCCACCGCCGCTGGTCCGGCGGCCGGTCATCGAACACTCCCAGGCATCCGTTCGCCGCCTCGAGGATCGATGCGAATATCGCACCGTCCGGCGCGGGAATCCGGTGTTCGAAGTCCACCAGTCCGTTCGGCCTGACCTTGGTCAATTGAGTAAGGTCCACGTGCCGGGCCAAGATCTCGACTGCCCTTCTCGGCCATGGCCATGCCTAACGTCCCGGCCATCACGACCCGCCGGCTCAGCGCCTCCTGATCCGGCATCTCCGGATCCGGCATTTCCGGCTCCGGGCCGCTTGTGTCCGCCTTCGCGTCAATCATCTCCGCCTCCTGCGTCGGTCCAAGATCGTGGATTGTCTCAGCCGGCCGTCCGGTCGCTCACAGGCGGCCAGCTGCCCGCATAGTCCCGCGCGGCACTGACATTTGCGCCTGGCCAGCTTTCGCGGCCGGATGAGCCCCGGGAGGGAGCCTCGGGGGGGAGATCCGGGGAGAGAGCCGGGGAGAGAGCCGGGGAGAGAGCCGGGGAGAGAGCCGGGGAGAGAGCCGGGGAGAGAGCCCGGCATCGGAGCGAACCTGCCATCGACTCTTACCGGATTTGTGTAGTTCTTTGTCCGGAATAGTATATTATGTACCACACAAATCCGGTATAAGTCGCGACGGCCTCAACCAAGTGGAGGCGCTATTTGCCGGAGAGTTCCGTATATCCGGATCGGGCAGGTGACGGCGTGCCCGGAACGCCGGGAGCGGGTTCGGGAGGGCAGCGGCAGCGGGCGGGGGAGGGCAGCGGCAGCGGACGGCGGTGCGGAGCTGGTCCTACCGGGTGCTGCCGGGGCCGTAGGCCAGGACGACCCAGATCTGGCCCCGGGCGAAGGTCATCGGCTGGCCGGATGCCGTGGTGAATGTGGTGCCGCCATCGGCCCGCGGCCGCGACCAGTGGGCCAGGTAGGAACGCCCGTTCCTGAGCACCACGGCCCGGCCGGACCCGACGGTGTAGGCGTACGGTGGCCTGACCCCCTCCTCGAGGAATCTCGAGGTGCCCACCCGGGTGTACTGGATAACGACGGTGGCCGCCCGGAGCTGGCCGTCTTCGGTGGAGGCCGCAGGCGTGCCATCCATCCAGACCAGCCAGGCCGACCGCCGCGCCGACCAGTGGAAGCTGAACGAGGCCGCCGGATAGCTGACCGAATAGGCCGACGTGACCTTGCCGCCGGCTGGCGCCGGGCCGAACCTAAAGCCGATGTCGGCGGCCTTGCTGGCGTGCGGCGCCTCGGCCAGCAGCTGCCTGGTCCTGGCGTACAGGTTGTGCGGCGCCACCCGGCTCAGGTCACGGAAGTAGCCGCCGACGCGGCCGTCGTAGAGGTCAACGATCCGGGCGCGCTCCACCACCGGCAGCAGCTGCGGCTGGGCGCCGCTGAAGGCGAACGCGGGCGTCCCGAACTGGCGCAGCAATTCCAGGTCGTCTTCCCTGGTGCTGCGCACCGGCCCGATCACCGGCGGGAAGTGCGAGGAGAACACCGCGAAGATCCTGCTCAGGCCGCCCTCGACCGGGATCAGGTAGACGATGTCCGCCTTGGTCAGCCCGGTCGGCGGCCGGGCCTGGACGACGTTGTCGATCTTGACGGCGAGCACCGGCCCGAGGGCCCGGATGAGCTCGCCGGTGAACGGCGAGACCAGCGGGGCCGGTGGCGTGCTGGTACTGGGCGAGGCTACCGGATGGGTGGCGGGGGGCGCCGGTCGTGCGTGGTGGCTGGTCAGCAGCACCGTGACCACCGCGATGATGACCGCGGCGGCGGCCGAGGCCGACCCGATCACTATCGTGCGGCGGCTCAACCTCATCCGGCACTCTCCGACCTGGGCGTTTGCTGCTGCCACTTCGAGGGTAGCCGGCCCACGCTGTTACCAAAGTGTTCAACGGGACGTAACTGGACGACCCGCCGATCTTGACGACACCGGTTTATCTGGTTCAAGCTGTGGTAAATGTTCCCGGACGGAACCGGTTCCATTTGGAAGCGGTTCCAGACAGGGGAAAGCCCTAATGCGGCGCTCGGGCCGGGCCACCATGGAACACAGCACCGCGGGACGCTGGTGGCACGGCGCCGTCCTTTACCAGCTGTACGTCCGCTCGTGGCGGGACTCCAACGGGGACGGCTACGGCGACCTCGGCGGGATCATCGCCCAGCTGGACTACCTGTCGTGGCTGGGCGTGGACGGCATCTGGCTATCGCCCACGATGCCGTCGCCGGACGAGGACTGGGGCTATGACGTGTCCGACTACCTCGGCGTGCACCCGGAACTCGGCACGCTGGCCGACCTCGACCAGCTGATCGCGCAGGCCGGCGCGGTCTGCGGGTGCTGCTCGACCTGGTGCCCAACCACACCAGCTCGGCGCATCCCTGGTTCGTAGCGGCGCGGGATGAGCCGGGCAGCGAGTACCGGGACTACTACATCTGGGCTGACCCGGCGGCGGACGGCGGCCCGCCCAACAACTGGCTGGATGCGACCGGGCGGTGCGCGTGGACCCTGGACGACCGCAGCGGCCAGTACTACCTGCATAATTTCCTGCCCAGCCAGCCCGACCTGAACTGGTGGGAGCCGACGGTCCACGCGGAGTTCCTGGAGATCCTGCGGTTCTGGTTCGACCGCGGAGTCGCGGGCTTCCGCATCGACGTCGCCCAGGGCCTCTACAAGGACGCCGAGCTCCGGGACAACCCGCCGCTGCCGGTGTCGAACCCGCTGACCGGGCGGTTCGGCCAGCTGCCCAAGTACAACGCTAACCGGCCGGAGACGCACGGGGTGTTCCGGGACTGGCGCAAGATCGCTGAGGAATACCCGGTGCCGCGGCTGCTGCTGGGCGAGACCTGGGTCGGCGACTTCGGCCGGCTCGCCGACTTCTACGGGCGCGACGATGAACTCCAGCTAGCGTTCAATTTCCCCCTGGTCTTCGCCGATTTCACCGGCCCGGAGCTGGCCGGGGTCGTGGCGGCTACGCTGGCCGCGCTGCCCGAGACGGCCTGCCCGGTGTGGACGGGCTCCAACCACGACGTCGGCCGGTTCCCGAGCCGCTGGTGCCACGGTGACGAGCGCAAGGTGCGGCTCGCGCTGATGATCCTCGCGACGCTGCCGGGCACCACGGTGCTCTATTACGGTGACGAGATCGGCATGACCGATGTGGACGTCCCGCCGCGGCTCCGCCGGGACAAGATGACCTCCAGCGATGCCGCGCCGCAGGGCAACAGGGACCGGGCCAGGACCCCCCTGCGCTGGGATGCCTCACCAGGCGGCGGGTTCACCGGGCCGGAGGTCACGCCGTGGCTGCCGGTGACCGGCGCCACCGCCGCCAGCGTGGCCGGCCAGCAGGCCGACCGGGGCTCGGTGCTGTGGCTCTGCCGCGACCTGATCGGCCTGCGGCGGGCCGAATTCGGCGGTCAGGTGGCCAGGTACCAGCAGCTTCCCGCGCCCGAGGGGCAGTGGGCCTACCGGATCGGCGACCTGGAAGTCGCGGCGAATTTCACCAGCCAGCCGGTGACCTGCCCGGTGCCGCTCGGCGAGGTGCTGCTGTCCAGCGCGGGCGGCGCAGCAGCCGCCCGGCCGAGCCCGGCGCCAGCCGGGCAGCGCGCCACGCTCGGGCCCTGGGCAGGCGTCATCGCGCGCCGCCCGGATGGGCCGGCTCCGGCTGAGGCCCGGACGGATATGCTGTTCGTCATGCGCACGCGGCTGGCACGGTGCGGGGGCGGCTGCGCAACCTGATCAGCGAGGAGTGCCATGAGCCGCGTCGCCCATCCCGCCGGCCCGCGCCACGCTGACGTGCTGCCGCCCGATCATCCGCCGCCCCGCCCGGCCGACATCAACGCCCTTGACCCGCTGATCTGGCCGCGGACCACTCGCCGGGTGGCGGGTGCGCTGGTCCTGGGCGGCCTGGACGTCCGGGATCTCGCCGGCCGGTTCGGGACCCCGCTGCTGGCTTGCGACGAGGAGGACTTCCGTAGCCGGTGCCGGGCGTTCCATGACGCGTTCGGGCCGGTGGCCGAGGTGGCCTACGCCGCCAAGGCGTTCTGCTGCCGCGGCGTGCTGCGCTGGGTCACCGAGGAAGGGCTCGGCGTCGACGTGTGCACCGGCGGTGAGCTGGAGGTAGCGCTGCGGGCCGGGGTGGCGCCCGCGGCGATCACGATGCACGGCAGCAACAAGCTCCCCGCGGAGCTTGACCGCGCCGTCGAGGCCGGCGTCGGCCGGATCGTGGCGGACTCCTTTGACGAGATCGCCCGGCTGGTCGCGCTGGCCGGACGGCCCGGCGCGGCCCGGCTGAAGATCCTGGTCCGGGTGACCACGGGCGTCGAGGCGGCAGCGCACGAATTCGTCGCCACCGCCCACGATGACCAGAAGTTCGGCTTCTCGCTGTCCTCGGGCGCGGCGGATGAGGCGGTGCGCCAGGTGCTGGCCTGCCCCGGGCTCGAGCTGGCCGGGTTGCATTCGCACATCGGGTCGCAGATCTACGACACGGCGGGCTTCGAGGTCGCCGCGCACCGCGTCCTCGAACTGGCCGTCCGGATCCGCGACCGGCACGGCATCGAGATCGGCGAGCTTAACCTGGGGGGCGGGTTCGGCATCGCCTACACACCGGGCGACGACCCGCAGGACGTCAAGATCCTCGCCGACAGCCTGGCCCAGATCCTGGCTGCCCAGTGCCGGGCCGCGGGCCTGCCCAGGCCCCGGCTGTGGGTGGAGCCGGGCCGGGCCATCGCCGGGCCGGGCACCGTGACGCTCTAAGGCCGGCACGGTCAAGGATGTCGACGGCCTGCGGACCTACGTCAGCGTGGACGGCGGGATGAGTGACAACATCCGCACCGCGCTGTATGACGCCGAATACACCTGCGTGCTGGCGTCCCGCGAGTCGGCGGCGCCGCCGGTGCTGGCCAGGCTGGTCGGCAGGCACTGCGAGAGCGGCGACATCGTGGTGCGGGACGCTTACCTGCCCGCGGACATCCGGCCCGGTGATCTGGTGGCGGTGGCGGCCACCGGCGCCTACTGCCGGTCGATGGCCAGTAACTACAACCACGTGCCGCGGCCGCCGGTGGTGGCGGTCCGCGACGGCGCGGCGCGCCTGCTGCTGCGCCGCGAGACCATCGACGACCTGCTCCGGCTGGACGCCGGATGAGCGGCCGGCCAGCGGGGTCCCTGGCGCCGGTCGCGGGGCTGCGCCACGCGGCGGCTGATCGGCGGGCCGCTGAAGGTGGCCCTGCTGGGCTGCGGCGCGGTCGGCGCTGAGGTGTTCCGGCAGCTGCGTGAGCAGGAGGCGGACCTGGCGGCGCGGATCGGGGCGCCGCTAGAGGTGGTGGGGGTCGCGGTGCGTGACCCTGCCGCGCCGCGCGGCGTCAACGTCGACGGCTCGCTGCTCACCACCGACGCCATGGCCCTGGCCACCCGGCCGGACATCGACATCGTGGTCGAGGTGATCGGCGGCATCGAGCCCGCCCGGTCACTGCTGCTGGCCGCGCTGGCCGCCGGCAAGTCGGTGGTCACGGCCAACAAGGCGCTGCTGGCGGCCGACAGCGCGGCGATGCACGCGGCGGCCCGGGGCAGCGGCGCTGACCTTTATTACGAGGCGTCGGTGGCGGGCGCGATCCCGCTGCTGCGGCCGCTGCGCGAATCGCTGGCCGGTGACGCGGTGCACCGCGTCCTGGGGATAGTGAACGGGACCACCAACTTCATCCTGGACCGGATGGACTCGGCAGGCACCGGATTCGGCGCGGCGCTTGCGCAGGCGCAGGAGCTGGGGTACGCCGAGGCCGACCCGACCGCTGACGTGCAGGGACTCGACGCGGCAGCGAAGGCAGCGATCCTGGCCAGCATCGCCTTTCACACCGAGGTGCGGCTCGATCAGGTCTACCGCGAGGGAATCACCGAGATCACCGCCGAGGACATCGCCAGCGCCCGCGCGCTGCGCTGCGTGATCAAGCTGCTGGCCATCTGCGAGCGCTCCGACGACGGGATCTCGGCCCGGGTGTATCCGGCCATGATTCCCCGGGTGCATCCGCTCGCCGCGGTGCGGGAGGCCTACAACGCGGTATTCGTGGAAGCGGACGCGGCGGGCAGGCTGATGTTCTACGGGGCGGGCGCAGGTGGCGGGCCAACCGCCAGCGCCGTACTCGGCGACATCGTGACCGTGGGGCGCAACCGGCTGGCCGGCACCAGGGGCCCGGACGCGTCCACCTACGCCGGGCTGCGGGTACTGCCCATCTCAGCCGCGCGGACCAGCTACTACGTGGCGCTCGACGTGGCCGACCGGCCCGGCGTGCTGGCCCCGGTGGCCGAGGCGTTCGCCCGGCATGGCGTGTCGATCCGGGCGGTCCGGCAAGAGGGCCGGGGGGAGGACGCCAACCTGATGATCGTGACTCACGTGGCCAGGGAGGCGGAACTGGCCGCGACCGTCGCCGAGCTGGCCACGATGGAGCCGGTGCGCGCGGTGGACAGCGTGCTGCGCGTCGAGGGCGAGGAGGGCGAGTGAGAAACCCCGCGGCCCCCGCGGCGCAGGCGGGCGGGACGGGAAGAGCGCTCCGGCCCTGGCGTGGCGTGCTCACCGAGTACCGCGCCCAGCTGCAGGTGCCCGGCACCACCCCGGTGATCACGCTGGGCGAGGGCGGCACCCCGCTGCTGCCCGCACCGGCGCTGTCCCGGATGACCGGCTGCGAGGTCTACCTCAAGGTCGAGGGGGCCAACCCGACCGGTTCGTTCAAGGACCGCGGCATGACCGTGGCGGTCAGTGCCGCGGCCGCCCGCGGCGCCAGCACGGTGATCTGCGCCTCCACCGGCAACACCAGCGCCAGCGCCGCCGCCTACGCGGCGCGGGCTGGCCTGGCCTGCGGCGTGCTGGTGCCGCGGGGCAAGATCGCGCTGGGCAAGCTGGCCCAGGCGCTCCTGCACGGGGCGCGGCTGCTGCAGGTCGACGGCAGTTTCGATGACTGCCTGGAACTGGTCCGCAAGCTGGCCGCTGATTACCCCGTCACCCTGGTCAACTCGGTCAACCCGGACCGGCTTCAGGGCCAGAAGACAGCTGCCTTCGAGATCGTGGACGCGCTCGGCGACGCGCCTGACGTGCATTGCCTGCCGGTCGGCAACGCGGGCAACATAGCCGCGTACTGGATGGGTTACCGCGAGTACCAGGCCGCCGGCCGGGCCACCCGGGCCCCGCGGATGCTCGGCTTCCAGGCCAGCGGTGCGGCACCGATCGTGACCGGTCAGCCGGTGGCGGCCCCGGAGACGATCGCGACGGCGATCCGGATCGGCAACCCGGCCTCCTGGTCCCTGGCCATCGAGGCACGTGACGCCTCGGGCGGCCTGATCGATTCGGTCACCGACGAGCAGATCCAGGCTGCCTATCAGCTGCTGGCCAGGCAGGAGGGCGTGTTCGGCGAGCTGGCGTCGGCGGCCGGGGCCGCTGGCCTGCTGCAGGCCTGCGAGCGCGGCCAGGTGGCGGCGGGTTCGCGGGTAGTCTGCACCATCACCGGCAACGGGCTGAAGGACCCGGACTCCGCGGTGTCCGCCGCCGCCGCCGCGCCGCTGGTGATCCCGGCTGACCGAGTCGCGGCGGCCGCCGCGCTCGGGCTGGCCTGACCGGTCAGTTCGAGAAGTCCTGAGTCATCCACACCGTGCCGGAGCTGTCCAGGTACACCGCGATGCCAACGTGCCGGAAGCTACCGCTCAGGATGTTCAGCCGGTGACCGTCATCGGGTGGCTTCTCGTTCAGCATGGCCTGGGTGAGGCCCACCGCGGCCTGCGCAATGGCCGAACTGGTGCGGGAGATCGGGCCTGCTTCGCCGATGTTCTCCCCGGCCGACGTCCAGTGCACGCCCGCGTCGGTCTCCCGGGTGCCCAGCGGCGGCTCGCCGGGGCACTGGTGGGAGAGCCCGCAGCCGCCCGCCATGACCTGGTTGTGCGCGGTCGCGCTGCGCACCAGCCCGGAACTGATCGTGTAGGCGGCGAGGCCCGCGCCGGCCCGGGCCTGGTTGATAAGGGCCAGCACCTGGCTGACCGCGCTGGCGGACAAGCCGCCCTGAGGCGCCGGGGTGCCGGAGGCCCGCGGGCTGGGAGCGGGCGAGCTGGGCGCCGGCGTGGCGGCGGGTTTCGAAACGCTCGCACGGGGCTGGTGCTGGCTCGCCGCGGCGGCGCGGTGCCTGGCCCGGGCGCCGCGCAAGCCCGGGCGGGCCTGGACCGGGCTGGCCGCCGTAGCGGCGGTGGCGGGTCGCTGGCAACCGGACGCTCCGGCCGTCGATGCCGGGCAGCCACCCGCGGTCAGCGCCGCGTCCCTGGCCCCGGCGACCGGGGCGGCCGGGCCCGTCGGCCAGGCCAGGTACAGGACGGCTGCGACGAGCGCGGCGGCCACCGGCACCGCCCACAGCGCCGGCCGGAGGCTGGATCCGGCCGGCCTTATGCTGTGCGGATCTTCGGGCTGCCATATCGCGACCTCGTATCGCCCCGCGCTCACCGCTTCCGAGGGACCACCTTAGGGCGGTGCTCGCGGCTCTTACCTGTCATTGCGTAAGAAAACCGACAGACTGCCCGGCGGGGACGCCGTGATGGCGCGCAGCGGCGGGCGGCGACGGAGAATGGACCCAGGCGCTCGGCAGGAGGTGCGGTGGTGGCAGGCAGCGACGGCAAGTCCAGGAAGCCGGGGAAGGGCAAGGCGGCACCGCGCGGCCATGCGGCCAGGCCGGGCGGGCCGGCCGGGCGCTACGAGGCGGCCGGGCGGGATGGGGCGGCCGGGCTGGCCGGGCCCGCGGCCACCGCGGTGCCCGGGCACTACGGGCTGGCGACGCGCAGCGCCGCCGGGCCGGAGTACTCCGCTGACCCGAGAGAGCGCTTGAAGAAGAAGATCTATGAGGCTGAGCTGTACCGCCTGCAGGCCGAACTGGTGAAGATGCAGGAGTGGGTCAGAACCGAGCGGGCCAGGATCGTGGTGATCTTCGAAGGCCGGGATGCGGCGGGCAAGGGCAGCACCATCAAGCGGGTGGCAGAATTCCTGAACCCCCGCATCGCCCGGATCGTCGCGCTCCCGGCGCCGACCGAGCGTGAGCGGACGGAGTGGTATTTCCAGCGCTACGTCGAGCACCTGCCCGCTGGCGGGCAGATCGTGCTGTTCGACCGCAGCTGGTATAACCGGGCTGGCGTCGAGCGCGTCATGGGGTTCTGCAGCAAGGAGGAGTACGGGCGCTTTCTGCACCAATGCCCCATCTTCGAGCGGTTGCTGGTCGAGGACGGCGTGCTGCTGCGGAAGTACTGGTTCTCGGTGAGCGACGACGAGCAGGAGCGCAGGTTCAGGTCCCGGCTCGAGGATCCCATGCGGCGGTGGAAGCTCTCGCCGATGGACCTGGAGTCGATCTCGCAGTGGGAGAATTACTCACGCGCCAAGGACGAGATGTTCGTGCACACCGACATCCAGGAGGCGCCGTGGTTCGTGGTGGAGAGCGATGACAAGCGGCGGGCCCGGATCAACATGATCGCGCACCTGCTGTCCACCGTGCCCTATCACGACGTGCAGCGGCTGCCGCTGGCGCTACCGCCACGGCCCGCGGCGCAGGGCTATGTGCGCGCCCCCAGGGAACTGCAGACCTACGTCCCCGACCACGCCGCGGCGCTCGAGCGGCACCCTCACCACAAGAACCGGGCCGGGTAACCGGCCGAGCGCACCACGATAACCGGCCGAGCGCACCACGATAACCGGCCGAGCGCACCACGATAACCGGCCGAGCGCACCACGATAACCGGCCGAGCGCACCACGATAACCGGCCGAGCGCACCACGATAACCGGCCGAGCGCACCACGATAACCGGCCGGGCGATCAGGCCTGCTTGGCCGGGCCGCCGGCCGGGCGTCAGGCCAGCTTTGCCGCCGGGCCGCCGTGCGCCGCGGCGGGCTCCACATGTGCGTCCGGGCCAGGAAAGACCAGCGCGGTCCGCTCCTCTTCGGTCCACTTGACCACGTAGGGCGGCGCGCCGTTCGCGCCGTGCACCTCAACGATCTCCCCGGACCGCAGGTGCTCATCGAGATGCCGGGACAGTACGACCAGCCGGTCACCCACCTTTGCCTGCATGATCTTCACCCCTCTCGACGGGGCGGGCCGGCGGTCGCGCGACCGAGAGCCGCCACCGTGACGATGTGACCATTCCCAGGATTCATGCAGCTCACCGCCCGGCCAGGGCGGGTGGCCCGGAGCGTGAGCGCCAGTTCGCGGGCGCCCGGGAGCCGCGACGAACCAGACCGCCCGATGTCCTGCTGCATGACGCGCTCGCTTCCGTGTTGCGCATCAAGCGTGAGCACCGGTGGGCGTCCCCGGACAGAGGCGGCCTTCCTGACCTGACGGGACCTTTGGGCCGACATCTCGGACCCGGATCCTTGATATGCATGGTCCATGACGGTCAGGCCCCGTGATCCGGTGATCGCGGGCTCGGTATGACCGAAATCGGACGGGTCTACGGCCGCAGCGCGGCCCAGTTCGCGGCCGACGCCGTGCGGCTGGCCGCGGCCGACGCCGGGCTCGCGGTCGGGGATATCGACGGCCTGCTGGTCTCCGCGGGCTCCACCGGTGGCGTCCACTTGGGCCTGCAGCGCGACCTTGACCTGCGTGACCTGAAGTTGCTGGTCCGGATGCAGGCCTACGGCTCGACCGCCGCGGCCATGGTGCGGTTCGCCTCGATGGCCATCCAGGCCGGGATGGCCGACGTGGTGGCCTGCGTCTGGGCCGACGACCCGCTGCGCCCCGGCGGCTCCGCGGCGGCGGCCTACGGCGGCCGGGCGGCGGCGCGGGTGCCGGCGGGCTCGGCAGGCCTGCTCGGGGCCAGCGGCGTCCTTGGCCCCAACCCGATGAATGCGTTGGCCGCCCGCCGGCATATGCAGAAATACGGGACATCTCATGAGGATCTGGGGTCGATCGCCATCGCCCAGCGGGCCTGGGCTGCGCTGAACCCGCTGGCCCAGCTGCGCGAACCGATCACCATGGCCGAGTACCTGGCGGCGCGGTGGATAGCCGAGCCCTTCCGGCTGCTCGACTGCTGCCTGGTCTCTAACGGCGGCATCGCGGTCATCGTCACCGCCGCCGGGCGCGCGGCGTCGCTGGCCCAGCCGCCCGTGCACGTGCTCGGCTGGGCGCAGCGCCATCCCGGCCGCTTCCTGCGCCGCGATGACGACTTCGGCCTGGTCTGCGGGGCCGCCGCCGCGGGCTCGGCGGCGCTCGCGATGGTCGGCATCCTGCTGGCCGACATCGACGTGGCCGAGCTATATGACTGTTACACCTATACGGTGCTGATCACGCTGGAGGACTACGGGTTCTGCGCCAAGGGCGAGGGCGGCCCGTTCGTGTCGTCGGGGGTGCTCGGGCCGGGAGGGACGCTGAAACTGAATACCGGCGGCGGGCAGCTGTCCGGTTACTACATGTGGGGCATGACGCCGCTGTCGGAGGGGATCATCCAGGCTCGCGGCCAGGCGGGGGAGCGGCAGGCGGCCGCACACGACCTGGTCCTGGTCAGCGGCAGCGGCGGGGTGCTCGACCACCACGCCACGCTGGTGCTCGGGACGTCACAATGCCGGTAGGACCGGTGACCAGCGACCAGGCCACGGCCGCCTTCTTCGCCGGGACCGCGGCCGGGGAGTTCCGGTTGCGGCGCTGCCCTGGCTGCGGCGGCTGCAGTGCCCCGCAGGCCGGCCAGTGCGAGCACTGCGGCTCCACGGCGCTGGACTGGCGGCGCGCTGCCGGCGGCGCCGCGGTCGTCAGCTGGACGGTCACCCACTCGAAACCGGCCGAGGATGGCAGCACGCACCACCGTGCTGGCCATCGCCCAGCTGGACGAGGGACCCTGGTGGTGGAGCCAGATCGTCGGCGCCGACCCGGCGGCCATCACGGTCGGCACCAGGCTGACGATCGGCTTCGAGCGGGCCGGCCCGGACTTCGAGGCGGTGCCGGTCTTCCGGCTGGCCTGATGCGGACCAGTTCCGCGCAGTGCCGTGGGCAGGACCGCAAACACGATCAGGCGCGGCCGCCGGGGGTCCGGCAGGATCGGTTACGTGATCAGTGACGACCGGCTCCGGTGGATCCTCGACGTGGTCCAGGACAGCCTCGACCAGCCCGACCTGACCGGCGAAGACCTCGCGAGCCGGGCCTTCCTGTCCCGCTACCACTTTGACCGGCTGGTCACGGCCGCGCTGGGCGAGCCCCCGGGCGCGTTCCGGCGGCGGCTGTTGCTGGAGCGCGCCGCGCACCGGCTGACCGCCACGCCAGATCAGGTCATCGAGGTGGCCTTCGATGCCGGGTACGGCTCGCCGGAAGCGTTCGCCCGGGCGTTCGGCCGGGCCTACGGCGCCGCGCCGTCCGACTACCGGCGCTCGGCCGTCACCGGTCACGACCTCACTGCGGTCAGCGGGGTCCACTTCCACCCGCCCGGCGGCCTCCGGCTGCCCGCCACCACCAGGAGTACTGCCATGGATGTCCTCGATCGGATGCTCGACCACCACCTCTGGCTCGTCGGCGAGATCGTCGACCGGACCGCCCGCGTCGGCGACGACGTGCTTGATCAGCCCATCGAGCTATCGGTGGAGGGGATCGACGACCACCCGACGCTACGCAGCCTGTCCGGGCGGCTGGTAGGCCAGCTGGAGATGTGGGTGACCGCCCTGCAGGGCGAGGCCCGGGTGCCGTCGCCCGGCGACGATAGCCCGGCCGCCCTGCGGGCCCGGCTGGACGCGGCCGGCCCGCGGTTCCGGGAGCTGGCGCTGACTCCCGTACGCGACGGCCAGGCCGACGAGACGTTCGTCGATGCGACCTGCGACCCGCCGGAGACGTTCAGCTACGGCGGCGTGCTCGCGCACGTTCTGACGTTCTCCGCCGTGCGCCGGACGCTGGCGATCGGCGCCCTGGAGAGCGCGGGCATCACCGACCTGGGGTCTGGGGATCCGATGCGGTTCGTGGGCGGCACCGGCCACGACGCCGCCGAGATCCGGCGCCACCGCGGCTGAGCCACTAACTCACCGGCCGGCCACCGGCCTCGTCGCGGGTGGCCGGCTTGGCCGAGCAGTCAGCTGGCCGAGCAGTCAGCTGGTCGAGCTGGCCGCGCTGGTCACGGACCTGGTCGAGGTGGTAGCGCAGGCCGTCCCCGGCCCGCAGGCGCAGCGGCTGCAGCGCCGCGCGCACGACCTGGCCGGTCAGCTGCGCTGAGTACCGGGCTCCCGGCCTACGTCACGGCAGCAGCTGCCGGCGCTTCAGGCCGCGCGGCGGCGGACCAGCCAGACGGTCGCGGCGAACAGGAGCAGGGACAGCGCGAGCAGCCAGCCGCCCTCGATCCACTGGAACGGCCAGAACCGGCTGGCGGGCTGGTAGGTCGTCAGCTGCGCATAGCCGTGGTGGGCGAGGTACTGCACCGGGTCGCCGAAGTTGGCGGGGGTCGCGGGTCCGGGCTGGAACACCGCGGGCGTCACGGCCTGGACGTCGACCGGACGGAGGGTCTGGTTGATCATGGACAGGCTGGCCGGCCTGCCGCCCAGCGACCACCACTGGCTCAGCACCCAGGCCCGCGGAGCCCCGTTGAGGTTACTGGTCACCAACGGCGCCTCGTAGTGCCGGCGCAGGTACGCTCCGGTCACGAAGGCGAGTCCAGCCGACCCGGCCAAGGTCGCGAACATCGCGGGGATGACGCGGCGGATCAGGATGCCGGCCAGGGCGCCGATAGCGAACGCGGCCAGCGTCCAGCCGGCCAGGGCGACCGCGCGCAAGTCGAAGACAGTGGGATACAGCGGGCCGTTTTCGTCTCCCGCGCCGGAGATCGGCTGGACGTACCAGGAGAAGAGCAAGCTGAACGCTCCGGCCGCGACCGTGACCGTGACCGCGAGCGGCGCCAGCTTGGCGACGGTCCACCGGGTCCGCCCGAAGCCCTGGGTCCAGGCGTAGCGGAAGGTACCGGTTTCCAGTTCCCTGGCCAGCACGGGCGCGCCGGCGAACGCGCCGATCAGGGCCGGGATCACCTGCAACAGGGCAGCGGTGATCCCCGCGCCGGGCGCGTAGCTATTCAAGAAGTTGTTGGCTACTTGCCGGCAGGTACCTGAACCTACCGGGCGGCAGGCCGTCACGGCAGCATAGGCGTGGTGCATCTGCAGGCCCGTGACCAGCAGGTAGGCGGTCGCCACGCCGAACAGCGCGGCCACGCCGGCCAACGCGAGCCGATGCTGCCGCCAGGTGACCCACGCCATGCGCCGCCACGGCAGCGGCCGCAAGCCCTGATCCGGCTGGGCCGGCGTGGTCAAGGTGGTCACCTCGTCACCTCCGAGGGCTGGGCTTCCTCAGCGCGCGCCGGGCCGGGTAGGGCCGCGGCGGCGGGCTCGCGCAGGTAGGCCAGGGTGAGTTCTTCCAGGCTGACCGGGTACACCTGGAAGCCGGGCGGCACTGGGTCGGTCGGGCCGCTGGTCCTGACCAGCAGGTGGGCCTGCGCCCTGCCGCGCCTGGCGTGCACGACGTTCAGGCATTCGGCGTACCGGTCGGCTTCGGAGGCCGGGCCGGTCAGCACGCGGTGCCGGGCGAGCAGGTCGTCGACCTCACCGGCCACCTGGACGCTCCCGCGCGACATCAGGACGAGGTAGTCGGCCACCCGATCCAGTTCGGCCAGCACGTGCGAGGACAGCACCACCGAAAGGCCGTCGTCGGCCACTGCGGTCATCACCGTGGCCATGAAGTCGTGCCGGGCCAGCGGGTCGAGCATCGCCATCGGCTCGTCCAGCACGAGCAGCCGCGGCCGCCTGGCCAGCGCCAGGGTCAGCGCCAGTTGCGCCCGCTGGCCGCCCGACAGCTGACCGGCCTTGCGCTTCAGCGGGATGCCCAGCTCGGCCAGCCGGGCTAGGGCGTAGCCCTGGTCGAAGCGCCGGTTCAGGTTGCGGGTCAGATGCAGCAGGCCGGCGGCAGACAGGTTCTTGTACAGCGGCGTGTCCTGGGCCACGAACGCGATGCCGTCCAGCGCGGCCGACGACCCGGCGGGTCGGCCGCCGAGCACAGTGACGATACCCGCGGTCGGCGCGGTGAGGCCGACCGCCAGGTTCAGCAGGGTGGTCTTGCCGGCGCCATTCGGGCCGACCAGCGCGGCCACGTGCCCGGCGGGAATCCCCACCGCGCACTCGCGCAACGCCCAGGTACCGCCGTAGCGCTTACCCACGCCGCTGGCCTCGATGACGTTCATGCCACGCTTTCCGTCTGCCTGTCCCGCCGCGGCGGTCGCCTGCCCCGCTGCGGCGGTCGCCTGCCCCGCTGCGGTGGTCGCCGGAGCCGCCGCAGTGGTCACGGAAATCCCGCAGCGCGCTGGTGAATAGGGCCACGATCCCGTCCTCGTCCAGGCCGACCGCGTGGGCAGCGCTCAGCCAGCCGAGCAGGGAGCGGTGCAGCCCGGTCAGTTCGGGCAGCGCGACCTGGTTCAGTGTGGCCCGGATGAACGTGCCCTGGCCGGGCCGGCCGGCCGTCAGGCCCTTGGTCTCCAGTTCGCGGTAGGCCTTGAGCACCGTGTTCGGATTGATGGCCAGCACGGCGACCACGTCCCTGACCTTGGGCAGCTGGTCGCCGGGCTTGAGGTAGCCGAGCCGCAGCGCGTGCTCGACCTGCTGCACGAGCTGCAGGTAGGTCGGCACGCCCGAGGCGGGATCGAGCCTGAAATCGATCGGTGACGCCGGCCCTCGCGGATCCGCCGCCGGCTCGCGCTCGGCAGCGGTCGGCTTGTGGTCGCCGCCGCTCGCGCCGGGCGCGGAGGCACCAGCCCTCCCGCCCGCGCTGGGCGCGGAGGCACCAGCCGTCCCGCCCGCGCTGGGCGCGGAGGCACCAGCGCTCCCGCCCGCCGGGCTGATACCTTTACCTATAGTCATAGGACAAAGTTACAGGAGCTTGAATCGCTGTCAAGCGGGAGGCTGCCGTCCTCAGCCCGGTCACACCGCCGCCGCTGCCGAACGCGCCTGCGGCTGGCCAGCTGAATTTTTTGCGTCAGTTCACGGTGGATCGCTTGGCGGGACCGGAAATGTCGGTAACTGCCGATAGAGTCGAACATAACAGCGAACTGAGTCCCTAGCCTGTGGAGGGCAGCAGTAGATGTGTTTACCCGGTCAGCCACCCGCCCTGCCCGCGACTGCCGCTGATGCGGTGGCGATGGCGATGGCGAAGGCAGGGCTGGGCTGGCTGGCCCGCGCGGATGTAGCGTCGCTGACCGCCGCGGTGCAGGGGGATTGCCTGCGGGCGCTGGAGCGGGCCGAGGCGGCGCACACTGCGGCGCGGGCGAGGGTGCTGGCGGCGTTCCAGGCGGGCTGCGGGTTCCAGGATGACGGGCACGGGTCGGCGAAGACGTGGCTGGCGTGGCAGACCCGCACCACCAGGGCGGCGGCCGGGGCCGCGCTGGCCTGGATGCGGCGGCTGGCCGCGCATCCGGCGGTGGCGGGCGCGCTGGCGGCCGGGGACATCTCGCCGTCGTGGGCGCGGCAGGTGTGCGCGTGGACCGACCTGCTGCCGGCGGGGTGCCGGGGGGACGCGGACGCGATCTTGCTGGCGGCGGCGGGGGGCGGCGCGGACCTGGCCGGCCTGGCGCAGCTGGCCGAGGAGATGCGGCGGCGGACC
Source organism: uncultured Actinomycetota bacterium (assembly GCA_963775745.1). Taxonomy (GTDB): domain Bacteria; phylum Actinomycetota; class Actinomycetes; order Streptosporangiales; family Streptosporangiaceae; genus DATBGO01. Next base: position 56,896 of record CAVZKE010000007.1, read on the forward strand.
GCGCGGCCCGATGCCGACGGGGATGACGGGTTCACCGGCCGCGGGGTGCGGCTGGATGTGACGTTCGGGCAGGCCGGGAAGCTGGAGGGGGACCTGACCCCGCAGTGCACCGCCGCCTTGTCGGCGGTGCTGGACGCGCTGGGCAGGCGGGCCGGGCCCGAGGACCTGCGGTCCCCGCGGCAGCGCCGCCACGACGCCCTGGAGGAGGCGTGCCGGCGGCTGCTCGCCGCCGGGTGCGTGCCGGCCCGGGCCGGGCAGCCCGCCCAGATCCAGCTGCACATGACGCTGGACCAGCTGCGCGGCCGCGACCCCGGCGGGGCGGCGGCGTGGGCCGCGGCGGGGCCGCCCGCCGCGCCCGGCGCCGACTGCGACGCCGCGATCGTCCCGGTCGTCACCGGCCACCTCAACCACCAGCTCCTCAACGACCTCGCCGCCGCCCTCCTGCGCAACCGCCCCGGCCAGCCCGGCCAGCCCGGCGCCCCCGGCCAGCCCGGAACCGCGGGCCTGCCCGGCGCCTTCCGCACCCGCCCCGGCGGCCAGGCCCGAACCGGCCGGCCCGGAACCGGCGGGCCCGGCGTCGGCGGCGCGGGCGGGCGACAGAACCCGGCGAGTGACGCCGCGGCCGGGCGGCGGCTGCGCGCCGAGCGGGCCGCCCGGCGGCTCATCACCGCGCGGGCCGCCGAGCTGCTGTCGGGGCCCGGCGGGCTGGCCGCCTACCTGCGCACCCGGCTGCCCGAGAACCTGGCCGCCTCGGCCAGCCTGCCGCTGGACATCGGCGCCGCCACCGACACCATCCCCGTGCACCTGCGCCGCGCGGTCACCGTCCGCGACCGGCACTGCCGGTTCCCCGGCTGCCCCCAGCCCGCCGCCGCCTGCCAGCCCCACCACCTCATCCCCCGCGCCCACGGCGGCCCCGCCAGCCTGGCCAACCTGCTCAACCTGTGCAGCTTCCACCACCTGATCGCGGTCCACCGCTGGGGCTGGGCCATCACCCTGAACCCCGACGGCACCACCACCGCCACCAGCCCCTACGGCCGCACCCTGCACTCCCACAGCCCCCCAGCCACCGCCGCCTAACGCGAGGCGGGGCGGGCCCGTTCGGGGATGCGGCAGAGCCCAGCTGGCCTACCGGGATTGAGCCCGTATGCTGCGAGTTGGCCGCGGCCGGGCGGCGCCTGTGGCCTGCGTCGAAGGGGGAGTCGCAGATGGCAAGCTCGGTGGTACTACCCACGATGCGCCGCGTGATTGTGCACTCTGATCACATCGAAGTAGCGACCGGCGTGGCCGTCCCGACACCTCGCCCGGATGAAGCGCTGGTCCGCAGTGTGGTGACCGGCGTCTGCGGGTCGGACACGAACGCCGCGCGTGGCCGGCATCCCTTCATTCCGATCCCGTATCACCCCGGGCATGAGGTCGTCGGCGTGGTGGCCAGGCTTGGGTCGGAGGTGACCGGCCCCGGCGTCGGGCGGCGGGTCACCGTCGAGCCGGACTTGCCCTGCTGGCAGTGCAAAATGTGCCGCACTGGCCGGCCGAACCTGTGCGAGAACCTGCAGTTCTTCGGCTGCGGGTGGGAGCAGGGCGGCATGGCCGATTGGTTCACGGTCCCCGCCGATCGCCTCCACGTGGTCCCCGACGACCTCGACGACACCACCGCGGTGCTGATTGAGCCGCTGTCCACGCCGGTGCATGCCGTCCGGCTGGCGGGCGGCGCGGTTGGCGGGCTGTCCGGTGTGGCCGGTAAGGCGGTCGCAATTCTCGGCGGCGGCACCATCGGGCTGCTGACGCTGTCGGTGCTGAAGGCTCACGACGTCGGCCGGGTGGTGGTCACCGACACGCTCGGCGCCAAGCGCGACAAGGCGCTCGCGCTGGGCGCGGACGCGGCGCTGGACGCCGCCGCGCCGGATGTGGCCGAGCAGGTGCGCGCCGCGCTCCGGCAGAGCGCGGACATTGTCTTCGACTGCGTCGCGATCGAGACGACCGTCCGCTACGCCATCGCCATGGCCAGCAAGGGCGGAACCGTCGTGGTCGTCGGGGTGCCGCCGGCCGACGTGCGCGTTCCGCTGGCGATCGTGCAGGACCACCAGATCCGCATCCAGGGCAGCGCGACCTACCTACCTGAGGACTACCGGGTCAGCATGGACCTGCTCCAGCGCGGAACGGTCCGCGCGGCTGACTTTGTCACCGCCACCCGCCCTGTTGAGCAGGTCGCCGAGGCGTTTGCGCTGTCTGCCTCCGGTGCGCATGTCAAAGTCCTGGTCACCCTCCTGGACCCGAGCCATGTCGGCGGACAGGGGCCCGCCGGGCCGGCTGGATATCATTGAGCTGACCGCCCCGCCAGAGTACGTGCGATTCCCAACTTCAGCCACGGGATCAAGCGGCTCCCGTGCGGGCGGGCGCCCGCTGAGGCGCGGGAGGTCCGGTGCGCGTTCTGTACATCAAGCACGATCACTGCTCACCGACCGGGTCGGTGGGGGAGCGGTTCGCCGAGCGCGGTTACCACGCGACCGAGTTCCTCGTCGTGCCCGAGGACCGGTACCACGATCCTGGCGTGGACGTCAGTTTCCCCGATCCGGCTTCCTTCGACGTGATCGTGCCGATGGGCGCGATCTGGTCGGCGTACGACCACGAGCGGATCGGCAGCTGGCTGCGGCCGGAACTCGAGCTGCTCCGGAACGCGGACCAGCGCGGCATCCCGGTACTCGGGATCTGCTTTGGCGGCCAGGCCCTGGCCCTGGCGCTCGGCGGTCAGGTGGAGGCCGCGCAGCGGCCGGAGATCGGCTGGCACGAGATCGAGACCAGCCATCCGGACCTGATCGACCGGGGGCCTTGGTTCGAGTACCACTATGACCGCTGGCACCCGCCCGCCCGCGCCCGGACCATGGCCCACACCGAGGTAGCACCCCAGGCGTTCACCATCGGCACCTCGCTCGGCGTTCAGTTCCATCCGGAGACCACGCCTGAGGTACTGCAGGCCTGGCTGGACAACGGCGGGGACGCCGACATGGCCCGGGCTGGCCTGCGTCCCGATGAGGTGCTGGCGCAGACCCGGCGGCTGGCGGCGGCCGCGGCGGCCCGTGCGCACCGCCTGGTGGACGGCTTCCTCGACACGATCGCTACCGCCCGCCCGGCGGGTCAGGCCAGGCCCGTCGCCAGCCGCTCGACCCGGTCGTGCAGCCCGGCGACATGACTGCGCGCCTCGGGCTTCATCAGCACGCTCCGCAGGATCCGTGCCGCGTCCCGGTCGGCCAGGACGGCGGGATGGCGGCGGGCGAACCCGCTGGCCGGGGCGCGGAGCATGCTGAGAAAGACCGGCTCGGCCGGGTCGCTCATGCCGTCGGCCAGCATCCGCGCACTGGCCTGGTCGATGGTGGCCAGGCTGGGCGGCCGGGTGGCCGGAAAGTAGCAGAGGATGTCGAGCTCCGGGGGCTGGTAGAGCTCGAGCAGGCCGGACGCCTCGATGAGGTCCGCCCAGTCCAGCGCGGCCAGCCGGCAGGCCGTCAGCACCTGGCCCAGCCCGCCGGAGCCGGCGGCAGCAGCCGGAAGGTCAGCCAGAGGGCGGCGGCCGCCGCCCCGGCCCGCGAGCACTCCAGGCTGATCTCGCCGAGGTGCAGCTCGTCGGAGGTGAAATAGGTGTACGGGGAGTCGTGCAGGTACAGCCGCCCGACCGCGGGATCGGCGAACAGCACCGCTCCGCAGCCGTAGGGCTGCAGCCCGTGCTTGTGCGGGTCGACCACCACTGAGTCGCACTCGGCGATGGCCCGCCACGGTGCCTCGTCCAGCCCGGCCCGTCCGCTCGCCCCGGCCAGCAGCGTGAAGAACCCGCCGTACGCCGCATCGACGTGCACCCGGGCCCCATGCCCGCGCGCGATGGCGAGGACCTCGTGCACCGGGTCGATCGCGCCGAGCCCGGTGGTCCCGGCCGTTGCGACCACGGTCCCGATCCGGCCGCCCGCGAGCAGGTCGTCCAGCGTCTCCAGATCAATCCGGCCCGCGCCGTCGACCCGGACCGGGACGCCCTCGACACCGAGCACCCGGCACATCCGGGCGTGGGTGTAGTGCGCTTCCTCGCTGAACGCGATGGCCTGGCCCGGATGCAGCTCGCGGGCGACGTAGAGAGCCTCCAGGTTGGCGATCGTGCCGCTGGTCGTGAGGTGGCCCAGATGCGTGGCGAAGCCGAACATCGCGGCCAGCTGCGCCACCACCTCCTTCTCCATCCGGGCGGTGGCCTGACCGCCATCCAGGGCGTGGTTGTTCGGGTTGATCAGCATCGTGGCGAGGTAGCCGGCCACCGCGGCCGGGTGCGGCGGCTTGAGCATCTGCCCGGCATAGGAGGGATGGAAGAACGGATAGTTGTCCCGCAGCCGCTCGGTAAGCTCGGTGAACGCGCCGGCAAAACGCTCATCGCTGATATCAACTGACGCATCGGCCTCGACCGGGGCAAAGCCGTCCTGCCAGGCCTCGATGGCGTCCACGCCGCTGCTCAGCCAGTGCCGCAGGTCCACCTCAGGAAGTCCTGTTCTTGGCCCATCCGGTGATCCGGGCCAGTGCCTCGGTGAGCACCTCGGTCCGCTTGCAGAACGCGAACCGGACCTGGGTCCGGCCCGCTTCGGCGTCGTCATAGAACACGGCGCTCGGGATGGCGACCACGCCGGCCCGGCCGGGCAGCTCGCGGCAGAACGCTACCCCGTCCGGCTCGCCCAGCCCGCGGATGTCGGTGGTGACGAAATAAGTGCCGGCCGGCGGGTACACCTCGAAGCCGGCCTCAGCCAGCCCCGCGCAGAGCAGATCGCGCTTGCCGCGCAGGTCGGCGGCCAGGCCCGTGAAGTAGCTGTCCGGCATCCGCAGGCCGCCGCGATGGCGTACTGGAACGGGCCGCCGCTGACGAAGGTGAGGAATTGCTTGACGCTGGTGACGGCGGTCACCAGCTCGGCGGACGCGGTCACCCAGCCGATCTTCCAGCCGGTGAACGAGAACGTCTTGCCCGCCGAGCTGATCGACACGGTGCGGTCGGCCATGCCGGGCAGCGTCCCGATCGGCACGTGCTCACCGGTGAAGACCATGTGCTCGTAGACCTCGTCGGTCACCACGAGCAGGTCGTGTTCGCAGGCCAGCTCGGCGATCGCGGTCAGTTCGGCGCGGGTGAAGACCGACCCGGTCGGATTGTGCGGGGAGTTGAGCAGGATCAGCCGAGTACGGCCGGTGATGGCCGCCCGCAGCGCGTCGAGATCGGGCCGGAAGCCAGGTGGCCTCAGGGTGACCGGCACCCGGACGCCGCCGGCCAGGGCGATGCAGGCGGCGTAGGAGTCGTAGTACGGCTCGAACGCGATCACCTCGTCGCCGGGCTCGACCAGCGCGAGCAGCGCCGCGGCCACCGCCTCGGTGGCGCCGGCGGTCACCAGCACCTCGGTGTCCGGGTCGAAGCGCAGGCCGTACCAGCGCTGCTGATGATCGGCGATGGCCTGCCGCAGTTCCGGGATGCCGCGACCGGGCGGATACTGGTTGCCGCGGCCGGCCAGGATCGCGTCGGCGGCGGCCTGCGCGATCTCAGCCGGCCCGTCGACATCGGGGAATCCCTGGCCGAGATTGACCGATCCGGTCGCGACCGCGAGCGCCGACATCTCCGCGAAGATCGTCGTTCCCATCCCGGACAACCGGCTGTTGAGCAGCTGACGGTTCACTCCGCTATCAGATCACGCCGCCTGCCGGACCGGAATCCGGCTAGCCCCCGGCAAGTTCGGCGGCGGTCAAGGGGCACAGCACATCGAACTCGTTGCCGGCGGGGTCGGTCATTACCACCCAGCTGACGTCCCCTTGCCCGACATCGGTCCGGCCGGCGCCGAGTGCCTCCAGCCGGGCCACCTCGGCGGCCTGGTCGGCGGGCCGAAGATCCAGATGGAGCCGGTTCTTGACGATCTTGTCCTCGCTGACCTTCAGGAACAGCAGGTCGGGAACGATGCCGTCTTCCGGGCTGCCGTCCGGTGGCTCCAGGACCACCTGATCGTCCTCGTCGAAGGTGCGGCGCCAGCCGAGCGCGGCTTGCCAGAAGGAGGCGATCCTCGCCGGGTCATGGCTATCGATGCACAGGCACTGAATACGCAGGGTCATGGGCTAACCCTGGCCGGTTCGCCGGACCGGGGCGAATGGTTTTGCCTCCGGCGGCGGCCGATACCGTTGCTTGTCGTGTGCCTGCTCATCGCGCTGTTCCAGGTGGTGCCGTCCGTGCCGCTGATCGTGGCGGCCAACCGGGACGAGCGCTACGACCGGCCGGCGGTCGCGATGACCACGCTGCGCGAGGCTCAGCCGCGGGTGCTGGGCGGCCGGGATGAGGTCGCCGGGGGGACATGGCTGGCTGTCAACGAGTTCGGCGTGGTAGCCGGGCTGACCAACGTGCCCTCGCCGCGGGGCCGCGACACGACCAAGCGGTCCCGCGGCGAGCTTCCCGTCGCCCTGGCCGCCCATCCGGACGCGGCATCGGCGGTGGCCTGGATCTGTGCCACGGTGGATCCGTCCGACTACAACCCCTGCTGGCTGCTGGTCGGCGACCGCGAGTCACTGTCTTATGTGGACCTGACCGGCGGCCCGCGCCCGGCGGCCCGCCCGCTGCCCGCCGGTAGCTACGTGCTCGAGAATGCACCGCTGCTGCCTCAATCACCCAAGGCCGGCCACGTCGCCGGCCTGATCACTATGGCCCGCTCAGCCGGGCGGCGCTCGGCCGGGGGCGGCTCGGCCGGGGGCGGCTCGGCCGGGGGCGGCTCGGCCGGGGGCGGCTCGGCCGGGGGCCGCTCGGCCGGGGACGGCGACGCGCGCGGCGCGCTGGCCGTGGTCTTGCGGGACCATTCGGCGGTGCCGGGCTCGAACGGGCCCGCTGGCCCCTCGGCGGCCTGCGTTCACGGCGACGGGTACGGGACGCGCTCGGCGATGATCGTGACGGTCGGGACGACCGGGCCGCCGCAGGTCCAGGTCGCTGACGGGCCATCGTGCCAGGCACCACTGGCCGACGTCGGCGAGCTGTGGGCGGGGTGAACCGGCCGGTCACGCCGCCGGCGCTGACCTCTCTCGGAGCCGCTTGCATCCGGCTCGACAGCGGTGATGGCACTCTGCTGCTGTTAGTCAAAGGAGGCGATGGCGCACCGCTGTCGTTGTTTCAGCAGCAACGGCACACCGCCGCCATTGATCCTCGATGTAGTTGTCGGCGATGGTGGTCCCGTACAGCCCGGAGGCCTTGATGCCGTCTTGGGCATTGCCGTACAGATGGTTGCCCGAGATGTCCCAGCCGGACGCGGTCTGCAGGTAGACGGCGTCCGGCCGGATGTCTCGATCTGGTTGGCCACCAGGAACCCGTCGGTGACGGCGGTCCTGGGGTCGGCCGCCTCGAATCCGTAGCCGCCGCTGTGGCTGATGAAGTTGTTATCGAAACGGCTGTTCACGCTCCCGGTCCTGGCCAGGCCGCGCCGCCGGACTTCGCGATCCGGGCGGACGGCTGACTAGAGACAGCATTCCCGCAGGTCGGACCGTCAAGCGCGGGTGATAAGCATTAGACGGGCGGGCCGTCCTCCTTATACTGGAGGCATGAAGGTCAGGCCGCAGCGCACCGCTACCGCGCGAGCTATCTGCTCGCCGGTTGCCGCCGCCTGACCTTTCCCACTGTTACCGGCGACCGGAAACGGCCTCGCCGGTGCGTTACCTGACCCTCGTGAACCGCGCCAGCGGTGCCTTTCCGGTGCCATCCCGGAAGGAGCACCCCGTGAACACCGACCAGACCATCCAGACCTTCATCGAGTTCTTTCGTGAACGCGGTCACCAGCTGATCACCGGAAGCACGCTGCTGCCGCCGCCCGGTGACCCGGTGCTGTTCACCACGTCGGGCATGCACCCGCTGACCCCGTACCTGGAGGGGCGGCCGCATCCGCTCGGCCGTCGGCTGGTCAACCTGCAGCGCTGCCTGCGCACCACCGATCTTGATGACGTGGGCGACCTTTCGCATCTGACCGTTTTCGAGATGCTCGGATCATGGTCGCTGGGCGACTACGGCGGGCCGCAGAGCCTGCGGTGGGGATATGAGCTGCTTCGTGACGGGTTCGGTATCGGCCCGGATCGGCTGCATGCGACGGTCTTCGGCGGTGATGAGCAGGTCGGTCCGGATACGCAGTCGCTGCAGACCTGGCAGGAACTGGGCGTCCCGGTCGAGCTGACCGGCGAGGACAACTGGTGGTCGAACGGCCCGACCGGCCCCTGCGGCCCTGATTCGGAACTGTTCGTCTGGACCGGCCGCACCAGCCCCGAAGGCACGCCGGGCAGCGATCCGCGGTGGGTGGAGCTGTGGAACCACGTGATGATGCGGTACCGCCGTTTCGATGACGGCAGCCTGCTGCCACTCACCCAGTCCAACGTGGACACGGGCATGGGCCTGGAGCGATTGCTGACGATCCTGCAGGGCAAGCGGTCCGTCTTCGAGACCGACCTCCTGGAGCCGTGGATGAGCACGGTCCGGGGCCTGTGGGACCCGGATGAGCAGCAGGAGCGCCTGATCAGTGATCATCTGCGGTCGAGCGTGGTTATCATCGGCGACGGGATACGCCCGTCGAATACCGGCCGTAGCTATGTGCTGCGCCGGCTGATCCGCCGGGTGCTGACCACACTGTGGCGTGACGACAGCTCCCGGACGCTCGGCGACCTGCCGCTGCTGCTCATCGGGCAGACCCTGGAGCATTTCCGGCAACAGGGCGACCCCGGCCAAGTCGGTGAGGTACTCGGGGAGGAGCAGCTGCGGTTTGGCGAGCTGCTGGTCCGGGGCCGGACCGTGCTGTCCCGCCGGAACCTCAGCGGGCCGCCGACCGAGGAGGAGTTCCGGTATCTGCACCAGACGCATGGGCTGCCCCGCGAGCTCGTCTCCGGCCTGCTGACCGAGCCGCGTTAGCCGACGGGCTCGGTCCGCCTAACCGACCGACTCGAGGCGGGTCAGGTCGTCGGCCGACAGCCGCAGCGCGCCTGCGGCCACATTGGCGGCCAGGTGATCCGGGTTGCCGGTACCCGGGATGGCCAGCACATGCGGTCCGCGCTGCAGCGTCCAGGCCAGCTTGACCTGCGCTGCCGTCGCGCCGTGGGCGCGCGCGACCTCGAGCACCGCTGCGTCGTCGGCGTCGCTCGCGCCGGCCTCGCGCCCCGCACCGGCGATCGCGAAGAACGGCACGAACGCGATGCCCTGCGCGCCGCAAGCATCCAGGAAGTCGTCAGCGTCCGGGCGCCGCGCGCCAATGCCGTACCTGTTCTGCACGCAGACCACCGGCGCGATGGCCTGGGCCTGCGCGAGGTGGTCGCCGGAGACATTGGAAACGCCCAGGTACCGGATGAGCCCGGCGTCCCGCAGCTGCGCCAGCGCGCCGAAATGCTCGGCGATCGGGTCGGCCCACACCCGGTTCATGTTGCGCAGGTTCACCACATCGAGGTGGTCACGGCCGAGCTGGCGCAGGTTCTCCTCGACCTGGCCGCGCAGCTGCCGCGGGGTGGCGGGGAACCAGTCACCGGACGCATCCCGGCCCGGCCAGACCTTGGTGGTGATCACCAGATCATCCGGATACGGGGCGAGCGCCCGGTTGATCAGCTCGTTGGCCGAGCGCAGCGCCGAGAAGTAGAACGCTGCCGTATCGATATGGTTCACTCCGAGCTCGACCGCGCGCCGGAGCACCGCGATGGCGCGGTCCCGGTCGCTCGCGGTGCCGTCGGCGTTCATGGTCAGCCGCATCGCGCCGAAGCCGAGCCGGTTGACCGTCAGGTCGCCGAGCGTCCAGGTACCCGCGGCGGTCGCGCTGACCCTATCTGGAGGCATCAAGAGAGTCTGTCACACGCCGTCCGGAACGTCCGGAAACGCCGACCGGAACTGGCTCAGCGCTGCCTGTCCAGCCGCAGGGCGAGCTTGGGGCAGAGCCGCACCGCCTCGTCAGCCTCACCGGTGAGGCCAGGCGGCACCTCGCCGTTCCGGACGATGGGGAAGCCCCAGTCGTCGAGAGTGATCAGCTCGGGCAGGATCTCGGCGCACACGCCGCGGCCGTCGCAGGCGATCGGATCGACCCGGAGCCTGGGGACGCTGGCCATCACGGCCTCCGCACCGGAACCGGCAGCACGTGGGCCTTCCTCGTGCCGCAGCACCAGCCTCGTGCGTGGCGCGTCAGCTCGGGCCCGAAAACCTCCAGGGCACTGCCGATCAGCTGGACGGCTCCGTCGGGATGGCGGCAGGCGCCCCGGCCCGCGACCTGGCCGAGCCAGCGCCGCAGGGTGCTCAGATCAGCCGTGCGGCCTTCGGCGACCTGCTCGACCTGACCGGCCACCCCATCCAGGCCGAACCGGCACGGTCCGCACTGACCAGCCGATTCGTCAGCGAGATAGCGCACCACGCGGGCGGTTTCAGCCAGCCCGCACACGTCCGCGGGCAACGCGGCGACCAGGCCGGCGCCGACGCTGGCGCCCAGCGTGGCCAGGCCGGCGGATGAGAACGGCAGCTTGGCGGACGCCGGGGCGCTGACCCAGCTGCCGAAGTAACCGCCGACCAGCAGCGCCTGCAGCGGCGCGGACGAGCCTCCGGCCTGGCCGAGCACATCGGTCACCGGAGTGCCGATGGCGGCCTCGAACACTCCCGGCTCGTGAACTGCGCCCAGGATGGTGACCAGCAGCGACCCTGGCTCCTGCGCAGTACCGACGGCGCGGAACCACGCTGCCCCGTACCGGCCGATCAGCGCGAGGTGGGCCAGGGTCTCGACGTTCTGCACGAGCGTCGGCCGCCCGCCGAGCCCTCGCTGCGAGGTTCGCGGCGGCGTCCGGGTGGGAGTGGGGATACCGCGCTCGATCCAGTGGATGACGGCACTCGCTTCGCCGCCGACGAACCGGTCGGCTGCCGTCACCACCTGAATCCGCACCTGGTCAGATCCGGCGCAGCTCCGCTCGGCGACGGCATTGCCGACGATCTCCCTGACCGCGTGGTGCACGACGATCACTGCCTTCCTGGCGCCGACCATCTCGGCCGCGAGTACCGCGCCGTCCAGCACCAGGTGCGGCGAGCGGGCCAGCAGGACCTTGTCCTTCGCGCTGGCCGGCTCGCCTTCCGTGCCGTTCGCGACGACGACTGGCGCGGAGCCGGCCGCGACCGCGGCCAGCTTCCTGGAGGTCGGGAAGCCCGCGCCGCCCCGGCCGGTCAGCCCGGACCGTTCCACCTCCCTGATCAGAGCCCCGGGAGGTGGCCAGTCGGGCCCGGCCGACGGGGCTGGCCCGTACCTGGCCAGGTGCCCGGCCAGGCTGGCCGGGCCAGGTGCGAAACTCGGAGGCAGCAGGCGCGGCAGCCGGTCGGCCGACGGCATGCCGGCCAGCCTGGCCCGGTGCTGGAGGCAGTCAGGCGCTTGCCTCACCGCGGCGTCCTCTCCATTACCCGTTCAGGGAACCGTGGCAGCGGCGTCGCCGGCCCGTATTTCGCGGCGCGGTGAGCGACCGCGTGCAGCAGGCGCGCCACGACCGCGGTGGCCACCAAGGCCGCCGATCCCCACTCCAGCAGCGCAACCCACCAGATCCCGAGGTCGTTGCCCGCGGTCAGCGAGTGCACGAACGCGACGGGCCAGGCCAGGTAGGCCAGCCAATGCACCATCCGCCAGGCCCGGTAGCCCAGTCGGCCGCGGGCCAGGCTGGTCAGCAGCACTGCGCCGCCGATATCGACGGCCAGGGTCCCCAGGCCGATGGCGAGGGTCCGGTAACCAGACATAAACGGCAGTACGGTGGCCGCCCAGCCGATCGAGACGTACGGGTCCAGGATCGCGGTCGCGATGTGCAGCCCCAGAAACGCCACCGCGAACAGCGCGAGCGTCCGGTGCAGCTCGGAGACGGCAAAACGCGGCCAGCGTCTGGGCGCTGACCCCATCCGCGTGGCCACCCCGAGCACCATCACGACGCTGAACAGCAGCAACAGCACCAGCCCGCTGCCTCGCGACACGAACCACAGGGCCTGCGACCCTGAAGTAGCCGCAGCTACGGCGCTCATCGGCCAGCTCCCCTCAATCTCGATCCGCCGTAAACGTGGCTGGCCGTGGGGGCCTCGACGCGGCCGCCGTCGGCCTCGGGCCAGCCGGCCACATAGCGCACGTCGCCGTCGTGAGCGACCAGCCGCGCCGGAACGCCCGCCGTGGCCAGCCAGTCCATGGCCCGGTCGCCGGCCACGATGGCTGCCGTGGCCGCAGCGTTGGCGTCCGCACAGGTCAGCCCGGCCGCGCTGACCGTCTGCCAGGGGCCGCCCGCAGGCAGGCCCGTCCGCGGGTCCACGATGTGGTGCAGCAGCCGGCCTCCCCGCCGCCACCTCCGGCAGGTGGTGGACGAGGTCGCGACGGCGCCAGCGGCCAGCCGGATCAACTGAGGCCCCGATGAGCCGGGCTGCGCTGGACTGTCGGCTGCCAGGATCGGCCAGCCGCCGGCGGGCGGCCGGCCGGCCACCGCGATGTCGCCGCCCAGACTGACCAGCACCCCGCCTGCCTGGCGGCCGGCCAACCAGGCCGCCCGGGCCGAACGGTCGGATCCCAGGCCCTTGGCGGTCGCCCCCAGGTCAAGCCGGACGCCGGCCGGCAACTCGAGCAACGGCCCGTTGAGCCTGACTCGCTGCCAGCCCGGCGCTGGCTGCGGCGGGTCCGGCGGCTCGTTCCGGTCAGGGCCGATCGCGGCAAAGTCACGGTCGTAGCCGAGCGCGATAAGGGCGCCGCCTACGGTCGGGTCCACCAGCCCTCCCGTCCAGCGCGCGGCCTGCAGGGCGACACTAACTGCCTCCATGAGCCCGTCGCTGAGCATGAAGAGCCCCCCGTTGCCGCGGTGGATCCAGGAGATCTCCGAATCCGGGCGGAACCGGCTGGCCTGGGCATCCAGCGCGGTCAGGATGCGGTCCACGGCGGCCAGCGCCCGGTCGAGCTGCTCCGGGGGCCACACCGCGACCCTGGCGCTCGTGCCCAGCGCGCCGCGTTCGGCGACGGCCACCGCCTCGTCGCCGGTATCGATACCCAGCCACGGCGCGGGGGCGTCCAGTTCCGGTGGCCTGATGGTGATCATCAGTTGTCCCGGTAGGTCGAATGCCTGACGTGCGTGACGACGACCTTGCCGTTGGCGGTGTGGGTCGTGGTCGTCACGACCACGCCCGAGGCAGTGGTGCTCGCGACCGCATGAGAGACCTGCGGGCCGCCCGCCCCGTGCGCTGCCCCGGCCTGGCCGGCCCCGGTCGGGCCGGAAACCGTGCTCGCCGCCGGAGCCGTCGCAGGAATCGCGTGGTGGACCAGGGCCACCGTGGCGGCCCCGGTGCCGACGATGAGCGCGGCCGCCGTCCAGTTGGACATCCGGCGGACATAGCGGACGCCTTCGGCGCGAGTCGGTGCCGCCCGCTCGGGCTGGTCGCCCGCACGGGCTGATTCGCCGAATCCTGGCAGCGGCACCTGCCCCCACTGCGGCTCACGATCGGAGTCCATGTGCGTGTCCTCTCGGCTTGATCACGGCCGGGTCCTGCCCGGCCAGCTCATCGTGCCTGCGCCGGGATGAAACGCCCGTGAGAGAACGATGTGAGCCTGCACATCTGCCGATCGGCAGGTCTCATCGTTTTCACATCTGACGCTGCGTAGTCTCACGGTTATGCGGGTGCTGGTGATCGAAGACGAGGTGCGGATGGCTCGGCTCATCAAGCGCGCGCTCGAGGAGGAGGGCCACGCGGTCGACGTCGCTGGAGATGGCCCCGACGGGCTGTGGATGGCGACCGAGAACCCCTACGCCGCGCTGGTCCTAGACGTCATGCTGCCGGGCTTCGACGGCTTCGAGCTGTGTCGGCGGCTACGCACAGCGGGCATCTGGGCGCCGGTGCTGATGCTGACCGCTCGCGACCAGATCGGTGACCGGGTTCGCGGCCTGGATGCGGGAGCCGACGACTACCTCGTCAAGCCGTTCAGCCTGCTGGAGCTCTCGGCGCGGCTGCGGGCGCTCGCGCGACGCGATGACCGCCGTCGGCCAGTGGTGCTGGCCGAGGGGGACCTGAAGCTCGACCCGGCCAGCAAGCGGGCCTGGCGAGCCGATACCGAGCTACAGCTGTCGCCGAAGGAGTTCTCCCTGCTCGAGTTCTTCCTCAGGAACCCCGGTACCGTGCTGACCAGGTCTTCGATCATCGAGGCCGTGTGGGACTTCGCCTACGACGGGACCTCCAACGTCGTCGACCAGTACGTGAACTACCTGCGCAGGAAGGTGGACGTTCCGTTCGGGCGGCGCGACATCGAAACGGTCCGGGGGATCGGCTACCGGCTCCGGGCGCAAGAGCCGGGGTAGGACATGTCCATCAGGCTCCGGCTCGCGGTCCTGTTCGCGGTCGCATCGGCGGTCGTGTTCACGCTCGGGGGCTGGCTGTTTGCGACCACGCTGTCGTCTTCCCTGCTGAGCTCGGTCGATGCCCAGCTGACCACGCAGCTGGACCGGGCCGGGCGGTACGTCCCGGCCGCGGGCCTGCCGGGGCCCATCGCGGGCAGTCCGGCTCCGGGCGAGTACGTCGTCCAGGTCATTGAACCCGCGGGCCGGGTCCGGGGCGCCAGCCCGGATGCCGGGACCGTCCCGATGCTCACCGCGGCTGAGCTCAGGCAGGCCCGGCACCGCCTGCTCACGGTGACCAAGGCCGACGAGAACGAGCGCGAGCGGGTGATGGCCGGGCCGCTGCCCGGCCGCCCCGGCTGGGTCGCCATCGCGGGCGTCTCGCTCGAAGCGCTGGACCAGACCCTCAGCGACGTCTCCCGCGAGCTGCTGATCGCGGGAGTGCTGTTCGTGGCCGCGGCCGGGCTGGGTGCCTACGGACTGGCCCGCGCGGCCCTGTCGCCGGTCGAACGGCTACGGCGCGAGGTGGCCGCGCTGTCGGCACGCGATCAGGCCGCGGGGATTCGGGTTCCGCGAACCCGTGACGAGATCGCCGCGCTGGCCCGGACGATGAACCAGCTGCTGAGCCGCCTGCAGGCCGCGCTGGCGCGGCAGCGGGCGCTGGTGGCCGATGCGTCTCACGAATTGCGCACGCCGTTCGCCGTGCTTAGCGGCGAACTCGAGCTGGCCGGCCGCCCGGGCCGCAGCCAGGCCGAACTCAGCTCCGCCGTGACTCGCGCCAGCGACGAGGTCGCGCGGCTCGCCCGCCTCACCGATCAACTTCTCTTCCTGGCCAGGAGCGACGAAGACCAGATCGTACTGCAACTGGAGCAGGTGAGCCTGCGCACCCTGCTCATCGGCAGCGCGGAGCAGGCGGCGGCCCGGGCGGGCGCGGCCGGTGTCTCCTGTCAGGTGGCGGCCCCCGCGGAGCTCGTGGCGAGGGTGGACCCGGACCGCATGCGCGAAGCGATCGACAACCTGGTCGACAACGCGCTCAGGTTCGCTCCGAAGGGGACGCCGATCGTGATCTCAGCCCAGGCCGCCGGTCCCGATCTGGTCATCGAGGTCAGCGACCGCGGTCCGGGCTTTCCCGAGCGGTTCCTCCCGCATGCGTTCGAGCGCTTCCGGCGGCCGGACTCCGGGCGGGCTCGCAGCGACGGCGGCGCCGGCCTGGGCCTGGCGATCGTGAGCGCCATCGTCCAGGCACACGGCGGCCAAGCGCTCGCCCGCAACCGGCCCAAGGGCGGCGCGGTGGTGGCGCTCGACCTGCCGGGTGCCGTCGTCGCCCGCTGAGCACTGGCCGGGACTTTGGACTCCCGCGGTCAGGGCCGCG
This sequence comes from uncultured Actinomycetota bacterium, assembly GCA_963775745.1. GTDB lineage: Bacteria > Actinomycetota > Actinomycetes > Streptosporangiales > Streptosporangiaceae > DATBGO01. The sequence continues at coordinate 72,623 of CAVZKE010000007.1, forward strand.
ACTCCGTGAATTGCCGCCCAGCTGGCCGATAGTGCAGATATGGGCTTCATCGCGCGCAGGCCCTGGTCCCGGCCCAGGATCAGTGCGGCCAGTCCGGCGCCCGGCAGCATAACGCCCGGCTCGGGCAGCCCGGGTTCGGGCAGCCCGGGTTCGGGCAGCCCGGCCCCCAGCAGCCCGGCACCAGCGCCGGGCCCGGTGTTCCGGACCAACGCGACGGTCCTGACCGCGGCGATGCGGGCCCGGATGACCGGCGTCTCCTGGCATCGGGGCTGCCCGGTCAGCCTGGACGCGCTCAGGTTGCTTCGGGTCAGTTACTGGGGGTTCGACCACCACGCCCGCCAGGGCGAACTGGTCGTGCGCGAGTCCGCTGTCGCTGGCCTGGCCCGGGCGTTCCGCATGCTGTTCGAGGCCCGGTTTCCGATCAGGCAGATGCGGGTCGTTGACTTCGGCGGTGACGACGAACGGTCGATGCTGTCCGACAACACGCTGCAGGACTACATGCACTTTTCCGCCAACGGCCTGTGACCTGCCGGGCGGTCAGCTCGGGGTCATCCGGCCCCGTAGCTGATCGAGGCCGTCGCCGGTCAGCTCGGTCAGCCCGGCTGACCGCCCCGCCATGGCCACCAGCAGTGACCGTCCAGGACCGCGGATCTCGGGGCCGGCGCCGTGTGACCAGTCGACGTCGGTCGCGGTGATCTTCAGCCCGGCGATCCGCTTCTTGCTGCCGATCGGGAAGCCGGTCCGGGAGTACAACTCCAGGCAGGCCGTGACCGCCTCATCCGGCACCTCGGCCGTGATGCCCAGCGGGCGCCGGATGTCTTCGCTGTGGACCACGATCTCGCCGAGCATGGTCACGACCGGCGCGGGCGGCCGGTTGGTCGTGGTGGTCGTGGCCCGCAGCCGCCTGATGAGCTCGGCGGGCGCGACCGTCCCGCGATCCCGGGCCACGCGGTCGATCATCGTATTGAAGCGGAAACCGGCCGCGGCCATGTCCCTCATGAAGGCCAGCCCCGTCTGCTCGGCGCCCGCGACCACGTGCCCCGCGGCCACCTGCACGGTCCAGCCCGCGCACAGCGACGGCGCGGCCCACTGCCCGCCGGCCAGGCCGTCCAGGGTCTCGGCCAGGGCCTGCCGTTCATGATGGATCAGTTCCCAGGTCGCGGCGTCCTTGCCGACGCCGTTGGTATCGGGCATGACAGTCTCCCTGCGCAGGTTGCGGCGTGCCGTGGTCCATCTCTATACCGACGAACGGCCGGCGCTCAATCGACAGGTGATAGATGATCAGTTGCCCTGGGCCTGGAACGGGCGCCCGGTGCCTGTCGCGCACAGCAGGCGGGGGCTTTCCAGGTAGCAGCCCCAGTTGAAGTTGTAGACGCCGCAGTAGTCGTCGGCGAGCTCGACGGCGTACTCCTGCCAGAAGCGCAGCCGGGTCCGGCCATCCTCGAGGCCGGCGAGCTCGAACCTGAAGATGTTGTCCTGCCACGGGTCGTGGCCGCTGACACACCGCCAGCCCAGCTCGCGCCGTTCGTCGAGCTTGGTGATCTCCATGACCGGGTTGAAATCGCCCGCGAAGGTCCACTCCACGCGAGCGCCCGCCGCCGCGGGCGACGTCCGCACGCGCGTCGACCACCAGCCCGCCATCTGCTCCGGTTCGGTCAGCGCGGACCAGACCGTGCCGGTCCCCGCGTCGATGTCGAGTACATGATGAATGGTCTTCACTGCTGTCCTCCCCTCGGATCGTGCCCCGCGAGCACCGCCGCGAGGTCATGCCGCAGCTTGTCACCCCAGCCGCCATCGAAGCTGCCGCGTGGCCCGGCGGGCAGGCCGGTGTGCTCAAGCCGCAGCAGCGTTCCGTTTCCCTCGGCCTGCAGCCGGATGGTCACGGTGGTGGCCGTGCCCTCCACCAGCCAGCGGCACCTGAGCAGATGCGGCGGCGCCACATCGAGCACCTCACCGTCGATGAACCCGAATTCGGGGCGGGCATCGAGCCGGAAGCGGTGCCCGGCGGCCGCCGCGAAGTCGTTGGGCATGAGCCAGGCGGCCAGCGCGGCCTGCTCGGTGACCGCATCCCAGACGGCCGCTACCGGATGGGGATACCGGATCTCGTGCACGACCCGGTCGCCGTCGATCACGGCCGGGTGTCCAGATGCTCGCCCAGGCGGCGCAGCCCGCTTGCCCAGAACTCATCCAGCCGCGCCAGCCAGCGGTCGACATCGGTCAGCCGCTCGCGGCGCAACGAGTAGTAGCGGTCCCGCCCGGCCCGGCGCTCGGTCACGACCCCCGCGGCCAGCATCACCCGCAGGTGCTGGGACACCGCTGGCCTGCTGACGGGCAGGCGCGCGGCCAGCTCCGTCACCCGGGATTCGCCGCCGGCCAGTCGCTCGATGAGCTCACGGCGCAGGGCGTGCGAAATCACGCCGAACGCGTCGTCGACCGTCGGAGCACCGGCCCGGGTCATGACACTGACTATAGGTAAGCAAAATCTAACGTGTCGATGAGCTGACGCTGCGGAGCGCGGGGGCCCTGACCGGTCAGCGCATGATCTCGACGAGCAGCGACTCCCCCGCCACAAGCAGGCAGCCGCCCCGGCACTGCGGATCCAAGCCGCACCGCGGGCCGTAGAGTTCTGCCATGCGGACGGCCTGCCACCTGCGCAGCGCGGCGGTCCTGGTGTTGATCTGGGGGCGAGCGAGGCGGCGCCGGCCTGCTGGCCTGATGCAGGCAGTGATCTTCGCCATCGCCGCCTGCCTGACCGGGTGCAGCAGCGCCCCCGCCGCTGGCGGAGGCATCAGGATCGATGTCACCCCGATGACATCGGTCGCCGATCAGCCGGTCAGCATCAGGGTCAGCGGCCTGACACCCGGGACGATCGCGTCCCTGCGGTTGCGGTCCACCGACTCGAACGGCGTGCCCTGGTCGTCCTCGGCGGCCTTCCGGGCCAGCCCGGCTGGGACCATCGACCCGGCCCAGTCGGCCGCGCTGTCGGGCAGCTACACCGGCGTGTCGCCGATGGGGCTGTTCTGGTCGATGCGGCCGGACCGGCGAGCCGCCGCAGGCGCCTATTTCTGGACCGCGGCCCGCCCGCTCAGCTTCGAGATCAGCGCGGCAGCCCAGGGACATAGCCCGGTCTCGGTGCGGCTGTCCCGGGCCCTGTCCAGGTCGGCTCTGGTGGTGCGGCGGGAGAGCCTGCGCACGGCCGGGTTCTACGGCGAGTTCTTTTCGGCTGCGTCGGCGCCGGAGCGGCGGCCCGGGCTGGTGGTGCTGGGCGGGTCCGAGGGCGGCCTGTCCGGCACCCTGGTCGCGGCGCTGCTGGCCGCGCACGGCTACCCGGCGCTGGCCCTGGCGTATTTCAACGCGCCCGGCCTGCCGGCCCAGCTGCTGGACATCCCGCTGGAATATTTCGCCCGGGCGCTCCGCTGGCTCCGCGCCCAGCCCCAGGTGGACCCCGGGCATGTGCTCACGCTCGGCGTTTCCCGGGGCAGCGAGGCCGCGCTGCAGCTGGGCGCCTACTACCCGCAGCTCGTCGACGGGGTCATCGGCTCGGTCCCCAGCGATGTCGCTATCTGCTCCTATCCGGACTGCAACGGCCCGGCCTGGACGCTGCACGGCCGGCCGCTGGCCTACACCCTCCAGTTCGATAACCCCCATCCCGTCGGCGATCCCGCCGCGGTCATCCCGGTCGAGCGGATCCGCGGGCCGGTTTTCCTCGATTGCGGCGGCGCCGACGCGGTCTGGGTCTCCTGCCCGTATGCCCGGGCCATCATGACCAGGCTGGCCGCCCATCACGACGCCTACCAGCATGTGCTGCTGGCCTATCCGGCGGCCGGGCACGGGGTCGGCTCGCTGGTGCCCTACCAGCCGATCGCGGGCACCGCCATAGCTGGCCCGGACCTGTCGGGCCGATCACCGGCTGCGAACCCGGATACGGACGCCACGCTCTGGCCGCGGCTCCTGGAGTTCCTGGCCAGCCTGACCAAGGGCCAACGACTCTAGCGCCAGCGGGTATCCAGCCTGATGCTGGAGGGCAGCGGTCCGCGGAGCGTGGCCGAAGGGACGGGTCATGACGATGTTGCGGGGCAGGTAGCAGCGAATGACAAGCACGCCTAACGGTCCGGGGCCCGCGGGGCACTCGCGGTGGGCCGATCTTGACGGTCCGGTGCGGTATCTCGATTTCGGCGGCCCGGCCGACGGGCCGCTGATCGTATGCGTGCATGGGCTGGGCGGGTCGGCGGTCAACTGGTGGGCCATCGCGCCGCTGCTGACCGACCGGTACCGGGTGCTGGCCCCTGATCTGGCCGGGCACGGGCTGACCCAGTCCCAGGGCCGCGGCAGCGACGTGGCCTCGAACCGGGCTCTGCTGCACCGTTTCATCGAGGAGATGGCGACCGGCCCGGTGATCCTGATGGGCAACTCGATGGGCGGGATGATCTCGCTGCTCGAAGCCATCGCCGCGCCCGGTTCGGTGGCTGGCCTGATCCTGCTCGACCCGGCGGTGCCGGTCGTGCCGGCCCGGCCGGATCCTTTCGTCATCACCATGTTCGCGCTGTACCTGACGCCTGGCGTCGGGCGCCTGATGATGGACCGCCGTCGCCGCCACCCACCGGAGGCGGTCGTGGCCAACATCATGTCTCTGGTCTGCGCGGACCCAGCCCGGGTGCCGGCGGACGCCGTGGCCCAGCATGTCGAGGTGGCCCGCGAGCGGGCCGCGTTCACCGGGATTGACCAGGACTATGCGGCGGCCGTCCGCTCGGTGATGGCCACATCGGCCCGCAGCCAGTCCTACCGGCGCGGGATCCGCTCGATCAGTTGCCCGGTGCTGGTGATACACGGCGACCGCGACCGGCTGGTGCCGCTCGCGGCGGCCCGCGCGGCGGTACGCGCCAATCCGTCCTGGTCCCTGGTCGTGCTGGCCGGGGTGGGTCATGTACCTCAGCTGGAGGTACCGGAAGACACCGCCCGGGTGATCACCGGCTGGCTCGCCGCCGGCGGCCGCCGTGCGGCGCAAGCGGCGGCCCCGGGCCGGGCCGCGCCAGCCGCCCCGGCCCGCTAGCGGCCGGCTTCGCCGGGGCGCCAGGCCGTTGTAGCTCACCGCCGGCGCGCGGTCGAGGAGGCGAAGGTCCCTGCTGGTGGGGAAGAAGGCCGGTACCCGAAGCCCCCGGGCGCGCTGCAGGCTGAAATTGAGCCTGCGGTGATGGACAGCTGCGGCTGTGGCGCGCCAGAAGGGCGGCCGTCGCCACGCGGACGGGATCCCGGCCTCGGCGAGTGCGGTGGGAGAGGAAGGGAGAGCGAAGCGATGAACTTCAATCTTGCGGTCATCTTGGGCGAGACGGCGGCGGCTTCGCCGGACAAGGCGGCCACTATCTACGACGGGGGCCAGCTGACCTACCGGGAGCTGGATGAGCTGTCGGACCGGGTGGCGGCCAGCCTGGAGGCGGCCGGGATCGAGCCGGGGGACCCGATCGCGCTGCAGCTGCCGAACATCCCGCAGTTCCTGATCGCCTACTTCGGGATTCTGAGGGCCGGCGCGGTGGCGGTGCCGATGAACGTGCTGCTGAAGGCGCCGGAGATCGCCTTCCAACTGGGCGACTCGCGGGCCCGGGTCCTGATCAGCTGGGAGGGCGTGCCGAGGAGGCCGCCAAGGGCGCCGAGGCCGCGGGGGTCGAGCGAGATCTACGCGGTCGGCCACGCCGCCGGAGCACCGGGCGCGAGCCGTTCGAGCAGCTGCTCGAGCTGACCACCGGCCCCCGGCTGGCCTCGCGGCTGCCGACCGACACCGCGGTGATCATCTACACCTCGGGCACCACCGGCCGCCCCAAGGGCGCCGAGCTGACCCACTTCCAGCTGTACATGAACGCCGACATCCCCGGCCGCCTGTTCGGCATCCGGCCCGATGACATCGTCATCACGGTGCTACCGCTGTTCCACGTGTTCGGCTTGTCCAGCATCTGAACGTCTGCGTACGGTTCGGCTGCACGATGTCGCTGATCCCGCGGTTCGATCCGGCCACGGTGCTCAATGCGATCCAGCGTGACCGGGCCACCATGTTCGAGGGCGTGCCGGCCATGTACATCGGCCTGCTGTCCTACCCCGAGCTGGATTCCTACGATGTCTCGTCCATGCGGATCGCGATCTCCGGCGGCGCCTCGATTCCCGGGCCGGTGCTGGACGCGTTCGAGAAGCAGTTCGGGGTGCTGATCCTGGAGGGCTACGGGCTGACCGAGACCGCCTCGACCACCACCTTCAACATCAGCGAAGCTGAGCGCCGCATCTACAGCGTCGGCAAGCCGATCTGGGGCGCCGAGACCGAGGTCTGGGACTACGACGGCGGGCCTGCCGCCGGGCCAGGGCAATGTCGGCGAGGTGGTCATCCGCGGCCTGCACGTGATGAAGGGCTACCTGAACAGCCCGCAGGCGAACGCGGACGTGTTCACGGGGAACTGGATCCACACCGGTGACCTGGGCTACTTCGACGAGGACGGGTTCTTGTTCATCGTCGGGCGGATCAAGGAGCTGATCATCCGGGGCGGCTACAACGTGTATCCGGCCGAGATCGAGGACGTGCTGCACGCGCATCCGGCCATCCTCGAAGCCGCGGTGGTCGGCATTCCCGATGACCGGCTGGGCGAGGAGGTCAAGGCCGTGGTCGCGCTGCGGCCCGGTGCCTCGCTGACCGCCGGCGAGCTGATCGCTTACTGCAAGGAGCGGCTCGCCGCCTACAAGTACCCGCGGGTGATGGAGTTCACCGCCGCGCTGCCCAGGAACACCCTCGGCAAGATCCTCAAGGATGAGCTGGTTCCCCGCTGACCGGGTGTCGGCCAGGAGCGATGACGGAAGGAAGGCGGCCATGACGGCACCCGCGCCCGAGCGCAGCCGGATCCCGCGGCTGGCCGACGATTACAGTCGCGCGGCCGCGGCCCAGCGGATGGAGTTCGTCCGGGAGGCCACCGGGGTGCGCCCGGACCACCTCGGCCGGTACTCCATCGACCCGGCCGCGCTGGCCGGCAACATCGAGAACTTCATCGGCGCCGCGCAGGTGCCGATCGGGCTGGCCGGACCGCTGCTGGTCGACGGCGAGCACGCCTGCGGGGAGTTCTACGTACCGATGGCCACCACCGAGGGAACCCTGGTGGCCAGCTACAACCGGGGGATGAAGCTGCTGCACCGCGCGGGCGGCGTCCGGACCACCGTGATGGACGACCGGATGCAGCGGGCGCCCGCGTTCGGCTTTGATAGCGCCCGCGAGGCTCTTGCGTTCGGAGAGTGGGTCACGGCGAACTTCGATGCGATCAAGCGCGAGGCCGAGGCCACGACCCGGATCGGCCGGCTGCACGACATCCAGCAGTTCTCGGCCAGCAGGTTCATGTTCCTGCGGTTCAACTTCACCACCGGCGACGCCGCCGGGCAGAACCTGGCGGGCAAGGCTGCCTCGCGGGCGTGCGACTGGATCCGGGCCAACTATCCGGGGGTGCGGCAGTTCTGCCTCGAGTCCAACCTGGCCACCGACAAGAAGAGCTCACAGATCAACATCCTGGCCACCCGCGGCAAGCGGGTCACCGCCGAGGCGACCATCCCCGCGGAACTGACCAGCCAGGTCATGCACACCACGCCCGGCCAGATGTTCCGCGCCCGGCAGATCTCCAACCTGGGCGGCCTGATGTCCGGGGTGAACAACAACGGCAACCATTCCGCGAACGGCATCACCGCCGTGTTCGTCGCGACCGGCCAGGACATCGCGAACGTCGCGGAATCGTCCGCCGCGCTGGTTCACACCGAGGTGCTGGACGATGGCGGCTACTACTACTCGATCACCATCCCGGCGCTGATCGTCGCCACCTACGGCGGCGGGACGGGCTTGCCCACCCAGCGCGAATGCCTGGAGTTGCTGGGTTGTTACGGCACCGGTCAGGTGCGCAAGTTCGCTGAGATCGTGGCCGCGACCGTGCTGTGCGGTGAGATCTCGCTGGGCTCCGCGGTCGTATCGGAAGAGTGGGTCGCGGCGCACGAGCGGTTTGGCCGTAACCGGCCCTAGATCGTTAACCGGGAAATGTGTGCAGGTCATCAGTGGTCGTAAGCGATCAAGGAGCGCTTGACTGGTGCGCCGATCATCCAGTTGTGCCAGATGCAGGCGTTGAGGGCGAGCAGCCGCTGCACGATCCTGGCCCAGAGCCCGGCGGGGACGCGGCCGCCGTGGCGTTCCAGGCCGAGCTGGTTCTTCAGCGTCCAGATGATCGCCTCTACCCGCTGCCGCAGCCAGTTCGGGAAGTACCTGGGGGCCTTCTCGTCTTTGCGGGCCGGGCGGATCAGGGCCAGGCCCAGGTCGTGGCTGGCGAAGAAGGCCTCGGTCTCCTCCCCGGACAGGCCCTTGTCCGTGACGACGGCGGTGCCCGGCGCCGGGCGGTTAGCGGGCTGGTCCTTGAGCATCTGCCGGGCGTGCTCGCGCTCGCCGAAGAGCTTGGGATTGGCCAGGCCGAAGCCGGTGACGGTGCCGTCACAGGTACAGATGAGCAGCAGCTTGCTGCCCCAGTACCAGCGCGAGTGGCTGGGGCAGTACCCGTAGCCCGCCCACCCGTACAGGCCAGAGCGCTTCGCGGTGACCGCGGACTGCCCGCACGGGACGGGCGTAGCGTCCATCAGCCGCAGCATCTCCGCGCTGCCCGGCGTGTGATCGGCCAGCCACCGCAGCGCCGCCTCCATCAGCGGTGCGAGTGCCTTGAGGCGGCCGTTGTACTCGGACTGGCCGAGCAGCCGCGGGAACAGGTGCCCCACCTGCTTAGCCGCGGCGCGCAGCCAGTGCCGCTCATCGTCATAGCGCAGCAGCACCTGCGCCACCGCCAGGCAGGCCAGCTCGGCGTCGGTCACCTCCGGCGGGCGGCCCGGGCCGGACCTGCCAGAGCCGGAAGAAGGAATGATCCGGTCGGTCAGTTCCACGTAAAGTGCGGTCAGGAGAGTGTCCAAATCGGCGATCACGGTGGGCTCCAGGGTCCGGACGTGTGTAAGCACGCCGATTCTGGACACTCTTCACTTACCAGTCACGGATCGCTTGCGGCGCGTCGCCGCGCTTCTTCCCCACCGGCCCCTGAATTACCGGTCAACGATCTAGCGGCCGGGGCGGCTCAGGATGTCCCGCATCGCTGCCCACACGTCCGGGTGGTTGAGCAGATCGAAATGATGCGGGCCGCCGGACCCGCGCCCGCCGGGGAACGGGAGGCCAGGATCGGCGGTGATCATGGCGCTGATCGCATGGTGCTGCGCCCGGCCGAGCGGTGGCACGTCGATCCGGTGATCACGCAGGCGGCTGTCTGGCGAGCCGAGGTAGAAGACCTGGCGGACCTGCCGTGTCCAGGGCGCGCAGGCCTGCGCGCCGTAGTGACAGGCGCTGCGGATCACCAGCCCGCCCGTCGAATGGCCGACCAGCAGCAGGTCACTGACCGGCACCGGCCACGAGGCCTGCAGCCGGCCGAGCAGGTCAGCCAGCCCGGTGCCGTTGGCGCGGACGTGCCGGCCGGTGTTGTAGCGCAGATAGACCGGGGTGTAGCCGAAGCCCGCCTTCAGCCGCGGGCCGTAGGGCAGATGACCCGCGGCCTGCCGGTGCCAGAACAGGTCGGTCTCGGCCAGCCCGTGGACGAAGATCGCGAGCCTGGCCGTGGGGCGCGGGAAGGCGGTGGCCAGCTCCTCGGTGACCGGTTCGATATCGCGGCCGTCGGCCCGCACGGCCAGCTCGATGGCCGGCGGCGCCAGCTCGGGACCGAACTTGTCGCCGGCCAGGGCGTTGAGGGCGGCGACCGCGGCCAGCGCCAGGTGGCCGCCGCCGTCGGCCGCCGTTCGGCCTGACCCACCGAACCGCGAGGCGACCAGGCCGCTCATCGACCCCGCGGCCGAACCCGCCCCGCGGACGGTGCGGTGGACGCCCCGCGAGACCGCCTCCTGCAGAGCGCGGGCGGCGGTGGCCGCCTCACCTGGCGTCATCGGGTACCTCCGGGACTCGGCCTGCGATGGCTCGCGGCCTGCGATGGCTCTCGGCCTGCGATGGCTCGCGCGGCTCCGCATCGCCCGCGCAAGATGTCTCCCCCGACGTTAAACCGGCCCGGATGGTTGCGCATAGTCTGCGTAGGGGACCTGGTGCTCTAACGGGCGTGATGCTGGCCGGCGCGGTACAGCCTGTGCCGCCCAGGAAGGTAGCCATGGAACGGATGAGCACGCTCGACGCCGGGTTCTTCTTCGTCGAGCACGAAAACGTCCCGATGCACCTCGGGTCGCTCGCTCTGTTCGAGGGCCCGGCTCCGGCCTACCAGGATCTGGTCAGGCTGTTCGCCGCCAAGCTGCCGCTGGTGCCGCGGTACCGGCAGGTCGTGCGGACGACGCCGTTGCATGTCTTCCGCCCGGCCTGGGCCGACGATGAGCATTTCGAACTCGGTTACCACCTGCGGCACGCGGCAGTGCCCCGGCCCGGCGGTGACGAGCAGTTGCGTAATCTGGCGGCCCGGATCTTCGCCCAGCGCCTGGACCGGGCCAGGCCATTGTGGGAAGCGTGGCTCCTGGAGGGCATCGACGGCGGGCGCTGGGCGATCCTGTCCAAGGTGCACCACTGCATGGTGGACGGGGTCGGCGGCACCGACCTGATGACGGTGATGTTCGACCTCGGTCCCGACGCCGAGCGCCCGGCCCCCGTCGCCTGGGAGCCCGACCCGGGACCGTCGGTGCTGACCCAGGTATCCGAGGGGCTGGCTGACGCCCTCACCTGGCCGCTGCGCCAGCTGACCGGCGCGCCCGGGTTCTTCCGCCAGCAACTGGGTGCACCGGGCGAGCTGCTGGGCTTCAGCCGCGGCCTGACCGGCAGCGCCCGGCGGCTGGCCATGCCCGCGGCATCGTCGCTGAACGGCTCGATCGGCCCGCACCGGCGCTGGGCCTGGACGACGGCCAGCCTCAGCGAGGTCAAGGAGATCCGCGGCAGCATCGGCGGCACCGTCAATGACGTGCTGCTCGCGGCGATTACGCGCGGCTTCCGCGATCTGCTCGAGGCGCGGGGCGAACTGGCCGACGGCCTGGTGGTGCGATCCCTGGTGCCGGTCTCGCTCCGGGGCCAGGACGAACGCGGGCTGATTACCAACCGGGTGTCGGGGGTGCTGGCCAACCTGCCGGTCGGAGAGGCCGATCCGGTACGGCGGCTCGCCTTGCTGCGCGGCCAGATGGACGACCTGAAGGGCAGCTACCAGGCGGTCGGCGCCCAGATACTGACCGAGATGCTGGGGTTCGCCGCGCCGACGCTGCTGGCGCTTGGCTCACGAGCGGCGTTCAGCCTCCCGCAGCCGCTGGTCCAGACGGTGACCACGAACGTGCCCGGACCGCGTTTCCCGCTCTACATCCTCGGCCGCCGCATGGAAGGGGCCTACCCGTACGTGCCGATCGGCGACAATGTCCGGATATCGGTGGCGATCTTCTCATATCTGGACCGGTTCTCGTTCGGCATCACCGCCGACTACGACGCGGTAACCGACGTCGGCATCCTGGCCGAGGGCATCGGCCGGGGGGTGGCCGAGCTCGCCGACCTCGCGATCGGCCCGGGGCGGCCCCAGGCCCAGGCCGCGGGCAAGAAGAAGGTCAAGGGCAGCGCCAGGAAGAAGCCGGCGGGTGCGCGCCAGGCCAGGTGAGCGGCGCTAATTTTCTTCAACCTGATCCGCGCATGACGGAATCATGACGGGAATATACGGGGAGAACTAGGGTAGAGCGCGTCTCATCTCTCACAACCGACCTGCCGGCGGGCCTGTCACCAGGGGCCGCCGGGGGCCGTGCCCTGGAGGCGACATGGACCCTGAACGGGGGACGGGGGAAACCGGCCTCGAGTAGGGCTGGTCCTCGGGGCGGGGGGCGTCCTGGGCGCAGCCTGGATGACCGGCGTGCTGCCGGCGTTGCAGCAGCGCCTGCCCTGCCCGGTCAACGACGTCGACCTGGTGGTCGGGACGAGCGCGGGCAGCGTGGTGGGCGCCGCGCTGCGCTGCGGGGTCGAGATCGACGAGATGGTCGCCTATCAGCGCGGCGAAGCGGTCGGGGTGCTGCGCGACATCGGGGTGGCAGCCGTGGAGGATGGCCCGCTGCCGCCGCTGCCCCGGTTGCGGGTCGGCTCGCTGCGGCTGATGCGCACCAGCCTGCTGACCCCTCATCGGGTCCATCCCTGGGTGGGGGCCAGTGCCTGGCTGCCGCGTGGCCGGGGGCGGCATGCTGCGCTGCGGGCCATGGTCCAGACGCTGCACAGCCATGCGCACCGGCACGGTGCCCCGCTTGGATCTGAGCCGCCAGGAGCGCCACCGCACTGGGTCAGCGCGCAGACCTGGGTCGTCGCGGTCGACTATGACTCGGGGCGGCGGGTGATATTCGGACGGGACGGGGCCCCGCTCGTTCCGCTCACCGATGCGGTCGTCGCGTCATGCTCGATCCCCGGCTGGTATGAACCGGTGGCGATTGACGGGCGCCGGTACGTCGATGGCGGTGTGCGATCGGCTACCTCGCTGGGCGTGGTGGCCAGGGTTGGCCTGGACGAGGTCTACGTGCTCGCCCCGATGGCCAGCGTGGAAATGGACCGGCCGCGTAAGCCGCACGAGCGCGTCGAGCGCCGGTTGCGCTGGCTGTTTACGGTGGCGCTGCTGCGGGAGGCCAATGCGCTGCGGTCGCTCGGCATCAAGGTTACGGTGATCACGCCCGGACCCGAGGACCTGGCCGTCATGGGGGTGAACCTGATGGATCCGCGCCGCCGTACGGCAGTGCTCGACACCTCGCTCCGGACCGCGGCGGCCGCCCTCGACCGGACGGAAACCAGCGGGTACCGGGATGGCAGCGTGCCGAAGGTCGCCTGACCGCCAGAGCAGGCCGCGATAATAGCGGGGTGGCCGAGGACCGCAGCGCCGCTGCCCTGATCTTGCGGGCGCCGGCTGCGGGCCGCTCGCCGGGTGGTGGTCGCTCAGCAGGTGAGCTGACCGCCGCCGCTGGCGACGTGGTGGCGGTCGAGGGAGTGAACGGAGCCGGGAAGAGCACGCTGCTCGCGGCCGCGGCTGGGCTGCTGCGGGCTGGCCGTGGCTGCCTGCGCGGACGCTGCGCACGCTGTCGCGCGGCAACGCCCAGCGGGTACTGGTGGCTCAGGCTCTGGTCGGGCCGCCGGGGCTGATCGTGCTTGATGAGCCGGCGGGCGGGCTGGATAGCGACGGGGTACGGCGGCTGGCCGCGGAGATTCAGTCAGCGGCGGCCCGTTCATCGGTGGTTCGACCTGCCCGCTGTGCTGCGCGCCGCCCTGGATGCCGGAGTCACGGTCCGCCGGGTGCTACCCGCGGCGAGCGTCCCGGGCCCGGCCGCCGCCGCCGGGCCGGTCGCCCGGGTAGCACCCGTCGCCGGGGTAGCACCCGTCGCTGGGCCGGTCGCCGGGGTAGCACCCGTCGGTGGGCCGGTCGCCGGGGTAGCACCCGCCGCCGGGGCTGGGCTCGGCCCTCCCGGTCCGGTCGCCGAGCCGGGGCGCGCGACCGGGCTGGCCGGGGGCCGGGACTGCGGTCAGGAACCAGCGGGCAGGATGGGGGCATGGCCCGTCCCGCGCCCCGTCACGATCGTGATGCCGGCGGCCCCGCTGATGTGCTGGCCGCGAAGGCCGCCCTGCGGCAGGAGATCTGGTCGGCGATGAGCGCGGCCAGGGTGGCCAGGTTCCCCGGCGCCGCGGGACGGATCCCGAACTTCATGGGCGCAGAGGCAGCCGCCGAGCGACTGCGCGGCATGTCCGCCTGGCAACAGGCCCGCACCCTGAAGGCCAACCCGGACTCCGCCCAGCTGCCGGTACGCCAGCGCGCGCTGGAGGACGGCAAGACCGTGTACATGGCTGTCCCGCGGCTGGCCGGGCCGGAGCCGTTCTTTGCCCTGGATCCTGCCCACCTGAGCGAGGCACCGCGCCAGGCGGCCTCGATCCGTGGCGCCACCCGCTCCGCCCGGCGGGTGGCGCTGGCTGAGCTGTCACCGGTGCACCTGGTGGTGATGGGCTGCGTTGCGGCCGGCCAGGACGGGGCCCGGCTGGGCAAGGGTGGCGGGTTCGCCGACCTGGAATTCGCGCTGGCTACCGTGGCGGGCCTGATCGGGCCGGACACGGTGTCCGTCACGACCGTTCACGAACTCCAGGTGCTTCCGGCCGGTGCGATCCCGCTGACCGGCCACGACGTGCCGGTGGATTTCATCGTCACCCCCGAGCGCATCATCGAATGCCGGCCCCGGCCCAGACCGCGGCCGTCCGCCGGGATCTGCTGGGACGACCTGACGCAGGAGAAGATCGCGGCCATACCGCTGCTGACCGCGCAGCGCACCGGGCAGTGGTAAGCCGGCGCTGGCCAACGGTCACGGTCTCGCCGCCGCGTTTTCAGTCCGGCCGCTCGCCGCTGAGGGCGTCGAGGATCGCCTGCAGGACTCCGGCCACACCGGAGCGGAAGCCTGGGTCGGTGACTACCCCGTCGGACCTGGCCGCGTCGGGAGCCAGCGGAATGTGCTGACAGGCCGCCTCGATGATGGCTGCGGTCACGTAGCGCAGGACGGTGGCGAGGGATTTCTGGGCGCCGTCGCCTCGCCCGGGGGCGGCCACATTGATCGAGGCGGTCGGTTTGCCGTTCATCTCGACGCCCCCGACCGTCCAGTCGAGCAGGTTCTTCAAGCTGCCGGGCAGCAGGCCAGCGTATTCGGGGGTGCAGAACAGGACCGCGTCGGCCGCCGCGATCTGCCGTCGCAGGTCCGCCACCGCCGGCGGCAGTGGATCGTGATCGTCGTCGGGGTTGAACGCCGGGAGGCCGGACAGGCCCTCATACAAGATGGCCGTGACCGGCGCGGGCGCCAGATCCTGCAGCGTCCTGAGCGCCGCGGTATTGGTGGACCCGCCGCGCGTGCTTCCTGAAATCAGCAAGATCGTGGCCCGTGCGGTCGTCACTACGCGTCCAGGCAGTTCGGGCCCTCCAGGTCGGTCGCGGAACTCCGGCGGCCATCAGGCCGACGGCATTCCCTTATACATGAAGTCATTGAACAGGCCAACCTGATCGCACAGGTGCGGGCTCGCGGCCCCGGCGGCCGAGATGAAGCCGCTCTGGCCGGGCGGGAGCTCGTCCCGGCCGGTGACGACCCTGGGGCCGACGTCCACGGCCATCATGAACGTGCTGCGGTTCTGGCTCGCGCTGGTGCCGCACTGGGTGGTCGCGCCCGCCGCCAGCGGGTCCAGGCTGTCCCAGTCCTGGTCCTGGGCGGGCCGGTAACCCCACTGGGCGATGTCGGCCGTGCCGAAGCCGGGCACGTTCTGGCCGAGCTGAGGTCCGGTGCCCGACAGGATCGTGATCGCGTCATTGAGGCTCGCCACCAGCAGCTGGCTGCGGTGCCCGGCGAAGTAGTCACCGGTGTAGCAGAGCGTTCCGCAGGGCAGCACGCCCTGGGTGCGGGCCAGGATGTGGTACAGGAAGTTGTAGGTGCCCATCCCGCCCAGGCCGCCGAAGGTGCCCAGGTGGAGCGCGCTGTCGCTAAAGTTGACCGCGCCGGTGAACTGCTCGCCGGGGAAGGTCCCGCCCTCGAAGACGTTGCGCTCGTAGGTCTCCAGGAAATTCATGAAGATCGACATCGCTGGGCTGCCCAGCGTGGTCGTGCCGTCCCAGTTCTTCAGCACCCGGACCGCGCGGGCCAGGTCCGGATGGGCGGTGGCGCTGGTGACCGGGCTGTGCGCGCGCACCAGCCGGTCATAAGCGCGGACCAGGAACGGGATGAAGTAACGGGCCGCGGGCCGGGTGTTGTCACCGTTATCAATGGTGCCGATGCTGTGCTCGATATCTTCCAGGTACCTGACGCTGATCTTGGTGCTGGCCTGCAGCTGCTGGCTGATGCGCTGCGAGCGGAAGATCGTTCCCCAGTACTCGTCACCCTCGTTCTGCTGGTAGAAGGCCTGCGCGGACGGCTTGGTGTTCCAGTTGTCCAGGAAGCCCTGCGCCGGGTTGACGCTATGGGGCATATCGCGGAAGGGCACATAGCCGAGCCACTGCTCGGTCCCGTCGCCGAGGGCGGGCAGCCGCGGGTCGAGGATGGTGAAGGACGGCTCGACCGGGACCAGCCCGTCGCCGAAGTAGGCGATGTCGCCCCGGCGGTCGGCGTAGAAGAAGTTGTGCAAGGTGGTGATCAGGCTCATCGAATGGCGGAACTGGCGCAGGTTGGTATCCCCGCCGAGCTGCGAAAAACCGGCCAGCGTCCCGGTCTCCCGGTTCCAGGACGCGAACCTGAGCGAGAACGCCGTGCCGCCTGCGGTATCGGCCGAGAAGACCGGCCCGTCGATGGTGCGGTAGACGGTGAACGGCCGGGGGCCCTGGCCGGCGACGGGGATCTCCTGCGTGATCGCCTGCATCGGAATCCACTTGCCGTCGAACAGGTAGGTCGGCGGGCTGGTGGAGTAGTTGACCTGCTCGACGTAGATGCGCTGGTCGACGGTCTCTTCGCTGGTCGTGGTGAAGGCGATGGCCGCGTTCCGGCCGATCAGGATGAAGGGCTCGCCGGTGATGTACATGCCGCCGGCGTCGTAGCCGGGTCCGTGCAGGTACTCCTCGCCGTCCACGCTGGGGGTTCCGAAGCCCTCCTGCGGGGCGCCCCACAACAGGGCGTGATGGTCGGCGGATCGCCAGGGCGCCCACGACCACTGCATTCGAGCCGCCGTGGGACAGCACCCGCAGTGATATCCCGGTCTTCAGGATGGCCTGCCGGTCAGCGGCGAGCGCCGCCGACGCCTTCGACAGGGCGGAGCGGGTGATCCGGGCCAGCCCGGCCAGCGCCCGCGCGGTGCCGGTACCTGGGGCAGGGCCCGCCGCCGGCGCGTTCGGCCCGGCGGCGAGCGGCGCCGGGCCGGGCACCGTGGTCGGCGCGGTCGGGTCGTTGATCCAGCGCGCGTCGTTGAAGACGGCCGTGGCGTCGGCGGCCGCATGGCTGTCGCCGCGGGCGGTCAGCTCCGCGTTGAGGTACTGGAGGAAGGCCAGGTTCTGCAGCTCGCTGCCGCCACCGCCACCGAATTGCCTGGCCAGGTAGTCGCCCACGGCCACGGTGTCGGCGGGCTGCCACGGGGCCGGGCGGTACAGGCCGGCCAGCCCGAGGACCTGGCCCAGCGCGAAGAACTCGTAGGGCACCTTGAGCAGCGCACTCGAGGCCGTGGCGTAGGCGGACGCCTCATAGGCATTGATCCCGTCGGCGTAGGCCACCAGGGCGCGGCGGGTTGCGGCGGGGAGTGCGCGGTACTGGGCGCGCAGCTCGGCCGGGGTATAGAAGAAGGTGCGGACCGTCTCGTCCTGGCCAAGCTCGGCCGGGCCGAAAATGGCCGACAGGGTTCCCTCCACCGCGCGCCTGGTCAGCTCGAGCTGGACCATCCGGTCCTGCGCCTGTGCCCAGCCCGCGCCGAACCAGACGCCGCTCATCGAGTTCGCGTAGATGCTCGGCACCCCGTAGGAGCTCCGGGCGATAATCGCGGCATCGGCGCCGCGGCCGACGAGCTGTCCGGCCGGCCGGGATACGGGGCCGGGGCGCCCGGCCGACGCGGCGGCCGGCGCCAGTGCGGTGGTGGCCGCGAGCACCGCCATGCCCACCATGATCACCAGCCGCCAGGTCGCGTCGCGACGCCAGGTCAGCACAGCAGCTCACCTCCGCGGCAGCGCTCCCCGGCGGCGGATACGTTGCCTTTTCGGCGAGCGGCTCATGACGATACCGAATGAGTATTTATGAAGTTGTTCACGAGGTAAAGTCAGTGAATCTCCAGATATGGACGGAAGTTACTCGCGGGTCATGGCTGGTGTCAATGACGCACCAGCGCTCGCCGGTCGTTGCCCAGTTACCGGCCGCTGGTGGCGGTGGCTGCACCAGGGCGTCTAACGTGGTCAGACCGGTGGCCGCCGGTCAGAGCGGCAGCGAGGCGGCGGCCCGGGATCTCTGAGGAGGGCTACGTGAGTCATGCGAACGCGGCGGGCGGCCGGTCCTCGGTCAAGATGGTTGTCGTTATCGTCCTGGTCGTCATCGCCCTATTGGCCATCATCGCGGGCATCCTGTACCTGGCGGAGCCGGCGAAGTCACTGCCCAGCATCCTCGGCACGATCACCCATCCGGCCTCCCGGGCCAACGCCCACCGGCCGGCCCGCGGCGCGGTCGCGCTCATCGTCGGCGTGATCTGCCTGGTGGCGGCGTGGCTCGTCGGCCGGAGCGGCAGGTCGGCCCGCAGCTGAGCCACTGGTGCGTGCGCTGGAATCCGTAGCGATGGCTGCGGGTTAGTCTGGCCTCCGGAGAGGGTCACGACATGTTCAAGCTCAGGAACCGCCACGCGGCCGGCCGGGCACTACTACCCCCGCTGGCGGGCGACGGCCCCGGTGGGGCCGAGCGCGCGACCTTTGCCGCGGGGTGCTTCTGGGGCGTGGAGGCGGCCTTCCGCCAGATCCACGGGGTACTGCAGACCGCCGTCGGCTATACCGGCGGACACGTCCCGAATCCGACCTACGAGCGGGTCTGCGGGCATAGCACCGGGCACGCCGAGGCGGTCGAGGTGTGGTTCGACCCGGCGCAAGTCAGTTACGGCGAGCTGCTGGAGACGTTCTGGCGGATCCACAATCCGACCACGCGCAACCGCCAGGGCTGGAATCTTGGCCAGCAGTACCGGTCGGTGATCTTCTGCCATGACGCGGCCCAGACCGAACTCGCGATCGCCTCACGTGATACCGAGCAGCGGTCGCGGCGGCGCCAGATCGCCACGCAGATCACCCCGGCGGCCGCGTTCTACCGGGCGGAGGAGTATCACCAGCGCTACCTCGAGAAGCAGGGCCACCCCAGCCGGGCGATCACCATTCACTGAGCGATCCGGTGGCCCGCCGGCCAGACTGGGCACGCCAGCCAAGCTGGGAACGTCAGGTGCCGGGCTCGTTCACGCCCTGATCAGCGGCGGGCGGCGCGGGCTCGAAGGCCAGCGCGCAGGAGTTGATGCAATAGCGCTGGCCGGTCGGCCGGGGCCCGTCGCGGAAGACATGGCCCAGATGGCCGCCGCAGCGGCGGCAGACCACTTCCGTGCGGCGCAGGATCAGGCCCTTGTCCGGCCGCAGGCCGACAGCCTGGTCGCCGGCCGGCTCGAAGAAGCTCGGCCAGCCCGTGCCGGACGCGAACTTGGCGTCTGAGCGGAACAGCTCGTTCCCGCAGCCCGCGCAACAGTAGAAGCCGGTCTCCTTGTTGTGGACGTACTTGCCGGTGAACGGGGTCTCAGTGTGGCCGCGCCGCAGCACGTCGTACTGCTGGCGAGTTAGTTCCTGCCGCCACTGCTCGTCCGGCTTCTCGATCTCGGGCCCTATAGTGGCCTCAGTGGCCTTTGCGCGGCGCATTGACTCTCCCCCTTGGTGCTGGCCCCAGCTGCTCAAACAAGCTGACTGCGCCAGCTAATTCCGGCCTGAACGCATACGGTGCGAGTGTGGCGACTATCGACGACGTGGCCGTGCTGGCCCTGGAGCTGCCCGAGGTCACCGAGGACGAACGTCACGGCAACCGGACGTGGTACGTCGCTCGCAAGGCATTCGCATGGGAGCGGCCGTTCAGTAAGGCGGATCTGAAGCGGTTCGGGGATCAGGCTCCGCCGGACGGGCCGATCCTGGCCGTTCGCGTCGAGGACCTCGGTGAGAAGGAGGCGGTGCTTGCCGCGCAGCCGGAAGCCTTCTTTACGATCCCG
Source organism: uncultured Actinomycetota bacterium (assembly GCA_963775745.1). GTDB lineage: Bacteria > Actinomycetota > Actinomycetes > Streptosporangiales > Streptosporangiaceae > DATBGO01. The sequence continues at coordinate 92,337 of CAVZKE010000007.1, forward strand.
CACTTCGACGGGTATTCGGCCATTCTCATCCAGTTGCGGGCCGTCTCCCCGAAGGCCCTGCGAGACGCGATCACCGACGGCTGGCTGGCCTGCGCGCCGCCGGACCTGGCGGCTCAGTACCTGAAACGTTAGGCGTTCGGCCATGGCCTGGCGCCACCGGGACCGGCGCTACCGGGCGGGCTGTTACTGGTTGCGCAGCGAAATCCCGTCGGACTCGGCGATGCTGTCCGCCTCGATCGCGCGCAGCCCCTCGCCGAGCCGCTCGCGAGCCTGGCGCAGCAGCTTGAGCGAGTTGGTGAAGGCGCTCGGCGCGGCAGCGCGTTCCGGATCAGCGCCGTGCTCTTCGAACAGGTGCGCCTGAAGGGCAGCGGCCACCTCGTCGGCCGCTTTCAGGGCCTGGTAAATGGCCCGCTCCCGGGCAGCGTCGTTAACCATGCGGCCAGTATCGCGCATGCTGGCGAGCCGTACTGCCGAGCTGTACTGCTCAGCCGGGTCAGTCCCGGCCTGGCTCGTACTTGAACGACATCTGCAGCTTGGTGCGGTAGGTGATCGACCCGCCCTCGTCCAGCGAGATGTCTTGCTCGACAACCTCGGCGACCCGCAGATCGCGAATGGTCTGACTGGCGGTCCTGATCGCCTCGGCGGCGGCCTCCTCCCACGACGAGTTGCTGGTCCCGATGATGTCGATCACCCTGTACACGCTCATGGCATCTCCTCTAGACGGCAGCATGAGCATATGCCGGCCGGGCCAGGCGGGTACGCCCAGTCAGCAAGCGCCGCGGGCGCAGCTCCGGTTGTTCTGCCCGGGGCGGCCGTCAAGCCGGCCATCGGCTGGCCGCTCAGCTGGCCGCTGAGCCGCCAGGCAGCAGGCTCGACGCGACGACCGCCTGCTCGCCGAGATGTGCCTCGAGGCGCCGCAGCATGTCCAGGTGCTGGCTGGCCCAGAGCATCAGCAGAGCCTCATTCAGGTCGGCCGCGCCGACGCTGGCCCCCGAAGCGCGCAGGTACCGCAGGAGCGGCCGGTGATCGGCCAGGGTGGCGGGCTGGGGAGGCGGGACGGACGTGCCATGGACCAGAGAGTCGCCGAGCGTGACGTACCAGGAGCGCACCGCCTGAACCTGCCCGTCCAGATCTTCGCCGAACCGTCGCAGACCGCCGGCGTGCGCGCCGTGGCCGTTGCCGTTGCCGTCGCCCGGCACGCTGGTCAGCGCGGCCATGGACCGCCCGGCGCGCAGCACCCGGGCCGCTCCGGCCACCAGCCGGGCCGTGCTCTCCGGATTGATTCGCTTCGCGGAACGTTCGGCCAGGTACTGGCGGAACGCGTCGTCGAGCTGGTGAACGGCGGTGGTGGCCGCCAGCTCAGCCCGGCCCGGATCGCTATCGTCCCCGGTACCGGCCAGCAGCCGCGCGGTGACCGAGACGTAGTCAGCGCTGCGCGAGTAAGCGGTGGCCAGGTGCTCCCGCACCATGGTCGCCGCGCCGCGCGGCCAGAAGACCAGGCCGACCCCGAGGCTCACCGCGAAGCCGATCGCGACATCCTCGATCCGGATCAGGCCCACCTTCCAGCCGACCGGCTGAATGATGTTGAACAGGATCACCAGGACGAGCGTGAATGCGGCCTGCCCCGCCGCGAACGAGATCACCCGCGGGGCGTAGGCAGCGACCAGTACCGCCACCGGGAGCAGTCCCCACAAGACCGCGTCGCTGTCGCCGACGGCGATGAGGATGACGGCGCCCACGATGATGCCCGGCGGCCGTCCCGGCCAGCGCGCTCAGTACCGACTTACCGGTGCTGAGCGCGGTGGAGCGCAACACCGACAGCGTGCCGAGGACGACCCAGAAGGAATGCTGCAGGCCCGATCGCTGCGCGATGAACACCGCCACGGCCAGCCCGACCGCGCCCCGGACGCTGTTGCGGAACCATACCGAGCGCGCGCCCACGTGCTCGGCCGTGAAGCGGCGTACCGCGAGCAGCGCGGCGGGCCACGGGGCCAGCCGCTGGGCCGCATCCGCCAGCCGGGATCCGCCGGGCGGCCGGACCGTCAGCTGATGGCTCGGTGCTGCCGGTCGCGGTGAGCGCGTAACCGGCGATCTGCCTGGCCCCGAAGGCGATCAGGCGGGTCCGGAACCATCGTTCCAGCAGCGCCTCGACCGCCTGGTCGTCCCCGACGGCAGGCAGTTCCGAGACCCGCCTGGCCAGGGCCAGCGCCGCGGCCTGCTGGGCGCGGTGAAGCCGGCCGGTATCGGGCCGCTCGTCCTGCCCGGCCAGCCGCGCGCTGCTGGCCCGCAGGACAGCCGCGGCGGCCGCCATCGACTCGCCGTTCTCGCGCCGGCACAATTCGGTGCCCGGGGTGGCCGTGACAGCTCCGAGCGAGCGGACCAGCCAGCCCAGCTCGTCGATCAGGCCCCCGAGGGCGGCGGCCTGCTCGGTCGGCCCGGTGGGCCGGTGCGGCGTCGCGGCCAGCCGGTTGCGCAGTTCATCGGTGGCCGCCCGGGCCGCGCGGGCGCGCTCCCGCGCGGCCTCCTCGTCCCCCGCGAAGACCGAATCGGCCAGGTCGGCGAGCGCGCGGCAGGCCTTGGCAGCGTCGCGGCGCAGGTTTCCGCCGCGCCGCGGCGGCCAGATCAGCATGACCGCGCAGATCCCCGCCGCGGCGGCCAGCCCCCATCCGGCCAGCCGCCAGCCGATGGCCGAGACCGGGGCCGCGATCGCGACCGGCAGCACGAAGGCCAGCACCGCCGCCGTCCCGCCGGCTGCGAAGTAGCCGTTGATCACCCCGGAGAACAGGATGCCGAACCCGACCACGGCCATCGCCGCCGTGGCGAGCCAGACGTTCCGCGAGCACAGGGACCCGACCACGACCAGCGCCGCGCCGCTGACCCCGAGGGTCAGGTAGGCGAGGAAACGGCTCTTCGGCGCACCGCTGAAGTCGACGAGCACCAGCATCGCGAAAGACCCGAAGGCCGCGAACAGCGCCGCCTGCGGTTCCTTGATCAGCTGGGAGGCCACCGCGAGACGGCCGGCATGACGATCGCGGCACGCACGGCGCTCTTCAGCGAGTGCAGGTCCGGATCGGCGATCCGCGGCCATCGCAACCTCATGATCTGGATGCGCTCCCTCACCTGGTCACCGAGAGGCCTGGCTACGTAAAGGGCCGGCCGACGGCCGGGTCAGGCCCGTCGACCTCGGCCGATCCGGTCAGCCGCAGCCTGCGCTGGGCCCGCTGGTAGAACGTGGTCAGCCCGAGCCGGACCACCTGCGCGGCAGTGGGCAGCAAGGTGAGCTCGACGGTGTCGCCGGGACACAGGTGGCCGACCACCCGGCCGTCGGCCTCGACGGCCAGCTCGCCGCTGGCAGGCAGGACGGTGAGGGCGAGGCGCTCGCCGCTGGACAGGAACAGGGCCCGGTTGAAGGCCGAGTGCGGGGCGACCGGGGTGACCAGGAGGCCCTGGGCGCGCGGCGACACGATCGGGCCGCCGGCCGAGAAGCTGTAGGCGGTCGAGCCGGTCGGGGTGGCCACGATGATCGCGTCGGCGGCGTACCGGACAAACGAATGTCCCTCCACCGTCAGCTCCACGGCGGCGCTGGCGCCCGAGCCCGGAATCCGGACCAGGGCGACGTCGTTGAAGGCCGCCGTCTGGCGGCCGGTGAAGGTGGCGCGCACCCCCGAGCGGGTCTCGACGGTGAACCGGTGCTCGTCGATGGCTGACAGTGCCCCGGCCAGCTCGGGAATGTCCACCTCGGCCAGGAACCCCAGCCGGCCGAGGTTCACGCCGAGCACGGGCGAGCCGCTGCCCAGGGACAGGCGCATCGCCCGCAGCATGGTGCCGTCCCCGCCGAGGCTGACGATGAGGTCGGCGTGCTCGGCCAGATAGGCCTCGTCGCTCACCGCGGCCCGGCCGTCCATCCGCTCGACCTCACCGGCCAGGCCCAGGATCTTGACCTTGCGGGCCTGCGCCCAGCCGGTGATGGTCTCCATCGCCACGTCGCAGTCCCGGGCGGGATGCAGCACGAGGCCGACGGTGCCGATCATTCCCACAGGATCCTCCAGAGCCCAGGTCAGGCCGTGCTGGCCAGCGGCCGGCGTCTTCGCCGGGCCGCCGCGCGTTGCTGAGCCGTCCTAGGTGCCGTCGTCGTCGTCCTGGATGTGCACCGCTGCCTCTTCCGCGGTGGCGGCGCCACCGTCGATCCCGACGTCATGGGCGACAAGATCGGCCTCGGCGTCCGGATGCGCGCCCTCATCATCGGCGACGAGCGGCCCGAACGGGGCTCGGGCTGCTCGCCGGCAGGCCCGTCCCGGGAAGATCGGCCTCGGCGTAGGGGTCCGGCTCGGGCTCCTCCTCGGCCAGCAGCTGGTCGAGTGATTCGCCCGCCCGTTCTTCGGCCAGCGTGGTGCCGAAGCCTTCGCCTGCTGACCATCGATCAGCCGGGATGTACCCGGCATCCAGCGGATCTTCTCCCACCTCGCCATCGAGGGTGTCCGAGGCATCAAGGACGCCGTCGTCCTCGAGCTCGTTCTCGTCGGGTTCGTCCTCGTCAAGGTCGGATGACAGGTCGTACATCTCGTCGTCCGGCACGGCGCGTTCAGCCCCCTTCACTGCGGCTGGCTTGCGGTGATCGGCGCATCGTCCCAGCCAGACTAGCGAGGCCGGCCGAGGCAGCGCGAACGGCCGGTGCTGCCGCCCGGTGTCAATGACGGGAGCGTGCTGGTGCTGGTTCCAGGCGCCGCGCGGCCAGCGGCGGGGCCGCCAGGCACCGGGTCAGCGGATTGCTCCTCACGGGCACCACGGCGGGCGATCGTGGCCAGCGCCGCCGTGCGCCAGCTGGCGCTGTTCCTGTGCTATGTGGCAGCCGGGATCGTGGTGACCTGGCCGCGGGCGGCCTAGCTCACCGGCCGCCTGCCGGCCATCGGTGACGTGTCCAGCTACGACTGGGACCTGTGGTGGGTCGCGCACCAGATCTCGCACCTGGGCAGCCCCTGGTTCACCGGCCGCATGGCCGCGCCCGCCGGGATGCAGCTCGGCTTCGACACCACCATGCCGCTGGTAGGCGTGATCATGACCCCGGTGACGCTGGCCTTCGGGCCGGCCGCGGCCCTGGCGGTGCTGACGGCGCTGGCCCCTGGCCTGGCGTGCTATGCGATGTACCGGGCGGCCTATCAGGCCAGCACCGACGGGGTGGCAGGCCGGGACCTGTCCGGCTATCTCGCCTACACCGCCCGGCTGCCCGGGCTCTTCGGGCCCTCGCCCCGGGTGGCTGACTTCGGTCTGCCGCAACTGGCCGCCAGCTTCCAGGTGACCAAGCCGGGGGAGGGCGTTCCCGCGTTCGGGGTGGTGCTCTCGGTGCTGGCCGCGGCGGGCCTGGCCGCAGCGTGGCGGCGCCGCAGTAGCTGGCTGCTGGCCGTGGCGTGGCTGGGCGGTGCCTGGCTGGCGCTCGGCCCGAGGCTGCAGATCGGCAGCCACAGCTACGTCCCGCTCAGCCAGCGGTGGTGCGGCGTGGCGGTGTCCCCGCTGATGCCCTACACCAGGATGATCCGGGTGCCCGGGCTGTCCGGCTTCCGGGAGGCCGACCGGCTCGCGCTACTGGGGCTCCTGGCCGCGGCGCTGCTGGCCGGAAGCGCGGTGGACTGGCTTCGTCGCCGTGCCCTTTGGCCTGCGCGGCGGCCTCGGGCTTTACGGTGCGGCGATCTCGCCCCAGGCGCTCCTGCTGGCCACGGCGGACGGCCACCCGCGGGCTATCGCCTACGCCTCGTGGGTGCCGGCGGTGACCACGGCCGCGATCAAGGCGCACCCCTTCTATGACCAGCTGGTGGCCGCGCAGCGGGGCCATGCCCCGACTGCGCGGGACGTCCAGGCAGCCGGCCGGGACGCCCGCCGCCTGGACGTCGGCTGGGTGCTGGTCTGGAAGGTTCACGGCCCGCGCAGGACCAGGCTGATCATCGCGTTCCTCGACGCGGCCGAGTTCAGCCTCGACTACCGGGCCGATGGAGTCATGGTGTACCGGCCGGCGGGGCCTGGCTCGGGGGTCAGGCAGCAGCCGACGCTAGCGCCGGTGCCGGCCCGCAGCACCTCGAGCTCCGCGCCGGTGCGGAAGGCGCGGGCGTAAACCCCCCCGTAGCCCGCCGGACTGGTGAAGACGCCCCAGGTGACCGTCCACGGATCGAGCTGGCCCGGCCCGCCCGGGCACAACTCCGGGACCGGCCGGATCCGGCGCTGGAGCACCCAGGAGCCATCCATCGCGCCGATCAGCCGGTCTCGCCACTGCTGCGCGCTGGTGCCGTGATGCCAGCCGGGCAGCACGCCGGCCCCGCCGTGCAGCAGGGTGGGCTTGAGCACCAGGTCGTCGGCGTGGCTGGCCGCGTAGTCGAACAGGTCCACGACGCGGCCGTCTTCCAGGGTGACCGGCCCGGGGCGGACCATCCGGGTCCAGGGCAGCACCCGGTCGAAGGCCGCCAGCTCGGCGGCGGCGAACAGGTGCCGGTTGGCGTCGTCGGACAGCATGGCCAGCGGCGCCTTGCTGCCGTACAGCTCGGCGTCCAGCGGCGTGAACATCGCGACCTCGCCGCGGGCGACCGCGTCGATGACCGGGTCCATCAAGGCGTGTCCGTCCGGCTCGAGCAGGTGCTCGAGCAGGAAGATCCGGAAGATGATGTCCACTGGCCGCCCGCGGAGCCTGACCCGGCCGCCGGCCGCCTCCAGCTGGCCGATATGGCAGGCGTGCGCGTCCAGCCCCAGGGCGCGCCAGGGCCGGGTGGCTTCGTGCAGGAACGCCTCGATCCGCTGGTAATGGGCCGGCCAGTCGGTGACGGCCACCACCGGGTAGGAGCCCGGCTCGAAGCCGGTCTCCTTGAAGATCATGCTGACCTGCTCGCGCATGGTGTCGACGTAGCCGAGCCGGTGCGCGCCGGCGAACCCGGCCAGCACCGGGTGACTCAGCATGGCCCGGCAGATATCGGCGTTGTCGATGCCGGCCACCCCGCTGCCCATGTTGAACTCCAGCAGGCGCAGCCGGGCCGGCTCCGGGTAAAGGTCCGCCCGGGCCAGCTGGGTGACCTGCGCCGTCTGGCTGCGCACCACCGCGTCTGCCTGGTCATCCGTCAGGCCCGCCGCCTTGGCGAAGGCGGACAGGTCACCGTCGTACAGTCGGCCCGGCAGGCTGACCAGTGCCGCCCGCACCTGCTGGAGATCGGCGTTCAGCTGATCCCGCTCGGCCTGGCCGATGAACAGCGGCCGGGACAGGTACCGTTCCTTATTCCTGGTCCCCAGCAGGCCGTCCTGCGGCATGACGCTCAGCAGGTCGCCGCCGCTGGCTCCGCTGCGGGCCACTTCGTCGAGATAGCTGGCGGTCAGCTGCGCCCGGTCCGGCACGCGGGCCGCCTCAGCCGCAGCCCACCGGACCGGCACCGGAGCGGGCCGGAGCCGGGCTGGCGAGGTAGCCCCGCCCACATCGCGGTGGCCGCACCGATAGCAGAGTGTCCAGCATTGCCCTTGCCCTCCCCTGGCCCGATCGGATGATATATGAGCAAAGATCGGCATGAGAATGGCTCAGTAAGCCGGTCGGCAGGGTGGAAGATGACGGCCGAGAAAGGCGTGCAGCCGAACCAGGCCAGTGCCCTGCAGGGGCAAGCGGAAGAGCCGGATCGGCTAGCGCGGCCCGGTCACGCGACACCGGACGTGCCCATCGGGCGGCATGGTGATTTCAACAAGCTCTGGTTCGGGCAGGCGGTGTCGTCGGTCGGCAGCCAGGTCACCCTGCTGGCGCTGCCGCTCACGGCGGTGCTGTACCTGCACGCCACGGCCGGCCAGGTCGGCCTGCTGACCGCCGCCGGGCTGCTGGCCTACTGCGGGCCCAGCTTGCTGTTCGGCGTGATGGCCGACCGGATGCGGCGGCGGCCGCTGATGATAGCCGCGGACATCGGACGGACGGCCGTGATCACGGTGGTGCCCGTGCTGGCCTGGACGGGCCTGCTGAGCATGCCGGTGCTGTACGCGGTGGCGCTGACCCAGGGCGCCCTCACCGTCATCTTCGAAGTGGCGTACCGCTCCTATCTGCCCAGCCTGGTCAGTGCCCAGGCGCTGCTGGCGGGCAACAGCAGGCTGCAGTCGACCGCCTCGGTCGCCCAGGTGGGCGGCCCGGGCCTGAGCGGTGCGCTGGTCGACTTGCTGGGAGCGCCGTTCGCGCTGCTGGTGGACGCGGCTCGTTCGTGGTCTCGGTGACGTCGCTGCTGTGGATCCGGGCCCGCGAGCCTGCCCCCGAGCGCCGCCGCCGCGCCCGGTGCCCCGGCGGGGGTCCGCGGTGTGTTCAGCGAGGTTGGCGGCGGGTTGCGGTTCATCTACCGGCACCCGGTGCTGCGCCCGCTGGCGTCCTCCGCCGCGGCCTTCAACTTCTTCTCCCAGCTGCAGCTGACCCTGTTCGTGCTCTACGCCAACCGCGATATGCACATGTCAGCCGCGGCGATCGGGCTCGTCCTGGCCTTCTTCGGGATCGGCGGGGTGGCCGCATCGGTCACCGTCCGGCGCGCCCTCGCCTGGCTCGGCTACGGGTCGATGCTGCTGGCCGGGTACGCCCTGGGGGCGCTGGCCATTCTCGGCCATCCCGCTGGTGCCCGGGCCGGCCGTGCTCAGCACGGTACTGTTCATCGGCGTGTACTTCGTGGCCGGATACGGCATCGTCGCGACGAACATCGCGATCGACGACGCTGCGCCAGATCGCCACCCCCGGATCTCTGCAGGGCCGGGTGAACGCGAGCTTCCGGTTCGCGATCGGCGCCCTGATGCCGTTCTCCGCCCTGCTGGCCGGGCTGCTCGGCGAGCGCCTGGGCGTGCGGGTCACGCTGTTCATCTGCCGCCGCGGGCATGCCGATCTCGGTGCTGCTGATCGGCTTCTCGGCGGCGCGCCGAGTACGGACCTCCGATGAGCTGCATCGCGCCGGGGGCCTGACCCGGGCGCACCCGGGCGGCCCGGCCATCGCGGCGGTGGTCACACGGGCGCGGGCCCGGCGGACAGGCCGCTGCCGACGAAAGCGCCGCTGTGCCATGTTGATCGTGGCCACCCCCGAGGCCGCGGTGACCGCGCGGGTGTAGACCCCGCCATGGCCCGCGGCCAGCGTGAAGACTCCCCAGGTGACGATCCAGTGGCATCAGCTCGCCGCGGTCATCGGGGAACAGCTCGGGGACTCGGGCCGGACACGCCGCTGGATCACGTACGGGGCGCGGGTGGCCTCGGCCGAACTGGCCTGCGCCAATTGCCGGCCGGTGCCGCGGTGCCGGTCGGAGCCAGGACCACGCCCGGCCGCTGTGAGCAGCGTCGGCTTGAGCACCAGGTCGTCCTGGTCGCGCGGGGCGTAGTCGAGCAGGTCTACCGGTCTGGCCATCCTCCAGGGTGACCGGCCCGGGCCGGACCATCCGGGTCCAGGGCAGGATCCGGTCGAGGCTGGCCAGCTCGGCGGCGGTGAACAGGTGCCGGTTGCGCTGGTCGGAGAGCATGGCGAGCGCGGCCTTGCTGCCGAAAGCTCGGAGTCCAGCGGGGTGAACATCGCGACCTCGCCGCGGGCGGCCGCGCCGATCACCGGGCTGATCAGCGGCCAGCGCGGCCGGCTCGAGCAGGTGCATCGATCAGGAAGAGCCGGAAGATGACGTCCACCGGCCTGCTGCCGAGCCAGACCCGGCCGGCGCGCACCTCGAGCTCCCCGACGTGGCAGGGATGGGCATCCAGCCCCAGCTCGCGCCAGCGCACGGCCAGCTTGCCCAGGTAGGGCCGGAATCCCCGGTAGTGATCCGGCCAGTCAGCCATCGCGACCATCGGGAAACGAGCCGGGCGCCGGTACCCGTTTCGCCGAGGATGGTGTCCACCTGACCGCGCATGGTGTCGACATAGCAGAGCCGGTGCGCGCGGGCGAACTCCGCCAGCAGCGAATGCTCGAGCAGGCCCCGGCACAGGTCCGCGTTGTCGATGCCCCCCACCGGGCTGCCGATGTTGAACTCCAGGACCCGGAAACCGGACTGGTCGGCGTAGATGTCCGCCCTGGTCAGCCGGGTAGCACGCGGGCTCTGGCTCTGAAGCACCGCGCTGACCTGGACGTCCGTCATGCCGACGGCGCGGGCGAACGCGGCGGTGTCGCCCCCGTAGAGCCGGTCGGGCAGGCTGAGCAGGGCGGCACCCAGGGTTTGGAGATCCTGGTGGAGCTGCTCGCGCTCGGCGTGACCGAGAAAGACCGGCCGCGGCAGGTACCGCTGCTGGTAGAGCGAGTCCAGCAGGTCAGACTCCGGCAGCGAGCCGAGCAGCTCGCTAGCCCGGGCTCCGCTGCGCGTCAGCTCGCCGAGATACCGAGCGGTCAGCGTGGCCCGGTCGGTCATGACCGTCTCCTCAGCCTGAGTCCGGCCCGGCCGACAGGCAGCAGCCGACATGCGCGCCGCTGCTCGCGTTGAGGACCGCCAGCCCCGACTCGACCGTGCCGGCCCGGTGATGATCCCGCCGAAGCCGCTGGCCCCGGTGTAGAGGCCCCAGGCGACGATCCAGGGGACCAGCTCGCTGCGGTGGCCGGCCGCCTGGTCCTGGTGGTCGCGGTCGGCGGCACGCTCGCCGGGAAACAGCTCAGGCACCGGCCGGATCCGCCGCTGGATGACGAAGGGACCATCAAGGGCCGAGACCAGCCGGTCACGCCACAGCCCGGGGCTCGTCTGCTGGTGCCAGCCGGGCAGTACATCCTGGCCGCCGTACCGGAGGGTGGGCTTGAGCACCAGGTCGTCCTGGCTGCGCAGGGCGTAGTCGAGCAGGTCTACGGTCTGGCCGTCCTCCAGGGTGACCGGCCCGGGCCGGACCATCCGGGTCCAGGGCAGGATCCGGTCGAGGCTGGCCAGCTCGGCGGCGGTGAACAGGTGCCGGTTGCGCTGGTCGGAGAGCATGGCCAGCGCGGCCTTGCTGCCGAACAGCTCCGAGTCCAGCGGGGTGAACATCGCGACCTCGCCGCGGGCGGCCGCGCCGAGCACCGGATCCATCAGGTCAGCGGCGCCTGGCTCCAGCAGGTATTCCAGCAGGAACATCCGCGAGATGATATCCACCGCCCGCCCGGCCAGCCAGACCCGGCCGCCGCGCACCTCCAGTTCCCCCATGTGACAGCCATGGGCGTCCAGCCCGAACTCACGCCAGCGGCGGGCGAGCTCATGCATGTAGGGCCCGAGCCGCCGGTCGTAGCTGCTCGGCCAGTCGGTCACCGCGACCACCGGGGCGGACCCGGGCGCCAACCCGGTGGCGGTCAGCATGTTGGTCACCTGCTCGCGCATGGTATCGACGTAACCGAGCCGGTGCGCGGCGGCGAATTCGGCGAGCAGCGGATGCCGCAGCATGGCGCGGCACAGGTCGCCGTTTTCCATCCCGCCCAGGGCGCTGCCCATGTTGAATTCCATCAGCCGGAACCCCGAGGCATCCTGGTACAGGTCGGCGCGGGCCTGCGGGCTCACCGGGCTGCTCCGGCTGGCGGCCACGGCGGTGATCTCATAGCCCTCTGCCCCGGCGTCCCGGGCGAATGCGGTGAAGTCACCCTCGTACAGCCGGTCCGGGAGACTGACCAGGACGCTGCGCACGGTCTCCACATCCGCGTGCAGCCGGGCGGCCTCCCGGTGGCCGACGAAGATCGGCCGCGACAGGTACTGGAGGCCGGGGAAGAACGAGTTGAGCAGTACCGCCTGGGACTCCGCCAGGTCGCCGACCAGTTCGGCCGCGCTGACGCCCCGCTCCCGGACCTGGTCCAGATAGCTCGCGGTGAGGGCAGCTCTGGTCACGACGGGGCTTCCTTTGCTTTGCGGGCGCTGACGCCGACGGGGGCCCGGCTGCTAGTCCAGGCGCTGGCGCAAGGCGGCGCGGAGCACCTTGCCCTGCGCGTTCCTGGGCAGCTCGGCGATGATCTCCAGACGGTCCGGCCAGTCGCGGACGGATACCTGTTGCTCGTCGAGGAACTTCCTCAGCTCGGCCAGGCCGGGCGGTTCGCCGACCGGCACGACCACCGCGCACGCCAGGTCAGCGCCGGGCACGTCCGGGTCCTGGTAGCCGACCACCACGACGTCCTTGATCGCGGGGTGCCCGCCCAGCATGGCCTCGACTTCCAGGGTGGGCAGCATCAGGCCGTTGGACCGGACGATGAGGTCGGCCCGCCTGCCGGTGATCCGGATACCGCCCCGGCCGTCGTCACGGGCGGTATCGCCGGTGTCGAACCAGCCGCCGGGATCCAGGCAGGCGGCGAACGCCGCGGCCTGGTTGATATAGCCGAGGCACAGCGACGCGCCGCGGATCAGCAGCCGCCCCACCTGCTCGCCGGGCGGGGCGTCGATGCGCACCTCGATCCAGTCCACCGGGGAACCGTCGCTATGCCCGGCCCAGCCCTCGGGGTCGTCGCTGCGGGTGATGGTGATCGCACCGCATTCGCTCATCCCGAAGTTCGAATCGAGCCGCACCCCGAGCACCTCGCGGACCTGCGCCACCAGCTGAGGCGGGACCGGCGCCGAGCCGGTGTTGAGGCAGCGCAGCGAGGAGATGTCCCGCGGCTGGTCACGTTGCGCGGTGATCATTCCCATCATGTACACCGGCGCGCCGAACACCAGCGTCACGCCATGCGCGGCCACCAGGTCGAGCAGCAGCGTCATGTCGGTGGTGTCCTGCATGACGCAGGTCCCGCCGAGGACCACCGACATCCAGATGCTGTAGGCCGAGCCGGCCAGGTGGGTCAGGTAGTGCGGGATCAGCACGACGTCATCGGGGCCCAGCTGGTAGATGTCCGAGAACGCGCGGGTCGCCGCGTACATGGTGTTGAAGGAGTGCGCGACCCCCTTGGGGTGGCCGGTGGTCCCCGAGGTGTAGACCACCTGGGCCACATCCTCCGGGCCGGGCGGCATGGCCTGGCCGACCTGCTGGCGCTGTTCCCACGGCGTATCGACGAAGAAATCCGGTGAAGTCAACCGCTCCGGTGGCCGCGGCGTCGCCGACCACTACCCGGTGCGTGAGGGTGTCCGGCGCCACCTCGCGCAGCCGCTGCGCATAGTTGATGCCGTTGTAGGAACCCGGCACCACGCATACCCGGGCGGCCGTATCGCGCAGGATCTCGCTGAGCTCGCGTCCGCCAAAGGGCGGGATCACCGAGGCGACCACGGCGCCGATCCTGCAGCAGGCCAGATAGAGCGGTGACAGCATCCACCAGTTCGGCAGATGGACCACGACCACGTCACCGCGGCCCACGCCGAGCTCCAGCAGCGCCGCCGCGAACCGGTCAACCGTCTGGGCCAGCTGCTGATAGCTCAGCGTCCGGGTATGGGTGCCGTTCTCGTAGGCGATGACCGCGGCGGCGTCCGGCCGCTCCCGGGCGCTGCGCCACAGGTCATCGAGGAACGTCTCGCCCCGCCACCAGCCCCGTTCGTAGAACTCCGCGCGCCGCGATGGTTCGACTGGCATCAAGGTGTCCCACATCGCCGAGGCCTCCTAATGGTCAGATTGGATGATATAAGAGCGAAGATCGGCAGGTAATGGGGCACGGTGATGATAAAGCCGGGCCGGATCTGCGGCGTGGCTAATGGGGCCCGGGTGACGGTCATGGGCCTATGCGCCCGGCACGTACCGGCCGTTACAGATGTCCTGGTAATGGCGGCTATCGAAGGTCTGACCATGCTGCGGGAAATACCACTCGACGGCCCGGTACATGAGCTTGCCGTCGCAGGTTCCCAGGCCGAACGCGACGATGGTGGCGCGCTGCTCGGTGCCGGTGGCGACCGACCGTCCGGGTCCGACGTAGTCGGTCCGGCCGGTCCCGACCGCCCGGGGGCCGCCCCAGGAATCCCAGACGATGTGCGTGACCGAGCCCGTCGGGTCACCGCCGTTGAAGATCGTGGCCGGCCTGACCTGACCGAAGCCCTGGCCGCGGGCGAAGACCCCGGCCAGCTGACCAAGTGCGGGAGGCGCCGGGGTGGCGGGGACCGCGGGGCTGGCGGGGACCGGCGGGGCTGGCGGGGACCGCGGGGCTGGCGGGGACCACTGGGGTGGCGGGGACCGCGGGGCTGACGGGGCTGGCGGGGCTGGCGGAGCCGGCCGCGCGCGGCCGGGCGGCGGAGCAGCCGGCGAGCGCGGCGAGGCTGGCCGCGGCGAGGCTGGCCGCGGCGAGGCTGGCCGCGGCGAGGACGGTCGCGGCGACGACGGCCGCACCGCAGATCGCGGCGCGCCGGGCCGTGCTCGCGGGCGGGCTCACGCCCACAGCTTCTCGCACATCATGGCCACCCGGGGGCCGCCGTTGGTCGGCCCCGGTTGGCCATCCCCGGGCGGGCGCGATCGGTCTGCTGATGCCGTGGCCTGGCCGCGGTCCCGCGCGTCGCGCGGTGGTCAGCGGTAGGTACCGGGGGTGACGACGCCCGCGTAGTACAGGAAGTGGGCGCGGGTATAGCTGCGGTTGCCGGTGATAGCGGGGTCGGGGGTCGGCCCGAGGCTCAGATAGCTGCCGAGGAACGGCCGGAAGGCGGGATAGACGTTGAGGTAGCTGGTGGGGTCGGCGCGCAGCAGACCGATGAGGGTCTCGGTGACGATCCGGCCGCCGACCGGGCCGAGGTTGAGGCCGCCCGCGGCCACCCTGGCTTCGGCCAGGATGTAGTACCACAGCGGCGTGCTGGTGGCGAACGGCTGGTAGACGCGGCCGATTTCGGCGAGGTCCGCGGCGGTGAGCGGGTCGGTGCGCATCGCGCGCGCGACCGCCTGCCCGGCGGGCAAGCCCCAGGTCAGCTGGCGGAGCAGGTTGCGCTGCGGCAGCACGGTGGGGGACGTCTGGGTATGCGGGGCGATGGCGGGCACCGGGAGGGTGAACATCACCGAGGAGATGGTGGTATCGATCTTCTTGTTGTTCTTGACCTGGCCGTCGCCGAGGTCGAAGAAGGTCTGCCAGCCGACGTAACGGCGCGGGGCCGGGTAACCGCCGAGCAGGTCGTCGCGGTCGTAGCTGGGCGGTTCGCTGAAGCCGGGCAGGCTGGCGTCGAAGACCAGGCCGAAGAACGGGTCCGCGGCGGGGCTGGCGGAATCGCCGGTGCCTGAGGTGAAGTTGGCCCGGTAGGAGGGGCGGACCATGGAGTGGCCGAACCGGTAGGCGGCGGCGCCGAATTCGATGGGCAGGAATGCGTCGCCTGCCGGCGGCCGGTAGAACCGGTTGCCGCGGGCCAGGACGTCGCTGACCATGGCCTGGCCGGCGATCTGCGGAAGATGCTCGTTGACCAGCAGCCACTGGTAGTGCCAGAGCGTTATCTCGCGGGCGATCAGGTACCGAAGGTAGGAGTTGGACAGGTCGGCGCCGCGGGCGGCCGGGAAGCGGCGCAGGCTGAAGTGGCCCAGGTCGGTGAGGACCCGGTTGTAGAACAAGATGTGCGCGGCGTGCAACCCGGCGATCATCACGTGCTCGTCGTTGCGCGGGTCGCCGAGCAGCGCGGTCCAGGTGCCATCCCCGTTGGGGACCCTGGGCACGTCTTCGTGGACGCCGCCGGTTCCGATCTTCAGCGCGGGACCCACTGTCCCATCCGGGTTCGGCGCGTACAGGTCCGGGCGCATGGCGGGGCCACCGCCGAACACCGAGTCGAGGTCCAGTGCGGGCGTGCGGGTGTTCGGCGAGACCAGCGGGTTCTGCGGCACTCCCAGCTGTGACGTCTGATCAAAGGTGATGTCGTGGTCGGTGAACTGGCCCACGAACGTTGACCCGGCGGTCATGGTCGGGTTGTCGGGATTGCTGCCGTAGGGATCGGTGGCCGTCGGGTTGCCGTTCACGGTCGGGTCCACAATCAGGTTCTTCGGGCCGGCCGCCAGGTCGTCATGAGCGTCCAGGACGCCGCCCGGGGCGCCGACCTCCATCAGGGCCGCCCGGACGGTGTCGTTAGCCTCGGCGAACGGCGGCAGCGACGGAAAGATCCGCCCGAACAGGTGGCTGCTGGCCGGCGCGCCCGGCCGGGCGAGACCCGGGTTCACCGTCCCCGGGCCAGCGGTAGCCGCTGCGGCGCCCGGCAGTCCCGCGATCGAGCCGACGGCCAGCCCGGCCCCGGCCGCGCCCGCACCGGTCAGCAGCCCCCGGCGGCTTACCCCCTGCCGCCTCTGCTCATCAGTCATGTCTGCCCTTCCTTCCCCATAGGCCGGGCGCCTGCGAGCCCTGGTGAAGGCGCTCGCTGGCCAGGCCGCTGATGGTGCACATCCAGGTAGAGCGACCGGGCCGCCCCGGATACGGAAAAGGGGCGGCGGACTGGGTCAAGGCGGCGGCAGGCGGCCGCTCGCGGCCGCTCGCGGCCACCGCCCCGACGCGTTCGGGAACGTCAAACGCGCCGCGCTCGGGGCAGTAGGGCACAGTGTGGTCATGGTCACGGGTTCTGTGCATCGCAGCACGACCGTCGAGCGGACCGCGCCCGGCAAGTTCACCGCGGTCAACGATCGAGGCGGCCGGATCACCTTCGGTACCGGCGCGGGCACCGACTTCACGCCGACTGAGCTGCTGCTGGCCGCGATCGGCGGCTGCACCGCGATCGACGTTGACATCGTGACCTCGCGTCGCGCCGAGCCGACGCTTTTCGAGGTCAGGGTGGACGCCGAGAAGGTACGTGACCAGGACGGCAACCGCCTGGCCGATATCGAGGTGACCTTCCGGCTCGTCTTTCCGGGCGGCGAGCAGGGCGACGCGGCCCGGGCCGTGCTGCCCGAGGCGGTGCGCCGGTCGCATGATCAGCTCTGCTCGGTCGGCCGCACCGTCGAGCTCGGCACCCCGATCACCGAGAGAATCGAGTAGCCCCGTACCGGGCCCGGGCCCCCGTGCCTGCTGCGGCCCGCCAGGGGTGGGGGCCCACCGGGCAGCAGGCCACCGCACGTCACCGCGCTGCCGCGTGCTGCCGCGCTGCCGCGTGCTCGCGCGCTGCCGCGTGCCACCGCCCTAGAGTGCAGGATGTGGCGGCGAAGCTGGTACTGCTGGTACGGACCGATCTCGGCATGAGCCGCGGGAAGATCGCGGTGCAGGCGGCCCACGCCGCGGTCGCGGCGGCCCTGGCGGCCCAGGGCAGTGCCGACTTCGCCGGCTGGCTGGCCGACGGGCAGCCGAAGGTCGCGCTCAAGGTGGCCGATGACCAGGAACTCAGCCGGGTCGCCGCGTCGGCCCGGGCGGCCGGGCTGTCCGTCGAGGTCATCCGGGACGCTGGCCGGACCCAGCTAGCGCCGGGCACGCCCACCTGCTGCGCCATCGGCCCCGCTGAGAACGCGCGGGTCGACGCGCTGACTGGCGGCCTGTCCCTGCTGTGACCGCGGTGACCGCAGCTGCGCGGGCAGCGCGGGCTGCGCGGGCAGCGCGGGCAGCGCGGGCAGCGCGGGGGGTGCGGGCACCGCGGGGGGTGCGGGCACCGCGGGGGGTGCGGGCGGTGCGGGCGCGGGCCGCGCGGAACGGCGCTGGTGCACGCCGCGGGCGCGCTGCATGGCCAGCGCGGCCAGGCCCAGGGCGCCCACCGTCACGCCATAGGCGATCGCCGTGGTGCGCAGGCCGACGGACGTGCTGGCGACGCCCGCGACCACGGCGGGCAGGCTGAAGGCCAGGTAGGCGATGACATAAGCGACCGCGAACAGCTCGCCGCGCTCGGCCGGGGCGGCCAGCCGGGCCAGCGTGCCGAAGGAACCGAGGAAAGCGGCGCCGAAGCCGACGCCGGCCACCACGGTCCCGGCCGCGGCCAGCCCGATGCTGTGGCCCAGCAGGCCGGCCAGGGTGAGCGCCATGCCGGCGGTCAGTACCACGGCGCCGGCGTCCAGCAGCCGGGCTGATGGCCAGGTCCGCAGCGCGAACGCGGTGGCCGCGCCGGTCCCGCACAGCAGCGTGACGACGAGCCCGCCGATCAGGTGGCTGCTCAGCCCGAACAGGCTGGCCGCGACCGACGGGCCGAGCGACAGGTAGAGCCCGCCGAGCGCCCAGCTGGCCACGATGATCGGGATGAGCGCGTAAAAGGCGGGGCGCAGCGGGGCCGGGACACCCAGCCGGGGGGTGAGCGAGGCCAGCCCGCCGGGCCGCCGCGCTGAGGTCTCAGGGAGCGCCGCGACGGCTGCGGCCGCCAGGACGGTACCGCCGAGCAGCAGGGCATAGATCAGGCGGGTCGGCGCGGGGGCGAACTGGACCAGTGCACCGCAGCCGATCGCCCCCAGCGCTAGCCCGCTGGGGGGCGCGATGCTGTTGACCACCCCGGCCCGGCCGGGTGAATGCAGTGGGTTGAGGTCGGCCAGCGTGGCCCCCAGCGTCGTCATCGCCGCGCCGGTGGCGATGCCCTGGATGACCCGGGCCAGTAGCAGCAGCGTGATGTCGCCCGCCGTCATGAACAGCACCAGCGACACCGTTTCCAGCGCGATCGCTATGGCCAGGACGGGACGCCTGCCCACGTGATCGGACAGTGCTCCCAGGACCAGCAGTGAGGCGAGCAGGCCGATGGCGTAGACGGCGAAGACGACGGTCAGAGCCGTCGCGGAGAAGCCCCACTCGCGCTGATAGACGACATACAGCGGGGACGGCGCGCTGGCTGCGGCGGTGAACAGCACAAGGACCGCGGTGATGGCGGCAAAGGCAGCCGGGCGCGGCAGCCCGGCGGCGAGCGGTCGCGGCCGTGACGTGGGCACCACGCGAGGGGCGGGCCGGCCGGCTGGAGCCAGGACGGCGTCAGGGGCAGTGCAGGGAGAGGACATCGCGGCTTCCTGAGATCGGGCTCGGTGCTGAGCGACGGTTCTGCTGTCGCCCGGGCGGGCACTCAATTGAACAGACTGGTCTGTCTGCTATACGTGACAGTAGACAGACCGGTCTGTTAAAGTCAAGTCATGGGCACGAACACACTCGACCATTCCTCGGCCCGCGGCCGGCTGCTTGCCGCGGCCGACGAGCTGTTCTACGACGAGGGCATCCACTCGGTCGGCATCGACCGGGTCATCGAGCGGGCCGGGGTGGCCAAGGCCACCCTTTACAACGTCTTCGGCAGCAAGGACGAGCTCATCCGCGCGTACCTGACAGCTCGGCACGCGGCACGGCAGGAGCGCCTGACCAAGGGGCTGGCGCGTTATGACACGCCGCGAGAACGCATCCTGGGGGTGTTCGACGTGCTCGGCGAGGTGTTCGCGCAGCCCGGGTACCGCGGCTGCGCGTTTCTCAACGCCAGCGCGGAGGCCACCGCGGGCACCGCGGTGGCGGAGGTCTCGGGCCAGTCGCGCGCCTGGGTGCGATCGCTGTTCACCGAGCTCGGCCGGGCGGCCGGGGCCGCGGATCCTGACGGCCTGGCTCAGCAGCTGGTGCTGCTCTACGACGGCGCGACGGTGGCCGCCCGGATGGACCACGACCAGACCGCCGCCACCGCCGCGCGCGCCGTCGCCACGGTCCTGGTCGACGCCGCGACCGGGCCCGTTCGCGGCTAACCGGCCGTCGCCTCAGCTCAGCGTCTGGACCTCGGCGGTCAGCTCGCCGCCCGCATCGCCGGTGTTGACCACGCTGCTCGGCTCGAGGAGCAGCAGGGCCGTCTCGACCTCCGCCCGCGGGCAGTGCTCGACACCGCGTGGCACGACGAACAGCTCCCTGGGCCCGAGCACGACATCGCGGTCACGCAGCTGTAGCGTCAGCTCCCCGTCGAGGACCAGGAAGAGCTCGTCGGTGTTGGCGTGCTGATGCCAGGTGAACTCGCCCTGGACCTTCACGATCCGCACGTCGTAGTCGTTAATCTGCGCAATCCTTTTCGGCGACCAGTGCTCTGCGAAGCGCGCCAGCATTGCATCGATGTTCACCGCATCCATGTCCCTATCGTCACATACGGGACGGCGGAAGGCGGTCACCCCGCGTCGTTCGAGCCGCCCGCCACGGACGCGGGGCAGCCGCCCGTCACGCACCGCCGGGGCGGCCGCCGGCCGCGGATTAGCGTTCGGCTCCGCTGCGCGCCGGGCGCTCCAGCCCGCCGTGCTCGGGCGCCGGCGGGACCGCCGGGCGCGGGCCCGGAATGAGGCGGTCCAGCAGCAGGGCGGTCGCGAGCACCGTGCCGGTGCCGACCGCGGCTCCGGCCACGGTGTCGGTGAAGTAATGGAACCGCAGGGCCACGACGGCCACCGCCACCCCGGCCGCGATCAGGACGGCGGCCACCGCGAGAAGCACGCGCAGCGCCCTGGTCAGCCGCGGCCGCAGCGGGCCGAGCAGCAGTACCACGCAGACCGCCGCCATCGCGAACGCGCCGGTGGCGTGTCCGCTGGGAAACTCCAGATGGCCCCGGGCGGTCCGGTCGAACAGCGGCTTGAGCAGGTATTCGGTGACCGCTCCGGCCGCGGGTATCGCCACGGCGACCAGCAGGGCACCGCGCCATCGCCGGGTCACGAGGCAGGCCAGGGCGAGGGCCACGGTTACCGCGGTGGTCTGGAGCGGGGCTGCGACCTCGCCGATGCGGCCCAGGACGGCCCGCTGGCCGCCCAGGGCGGCCACCATCCGCCCGTCGATCGCCGAATCCAGCCAGTCGGCCCGGGTCTGCTGCATCACCCACACGCCCAGCAGCGCCGTGACGGCCACGCAGACGGCGAGCAGGGCCACGGCCGGCACACGGACCGCCGACGCCAGCAGCGGGCCGCGAACGCCCGGCGTGCGCTGCTGGCGCGGCCGGCCCCTGAGCGTCCTGAGCATCCTGCCATCCTAGGGCGGTGCCGGGGCTAGCTGGCCGAACACGGCGCGCGGCGGCGAGCCTGACGGCCTGAACCGGGTACCCAGGCCACGGCTGTGCGCCAGGATGTAGGCATGCTTGACCACCTCTCCATCCAGTGCGCCGATGTGGCGGCCAGCGCCGCGTTCTACGATTCCGTCCTGCGGGCGCTTGGCGGCCGCCGGGTCATGGACTTCGGGGAAGTCATCGGCTATGGCATCGGCGCCAAGCCGGAGTTCTGGGTCGGTCCGCAGGCCACCGGCGAAGGATTCCGCGAGTCGCATATCGCGTTCGCCGCGCCGGACCGGACGGCCGTGCGCGCGTTCTTTGACGCGGCGGTGGCCGCGCGCGCCGAGGTGCTGCATGAGCCGCGCGTGTGGCCCGAATATCATCCCGGCTATTACGCGGCCTTCGTCCGTGACCCTGATGGCCACAATGTCGAGGCCGTCTGCCACGCTCCTGGTTAACCCGCGGCTCGTCAGCGCTGACGCGTCCCGCGGTCAGCCGCGCTTGCTGCCCAGCGCCCGGCGGACCGCATCCACCTGCCCGTGCACCGAGCACGGATAGACCAGCGGCAGGCAGCCCTCAGGAGCCGGCTCCATGCGGCCGTCCTCGCCAGCGGGCTGCTCGGCCACGACCGGCAGCTCCGGACGGGCTTGCCGGATGGCCGCCGCGATGCCGAGCGCCGGATCGAGCCCGTGCAGTACGACATCGGCGCCCGCCAGCACGGCACAGTGCTGCCCGTGCAGCAGCGGGCAGGCGCATGGGGTGCGGCCGGGCCCGGAGCAGAAAGCGACGTCGAAGCCGGCCTGCTGAAATAGCGAGAAGTCGGAGATCGCGAGGGCCTCGCTGTCGCTTTCCACGAGCATCCGGGGACGGCGGCCAGCCAGGCCAGGGGAGTACCAGGCCCTTCCGGGAACTCGTTGCTTCATGCGCCCTCCCTACGTGGTCTCCCTTCTAGTAAGCGCGTGTCCGGCGGCCCGGGGCAGGGACTTACGTCCCGGTTCGGTTGCCGATGGACACCGGCGGGGCAGGCTGCTATTTTCCGGGTTCCCGCAGCAGCGACTCGGCATTCCTGCGCACCCGCTCGAGCAGCTCGCGCAGACCGCGGCGCTCCGCCTGGCTAAACCCAGCCAGCAGCTGCTCATCGAGCTGTTGCTGGACCGGCCACAACACGGCCAGGGCTCGCTCGCCCTCAGCCGTGCTGGCGTAGCCGCCCTGATGGTAGCTCAGCCAACCGCGCTCGAGCAGGGGAGCCAGGAGGTCGCCGAGCTCGTCGGCGCCTGCGCCGAGGTCGCGGCGCAGGGTGGCCGCCGGCGTACGCCGCTCGGCGGTCACGACCATGAGCGCGATGGCCTGGGCCGAGGACAGGCCTGCCGCCCGCTGCATGGTCAGGTCGAGCGCATCGCGGATGAAACGCCCGGCCACCGCCACATCGCGGCCGATGGTGCCGCGGATCCGCTCGCCGAGCATGCCGAGCACCAGCTTGGTGCGCAATTCGTAGATGGAGATACCAGCCGCGACGCCCACATTGAGCGACTCGACCTGGCCGGCCATCGGAATGGCGACCAGCAGGTCAGCCGACGATGCCGTCGCAGACGACGGCAAAGTCACCCCACGGCGAGGCCGTGTCGAGTTCCGCGGGCAGGGCCGCTACGGCGCACTACGCCACCGGCCGGGCGGCCCCTACGACACCTGCCTGAGCACTGCCGCGCGGACCGGGTGCACGGCGACGCCCGCCGCTCGCAGGGCCGCGGCCAGGCTGTCATCGGCGGCCTCCGCTGCCGCATCGCTGCGCAGGGCCACCTGCAGTTCGTGGCCCGACTCCAGCAGCTGCCCGATCAGGCTGCGCCCCTCGGCCAGGCAGCGGCCCGCGGCGGTGCGCTGAGCGCGGGTCTGCAGCGACCGTGCCGCGGCGACCCGTGGGTCCTTCACGGAGCTCACCACAGCTGGCTCCTGGTCGTTGCGCGGCGCCCTGGTCACAGCGGAAACGATGCCAGATGCGGTACCGGCGCGCCCCTCATGGTGTGCGTCCGGTCTGCGGCAGCGCCGCCGGTGACGCTGATCAGCGATGCAGATAGCCGCCTCGGCTCGATCCGCCACGCCAAGCTGCAGTACTGTTGTATAAATCGAACTT
Organism: uncultured Actinomycetota bacterium; assembly: GCA_963775745.1. Lineage (GTDB taxonomy): Bacteria > Actinomycetota > Actinomycetes > Streptosporangiales > Streptosporangiaceae > DATBGO01. The sequence goes on from CAVZKE010000007.1 coordinate 115,144, forward strand.
GTGTTCTATCCTCATGAAGGTGAGAAACCCAGCTGACCGGCTCCTGTTCGCCCAGATCGCTGCCATCGCGGGGCGGCACGCCCGATGGCGCCCGCTGTCGGCGGAGGAGGAAGCTGAGGCTATCGGAGAGCTGGCCGAGACGGCCGACGGACGCGCCGACTTGCTGGCTGAGTATGCCGGGCTCGCGCTGGGCTGCCATGAGCACGAGATCGACGCGCCGCGGTACCGGCGCGCCGCCGAGTTGTGCCTCAAGGCGGGCGCTGACGCGACGCTGATCCCGCGCTGGATCGACGAGGGACGGCGGCGGGCGGCCGTCGCGGCCCAGATTCCCTTCAGCGGCTGATCTCGCCCGTCGGCGGGACCGCGCTGTAGGCGGACTGCGCTTCAGGCGGACTGCGCCGTAGGCGGACTGCGCTGTGGGCGGACCGCGCTGTAGGCGGACCGTGTCCGGCCGGGCGCGCGCCGCTGACGGCACGCGCCCGGCCGGACGGGCCGTCAGCGGCGCTGGCTGCCGACCAGCCGCGGCGCGGCCTGCGGGGCCCGGCTGCGGATGATGGCCAGCACTGCGACGAGCGCGCAGATGTCGAAGATCGCCGCCAGGGTGAACGCGCTGGCCATGCCGGCTACCGCGATGTGGTGGACCTGCGCCAGCGAACTGAGGTGCGCGAGCCGGTGCCGGGCCGCGTCCCGGCTGGCGCCGCTGAACGCCGTCACCAGGATCGCGAGCCCCAGCGAGCCGCCGACCTGCTGGGTCACGTTCACCATGCTGGAGGCCGCGCCGGAGTCCTCCGGCCGCACCCCGGCCAGCGAGGCCATGGTCAGCGGCACGAACACCAGGCCCATTCCCGCGCCAATCAGCAGCATGGGGCCAAGGACGCCCGCCAGGTAGCCGGTACCGGGAGCGATCCGCGATAGCCAGGTCATCCCGACGATCACGGGCAGCAGGCCGACCACCATCAGGCTCTGACCGGGGAACCGGGCCAGCAGCCGGGGCGACAGCCGGGACACGGCGAACAGCGCCGCCGTCATCGGCAGGAACGAGACCCCGGCCCGCAACGGGCTGAAGCCCAGGATGTCCTGGACGAACTGGGTGAGGAAGAAGAACATCCCGAACATGCCCGCGACGAGCAGCAGGCGGGCCAGGTAGGCGCCTGCCCGGCCCCGGTCGGCGAACAGGCGCAGCGGGGTGATCGGCTGCCGGGCCTGCGACTCGTTCACGAGGAACAGGCCGAGCAGGACGATCGCGGCGGCGAACGCGCTCAGCGCCACGCCATCGCCCCAGCCATCCGAGGCGGCCCGGATGAAGCCATAGACCAGCGCTGTCATCCCCGCGGTCGAGGTCAGCGCCCCGACCAGGTCGAATCGCCCGGGCTGGGGCTGTGATTCGGCCAGGAACAGCGGCGCGGCCAGGGCCACGGCGATGCCGATCGGCACGTTGACGAACAGCACCCAGCGCCAGGACACCCACTCGGTGATCACGCCGCCCAGGACCAGGCCGAGCGATCCGCCGCCCATGGCGACGGCGGTGTAGATGCCAAGCGCCCGGGTCCGCTCCCGCCCTTCGCTGAAGCTGGCCGTGATCAGGGCGAGGACGGCCGGCGAGGCAATCGCGCCGCCTGCCCCCTGCACGGCCCGCGCGGCCAGCAGCCAGGCGGCCGAGGTGGCCAGGCCGCCCGCCAGTGAGGCCACGGTGAACAACGTGATCCCCGCGATGAAGACGCGGCGCCGGCCCAGGATGTCGCCGGCCCGGCCGCCCAGCAGCAGCAAGCCGCCGAACGTCAAGGTGTAGGCGTTGAGCACCCAGGACAAGCTGGGCGCGGAGAAGTGCAGGCCGCGGGCGATGCTGGGCAGCGCGATGTTCACCACGGTCATGTCAAGGATGATCATGAGCTGGGCGCCGAGCACCAGGGCTAGCGCGATGCCCCGGCGGTCGGGGCCCAGGGCGGCACCCGGACGATCGAGCGTGGGAGCCCGTGGCAAGGAGGACGTAGGCATGTTGCCTTCCTGACGAAGTGCTTGGACCCAGCCGCTGGTGGCTGGGTCTGGCCGAGAGCGGCCCACATGGGCTAAGCTCTATGCGGAGGCGACCTCCGCTATGAGAATGACTATACGGAGGCGACCTCCGCTATGAGAATGACTATACGGAGGGACCCTCCGTATAGTCAACTAAATTGGTGGCGGCAGATGAGCACGACCGATGCGCCTGCCCAGTCCGGCCAGCAGCGCGCGTTGCGGGCCGACGCCCTGCGCAACTACCAGCGCCTGGTGAGCGCCGCAAGCGCCGCGTTCACCGAGCACGGTGCCGATGATGCGTCCCTGGAGGAGATCGCCCGGCGGGCCGGCGTCGGGATCGGCACGCTCTACCGTCACTTCCCGAACCGGCAGGCGCTGCTGGAAGCCGTCTACCGGGATCAGGTCGACATCCTCAGCGACCGGGCCGCGCAGCTCAGCGAGTCACAGGACCCGGCGGCCGCGCTCGCTATCTGGCTGCGGGCCCTGGTCAGCTTCGGCCGCACCAAGCGCAGCCTCACCTCGGCCATGCTGGCCACCCTGGACAAGGACTCCGAGCTGCTGTCGACCTGCAGCGGCATCATGCGCGGCGCTGCGGCCGGCCTGCTGCGCCGCGCCCAGGAGGCCGGTGTCGTCCGCGCCGACGCGAATGCCACCGACCTGCTCAGGCTGGTGCACGCGGTCAGCATGGCGGTAGACCGGGAACCAGCCGACAGCGGGCAGGCCGACCGCATGCTCGGGCTCATCATGGATGGCCTGCGCCATCAGCCACCCGGCGGGCGCTGATTTTCGCGGCGCTACCACAGGCATTGTCCAGGAACCAGCGGCTCACAGGCAGGTGCTTATGGCGGCAGCGAAGCTCATGAGCCGACCGTGAGCCGGGTCGACTACCGCGGTGAGTTCTGGTTCCCGGTCTCGCCGTCCCGGCTGTGGGAGACCATCGAGCGGTTCGAGGATTTCGAGTCGTGGTGGGGCTGGCTGGCTGACTTCGAAGCCGACGGCAGCGGCCTGGTGGACGGCAATGTGCTACACGGCACGGTCATCCCGCCGGTGCCGTACCGGCTGCGCCTGACTATCCGGCTGCTCCGGTGTGATCGGCCCTGGCTGGTCGACGCGGCGGTCGGCGGCGACCTCAGCGGCCGGGCCGTGCTGCGGCTGGCCGAGGCGGGCGAAGGTACTCGGGTCACGGCGACCTGGGCGGTGGAGATGCGCAGCGCACCGCTGCGGCTCGCGGGGCGCGTCGCGTACCCGCTGATGCGCTGGGGCCACGACCGAGTTGTCGACATGACGGTCAGCGGGTTCCGGCGGCGAGCACTGACCGGCCCGTCGGAGCCAGAAGCGGCCAAGGGCTGAACCGGGGCGGCCGGCGGCTGGGCCAGCGCGGACCGTGGCCGGGCCAGCGCGGACCGGGGCCGGCGGCTGAACCAGGAGCCAGCGGCGCACGTGGCAATGGGCATGACACAAACACAGCGGGCGGCGCGGGCGCGTCCGCAGCTGCTGGCATCAGACCACTGGCCTGAGCGGGCGCTCCGGATCGCCGGGGCCGGGCTGCTGGCCGCGACCGGCGCGATCCACCTGGATCTGTACCTGACCGGATACCGGTCGATCCCGACCATCGGCTGGCTGTTCCTGCTCCAGGTGATTGCGGCGTTCGCGCTCGCCGCCCTGGTCGCGGTGTCGCGAAGCTGGCTGGCCAGCGCCGCAGGCGCGGGGTTCGCGCTGTCCACCCTCGGCGGCTATCTCCTGTCGGTGTGGGTGGGCCTGTTCGGGTTCACCGAGGTCCGGACGACCGCCGGAATCGTCGCGGGAGTCCTGGAGGTGGCGGCGTTCGCGGTGCTCGCCGCAGCCACCCTGATATCGGGTCCGTCGGCCGACAGCGGGCGGCCGCTGCCGGGCCTGGCCTGCGGGCTGGCGGCTCACCGCCCCGCCGGGACGGGCCTGGCCGCGGCGGCCGCGGGGATTTCGGTCCTGGCCCTGGTGCTGCTCGGGGTGGCTGCCGCCGCCGCGGGAAGCCAGACGCCCGCCACCGCCGGCGGCCTGAAGACGGTCAGCATTAATGGCGTTCGGGTGCTCGCCAGCTCTCGCGGGCTGACGCTGTACTGGTTCGCACCGGATACCCCCACCTCCTCGGCCTGCACGGGCAGCTGCGCTGCGTACTGGCCGCCGGTCAGGGGCCGGCCGTCGCCGCGACGGCGCTGCCCGGCCGGCTCGGCACGATCACGCGCCCCGACGGTTCGCGGCAGGCAACCTACGACGGGCACCCGCTCTACACCTATATCGCCGACTCCGCGCCCGGGCAGGCCCGCGGCAACAACCTCAACCTCAACGGAGGCCTCTGGCACGAGGTGACCGTCCGGTAGCGGGCGGTACCCGGCGGCTGCGTGGCAAGATCCGCTCGCTGGCCGCAGGGCCCGCGGCCGGGAGCGGCCGTCACTGGCGCCCGGTCATGGCGTGGCGAGAAATCCAGGAAGACGATGGTATCCGCCGCTTCGAGCCGGATCTGCGGGCTGACGTCATACGGGCCGAGATCCCCGTCGATGATCCACGACGGGCGGACGACCAGGTCGCGCTCGATGGCTGCCCAGCTGCCAGGAGCTGGCGCGATGAGGCCGGGCCGCCAGAAGAGCTTGTCCAGCTCGACGACCGGCAGCCCGGTGATCTGGCTCAGACGGGCCGCGAGCGTCGACTTGCCGGCGGCACCTGGGCCGACGATGACGACCCGCTGCATGCTTCCCATGCTGCCAGCCCGGCTGCGGGCCGCCTGGACCAGGTGGGCCGCGCCGTGCTAGGGATGTCACTGATCACTGCTTTGGGGGAGGCAGGAGGCCGGGTCGCCCCAGCGCGAACGCGGCCGGGCAGGAAGGGGCAGCGTGACGATCGATCAGGGGACCGTCGGCGGGGCCGTTCCGAGCCGGGCGCAGGTGGTCATCGTCGGCGGCGGGGTGATCGGCTGCAGCATCGCCTATCACCTGGCCCACCTGGGCTGGACAGACGTGGTGCTGCTCGAGCAGCATCAGCTGACGGCCGGCACCACCTGGCACGCCGCCGGGCTGATCACCTCGGCGGGCATGACCGACGAGACAGCGCTGTTCTTCAGCCGCTACTCGCGGGACCTCTACGCCCGGCTTGAGCAGGAGACCGGGCATTCCACCGGCTTCCGCGCCGTCGGGCACATCTCGCGTCGCCACCACGCCGCAGCGGCAGGCCGCGCTGCGGCGCGAGGCCGCTGGTGCACGGCTTCGGCATCGAGGACGTCGAGATCTCACCGCGGAACTGGCCGAGCGTGGCCGCTCGCCCGGACCGACGATGTGCGTCGGCGTTCTACGTGGCCGACGAGGGCCGGGCCGACCCGGTGGGCGTGGCTACCTCGCTGGCCAAGGGGGCCCGGCAGCGGGGCGTCACGATGATCGAGGGGGTGCCGGCCACCGGTGTCGAGACCCGCGGGCCGCCGGGTCTGCGCCGTGCTCACCGAGGCGGGCCAGATCGAGACCGAGTACGTGGTGAACGCCGCCGGCATGTGGGCCCGGCAGTTCGGTGCGCTCGCCGGCGTGCCGTACCGCTGCAGGCGGCCGAGCACTATTACCTGCTGACCGACACCGTGCCCGGGATGCGACCGCGACCTGCCGGTCATCGAGGACCCGGACAGCTACGGCTACTTCCGGCCCGAGGGCGACGGGATGCTGGTGGGGCTGTTCGAGCCGGAGCGGCCGCCTGGTCGCTCGACGGCGTGCCGCGCGACTCGTCGTTCCTCGAGCTGCCGCCGGACTAGGACCGTGGGCCCGTTCCTCGGCCAGGCGATGGCGCGGATACCTGCCCTGGCCGAGATCGGCATCCGCAAGTTCTTCTGCGGCCCCGAGTCGTTCACCTCCGACGTCCACCCCCTGCTCGGCCCGGCTCCCGAGCTGGACGGCTACTTCGTCGCCGCCGGGCTGAACTCGCTCGGCATCCTGCTCGGCGGCGGGGTCGGCAACATGATCGCCCACTGGATCGTCGACGGGGTGCCTCCGGTCGACGTGACCGGGTACGCCATCGACCGGACCGCGACGCACGAGACACGCGGCGGTTCCGCGGCGAGCGCACCGTGGAACAGCTCGGCGTCCTGTTCGGCGACGCCGCCTGGCCGGCCTGGCGGCCACGGACCGCCCGCGACATGCGGCGGTCCGTCCTGCACGACCGGCTCGTCGCCGAGGGCGCTCACTTCGGCTCTCGGCGGGCTGGGAGTACGCCGAGTGGTTCGCCGGGCCCGGCGCGGCACCCTCCCGACCCTCCCGGCTTCGTCCCCCAGGCGTCGCGCGGCCTCGTGGCCGAGGAGCACCGGGCCGTCCGCGAGGGCGTGGGCGTCATGGACATGACCCTGATGGCCAAGTTCATGGTCCAGGGGGCGGATGCCGCCACCGTACTGTCCCGTCTGTCGGCCAACGACGTGACCCGCCGGCCCGGCCTGCTGGTCTACACCCAGTGGCTGACCGAGGCCGGGGGCATTGCCGCCGACCTCACCGTGACCCGCCTGTCCGAGGACCGGTTCCTGGTGGTGGCCACGGACATCATCCAGCGCCGGGTCGCGCCGATGATCCGCCGGGCCACCGGCCCCGGCGAGCACTTCACCGTGACCGACGTGACCTCGGGCACCGTGCTCCTGTCGGTGCAGGGACCCGGTCGCGGGAGCTGATCGGGCGGCTCTCCTCCGCCGACCTCTCCAACCGGGCCTTTCCCTACCTCACCGCCCGGGGATCGACCTGCGGTTACGCCCCGGCCCTGGCCCTCCGAATCACCTACCTCGGGGAGCTGGGCTACGAGCTCCACCTCCCGCCGAGTACGGGCTGGGGGCCTACGACGCCCTGATGGCGGCCGGCGCCGACCTCGGCGTGCGGCCGGTGGGACTGGCCGCCATGTCCAGCCTCCGCCTCGAGAAGGCCTACCGCGACCTCGGGGTGGACATCGACAACACCGACAACCCCCTGAGGCCGGCCTGGGCTTCGCCGTGGCCTTCGACAAGCCCGGCGGGTTCATCGGCCGCGACGCCCTGCTGGCGCGGGCCGAAGGCCGCCGCGGCACCTGGTGAGCCTGCTCGTCGAGGACCCGGCCGTGGTCCTGTTCGGCAACGAGCCGGTGCTCCATGACGGCGACTGGGCGGGCTACGTGCGGGCGGCGGCCTTCGGACCACCGTCGGCGGCGCGGTCGCCCTGGCCCAGGTCGCGAGCGACGACGGCGTCACGGCGCAGTGGCTGAAGAGCGGCGACTTCCGCGTGCGACCACCGCCGGCGATGTGGCGGCCCGGTTGCAGGTCGCGCCGTTCTATGACCCGCAGCGATTGCGCATCCTGGCCCGGTGAGACGGGCGAGCGGGCGCGGCCCTCAGAGGCCGACCAGCTGAATTCCGGGTCGAGGACCCGCAGATCGCCCGGATCAGACGTGACGACGTGCTGCCCGCTGCGGCGCGCGCAGATGACGACATGCGCATCGGTAATGTCGGAGGTGCTGCTCGTCGCCAGAAGCCTGCCGACATTCGTCGCGTCCACCCGGTCCAGCGCGACGACGTCGGTGGTCGGCTGACGGTAGCCGCGCCAGTCTGACCTGCCGATCAGCCGGCGGATCGCCTGGGCCAGGGCCGTGGCCGGAACCGTGACGCGGGCGCCGGTCTCGCGGGCGCGGGCGAGCAGCGCCACCACGCGCCGGTCGCTGCGGTCCAGCGCGATCAGGCCGCCGGCATCGAGCGTGATACCAGGCATCAGGCCGCCGGCCGGGAGTCCGTGCCCGCAGTCCCGAGCACGTCGTCGGCCCAGGCGCGCTCGTCGTCGGAGAGCGAACCTCCCGTTTCCCGCAGTGCTTCGGCCAGGAGCGCGCCCCATCCGGCGACGTCATCCAGGGCGACCGGACGGCGTGCTGTACGAACCCGGACACGCTGGGCGCCGTTCCCGCCTGACAAGCGCGCGGATCCGCTCGAGCTGCGCCTCATCCAGCGTCATCGTCACTTTCCTTGTCGCCATACCAATTACCATACCAAGATCCCGGTCGGCCAGCGGCCAGGATTCGCCGGGCGGCAGGCCAGGCCGGCCAGGCTGATCACGCCGCAACCGGATAGCTGCGAATGACCCGGTCCCCGTTACGCTCATGGTGGTGATGGCGAGCATGCCAGGCGCCACGTCGACCGGACGGGACGTAGCGCGGCGGCTGACCGACGACGGGTATGCGATCGTCTCCGGCCTGATGACCGCGGACGAAATCGGCGCGGCCCGGGCGGATCTGGGCCGCGTGCTTGAAGCCACCAGGACCGGGCGCAACGAGTTCGAAGGATTTGCCACCCAGCGGGTCTACGCGCTGTTCGCAAAGACCCGGATGTTCGACGCCCGCCATCGACCCCTTGCTGCTCGGAGTGCTCGACCGGGTGCTCGGGCACTACCAGCTGAGCGCGCCCGTCGGGATCCAGATAGGTCCGGGCGAGACAGGCCCAGGTGCTGCACCGCGACGAGGGCATCTATCCCCTGCCCGAGCCGCATCCGACGGTCGTGCTCAACACCATGTGGCCGCTCGACGACTTCACGATGCGAACGGTGCGACCAGGCTCGTCCCGGGAAGCCACCGCTGGGAGGGGACCGTCGCCCTGGTCCCGACGACCAGGTCGAGGTCGCCGAGATGCCGGCCGGGTCCGTCATGTTCTATGTCGGCAACCTGTCCACGGCGGCGGCGCCAATGGAACCGAACGGACTCGCCTCGGCGTGATCCTCGAGTACGTCGTCGGCTGGCTCCGACCACAGGAGAACCACCTCCTCGCGGTGCCCCGCTCCGCGGTCCGGGCGCTGCCCGAACGACTGCAGGAACTCCTCGGCTACAACATCTACCCCCCGTTCCTCGGCTACGTGGACGGCACCCACCCTCGCAAGGTCCTGTCAGCGGGCGACTGACCCGCTGGACCGTCACGGGTAATCCGCCGGTCGGCAGCAAGGCTGCGTCCGGGTGCCCGGCGGTCAGGTACTCATGCACGAGGCGCACCACGGTCGCGCCGTCACCGACGGCGGAAGCAACCGCTTGATCGAGCGATACCGGGCGTCTCCCGCGGCGAAGACACCCGGCACCGAGGTCTCGAGGGGGAGCGGCGCGCGATCGAGCGGCCAGGGCGACGGATGCCCGCCGTCCCGCACGACGTCGCGCCCGGTCCGGATGTAACCGTGCTCGACCTGAATCGCCCGGGGCAGCCAGTGCGTGCGCGGTGCCCCGCCGATCAGCACGAACAGCCCGGCCGCGGGGATCTGCTCGGTCCGGTCGTGCAGCGTGACGGAGTCGAGGTACCCCTGTCCGTGACCATCGGTGACCTCGGTGTGCAGCCGCATGGTGAGGTTGGCGTGGCCTCGATCTCCTTGATCAGGTAGTCCGACATCGAGTCGGCCAGCCTGTCTGGTGGCCATCGGCCAGGTGCACGACGCGTTCGCGGCCGCGCAGCGCCACGGGTTCGTGCCCGTCGGCAAGTTCGCGCAGGGTCGCCAATCCCGCGGCGGCCGACGATGCGCCGGTGACGTGAAAGTCCTCGCCGAACCGGCGGCTGAGATCGTCTCGGAGCGCGCGCAGTACGCCTGCGTCATCATCGATCACAAATATCACAGGTAGTGACATCTGGTGCCTCTCGGTCACATGAACCACGGCATCGCCAACCGCGGTCCGCCGGAGGCCGGCATCGGGCCGGCCTGCCCGGCGGCTGCAGTCACGCTTACGGGTTGGTGCCGCTGGCGGGCTGGATGTTCTGATTGACGTGGAAGGTGTTGTCCGGGTCGTACCGGTTCTTGATCTGGGCGAGCCGGTCATAGTTGCCGCGGTAGGACGCTTTGACGCGGTCCTGGCCCTCGTTCATCATGAAGTTGACGTAGGCGCCGCCGGCCGAGGTCGGGTGCAGCTCCTGCCAGTAGTCCCGGGCCCATTGCGAGATCAGGCCGGCGTTGGCCGGATCGGGGTCTACGCCCACGATGACGCCTGCCCAGCCGCCGTCTCGATAGGCGAAGGCCGTCGCGCCCTCGGGCACGCGGCTGGCGGCGCCGTCAATGGGGTGCAGGTGCATGGCGGAAAGGCCGGTCGGCAGCTGCTCACCGTATTTGACGTGCACATCGATCGCCGCGTCGGAGATCTCGTTGAAGAAGTCCGCCTGCCAGTACTGTTGCAGCCCGGCTCGGGTAGAGGCCGTCGAACGCGCTCTGCAGCAGGTCGAACGGCATGGGCTGCAGCGCCGACCAGCAGCGGCGAGCCGTGCGTCCGCACCGGCTCGAGTACCTCGTCGGCCCGGTCGTGTGATCCGGTATAGCACCAGACGATGCCGCAAGCCTTGCGGCCCCAGAGCGCCCCGGGAACGGCGGCGCAGGCGGGATGGTGATCAGCGCAAGCCAGCCGCTCAGCTCCTCCGGCAGCGACGGCAGCAGCTCCCGGTACCAGCGCATCACCTCGGGCGTGTCGGCGAGGTCGTACAGCACCGGGCCGCCGATGATCGTGCCGTGATCGCCGATGTCATGGCAGCGGAACGTGAACGAGGTGACGATGCCGAAGTTCCCGCCCCCGCCGCGCAAGGCCCAGAACAGGTCGCTTGTGGGAGTTCTCGCTGGCCGTCACGAACCTTCCGTCCGCGAGGACTACGTCAGCGGCGAGGAGGTTGTCGACGGTGAGGCCGAAGCGCCGGGAGAGGTAGCCGATGCCACCGCCGAGCGTCAAGCCGGCCACGCCGGTGGATGCCAGGAAGCCGAAGGGAGTGGCCATGCCGAACGCTACGGTCGCGTGGTCGACGTCTCCCAAGGTGCATCCGGCGTCGGCGCGGACGGTGTGATTCTCAGGGCTGACCGTTGTGCTGCGCAGCAGCGACAGGTCGATGACCAAGGCGTCGTCCCACACCCCGAAGCCAGCTGCGGCGTGGCCGCCACCTCGGACGGCGATCTCGACACCATGCTCGCGGCCGAACCGCACACAGGCGATGACATCGGCGGCGTCGCGGCAGCGCGCGATGGCAGCCGGGCGCTTGTCGATCATGGCGTTGTTGACGGCGCGCGCTCCGTCGATACCCGGGATCTCCCGGCATGATCAGGCTGCCGCGCAGCGCGGCGGCCAGCTCTTCGTACGGTGCGGTGACGATGTCTGCTGATGTGGTAGTCATGTGGCTCCCCTTCGGCTGAGTCGTACCTGACTTTCAGGGCAGCCCAAGTTAGGGTCCGCTCCGTTCGCGTAGCGTTCGTGAGCGCGCGTTCGCGTCAGGCAATAGGGAGAACGCCGGGAGCCAGGGGCGAACGCCTCGCCCGGCGAGGTCATGCTCGCATCGCCGAAGCAGCGCGACACTGCCGTGCGCCGACGCCATCTGCGCAGCGGAGCGCAGGCGCGCGATTGCGGCGTCCGCGTCGTCGTGGGCAGCGCGCATCCGCATCACCTCGGGCAGCCACCACAGGTCGTCCCTGCCTGTCCGGCGGCGAGTGCAGCATCGAGGGTCGCTCGCGCGGTATCGGGCCGGTTGTTCCGTGCCGACAGGTCAGCGAGCAGGGACAGCCAGTAAGGCATGCGGGCGAACGAGCCCTCCGACTTGAGGTTGTCGATGCCCCGCCGGGCGAGGTCGATGCCCGACTCGTCCGTGCGGGACCAGCCGTCGAGAATCAGCCCCCACTCGCGGTAGTAGGCGAAGCCATACCGATCGCACAACTCGCGCAGCTCGCCGGATGGTGTCTGTCAGCCCGGACATGTCGTGGCGCATCTGGTGGGTGATACTGCCGTAGGCCAGGGCTACGGCCAGGCTGTACGGGTGGTCGATCATCCGGGCCAGCTTGATGGCGTCGTGGCAGCTGGACAGGGCGTCGTCGTCGTGGCCAAGCAGCCAGTGGGCATGTGCGGCCCAAGCCGCGGCGTGCACGTCGGGCCGGGTGCCGACGCTCAGCCAGAGGGCACCGCTGGTCAGCTTGGCGGCGAGATCGAGGTGACGCAGTCCGTCCGCGGGCATCCCGAGGCTGACGGCGGACCCGCCGACCGCGAAATGAGCCGGGCCGCTGAGCTCGGAATCGGGGTCGACAAGGGTCAGCGCCCGGTTGGCCGTCTGGTACCCATCGGCGATGCGCCCCTGAACGAACCGTGACGTCCAGAGCGCGACCAGGCCGGTGAGCGTGGAGTCTTTGCGGCCAAGCGATTCCGCGAGGCTGACCGAGCGCTCGAGCGCTCGTTGCAGCTCCAGGGACGAGTAGCCGTACCTGGCGTTGAGGGGCGCTGCCATGGCTTCCAGGACTGCGAGCTCGTGGCGGTCCCTGTCTTTGCCCGCAGGCAGGTCGCGGACGATCGACAGCGCCTCCTTATGCAGCCGGATCGCCTCCGCATGGGCGAACATGCCTGCTGCGACATCGGCAGCCCGGCGGTAGTAGGCCAGTGCTCGCTCGGGGCGCCCGCCGCGGGCATACTGCTCCGCGAGCTGGGCTGAGACCATATCCGGGTCGTCGGCGTGAAGCAGCTCGAGACCCTGGGCGATACGGCGGTGCAGCAGCCACCGCTTCGGCGGGCTCACCTGCAAGTACGCCGCCTCGCGGAGCAGATCGTGGGAGAAGTCGTAGCCATCGCGGAACTCACGCATGATCCTGCGCCGCCACAGCTCGTCAACTGCGCCCACCACCACGTCGGCTTCGAGGTCGCTCGCCTCGGTGAGCAGATCGAGGGTGAAGTTCGTCCCGACGGCGGCCGCCAGCCCCGCCACCTCCTGGGCCGCCGGGGTGACCTGCTCGAGACGGTTGCGCAGCACGCCTGCGAGATCGGCGCTCGGCAGGGTGCTGCTGCCAAGATCGACACTGCTGCGTACCGCCTCGATGACGTACAGCGGGAAGCCGCCCGTCACCGCCTGGAGCAGGTGCGCCTCGCTCGGCGAGCAGCGGCTGCCCGGAGATCGCCTCGGCGAGACGTGCGGTGTCGCCGGCGTCCAGCGGACTGAGGGTAAGCTCGGTGAGCATGCCGGTGGCGCGCATCTGGACGGCCCAGCCCGCGAGTTCGGCGTCTTCGCCGAGGTCGTCATTTCGTAGCGTCCCGGCCACCAGGACCGGAGCGTCGGGGGCCAGCCCGAGGTAGAAGGTCAGGAAGGCCAGGGTTTCCTGGTCGCACCACTGCATATTGTCCAGGACCAGCATCGCCGGGCGGTCCACGCGCGATCAGGGCGCGGGCCAGGCCCTCGAAGAACCGGTGCCGCTGCCAGGCATCCACCATGGCCCTGGACCCGGCGCCGCGTTGGCCGCGGGCCCCCGGACGGCAGCAGCCGGCCGACCTCGGCGCGCCAGGTCGGCTCGAGCGTGGCCGTGGCCGCCTGGAAGGCCGGGTTCCGCAGCCAGTCCGCGACCGGAGCCAGCGCCAGCCGCCCGGATGTGCCGAAGCACTGGGCACTGGCCACCACCGCGCCTTGCAGCCGGGCGAGCCCGGCTACCTCGGACACCAGGCGGGTCTTCCCGACGCCGGCGCCGCCGCGGACCAGCGCGATACTGGCCCGGCCAGCGGCGGCGGTCCGCCACAGGTCCTGGAGCAGGCTGAGCTTCTGTCGACCTGCCGACGAGCTGTGCGGCGGCGAGCCCGGAGCGGCCGAACGCGGGCTCGATCGCGTCCCTCGGGTCGGCCTGGTCTGCGCGGGCCATCAAGCGCTGCAGCGCCTGGCGCGTCGCCGGGTCGGGCACGACGCCGAGTTCGCGCTCCAGAACGGACGCGCAGTGGTGGTAGGTGCTCACGGCACCGGCCCGATCGCCCAGATCGGCCTGGAGCTGCATCAGGGTGCGATAGCCGACCTCCTCCAGCGGCTGCAACTGGATGCGGCGGCGGGCGGCCTCCACCGCTCCGGTCAGGTCACCTCGCCGGGCTCGGGTCGCACAGAGCAGATCGCACAGATCCACGCACTGCCGTTCGAGCAGCGCCCTGATCTCGAGCAGCCAGTCCTCATAGACGCCGGGCAGCGCCTCGCCCCGGTACTGGGCGATGGCCCGGGCGGCGTGCGCCAGGACTTCCTCCTCGTCGCCAGCCTCGGCCGCCGTCAGGGCGGCCTGGCGCTCGAGGTCGAAGATGCGCAGATCGACGCGGCAGGTCGGCATGTCACGCCAGCACAGTTCCCGGGACGTCACGACGAGGGACGGCTCGGGGCCCAGGGCGTTGCGCAGGTGATGCAGTTCGCGGCGCAGGTTGGTGAGCGCCTGGGCATCGGTCGATTCCGGCCAGAACAGGCCGGCGATGCGCTGCCGGGGCTGCGGCGACCCGGCATGCGCGACCAGAAAGGCGACGAGCGCAACCGCGCGCGACGAGCGAGTCCGCACGCCGGCCTCGTCGTCGATGATGGCCTGTTCCCCCAGCAGAGACACATGCAGCATGTCGACGTGGCCTCCTAGGGATTCAGGGTAGACGGACCTTCGCCGAAAGAGACGGTCGCCGGTGGTTTTGTAGGTGTATGGGAGGATCGGGCCGCAGCCCGTGCGCTCCGGCGGCACGTGGCCTAGGCCGGCGCGCTCACAGCTGGCCCTGCTGCAGGGCGTCGGCCAGCGCGGTGACCGCGTCGATGGTCAGGTCCGCGGCCAGGCTCAGCGCGGTCGGCCAGGTGGAGAGCTTGGCGACGACCATCTGCGCCGGTACGTGCACGAAGACGTGCTGGCCGTTGATGCCGGCCCCGTAGTAGAACGGCAGGTCCGGGTCCTGGACCCACCAGCAGTTGCGATAGTGCGCTCCGGGCGGCTGTCCGGCCCTGCCGTGGCCGGCGAAGGCCCGGGCGCCGTCCGGTGCGCCGGCGATCGTATCGTCGATCCAGGCGCTGGGCACCACGGCGCGGTCGCCAGCCCGCCCGCGGTCCAGGAACAGCTGACCGAATCGCCCGAGGTCGCGCAGGGTCGCGCAGATGCCGCCGTCGGCCATCGGGTTGCCCCGGGCATCCAGCGTGATCTCCGCGTCAAATTCGGCGCCTATCGGCTGCCAGAGCTCCCGCGCGATGAGCTGGTGCAGCCGCTCGCCGGCGGCCCGCTCGAGCACCCAGGCCAGTACGTCGGTCAGGATTGAGCGGTACCAGAACGGGCCGCCGTGCGGCCCGTCGTTCGGCAGCGTCGCGAAGTAGCCCAGCGCGTCGGCCGGCCGTGGTTGCCCGTCATCCGGCCGCCACAGGTAGACCCGCTCGTAGGTGCGCACATCGGCGTCGGGATTGTCGTAGTCCTCGTCGAATCGGGTGCCGGCCCGCATGTCCAGCAGGTCTTGTACCGTCGCGCCGGCGAAGGACGTGCCGCGCAGTTCCGGCACGATCTGATCGACCGGGGCGCCCGGGCTCAGCATCCCCCGGCCGGCGAGTATTCCGGCCACGGCCGACGTGACCGACTTCGACACCGACATCAGCAGGTGCGGGACGTCCGGTGCCAGGCCGTTGTCGTAGTACTCGGCCACGACCTGGCCCCGGTGCAGGAGCAGGAATCCATCGGTATAGGTCTGCGCCAGCAGCTGCGCCACGGTCAGCTCGCGATCGCCGGAGCGGAACCCGAAGTCCAGGACGTTCCGCTCGGCCCGGGGCAGCTCGCGGGCCGGGCCGGTCCCGCGGGAAATTCTCGCCGTCGGGATCAGCTCGCGGACATGCTGGAACGCCCACCGGTTGAACGGCGGGTCCTGCCAGTTCGCGAGGGTGACCAGGGATTGCGGCGGGAACGGCGGGGCTCCGGTCATCAGGCCGGCTGTGGCCGGCCCGGCCGGCGTTCGCCGCGGCTTCAGCAGCAGACGGTGATCGGGCGAGTTCAGCCATCCGAGGCGCTCCTGGTGGGAGGCGGCGATCCTGACACGGATATATCGTCATAGGTCCTGCCGACGATTGACAACCCGGCTGCCGCCGGGCCGCTCGTAGTGGCGCGGGCCGGCTGGACCGAACGACGGGAGATGACCATCGACGACCGTTACGACCTCGACCGCTTCCTGGCTGCCCAGGACGCCGCGGGCAGCTATGACCAGGCCACCGCAGAGCTGCGCCGGGGCCGTAAGACCGGCCACTGGATCTGGTTCGTGTTCCCGCAGATCGCCGGCCTGGGCCAGAGCCCGACATCACGAACGTACTCGATTTCCTCGCTGGCGGAGGCCCGGGCTTACCTGCAGCATCCCGTGCTCGGCCCCCGGCTGAAGGAGTGCGCGCGCATCCTGGCCGACTCCGCTGTCGGCCGCGCCGAGCAGATTCTCGGCCACCTGGACGCGCAGAAACTGCGCTCGTCCATGACCTTGTTCTCGCGGGCCGATCCTGCCGAGCCGCTGTTCGGGCAGGTGCTGGGCAAGTTCTTCGACGGCCGCCCGGATGCGGCGACCGACCAGATCCTCCAGGGTCAGGGCCGTCCGTGACGCCATTGCGGCTTGCGCTTGCCGAGGAAGGCGTGCATCCCTTCCTGTGCGTCGGGTAGCTGGCTGGTGGCGGCCATGACCTCGACGGCGTAGGCGTACGCCTTCGGCTGGTCGAGGTCGATCTGCGCGTAGAGCGCCTGCTTGCCGATGCCCTTGCTCTGCGCCGACCCCCGCGTGACGCGCTCGAGCAGGTCCGCGGTCGCGCAGTCCAGTTGCCCGGCGGGCACCACCCGGTTGACCAGCCCCCAGTCCAGCGCGGTCGGCGCGTCGATGACATCACCGGACAGCGCCATCTCCGCCGCCCGCTTCCGCCCGACGTTCCTGGCGATCGCCACCATCGGGGTGTGGCAGAACCAGCCGCCCTTCCCGCCGGGAGCGGCAAATCCGGCGTCCTCGCTGGCCACCGCGAGGTCAGCGGAGGCCACCAGCTGGCAGCCGGCCGCGGTGGCCAGGCCGTGCACCCGCGCGATCACCGGCTGGGGCACCTGCTGCATCAGGGTCATGAGCTCGGTGCACGTCATCAGCAGCGACCGGACCCCCGGCAGGTCGACGTCGGCGACGTCAGCGAAGTCGTGGCCGGCGCAGAACACGGGCCCGTTTCCAGCCAGCACGATGCCCAGCGCGTCGCTGTTCCCGAGGTCCGCGAAGGCGGTGATCAGCTCCCGCATGTGACCCAGCGACAGGGCGTTGCGCCGCTGCGGGCGGTTCATGGTGATGGTGGCGAACTCGCCGGACCGCTCGACCAGGATGTGCTCGAACCCCATGGCGGCCTCCTGAAGGTCGAGGCGATCGAATCCTTCCGATCGAAGCCTACGTCGCGTCCCCGCTAGTTACCCGATCCGCGCGCCCTGTCCGGTACTCGGTGGTGGTGCGTCAGGGCATCAGCGCCATCGAGCCCAGCATGCGGTGGCCGAGCTGGCGGTCGCCGGTGATGGCCACGGTCGCCGATGGCGAAGACGACCTTGGAACCATCCGGCGCGGCCGCGCGCTTGCCGACCAGGTAAGGCAGGAAGCGCGTGAAGTGATCGACGGCCTGCGCCACGGCCGGGCCCTCGCAGTGGCCCGGGCGAGCTGGGCCAGCCGTTCGGCGGTCACCTGGCGGAACTCGGCCAGCACGGCGGCGCCGGACAGGGCGCGGCGCACGTCGACCCCGACCTCATTGGCCCGGCCCAGTTCGTTCCGCACGTGTGCCGCCGCAGCCGGCTCGTGCTGCGGGGCTGGCCGTCCCAGCAGCCGCGCCTCATAGTCGATCAGGTGCGAAAGCCGCCCTACTGGCCCGCACGAGCAGTATGGCCGGGCCCGCTCCCCCGGGCGGCCGGCCAGCGTCGCGGTGCGGAATGCTGGCCTGATGAGCCTGCCGTTTCCCGAGCCGATGAGTCCGCTGCCCTCGCGAGCCGAGGTCTTCCTTGCCTACCTCGACTACTTCCGCTCCTGCCTGGTGACCAAGCTCGAGGCGCTGCCCGGCGACGAGCTGCGCGCTAGCAGGCTGCCGTCGGGCTGGACGCCGATCGAACTGCTCAAGCACCTCACCTACGTCGAACTGCGCTGGCTGGAGTGGGGATTCGAAGGCCAGGACGTCGCCGAACCGTGGGGCGACCACCAGGCTGACCGATGGTACGTCGCTCCCGGTGAGACGCTTGAGGAGCTGGTAGCGGCCCTGCGCGAGCAGGCCGCCCGGACCCGGGCCGTGGTCGGGTCCCATGACCTGGCCGAAATCGGCCAGCCCGGTGAACGGTGGGCTGGAGCCGATCCGGCATCCCTGGAGCGGATCATGTTCCACCTGCTGCAGGAATACGCCCGGCACATCGGCCACCTCGACATCGTCAGTGAGCTCGCCGGCGGCCAGACCGGGGAGTAACGACCAAGCCTGCCCATCCGGGGACTTTCGGCTCTTCAAGCCGGGTCCATCGCCTCGCGACCCCAGGTGTCACTCGACGCTAGTTTTCTCCCGACTGCATGACAGTTAGGAGCGGCGGATGAGCTACCTGAAGTCGGCACTGCGACCCCGGGGTGCCGGCTCAGGCGGCCGCCTGGATCTGTTGTTCAGCTGGTTCGCCCTGCCCGCGGCAGCGATCATCGCGCTGTTGCTCGGCGGCTTGCTGATGCTGGCCTTCGGGTCCAGCCCGGTCAGCGGGTACCATGCGCTGCTCACCGGCGCGTTCTCCGGCACCTACGCCCTGACCAGCACCGCGGTGAAGGCGGTCCCGTTGCTGCTGGTCGGCGTGGGGATCTGCATCGCCTTCCGGGCGAACATGTTCAACATCGGCGGCGAGGGCCAGATCGTCATGGGCGGGCTGGCCGGCACCGCGACGGCGCTGGCGGTCCCCGGGCTGCCGGCCGTGATCCTGGTCCCCCTGGTGCTGCTGGCCGGGGCCGTCGGCGGCGGGATCTGGGGCGCGATCCCGGGCGCGTTCAAGGCCTATTTCAACGTCAACGAGATCCTCAGCACGATCATGCTGAACCTCGTCGCCGTGCAGTTGATGAACTACCTGCTGTCGGGCCCGCTGGTGGCGCGTTCGGGTTACGCGGTGGGCGGGCTCATCCCGCAGACCAAGCTGCTGTCACCGAACTCCTGGCTGCCGACGCTCATCGGCGGCACCCAGCTGCACCTCGGGGTGCTCATCGCGGTGCTGCTCGCGGTGGCCGTGTACGTGCTGCTCTGGCGGACCAGCCTGGGCTTCAGGATCCGCGCCGTCGGGCTGTCCCGGGAGGCGTCGAGGTATGCGGGCATGTCGGTCAAGCCGACGATGACGCTCGCCATGACCCTGGCCGGCGCGCTGTCCGGGATAGCTGGGGCGATGCTCGTCACCGGCAGCGTCTCGCACCGGATGGTCACCGACGGCACCCTGACCGGCTTCACCGGCAACGCCGGCTTCAACGGCATCGTGGTCGCCCTGTTCGCTGGCCTGCAGCCGCTGTGGACGATCGTGACCGCGTTCCTGTTCGCCGGGCTGCTGGTCGGCGGTACCGCCATGCAGGTAGTGACCGGGGTGCCTGCCGACCTGATCACCGCCATCAACGGGCTGGTGGTCGTGCTGGTCGTCTCGGTCGAGTACCTGCGGAGGCGAGCCCGGGCGCGGGCCCGGGCGGCGGTGGCCGCCCGCTCACAGGAGCGCGATCCGACCGCGACCGGGCCGCCGCGGGCCCGCGGAGGCGGGACGACCGATACCACCGGGAGCACGGAGAAGGAGGTGCCGGCATGAGCCACTTCTTCACCGCCGCCGTGCTGATCGCGACCGTGGCCGCCGGGGTCCAGCTGGCCACGCCGTTCCTGATGGCCGCGCTCGGCGAGACCATGGGCCAGCGCAGCGGGGTGGTCAACCTCGGTGTCGACGGCATCATGCTGCTCGGCGCGTTCGGTGCCTACTACGTCGCCGCCAAGACCGGCAACCTGGTGCTGGCCACCGCGGTGGGGCTCGGCATCGGCCTGGTCATGGGCCTGGTGACGGCGTTCGTCAGCGTCACGCTCAAGGCCGAGCAGGGCATCAGCGGGATCGGCATCTTCCTGTTCGGCCTGGGGCTGACCAACGTCCTGCTGCTGAGAGTCTTCCCGTCCCCCGTTACCATCGCTTCCCTGCCCGCCGTGCCGATTCCGCTGCTGCACAACATCCCGTACCTGGGCAAGATGTTCTTTACCCAGAACTGGCTGGTCTACCTGGCGTTCCTGCTCGTCCCCGTGCTCACCTTCGTGCTGCAACCGCACGAACTACGGCATGAAGATCCGGGCGGTGGGGGAGAACCCCGCCGCCGCCGACACCGTCGGGGTGAGCGTGGCCCGGATCCGCTACTCGACCGTCATCATCGGATGTGCCCTGGCCGGCCTGGCCGGCGCGACGCTGCTGCTGCAGATCGGGATCTTCCAGGAAGACCTCACCAACAGCGAGGGCTTCATCGCCGTCGCCCTGGTGTACTTCGGCGCCTGGCGGCCGCTCGGGGTGATGGGCGGGTCACTGCTGTACGGCATGGTCGGTGCGGTCGTCGTGACGTGGAAGACGCTGGGCATCATCCCCACCTCCGCATCAGACATCGCGGCGATGGCACCCGCCGTCCTGACCGTGGTCGCCCTGCTCTCGGTGGCACGCCGGTACCGGCAGCCCGCCGCCCTGGGCAGGCCCTACGAAAGGGGGGCGTGAACTTGGGCCGTGCCTGCGACCAGCCACCTCATGCCGTTCAGCCCGCAGTCAACCGTTTCGATTCAAGCCCTATACACCCTCCCCGATAGAGGTAACTGCCATGAGAGACCACCATGTGCGGCGGCCGGTGATGCTCATTCTGGGCACCGCCATCGCGCTGGCCGCAGCGGCCTGCGGCTCCAGCCCCAGCGCGCAGCTCGGCCGGCGGCTCGAGCACGTCAGCGGCGGGCGCCGCGTCCACCTCGACCCTCAAGGTCGCGCTGATCGAGCCCAGCCTGCGCAACGACCTGGCCTTCAGCCAGTCCATGTATGCGGCGGCCGCGTCGCTGGCCGGGCCGCTGCACTTCACGCTGTCGGTCTCCGACAACCTGTTCAATGTCACCGATGCGGCCAACGCGATGCGGCAGTACGCGTCCGAGGGTTACAACCTGATCATCGCCCACGGCTCCCAGTACGGCGGCACGGTGCAGCAGCTCGCCTCGCAGTTCCCCAAGACGTCCTTCGCCTGGGGCACCGCCGGGGTCACCTACGGGCTGAAGAACGTCTTCGCCTACCAGGCCAACTCGCAGGAGGGCGGCTACGTCGAGGGCTATGTCGCGGCCAAGCTCAGCAAGAGCAAGGTGCTCGGCGTCATCGGGCCGATCAACGTCGGAGACGCGCACCTGTACGTGGTCGGCTTCAAGGCGGGCGCGCTCGCCGCGGACCCGACGGCCACCGTGCACGTGAGCTTCACCGGCTCGTTCAGCGACGACAGCCTGATGGCCACCGCGGCCAAGTCGTACGTGTCGGAGAAGGCCGACGTGCTGACCGGTAGTTCGCAGTCGGTGGTCGGGGCGATCGGCGTGGCCAAGAGCGACAAGGTCGCCTGGTTCGGCACCCAGTGGGACCAGGCGTCGCTGGCGCCGACCCAGGTCGTCGCGTCGCCAGGTCTACGACTGGGCCGGCGTCCTGCGGCAGATCATCACCGCCATCAGGGGCGGGGTGCTCGGCGGCGCGACCTACACGATCACCCTGGGCAACAACGGCGAGAAGATCGTCTACAACCCGTCCTATCCGCTGCCGGCCGCGGTCAAGGCCGCGGGCCAGCATGTGGCCGCCGAGATCATCAGCGGAACCATCACGCCACCGACGAACTGAGGGGCACGACGACGATGACGGCACCAGCCCCGGGGAGCGGCGCGGCCGGTGATCCCCCGTTCCTTCAGATGCGCGGAATCACCAAGCGCTTCCCCGGGGTGCTCGCCAACGACCACGTGGACTTCGACGTGGTACCCGGTGAGATTCACGCCCTGTTCGGCGAGAACGGCGCGGGCAAGAGCACCCTGATGCGCATCCTCTACGGGCTGTACCAGCCCGACGAGGGCGAGATCCGGCTGCGCGGCGAGCCGGTGGCCATCAGCTCGCCCGCGGTGGCCATCCAGCGCGGCATCGGCATGATCCACCAGCACTTCATGCTGGTCCAGACGCTCACCGTCGCGGAGAACGTCGCGCTGGGCGTCAAGTCATCGCGCGGCCCGCTGACCGATCTGGGCCGGGTCTCCGAGCGCATCCGCGAGCTGTCGGAGACCTACGGGCTGAAGGTGGACCCGGCCGCCTACATCTGGCAGCTGTCGGTGGGCGAGCGGCAGCGCGTCGAGATCATCAAGGCGCTGTACCGCGAGGTCTCGCTGCTGGTGCTCGACGAGCCGACCGCCGTGCTGACCCCACATGAGGTCCGGGACCTGTTCGCCGTGCTGTCCCGGCTGGTCCGCAGCGGCCTGTCGCTGGTGTTCATCTCGCACAAGGTCACCGAGGTGCTCGAGCTGTCGGACCGGATCACCGTGCTGCGCGGCGGGCGGAAGATCGCCACGGTCCGGGGCGCCGAGACGACCATGAGCGAGCTGGCCGACATGATGGTCGGGCATGAGGTCACCACGGTGGAAGTGCCGCTCGGTCCGGCAGCCGCGGCCCGGTCGCGCTGTCCGTCAGCGATCTGCGGGTGACCGGCGATCGCGGCGCCGAGGCGGTCCGCGGGCTGTCCCTGCAGGTGCATTCCGGCGAGATCGTCGGCATCGCCGGGGTATCGGGCAACGGGCAGCGGGAGCTCGCCGAGGCGATCGCCGGGCTTCGCCACCCGTGCCGGCGGCCGGGTCGAGATCGGCGGCGCCGACGTGACCGGCCGGTATCCGCGGGCGGTCCGTGACGCCGGGCTGGCCTACGTACCCGAGGAGCGGATGCGCGACGGCCTGATCGCCGAGTTCACGGTGGCCGAGAACCTGATCCTGGTGGGCAACGCCGATCCCGCGTACGCCCGGCTCGGGTTCCTGCGCAGCCGGGCGATCCGCCGGCATTGCCAGCAGCTGGTCGCCGAGTTCGATGTCCGGACGCCGGGCCTGGACACCCCCGCCCATAACCTGTCCGGCGGCAACATCCAGAAGCTCATCATGGCCCGTGAGCTGTCCGGATCGCCCGGCGTGCTGCTGGTGGCCCAGCCGACGCGCGGCATCGACGTCTCGGCGTCCGTCTACATCCACGAGCGGCTGATCGGCCAGCGGGCTGACGGCACCGCGGTGCTGGTCATCTCCGAGGACCTGGATGAGGTGATGGCCATCTCTGACCGGATCCTGGTCATCTACGAAGGAGTGATCATCAGCGAGGCGGATCCCCGGACCACCAGCCGGGAGGAGATCGGGCTCATGATGGCCGGCGTGGTCCCGGCCGGCTAGGCCCAGAAGGCCATCCCGGCGGGCATGTCGGCCTCCCTGAGCGAGGTCGTGCCGCTGGCGTGACGTTCCGTCGCCGGAGCCGGCCGCGGCCACTGGCCGAAGTCGGCCACGCTCGTGACCAGCAGGTCAACATCGGCGTTGCTGCCCCAGACCTGCGAGCTCCCCTTTGGCCTGGGGATCCGCGAGCCTCAGGGGGACGGTGATCCCCGGCGCCCGAAGACGAAGTAGGCAATCGCCCCCAGCCCGGCCGAGTTAGGTATCAGGGCCACCACCCACTTCCACTTGGCGCCGCGGATCTGGCTGGCTGGCCGGCGCTTGATGTCAATGAGCGCCGCGATCTTCAGGCAGCCTTCGGTCACCGCCCCAGCCAGGATCAGTCTGCGACTGCGCTCGCTCAGATCGCCCCACTTCTGCTTGGCAGCCATGACATCCTCCACGAACGCGCCGGGCTCCTTGATGGCCTGCACACTACATCGTCACGCGGCCCGCAGCATGCGGCCGGTCCCGCGTCAGCACGGGGCTGGCCGTAGCTCGCAGGTCGTGGCATAGTCGGTTGCGAAGTCGCTCGTCGGTCAGGAAGGCGAAAGGAGGTGCGGTCAATGTCCGGTCCGGTTCCCGCGCCTCCCGTCGCGTCCTGAAGGACCGCGGCGGCGGGCGCCCGCCAAGCAGCGGAGTACGCCATGGCTTCAACGATTCTCAACGTCACATACGACTGCGCCGATCCAGGCGCCATCGCCCGGTTCTGGGCGGCGGTCACGGGCTGGGCCCTCCATGCGGAGGACCTCAAGCCCGGGCACGAAGAGTACAGCGTCGGCCCGCCCGCCACCGGTGGCATACGGCTGTATTTCGTGGGTGTTCCCGAGCCCAAGGTCACCAAGAACCGGGTCCATCTCGATGTAATTCCGCCCGGCGAGCAGCAGCGGGAGATGGCGCGCCTGGTAGAACTGGGCGCCTGCGTCCTTGCCGAGCAGCCTGCCGACGTGCCCTGGGTGATCCTGGCCGATCCGGAAGGCAACGAGTTCTGCCTGGAGGGCGGCCCCTGACCAAGGCCGCCGTCCGATGGTGATCGGCCCGCGTCCTGGCCGCGCCGGCCGCATGCCGGTCCGGATGAACGTCAGCATGTGCCCGCGTCCTCGTCGGCTGGGTCGAATATCTTGCCGACCGCGAACCGGGCCGGTCTGATGTCAAGGCAGCTTTACCTGTCGATGATGTCAAGCGACCTTAACAGGACGTTCGACATGACAACTGAAGTAAAGCTATCTTTACATCATGTGGAACCGGGTTCGGGAGCAGCGGACCCAGCGGGGCCTGTCCCAGGCCGAGGTGGCGGCCGCGCTGGGCGTGTCGCGCCAGACGGTGATCTCCATCGAGAGCGGCCGTTACCTGCCGTCGCTGCCGCTGGCCTTCCGGATCGCTCGGTTCTTTGACGTGCCGGTGGACAAGATGTTCGGCCTGGAGGATGAGGAGGCTGGCGCATGCTGAAGTTCATCCGCCCGAGACTGCGCAAGCCGGTGGGGATTGCCCTGGCCGGGACGTTCTGGGCGGTCGCCTGGCTGGTGCACGGCGGCTACGGGTGGGTGTGGGCGGTCGTGGCCGCGGTCGGCGTGGTCGGCTACGTGATCCGGCTGTATGTGTGGGGCGGCCAGGACAGCGACGAGGGTGCGCTGATCGGCTCGCGGGCTGATGAGCGACAGGCGTCAATCGCTCAGCGGTCGTGGGCCTTGACCGGGAAGGCGGTCATGCTCGCCGCCTTCGTGGGCCTGACGGTCGCCGTCGCCGTCAGCGCCGTCTGGTGGTGGCCGTTCGCGGCGATCCTGGGCGTCGCGGGCGTCGCTTACCTCCTCGGCCTGTCCACCTATGGTGCGGGCGAGCAGGACCAGGCCGATGACGCCCAGGTCGGCGGCGCGGCGCCGTCCTCGATCACCCGGTGATCCGCGCTTGGCCAGAGCCGTACGGATCGGCGGGTCCGGCGGCGTGGCCGTTCGCTGGTTGCGGTTCTACCTTTGGTGTGTGCTGCTGGAACGGGGTAAGGAACTGGCGGTCCTTGGGGGGCTGCTGGACGGCGGCGGTGCTCTCGTGGTCGAGGGCGGCACGGGGATAGGCAAGTCGTCGCTGGTAGTGAGAGGCCGGCCAGCGTGCCCGGCGGCGTGGCTGGCAGGTGCTGCGTGGCTGTGGCTCGGAGCTGGAGACCGGCTTTGCCTTTGGGGTGGTCCGTCAGTTGTTCGAGCGCGAGCTGGCCTCGGCGGATCCGCAGGAGCGTGCCGACCTGCTGGCCGGGCCGGCCAGGCGCGGCAGGTGAGCTGCTGGCCGGGCAGGTCGGCCAGCGTGGCGCGAATGACGAGTTGTTTGCCGTGGTGCACGGCTTGTACTGGCTGACCGTGAATATGGCCGCCCGGCGGCCGGTGCTGGTCGTGGTGGATGACGCCCATTGGGCAGATGTGGCGTCGCTTCGCTGGCTGGCCTATCTCGCGGCGCGGCTGGAGGGCCTGCCGGTCGCCGTGATAGTGGCCTTGCGGCCGGCTGAACCAGTGAGTAGCCAGGGCCCGCTGCTGGCGATGAGGGCGAGGGCGCCTGCGGTCCGCCCGGCGCTGCTCAGCGCGGCGGCGGTCGCCGGGATCGTGCGGGCCACGCTGGGCGCCGGTACCCCGGACGCGCGGTGCGACGCGTTGCGAGAGGCGAGCGGGGGTAATCCGTTCTATCTCAGTGAACTGCTGCGCGCCGAGACCCAGCAGCCGGGCGGGCGCGCTGACGCCGATCGGGCGCACGGCCCGGCGAGCGACGTCGTCGCCAGGCATGTCGAGGCGCGGATCCGGCGGCTGGATCGTGGTGCGCTCGGCCTGGCGCAGGCGCTGGCGGTACTGGGCGACGGGTGCCAGCTCCGGCAGGCCGCTGCGATGGCCGGGCTCGACTTCGCCTCGGCCATCCAGCTGGCGGCCGGGCTGGTGCGGGTCGAGGTGCTAGCCACCGCCGATCCGCCGTGCTTCCTGCACCCGATCGTGCGGGCGGCGGTCGAGGCATCGCTGGCGGGTGATCAACGCCATGCGGCTCACCGGTCTGCCGCACATGTGCTCGACCGGGACGGGGGTGCGCTTGGTCAGGTCGCTGCGCATCTGCTGCGCACCCAGCCGGCCGGCGACGCGTGGGCCGCTGAGCGCCTGCGGCGGGCGGCCCGAGCCGCGATGAACGCCGGCGCGCCGGCGGAGGCGGGGGCGCTGCTGCGCCGCGCGGTCGCCGAGCCGCCTGCGCAAGCCGACCGGGTAGGAGTGCTGCGAGAACTGGCTACCGCCGACGCGAACGCCGGCCGCCAGAGCGCTTTGGGCTGGCTGGAGGAAGCACTCGCGCTGACCGCGGATCCCCGGCTGCGGGCCGAGATCGCCCATGAGGTGGCTCAGGCTTACGCGGCACTGTTCCAGTGGGTCGAGGCTGTCGATGTCACCGACCGGGCACTGGCCGAGCTCGGTGACCGGGATCCTGCGCTGGCCGCGCTGCTGGAATCCGAGCTGGTGGTCGCCGGGATGCACGACGCTCGCCGTGCGTCCCGGGTCGGGCCGGTCATGGATCGGCTGATGACCCGGGTTCCGTCCCCGCAGACGGCTGAGGCGCTGGCCGTCGCGCGGGCCATGGTGATGCTGCTGGCCAGCCGGCCGACCCTGGAGGTGGCCGGGGCACTCGATGGTGCGCTGCTCGCTGCGGCGCCCGCGGCGCCCAACTGGGACACCCGCGCCGCGCTGCTGTGGGCGATGATCACCGCGGAGCGTTTCGGGCCGGTCGAGGCGGCGCTGCCCGCAATGGTCGAGGCGGCTGGCCTCGGCGGCAGCGCCCGCGGGCTCATCGCGGCCTACAGCTCCGTTGGCTTCCTCAAGCTGCGCCCCGGCGCCCTCCCCGAGGCTGACGGGGCCGCCCGTGTTGCCTAGCGGGTGCTGCAGGATGGCGACTTCGCGGCCGGCCTGGGAGTGGCGGGGATAGCTGCCGAGGTCGCTGTCGAGGCAGGGGAGCTGGACGAGGCCGAAGCGCTCCTGGGGCTAGTGCCGCCGGGGCCCGCGGGCGTGGTCAGCGTGCTGGCCCCGGCCGCGATGGGCCGGCTCTGCCTGGCCCGCAGCCATGGCGAGCAGGCCCTCGCCTGCTTCGAGTCGTGCCTGGCGATGTTCGGTTCCGACCTGTGGG
The DNA here is from genome assembly GCA_963775745.1 of uncultured Actinomycetota bacterium. Lineage (GTDB taxonomy): Bacteria > Actinomycetota > Actinomycetes > Streptosporangiales > Streptosporangiaceae > DATBGO01. The sequence continues at coordinate 142,465 of CAVZKE010000007.1, forward strand.
GCATGGAGATCCGCGATGTCGGTTACCTGCACGCTCGTTCCGGCGCCGCTCAGGCGCTGCTGCTTCTGGGTGACCGCGGGCGCGCGTGCGCGCTGGCGGAGTCCGAGCTCGCTGACGCGCGCACGTTCGGAGGCCGGCGAGCGCTCGGGATCGCACTGCGCGTGGTCGGCCTGGCGCGAGGCGGGACCGCGGGGCTCCGCCTGCTTGAGGAATCCGCCGATGTCCTGCGCGCGTCCCCGGCCCTGCTGGAGCGGGCCAAGTCCCTGGCGGAGCTGGGTGCCGCGCTGCGGCGGGCCGGGCAGCGGCTGGCCGCCCGGCCCCCGCTGGCCGAGGCACTTGACCTGGCGGTCGGCTGCGGCGCCCGCCCGCTGGCGGGCCGGGCGCGCGCCGAGCTGATCACCGCGGGCGGCCGCCCGCGCCGGGAACGCCGCCACGGCGTGGACGCCCTCACCCCGAGCGAGCGGCGGGTCGCACGGCTGGCCGCCGACGGCCGCACCAACCGGCAGATCGCGCAGAGCCTCTACGTGACTCTCAAGACCGTCGAGACTCACCTTGCCCACGCCTACGCCAAGCTCGGGATCTCGCAGCGAAGCGAGCTCCCCGGGGCGCTCGCCGGAGAAAATCTCGGGGTGCATGCCCGGATGCGAACCCCGGACGGCTAGCTCCACAGTTGGGTCATCCACAGTGAAGGGAGACCCAGCATGACTGCTCAGAACGCCGAACTGATCCGCAGCGCCTACGAGGCTTTCTCCCGCGCAGACGTTCCCGCTGTCTTCGCGATCCTCGACCAGGACATCACCTGGCACGTACCAGGTTCCAGCCCGCTGTCCGGGGACTACAAGGGCCATAACGAGGTCGGCGCGTTCTTCGCCAGCACCATGGAGCTTTCCGGCGCGACGTTCACGATCGATATCCAGGACATCCTCGCCCAGCAGGACCAGGTGGTCGTGCTGTGCACGGTGACGGCCGAACGCCAGGGCCGGTCGTGGTCATCTCCTGAGGTTCATGTCTGGCGAGTGACCGGCAGCCAGGCCGTGGACTTCCGCGAGTTCCAGGGCGACCAGCAAACCGAGGACGAATTCTGGAGTTCTTGAGGCCCAGATCCGGTCACGTCCGGCGATTCGCGGATACTCCGGGTGCTGGGCCGCCATGCAGAAAACAGCCGCGGGACTGTATCAAGGCGGCGCGATCGTGCCCTTAGTGTATGTCGATAAATAACCTTGACATTTTGTAACTGGCGGGTCATGATGTGGTATGGCCGTTGCCGTGGAGGTCGAGGAGGCGCTGGCGGCGAAGTTCCCGGTGCTGCTGCCGCACCTGGATGAGCGGCAGCGCCGGCTGTACCTGGGCTCAGAGGCGCGGTCGCTAGGGCATGGCGGGATCGAGGCGGTGGCCCGGGCGGCGGGGGTGAGCCGGCAGATCGTGGCGGCCGGGGCGGCGGAGCTGGAGGCCGGCGGGGAGCCGCTGGGCCGGGCCCGGCGGCCGGGCGGGGGCCGCAAGCAGCTGGCCGACGCCGACCCGGGGCTGCGCCCGGCGCTGCTGGCGCTGGCGGGCCCCGGCTCGCGGGGGGACCCGGAGTCGCCGCTGCGGTGGACGACCCTGTCGCTGCGGAACCTGGCCGCCGAGCTGACCCGGCAGGGGCACCGGGCCGGGCCCGACACGGTGGCGAAGCTGCTGAAGGAAGAAGGCTTCAGCCTGCAGGGCAACGCCAAGACCGCCGAGGGCGCCCGGCACCCCGACCGGGACGCCCAGTTCCGGTACATCAGCGCGCGGGCCCGGGAGCACCTGGACGCCGCGCAGCCGGTGATCAGCGTGGACGCCAAGAAGAAACAGAACGTCGGCAACTTCAGGAACGGCGGCCGGGAATGGCGCCCCGGGGGCAGTCCCGAGCAGGTCAACGTCTACGACTTCATCGACAAGGACAAGGGCAAGGTCACCCCGTACGGGGTGTACGACGTGGGCGCGAACTCCGGGTGGGTGTCCGTCGGCACCGACCATGACACCGCCGCGTTCGCGGTGCAGACGATCCGCACCTGGTGGCAGAAGGCCGGCCAGCCCGCCTACCCGCACGCCACCCGGCTGCTGATCTGCGCCGACGGCGGCGGCTCCAACGGCTACCGGACCCGGCTGTGGAAGACCGAGCTGGCCGCCCTCGCGGCCGGGACCGGCCTGGAGATCACCGTGTGCCACTTCCCTCCCGGCACCTCCAAGTGGAACAAAATCGAGCACCGGCTGTTCTCCCACATCTCGATGAACTGGCGCGGCCGGCCGCTGACCAGCCACGAAGTCATCGTGCAGACCATCGCGGCCACCACCACCCGCACCGGGCTGACCGTCGCCGCCGAACTCGACCCAGGCCAGTACCCCAAGGGCATCAAGATCCCCGACCGCCAGATGAAAGACCTGGAACAGCGAGCGCTTAGGCGCCACCAGTTCCACGGCGAGTGGAACTACGACCTGATCCCCGCCCGCGGCCCATAACCCGGCGTGTTATTCATCGATGGGCACTTAGTAGGCAGGCAGAGCCACGCTAACTACCCGGGGGTGAGACTAGTGATCACGATCGTCGCCTGTCCCGAATGCGCAAGTCCTGCGGAGATCACCGACCGCTTCATGCCGCCGAGTACCGCTGGGCCCGTTGATCACGTGGTACTTGATTGCGCGGCCGGCCGTCACTTCCGGATGCCCTCCGACGGGTTCCCGGAGGGCACGTCCGCCACGACGGCCAGCAAGCAGCTTGACACCGCTGAGCAATGCGATGTCGCTGAGCGCGCCAGAAAAGCAGGCCTGGCCTTGCTCAGAATATACGGCGGCCCGGAAGCGGCAGGCTTGCTCAGCTATTACCTACCGGGCTGAGCACGGGGACGGGGGAGAACAAATGCGGATCTTGCTTATCGCGAGCGCTTACAACAGCATGACGCAGCGGGTTCATGTCGAGCTGGCCGATCGGGGCCACCAGATCGCGGTCGAACTGGCGCTGGGGGATGACCAGATGCGCACCGCGGTTCGCCGCTACGACCCGGACCTTGTCATCGCCCCCATGCTGACTACGGCCATTCCGGCGGATATCTGGTCGGCTTATCCCTGCTTCATCGTGCATTCCGGACCCAGGGGCGACCGCGGCCCATCCTCACTCGACTGGGCGATCATGACGGGCGCCGACCGCTGGGCGTCACCGTCCTGCAGGCCAACGCCGAGATGGATGCCGGCGACATCTGGGCAAGCACCGAGTTCACGATGCCCCGCTGCGCCAAGAGCTCCTTGTACCGCACCGAGGTAGCGGATGCCGCCGCCACGAGCGTGCTGCTGGCGGTGGCGCGGTTCGAGCAGGGCAGCTACCGGCCCGAGCCGCTGGACTACGGCCGACCGGGCGTGGCCGGCGTGCATCGCCCGCCCTGCAGGCAGGAAGACCGCAGAATCGACTGGCCGGCCGAGCCCTCATCGTCGGTCCTGGCGAAATTGCGGGCGGCCGACTCCAGTCCCGGCGTTCTCGACGTGATCGGTGACGCCGAGTACTTCATGTTCGGTGGTTATGAAGAGAACCGCATGCATGGCGAACCCGGCGCCATCCTGGCCCAGCGGGCCGGGGCGATCTGCCGGGCGACTGCCGACGGCGCGGTTTGGATCCCGCAGCTGCATCGGCGCCGGGCTCCGGGCGGGCCGCGGGCCATCAAGCTGCCGGCCGCGGTGGCACTGGGCGGGTCGCTCGCTGGCGTGCCGGAGTCACCCGCGCCGCTGACGCCGCTGCCGGGCCGGCGCACGTACCAGGAGATCAGCTACCGTGAGGCCGGCGGCGTGGGCTACCTGGAGTTCGCCTTCCCCGGCGGGGCGATGAGTACCGGTCAATGCCATCGGCTGCTCGCCGCCTACCGGCATGCCCAGGGCCGGCCGGTCCGGGTTATCGTGCTGGGCGGTACCAGGGACTTCTTCGCCAACGGCATCCACCTCAACGTGATCGAGGCAGCCGATGACCCCGCTTACGAGTCCTGGCGGAACATCAACGCCATCGATGACCTGGTCGAGGCGGTCCTGACCACCACGGACCGGCTTACCGTCGCGGCCGTCGGCGGTAACGCCGCAGCCGGCGGCCTGATGCTCGCGCTGGCCGCTGACGAGGTCTGGTGCCGGTCGGGCGCAGTTCTCAACCCGCACTACCGCCTGATGGGGCTGTACGGCTCGGAGTACTGGACCTACACGCTGCCGCGCCGGGTCGGCGCGCTACAGGCGGCCCGGCTCACCGAGGAGTGCCTGCCGGTCAGTTCCGCCTCCGGGCTAGCCTGCGGCCTGGTCGACCGGGTCATCGGCGGCGGACCGGCTTATTACCGCGCACAGGTAGCCGATCGTGCCGAGCAGCTGGCCCGCGGCCCGCACTACGCGGCGCGGCTGGCCGCCAAGGCACAAGCGCTGACCGCCGCGGAGAAAGAATTCCCGCTGGCCGCCTACCGGCACGAGGAACTAGCCGTCATGAGCCGGAACTTCTTCGACCCGCACGAGCCGTACGCACAGCTGCGCCGCGCGTTCGTCAACAAGGACAGGCCAACCCAAACGCCCTCCCACCTCCCCGGTCACCGAATCATGGTGAGCGCGACTACACGGTCGTCAACGATCTAGGAAAGCCCAGTGCCATGAGCGCGCACCCTATATCCGCTTCACCTCGCCGCGCGAGCAGCTACGCCACGCTGTGGCGGCCGATGGCCAAAGTCACCTGGCTGCAGCACCGCGCCGCGGCTGTCACTGGAGTGGTGCTATTCGCCGGCTGGTGATCATCCGAAACTCGCTTGCATCCCACGCCGCGTTCGCCAGGCTCGTCACCGCCGGGTGTCTCGGAACATCGGCGCGCGCTAGCCTCCGGGATTCAGCATTGATCCGCTGACCGAGAAGTCACGGGTTCCTCGTGGCTTTGAACTGCGATTTTGCGGCAGCTGGCCTGCCTGTGCCTGGCTTGGGCGTGCACCCGATGGGTGCGGTGACCGTTCCCGCCGGGCGGGATTGAAAGAGCTGCCGGATGGGCGCTCGGTGAGACCGCGGTCTGCCTGACCGGTCCGGATAGCGAAGAGCGCCCCGGTTCTGGGAGATTACGCGGTAGCCACACCATTGCAATTTCTCAGGCAGGAGCGCTCTTCGTCATGCAGGATACGGGCTGGGACCACGCGCTGAAAGTGACCGGGGACGGCGAGGGCCTGGTCGGGCATGCCGGGGCGGTGCTGCTGCGCAAGCTGGCCGACCAGGCGGGGCTGACCGCGGCGCTGGGGCCGGCGCTGGCGCGAGCCGGGAAGTCCCCGCTGGCGGGCCGGGGTATCGCGCTGGTTTCCATGGCGGTGGCGATCGCGCTCGGGGCGGCCAGCATGAACGACATCACCCTGCTGGCACACCAGGAACCGCTGTTCGGGGCCGCGCCGGGCGACACGACGGTGCGGCGGGCACTGGAGCTGGCCGACCCGCGGACCCTGGACAAGGTCGCCCGGGTGCGGGCGGCGGTCCGGGCGCACGTCTGGTCGCTGATCGCGGCGACCCCGGCCGGGTTCCCGTGGCTTTCCGTGGCCGGGAAGCTGCTGGCGGGCTGGCTGGTCATCGACCTGGACGCCACGCTGATCATCGCGCGCAGCGAGAAGGAAGGTGCGGCTCCCACCTTTACCTGTTAACTGAACTACGGGACGTCGCCCCAGCTCAGGAGGCTGAGCGACTACGGCCTGGCGCCGCGACGCTGACCGGAATGTCGTGATCGGCAAGTCGCAGCGGCTCTGGCCCCAGCCCGGGCACTACAGAAAGCGGACATCCGGTGCTGAACGGTTCGCCTGCCTTCTCCTCGTTGCCGCTTGTTGACACCAGCCCCAGTCGACCTTGAGCGTTCGCGCAAGTGCCCTGGCCTGGGACGACGCCCCAACTCTCAAGTTCACATTGATTGTTCAGAGAATAAGAGGGGCTACGGCTTCCATCCGCTGGGGGCGTGGCTGGCGAATACAACCGAGAGCCTGGCGATGCTGCTGCGGCCGGGCAACGCGGGGCCGGATACTTTCGCTGATCACGCCGCGGTGCTGACGGCGGCCATCCGGCAGATCCCCTCCCGCATGCGCTCGCGGCTGCTGGTGCGCGTCGACGGGGCCGGTGCCAGCCATGAGCTGATCGCGCACCTGCTGTCGCTGGCCACCACGCGGCGGACCGTGCTGTTCACCTGCGGCTGGGCCATCACCGGCGCCGATGAGCAGGCGATCCGGCTGCTGCCCGCCGCCGCCTGGCAGACCGCCGCCGGCCAGGACGGCGCCGTGCAACAAGACAAGCACGTCGCCAAGATCACCCACCTGCTGAGCCGGGCCGCCGGCTGGCCGGCCGGGCTGCGGTGGATCGTGCGGCGCACCAGGCCCTCACGCCGGCAGATGCCCAACCTGACCGCCTTCGAGAAGGCCACCGGCTGGCGGTACTCCATCATCGTCACGAACATCCCCGCCGCCGGCGGGATACCCGGCGTGCCCGGCAGCCACCATGCGCAGTTCACCGACGTGCTGCACCGCGAACACGCCGTCGTCGAGGGTGCGCACGAATAAGGCCCTGGGCCTGCGGAATCTGCCGTCGAAGACCTGGATCGTGAACTGCGGCTGGGTGCTGGCCGCCAACATCGCCGCCGACCTGTCCGCCTGGTGCCGCCTGCTCGGCCTGTACGACTGCGACGACCTCAAGGGCGCCGAGCCGGAGACGCTGCGACCCGTTAACCGAACTCATCAGAGTTCCCGCAGGTCACAGCGTCGGCTGAAGGCGACCTCCCGCAGCCTCGGCGCACCCTGTACCTGGCTTGGCAGGTCGTAGAGGTGCCAGCATGGAGCTGGCAGCCCCGGAAAGCGGACATGCGGCGTCATACCACTTGTCGGCCTTCTCCTCGTTGCTGCTTGTGGCCCCGGCCCGGGATCCGGCCTCAGCATCGTCAGATGGCCCCTGACATGCTGATATCCGTCGCGCCCCAGCGCAGAGGCGTTAGTTCGGAGAAGCTACCGGCTATGGGCGCTGCCCGCCCGGCTGGTCCGCCACGCACGGCAGCGCGTCCTCAAGCTCAGCCGGACCTGGCCCTGGAAGGAGGCGTTCCTGGCCTGCTGGCAGAGGCTGCGCGACCTGCCCGCACCCGCCTGACCAGCCACCCCGTCCCTGCGACCCGGAAAGGAGGCCGCCCCGGCGCGGTCGGAGCCGGTGCCCGCCCCGAGCACATCGGGCGGCACCGTCACCCACGGAAACCTGCGAACCAGACACCATGGCCGGAAACCGGCACAACATGATCAGTAACCAGCACCCGACCGCACCCTGAATCGTCGAGGCTAACTGCCCAGATCTGCTGAACTCCCTTGCCGCGCAAACCAACAACCTGTCGCTGATCACGATCACGCTGGTGGTCATCCCTGGTCGGACCGGGACGTTCATCGGGGCGCCCATGCTCGCCCGTGAAATCGAGTCGGGCACATTCCGCTTCGCCTGGACGCAGGAAATCGGCCGGACCCGGTGGCTGGTTGGCAAGCTCGTGCTACTCGGTGCGGCTAGCGTCATGGCGACATGTGCACTCGGCTTCCTCGCCACCTGGTGTTACCGCCCTCGCTATCTGGCGATCTGGCGGCAGCGCTCCATGAGCACGGATCGGCAACGGTCGATGAGCATTACTGTCACTCGCGCCAAGCCCTGCCGATGCCTGGTCTGCGGTGGCGGCACCATGCCGACCGCAGCTCCACTAACGCTGCGCAACTGAACGAAGGTTTGCCGACAGCGCCCGTAGCCGATCTGCGTGGCCAGGCGTTGCAAATTCTGCATTGCTAGCCATGAACAGAACTGGCCGATCGGCGTGCCTGCCAGCACGGGCCCTGGCGCGGGCAGCTGGCACCCGGCGCCGTAGGCGCGGGCACCCGGGCCGATGACCGGCCAGCCCTTCAGGCAGCGCTGGCTGGTACGCGCCGGTCGTGGCGATACTTGCCTGATGACCAGCCACCAGCGGTCGCGGGCGGGCGAGGTGCCGGTCTCCGGCGGCCGGATGACCAGCGGGATGACGCGGCGCGGTAACCTGCTGCTGCGGCCGATGGGAGCATGGTCGCCCGCCGTGCACGAGTACCTGCGGCATCTGGAGGCTGCCGGTTTCGGCGGCGCTCCCCGGCTGCTGGGGATCGAAGGCGACCGGGAAGTCCTGACCTTCATCGACGGCGACGTCGCCAACGACCCATGCTGGCAGCCGGGGCACGGGCACCGGCTCCCGCCCTATGCCAGGACCGACCTGGCCCTGCGCGGAGCGGGACGGCTGATCCGCAAACTGCACACGGCGGCCGCCGGCTTCCGGCCACGCATCACCAGCTACCGTTTCGACCCGCGGCCGCCAGGACCCGGGGAGATCGTCTCCCACGGCGACCTCGGCCCGTGGAACACCGTTTACCGGGACGGGATACCGGTCGCGTTCATCGACTGGGACGCGGCCCAGCCCGTCGACCCGCTGGCCGACCTCGCCGCGGCGGCGCGGACCTTCGTGCCACTCGCCCCGCCGGGCCTCCTGGCCGAGGCAGGATTCGACCCGCTCCCTGACCTGGCGGCCCGGCTGCGCACGTTCCTGGACGGCTACGGCCTCGCCGACCGCAAGGCGATCCTGCCAGAGTTGCAGCGCTGCGCACTGGACGAGGGCCCATCGTCGTCCTGGCTCCGGGCCATCTTGCCGGGCCTCGGCCGCAGACTGTGACTCGGCGTTCCTGCGGGTTCGTGCAGGAACTCCTGAACGAACCCGCCATCGCCCCCGCGCACCGATCGTCCGCCCCGGCAGAACACTCCGCCTCCCGTCACCGACCGTGACAGTCGGCCCGTGGAGGCCGCGCCGGAACCTTCGTTATGGTCGGCAAATCGATCCCCGTATGACTGCTTCAACTGCGTCCCGAACGAACGGGTCGTTCTGGGCAGCGCCATCAACTGATCCGCCCCGACTGCCCCGTTATTCATGCGATCTGGCAGCAGGATCTGCAGCACCGGGGCTCAGCGCTCATCGGGAGGGCTGGGCCGTCCTTTACCGCCGTACCGTCTCGGCGAGGCGCTCGTCGACGCGAGCGCCCTGTCACCGGTTCGCAAACACGGCTGCCGCAACAGCCTCACAACGTCCGTAGGCGCTGACGCAGGCCGAGACCCCCGGTGGTCATCGTGGTCCCCGGCCAACCCTGATGGTGCCGCGATTTCGTAGTGGGAGATGGTGGAGGGCGCCAGGAGGTAGCGTTCGTCTTCGGGGTAGAGCACTTGGTGTTCGATGTCGGGGCCGGCGAAACCTTCGATGCCTTGGCGGGAGTCCCGGAAGCTCAGGGCGATGATCTCGGCGCGGTCGCCGTCGATCCGCGACATGGTCCAGGCGCCTCGGTTGCCGGGCGCGCGCGTGTACTCGCCACCGCCGGTGTCGTGTATGTAGTTGATGTACTCCCCGACATCTTCGGCGCGGATGACGCCACGCCAGACCCTGGCGGTCATGATTCCTCCCATTCATCCTGTGTCACGGGGGTATCGCCGGTGTTGGCGGCCCTGTTGCTCAGGGTGCGGGCGGAAAAATCGGCTAGGACCGTGGGTACCGCGCATGCTGTCTACAGGGCCAGGCCTGCGCCGGAGGAGATCCCGTAGACATGCGCCGACCCGCTGCCGCTGGCGTCGATGACCGCCTCAAGGTCTTCGATCTCCCGCCGGACAGCGTAGGGCTGGGTGTCCGCGCTGTCGCCCAGGAGTGCGCTGTCCGGTCAGAGCTTGACGCCGTAGGTGGCTTCCAGGTCCTTGATCCAGTCGTCTTGGATGATGATCCCGTAGCGCTCGGCGAGCTCGTAGTACTCCGGCGGGGTGCGGTGCTCATCCAGGATGGGCGCCAGCTCCTCGAAGTAGGACTCCAGCCCGCCCGGGCAGAGGATCTCGGCAACCCGGGCCGGGGTACTGGCCGCGTTCCACATGGCATGGGGGGTGCCCCGGGGCTTGACCAGGTAGGCACCGGGACCAGCCTCCAGCACCCGGTCCCCGACCCTGACTCCCACGGTCCCCTCGAGAACCAGGGAGAACTCATCCTCGCGGGAATGATTGTGCGGCTTGACCAGCGTCTTGGCGGGGATCTGCACTTCCAGCACCGCCAGGCTTCCGCCGGAGTGGGCGCTTTCGACCTTGTAGCTGAACCGGACGCCGAAGAGCATGACGGTCTTGCCCTCCCCCGGCGCCACCATCCTGGGGCTAAGTGCCGTGGTCATCGCTGTATCTCCTTCTCAATGGAGCCCCCGGGTTTGGTGGAGACTCGATTCTCCCCAGATGCTCTACCGAGCGTGACCGGCGTGAAGTGCGCTACCGGCGGGCTGACCTCGAGGCCGAGGATGCCGGCCAGGAACCGCGCCGAGGCAAGCGGGTCACTCGCCGGGGCGATCGTGTGGTTGAGTTCGATGGCCATGGCCTTGCTTCTTTTCTGTTACCGGGTTTCTGTTACCGGGTTTCTGTACCGGCCCATCCGGGCGCAGGCGCACGGAGAGGAGGCCGAAGACGATGGGGATGCGCGCCGGGCGATGGGTATCGTGTGGCCGGCACGGATGTGGCTGGTCAGTGGACCATGTCGAGTTCCCTGGCGGGCTCGGCCGCGGGAGCGGCCGTCGCCGCCTTGCGCGACCGCGGCAGCAGCAGCGCGGCGGCCACGGCGGCGGCCACCGCCACGCTGCCGACCCAGACGGCGGGAGCCAGGCCGGAGACGAACGCCGCTCCGCTGGCGTATCCCCCGCGAGCGGAGAACACGGCGCCGAGAACCGCGATCCCGAATACGCCGCCCAGTTCCCGTATCGCGTTGTTGGCCCCGGAGGCGATGCCCTCCTGGTCACGCCGCACGGAGCCGAGGACGACGTTGGCGACCGGCGCGAAGAACAGCGACATCCCGATACCGGAGACGATGAACGCCGGCACCTGGTCCATGTAGGCCACGGTGGGGCTTTCGATCGTCGCCAGCCAGCCCAGGCCGATCGCCTGCAGGGCCAGTCCCGCCGCAAGCAGCGGCCGGCCGCCGATGCGGTCGGACAGCGCGCCCGCGACCGGGGCGACGAGCACCGGCATCGCGGTCCACGGCAGCATCCGCAGGCCGGCCTCCAGCGGGCTGTAATGCTGGACGACCTGCAGGAACTGGGCCAGCAGGAAGATGGAGCCGAACATCCCGAAGAACATCAGCAGCGAGGCCGTGTTGGTCATTGTGAAGCCGCGGCTGCGGAACAGGTGCAGCGGCAGCATCGGCTCGGCAGCGCGCAGCTCCCAGGCGACGAACGCCGCCACCAGCAGCGCGCCGGTGACCATGGGCGGAAGCACGGTCGCGCTCGTCCACCCATGGTCGTTGCCGCGTACCACGCCGAGGACGATCCCCAGCAGGCCCAGGCTGGCGAGGGTGAGGCCCGGCAGGTCCAGCCGGGTCGCGGGCCCGTGGCTTTCGGCCAGCTTGGCGCGGGCGATCGGCAGCAGCGCGACGCCGATCGGCACATTCAGCCAGAAGATCCACTGCCAGGACGCGTCCTCGACGACGGCGCCGCCGACCAGCGGCCCGATGGCGACGGCCAGGCCGCCGATCGCTCCCCATGCACCGAGGGCGAGACCCCTCCGCTGCGGCGGCACCGCCGCGGACAGCAGGGTGAGGGTCAGCGGGATCAGGATCGCCGCGCCGACGCCCTGCACCGCTCGCGCCGCCACGAGCCACCCGATGCCGGGCGCGAGCGCCGCAGCCGCCGATCCCGCGGTGAACAGGCCGAGGCCGCCCGCGAAAAGCCGGCGGCGGCCGTACCGCTCGCCCAGCGTGGCGCCCGTGAGCAGCAGCACGGCGAATGTGAGGGTGTACGCGTTCACAGTCCACTGCAGCCCCTCCAGCGAGGCGTGCAGGTGGTCGCGGATCGACGGCAGCGCCGTGGTCACCACGAGGTTGTCGAGTGACGCCATGAACAGGGCAGCCGAGGTCACTGCGAAGGTCCAGATGGTCTGGCTTCGGGTGCTCATCGCCTTCTCCTTTAGTAGTGAGTAGTCACTAGCTTCGCTGGTTAAAGAAATTGCCTCGGTTGGCAGGTCTCGTCGGCCAGTTAGCTCGCTTCGGGCACCAGCTGGTCCACCGCTCGTCGACGACGGGCAGGCCCGTCGCCGCGGCGACATTCATCAGGCCAGTAGCAGTGCGGCGGCGATCGCGAGCATCACGGCGGCGGTCGCGCCGTGGACGCCGTAGGCGGTGGCCCTGGGGCCGCGGTTGCGCAGGACGATAAGCATGTCGCCCAGCGGCATGCTGGCGGCGGCCACCAGGAACCAGCCCAGCGCGTGTGCCGGCGCGGCGATCAGCAGCGCGAGGGCGACCAGGCCGAACCCGATGTCACGGTCTCCCTTGACCGCCAGGTAGGGGGAGATGTCGGCGCCGGGGGCGGCCGGCACGCCGTACCCGGCGGCGGCCGCGCGGGGCACCAGCAGGAAGCGCGCGCCGATGAAGATGAGCCCCGCCGCGATGAGCGCGGTCAGGGCGTAGGCGGTGGCGGTGAGCATGAGCAGGCTCCTCTCCTGGAATCCTAGCGTTGCTAGGAACTCGTTCACCGGCAGAGTAGCACTGGCAAAGCATCCTAGCAATGCTATACTTGCTGGCATGTCCATCCAGGCCCGCAAGGAACGCGAGCGCGCCCAGCGCCATCAGCTCATCGTCACGGCGGCCAGGGAACTGGCGGAGGCCGAGGGCTGGGACGCGGTAACGACCCGCCGGCTGGCCGACCGCGTCGAGTACAGCCAGCCGGTGCTCTACAGCCACTTCGCGTCCAGGGAGGCGATCATCGCCGAGGTGGCCCTCCAGGGCTTTGCCGAGCTGGCGGCCGAGCTCCGCCGGGCGCGGCTGGCCGGCCGGTCCCCCAGGGCAGCCGTTGCCGCACTGGCCGATGCCTACCTGCAGTTCGCGAACTCCAGGCCGGCGCTGTACGAGGCCATGTTCACCATGCCGATCGACGTGCAGTTCGCCACCCAGCAGACCCCCGCCCCGCTGCGGGCCGGATTCAGCGAGTTCGCCGCCGCGCTGGAGCCTCTGGCCGCCGGCCGCGACACCGGCACCTACGCCGAAGTCGTGTGGAGCGCCCTGCACGGCCTTGCCGCGCTGAGCCGCGACCACCGGCTGTCCCCGGGTGGCGAGCAGGCCCGGCTCGGCCTGCTAATCGACCTGCTCACCACCCCTGTCCCCGGGGCCGCTCCGGCGGATACCCCAGGCGCCACCCGGTAGCGGCTGCCCAGCCGCCATCAGGCGACCTACCTGATGACCCTGCGGGAACCACGGGTACGTTCGGGATTAATCTCCGTCCAGAGCGGATTCAGCTCGGCCCTGCTTCCGCGCCCGGGAACAACGATGCCGTGCTGCCCCAGGCCGAATTCTGAAGGGTGCAGCTCACACAGTCCCTTCAGGCGAGCTGCACCCGTCTCCAATAGCCCGCGATCGCCCCCGCGGGTACCGAGATCTACACCAGGCGGCCGACAGGCGGCACCTTCGTTCGGGGCGCCCGCCGACCGCTCTCGCTCAGCAGGCTGCTCTAAAGTACGCGGGGCTTGCTCCAAAACGTGCTCTAAAGAACCTCGAACAGCTCTAGAAATCAGCGGTGTCCTACAGCAGCGCGGACCTGTCCAGCCTGGCTAGGGAGATCAATCCTCAGGTCCAGGGCTGGATCAACTATTACGGAGCCTTCTACCGCTCCGAGTTGTGTTTCCTGGCATGGCGCATCAACGAGCACCTAGTCCGGTGGGCCATGCACATGTTCAAGCGATTCCGCGGCAAGTACGCCAAAGCGATGGCCTGGCTGCAGAAGGTGTATCAGTACAAGCCTGGCCTGTTCGCCCACTGGCAGCTCATCGCGTTCACCCAAGGCCGGACTGTGGGGGCCGGATGACGGGAGACCGTCACGTCCGGTCCTGAGAGCGGCGGGGGGTGAGATTCCCCCCGCCGACTCACCCGCCGCTTCCGACAGCGGGCTGCCGACCGGTGCCGGGCCAGAACTGGCCGCTCTGGTCGTCCGCCGCGGCGCGCTGATCGCTTTGGAGCGTGGTCTGGCCGGGCTGGCTGCGGGGAATTTCGGTTCAGGCCTGTGTCGTGGCCGGGGCCGGGGAGGTGGGACTGGGGCGGTGTTTGCGGGGGGCGGCAGAGCGGGGTGGCCGGGCGCGCATGTGGTCGCGGACTCGGGTCATGATGTCCCCGAGATGGTGCAGGTCGTCGCCGGACAGGGGGTCGAGCAGCAGGCGGCGGATGACCTGGACGTGGCCGGGCAAGACGCGGTCGACGAGGGCCAGGCCGTTGTCGGTGATGGTGACCAGGGTGGCGCGTTCGTCGTCGGGGCTGGGGCCGCGGGTGATGAGGCCGACCTTTTCCAGCAGGCCGGCCTGGTAGGTCAGGCCGCTGCGGCTGTAGACGACGCCGTCGGCCAGCTGCGTCATGGTCAGTGGACCGTGCGCGTCGGCGAGGCGGGCCAGGAGCTGGAATTGCACGTAGCTGAGGTCGCCTTCGGCGCGTAGCTGCTGTTCGACTTGGTACTGGAGCAGGCTGACGGCTTCCGTGAGCACGAAGTAGGTCACCAGCTGCTGGGGATCGAGCGCGTGGACGCCATCAGCGCCAGCGCCGCCACCGGTGCCGGGGTCCGGGGCGTGGTCGGTCATGCCTCCACCGTACATGTTCGAATTCGAAGCACTGTGACAATCGTCACACGCGCGGCGGGATTGCTTCGAAGCCGAAGCAGGTTAGTGCCCGTACATGCTTCAACTTCGAAGCAGGAGACCTGAGGAGGGATCATGAAGGCAGTGCGTTACCACTCCTACGGCGACAGCGGCGTCCTGGTTTACGAGGACGCTGACCGTCCGGTGGCGGGTGCGGGGCAGGTGGTGGTCCGGGTGGCCGGCACGGCGTTCAACCCGCTGGACGTGGCGATCCGCGCGGGCTTTGTGCAGCAGGTGTTCCCGGTGGCCTTCCCGCACGTTCCGAACTATGACGTTGCCGGTGTCATCGCCGAGGCCGGCGAGGGCGTGAGCGGCTGGAGCGCCGGGGACGCGGTGGTGGCGTTCTTGCCGGTGACTGCGCCCGGTGCGGCCGCCGAGTACGTCGCCGTGCCCGCCGAGGCGCTGGCCGCCGCGCCCCGCGCCGTCGAGCTGGCCGACGCCGCGGCGCTGCCCTCGGCCGGGCTGGCGGCCTGGCAGTCGCTGTTCGAGCACGCCGGCCTGAAGGCGGGGCAGAGCGTCCTGGTCAACGGGGCGGGCGGCGCGGTGGGCGCGTACGCCGTCCAGCTGGCAAAGCAGGCCGGTGCCATCGTGACCGCGACCGCCAGCGCGCGCAGCACCGGCCGCCTGCGCTCCTACGGAGCGGACCGGATCATCGACTACACCGCCACCCCGCTCCCGCAGGCGGTGGCCGGGCAGCAGTTCGACGTGGTGCTGAACCTGGTGCGCACCAGCCCCGAAGAGACCGCGCTGCTGGCGGCCCTGGCCGCCGACGGCGGAGCCTTCGTCAGCACCACCTTCCCCGACCTCGACGACGCCGGGCGCGGGGTTCGGGTGGTGGCCGTCTTCGTGCACAGCGACGCCGCCCAGCTCGCCAACCTGGTCGCCCGCATCGACGCCGGAGAGCTGAAGATCGACGTGACCGGGCGGCGGCCGCTGACCGAGCTGGCCGCCGTCCACGACGAAGCCGTCGCCGGGCGGCTGGCTGGCAAGACCGTCCTGACCCCCTGACCTCCGCAACCCCGGGCCTGGCAGCCGCGGGCACGTCCCGGACGCACCATCTCCCGCGAGCACACCGCTCATCCCGCATACCGCTCATCCCGGGTACATCGCTCGTACGCAAAGGAGAACCGTCATGTCCTTCACCCTTGACCCCGAAGTCGCCGAGGCGCTCGCCCCCCTCACGCCCCCGCCCGGCAGCACGCCCCCGCCGGCCGGGGACGTCGCCCCCCGCATCGCCATGCTGGAGAGCATCTTCCGCTACGCCGACACCGCCCATCCGCACACCGGCGACGTCACGATCACCGAACACGAGCTGGCCACCGCCGACGGCGCGACGATCCCGCTGCGCTGGTACGCCCGCAAGGACGCCACCGGCCAGCCCGGCCCGGCCGCGCTCTACCTGCACGGTGGCGGCATGATCGCCGTGCCGCGCCGGCATGTTCGACGGGTACGTCTCCCGGTACGTGTCGGCCAGCGGCACACCCATCCTGTCGGCCGGTTACCGGCTCGCCCCCGAGCACCCCCACCCAGTCCCGGTCGAGGACGCCTACGCCGCCCTGGCCTGGCTGCACGAGCACGCCGCCGACCTCGGTGCCGACCCGGCCCGCATCGGCGTCATCGGCGACAGCGCCGGCGGCGGCCTGGCCGCCGCCGTGTCGATCCTGGCGCGCGACCGCAACGGCCCGGCCATCGCCAGGCAGATCCTCATCATGCCGATGCTCGACGACCGCACTGTGACTCCAGACCCGCAGCTCGCGCCATTCGTCGGGTGGTCGTGGGACGACAACCGCACCGGCTGGCAGGCCCTGCTCGGCAACGCCGCTGGCGGCCCGGACACCCCCGCCTACGCGGCCCCGGCGCGCGTCGCCGACCCGGCCGGGCTGCCGCCCGCCTACATCGAGGTCGGCCAGCTCGACATCTTCCGCGACGAGGACCTCACCTACGCCCTGCGCCTCGGCCAGGCTGGCGTCCCGGTCGAGTTCCACCTCCACCCTGGCGTCCCGCATGAGTTCGACTTCATCGCCTTCACCTCCACCGCCGCCCGGCGCGTCATCGCCGACCGCGTCCGCGTCCTCGCCTCACTGTGACTCGTCCTCACCCAGTTCGAGCACCGGATGGCCCCGGCCCTCACCGGTGGCTGCCGCGCAGCCAGCCCTGATGAATCATCGCCGCAGTGTCCTGGCCGCACGGCCAGCACCGATCAGATGATCTGCGTGCCCCTACGATCGGAGTCCGTCAGCAAGCGTCGCGTAAATATTCGGCAGGCGCGGATCCCGGCAGCCCTGGGCCAGCACACCTGGTCACGCTCCGCGATGGGCCTCGGAAGCGGCGAGTGGCCACCCCGGCCAGGCACTGGCGGCGGATAGGACCTAAGCGGCCTCGGAAGTGCTCGTGGTGTAAGCGCCAGCCATCACCAATGAGCGTTGCCGTTGATCATCGATCTGCGGCCAGATAAACATGCCGGTAACACCACGACACCGTGTACCGGGCTGCGATGGCCACCACCAGCCCGCATCCCGAGCACGGCGCTCGCTACCGGCCCGCCCGCTGGGCTCACCGGCCGCGCTGGAGAACCTATGCCGCCGCCAGCCGCGGCGCCTGGTTCGGCTTCGACGCCATGGAGCTTGACGGCCTGCCCAGCGACTTCCTGCTGATTCCCCTGGCCGGCCACGCCGCCGGCCATTGCGCGGTCGCGGTACGCCAGGGTGACCGCTGGCTCATGCACGCCGGGGATGCCTACTGCCACGACGGCGAGATCCACCCCGGCCAGCGCTGGTCACTCCCGCTATGGGAGGCACTCGAGGAACTCACCGAGGTCGACCGGCCGTTGCGTGTCGCGAACCAGGCCCGGCTGCGCGAACTCTGGCGCGGGCACGGAGACGAGGTGCAGATGTTCTCCGCCCACGACCCCTGGGCCTTCGAGCGATACCGATCAGGCGCCGACACGAAGGCGGCGTGGCCCGCCCGGCGCCGTGAGTGAGCCCCGCGAAGTTGCGGGGCCACAACAGTTCCGCCTCGCCGGGCACTCGCCTGGGGCGCTGGCCCGCGGGTCGGGGGCGATCGGCGTCAAGGCCAGGCCGAGCTCGGCTGGATGCTCCAGGCCCCGCCTACTGCGACGGACTGCGGCAGCTGGCCCGCCACCATCAGCCCGTCATCTCACCAGAAGCCGGGACGACAGGAGCCAGCCAGCGCCCGACGATGAGCACGGCATCTCGCCCGTACAGCGTTCACTGAGAGGACCTGAGATGACGCATCTGCGACGCGCGCCACCGGGACCCGCCCGGCAGCCCGGGAGCCGGGCGTGCCCGCATCAGCCCAGGTGCCCGGATCCAGGGGCGGCGGATCGCATCAGCGCCAGAGCCGTGGCTAGCCGCCCTGAGCAGGGGTGGAGCCTGCTATGCAACGGGGTGGTGCTGTTTGACGACGGCGGCACGCTACTGCCAGGCGGCGGAGCCGTCCCGCCCCCGGCGAGGACAGGCAACGGCCGCGCGGTCAACCGTACCGCGCTGTCGGCAAGGCATGCCGCACTGGGGTCACTGACAGGCGGGCCAGCCAGCGGCACGCTGGCTGGGTCAGGCCCGGGCGGACCGGGCTAGCCGGCAAGTCAGGAGGCCCAGTGCACCCGCGGCCATTCGCACGGGTTCAGCTCACCGGCTTAACGCAGCCCTCGCGGCAACACGCCAGAACCAACAGACCAGGCAACCACTTGCCAAAACAAAGGAAACCCTCATGTCGACCTATCTGTACCGCCTCGCCCGCTTCGCGTTCCGGCGACGGCGGCTGGTCCTGGCGGCCTGGCTGGCTGCGGCCATCGCCGCCATCGCCATCGCCATCGGAAGCGGCGGCAAGACCAACGACACCTTCACCATCCCGGGCACCGAGGCGCAGAATGCCGCGGCCGTCCTGGAGGCCCGGCTGCCGGCGTTCAGCGGCGGCCAGACCACGATCGTCTTCGCCACCACCGGCACCGCGAAGGTCACCGATCCGACCGTCAAGGCCGCAATCGAGTCGGCCATAGCCAGGGTCAAGTCGATCCCGCAGGTCACCGCGGTCACCAATCCCTACCAGGGCCACCTGGTGTCGTCAGGCGGCCAGATCGCGCTAGGGCAGGTGCAGTGGTCAGCCCGGCGACCGCCGTGAAGGACTCGAGCCTGGCCGCCGTAAAGGCCGCGATGCAGCCGGTACAGGCCGACGGCGTGCGGGTCGCGTACAACGGCAGCGTCTATCCGGGCTGGCGTACAGTCATCTCCGAGGTGCCCGAGCTGATCGGCCTGATCATCGCGTTCGGGATCCTGATGATCACCTTCGGCGCCTTCGCGGCCGCGGGCATGCCCATCCCGGGCGCGATCATCGGCGTGATCACCACCTTGATGGGCATCACCGCCGTCGCGTCGGTGGTGACGATCGCCTCGGCGTCGACCACGGTCGCGCTGATGCTCGGCCTGTCCTGCGGCATCGACTACGGCCTGTTCATCTTGTCCCGGCACCGGACCAACCTGCTCAACGGCATGACCCCGGAGGAGTCGGTGCCGCTGGCCATGGGCACCGCCGGCAGTTCCGTCGTCTTCGCCGCCCTCTCCGTGATCATCGCGCTGTGCGGCCTGACCGTCGTGGGCATCCCGTTCCTGACCGTCATGGGCCTGGCCGCGGCGGCCTCGGTCACCGTCGCGCTGCTGATCGCCCTGACGCTGCTGCCGGCGATGCTGGGCTTCGCCGGCCCCAGGTGGCCACGTTCACCCGGCTGCCACTGCTCGGTGCACGCGCCGGGCGGGTCGCCCGGCGCAGCGCCGCGACCCGGACAGCTCCGCGGGGGCGGGCTGGGCCCGGTTCGTCGTGCGGCACCGGTGCCCGTGCTCGGCGCCGGGATCGCCCTGCTCGGCGTGCTCGCGATCCCGGCGGCGTCGATCCATCTGGGCCTGCCCAGCGGAGCCTCGCAGGCCGCCGGCGACACCCAGCGTCAGGCCTACGATCTCACCACCGAAGGCTTCAGCACCAGCTTCAACGGCGCACTGCTGATCGTCGCCCAGGATATCCGCAGCCCCGCGGACACCCGGCAGGGCCGGGCCCTGGACAAGCTGCCCGGCGTCGCGCAGGTAGCCCCGGTGACCAGGCAGAACGGCATCTCGCTGCTCAAGCTCATCCCGGAATCCGGGCCGGGCAACCCGGCCACCGCCGCCCTCGTGCACACGATCCGCGACGACCGGGCCGCGATCGAGGGCCAGACCGGCGCGCACATCCTGGTCGGCGGCACCACGGCCTCCAACATCGACGTCTCGGCCAAGCTGTCCGGCGGCCTGCCGATCTTCCTGATCGTCGTGGTCGGCCTGGCGTTCCTCCTGCTCACGTTCGCCTTCCGGACGATCCTGAGTGCCGGCCAAGTCGATCCTGGGCTTCCTGCTCTCGATGGCTGCGGCGCTCGGCGGGCTGGTCCCCGTCCCGGCTGGCGCTGGTGACGGTGCTGCTTGCGACACGATGTCGCACGTGGTGAGTGAGCTAGTTGAGGAGGTCTGGCTGATGCCAGCGACGTAGCTACGGGTCTGTGTTCGACCTGTCCCCGCCGTGACGTGCGTGACCGGTTCCTGACCGGCTGGGTGCGAAGCTCACGGGGAAGCCCAAGGACCGCCGTCCCAGCCATGGCGGCCACAGGCGAGGGGAAGGACCGGTGGGTGAGGTGCCCCAGATTTTCCGGACAGGGGATCCAATAGGATTCTCGCCGGAAAGGAACGGGATCAAGTGCCGGGGAAACCAAAGCATTCTCACTCCTGAGTTAAGGAGCAGGCCGTCAAGAAAGTGGTCGACTCCTCGCCGCCTCGGACGATAACCGAGGTGGCGCGCGAACTCAATATCAACGATACCACACTCGGGTTCTGGGTAAAGGCGTACCGGAGGAAACTCGCCGGGCAGCAGCTGCCGTCCGGGATCTGCCCGACGGCGAGCGGGTCCCGGGAACTGGAGCGCCGTGTCCGCGAGCTTGAGCTTGAGAACGTGTTCTTGAAAAAAGCGGCGGCGTACTTCCGCGAGGGAGCAGCGGTGAGCGAGAAATACGAGTTCATCGACGCTGAGTGCGCCACTCTGCCCGCTGAGGGCGAGGCTCCAACCGTCGTGCAGATGTGCGAATGGCTGGGATTGTCGAAACCGACGCTACTGATTGGAGGACGCGTCCGCTGAGCGAGAGCCGCACAGCGCCGGGAGCTGCTGGAAATAAAGATAAAAGCGCTCTTCGAGGCGAATAATTCCGAGTACGGGTACCGGCGGATCCACGCGGCCCTGGTCCGCGGCGGTGAGTTCCGTCGATGACGAGACTGTCCGTAAGATCATGCGTGACCTGGGCCTGGAGCCGTGCCAGCCGAAGCCCTGGCGTTTTTCGCTGACTGAGCAGGACGGGGGGGCCGGCCCCATTCCCGACTTGGTGAACCGTGACTTCACCGCGAGCAAGCCTGGTGAGAAAATGGTCGGGGATATCACGTATATCGATACCTGGGAAGGCTGGGTTTATCTCGCGACGGTCATCGACTGCGCGACGAGGAAAATCGTCGGGTGGGCGATGGACGACAATTACAAGACCCCGCTAATTTCCAGCGCAATCGAGATGGCTGCCCGTAATCTTGATCTCCCTCGAGGGCGCCATATTCCACTCCCGACCGTGGCAGCAACTATACCTCTGCCGAGTTCGGTGGAAAAACTCGGAGAACTCAGCATCAAGCGTTCCGTCGGACGGGACCGGAATATGCTACGATAACGCCC
>CAVZKE010000008.1:0-60079 GCA_963775745.1 uncultured Actinomycetota bacterium
CCTCCGCGCTGCAGCGATCGGCCGCTCCGGCCGCCGAAAACGTGACCGCGGCGATCAGCCGCGCCGTGCGCCGGTTCGGTACCCGCGGCTGCATCAGCCGGATGGCACAAGAGTTCGGCGACCACCCCCAGGCGGCCGCCGAGCGGATGCGCTGGGTCCGCCAGCTCGCCGCCGAGGCGGCTGCCCCGGCGACCTACGAGCCCGGGCCCGAGGCCGCCCGCGTGGCGGGATCACCCGCGACAACTGCTGACCAGCGCAGGCAAGTGGACCTATCTCTACCGGGCGCTCGATCAGCATGGCCAGGTCATCGACGTCCTGCTGTCCGTGCGCCGTGACCTGGCGGCCGCCCGGCGCTTCTTCACCCGGGCGGTGCGCGCGGGCACGGCCCCGGCCGAGGTCACGACCGACCGCGCGCCCGTCTACCCGCGGGTCCTCGATGAGCTGGTGCCCTCGGCGCTGCACATCGCTGAGCAGTACGCGAACAACCTGGTCGAGGCAGATCACGGGCGGCTGAAAGCCCGGCTCCGGCCGATGCGCGGACTGAAACGGCAACGCTCAGCGCGGATTCTCGCCGCCGGTCATGCCTTCGTGCAGAATTTGCGGCGCGGCCACTACGACATTGCCACCGACGTCCCCGATCTCCAGAGGCTACGGAAGGCCTTCGACGACCTGGCAATCGCCATATGACCAGCGCGGATCTCGAGTGATCATACCCTGACGCGCACAGGGACGGCGCAATGCAACAGTGCCGACCAGCCAGCTGCAGAGCCGGACGAAGATCAGGTAGAGCAGGCGAAGAGACACTGCTGATCATCATGCCCCATGGCTATACCTCGCCTGTCGCCCCAGGTCACAGGAATAGACCGAGTTTTGGAACCCCGACACGCACAGGCGAAACGGCACTGTTGCGTTGGTCGATCGCGGCTGGCTGGAGACTGGTCCGCCGACTGCACCTGGCACGAACTCGGTCTTGGCTGGCTTCCGTTCCCGCGGGAGGTGATCTCGGTCGCGGTCCGCTGGTACCCGCGATATGGGCTGTCCTACCGGGATGTCGAGGAACTGCTGCCCACCCGCGCGCGGTGTCACCGTTGAGCATGTCTTGCTCGTAGCTATCGCGTGCCGAATTGCGTCGGCGGTCTTCGGCGGTAGCACCGCGGCCTATCGCCGCTCACCTAACGTGAGCCAGGGCCATTTCAGCCGGGAATCCAGCCGATGACGGCGAGGAACAGTATCGCTGCCACGACGAGGCACAGCAGCGCGATGCGCACGGTTCGGCGACCACGTCGTACGGGAACCGCTCGGCCCGTCTGGTCCGGTGTGGTCATCGGGGTTACGCTGCCTGCTGGGTTTCGGGGTTCGGGCTGATCGGGCCGGGAACTGTCGGTGTGGGTGTGCGGCGGAGCAGGCGGCCGGCCGCGGCGGCGCCGCCCCATCCGATGGTGGCGACGACCAGGGTGGTGAAGGCCAGGAGGACCAGGTTGTTGCCGAGCCGGTCGCTGATGGTGCCCCGGAGAGTCCCGCCGCCGTCCTGGTCGAACGGTCCGCCGCCTCCGATCGCGGCGACCGCGATCGACGTGTACACGAACAGGCCGAGGCTGGCGGTGATGGCGGCGAGCCGGGCGATGCGCTTTCCGGCGATCGGGTCACGGCCCCACAAGGTGCCGGCGGCGCCCACGATGAACGGCACCACGATCACCTGCACCAGCCGGTGCCAGGGCACGGTATTCGGCAAGAGCTGGTCGAGGAACGTGAACCCGGACAGGGTCAGCCAGGTCACGGTGATGAACAGGCCGCCGAGCAGGCCGGGAATCGTGACACCGGGGCGGCGTACCAGGGCGCTGGCGCCGAGCAGGACACCGGTCACGAAGACGGTCAAGATCGCTGCCGCGATCCAGTCGCCGCCGCCGAGCCGGTAGCGGGCCGCCAATCCGCCGTCCAGGCCGACGGCACCGGCCGCAAGCACGATCATCGCCCAGACCCCGGCGGCGGCCCGTCCCCAGGGTGGGAGCACGAGTGCGGCGACGACGCAGCCCAGCGCAAAGCGCAGCCGCCGGATCCGGCCCTCGAGGTGGCCCAGCTCGCCCAGCATGGCCTGGCCCCACTCGTGGCGTTGCGGGGACAGCAGGCCGGCCGCCCAGCGCATCAGCCGCAGCGGCGCGTCCTCGGTGGGGCCGTCCAGGAACCTCTGCGGGTTACGCCGATGCAGGGCGATCATGATGCCCAGCAGGCCCAACATGGGAACAGATAGCATTACGCCTCACTCCAGCGGTTGTGCGGGTTCAGGGTCGTCCGGTCGGCGCGGGCGGCGGTCAGCGCCGCGACAAACTCCCGGCCGGCCGGGGTCAGTCGGTACAGATGCCGGGGCGGCCGGCTGCCCCGGCCCGGTTCCCAGGAGGTTTCCAGCAGGCCACGGTCGGCGAGCCGGACCAGGATCGGATACAACGAACCCGATTTAAGGTGCACCTCGGCGGCCAGGTCATAGCCGTAGCGCCACCGGGCCGGATCGGCGGCCAGCGCCCGCAAGACGTTGATCGCCTGTGGCGACGGGGGACGGTTACGCTGCATGAACGGTAACACTACTCATATAGCCGTAGCGGTCAATAAGCCCGCGCCGGGCCGGCGCCCACGCCGGTGCACCCGGCCCTCGCTACATCGGGCCCTGGCCCGGCGCCGACAGCGGCACGCCGCCGCCGGCTCAGCCGACAGGCGAAGATCATCCGATGGCCGCCCGTCAGCATCCTGTTGGGTATGCAGTCCGATGACCAGGCAGACGGCGGCGACCATCAGTTCGGCCGTTGCCTCGGCGACGGCGTAGGCGAACGGGTGTCCCGGTGCGGAGGTGCACAGATCGAACCAGCCATCGGCGCACATCAGCGTCGCGGTCGCGGTGGCGGCGAGCGCGGCCCTGGCGTCGCGTCGGCGAGCCAGCCAGCTGGTCAGGGCGAGCCCGATCGCGACGTCCAGGCTGGCCCAGGCGGTGTTCCAGTGGTGGGCGACGGCCAGGTGCGGAAGTTGCGTGGCGATGCCGACAGCCCAGGTATGAGCACGATCGCGGTGATCGCCGGGAGCGCGTGCAACGGCTTACCGAGCGTCCGCACGCGACCCACCGTTCCGCTCGGTCTGCTCTGCCTGGATCCGCCGGGCGGCATCAGATACCGGTCGCAGCCGGTTGCCGGCTTTGTCGCGGGTCGGGCCTCGGGCCAGCCGGGCCAGGATCGGATACGTCGAGCCCGACGTCAGGTGCTCCTGGGTGGACAGGTCATAGGTGTAGTGCCAATTCGCCGATGACGAGATGGGCGCCTGCACAGGGAATGATCTTCTAATCCACCCGGGGCCAGTGCGGGCCGAGGTACGGATCTGGGTGCTCGTGGTTCCAGCGGTCCAGAACTGCTGCGAGGGCAGGGGCATGCGCGCCGCCCGCGGGCAGGTTCCTCTTTAAGACAAAAACGAGCACGATGTCGCGTTCGGCGGAGAAGTCGGCGACGTTCTCGGTGACGACGGCCCGGCTGTCCGCACGGGCTGTTGCCGCGACTTGCGTGTCCGGAGCGCCGCGCAGGCCAACCTCGGTGACGTGGACCGCGTCGTGACCGTACTTGTCCCGCAGCAGGCCGGCCGCTGTCGCAGGGAACATCTCGTCTATCAGGAACGCGGTCACGCCAGCAGGGCCTGACGCTGCTGCGCCGTCTCATGGCTGCGCTTGGCCATCGCCCGGTTGCGGCCGATCCGCTCGCTGATCTCGCTGGCATGATCTGCGGCGTAGTCGAGGGCGATGCGGATGAGCCGGGGGTGCACGTCAGACTCTTCGCTCAGCAGAGTGATGCGCTGCTCTTCTGTGCCGGCCAGCTCCTGGAGTCTGGCGATGATCTCCCACACATCCGGGCCTGCGGCTAGGGCGGCCCTCCGGTCGTGCGCCGGGCCGCGGAAGATCACTCCGGGATAGTCGAGCTGGTCGATGCCCTCGACGATGAGCTGATCCAGTAGCGCAGTCGCGGTCACGCCCTCATGCGCGGCCCGGGATGATAGGCGGCTCTTGGCCGCGTCACTGATCCGGAAGGACGTGCTTCTAGCCATGATTGCCTCCAGCCATCCCCAGCATTGTACCCAAAGGTAGCGCTAGTGAGCTACGGCGCGCGCACCGACCATGAACGACACTGTTGGGCGGTGAGCCAGCCGACTACGAGGGCGTCTAGGCGGCTACGTTGGTTCGAACCCAACACCTGCCACCAGCAAACCCCAGCTCAGGCCTAGTACGCAGACCATCCGTGACGCTGAAAGTGCACGGTCCGGGCCACCGCGGTCCGCCCGGGTCCTCCCTGGTCAACATAGTCCTGAACTGCAGTGATACCGTCCGGACGCATTTTGCCGGATCCGCTGCCCTGGGCGGTTGCGGTGCCAAGCGCCCTTTGACGGAACAAGCACGGAACACAATCGGCCATGATTATTACGGTACGACTTGGCGCCATGCCGCTTCGTCGCCTGGGCGCAAGCCCTCGGGCCAGCTGCCGGAGGGCCCGTCACTCCAGCGTGGACAGCAGCGGAGTGCTCATACCCCGATCCCGGTGCGCTTACGGTCATCATCGGCGACACGGGATGGCTGGCAAACGGCTGCCGAGTATGCGCCCGCTGTCTGCGACAAGTCGCCCAGACCAAGCAGTACAGAACGGCCCGCTATGCGTGTCGTGCCTTGTTGACAGGCACGTTCCCGGCAAGCTCCACCGGGCCTGCGCCTTGACCTAGACCGCGCTCTAGCCCTCATGCTGGCCGGACAGGCTAATGCGAGGAGCGGAAATGAGCAGGGTGCTGGGTCGCATAGGCATCAAGGTCGGCGAGGTCGGGTTCGGCCGCTGGGCGATCGGCGGGCCATTCACCGATAGCGCCAGCGGCGGCATCCCGGTCGGCTGGTGCGAGGTAGATGAGGTGGAATCGGCCGCGGCGGTGCGCCGCGCGTACGGGCTGGGGATCACGTTCTTCGGTACCGCGGACGTTTACGGCACCGGGAACAGCGACCGGGTGCTGGGCCGCGCTGGCCGACCATCGTGACGAGGTGGTGATCGCCCAAGTTCGGCAACACCTTCGACGCTGGGCACCGCACGATGACGGGCCAGGACGTCTCGGCAGCGTATGTCAGGCGGGCATGCGAGGCGTCACTGCGGCGGCTAGGCAACGACCGGATCGACCTGTACCAGCTGCACTTGGGTAGCCTGCCGATATTCGGGCCCGGGAGGGTGGCCGGGACACTCGAGGATCTGACCGCCGATGGCATGATCCGCAGCTACGGGTGGAGCACCGACGACCCGGAGCGCGCAGTGTCGTTCGCCAACGGGCCGCACTGCGCCGCGGTCCAGCACGGGCTCAGCGTGCTCGCCGACGCGCCCGTGATGCTTGACGTCTGCGACGCCTGCGACATCGCGAGCATCAACCGCGGACCGCTGGCCATGGGCCTGCTCACTGGCAAATACCACGCCGCCTCCCGGCTGCCCGCCGGGGACGTGCGCGGGCCGGGGGGCCATCTTGTATGGAGTACTTCACGGACCGGCGCCCGGCACCGGAGCTGCTCGTCCGCTCGGCGCCATCCGGGAGGTGCTCACAAGCGGCGGGCGGACGCTGGCCCAGGGTGCGCTGGGCTGGCTGCTTGCCCGCAGCCCACGCACCGTGCCGATCCCGGGGATCCGGGACGGTAGCGCAGGCCGAGCAGAACGCTGCGACGCTACGGCTGGGGCCGCTCCCGGCCACCGCGATGGCGGAGATCGCCCGGCTGCTCGGCGGCTGAGCATACCCGCGTGCCGCCGCTCTCCGGCGCGGCCGTCGGCCCCAGCCGGGCCTGGCCGGACCGCATTGCAGACGCCAGGCGCGCCAGGCACGAGCTGCACCTTATCGCCGGGCCCGGCGCCCGTTGATAACGGCGCCCACTTCGCGTAATTGGTGCGATTGAGGCCGCGTCGAGCTCGCTGCTGTGCCCGCATCGGGCCGACGGTCGTCACGCCGGCCGATGTGTCGTCTGCGTTAGGGGAGGATGCCGAAGCGGCTGTCGCGATGGGGAAGGCTGGGTGCGGAAGTGCGCCGAGAACTGTACTTCGGTGTGCCAGTGGACGCATCCAACCCCGCCGCGTGGTCCGAGGACGCCCTGATTGTCGCCGCGAGAGTCTGGCCGCCGTGCTATTTCACCGGATGGACGTCGGTCAAATCACTGGGCGCTCACTGTCGCTGAGCTCGCCAGATATGCCCAGCCCTGGGGTCGTCGCGAAGATGGGCTGGCAGGTACCGGGGGCAGGTTTGGCTAGCAGCACGAGCGCTCTGCCCGGCTCGATGTGCCGGAAGGACCCAGATCACGAAACTGTTTCCATGCCCGGCGCGGCCAAAGTTCACGTGCCGCGGCGCGCGTTGACCCGCATTCGCCGCAATGCCATACTCGGTATGCATACTTGGTATGGGGGTGCTGGTGTCGGTTCGTCACAGCCTTCTGGCGCTGCTGTCCGCGGGGCCATGCACGGCTACGGGCTGAAGACCGAGTTCGAGACCGCGACCGCGGATGTCTGGCCGCTCAACGTCGGGCAGGTGTACACCACGCTGGGCCGGCTGGAGCGGGATGGGCTGGTCACCGCTGAGCCGGACGCCGACGGCCAGAAGGTGTACGAGATCACCGGGGCCGGGCGGGATGAGCTGGGCCGCTGGTTCGAGACGCCGGTGCCGCGCGAGGTGATTCCCCGCCAGGAACTGGCGATCAAGCTGGTGTTCGCGATGCGGTCGGGCATGGCGGATGTCGCCGCGGTCTTGCAGCGGCAGCGGGTGGCGACGGTGCGGGCGCTGCAGGACGTTACCCGGCTGAAGGCCGCCGCCGAGTCCAGCGGGGACATGGCCTGGCTGCTGATGCTGGACGGGCTGGTCTTCCAGGCCGAGGCCGAGGCGCGCTGGCTCGACATGTGCCAGGCGCGGCTGGCCCGAGCAGAACATCGCCGCGGGCATGGCCCGGCGGCAGCCGGAGATCCGGCCGAACGGGCAGCGGAACGGAGCAGCTGATGACAGTCCTCGAGATAGACCGGGCGGGGCGGGTCTTCGGGTCCGGGCACCTGCGGGTGGTCGCGCTGGACGATGCGTTTCGCTGCGGGTCAGCGCCGGCGAGTTCGTGGCCGTCATGGGGCCCAGCGGTTCAGGCAAGTCGACCCTGCTGCGGCTGGCGGGCGGGCTGGACCGGCCGACCTCCGGCCGGGTCCTGCTGGCCGGCCGTGACCTGGCCAGCCTGGACGAGGCCGGGCTGGCGGCCGCGCTGCGGCGGGAGATCGGCTTCGTCTTCCAGGAGGCCAACCTGCTCGCGTCGGCTGACCGCGGCCGAGAACGTGGCGCTCGCGCTGGAACTGGACGGCGTCAAGCCGAAGGCGGCGCATGGCGGGCGCCCGCGGCCTGCTGGACTCGCTGGGCCTGGGAGCCGCCGGGGGCCGGTTCCCGGGCCAGCTGTCCGGGGGCGAGCAGCAGCGGGTGGCGATCGCCCGGGCGGTCGCCGGGGGCCGGTCGCTGCTGCTGGCCGACGAGCCGACCGGCGCCCTCGACGCGCTCACCGGCGAATCGGTGATGAGCCTGCTGCGCCAGCGGTGCGCCGCTGGCTGCGCGCTCGTGCTGGCCACCCACAACGTCCGGCACGCCGCCTGGGCCGACCGGGTGGTGTTCCTGGACGACGGCCGGCTCGCCGGCGAGACGGGCCCGCCGGCCGGTCCGGAGTGCCTGCTGGGAACGGGGCGCGGTGACCGGCGCCGCGGCCGACCCCGGCCATCATCGAGCTGGCCGGGGTGGAGAAGACCTACCGCAGCCCAGCGGGCCGTGGCCGGGGGGTCGGGTTCCGCGCCCTGGACGGCGTGGACCTGGCCATCGCCGCGGGTGAGATGGTGGCGATCACCGGCCCGTCGGGCAGCGGCAAGACCACCATCATCAACCTCATCGCCGGCATCGACCGGCCCACGGCCGGCACGGTGACGGTCAACGGCAGCCGCCTGGACCAGATGACCGAGGAACAGCTCGCCGTCTGGCGCGGCCGCACCATCGGCATCGTCTTCCAGTTCTTCCAGCTGATGCCCACCCTCACCGCGACGGAGAACGCCACGCTCCCGCTGGACCTGGCCCGCCTCGGGCCGGCCCGCGAACGCAAGGCCGTGGCGGGCCGCCACCTGGCCACGGTCGGGCTCGGCGACCGCGGCGACCGGCTGCCGCTGGAGCTGTCCGGCGGGGAGCAGCAGCGCGTCGCGATCGCCCGGGCGATGGCCTGCGAGCCGCCGATCCTGCTCGGCGACGAGCCCACCGGCAACCTCGACACCGCGCTGGCCCAGGGAGATGTTCGAGCTGCTCCAAGGCCTGAACGAGCGACGGCACCACGGTGGTGTACGTCACCCACGACCAGGCTCTCGCCGGGCTGGCCTCCCGGATCGTGTCCGTCCGCGACGGGCTGATCGTCGGCGACACGGGCCGGTGACCATGAGCACGCTGAACCGCAAGGCCTGGGGCGACCTGACCCGGCACCGCGCCCGCACGCTGCTGGCCGCGTTCACGCTGAGCATCGCGATCGCGAGCCTGGGCTTCTTGGCCGTGCCGAGCCTGCTGAACGCGGCCATGAACCGCCAGATCGCGCAGCAGCCACCTGTACGACGTCGGGATATCCACCAGCATCCTGGACCTGAGCCCGGCCCAGCTCGGCGCGCTGGGCCGCCTGCCGGGCGTCGCCGCGGTCAGCCCGGCCGTGGGCTACGCCACCACGGCGACGTCCGCGGCGGGCACCCAGGACGTCGCGCTCGCCGGCACCGCCCTGGCGGCCGCCCCGGTCAATACCGTCGCGCTGTTCACCGGCCGGCTGCCCGGGCCGGGCGAGGTGCTGGCCGACGCGGGCAACGCCCGGGCCACCGGCTTCGCCGTCCCCATCGGCGGCACGATCGACGTGCGGGCCGCCAGCGGCAGCGCTGGTGCGGCTGCGGGTCAGCGGTACCGGGATGAACCTGGCCGCGACCCCCGGCGCGAACGGCTCGACCACGCCGGTCTTCTACGCCCCGACGGCCACCGTGCAGTCGCTGCGCGGCGTCCGCGGCGTACAACTACCTGGGGTTCCGGCTCACCGACGACACCCCGGCCGCGCAGTCCCGGGTGATCGCCGAGGTGCGCGCCTACCTGACCGCGCAGACCGGAGCGGACCCGATCACGGCGCTGCCCGCCATCCGGGCCCCCGGCCAGTGGCCCGGGAAGTCCGGGTTCGGCCAGATCATGGCGCTGCTGTACATCATCACGATCCTCGCGTTCGTCTCCGCCCTGTTCCTCATCTCCGCCACGATGAACACCCTCATCGCCGAGCAGGCCGGCGAGATCGCCATCCTCAAGACACTCGGCGGCCGGCGGCGGCAGATCGCCGGCATCACCGTGCGCACCGCGGCGATGCTCGGCGCGGCCGGCCGCGGTGCTCGGCACGATGCTCGGCATCGCCATCGCCTACCTGCTGGCGCGCTACTTCGCCGTGAAGCTCATCGACGTGTCGTTCGGCTTCGCCATCTCGGCCCCAGTCGTCGTGGCCAGCCTTGTGCTCGGCCCGGCGCTCGCCGTCGCCGCGTCGCTGCCCGCGCTGCGCCGTGCGCTGCGCAGGCCCGTGGCCGAGACCCTGGCCGGCACGGGCACCAGCGGTTACGGCGCCGGCTGGCTCGACCGCCTGGCCGCGCGCAGCGGCCTGCTGGCCGGGGCCGGGGTGCCCGGCAGCGTGCGGATGGGAGTCCGCAACGCGCTGCGGCAAAAGCGCCGCAGCGCGGCCACGATCGCGCAGGTCGCCGTGGCGGCCGGGCTCGCGATCGCCTTCCTCGCCCTCGGCCAGTCGGTAACCGCCGTCATCAGCCAGACCATCGGCAACGCTGCACTTCAGCGTCGGCGCCGGGGAGGCATCGAACCGCGGCGCGCGGCCGTTCGGCGGCCAGGCGCTCGCCATCGCCGCCGCGACGCCCGGCGTCACCGGCGCCGAGCCCGTCGAGACGAGTTCGGTGCAGTACAACGGGCAGACCTACGTGGCGTGGGGCCTGGGCGCGCATCCCCTCTACGCCTACCGGCTGAGCGCGGGCCACTGGTTCACTGCGGCGGACACCGCCGCGGGCGCCCGCACGGCCATCCCGCCGGTGGTGCTCGGGCCCGCCGCTCGCCCGCACCGCCCGCGCGCGGCGTCGGGCAGGTCCTCACCCTCAGCGTGGCCGCGGGACCTACCCGGGTCCGCGTCATCGGGATCGACACCGGCCCCACCAACACCGGCGACACCGTCTACTTCCCGCTGCCGGTGCTGGAGCGCCTGGACGGCGGGCCGGGCACCGCGAACTCGATCTGGCTCACCACCGCCAGCACCGCCCACGCCGCCATCGACCGGGCGACCACCGCCGCAGCGAACCGGCTGGCCGCGCCGGGTACCCGGTCAGCACCACGGAGATCTACGTCACCGAGGCGCAGATCACCGCCGCCGACACCGCCATCCTCACCATCGTGGAGATCCTGGGCCTGGTGGTGGTCGCCATCATGCTGATGGGCCTGGTCAGCGCCCTCAGCATGGGCGTCATCGAGCGCACCCGGGAGGTCGGGATCCTGCGCTGCCTGGGTGCCAGGGCCCGCCAGATCCGGCGCGTCTTCAGCGCCGAGGCGGTGGTCCTGGCCGCTGTCGGCTGGGCGTTCGGAGTCCTGCTCGGCTGGCTGATCTACCAGGGGCTGCTGCGCTCCTCGCTCCACGATGCCGACCTCAGCCTTCCGCAGGAATTCCCGCCGGTCATCCCGCTGATCACGCTCGCCGGCGTGCTCGTGCTCACGCTGCTCGTCATCCGCGGGCCGCTGCGCCGCGCCACCCGGATCCAGCCCGGCACGGCCCTGCGGTACCAGTGATGTACTACCTGATCAGGTGGCTCATCGGGAAGCTGAGGCGCCGCACCACTTCCCCGGCCGAGGCGCCGGTCGCGGCCTCCGGGCGAGACGAGCTTGCGGTCCACCCGCGAAGTGACCGCTTCGTGAGGTCGGCGAGGCCGGCGGCTTCGGGCGGGACGAGCGGCGCTCCGGCGCTGTCTGTCCACAATCTGAGCAAGCGCTTCGATGCACCGTTTCGGCGTTTTGCATTGCGCAGACCTCCCGGCCTTCGAATATCCGATCACCTAGCGCCCTTCGCCCTGCGGACGGCCTTCCCGTCCCCCTCGACAGGTCGTAACTCCTGCGACTACTACGGCGCCTGTGTCACCTTAGGACTCGCGCCCGGCCGCCTCCTGGCCGGACAGCCACTCCGCCGTCTCCGCGAACAACTCCCTGGCCCCGGCGAACCTCGCCTCCGCCGGCTCCGGCCCATACCCTGGCATCGGGCTCCTTCTTGCCGTTCTGGTCGTGGAACAACCAGGAACGTAACGGGAAGGAGCCTCCTACTCGGACAACGACACGATCAAGCCAGCTGGCCGTGACAGCCTGAGCTGGCCCCGAAAGCGGGGCCAGAACCCACCCAAGAAGCCAACCGCCTCACCTTCGCCGCACAGATCACCGAAACCGGCACCGCCTCCCGCCGCCTCGCCCATGCCCGTCGGCGACAGCGAAATGCCAGCAAGGCCGCCAGTGCACCCGGCCGCTGACACGCGCCGCGAGGAGGGACCTGCCCTGGGCGCTCGGAAGCAAGGAGCGAGCGAGGCTATGTCACGGGGCGGGCCTCACCGCAGACCCAGACCCAGTCGCTGTAGTCTCGCCGGATCCGGCACTCCCAGCCGAGTCCGTGCAGCCGCCGCTCCAGCCGCTCAGGGTCCACGAAGTTCTTGACGATGCGGTATCTGCTGCCATCCCGTAGTTGCCGCTCGACGATCTCATCACCGCCGGGCAGATAGGTCTCCGTGCCGCGGTTCTCGACAGGCTCATCGACGAACAGCACCCGGCCTCCCTCGGCGAGCAGCCCCCGCAGCAACTGCCAGAACTGCTCGAACCGGCTCACCGGCACATGGGACAACCACGCCGAGAAGAAGATCACGTCAAACCGCGCCGCCGTCGTCCACGAAAAGACATCGGCAACCTCGAACCTGACATTGTCCGATCTCACCCGATCACGAGCGATCGCCACGGCCTCGGGCGCCACATCGAGCGCGGTCACCGTCTCAGCCACACCCGCAAGCGCCTCGGTCCACAACCCGGTGCCACACGCGATCTCCAGCACCGTCCCGGATGGGTCCATCTCAGCGACGATCCGGGCGATGCGGGCACGAGCAGCCACAACATCGCCATACGAGGTCACGTCGTACTCACCCGCGCGACGGCGGTAATAGTCCGCCTGGCTAGCCAGCACCTCATCCATCACCCACACATCATCTCGCGACGGCAGCGGCAGCAGACAAAAGCCTCAACACCGGCAGCTTGGCTGGGACCAGCTCAAACCGCCGTCACGCTGGGGCCAGGTCGAGTTGACACACAGCCAAGCCAGCCCTGCGAGCCAGTGAGCGAACCTCACTTCAGGGGAGCCGCACCCATCGGCGTTCACGACGGCCCGCGGGTCAACCGTCTTGAGCGTTCGGGGTCGGGTCCACTTAACCCTGAGAATTCATCCCGACTAAGCCGCTGACCGGCGCGGCAGTCATGAAAAGTGCTCCTGAACTGGGAGGATAAGGGTTGCGAAGATCCTTAAATCGCCCAGGTCGAGGAGCACTTAACAAGTGGATGCTACCGGCTGGATGAAGGGCCTGAAAGTCACCGGCGACGGGACCGGGGTCGTGTCGCACGCGGGGGTCGCGCTGGTGCGGGCGCTGGCCGATGCCACCGGGCTGACGAAGGGCCTGTCGAGGGCGCTGGCGTCGGCGCGGCTGCTGGTCCATGACCGGGGCCAGGTGCTGGCCGACCTGGCCTGCGCGATCGCCGACGGCGGCGAGGCGATCAGCGACTTCCGGGTGATCGGGGACCAGGATGAGCTGTTCGGGCTGGTCGCGTCGGTGCCCACGGCGTGGCGGGCGCTGAGCGAGATCGCCGCCGGCGGCGAGGCTGCGCTGGGCCGGATCACCGCGGCGGTGAACTCCGCCCGGCGCACCGCCTGGGCGCGGGCCGTCGCCCGGCACGGCGCGCTGCCGGGGGCGCGGATCGCGGACAAGACGCTGGCGGGCGTGACGTGCCTGCGGCTGGACGCAGCCTGCCGGCGCAAGCTGATGGTCACGGTCGACGGGGCCGGCGCGAGCCACGACCTGGTCACCCGCCTGGACAAGCTCGCCGCCCAGCCCGGCTGCCAGGTCATTTACTCGGTGGGATGGGAGCTGGGCAAGCGGGAGAAGAACGCGATCGCGCAGGTGCCCGAGGAGGCGTGGCAGATCGCCGTCGACGGGCGCGGGGAGATCCGCGAGCGCCGCGCCGAGGGCGCCTGCGCGGACCGCCAGTGCGCGCACCGGGCATGCTGGGTCGAGGAAGCGCACGTCACCGAGCTGACCGCGCTGCTGCGCGAGGGCCCTGGCGGGGACCGGCTGGCGGGCTGGCCGGCCAAGATGCGCATCTTCGCCCGCCGGGAGCGGCCGCACCCGGGCGCGCAGCTGACGCTGTTTGAGATCGAGGACGGCTACCGCTACAGCCTGTGGGTGACGAACCTGCCGAAGACCACCCGGGGCTGGCGCGCCAATCCGGCCTACATCGACGCCGCTCACAGGGTGCACGCCCGGGTTGAGGACGGCATCCTTCTCCCGGGGTCGTTTGGCTGTTGCATGACGTTGCGCCAGACGCCCGGCGGAGAGCTTTTGCAACACTCCTCAGCGACTGTGGTGCTCGTTGTCGTTGCTGATCAGCAGCTCGGCCCGCGAGAACGCGCCACGTGTGCAACACCTCAGCCAGGCAGTGGCGGGAATTTGATCACGAGCCTACCTGCATGGTTCGCGGAAAGGCCCTATTTGCATTGGTTTCCACCCCCGGAGAAGCACCCGAACGGGCAAGGACTGCGGGATCGGCCGGTTCCCGTCCGAGTCGATGGCGATGAACAAGGCCTGGTTCGCCGCGGCGCTGATCGCCGCCACGCTGCTGGCCTGGCTCAAGCTGCTGGCGCTGGACGGCAAGCTCGCCAAAGCCGAGCCGAAGACGCTGCGTCAAGATCTTGCACGCGGCCGGGCGGCTGGTGCGCGGCGCGAGGCGGCGGCAGCTGAAAATCCAGGCCTCCTGGCCGTGGGCGCCTGATATCGCGCAGGCCTGGGAGCGGATCTGCGCCCTGGCCAGCGGTCCCTGACCAGCACGAACCGTGCCCTGTCCCGGCGACCGCGAAAGGACCGACCCCCAGGGGCCTGTGGAACCCTCGGCAACCGGCCCGACAGCCGGGCCGTTGTCATACCCGGACCCTAAAATCAAGATCACCAGAGCGAACCGAGGGCTACACGACGCCTGCGGACAACGCTCCCGCCGCTGCAAGATCACCAGGATGAATCATTGAGGTTAACGGCACTGAGTGGGTTGGCTGGCAGCATATTCATTTCTATGGCATATTGCATGGCGTTGTTCAGCACCGCGCGCTTGCGGTTCGCGGTATTAGTTGCGGCCAGTTTTCCGTCTTGCTTCTTGCTGATCCGGTCGAGAAGTGCCCGGGTGCGGACAGCGCCGGTATCTGGCTGTGTAAGTCCAGTTACTGAGATTGTGGCGCTTTCCAGCCAGCGGATAACTGGAGCGATGTCCTCCGGCGGTTTGGTCGTGCCGCGTAGCCGGTCGACCTTGTCGTTCTTCAGCCGTGCCGAGGCGATCGCCTTGCACGTAACCAGTCAGGCCCCCTGTTGATCTGCGGCGTGTCGGTGCTGGTGCCCGGTTTGTGATCATGGTTAGGTTCGGGGATGCCGCATCCGGAGCAGCCCTCGTATGGGGAGCTGGCTGCCCGGAACGCGGAGCTGCTGGCGTTGGTGGCGGAGCAGGCTGCGCTGATCGGGGCGCTGCGGGCCGAGGTCGCGGCGTTGCGCCGGCAGGCGGGCCGGGACTCCTCGAATTCCTCCCAGCCCCCGAGCCAGGACGGCCCCGCGGCGAAGGCGGAGAAGAAGGCTGGCCAGCGGGAGGCGCGGCGGGTGCGGCCGGGCCGGCCGCAGGGCGGGCAGAAAGGCCATCCGGGTGCGAGCCTGGCGTGGGCCGCCCGGCCGGATGAGACCCGGGTCGTCGAGCCGGGCGCATGCGGCGGGTGCGGCGCGGGCCTGGCCGGCGCTGCCGGGAGGGTCGCTTCTGCCGTGCAGGTTTTCGATATCCCGCCGGCGGCGCTGACGGTGACTGAGTACCAGATGATGTGCCGCGCCTGCGGGTGCGGGCAGGTCACGACCGCGCCGCCGCCGCCGGGCGTGACCGGCGGCCCGGTCTGCTACGGCCCGAACGTGGTAGCCGCGGCGACGCTGCTGGCCAGCACGGACGTGATCGGGGTCGAGCGGGCCGCGGACCTGATGGCCGCCCTGCTCGGGGCGCCGGTCTCCGCGGGGTTCGTGTCGCGGTGCCTGGTCCGCCTCGACGCGGCGTTAACCGCCGCCGCGTTCGAGGACGCGCTCAAGGACGCGCTGAGAGCGGCGGACGTGCTCGGCACTGACGAGACCCCCGCCCCGCTGACCACTGCGGCGGCCAGCGAGCAGGACTGCGGGAACCCGCACGTCTACACGGTGCGGACCATGCGTGCCTATGCCGGCGGCGGGCCGGACCTGATCTGGTACGGCGCGGCGGGCGACCGCACCAAGGCGTCGATCACCGGGTTCGGGATCCTGGATGGCTACCGCGGGGTCCTGGTCCGCGACGACTACGGCGGCTACCTCAGCTACGACACCACGCTGGCCGGAGTCCAGCAGTGTCTCGCCCACCTGTACAGGTACCTCGACGACGCCTACGCGATCGACCCGGTGTCCCAGGCCTGGACCCGGCAGGCCGGCGACGCTCTCCGCGAGGCCGCCGCCGCCGTCAGGGCCGCCCGTGGCGCCCGCCAGGCCAGCCTGGACCCCGCGCTCCTTGCCCGCCTGCGCCACCGCTACGACCAGGCCATCGCCTACGGGATCTCGGTCAACCTGTCCCGGCCCTGGCACAAGGGCAACCACCCCGGGCTGATCCTGGCCCGGCGGCTGAAACGCAAGGCCAGCCAGGTCTGGCTATTCGCCACCCGCTTCGACGTGCCCGCCACGAACAACGGCTCAGAGAACGCCGTCCGCGGCTACAAGCTCGCCGCGAAAATCAGCGGCTGCTGGCGGACCCTCGCGACCCTGCAGCGCCACTGCCGCATCCGCTCCTACCTCACCACCGCCCGCAGCCACGGCCGCCACCCCCTCGCCGCCATCCGCGACGCCCTCACCGGCAACTGCTGGATGCCGCCCCACCCAGCATGATCAACTAACCACGCACCCCTGACTGGTTACCCTTGCACCGCAGCGGGTGGACCAGGTGCGGGTCGAACCCGTAGTCCTGGAGCAGTTCCACCAGCCAGCCCCGCGCGTAAGCCGCCTCGAACGCCACCGGCGTCCCGGACGGCAGCCCGCCGATCAGCCGCAGCATCGGCTCGGAACCGTTCACCACGTTCCGGTTGACCTGCACCCGCCCGTCCCCGGTGACCACCGCCACCTGGGACCGCTTGCGGTGCACATCGATTCCGACGCAGACAGACATTGCCGGGCCTCCTTTGCCGAGTTCGTTCTTTCACCCGGAGCGTCCCGCTACCGGGCTGAGCAGGGAAGGGGGCCCGGCCCTCATAGGGTCAGAAGAGCGCGACTTCACCCAAGGCTGAGACACGTGCCTCGCCGCCGGATCATCCTGCGGGCGCTCCAACTTTGCGGCATGTGCGGATGTCTAGGCCGTCTCCGATGTGATCATGGAGGGATGACGATGGACATCGAAACGTCGCGCCTGATCCTTCATGCGGTTGATGAGTTCGAGGCCAGACGAATATTGGCTCGAGCACCAGGGCCGAGAGACGCTTGGGCAGCGGACTACCCATTCGCCGGCGACATCGCCGCTATCGATTCCTTTCTCCGCGCGACCGAACAGCACGGCGAGCAGCGACCCTTCGGGTACTACCAGATCATTCGCGCAGCCGACGGGATGGCTGTTGGCGGAGCCGGATTCAAAGGACCACCAGCTGACGGAAGCGTTGAAGTTGGCTACGGCTTAGCGCCGTCCGCCCGTGGACACGGCTACGCCTCTGAGGCCGTCACTGCGTTGCTCATCCTCGCAGCCGAAAACGGCGTAGACACTGTTCTTGCCGACACTACCGACGACAACGTCGCGTCCCAACGGACACTTGTCAGCGCAGGCTTCACGCTCGTCGGCACCCGCGCCGGCGCACACCGATATCGGGTCGGCGCGCCCGGCCCCTTGCACACAAAAGGATTACCCAAGTAGACGTCCAGTCTCATTCCGTCGGTCGAGACAAACTCGCGCTCATCGGCAGAATCGGGTGGGTCGGCGGGGGATCGCCGATACTACTGCCGTCATCGGCGGTGGCTGCTTTCCGGCGTGGCTGGCTAATTTCTCTCTGGACGGGCTCCAGCCAGGTGTGACATTGGGTATGGAGCGGTCGGCGCCAAAGGATCAGGGTGCGGCTCCCCTGAAGTGAGGTTCGCTCACTGGCGCGCAGGGTTGGCTTGGCTGTGTCAACTCGACCTGTGGGTCCAACCGACATCTTCAGCGAACCCCTACAGCGGTGCCGGTCTGGGTCTGGGCCGGTACCTGTGGCGGGGGTGTGAAAAAATGGCCGCGCAGATCGGATTTTTCAGGTGTGACAGTATCGGGCGCCTGTCCTGCCGGGGCAGTGCGGCGATCGGCTGCCGAGCCAGCGCAGCGGCGGGTGAATCGGACGTGGTGGGACTCAGCTGGACGTCATGGGACTTGATCGAAAAGGTGCGTCGCGCTGACCAGGCACATTCCAAAGTTACGGACGCCAGGCAGGCGCGCCGAACTGGACGGCAGGGCCCGCGCTGGCCCCGGTGGCTGGCCTCTGCTGGACCTGACGTACTCCCGTGACAGGCCTGGCGTGCACCTCGCAGGTCGATTCGGGCGACGGCGACGCCAGAGATGAGCGCCCCATGGCGGCAGCGCCGATACGGTCACCAGCGCCGGAGCACCAGCGGATTAAGAGTTCGCTGCAACAAGTGTTCGATTCTGTCAATCTATGACGGAGAGTACAGCACGCTGCGGCTTCCCGCATCTCCCGGCGCGACCGAATGCCGGCCGGTGCCGGGTGCTGACGGTTAGTACCGGGCAGACGAGCAAACACCGAGCAACCAGCAAGATCATCAACATCGGGCCTGGGGCGCCATCACGGGCAGGCGCCCAGGCAGTCGATCCGTTACCCGAGCGCTGCTGCCCACACCCCGCGATAGCGCCGGTCCCGTGGCGGGTACCGAAGGTGACCCGGCGAACGGCTCTGCCGGAATATGAGGCTGAACCAGACCGATTACGATCGGGAGGCAATTTCGTGAGGCTGCTGTGCTTGAGCGCGCAGATTATCCTTCCTCGGGGAGCGGCGGAAGACAGCCAAGCACGCTCTGCTGTTGCGGCGGGCCTGGTGTCCTGCCGCACATCGCCGATGTTGCGAGGGGCGGCGAGTTACTGGCGCGGCTGTGGACGGTGGCGTGCTCTCGGATGACCGCGGGGATGGCGCAGATCATGCCGTTGCTGAATCCGGCCGGGCCGATGCCGAGGGCCAGGTTGAAGCGGCCGCGCATGTTCTCCAGTGCGATGTGGTGGGTCAGTTCCACGATCTGGCCGTCGTCGAGATGCTGGCGAAGCCTGTCGAACAGTTCGTCGGGGACGTCGACGGGTGTGCGGCTCATGCCGACGGCGTAGTCGAGGACGAGCTTGTCCAGCTCGGAGAACAGCGGGCTGGTCTGATAGCTGGGGAGGGCCAGGATCTCCTCGTCGGTCAAGCCCCACTGGCGGGAGATGGCGGAGCCCATGTCGATGCAGTATTCGCAGTGGGTAAGGGTGGCCGCCTTCAGCTCGGCGAGGGCGTGCAGCCTCTTGTCGAGACGGTGCAGCCTGGCTGTTGCCTGTTCGAGCTTGGCGTAGCCCTTGAAGAGCACGGGCACGTGGGCGTACATCTCGAGCGGCTCGATCATCCGCTCCGTCTGTCGCCCGGTGAGCTTGGCGATGCTGCGCCGGGTGAAGTGGTAGGCGATCTTCACCTGCAGCCCGGCTTGGGCGGACGAGACTCCTTTGATGCGGGCCATGTGGCTCCTCCTTTCGCTGGCGATCTCTGAGCGGCCTACGGCCTCATCGTGTGCGGCCGGCCCGGCCGGCTCACCGGGCGTCCAGGGATGCAGCCGGGGAATCCAGGCACGCACCGCGCTGCCGGTAGTCCTGGTAGTCGGCTCCGAATTTGCGGGCCAGGGTGGGTTCCTCGTAGAAGCGGACGGCGGCTGCGCCGATGCACCAGGCCACTGCGGTGTACTCCAGGAGGCCTAGCGAGCCGAACAGGAGCACCTCGCCGGTCAGGATGGCCAGGAAGCCGACGTAGATGGGGTTGCGCACGTAGCGGTAGAACCCGCTGACCACCAGGCGCGGCGGCGACGCGACCGGAACGGGCGTGCCGTCAGCCTTGGTGAACTCGATAAACGACTGAACGATTGGGACCAGGCCTGCGCAGATGAGCAGCCCTCCCGCCGCCTGCGCGATCGCCCAGTAGGGCAGGGGCCGGTGAAAGTGCCATTCGCCCAGCAGGTACGGAAGCAGGCAGCCGAAGGTTCCCCCGAGTGGCGACGCCCCACGCGACGCTGACGGCCGCTGCTGCTGGCCTGCGCATCATCGCCTCCGGAGAGTCAAGCGCGGGCGGTTTCGCCCGGGCTGTCGGCACCTTGATCGCACCGTTGTGGATCAAGGATTGCAACGCCGCCGCTGCGGTGCCTGCTGCGGCAGGGATCGCCGGGATCACTCGGCGACCTGTGCGCTGACCGGCCGGGCCGGACCAGGCCGCCGTCGGCAAGGTGATCCACGTCCGGCTCGGTGGCGACGTTGGGGAGTGCCCGCCCGATCCAGCGGGGCAGCCACCAGTTGGCGGACCCGAGGAGCTGCATGACGGCGGGAACGAGCACCATGCGGACCACGGTGGCGTCGACGAGTACGGCGACCGCCAGGCCGAGACCGAACACGCCGAGGATCCGCAACGGATCGCCGATGACGAACGAGCCGAAGACGCAGACCATGATGGCGGCGGCGGCGGTGATGACCCGTGCCGTGCTGACGAGCCCGTGGGCCACCGCTTTGGCGTTGTCGCCGGTTCGGGCCCATTCCTCGCGCATGCGTGAGAGGAGGAAGACCTCGTAGTCCATCGACAGGCCGAACACGATGGTGAACATCATGAGCGGGATCCAGGGGTCGATCGGCCCGGTGCGAGCGACCCCGAAGATGCTGGCGAGCCATCCCCACTGGTAGACGGCGACGATGACGCCGTAGGCGGCGCCCATCGAGAGCAGGTTCATCGCGGCCGCCTTGAGCGGGATGGCGATGGACCGGAACACCACAACCAGCAGAAGGAACGCCAGCAAGACCACCATGCCGATCACCCAGGGCAGCCGGGCAGACAGGTACGCCGAGGTGTCAGCTCCGGCGGCGGTCTCACCGCCGACGAGGGCAGTGAGACCGCTGCCGGCGGTGACTTGCGGGATCACCTGGCCGCGCAGCCGCTGGACCAGGGAAGCGGTCTGGGCGGACTGCGGCGCGGTGGCGGGATAGACGACGATGACCGCGGCGTCACGGGCTGGGTTGACGACCGGCGCGCTAACCGATGCCACGCCCGGCACCTGGGCGAGGCGTGCGTCGAGCCGGGCGATGCTGGCTTGCGCGCGGGGGCCGCGGAGGTCCGCGGCGACGACGAGGGGCCCGTTGAACCCGGGGCCGAAGCCCTCCGCCAGCAGGTCGTAGGCCTGCCGGGTGGTGAGCGAGGCCGGGTCGTTGCCGGCGTCGCTGAACGCCAGGCGCATCGAGAAAAGCGGGATCGCCAGCACCGCCAGCACTGCCAGCGCCGAGGCGGCGCAGGTCCAGGGCCGCGTCTGCACCGTTGCGCTCCAGCGGTTCCAGAACGCCCGGCTTGTGGTGGCGCCGGGCCTGGCGAGCAGGCCGGGGATGTGCAGCCGGTCGATGGCGGTGCCGGCGAAGCCGAAGATCGCCGGCAGCAGGGTGAGCGCGGCCGCCAGCACCAGGGCGACCGCGACGATCGTGGCCGCCGCGAGGCCGTCCATGAACGGCAGGCCCACCACGAACAGGCCGAGCAGGGCGATGACCACGGTGGCCCCGGCGAACAGCACGGCGCGGCCGGCCGTGGACAGGGCCGCGATGGTGGCCTCTCGGGGCGGCTGCCCCTCGGCCAGTCCCTGGCGGTAGCGGGTGACGACGAACAGGGCGTAGTCGATGCCGACGCCGAGGCCGATCATGATCATCATGTCCGGGCCGAAGGTGGGCACGGTCATCAGGTGGCTGAGGGCTACGAGGATCCCGAAGCCCATGCCCACCCCGAGGAGGGCGGTGAGGATCGGCAGGCCCATGGCCACCACCGACCCGAAGGCGAGCAGCATGACCACCACCGCTGCCAAGAGCCCGATCATCTCGCTCGACCCAGGGGCGGCCGAGACGACCTGCTCGACCGGTGCGCCCCCGACCGCCACCTGCAGACCCGGCCCGGCGAAGCGATCCGCGGTGTCGATCACCCGCCGGACGGCGCTCGCGGGCAGGTCCGCGGCCGCAGCGTCGAACTGGACCACCACGAAACCGATCCGACGGCCGGGCGACAGCTGCCGGCCGGAGCCAGGGGCGAACGGACTTTGCACGCCAGAGACGTGTGCCAGGGGTTGCAGGGACCTCACCAGCCGGCCGATGGTCGCGGCGTTGGCGGCGCTGTCGAGCGGGCTCGGCGAACGCAGGACCACGTCCGCGGTGTCGCCCTTCTGGGCCGGGAACCGGCTCGCCAGGAGGGTCTGGGCCTGCTGCGAGGGCGAGCTGTCCAGGGCGAAATTGTTGTCCAGCCGGCTCCCCGCCCACTGGGCGAGCCCGATGACGGCCACCACGGCGAGGAGCCAGCCGAGCAGCACCCGGCGCCGGTGGTCGTAGCACCACCGGCGAGCCGCCCGAGCCCATTCTCTGCGGGTCGGGCAAGGTTCGCGTCGGCCGTGCTCTGGGCGCCCACCATCTGAATGGCTCCTGTATGTTGTGCTCTCAATTCGAAAGTAGCACTCTCAATTCGGGAATAGTAGTCTCACAACCATGGCTACCGATGTCGAACGGCGCCGCTCGCGCGACGGCAGGGCCCGCCAGGCACGGACCCGCCTAGCCCGCGCCGCGGTCATCCAGGCCGCGCGGGCCCTTTTCCTCGAACGCGGCTACGCCGGAACCACGATCGAGACCATCAGCGACCGGTCGGATGTCCCGCCTGCGACCGTCTACCGGCTGTTCTCCTCCAAGCTCGGGATCCTCAAGGCCCTGCTCGACGCCTCAATAGCCGGTGACGACGAGGGGGTCGCGCTGGAGGACCGGCCCCACGTCCGCGCGCTTCTCGCGGACCCAGACCCCGGGAACCAGCTGTCAGGTTTGGCCGCCATCATCCGCGGCATCATGTCGAGGGGCGAGCCCCTTCACCGGATCCTCGTGAGCGCGTCGGGCTCCGATCCCGACGCTGCCGCGCTGCTCGCCGAGCTGACGCGGCAAAGGCAACACGGTCATGCGCGGATCGTGCGTTCCCTCGCTCGCGGCGGCGCCCTGCGGCCGAAACTGCGCGAGCGCGACGCCGACGACATCATCCACGCACTCACGTCCCCTGAGGTCTACCGGCTGCTCGTTTGCGACCGAGGCTGGCGCCCCGAGCGGTACGAACGATGGTTGAAGGACATCCTCATCGACCAGCTCCTTCCCCCGGCGGCGACAGGAAGCGAGGGGACAGACTCCTGACCTTTCCTCGATGGGATACCGGGGAGGGTCTTCGGTGATAAGAAGACATGCAAGGCGGGCGACAAGTGCCTCACACCTCGGCCTACCTGGCTGGAGACACAGAACCTCCGGCTCGGCGCGCCCGCGTAGCGCAGCACCGGAATCGTGTGCCGCTCGAAAATAGGGTTCTGGCTTGGACCTGGGCCTTCTCGGGTTTCAGGCGGCTCGCTCGTATTCGTTGATCAGGCCGCTGAGGACCGGTTTTCGGCGGATCTGGCGGGTGCCGAGGTCTGCTGGGATGATGCGGGGAGCGGGGCCAGGGTGCGGGACGCGCTGGTGGAGGCCCTGGTGCGGCCGTGCCATGTTGTAGTGCGCCTGGTATTCGGCTAGGACGGCGCGCAGATGCGCCTGATTGAGGATCATGGTCCGGTCGAGGAGCTCACGGCGCATGGTGCCGATCAGGCGCTCGCAGATCGCGTTCATCCGCGGCGCCTGCACGGCCGTGCGCACGATGGTGGTGCCGGT
This sequence comes from uncultured Actinomycetota bacterium, assembly GCA_963775745.1. Taxonomy (GTDB): domain Bacteria; phylum Actinomycetota; class Actinomycetes; order Streptosporangiales; family Streptosporangiaceae; genus DATBGO01. Next base: position 23,347 of record CAVZKE010000008.1, read on the forward strand.
GGCCTGGAAAATGGCGTCAAAGGAGCGGGTGAAGTTCGAGCCGCGGTCACGGATCAGGAACCGGAAGTCCCCGAACCGCTCGCCGAGGTCGAGGGCCAGGTTGCGGGCCTGCTGCACCGTCCAGTCACCCGTCGGGTGGGCGGTGACGCCGCCGAGGTGCATCCGGCGGGTGCCGTGCTCGATGAACACCAGCACGTACAGCCTGGTCGGCGCGACAGTATCCACGTGAAGGAAGTCGGCCGCTAGGATCCCGGCGGCTTGCGCGTGCAGGAACTGCCGCCAGGTCGGGCCGTCCCGGCGCGGCGCTGGGTCAATGCCTACGGCGCGGAGGATCTCGTAGATAGTGGACGCCGCGACCGTAACGCCGAGCTTGGCCAACTCGCCGGGAATACGCCGGTAGCCCCAGAGCGGGTTTTCCTTCGCCAGGCGGATGGTGAGCTGTGCGATGCTCCGGACCGTCGGCGGCCGGCCGGGCATGCGTCGTTCGCTCGTGTCGTATTTCCTGGCGGCGAGCCTGCGGTGCCAGGCCAGCAGCGTCGCGGGCGTCACGGGGAAGACCTCCGCCCAGCGCCTGCGCGGCATGAACCGCGTGAGCGCGGCGAACCAGGCCCGGTCACCGGGTTCGTATCGTATCCGGCCGGCGTTCCGGCCCAGCACCGCGTTCTCGTGCCGGAGCACCAGCAACTCGGCGTTCTTCTCCCCGTCACCCGCGGACCACCAGGACAGCCAGGCTGAATAACCAGCGCATCAGCAGACAGGCGATCTCGAGCAGCACCTGGTCAGCCAACCATCACCGCGCCAGCCTCGCAGGCGAACAGGCAGGTCAACGACACGATCGAGTTTCCGGGCGGCACAGGATGCCGCCGGGAGTGAACAGGGCCTGGATGTTCCCGCCGAAGCCGTGGGCCTTGCCGGAGTACCAGCGGTCGATCTCCCGGCCCTTCCTGCTGACGGTCTTCTCTTTGCACCGGTCGGCGGCGACCACCTTGCCGTCCAGGATCAGGTGCGGCAGCCCCTGCTCCCTGGCCCGCTCCAGGGCCTCGCGCAGGGACGGCGCGCGGGCCGCCAGCACCGCGATGGCTTCGTCCAGGTACCGGTAGGCGGTGGCCTGGGAGATCCCGAACCCTTTGCCGAGCCGGGCGATATCGGGCCGGTCCCGGAACCAGGCCAGGGCGAAGACGGCCTGCCGCCAGCAGCCTAGCGCCCGGGTTCCGCGCCGGGTGCCGATCTCGCGGCGGTGCGCGGCCAGCAGCCTGGCGACGAACAAGACCAGTTGGACGGGGACGTCGAGCATGACACGATAGGACAGCACGCGGAGCCTCTCCCGGTAGGTAGACGATCTTCAGCGAGACCTCTTCTACCGGGGGCTCCGCGCCTGCCCGGGGATCTGGCGTTATGTCGGCGTGTCTGCCTGACCGTCCCCTTAACTCCCGGATGACCGGATCAGCCTTGTTGAGAAAACCTCAATGCACGGGAATTGTCACTTTAATGGGAAATTACCGGAATTGTAAGGATCGCCAGCTGCCGACTGCTTCGTTATCGTGAGGTTGTGTCCCGGTGGTCTGCCAATATCCGACGCCTGCCCCCCCGCGTAGTTTATGTCCCCGACCTGCCCCCCAAGGTGGTCGACAAGTACCTCATGCCGAGTGAGCGAATCGTCACCACCGTGCGGATGCATCCGATGGCCATTTTCGCTCCGGCAATCCTGATCCTGGCCGGCCTATTCGTCGCGGTCTTCGTGACCCAGTCCCATCCCGGCAGTGGCGGGCTCGTGGGATTCATCTGGATCCTGTGGGGCGTGCTGGTCGTCTGGCAGGGCTGGAAGATCGTCACCTGGTGGCGGAGGTACTTCGTCGTCACCGAGAACAGACTGATGCTGATCACGAGCCTGATTGTCGCGGACGTCGGGATGATGCCGCTCGCGAAGGTGACCGACATGAGGCTGCATCAGGGCAGCCTCGGCCGCGCGTTGGGATACGCCACTTTCATTGTCGAGTCCGCCGGGCAGGAGCAGGCACTAAGCCGCATCGAGTTCGTGCCTTATCCGTCGGCGATGTACCAGGAGATACTCGCTCTGATCTTCCCGAAGAAGCCCGCGGCGGCGGGGCCTCAGGGGCCGCCCGGGCCGCCGCCCGGATCTCCCCAGGGGCCTACTGGGCCGCCGCCCGGATCTCCCCAGGAGCCCCAGGAGCCCCAGGAGCCCCAGGAGCCTACTGAGCCGCCGCCTGACAGGCCTTCGTGGCCATCGGGGCCTGGGTGGGAGCCTCCGGAGCGCCCAGGGGATGATCCGGGGTTCTGAGGTCTGGTGGTCTGCGAGGCGTCGCCGGGTTGCCGGCCGACGTGGTGCCGGCCGAGGCGCGAGCCGGTGCCCAGCCATCTGTGAGCCCGGCCGCTGGTGGCGCCCTCGGGCCACTGGTCCCTGCCGACCCGGGGCACATCGTCTGTACGACGGGCGCCAGGTGTACGCCTGGCACACCCACGCTTGCTCCTCGGGTACGGCAACGGCGGCGCGCAGTAACGACGGCATTATCCGTCCCAGCTGGCGCGCCCGGCAGGCTTCCTGCCGCCGTCGTGGCGGACACGGCGTTCGCGCCATGACTCGGTGCATAGTTATGCGACGTACCCGCCGCACATGAACATCCGCAATTGCCGCGGACAGGGTCATTTCGCTACTCCATGGGCCTGCCATGGAAGTGGCAGGCAGGGCTCTCCCCGAAGCGCATCCGGCAGACCGCGATCAGATCCACCTCTATTCCCATCAGAGCATGCCGGTCCAAGTCTTCGAGCACGGCCCAGGACACCTCGACGACCTTGCCTTGTGCCTCATGACCTGTAACGCACGCGGCGGCAGAGTGTCCGCGATAGCGAGGTGGATGGCCGCGCGCCCGACGCAATCTTCCGAGCCGCGAGCTGAGCCCGGTCACTGATACTGTCTAAATAGCAGCGGCGTCCGCATGGATCGCCACGCGGCCACCGGCCGCGTGCGTCGGCTTGGCGAGGCAGCTGGCGTGTGGATCACCAGGCCGCATCCGCATATGCTCCGCCATGCGTTTCGTCACGACCAGTTTCGACGCGGGTGTGGACTTGCGGGACGTCCAGGTCGCCGCCAGGCATGCCGACCTGCGCACCACGATGCGTTAGGACCGGGCCCGGAAGAACCTCGACCGCCACCCAACTACATCCTCGCCGCCCACCCGGCATCCAGCAGCTGACCAACCGGGCGTCTGACCGATCCCTGGCCAACGGGAGACCCCCCGGCATTGCCGAGAACAGGGCGTTCTGCATGGCCTTGGGCCAGCGCGGTCAGTGCCATTCCACTGCTTGACGAGTCACCTATCCGCTGATGATGTCCACCCAGCGATGGCTAATGCACCGGCGACTATGACCCGAAGCCTGCGACGTGCCAGCGCGCTGGGCGTGCCGCACCGGCATCTGGTGCTCAATGGGCAGTGCGGCGAGACAGCCTGCGCCGCTTCCTGACAGAATCTGAATGGTCGCTTTCATGAGCTTGCGAGAGACATGGTCTTTCCTGACCCTAGGCTCAATGCCGGGGAGTTAAGGGCCTGCCGTGTGTGTCAAGGACCGCTGGCGGCGTGTTGCTGGCGGCTGGTGGCCCCGGCGGATCGCGGTAGTGATCTTGGTGACGCGCAGGTTAGTGACGGGTTTGCCGGGCGGGTTCTTGTTCCAGCGCGATAGCGGGGACTTGACGCGGCGGGCGCAGACGCGGGGCCGCCGTGGCGGGTGCAGGCTGGCCAGGACGGCGCGGCCGATGTCGCCGGCCAGGTCGGTGACGCCGGTGACGACGTTGCGGGCGCCGGTGACCAGCATCTGGGCGGTCTGGACGGCGACCTGGTAGCTGGCCGGTCGGGGTCGGTGCCGCAGGTTCCGCAGCGCCCGCGGCGAGGACACGGCCAGGCCCAGCCCGTCCAGGGCCGCGGTCAGCTCCGCCCACACTCCCAGGTACCCGGTGCCGGGAAACAGGCACATCGCCAGCACAAAGTAGATCCCCACCCGCGAGGGCAGCGTCCGCAGCCGCCGCTGGGTGGCGCGGGCATCCGCCAGCACACCATCGGCCAGCTCGAACGGCACGATCCGGGTCAGCTCGCCCAGATGCCCGGGCGCGAACACCCCCGCAGCCACCGTGATCGTCCTGGTGATGGTCGTGACAACAGAACCGGTGGCAGACTGAGCAGGCAACGGAGGTCCTCGCAGACGAGTTGATCTTGGCGGATTTCCTCGTCTTACCGGACCTCCGTTGCCATGCGGTCACGACACGCCGAAGCAGGTGCTTGACCGCCAAGCCCGGGACCTTAACTCCCCGTCATTGACCCTAGGCTGGGGGCGGGGTGAGATGAGGAGGCCTGACGTGGCTCACGGCGATGTAGATGCTAGCCAGCTGACCCTCCGGTTGGGCCTGTGCCGCCCGAATATTCGATTGAGTGGCTGACCTGCGCTATCGCCAGCAGGCTTGACGCGGTGATGGTTGGCTGGCCGGGTGCTGCTCAAGATCGTCTACCTGCTGACGTGCCGGGTACTCGGCGTGGCTGTCCTGGTGTTCCGCGGCGACCGGGCGAAGGCTACCGAGTTGCTGGTGCTCCGGCACGAGAACGCGGTGCTGCGCCGCCACATTGGCCGGATCCGGTACGAGCCGGCCGACAGGGTGTGGTTCGCCGCGCTGGCGCGGCTCCTTCCCCGCAGGCGCTGGACAGAGATCTTTCCCGTGACGCCCGCGACGCTGCTGGCCTGGCACCGCAAGCTGGCCGCGACTAAGTGGGTGAGTCTGGAAGTTCGTCGGGGGTTGATCGGCAGGCTGTGGTGTGGCCTGTGCGGGTCACTGGCCGATGCCCGCGAGGTGGACGGTGCAGGCGGTGTCGAGGGCTTCCTGGGGGGTGCCGGCGCCGAGCCCGGTGAGCAGGGCGGCTTCCTGGTAGCGGTTGCGGGCGGCGGAGTAGATGGCGAAGCCGAAGGAATGGGCTGAGCCGCCGTAGCGCAGTCGGCACAGCGGGATCTTTTCGCCGTCGGGCAGCACGCCGGTGATGTAGGCGAAGCCGCCGCGGTAGGTGACGTCGACCCGTTTGAGCTGGGGCCAGTGCTGCTCGGCGTGGGCGAGCAGCCGCAGCGTGACCGAGTCTTTGGTGGAGTCGGGGATGGCGGGCATGGCCTGCCCAGTGTGCCGCATCGCGCTGGCGGCCCGCTACGATCACCGTTTGCGGGGGAATCGCGGACGTGCAATTTCCCCGGGGAGCGCCGATGCCGGTGGTACGCGCTGTGCCTGTCTGGCTGACTGCCAGCGAGCGCAAGATGCTGAAGAAACGCGGCCGGGGGGCCAAGACGGCGCACCGGGATCGCCAGCGCGCCCTGATCGTGCTGGCGGCGGCGCGCGGCCGCCCGAACGCGGCGATCGCCGCGGGGCTGGGGGTCAGCGAGGACATGGTCCGCAAGTGGCGGGGCAGGTTCGCCGAGCGCGGGCTGCCCGGGCTGAAGGACCTGCCCCGGACCGGGCGGCCGCGGCGGATCAGCGCGGCCGAGCGGGCCGAGGTGTGCGCGCTGGCCTGCCAGCTGCCCGCGGCGACCGGGGTGCCGCTGGCCCGGTGGAGCTGCCCGGAGCTGGCTGCCGAGCTGGCCAGGGCGGGCCTGGTCAGCGCGATCTCGCCGTCCAGCGTGCGCCGCATCCTGGCCGAGCACCCGGTCAAGCCGTGGCAGTACCAGTCCTGGATCTTCCCCCGCGACCCGGACTTCGCCGCCAAGGCCAAGGTGATCCTCGACCTCTACGAGGGCTACTGGCAGGGCCAGCCGCTCGGGCCGGGCGACCGCATCGTGTCCGTGGACGCCAAGCCCTCCATCCAGGCCCGCGCCCGCCGCCACCAGACCAGCCCTCCCGCGCCCGGCCGGCCGATGCGAGTCGAGCACGAATACCAGCGCAAGGGCGCCCTGGCCCTGCTCGCCGCCCTGGACGTGCACACCGGCACGGTGCCCGCCGCCGCCACCCCGAAGACGACTGGGATCAAGCCGTTCATGGCGCTGATGGGCCAGGTCATGAGCCAGCAGCCCTACGCCAGCGCCCCCCGCCTGTTCGTCATCGTGGACAACGGCTCCGACCACCGGGGACACAAGGCGGCCCGGCGGCTGCGCAGCGCCCACCCGAACGCCATCATGATCCACACGCCGGTGCACGCGTCCTGGCTGAACCAGATAGAGATATTCTTTTCGATCATCCAGAAAAAGGTCGTCTCGCCCAACGACTTCGCCAGCACCGCCCAGCTCTCAGCCACCCTGCTGGCCTTCATCGACCGGCACAACAAGACCGCCCGGCCGTTCAACTGGAAGTTCACCGCCGGCGACCTGGCCGGAATGCTCAAGCGGATCAGCGCCCGCGAGGAACCCGCCCAGGAGCCAGCCACCCTGCCAGAGGCCGCCTGATGGACCCCCGACGAATTTCCAGCCCTATCCACTAAGTACGACACGAGCAAGCGGCGCAAGCCCGGTCGTCCGCCGACGGTCCCGAGCATCGCCCGCCTCGTCGTTCGGCTGGCGAAGGAGAATCCGCTGTGGGGATACCGCCGGATCCAAGGCGAACTGACGAAGCTCGGCCTCGCCGTTGCGCCGTCCACAGTGTGGGAGATCCTGGATGCCGCAGGCATCGATCCGGCTCCCCGCCGGTCAGGCCCGACCTGGCGGCAATTCCTGCACGCCCAGGCCGTCGGGATCCTCGCAGTCGACTTCCTGCACGCGGACACCGTGCTGCTGAACAGGCTGTACGTCCTGGTGTTCATCGAGCACGGCACCCGCCGGATGCACTTGGGCGGCGTCACCTCCAACCCCACCGGCGAGTGGACTGTGCAGCAGGCCCGCAACCTCGCCCTCAGCCTCGACGAACGATTCGAGGACATCAAGTTCCTCAACCGCGACCGCGGATCGAACTTCACCCGCTCCTTCGACGCCGTCTTCCAGGCCACCGGCGCCACGATCCTGCGCACAGCCGTCCAGGCTCCGCGCATGAACACGACTTGCGAACGCCTCGTCGGCACCCTGCGCCGTGAGCTCTTGGACCGCGTGCTGATCCTCAGCGAGCGGCATCTGCGCGCCGTCCTGGCCGAATACCAGGCGCACTACAACGCGGCCCGGCCTCACCAGGGCATCGCCCAGCGCGTCCCGACGACGAATGCGACACTCATCCTGCGACCGTAACCGACGTCGACACACGGCAGATCCGCCGAAAACCCGTCCTCAACGGCCTGATCAACGAATATGTGCACGCCGCCTAGCGCCCGGAAGACCTGCAGGTCACCTGCCGAAATCCTATTTTCGAGCGGGACAGGTTCTCCTGCGCCAGCCGGATGGCAAGGCGGGTGATGCTCGGGACGGTCGGCGGGCGGCCGGGCTTGCGCCGCCTGCTTGTGTCGTACCTCTTCGCGGCCAGTTTGCGGTGCCAGGCCAGCAGCGTCGCGGGCGTCACGGGAAAGATGTCGGTCCAGCGCCTCCGGGGGAGGAGCCGTGCCAGCGCGGCGAACCACATCTGGTCGGCCGGCTCGTACCGCACCCGGCCGGCATTGCGGCGCAGCACCGCGTTCTCGTGCCGGAGGACGAGCAGCTCAGCATCCTTCGCCAGGTCGCCGCGGAATGACAGGACGGCCAGGCCGAGTACCCGGCGAACTAGCAAGTAGGCGATCTTGAGCAGCACCCGGCCAGCCAACCATCACCGTGACTGGCCTGCTAGCGATAGTGCAGGTCAGCCATTCAATCGAGTATTCGAGCGGCACATGTAGCCCTTCGGCCCGACCGGCAGACCGATGACTGCCGGGCACCGTGCAGTCCGGCTCTGCAATCGAGTAAGCGAGCTGACGCGCTTCCTCGTCTCGCTAGTGAGACATCTCCAGCGCGTACGTCGCAGGCAGGTGAGTCCGCGATCATCACAGCGAGACCAGCCACAGACGCCTTGCGGTCTCGGCGTCCCTCCTCGCGGCAGAAGCGTACGTCGTCACGAGGCTGGTCCGGGCGAGCTGGCAGCAGACGGAGGTCACTCACTTGACTGAACGCAAGGTTGTTAAGTAAGGAAAAACTAGGTACTATTCTGTAGTTGGATTTGTTGGGACGGGGCGATGACAACAGTTGAGGCTGAGGCTGAGCGCGCCAAGGAGCTGCTGTCTGTTGTCGATGATGTGGCCGAGGTTGCTGAGACGCTGCCATCGGGCGATCCGCGGCGCAACAAGCTTATGGCTGCGGTCGCCAGGACGCTGGACGCAGCCCCTCCTGTGCGGACCATCGTGGCTGCTGAGTTGCTAGGAGTCTCGGACAAAACTGTCCGGGCATGGGCCAAGGAGGGAGTTCTTGTCGTCCAGCAAGACGAGCCAAGAGTCTTGCTTGATGCCCGCAGGCTCTATGAGGTCGTGGTGCTCGTCCAAGATCTGCGCGAGGCTGGACAGACGCGTGGTCTGTTGGATGAGGTGTGGCGCCGGCTCTCTGACCGCGCTTTGCTGGATCGCGATGACTTGATTGAGTCACTCGGACAGATGCAGAGGGGCGAAGGCAGGACGGTACGCGCACGGGCAGCGGACTAAGGCCTCCGAGTTGTCGGTAGAGGTGCGCGAAACGGTACTAGCGGCGGGCCAAAGCGATGGTCTGCGCGGACCTCGACGGGCCTCGTACAACACCTTCTTGGATGATCTGGCTGCCCGAGGATGCGCGGCTCTCGACTATCGCGTGACTGGCCCGGAACCGCTGAGTTGGCTGTGCGTCAGGCATCTGCGTGGACGCGATCGAGCTGTCGTAGCCTTCGAGAGTGCCGAGGTCGCATGGGTTGTGCTCTTAGGGCCGCATAATGACGACGACCCTGGCCAGGACGTCTACGCCATGCTGTATCGATTGGCCGACGTCCAGCCGCCGCCGAACCAGCAGCGCACGAAACCGCCTTGCTGTGGTGATGATGACCACGAACCTCCAGTTTCTGGAGCGATCGATCAGCTTGTGCTTCGGGCGCGACAGATCGCGCGACAAGTTACCTGAGGACTCGTACGACACCTCGTACGATGATGCGCGGTACCTGGGGCTTCCCGCGCCGTCCGCTCATGCATGACCGGACGGTCGGCTGCGTAGGCAACGCGGCCCAGCACACGGATCACCCAGATCTGCGTGGCGCCCTTCGCGACACTGTGCGGCAGGGCGCGGTGGAGGGCCACATCCGCGGGACTGCGCCCTCACAGACAGACGGCTCTGCGACGCTCCGTGACCAGCGGGCATTCATATTCACGAAGAACAGGCCGCGATCTTTGTTGCCATCCCGGGCCTCGATAACTGCGGCGGGCTATCTGCACCGTACCGATCGGGTGTCATGCCGGGGTGGCCGCACCGCGCCCGGCGATGTTATACGGCGGCGAACCTGGTCGGCTCGCGGCAGGCGGGCCGCAGTCCTTGTCACGCTCCCAGCTCCGCCGGCGTGGTCCAGGCCGCGATTGGCCGGAGTGTCCCTGCGATGGGAGCAGTCCGCAAAGCGGCGCCTGGAACGACGCAGGACCAGCCACGGTCGGTGCCGGATGACCGTCTGCGGGTTATTGTCGGGTGGTGGCGGTGGCTGGCAAGTTCTGATGGTTGCTGATGTCCGTGGGCAGGCCTTCTGGCTGGTCGGCGGCCGTGCAGGATGTCGCGCGGCACCCGCGGGCAGCTGGCGGAGAATACACGGGGAATGTCGTGCGGCAAATGCATTTGCGCAGGTCAAAGGCATGTCGGCGGATATCTGTAAAACCGTCGGCTAAGCCTACGTTGGTTCGAACCCAACACCTGCCACCACATAAAGCAGCACGTCAGGACCTATGCTGGCGATCATCTGAGACGCTGAAAGTAAGCGGTTTGCGGCACCGTCGACTTGGCCTGCTCCCGAGGAGCCAGCGAGGCCTGGCAGCGGTCAGGTGGGGTGCTGATCTGCGGCGACGTCATCCGGGGCCGATCTTGCGCGGTCCAGTGCCTCTGGGCCCTGCCCCGTGATGGGGGGCGTTTCCGGAACTGGCGCGGAACAGCATTTGGCCATGGCCGTCACTAGCGGTCTTACATCTCACCCGCTCCGGCAGCTCGGAGCGCGCGCAGACGGACACTGCAGCGGGACTGTGGTGTTCGCATTCCGTGCAGGCTCATTCACCTGCGAGAAGCGGATCTCCTGCACTCTCGTGCATGATGAGCGTGCCGGTCCCCGTAGTCCGGATGGACCCAGGACCAGCCCGTAAGGTACCGTTACATGTAACGGGAGGAGTCCTGGCAATGGCTGACACCGGCTCACGAAACCGCGTGCGTACGCACCGGGCCCGGCTCCGCGCGCAAGGCCTGCGGCCGGTGCAGATCTGGGTTCCGGACGTGACAGCCGAGGGGTTCGCCGCAGAAGCGCACCGGCAGTCGCGTGCCGTATCGGCCAGCGACGTCGCCGACGATGACCAGGCCTTCGTCGACGCGGTCTCCGAGTGGCCAGAGGAGTGATGCGAGCAGAGATCTGGACCGTCTCTGGTGGTGCTGACTACGTCGGCAAGCCCCGGCCTGCGGTGATCGTGCAAGACGATCATTTCGACACGGACTCGGTCACGCTCTGCCCGTTCACGACCGACCAGATCGACGCGCCGCTGTTCCGGCTGGCGATCGAACCCGATCAGGGCAACGGCCTGGACGTACCGAGCCGGATCATGGTGGACAAGGTCACCACTGTGCGCCGTACCCGACTCGGCGCGAAGGTCGGCGTGCTCGACGACGCGAACGTGCTTCGCCTCAACCGGGCCCTCGTGGTCTTCCTCGGCATCGCGAGCAGTACATAGCCCTGTGCGTGCCGAGAATCGCATCCACGCCTCTGACCAGCTCGCGGTCCTGCAGCGGCGCCAGCCGCGCCGTCCGAAGCTGACCTGGGCGGACCGGGCCCTGCTCGCGGCCCTGCTCGGGCGTGATACCGAAAGCCCGCCGCCACGGGCTGCGGCTTCTGGCCACCCCGGACACCATCGTGCGCTGGCACCGCGACATCGTCCGGCGCCGCCGGGCGGCGCGGTCCATGCGCGGCAGGACCGGCCGGCCACCCGCCGGACCGTCAAGGCCCTGGTCCTCCGGCTGGCCCGCGTCTGGTAACAGCATTCGGGCCGGCCCTATGAGCGCGCCGAAATGGCGCAGGAGTTCAGCGGCGTACTCGGGGCGAGGGCTGTCCATGTTGTGTCCTCCCGGTGGCGGCATGTGAGGCAGGTGCCTGATCCTGGCCTCAGGCGCTCCGTCCTGGCAGGCCGCTGACGGGGGCGGGGTCGCGGTCGACCCAGGCGGCGGTGTCGGGGTGGTCGAGGACCCACCGGGCGATCTGGTCTTTGCGTGCCCACCACACGTCGTCGTGGTCGCGCAGCCGGGTGAATACCCGGTCCAGGACGCGGACCCGGGAGGCGTGCCCGGACAGGCGCTCGTGCAGCCCGATGACCATCATCCTGCGGCGGGTGTCGCCCTCGGCGTACAGCTGGTCGAACTCGTCGGTCAGCTGCTGCTCGTAGGCGGCCGGGTTGAAGCTGGGGAAGTCGAAGCTGGCGATGTCGTTGAGGTGCACCGAGTACGGCACGGTGGCGAACGGCTGCCCGTTGATCAGCTGCAGGAACGGCTCGTCGGCGGACAGGTCGTCGATGTGGTAGCTAAACCCGAGTTCCTGCAAGATCTCCAGCGTGTTGACGCCGGGCCGGATCCAGTAGTTGTTGTATCCGGCCGGGCGGGTGCCGGTGGCCTGCTCGATCGCCTGCACGCTGTCGGCGATCCATTCTTTCTCCTGCGGGCGGGGCAGCTGGTATTGCCGCTGCCAGCTGCGGCCGTGCGCCCCGGCCTCATGGCCGCGGCGGACGATTTCCGCGGCCACTTCCGGGTGCCGGCGGACGGCGTCGCCGATCATGAACGAGGTCATCGTGATGTCGTGCGTGTCGAGTAGGTCCAGGATCCGGGGCACGCCCTCGCGGGCCCCATACTCATAGAAGCTGTTCTGCCCCAGGTCGGGGAAGCCGGGCAGGATCGGATCGGTGATCGGGCCGCCGGCGCCGCTGACCGGCTGCCCGCCGGCCTCGAACTGCATGGACACGCTCACCGCCAGCCGGGCGCCGCCTGGCCAGAACCCGTTCTGCTCCGTCATCCTGTTCTCCTTCCCTGATCCGAGTCCACCCGCCGTGGGCCTGACATGGCTGGCGCTCGCGCCGTCACGCCCTGCCCCTCCGCCTCGGGCTGGAAGCCGAGCTGTGCAGCGCCGCGGCGGCTCATGGTGCCCTCTCCTGCTTCTCCTGCGGATGCAGGCCAGCATCGCTGGCGCGGCCCGGGAAGACACCCGCCAGCTGACGGTGTTGTTGCGACTTTCCGGCGCGGCGATGAGACTGCGGATATGCCCGGGACCGGCCGTGTTGCTGGCCTGACACGGCATGCCGTGGTGGGCCGCGACGGCGAGTTGATGCGCTTGGCTGACCTGGCGCGCGATGCGGCTGCGGGCCAGGGTCGGCTGATCCTGATCGAGGGCGAACCGGGTATCGGCAAGACGCTGCTGCTGCGGACGGTCCTTGGCGATGCGGCTGGCCTGTTTCCCTATACGATGATCGGCGCGGCGGAGGAGTTCGACCAGCGCCTGCCGTTCGCGACCGTGCATTCCTGCCTGGCGCCGCTGGCGGCCAGCGACCGGCGGGTAGCAGAGGTCCTGGCGCTGATCCGGGGCGGTAGCGCGGAGTATCCAGTCATCGAGTCGGTTCTGGCGCTGGTCGAGGAGTGGTGCGCGGAGTCCCCGATGGCGTTGGCCGTCGACGACCTGCACTGGGCCGATCCGGCCTCGATTCTGCTGCTGCACCGGCTGGCGCGGGTAGCCGGGCAGCTGCCGCTGCTGCTGGCCGCAGCGCACCGGAGCGGAGCTGGCCGGCCGGACGTGGACGCCCTGACGCGGAGCTGGCGCGGTCACGGCGCGGTGCAGGTCGTGCTGGGGCCGTTGCCGGACCCGGCGGTGCACGAGCTGGTCGCCGGTCTGGCCGGTGGCCAGCCGGGCCCGGCGCTGCGCGGCCTGGTCACCGGCGCGGCCGGGAATCCGCTGTACATCGGTGAGCTGGTGAACGGGCTAGCACGGGAGATGCGGCTGCGGGCGGCCGACGGGGTGGTCGATATCGAGCCCGGCCAGGACGGTAGCGGGGTGTCACCGACGCTGGGCATGGCCATCGCCCGGCGGCTGGTGTTCCTGTCCGCCGGGACCCGCGAGCTGCTGCAAGTCGCCGCGCTGCTGGGCGCGGCATTCAGCGTCGCCGATGTGGCGGCGGTGCTGGGCCGTCCGGTTACGGATCTGCTCGGCGGCGTCCGGGAAGCGACCGAGGCGGGCGTGCTCACCGCGATGCCTGACCGGCTGGCCTTCCGGCACCCGCTGGTCCGTACCGTCCTGGACGACGATCTGCCCATGTCGGCACGCCAGGCCTTGCATCTGCAGGTCGCTGAGGCGCTGGCCACCAGGACCGCCCCGGAGCGGGTCGCCGGGCATCTGCTCGCCGCCGGGCCAGCCGCCGCGCCCATGCTGCCGTGGCTCGCCGACACGGCCGACGACCTCACCGCCCGAACTCCGGCACTGGCCGCCGAGTTGCTCAGCCAGGTTCTCGACATGGCCCCGCCGGGCGGGGAGACGGCTCAGCCTGCTGCGCGCCGCCCTCGCCGCCGCGCTGCTGCGCACCGGTGAGCTCGAGCAGGCCGAGCGGATCGCCAGGTCCGCGCTAGCGGTATCCGTCGGCCCGCGGATCGAGGCGGGCCTGCGGTGGACGCTGGCCAATGCCTGCGCGAGCCAGGGCGCCGCGGACCGGGCCGTCGAGGAGATCGGCATAGCGCTGGCAACCGGCCGGCTCACACTCGGTGAGCAGGCCCGGTTTCATGGCCTGGACGCTCAGTGTCACATCACCCTCAGCCAGCCGGCCGCCGCCGCCGCGGCCTGGCAGGAAAGCGTTGTTGCCGCGCAGGCCAGCGGCGACACCGAGGCGCTCGCGCATGGGATGGCCGCAGCGGCCGGCTCCCGTATCTGGGACGGCAGGATCAACGAGGCCTTCACCTACGCCGACGCCGCGATCCGGTCCACCGAGGCGCTCGGCCACCGGGCCAGCGCCCAGCTGGCGCCACACCTGCACCGCGGCGTCTGCCTGACTGAACTGGATCGCGACGTGGAGGCCGCACAAGCCTTCGAAGATGCCCTCCGGCTGGCCGAGCTCGGCGCCGGTACCGACTACCTGGCCTGGCGGTATAACTGCGTGGCCCGGCTGCGGTTCGTGCAGGGACGCTGGGATGAGGCGCTGGCCGACATCCAGGCAGGCCTGGACCTGCCCGACCGGCTGGACATGGGCCGGCACCTGCGCGGCGTGGCCGCGCTCATCGCGGTGCACCGCCGGGACCGTGCCGCGCTGGCCGGCCTGCAGGCATCCTTGCTGGCCCCGGTTCCTGCTACCTCACCCGGCCGCCAGTCGGCGCACATGCCGACCTGGGCGCTGGCGCTCGCCGCCCACGCCGACGGCCGTACCGCGGAGGCGGCCGCGATCCTGGGCCCGGCGTGGGGCGAGGACGCCGACCAGGACCACCAGCGATATCTGCGTCACTATCTGGTGCCCGACCTGGTCGCGCTCACCCTTGCCGCCGGCGACCCAGCCGCGGCTCACCGCATCGCGTGCAGCATCGACAGGTACGCCGCGCAGCGTTCCGCTCCGGGCCTGCGCCGGTCGGCCCGGCATGCCCGTGCCCTGGCCGATCAGGATGCGGCGAGGGCTGGCCGAGGTCGCCGACGAACACGAGCACGCCGGCCGGCCGCTGTTCGCCGCTCAGGCCCGTGAACAGGCCGCGCCGCTGCTGGCGGCGGCCGGACGGGACGGCGAGGCCCGGGCCGCGCTGCTGGCCGCGGTGGCCGGCTACGAATCGATGGAGGCCGGCTGGGGCCTGGCCAGAGCCCAGACGCTGCTGCGCGCGCTCGGCTTCTACCGCGGGGTACGAGGACCCCGGCGCCGTCCCAAGACTGGCTGGGACGCGCTCACCGACGCCGAACGGGTGGTGGCCGGCCTGGTCGCCGAGGGGCTGTCCAATCCCGCGGTCGCCGCCCGCATGTACCTGTCCCGCCGCACCGTGCAGGGCCACGTCTCCAGCATCCTGGGCAAGCTGGGCGCCGCCTCCCGCGTCGAACTGGCCACCATGGTCATCAGGCACGACGCCATGCACAACTGAAATCATCCCCGTCAACTGCACGGTGTCTTCCGGTCCTGGCAGGGCAATGATGCTCCCATGGCGGCACGGCCTGGCCCACCGCGAGGGAGATCCATGGACCTTGACCTGCGCGACAAGGTCTTCCTGGTCACCGGGGCCGCCGCGGCCTGGGGCTGGCCACCGCCGGCATCCTGCTGGCCGAGGGTGCCCGGGTGGTGATCTCCTGCCGCACCCGGCACGCCGTCGACAAGGCCGCCGCTGAGCTGGGGCAGCCCGACCGGACCGTCGGCATCGCCGCCGACTATCGCCGACCCCGATACCGCCGACCGGCTCGTCACCGCCGCGCTGACCCGCTTCGGCCGGCTGGACGGCGTCCTGGTGAGCGTCGGCGGACCGCCCACCGGACCCATCACCGCCATCACCGATCAGCAATGGCGCAGCTCGTTCGAGTCGGTCTTCCTCGGCGCCCTGCGGCTGGCTCGCACCGCCGCGCCCGTGCTGCCCGCGACCGGTTCCATCGGCTTCGTGCTCTCCCTCTCCGTCAGGTCGCCATGGCCGGACATGAGCGTTTCCAACGGGCTGCGGCCCGGCCTGGCGATGGCCGCCAAGATGCTGGCCGACGAACTGGGACCCCGCGGCATCCGCGTCAACGGCCTCATCGTCGGCGCGATGGCCACCGACGCCCCTACCCCGCGCGAACCGGCCGCTGAGGACCCACAGCACGAACGAGCCCGCCGCATCAAGGAGATCCCGCTGCGCCGGTACGGCAGGCCCGACGAGTTCGCCCGTGCCGCCGCGTTCATTCTCTCGCCGGCCGCCTCCTACATCACCGGCAGCATGATCACCATCGACGGGGGAGTCCTGCGCACAATGTGATCGGGCGCGGGCGAGGAGCACGCGGCAGCGCTGCTGACCCCCGCCTTCCTCTGCTTGGCCACTGGTCCGGATCCTCGGGCCACTACCTCGGCATCACCACAAGAGCCCAAGCCGCATAGACAACACTTTGTGAGTGAGAGAACCGCAAGCTGCTAGGGCGCGGGGTGGTGGGGAGGTTGCTCAGCAGGACGGTGAGCCCTTCGCCGACAGTCGGATGGGTGAAGATCCCGTTGCGCAGCGCGGTGTACGGCACGCTGCCGATCATCGCCGTCTGGACGGCGATCATCAGCTCGCTCGCTTCCGCCCCGAACGCGGTGAAGCCAAGAATCTCGTCGCTGTCGGTGGCGATGAGCATCTTCATGAAGCCGCGTGGCTCGGACAAGGTCCTGGTCCGCAGGACGGCGGCCATGGACAGGGTGAGCAGGCGGTAGCCGATGCCGCGGCGCCTGGCCTCTGTCTCGTTGCAGCCAACCCGGGCGAGCTCGGGGTCGAGGAACATGCAGTAAGGCACCAGGCGGTTCCTGGTGCTACGGTTGCCCCCGGTCAGGTTGGCGCGCACCACACGGAAGTCGTCGAAGGCGACATGCGTGAACTGCGGGCTGCCCGCGCATTCCCCCATCGCCCACACCCCGGCCGCCGTCGTGGCTAGGCGCTCATCGACCTTGACGTAACCCTTCTCGGTCCGTTCCACCCCGGCCCGCTCCAGCCCGATGCCGGCGGTGTTCGGCGTACGGCCGACGGCGACCAGCAGATCGGTCCCGTCGACGACGACGCGGCCGTCTGGTCCCTCCGTCATCACGCGGACGTCGCTGCCGGATTTTCCTTCGACGGCACGGACCCGCGTCGCCAGCCGGACATCGATTCCCTCGTCGTGGAAAAGGTCCAGGATCGCCGCGCCGACGTCAGGGTCCTCGTTGCCTGCGAGCTGCTGCCCTTGCTCGATCACGGTCACGCGCGAGCCGAAGCGGCGCATAGCCTGCGCCAGTTCGAGGCCGACATACCCGCCGCCGATGATGACCAGATGCTCCGGCAGACGGTCAAGATCGAGAAGCTCGACGTGGGTCATCGGCTGAGCTGCGGCCAGGCCGGGAAGATCGGGCAACGTCGCGCGGGTGCCCAGATTCAAGAAGACCCGGTCACCGCTGATCCGGCGGGTGCCGCCGCCGGCAAGTTCAATGTCGACGGTTCGTTCCGCAGCGAAACGGGCCTCGCCCATGATCAGGTCGGCTCCGCTGGCCCGGTAGCGGTCGAGATGCATCTGGCGCAGGCCGTCGACCATCGCCGTCTTCCGGCCCTGGACGCCCTGCATGTCGGTCGCCGCCTGCCCGACCTCGACCCCGAACTCGGCTGCCCGGCTGGTGAACGAGCGGACCTTAGCGGAGTGAATGATGTTCTTGCTCGGCAGGCAGGCGATGTTCGGGCAGGACCCGCCGATCATCTGCCGCTCGACGACCGCGGTGCGATGGCCGGCGCTGGCCATCGTCCAGGCGAGATATTTGCCGGCTTCGCCGCTGCCGATGACGAGGATCTCGTAGTTCTCGGTGTCAGGCATCTGCTCTCCTTCGCTCGAGCGATGATCGTCGGTCGGCGCGCACGGCGGGTGGCGGGTGAAATCCGGTCCTGACGCGTCTGGCCGCCGGGCGGTGAACGGGCAGCTCGCTCCCCTGCGCCTTCGGCGCTGGCCCGTTCCGGGACGGCTGCCACTTCGCTTGTGGATGACCCGGCGGTCGGCAGGGTCCGGCCGGGATGATCAGCAGGCGTCGGTCATCCGCTGCCTCGGCAGCGTTCGATTCGCTGCTACGGACTCCAGGCGCGATATCTGCTCGGCGGCGACGCCGAGCAGGGCATGGCTGTCGAGCTGGTCGCGCCGCAGCACGGCGAGCCGGCAGGAGGTCCGGGCCCGCACGGTGACGTGGTTCTTGCTCCGCCCGGTGCGCATCGACGGGTCGAAGATGGCCCCCGGACCCGCCTCGGCGGCGGGCTGGTGATCGATCTCGATGAGCAGGAGCCCGTCGAGGAGCAGATGAACCTCGGTGTCGGCGATCGGCCGTTCGCTCAGCAGGGCGCCCTCGGGCAACCGGTGCTGGCGGTAGTCGCCGGACATGAGCATCGTGTTGGCCGCCGACCGCTCGGCTGCTGAGTTGACGCTGGTGACCAGGGCCGGTTCGGTATCGCCTCCCCAGGGCGTGCTCTGCTGCCCTGATTGCCGCAGCCAGTCCTTGTACCTGATCACGGCACTCATGTGGGTGAGCAGGCCCGCTGTGTCGTAAAGATAGTGGCGGGGGAACGGGCTCGCGGCGATGATGTCCGCTTCGGATGATCCGTCGGAACGCAGGGTCAGGGCAATGGTCGACCAGGCGACCGGCGCGGTCAGGCGCCAAAATGGCGGGTGCGGGACGGGCCGGGGGACCGCCACGCCGGTATGGCCGCCGGCGGTCTGGGTGAACCGGACCCGGTCCGGGAAGACGTCGGCGGGCGGGACGAGGTCGGGCAGGGCGACGCCGGCGAAGGTGAGCCCGCGCGCGCCGAGCCGGACCGTGG
The DNA here is from genome assembly GCA_963775745.1 of uncultured Actinomycetota bacterium. Lineage (GTDB taxonomy): Bacteria > Actinomycetota > Actinomycetes > Streptosporangiales > Streptosporangiaceae > DATBGO01. Next base: position 41,935 of record CAVZKE010000008.1, read on the forward strand.
TGGATCCCAGCCGGCCACCGCCGGACATCCCGTGCGAGGTGATCCGGCCGTCATCGACCCCGATCCAGGCGTGGATCTGGTTGGCGAAGCGGATGGCGTCGGCCGCCAGCATGGCGTCGATGTCGGGATCGGCGTCTGGCGGTGGCGCATCATAGTGGGCCACGCCGATGCCGAACGGCAGCCGGAACGCCCCTTCAACGGCAGTGGGCGGGATCCACGACACGCAGGTCGCGGTGGCTTCGAATCGCATCTGGGACCTCCGGCTAGGGCCCGAGCAGGGCATCCGGGTCATGAACGGCCCGGCCGCCGACGATGGTGAACGCGGGAGTCAGCCCGGCGAGGTCGGCGGGGTCGGCGGTGAACGGGTCGATGGCATAGGCGACGAGGTCGGCGAGCTTGCCCGGGGTGATGGTGCCGAGCCGGTCCGCCTCGTGGTTCAGCGAGGCACTGCCCATCGTGTATAGCTCCAGCGCCGTGGTCACGCCGATCGCGTGTTCCGGGCCCTGGATGCCGGCGGTCTTGGTGTCGCGGGTGGCCATTCCCCACACATTGGTCATGGGGTTGAACGGCCGGGCGATGTCGGTCCCGGCGGCCAGGCTCGCGCCGGCGGCCAGCCACTGGTCGAGCGGGATCACCTGCCGGGTGCGATCGGGGCCCCAGGTGGTCAGCATTTCGCTGCCCATGTTCCACAACAGCGGGTGCTGGACCGTGACGCCAAAACCGCCGCGGACCGCCCGGGCCCGCAGCGCTTCATCGGACAGCAGCGCGTGCTCGATCACCAGCGTCCACGGTGGCAGGTCACCGACGTCGGCGACCACCGCCTCGTACACCTCCAGCAGGGTGCGCACGGCCCGGTCGCCGGAGGCATGGGTGCCGATCCGCCAGCCGCGGCGGACCGCGTCGGCGCACACCCGGGTCATCACGGCGGCGTCCCAGTTCAGATGGCCCGAGTTGTGCGGGTCGTCGGCATAGGGCTGCTCCAGCGCGCCGCCCTCGACCCCGCCGTCCATCACGAACTTCAGGCCCCACAGCCGAAGCCAGTCATCGCCGAAACCGCTGCGCGCGCCGAGCCCGCTGATCAGCGCGGACGCCTCGTCCTCAGACAGCTCGTTGCCGACCCGGATCATCGGCCGCACCCGCACGCTGAGCAGGCCCTGCTCCGCGGCGTCCTGGTAAGCCAGCAGCTCCTCGAGGTTGATCATCGCCTCGCGGATGGAGCCGACCCCCAGAGCGGCATACGCCGCCGAGCCCTGGCGCAGCGCTTCGGCCAGCACGGTCCGGCCCGGGGTCGGCGCGAACCCGGCAACCTGGTACACCGCGCCGCCCTCCAGCACGCCGCTCGGCCGGCCATCCGGCAGCCGGCCGATCGTCCCGCCGGGCGGGTCGGGCGTGCCGGGCCCGAATGCCGGCCGCCGTCAGCGCGGCGGTACTGGCGATGGCCAGGTGCCCGCCCCTGCGAGCGAGCACCGGATGACCCGGCGCGGCCGCATCCAGTTCCGCCCCGGTCGGCAGCCGGTTCTCGGCCAGGTTCGACTCATGCCAGCCCATCGAGGTCAGGATCCAGGCTCCCGGCGCGACGGCGCGGGCAGCGGCGCTGACCAGGGCGGTGAACTCGGCCACGCTCCGGGCCCGGTCCACCGGGACGAGCAGCATGTTGCGGCTGGCCTCCATCAGGTGCTCGTGGGAATCGCTGAACGCCGGGAGCAGGGTCAGGTCGCCGGCATCCACCACGACGGTCCTTCTGCCCGCCAGGTCATCAAGGCCATGCGGCTCCGCCGAGACCGCCACGATCTCGGGGCCGCGCAAGCCAACGCAGCGGTACACCTCGCCGGTCATGGAATGGATCGCTCCCGCCCGGATCAGCCGGTCGAGCCGCAGAGGCTCGTCGGGCAGCAAGGTCATCGGCCGTTCTGTAGTGATATATGGAGTACTCATAGTGTTCGTCCGGCCTTCCGTTCAGACAGCGGCCTTCTCGGGTCCGCAGTCATCTCTCGTTGCCTGCCACGTTGCGCTCGCGCGGTCAGAAGAACACCCGCCAGATGGCCCGGTTTTCGCCGGAGACCTGGCCCGCGGGGGACTAGACCAGCGTCCGGGCCGCCTTACCGATCCCCTCCGATGCCATGGGGTGCTGATCAGCAAATCGGGCCAGGTCGAATGCGGTCAGGCGAGCTCCGACGGCTTGGCCGATCTCCCCGATGACATCGGCGGCGCTCACTCCGATCATCCAGCCGCCGAGCAGGCGAAGGCTGCCCGGCTCGAAGAACAGCCGGATCTCGCCCTCGGCTTGGTCCATGATCTGCGCGTAGGAGTCCTCGGCGAGCGAGTAGGCCGCCTCCACGAGGTCGGTGGCCCGTTGCGTGGCGGTCCTGCGCGTCAGTCCGACATATGCGGCCTCGGGGAAAGTGAACACGGTGACGGGAACGGCGTCAAAGTCCATATAGTCGAGTGGCCGATTGCCACCCAGAATATTGTGAGCGGCCACCAGCGACTGGCGGACCGCGGAGTGAAATAGCGGCGACCGGCCGTTCACGTCCCCGCAGGCGTAGATGTGAGACAGGCTCGTCTGGAGAGAAGGGGTGACGCAAGGCCGGCCATGGTCGAGCCTGACCCCGGCCGCCTCGGATCCGCCCGGAAGGACCGGGTGGCGCCCGACAGCCATCAGGACGGCATCCGCCCCAAGGCACTCCGGCTGGCCATCTCTGCTGAACGTGACTACGCAACCCTGGCTATTCTGCTCGATCCGCTCGACCTCGGCATTGAGCCGGACATCGATCCCGCGATCGAGCAGGGGCGCCAGCGTCGCCACGAAATCCGGGTCCATGCCCGGCAACAGCTGGCTGTCCATTTCCAACAGATGGACGCGGACCCCGAATGGCACCAGAAAGGCCGCCGTCTCGAGGCCCACATAACCCCCTCCGATGACCACGAGGCGCTTCGGCAGCCGGGTGATACGAGGCTCCAGGGCATAGAAGTCCCGGCTAGTCAGACACAGCTCGGCACCGGGAATGGGCGGCATCGTGATGTCGGCGCCACTGGCAACGATGATCGCGTCGGTGTGCCATTGCTCGGTCCCGGCCTCACTGGTTATCTCCACAGTGTGCGAATCGAGAAGCTCGGCGGTGCCGCTGACCAGCGAGAGCCGGTCGGAGATCTTGGCGTGCTCGCAGGCGTGCTGCTCATACCGCAGCCGCTGCACCGCGTCCTTGTGCGCGATCACCTGCGCGTAGTCGGGGATACCTGCGCGCCCCAGCCCCCGGGCCGCCATCCGGCGGCCGTCGATGACCATCCGCGCCATCTCCCGCACCGCCTTGGAGGGAACGCATCCTTCAGCGAGACAGTTCCCGCTCATAACGCCCTTGGGATCCACCATCACGACGCGCTGGCCCGCCCTGGCCAGGCGAAACCCGGCCGGGTAGGCCCCACCGCCAGCGCCGATGGTAACAGTGTCGGCGTGCTTCATCAGAGCACCTCCTGGTCATCGGGCGCGGTTGCCGCTATGAGATGGGCAGGCCTGCGTACGGTCGCGAGGAGGTATTCCTGGTCGAAGATCAGCGTCCCGTCGGTCGCGAGGTTCGCGCTGGAGTAGAGCCGGATCAAGTCGCTGCGCAACTGGTCTGCCCGTCCCTGTGCGGCTGCCAGCTGCGTGGCGACGATGGTGGGCCCGTGGACCTGCTGAATGAAGGTGACCCAGCCTTCCGCGGAGGTGCCGGTCATCCGGACTGCGCGGCGGTGCTGGGTGAGCTGGACATCGTAGGGCGCAAGCAGCGCGCGCACGGTCTTTTCGTCCGCCCACGCCCACGGTGACGGCCCGCCTCCCGGCGGGGGCGGCATGTAGGCGGCCATAACCCGTGAGGCCGCTCCGGCGATGCCTTCCGCGGTCCAGCTCGCTAGCGAGAGCAGGCCGCCCGGCTGGCATACGCGGATCATCTCGGCCGCGACCCGTTGCTGATCAGGTGCCAGCGCGAGCGGACCGCCGGCCGCTGACAGGATCCGGTCGAAGTGGCCGGCCGGGAATGGCAGGTCCTCGGGATTGGCCGCGATCCAGTCAGCGCGGACCCCAGCCGCCGCGGCGCGTCCCGAGCACATCTCGAACAGGTCATCGGTCAGGTCGATCGCGGTCACGGCGGCCCCGGCCCGTGCGGCCAGGATCGCGGTGTTCCCGGTTCCGGCACCCATGTCCAGCACCCGCATCCCTGGCCGCACCCCAGCGGCCTCCACCACCGCGGCGCTCACCTCACCAAGCCGCTCGGCGACCAGCGAGTAATCGCCAACGGCCCACAGCACCTGATGCAGGCGTCTGGCCTGCTTAAAGTCGTGCAGCAGCTGCGGCTGCTTCATGCCAGCACCTCCGGTCAGCGACCCCGCATCAGGATGCATCAGGACCCGTCAGGAAACACCCGCCAGGTGGCCCTGGTATTTCGGCATGTCCGCTGACGCGCAGCTGCGTTTTCGGCGTCCACCTGGTCATCCAGCCGATACAGCCGAGGATCTTGATGGTGTCTGCAGCCGCCTCGCCACAGGAAGGATGCACGTCAGGCCAGGTCGGACGGGCCGTTCCTGAGCCCGGGCAGGGTCCATGGGATCGGGCATCAGGCATCCCGCAGGGCGGCATCTATCCGCGTGTTGGCGATGTCCTCGCCGCCATCCAGGCGTTTGGCGTAGACGCCGAGCAGAACTTCGACGCTGGGCCCGGCCCGGTCGGCGACTCGTGGCGGAGGCACCCCGGCAGCCTGCCACAGCGACACGGCCGCATGGCGCGGATCGTAGGCCCACCGGCCAGGGGGAGGGTGACTTGGGCGGGGGTCAGAGCCAGGATGCGGGCCTCGGCCCAGACGTCTCTGATGGTGGCGGAGGCGATGTGGTGGCCGTGGCCCCTTCGATCCGGTGGCCACTCGCTTGGGATGGGCGTCTATCGAGGAAAGGCAGGACTGGCTGGCGAAGTCGAGCGCATCGCGAGATGACCCCGGGCGGCTCCTCCTCGTCCAAAGCGGCTGTCCCGCAGCGGACGGCTACGGACTGAACTGATTCGTGCCGTCGGGGTAGTGCTGGAGGTAGTCCTGGTCTTCGGCCTCGGCCTCCCAGAAGGGGCCGGCCTGGCTGATCTTGGTCACGACCTTGCCGGGCCAGATGCCTGAGGCGTCGGCGTCGGCGATAGTGTCCTCGGCGACTTGGCGCTGCTCGTCGCTCGTATAGAAGATCTCGGAGCGGTAGTCGGAGCCGACAAGCCCTTCGCCAAGGTCGGGTCGGTGGATCTGGAAGAAAAACTCGAGGATGTCCCGGTAGGAGATCCGCTCGGGATCGAAGATGACTTCGACCGTCTCGGCGTGACCCGGATGGTTGTCGGCGGTCGGGTTGTCGGTCTCCCCGCCGGTGTAGCCGACGCGGGTGGAGATGACTCCGTCCCGGTGGCGCAGCAGTTCCTGCGCGGGCCAGAAACAGCCCCCGGCGAGGATCGCGGTCTCGGTGTTCTCGCTCATCGCGGTCCCTCCTCCGAAACTGTGTTGAAGATCCCTCTCGGAAGGCCTGCTGGCCCTGGCCAACGGTCCCGACCACTGGTTCCATGCGGAGGGGCACCGGAAGAATCCCGCACCCTGCTTGCGTCAGCCGCCGTGGATGCCGGTCAGGCCGGCTGGGTGGATCGAGAACCCATCCTGCGGCGTCGGGACCGCACAGAATACTCATTCGGGCATCGACCTGTCGATTGTCTCAGTCGCCAGCTGGCGAGCAGATCGCCGGGTAGGCGAGCATTCTCTCTCGACCTCCGCCGTCCGCTCAGAGTGACGCTGGGGCCGTTGATCATCGATCTGTGACCAGATAAACATACCGATAACACCCGGCAGAGGGAGAGTCCCGTGGAGACGGGCCAGCCCAGCTATCAGCTCGGACACGACAGTGCCGAACTTGGCCGCTTGAACAAGCAAGGCCGCCTACTAGCCCCGGCGACTCGGGTGCTGTTGCAGGCGGCCGGCCTCGGGCCGGGCATGCGCGTGCTGGACCTTGGCTCAGGATCGGGCGACCTGGCGTTCGTCGTGACCGACATTGTCGGGGCCGCCGGAGCGGTGGTCGGCATAGACCGCTCACCGGAGGCGGTCGCCACAGCGCAGGCTCGGGCCCGCCAACTCGGGCTCGGAAACGCCCATTTTGCGGTGGGTGACATCCGGGAGGCCACCGCGGACGGGCCCTTCGATGCGATTGTGGGACGCCTGGTGCTTATGTACCTGCCCGATCCCGCCGCCGTGCTCAGAACACAAAGCACCCTGCTGCGCCCGGACGGGCTGATCGCGCCGATTGAGTTCGACCTCGGCACGGTGCGGTCCGTGCCGCCGACTCCGCTAGTGAGCCAGTCACACGCCTGGCTGGACGAGACGTTCAAGCGGGCTGGTATCCAGCCATCCCTCGGGTCCCGGCCGTGGGCGGTGCTGAGGGACGCCGGCGTGCGGCCGCTGGGCATGCTCGGAGTACAGCCGCATTTCGGCCCGGACGACCCGGCCGGACCCGGGCTCTTGGCCGGCATCGTCCGAACCATGCTGCCGTTGATCGAGCAGACCGGCGTGGCGACGGCACGGCAGGTCGCAGTCGAGACGCTCCACGACAGGCTTGCCGTGGAGCTGACTGCCAGCGGTGCGGTCTTCGCCCACCCGATCCTGCTGAGCGCCTGGGGCAATCGCAGCTGAGCATCCTGCGGCGAACGCCCGACACCGTTCTCCTGACACGTCGGGCAGCGTAGAGCCTAAGCCGGCACTACGCCGCAAACAACAGGCACGGAACACAATCCGCCGTGATCATCACGGTGCGACGTGGCGCCTGCCGCTTCGTCGCCTGGGCGCATAACGATGCCGAATCGGAGCGGCTGGGTTCTCGGTCGCGCCCCTCACGTCGGTGATGCCGAACGCCCAGCTATGCCCCGTTTAGCGCGCCCCGCCGGGGCGGTGCCGCAAGCACCGCCGTCGACAGATATCGACGAAGAAACCGGCCCGGATGGTGTGGGTCAACTCGTACGGGTCAGGGTAGGCCGCATGCGTGCTGGGCGTGCGGGTGCCCTCGATGCCAAGGCGCTGGGCCAGCCGACCGCTTGGGCATAGACGGCGCGGCTTTGCTCGCTCACGAGCACTAGCACATTCAGTTCGGCCCTGATCGGCCGTCGTTGCGCGCCGCAAGCTTCTTCCGGGAGCCATGGCGGGTCTCAGCTGTTGGCGATCGGCCTGCGGGATGTGATGATCGCCGACCGGATGACTGGTCCGGCCGACGCTAGGACCGACAGGCATAGCCTGCGCTTCAGGCGAGAAAGTCGATGAGCAGGGGTATGACGACCTCGTCGGCGACGCCGTGCCCCTGCCCGGCGAGGACTCGTGCGTGACCGTTGGGAATGGCCGACGCGATTGCCTCGGCGACATGGCGGGCGGGTTCGCCGCTTTGCCCACCGGCCAGGGCCAGCGTCGGCGCGGTGATGTGGCCGAGCCGGTCGTGTGGTACGGCGCCGTTGTTGGCCAGCCTGAGCTCGTAGGGCAGCGTGAGCGCATACGCCTGCATGTGGGCCCAGTACGGCCCGGCCTTCATCTGCTCAAGTACCGGCGCGGGGGTGCCTATGAGTGCGAGGAATCCTTCGGCTGCCTCGGAGTCGCGCCCTGTGGCGGACATCTCGGCGAGTTCGTCGGCGAGCTGGTCGGTAGGCCCGTCGGGATAGTAGGGGGGTTCGTAGACGACGAGCCGGCCGACCCCTTGGCCTCGGGCTGCGGTTTCGAGGGCGAGGGCACCGCCGGAGGAATGACCGAACACAGCAGCCGGTCCACCGGTCGAGTCGATGACCGCGGTGAGGTCCTCGATCTCCCGCTCGATGGCGTAGTCGGCTTGGTTGCCGCTGTCGCCGCGTCCGCGGCGGTCGTATTCGTAGACGGTGAAATGGTCGGTCAGGCCGGCGGTGAGTGATGCGGTGGAGGTTCGATCGCAGAAGGCGCCGACGACCAGGATCAGGGCCGGGCCGTGGCCGGAATGCTGCACGGCGATGCGGGTGCCGTCGGCGGATGTAACGTGTTCCATGACTGCTCCTCGGGTCAGCGGTTCTGGTTGTTCCGGCGTGGGCGCGGGTTGCGCGGCGGCGAGGTAGGTGAGGGTGAAATCGTGCCGCCAGTTGACGCCGTCGGGCGAGGACTCCCACGCACCGGTAATCGAGGTTCCATTGGCGGAGATCAGGCCGGTGTAGCGCTGCCAGAAGCCCGGTGCGTCACGCCATACCTTCCACACCCCGGCGGCGAGGCTCATCTGGTAGACGCGGGCGACGCCGCGGGAGTCGTAGTAGTGCTGGGTGAACGTGTCGGCGTCGTCAGCGGCCGCTCCGATGACGGCGAGGCCACTGGGTGCGGCGGGGTTGTCGGCGGTGAAGTGTTGCAGCAGGAAGAATTGGCCGGCCAGCCACTCGAACACGGTCCGGCGGCCGCGGGCGGTGGAGGCCGGCGTGCCGGGCGCGAAGTAGTCGGCCTCGAACGTGGCTTCCATGTCCCAGGTGCCGATGAGCACGGCCAGGCGTTCGAGGGCGGCTGGCCGCGCGGCGGGAACGTCGCCCGGCGCACCCGCAGCGGGCTGCTGCGGTTCGCTGAATTCGGTGGGCGATGTCATCGCGGTGCCGTCCCCATCTCATACGAGTCCACCGGGATCGGGTCGAGCGCACGGTGAGGAGTACGCGGCGTGCGCCGGTGGCCTCGTGCGACAAGCCGGACAATCTCGCGGCGGCGACTCCACGCGACCAGCGCACTCAGGATCAGGAACCCGACCGGGAGCCACGGGTCGTAGCCGATCAGCAGGTTGGTAGCGGTGGCGCCGACCATCAGAGCGGTCAGCCCGACTGCGGCCAGCCCGGACAGCACGGGGATCAGCACGCCGACCGCGCCGGCGAACTCCAGCACGCCGACAAGGTAGCGCAACCATTGCCCGGCACCGATCTTGCCGAACAGGTTCACCATGTAGCCGGTGCCGGCAAGTTTCTGCACCGAGGCGGACACGAAGCACGCCGCGAGCAGGGCCCGCCCAGTCCACAGCAGCGTTCTCGTGCCGGGGCGGCGGGTGCGGTCGGTGCCCGCAGCGCCGTCGCAGTGAGTGGTGGTCATGGTATTCCTCCGCGAGGTCGTTGATATAGGCCAGATGTACTCGACCGGCCGCGGTGGTTGACAGACGCGATCGCGTACGAATTCTGGTCTGGGACGGAAGGACCGAGGCGGGGTCAGCCAGTCTGGCGGACGCGCGCTACTTCGGCGGTCACTTCGACGCGGGTGTTCACGCCGAGCTTGGCGAACACCCTGCGCAGCCGGCCATCGACGGTGTGCCGTGACATGCCGAGACGGGCAGCGACCTGCTGATTCGTCATCCCGGCGGCGATCAATCGGGCGACTTCTTGTTCCGACGGGGTCAGGCTGTCCCACCCTTGAGCGGATGCGTTCTTGCGGTCAGCGCGCCGCAACAAGGGACGCAACGCCCCGCCGGCGACCTCGCGGTCGAGGAACCCCACCACGGTGTCCAGAGTCGGTCGCTGATCACCCAGGAAGATCGTGTGTGCCTCCCCGGGTAGATCGGCAAAGGCGGCACCGGATATGTGCTCGGCCAGGTATCTGCCGTGCTCGACTGGCACGGAACGATCGCCCGACCGATGGATCACCAGCGTCGGCACTCGCAGCTCGCCCAGCAACGGACGCACATCGAGGGTGGCTGCCCAGCGACACAGTGCCGCGACCATCCCCGGAGAGCAGGTGTTCCGCTCAACGCGCGCCGCCCAGTCGCGGTATCGGGCACTGTCGCCCACCGTCGAGGCGTGCGCTCCCAGGACGGCCCCCGTGCCCCACCCGCGAGCTGCCAGTTCGGCCCACGCGCCGACCTGGCCGGTATCAGCTTCGAAGTCGAACCCCAAGATCCGGGTCAGCTTCGCCCAGCCGCCGACCAGGACCAGGGCTTGGGTCCGGTCGGGGAAATCTGCCGCGAACTGGACCGCGAGCTGGCACCCGAACGTCACCCCGGCCAGGACAGCCTCTCTCGTGCCGCAACTGTCCAACACCGCGGCGACATCCTTTGCCAGCCGCGGCAAACCCGGAAGATTCCCCGGCGCCAGCAATCGCTCGGACAACCCAATGCCCCGCCGATCAAACAACACCACCCGCGAGCACGCCGCCAGACGCGAGATGAAGTGTTCGAGCGCCGGCTCTCCCAGACCACCTCGAGGTGGCTAGTCAGCGGCGAGACGAGCACGATCGTGATCGGCCCATCGCCGACCTGCGAATACGCAATCGCCGCGCCGTCGTCCGCGCGCGCATACCAGACCTTCGGCCGTAGCACGAGACGAACAGTACCGCCCAGGCGAGAGAAACCGCCCGGCACCCGGGACCGTAGCCGGGATCGACCGTCGCGATCACATTGCCCGCTCGTCCGCATGCGGAACCCGCTACGAGAACGGCGCAGGTTAAGCCGGGTCGTGGACAGCAGCGTCCATAAGACCCGCCGGGTCTGTCAAGTCTTCGGTGTAACTGATCTTGTGGGTTCTAGTTCCGTCCTGCGGACAGGCGCCCGTCAAAGGTGATGTCGAAGGCGTTGAGGGCGGCCTTCCACCGGTTGGTCCAGCGCTTGCGGCCCCGGCCGGTGGGGTCCAGGCTCATGATCGCCAGATAGAGGCACTTGAGCGCGGCCTGCTCGGTGGGGAAATGCCCGCGGGCGTTCACGGCCCGCCGTAGCCTGGCATTGATGGATTCGATGGCGTTGGTGGTGCAGATGACAGTCCTTATTTCCCGGTCGAAGGCCAGGAATGGCACGAATTCCGCCCACGCGTTCTCCCAGAGCCGTATGATGGCCGGGTAGCGTTTCTCCCACTTACCGGAGAACCCGGCGAACCGGTCAAGGGCTTCCGCCTCGGACGCCGCGGTGTAGACGGGCTTGAGGTCTTTCGCGATCTGCGCCCAGTCGCGCTTTGAGGCGTACTTGAACGAATTCCGCAGGAGATGAACAATGCATGTTTGCACGATTGTCTTCTCCCACACGGCGCTGACGGCGGCGGGCAGGCCTTTCAGCCCGTCGCAGACCAGCATGCACACATCCCGGACACCGCGGTTCTTTATTTCCGGCAAGACCCGCAGCCAGTACTTCGCCCCTTCCCCGCCGCCGTGCTCCCCGGCCCACAGGCCCAGCACGTCACGCTCGCCGTCCACGGTGACACCCAGGACCAGGTAGATAGGCCGGTTCGCGACCTGGCCCTCCCGGATCTTCACGTTAACCGCATCGATGAAAAGCACGGCGTAGACGGCTTGGTTTCTACCGGTGGTTGCGAATCCTGAGCGTGAGGGGTTCGCATGCCGAGGTATGCGTGGAACAAGATGCCGGCCGGGTCAAGGGCCGTTACTTCGAGCTGATCAGAACGGGATTGTCGGGGTCTCAGGCCGCGGGGCGGGTCGGCGTGTCGCTCAGCTGCGGGTCGCTGTGGTTCATCGACGCTGGCAGCGTGAGCTTCATCGAGACGCCTGTCAGCCCGAGGTATCTGAGCCAGGACGACCGGATCGAGATCGCTGACGGGCTAGCCTGCGGTGAGCCCGTCAAGGTGATCGCTGCGCGGATCGGGAAGAGTTACCAGTCCGTCTACCGGGAGCTCGCCAGGAACCGCAAGCCAGACGGCCGCTATCAGCCCTGGTATGCGCACAGCCAGGCCTACGTGCGGCGCAGGCGGCCTAAGCACCGCAGGTTTGACTGCGATGCGCAGCTGCGCGAGGTCGTGGCCGGCAAGCTGGGCAAGCGCTGGTCACCGGCCCAGATCAGCCGCTGGCTGCGGCGCCGCTACCCGCGGCGGGCTGCCTGGCATGTGTGCGCCGAGACCATCTACGAAGGCATCTACCGCGGCCTCATCATCCCCGCCGGGCCAGCGAGCCTGCGCACCGGCCGCACCTACCGGCACCACCGCGGTCGGGGCCGGTCCCGCGAGGGAGCGCTCCGGCAGTCCACGAACATGAGGTCGATCCGCGAGCGGCCGCTGGCCGCCGGATCACGGCGCCAGGCCGGGCACTGGGAAGGCGACCTCATCGTCGGCGCCGCGCAGCGATCCGCGATCGCCACGCTGGTCGAACGCAAGACCAGGCACACCGTGCTGGTGAAGCTGCCCGGCGATCACTCGGCCCAGTCCGTCGGCGACGCCCTGATCGGCGCGTTCGCTGCCGTGCCGCCGCAGCTGCGCCGGACGCTGACCTGGGACCAGGGCAACGAGATGTTCCAGCACGAGCGCATCGAGCAGGCCACCGGCCTGAAGATCTACTTCGCCGGCCCGCACTCGCCCTGGCAGCGCGGCAGCAACGAGAACACCAACGGCCTTCTGCGCCAGTACTTCCCCAAGGGAACCGACCTCGGGATATGGACCGCTCAACACCTCGCCCAGGTCGCCGCCGAACTCAACGACCGGCCGCGCATCTGCCTCAACGACAAGACCCCCCGCCAGCTCATGCGACGATGGGACCGCCAGCAGGCAACGGAATGATTCGCGACGTTCGCTAGAAACCGCCCGGCATCGAGAGGCCGGTTCTGCCATTCTGCCATGCCCTCCATCACCCGGTCGGTGATCGCAGTGATCGTCTGCTTCGAGACCTCCGCGCCGTACACCCCGGCCAGGTGCGCGCAGATCTCCCCATGCGTCAGCCCCTTCGCCGACAGGGAAATCACCAGCTCATCCACACCGGTCAGCCGCCGCTGCCTCTTGGCGACGATTTTCGGCTCGAAACTGGAATCCCGGTCCCGCGGCACCGAGAACTCCACCGGGCCGGCCTTGGTGAGCACGGTCTTCGCGCGGTGGCCATTGCGGGAATTACCGCCATCACGACCCGCCGGGTCATGCTTTCCATAACCGAGATGATCGTCCAGCTCGCCTTTCAGCGCGCCCTCCACGACCATCTTGGTCAGCTTACCGAGCAGCCCGCCCTCCCCGGTCAGCTGCAGCCCGCCGGTGCGGGCTCGCTCGGTAAGCTCCCGGAGCAGCTGCTCATCGGCCGCCGACAGCTCCGGGCCGTCCTGGTCCTGGCTGGTCATCACGTCAGTCACTGGTGTCTCCTCTGCCTCTGGAGTTACACCGTTCAAATTACAGTCTCGACCCGCCCGATGGAGATTCCAGTACAGGCAGGGCAGACCGAACCCTCTCTCCGAGTTCTCCGGCGAGACCACGGTGACATAGCGGCTCACCTGGTGGGCCACTGTCATGTACCTGAGATTTGCTCACATCAGCATCCGGGGACCGCTGATGGCAGGCAGGCCAGGCCGCGGGGTGGGCGGGTGGCTGCCGGAGTCTCTGGGGTCACATGGTGCCGTGGCATCAGAGGCACTGGGAGCCGCCGGTCGGCGGCAGGTAAGCGTGTGTCCGCTCGTCGTAGCAGGTGATCCTCTAGGAAGTGCCTGGGCCTGCCGATGCGGGCGGACAGCAGGGGCTGTATCTGCTGGTGGTGGCAGGTGTTGTGTCCAGCCTGCTTTAGATCCCCGTTCTGGTACACACTGACGTGGCCGCTGAGCAGGCAGAACTGTCAACCTCGGCGGTCAGAGGCGGAGCCTCGCTGGTTCAACTGCACGGGAAATTCTCCGAAGACGTCACCATGGGCACCGCCTGTCTGCCTGGCATTTTAAGAACCGTTCTGCATGGGACGCGGTGCCGCGGTTTAACTACCGGCAGCTGTCTTCCTGGCCAGCACAAGCCGTTTCGCCTGGTTGGCGTCGCGGGGGACACCGCCGACATGGGCCATCTCAATGACGAACCGCGTCGCGGCCCGCACCCCGTTGATGAACAGCTCATTCTGCTGGTCCGGCGTCAGGTCGAATTGGGTGGCCGTCAGGCCGGCGTTGCCGACGAAGATCGTGCGCGCGGCGGTGGTCTCTTCGACGTTGTAGCGGTCCCACTCATTCATCATCGTGTGCAGGGCGCGGATGCCCACGCTCAGCGCCGTGCCTGACGCCTCGGTGGCACCGAAACGCGTTCGCAGCGAGGACAGCTTGACCCCGATGGTCGGCCAGCGTGCCGGCTGGCCATCGATGCGGTCAAATGCGCCGATGGGGAAGTTCCTCAGCATTCCGCCGTCGGTCCAGGTGACGGTGCCGGCGTCATAGTGCTGCCGGATCACGCTGCCGTCCGGCATCACCACATCGACCTCAGCCTCGTTCGCCTGGATCGTGACCGGCGCAAAGAAGAACGGGATCGACATGGACGCGCGGACCGCTCGCACAACCTCTTGCTCATCGGCGGGCAGCCCGTAGTACCTGTAGTCCCACGGCAGCTGCACCAGCTCCCCGCGGGTGAGGTCGGATGTGTGAACGACCAGCCGGTACCGCTTATTGGGGGGCAGGCTCATACCTGGGTCATCCGGCTGCTCGATCTTCAGGTCCGCGAAGGTCCGCACGCCCAGCTCGGTGAGGACCGGCTGCAGCCACTCTGCCAGGTACGCGCCCGTATACAGCCCCATCTGGCGAGTGAGGATTGCTGCGTCGGCAGCCTTCTGAACGATTCCCCCCTGATGGTCGAAGAACTGATGGATCTTGCCCTCAGGCATGAACTTCGCGAACTCCAGCTGGCCGAGATAGGTGCGCAGGGCCGTCATCGGCTTCCCGGCCTTGGCGATAGACGCGATCAGGCAGGCGGCGATGGCGCCAGCGCTGGTGCCCGCCACGCGGGGAAAGGAGTACCCGGCCTCGTTCAGAACGAGCACCGCGCCCGCCAGGCCGATGCCCTTGACGCCGCCACCTTCAAGCGCCAGGTCGGCGCGCAGCTGCCGACGGTGCTCAGTATCGAGCGGATCAACATACCCGTCAACCTGGCGCAGGTGTTCAGCAGCGGCGTCGAAATCCTGCTGAAGCTGCGGATTACGCGCATATCCCCGGTCGCTGCCCGAATCTACCCACACGTCTGAGGAGGTTGGCTCTGGGTTGCTCATCAGTGTTCCCCCAACGGCCAGCAACGGCTCCTTGCGTCCCATCGAGATTCTCCCCCGGTGGCCGTCTTTAAGGAAGACAAGCCGTCCACCCTGGCAGCCACTTCCTGCTGGGCCGGGGGATGCTGCTCTTGCTGGACCGGGCCTTTGACGCCGCGCGTTCCTAACGGAGATCACCGCGACCGGGGCGATACCGCTACCCGGGCCAAGACCCGCCCGCAAGCCCCACGCGCGTACTGGTTCGTGCTGGTCTTTGACCTGTCGTTCTTGTGGAGCTACCTGTCTGTGATTGGCACTTTCAGTGCCCGTGAACGACCGCTATGGCGGGTCCGTTCTGGCACGAATCTGGCACGGATGCGACGGCCTAACGGCCGGACCTGCAAGCAGCGCCAGTAGCCCCGGCCGCAGGCGGCCGGTCCGGCTGGCCGGCGGCCCGCGGCCATCCCGTAGAGCTTCAGTTCGGGACTTTCGTCCCTAGAGGGGGGCCTGCGTTCGGGCCATCCTCGGGCCAAGAACATTGCGCTCGCTGCTGCACAGCTGCGGAAGCCATCCTGTATCGGTTTCAGTGAGGAGACGGTGATGCGATCGAACATCCGTAATCGGGTACTGAATCGACTAGCGGTCGTGGTGGTGGCCACTGTGCCGCTGCTCGTGGCAACTGCCGGTGTCGCGTGGGCCTCGGCGCCAACGAACGACGACATCAGCAACGCGACGGTGATCACGAACGTGCCGTTCCATGACACCGTCGACATGTCGCAGGCCACCTGGGACTCCGCGACGGACCAGTCGTTCTGCTTCGGGAATGGTCTCCAAAGCGTGTGGTACGAATTCACGCCGACCAGCAGCGAGCACGTTGCCTTCGATCCCAGCCCCAGCAACCAGGTAATGGCCATCGATGTCTTCACCGGATCCCCCGGAGCGCTGAGCTTCGTTGGCTGCGGGAATGGCGGCGATGGAATGCCCGGAGGCTTCATCCTCAACGCCACCGGCGGCACCACCTACTGGATCATGGCTTCGCCGGGCTGCTGCGTTTCGAGCCCGACCTTGAATCTGTGGGTCTACCTAGCGGTACCTCCGCAGGCCACGTTCAGTGTGACCGGCGGCAAAGTCGACCAGGGAGGCAACGCCACCATCACCGGAAAGCTGGACTGTGTTGGAACCGTCCCGGGCGGAGTAGGCATCAGCGGTAGCGTCCGCCAGAGCGTGGGCCGCCTGTCCAGCGTGTCCGGCGACTTCGCGACAACAACCCCGTGCGGTTCGGCGCTGGCGTGGAATGCCCTCGCGCAGCCGACCGCCGGGAAGTTCACTGGCGGCCCCGCCACCGTAAATTCCGGTGCGGGCGCCTGCAACCTCGCGGGATGCGCGTCGCCGAGCATCACGGCGGTGATCAAGCTGCGTGGCTAACGCTGGTGCCAGGCTTTGGCCGTCCGGGCACTGGCGAGGTCAGCGGGTGACGGTTCGGAGGTGCTGACACGGTGCGGCCAGTGGGGTTGCTGCACTTGCGGGCTGACGGATCCAGGGTCCGTGCCCGGCCATCCTTGTCGATAGGCGCGGGTCCGAGCCGAGGAAGGACACGGTCAAGGGTGACGCTGATTCTCGGCACGCACAGCGTCGAGCCGGACTATGCCTCTGCCTCGAGGAAGAAGCGAAGTGCGCTCATCGCAGCCGCCGTGTGGGCCTTCACCGACCCGCGGCTAATGCCCATGACCGAAGCGATCTGCGCCTCGCTCATATCGTCGTAATAGCGCAGCACCAGTGCCTCGCGCTGACGGGGAGGCAGGACGTGCAGAGCGGCCACGACGGCGGAGCGCTCCAGCAGGACGATGGCGCCGTGCTCGGCGCTGGGCATATCCGCCGGAGGCTCGGGCGCGTTCCGGTCTGCGACGACCCGGCGCCGCAGCACGGAACGCGACCGGCTCACCACAGACTGCCGCAGGTAGGACAGCGCTTTGTCGCTGTCGCAGAGTCCACTCCACCCGCTGTGCATGGCGACGAACGAGTCCTGGACCACTTCCTCCGCGGTGGCGACGTCGCGGATCAGGAGCGCGGCAAGCCGTACCAGCGACCGGTAGTGCGTGCTGTACAGCTCGGTCACTGCCCGGTCAGCGTCCCAGTCGATGCCGATGACCGGGATGGCGTCCAGGACCTCCATGAGAATGGGGAGCTCGGTCTGCGCGCCGTTTCTCACGTAGCGTGTCCACGCGGCGCGGGATCTTCCCGGCGAGGTGCCCATCAGGCTCTCCCGGCAGCGAGGGCCCGGGCCTCGGCGAGTGCGGTCGCGCAGGCAAGAACGCGGTAGGGGACCGGTGAAGTCATCTGCCACCTCGGCTGGACTGCGCTAGGGGGCGCCGCCGAGGTCCAGAGCAGCCGGAAGCCTCAATCTCGCCTGCACGCGGGCAAACGAGCACGACTTCCAGACCAAGACGCTACGCCGCATTCACCGGGCAGGCAATGAGCGTGCCAGCCAGCTCCGCCGACGCTCACTGGTGCGCGCAGGCCCACGCCGCGATGGCCGCGAACAGCGGTTCACCTCGTGACAGCCTGACTGCTGTCATCGACCCTTTGATGGATCACCCGCCACGATCGTCCAGGAGATCGCGCATGCCTGAGCCGCGCCGGGTCAAGATCACCGGCGATCATCTGCGGAACCCTCGCCGGCAACCCGCGCGACGGAACCGGCCACCAACCCTCCCACCGGCCGGCACCGTAGCGGCCTCCACGGCCACATGCGTCCCGTCCCCGGTCGCGGTGAGGATGGCGGTGCTGCCCTCGGGCGTGTGCGCCGCGAGGTTGGCGAGCACGTTGTCGATCGCCCGGCGCAGCAGTTCCTAAGAGGTCGTACGGCCGCTCACGGGCCAGCCGCAGCGCCTCGGTACCGGTATCCGCGGCGGTCACCTGGAATAGTTGTCGGCTAGTGCCCGGGTGATGAAGACCGGGACTTATCGCCCCGGCTACCCGCCAGCGGACCTCGAACACCCGGCGGCCAGGCTGCGCCGGATCGCGAACACCCGGACATCGAACGAACTCACCGAGCCTTCCTGAGCGTGATCAGCGGAATAACGACACTCCAGCCGATCAC
Organism: uncultured Actinomycetota bacterium; assembly: GCA_963775745.1. Classification (GTDB taxonomy): domain Bacteria; phylum Actinomycetota; class Actinomycetes; order Streptosporangiales; family Streptosporangiaceae; genus DATBGO01. Next base: position 59,929 of record CAVZKE010000008.1, read on the forward strand.
GCGAGCCCGCAGCCTGCTAACTCCGCCTGGCCGGCCGGCCGGTGATTACTCCTACGCGGCAAGCCCGGTCACCCCCGGCAGATCCCCGCTGGGCCGGACCGAGCTTCGCCCGGTTCTGCTGTTCGCTCTCCCGGCAGCAGCGCGCGGATGC
>CAVZKE010000009.1:0-59807 GCA_963775745.1 uncultured Actinomycetota bacterium
CGGGGTCCTGGCAATTGAGGCAGCGGCGCGCCTCCGCGATGGCACGCTCCACCGTATAGCCCTCGGCGACCTCGTCCCAGCTGTGACGGCGCTCCTCGGCGTCCCGGTCACGGCATCTCGGTCTTGTGCGGATACACGATCGGCATGGCGGTTACCTCCCTGGTCCCGGCAAGCAGGCAGGCCAGGGTCTCCTGCTCTTTGTAGGTCATCAAGCGGTCGTCGGCCTCGTCGAAGTCGACCTGGTGCCCGTCGAAGAACGGGCCGTCCACGCAGGCGAACAGCGACTTGCCGCCGATGGTCACCCGGCAGCCGCCGCACATGCCCGTCCCGTCCACCATCAGCGGGTCGAGGGACACCAAGGTGGGCAGGCCGCGGCGCCGGGTCGCGTTCGCCACGGCGCGCATCATCGGCATCGGGCCGACGGCGAAGCAGTGCGTGAACCCGGCGCCTGCGTCCAGCAGTTCCTCCAGGCGGCCGGTGACGAAGCCGCGGTAGCCCGCGAGCCATCGTCGGTGCACACGTGCAGCTCATCGCTCTCGGTCGCCAGCAAATCGGCCAGGATGACCAGGTCGCGGGTCCGGGCGCCGACGATGGACGAGACCCGCACGCCGCGCGAGCGCATCTTGCGCGCCAGCGGGAACACCGCCCCGGTGCCGAAACCGCCGCCGATCAGCACCGCGTGCCCCGCCTCGGGGAGCGCCACCTCCATGCCGAGCGGCCCCGCGAAGTCCAGGAAGACGTCGCCCACCTGCAGCGCGTTGACGAGGGCGCTCGAGTGACCGACCTCCTGGACGACGATCGTGATCGTGCCCGCGGCCCGGCTGAAATCGGTGATGCTGATCGGGATCCGCTCGCCGGTCTCGGTGACCCGCAGGATCACGAACTGGCCGGCGCCGCGTTCCGAGAGACCAGCGGGGCGTGCACGACGAACAGCTTGGTGATATCCGTTAGGTCGCGCTTTTCAATGATCCGCGCGGTGGTGTCCATGGTCACTCCGCTCACAGCAGTGGGTTCTCGTCGCGGGCCTTGAGCCGCAGCCAGCGGCGTTCGACCTCGGCCTCGATGGCGGCGAGCGTCGCCTCGTTGGCTGGCTTGCCGAGGTGCGACGTCTTGCCCATCAGCTTCAGCCAGTTGGCGACGGGTACCCGCCGCCCGATCGGGTCCGGGTCGTAGGTGATGTGGGTGATACCCTGCTCGATCTCGTACAGCGGGAAGAAGCACGAGTCCACCGCGGCCTGGACGATATCGACGCCGACGCGGTCCTCGGTCTTCCAGTTCAGCGGGCAGGAGATCAGCACCTTCCCGTAGGCCGTGCCCTCGCGCTTCGCGTACCACTGCGCCTTGGCCGCCTTGGCCACCAGGTCGTCGGGGTAGCCCTCGACGCCGGTGAAGACGTACGGGATGTTGGTCGCCGCCATGATCTGCGGGGTGTCCTTGTGGTGGAACGCCTTGCCGAGCTCGGCCGGCCCCACATGGCTGGTCGACGTCATGTGGCCGAGCGGCGTGGAGTAGCTGAGCTGGCTGCCGGTGTTCATGTAGCCCTGGTTGTCGTACTCGACGACGATCATCCCGTGGTTGCGCAGCGCGGCCCCGATCGCGGAGCCCATGCCGATGTCCATCCCGCCGTCGCCGGTGACCATCATGAACGTGATGTCCTCGCCGATCGGCAGCTCGCCGCGGCGGGCCCGCTCGTGGAACATCTCGACCAGCCCGCTCAGCGCGGAGGCGCCGTTCTGGAAGAGATTGTGTACGTAGGTGATCCTGTGTGAGGTGAACGGGTAGCCGGTGCTGACCACCATCGCGCAGCCGGTCTGGTACAGCACCACGACGTCGCCCTCGATGCCGCGCAGGAACTGGTCGAGCGCCGGGAAGATGCCGCAGCCCGGGCACGCGCCGTGGCCGGGCAGGATGCGCTTCGGCTTCGCGGCCAGCTGCCAGAAGGGCGGGGCGTCAACCTTGAGCCGGCCGTCCGGGCCCTGCTCAACCTGGAGCAGCCCGCTGGTGGTCTCCTCGCGGGTCAGCGGCGGCGCGCCGCGACGCGGCCTTCGCGGCTTGGCGGGATCGCCCGGCTCCACGCCGTAGTAGTCGAAGGGCACCGCCACCGAGCCGCGCTGCGCCGCGTCGATCGCGAGGCGGAAGAACGCCTCGGCGTCTTCGGCGTAGAAGTCGCGCCCGCCGAGGCCGTAGACGCGGCTCAGGCACAGGGTGTGATTGTCCGGGTCGTCCTGCAGCGCGGACTTCACCTCGTGGGAGAGGTTGGCGCCGTTCGCGCCGTAGGAGGGGGCACGCTCGCCGAGCACGACGGCCCGGACCCCGCGCAGCGCGGCCCGGATCGCGTCCGCGGGGAACGGGCGGATCACGTTGGGGCTGATGACGCCGGCCCGGATGCCGTCGGCGCGCAGCCGGTCGGCAACGTCCTTCGCGGTCTGCGCGGCCGAGTTCATCAGGAAGACCGCGACCTCGGCGTCGTCCATCCGGTACAGGTCGACGGGGTCGTAGCGGCGGCCGCTCAGCGCCTCATACTCGGCGAAGACCTCAGGGATCGCGGCCAGCGCGGCGTTCGACGCCCGCTCGAGCTGGTACTTGTTGTTGATCAGGTCGGGGTCGTTCATGTACGGCCCGATCGTCACGGGGTGCCTCGGGTCGAGCGCCGTCACCATCTCCGGCGCCGGGCCAAGCCAGTCCTGCACGGTGGCGTCGTCGGTAAAGGTCGACACGCGGCGCTTCTGATGGCTGGTGAAGAAGCCGTCGAAGGCCACGATCGCGGGCAGCCGGACGTCGGCGCGCTCGGCGACCCGCAGCGCGATGATGTTCATGTCGTAGACGGCCTGCGGGTCGCGCGCCATGAAGATCAGCCAGCCCGTGTTCAGCACGTAATAGAGGTCGGAGTGGTCGCCGCGGATGTCGAGCGGTCCGCTCACGGCGCGCGTCGCCACGTCGAGCAGCATCGGGTAGCGCGTCCCCGACTGCACGGGCAGCTCCTCCAGCGCGTACAGCAGCCCCTGGGCGCTGGTCGCGTTGAACACGCGCCCGCCGCCGGTGGTGGCGCCGTAGCAGATCCCGGCGGCGCTGTGTTCGCCGTCGGCCGGCACCATCACAATCTTGTGCTCACCGGCCGCCTTCATCTCGTCGAGGAACTCGGCGATCTCGGTCGAGGGCGTGATCGGGTAGTAGCCCATCAGATGGAAGTTCATTTGCTTAACGGACAGCGCGGCCATCTCGTTGCCGGTGCGGAACCCGGTAACCTGCGCTGCGCGGTCAACCATCGGGCCCGGCGGTGCGACCGTCATCAGACGGCCCCCCTCTCGTCCTCGAGCCATCCGAAGAGCGGGACGCGATTCTCGTCGGCCCAGCCGTCCTCCTCGCGGAGTTCGGTGAGCGAGCCGGTCGGGCACGCGTCGATGCACTTCAGGCAGCCCTTGCAGTAGTTGTAGTCAATGCCGAGCAGCCGCACGGCGGGCTCGCCCTCGCCGTCATCGGACCAGACGAAGCACAGGTCGGGGCAGACGATGTCGCAGATCCCGCAGTGCACGCACGTGTCGGGGTCATAGGCGGGCAGGAAGCCCTGCCGCGACGTGCTCAGGTTCTTCAGGATGCTGTTGCCGGCGTCGAGGATGATACCGCCGATCGGCGCATCCAGGTAACCGAACGCGGGCGCGGTCCGCTGGATCGGCCGGCCAGGGTCGCCGGCTGCGGCTGTCCAGGTCAGGCTGCGCAGCTCACGGTAGCCGCGGTCGAACGTGCGGAGGTTCGCCTCGACGAGATGCGCGTAGCGGACCGAGAGCGTGTCGCGGATGGTCTCCCGTACCGCGTCGACGTCAAGGAACGGGCAGCACCGCGCCACCGCGCCGAGCATCGCGGTGTTCACCCGGGTCTTCTCCTCGAGCGCGATGCCGAGCGCGTCGAGCACCGCGACCGTGCCGGAGGCCAGGCCGAGCTTGTCCCGGATCTGTTCGGGCGCCGAGCGGGTGTTCACGATCAGCGTGCCGGTCGCGGTCAAGCCAGCCGCCACGTCGATCGAGCGGGCCAGCGCCTCGTGGAATACCGCGACCACCTGCGGCCGCTCGATCGGGCTGCTGGTGCGGACCTCCTGGTCGCCGGCGCAGAACCGCACGAACGACTTCACCGGCGTGCCCTTCTTCTCCGACCCGTAGGAGGAGAAGTGCGCGCCGTTCAGGCCCTGCCGCAGGACGCCCGCCTCGGCGAGCATCTTCCCGGCGAGGTGGGCGCCCAGCCCGCCGATCGACTCGAGGCGGATGCCGAAAAAGCCATCGTCGTCGGCGCCAGGTAGCGAAACCGACCCGGGGCCCGTTGGACTGGTCGCGGCCAGCGCTGACATGTGCCCACCTCCATGATCCGAGTAATGGCTGGCCGGTGGTCTCCTCCGGTCCAGCGCCTCTCGTCTCGCAAGCACCTCTAACGCTGCGCCCGGTAACGGACCCTGCCTAGGGACGAAGGGGATGCTGCCTTGGGACGTAGGGGATGCGGCCAGGTGCCGAACGTCCCGCCTGGGGCGCAGCCGGATTGCCAGTCGGCCAATCCCCCGGTTGAGCTGGCCTTTCGCTATTTCACTCGATGATTGCCTGGCGCTCAGGCCGGTGCGGAAAGCGTGCTTATTCGGCGATACGGAAGGCCGCTGTGCCGAAGGTCACACGGTCACCGGGCCGTACCGCGAAGCCCGGGCCCGCCTGCCAGCCGTTCACCCGGGTCCCGTTGGTCGAGCCGAGTCAGCGAGCACCCATTCGCCGGCTGACCGCCGCAGCACGGCATGCCGCCAGGACACGGTCATATCCCCGATGGCCAGATCGGATCGCGGGGACCGGCCGGCGAGCCACCCGCTCCGCCAGACCGGCTGCGGCAAGTCGCTGAGCAGATCGGCGAGTTCTTCAATGCCGCGGGCCCGCAGGGCCATGTCAATCCGCTGGAGGAAGGTGTCATGGGACAGCCGGCCCTGAACGGACCCGCGCCGGAGCATTTCCATGGCCTTCTCGCGGTCCTCATCGGACGCACGGAGCCTGGGCGGTATCGTGTCCTGCCCCACCACGCGTCAACGATACGCTCGCCCGGTGCCGCCATTCCAGGGTGATCTCGCCCGGGACCGGGCCCGGCCCGGCGGGACGGCATTGCGCGGCGGACAGCGGGCAGCTGCGGTCAGGACAGCGATCAGCCACGGAAAGCGATCAGCCACGGAAAGCGATCAGCCACGGAAAGCGATCAGCCACGGAAAGCGATCAGCGGTGGACGGCGGCGAGCAGCGCGGCATAGGCCCGGACCAGCGCCGCGTGCTCCCGCGGCAACAGCGGGCTGTCGGGGCGGCAGCCCTCCTCGACCCACTGGTCGGACAGGTCCATCGCCCGGGCCCGGTGCACCGCGGCCGGCCTGACCTCCTCCTCGGACACACCGTAGAGATAGCAGTACAGCCGGGTCAGCGATTCAACGAGCTCGTCACCGGCGCCCCGCGGCGCCGTCGAATATTGCACCTCACGGTGGACCCGCCACCAGTCCACCTCGAGCTCGGCGGCCCGGGCCGGGTTGGCGGGCTCGCCGTAGCTGAGCCGGACCAGCGCGTAGAACCGCCGCATGCAGGCGCGCGCCCCGTCGGGATCGTTGTCGGGGAACGGCGCCCACAGCTGGTTAGCGCGCAGCACCAGCCAGGCACCGTGCAAGGTCCGGTACCAGTCCATCCCGAAGCCGACCCGGACCAAGCCGACGGAGGCGCCGAGCACCTGCGGCCACTGCCGCAGGTAATAGCCGACCCAGGCCCGGTATTCCAGGTCCGCGATGCGGCTGGGGTCAAACGACCGCAGCCGGTTCGGCCCGGCGGCCTGACGCCCGCGGGGCACTCGCCCGCGGGGCAGTCGCCCGCCGGGAGGCGGCCGGTCGGCCGCATCCTCGCTCTCCCGCCCGGGCCGGCTGGCTTGCCGTCCGAGCTGGCCCGCCGTGATTCTCATCCGGGTGATGATCGCCTCGATGCCCACGGTAACCCCCCTTGCTTTCGTTCATTAAGCACCACGGCGGCTCGGGAGGCCAGCATGTTCTGAGATACGCCAGCGCCCGCACCTATATCCGGTACCTGCCGATGGTCACGGCAAGGCGGACGTCAGCTCCGCCGCTCAAGGTGATCGAAGCGCGGCCCTCCGGCTAGAAGTACTCGCGCATGAGCTCCCGCATCCAGCCGGGTTCCCGGATCGGACCTGGCGGGTTGAACTCGGTGGCATACGGCTTGATGTCCAGGACCGGCGTCCCGTCGATGGCATCCAGGCCCTGCACCGTGAGCCGCAGCCCGTCGACCGCCAGCAGGGCGCAGCGGGAGACGCCGATGTGGTTAGGCCGCATTGGCCCGTGCCCGGCCAGGACGCCGACCTGCGGCCAGGCCGGATTGCCACGCGGATGCGCCGCGCCCCGGCGCACCCGGGCGGCCCGGTGAAAATGGAAGATCACCTCGACGTGGGAGAACTCGTCCAGCCCGAGCGTGCCGTCGCGGTCTACCTCAGCTGAGTCCAGGTCGATCCGCGAGACCACGGGCCCCCAGTGATCGTCAACGATCTCGCTGCGGCCGCCGCGGACGACCCCGATCGGGATCATGGTGATGGCGGGTACGTTATCCGGCATTCGTGTGTTGCCTCCAATCCGAGTCTGGCGAAACGCCCCTTCGGCCGCCCTTCCCCCGCCCCCCCAACCCGGCTCCCCGAACCCGGTCCCCCCCGAACCCGGTCCCCCCCAACCCGGTCTCCCGCCCGGGGCGCTTCATGATCGTGGTTGATTGGTGGGGCCAGCGCACCAGCTAACAACCATGATCAAGGAAACGCGGCCCTGCCGCCGGCTCGCCGGGCCCGGGCGACGTGAATAGGTCACGGACGGTGGTCATCAGTACGGCAAACGCCCCGTCCGGATCGATGCGCCCGGCGCGGACCTCGTCGGCGCAGGCATGAATGAGCGCGAAACAGCTGACCACGAGCCAGCCCGCGGGCAGGTCCGTGCGAAACGAGCCATCGGCCCGGCCGCGGTCGACAAGCTCGCGAACTCGTTCGTGCGCCATTTCGTGGGTCCGGGTGAGCGCGGCCGGGCTGAGCTGGCTGGCGGCGGCGGCCGCCATGGCGCTGTTACGGTCGAGCTCGCGCCAGCCCACCTCGAGCAGCCGTTCCAGTGCCTGCCACGGTGGCCCGCGGTCGGGCCGGGCGCCGTGCAGCGCGGTCGCGGTGCGGCCGACGGCGCGCTGGACGACCGCCTCCAGCAGCGCCCTGGAGGTGGGGAAGTGCGCATAGACCGTGACCCTCGACACGCCGGCCTGCGCGGCCACCGCCGAGATACTCGCCTGGGCCCGGCGCTCGAGCAGGTCCTCGACGGCGTCCAGGATCGCCTCGACGTTTCGTTCGGCGGTGGCCCGCCGGTGATCGCTGGCCGGTGCTGTCATCTGCCGCTCCCTCAGCGCGATACCGGTCAGTGCGCGCTGAGCCGGGCGCCCGCAGCGGGCCGGGCCGACGGCACGGTCAGCAGCGCCATGATGGCGAGGGCAACCGCGACGGCGGCCGCGAGAGCGAAACCGTGCCGGTCGCCGGCCGCGAGCCAGGCACCAGCGACCGAGAGCCCGGCAGCGCCGGCCGTGTGGCTGACGGTGCCCGCGCCGACCGCGGCGAACACCGCGACTCCGAGCGCTGCGCCCACCTCATGCGCGGTTGTCATCATCCCGGATGCTAGCCCTTCGCGGCCCGCCCCGACCGTGCTCATCGCCGATACCGTCGCGGCCGGGAAGACCAGCCCGATGCCGAGCCCGAGGACCGTCAGGCCCGGCAGCACGCTCGTGACGTAGCTGGCCCCGGCGGTCCCGTACGCCAGCAGCAGGCTGCCGGCCGCCATGATCGCCAGGCCGGTGACGGCGATCGGGCGCGCGCCGACCCGGGGCAGCAGGTGCGCCGCCAGGTGAGCGGCGAGCCCGATGGCGAGCACCATGGGCAGGAACTGCGCTCCCGCGGTGAGCGGCGTGGCGCCGAGCACGTCCTGCAGGTAGAGCGTGTTGAGGAAGAACGTGCCGACCAGGATGCCGGTAGCTCCGAGCATCACCGTCATCCCGGCCACGAGCGGGCGGTTGCGCCACATCTGCGCTGGCAGCAGTGGCTGCCGGGCGACGCGCTCTGCTCCGGCAAGCGCGGTGAAGAGGGCCGCCCCGGCGATCAGCAGCGCGATGGTGCGAGCCGAGCCCCAGCCATAGCTGCCCGTCCCGGCCAGCGCATAGACCAGGACGCCCAGGCCGGCGACCACCAGCAGCGATCCCGGCAGGTCCAGCTGCCCGCCGCGGCCCTCGCCCGCGGCGGTCGGAGCCGCGACAGCCCGCCTGCTGAGCAGGCCGACCGCCACGCCGACCGGCACGTTGATCAGGAAGACCGACCGCCAGCCGAAGCCACTGGTGAGCAGACCGCCGGCCAGCAAGCCCACGGCCGCGCCGCCGCTGCCCAAGGCGCCCCACGTGGCCAGTGCCTTCGCTCGCTGCGCGCCGGTGTAGGTGGCGGTGATGACCGACAACGCTGCGGGACTGAGCAGCGCGGCCCCGAGCCCTTGCGCGCCGCGCGCCGCGACCAGTGCGGTCGCCGCCGGTGCCAGCCCGCTGGCCAGTGAGGCGGCCGTGAAGACCGACAGGCCGGCCAGGAACATCCGGCGGCGGCCCAGCAGGTCGGACGCCCGGCCCCCGAGCAGCATCAGGCCGCCAGTGAACAGCAGGTACGTGGTCACGACCCACTGCAGGTCGGCCGTCGCGAAGTGCAGGTCGCGGCCGATCGAGGGCAGGGCCACGTTCACGACCGTCATGTCCAGGATCACCATGAACTGGGCCGCGCAGAGCAAGACGAGGACCGACCATGCTCGGCGCTCTGGGGCCGACGCCCCGGCTGGCCGCTCCGGGGCCGACGCCCCGGCTGGCGGGCTGGCCAGCGTACTGACCGACGTGCTGACCGGCGGGCTGGCCAGCAACCTGCCGTGCCGCGCGGCTGCCTGGCTGTACACCGCCCGGACGTCGCTGGTCGCGGCACTGGGCTCGGTGTCCGGCCGCGGCCGGTGACCGCGATTCATGTCGCCTCCCAAGATAGGTTGACAGATGTGTTAACCAAGATAGTGACGCTGGGTTTACAGATCTGTCAATCAAGTAAGGCGTGCGGATACGGTCGCCGGGATAGGCACCCGGAGGTGTGCCTTCCGCGCAGCCCTGCCCGTCGCCGCCGCGCGGCCCTGCCCGTCGCCGCCGCGCGGCCCTGCCCGTCGCCGCCGCGCGGCCCTGCCCGTCGCCGCCGGGCGACGCCAGTTCAGCTGGTCGCTGCCTGCGCTGCCCACTGCGCCACGGTCTGCACGGTGGCCTGGCGCGGGAACACCTTCTCGATCAGGATCCGGTGGACCTCAGGCTCGGCATCGAGACAGGCGTCGGAGAGCACGACGAGCCGGTAGTCGAGGTCAGCGGCCTGCCGCACGGTAGACAGCACCACGCCGCTGGTGGCGATGCCAGTCAGGACGAGGGTGCCGGCCCCCAGGCCGCGCAGCAGGACGTCGAGGTCACTGCCGGTGAACGCGGACACGCGGCGCTTGGTGACCAGCAGGTCCCCGGGCCTGGGCGCGACGACCGGGTGGATCTCGGTGGCCGGGTGGCCCGCTACGAACCGGTCGGCGGCCGCGACCGCGGCGAAAGTCGGGTTGCGGGCGCTGATCTCCGGGTGGCCGGGGCGGAAGCTGATCGTCACGTATACCACCGGGATGTCCGCGGCGCGGGCGGCGGCGATCGCATCGCGGAGCCGCTCCAAGTACCCGGGTGCCTCGTACCGCTCGACGACGCCTCGCTGGACGTCCATCACCAGGAGCGCGGTCGCGTCCATGAGCTGGTGCTCCTTCCCGTGGCCGACCGGGACTGGCCTCCATCATCCCGGTTGGCCCGCGCCACCGTTCCGGCCTTGGGTTTTCCCGGTTCGACCGCGCCGCCGATCCGGCCCGGCGGCCTGCGCTCACGCGCCGCCGGGCACTGCGTGGTCAGGCCAGGGCTCACGCGCCGCCGGGCATCGGGTCATCGGGGCCCGGCCTGACCATGGGCAGCCGGGCCACCAGCAGGAGCGCGAGGAAGAAGACCCCGAGCTGCCAGCCGAGGGTCGAGCGCATCGAGTGCTCCAGGTCATAGCGCCGGGCGCCGGGAACCGCGGCGTTCTGCACCGCGGCCGCGACCTCAGCCTTGACCTGCCGCGGGGCGGGACTGGCGGCGATCTTCCGCTGGATGACCGCGCAGCTGGCCGGGACGCCGGCGGGGTCCTTGGCGTGCGCCCGGTCGCTGTGAGCAGGCCTGGAAGCCCGCCACGACCTGCCGCTGGGCCGGGGCGGGCAGCCCGGCCGCGGCAAGGTTCGCCCGCAGGCCGGGCAGCACCGAGGCGGACGAGGCACCGGCGCTGGCGCCGATGAGGCCGAAGAAGATCACCCCGACGGCCGCGATGCCGATCGCCGCGCCGACTTGCTGCGCGGTAGCCAGGGCCCCGGACGCGGCCCCAGCGTCCCGGCCGGAGATGCCCGCCAGGATGATGTTGGTGACGGGAGCGATGAAGAAGCCGCCGCCGATCCCGGCCACGAACAGCGGGAGCAGCAGCTGCCATCCGGCTAGGCCGGTCCCCCGCCAGTACATCACCGCGATCACCGAAGCCTGGCCGATCAGCATGAGCGCACAGCCGACGACCAGGAGCCGGGAGCCGAGCCGACGCGCCGCCGCCGCCGACCGGGCCGAGCCGATCGCCAGGGCCAGCGCGAATCCGAGCGTCACCCCGCCTGCCTTGACCGGGCTGTAGCCGAGACCGTTTTGCAGCGTGATCAGCAAGATCATGAAGAAGGACGGGATGCCGCTGAAGAAGACCAGGCTAGCCAGCAGGCCGAGGGTGAACGGGCGCTGCCGGAACAGCCTGGTGTTGATAAGCGGGCCTGCGTCCCTGCGGGTGCGGCGCCGCTCGTAGCCGATGAAGGTGGCCAGCACGAACGGGCTGACCGCCAGGCACGCGAAAGACCAGGCGGGCCAGCTCTCATCACGGCCGATGACCAGCGGGAGCACCAGCAGGAACAGCCCGGCGCCCAGCAGCAGTGCTCCCGTCACGTCGATCCGGCTGGCCCGTTCCGCACGTGACTCAGGGATCCGCGCGACGCCGAGCGCCAGGGCCGCCAGGCCGATCGGCACGTTGACGTAGAAGATCGACCGCCAGCCGGAGCCGCCGAGGTTGGCGTCGATGAGCGCGCCGCCGGTGACCGGGCCGAGGATGGTGGCCAGGCCGATGGTGGCACCGTAGAGGGTGATCGCCCTGGTGCGCTGCGCCTTGCTGAACACGACCTGGATGATCCCGAGGACCTGCGGGAACATCAGCCCGGAACTCATGCCCTGGACGACCCGGGACGCAATCAGGACGACCGCGCTGGGCGCGGCCCCGCAGACCGCCGAGGCGACCGTGAAGCCCACCATGCCCCACAGGAACATCTTCTTGCGGCCGTAGGTGTCGCCCAGGCGCCCGCCGGTGACCAGCACACATGCGAAGGCGAGCATGTAGAGGGCCACCACCAGCTGCACCTCGCCGTAAGACGCCTTCAGGCTGGACTGGATCGAGGGCACCGCGACCATGGTGATGGTGGTGTCCAGCAGCTGCATGAACACGGCGCTGAGGATGATCACCAGCACGAGCCGCCGGCCGCCTGGCCGGTCCGCGTGGCTTCCTGGTACCGCCGGGGCGGCGGTGGGCCCTGGCTTGATGGCCATGGCGTCCTCCAAGTTTCTGGGCGAGTACGATAGGGTGTGTACCAAAAATAATCGATCGATCGATTATTTTCAACCGATATCTAACTGGGTGCTAGATTCCTGCAGGGAGGCTGGACAGCGATGGTGACGACGACGGGGAGCCAGGCCCGGCGCCGGGGGCGCCCGCCGAAGGACGAGGCCGGTGACACCAAGGCCGAACTGCTGGCCGCGGCGCTCAGGCTCTTCGCCCGCCACGGCTACGCGGGCACCTCGATCCGGGCCATCGCCCGTGAGGTGGGCCTCAGCGAGAGCGTGCTCTACGCGCACTTCGGCAGCAAACGGGCGATCTTCGAGGCCGTCCTGGCCATGCTCGGCCCGCAGAGCGCGGCCGCGGTGCTACGGGACACCGACCCGGTCCTGCTGGACGCCGATCCGGCCGGTTTCATCCGCACCCTGGCCGCGCGCATCATGCGGTCCTGGGATACCCCGGAGGCCCGGCAGCTGATCAGTCTGATGGGTCACGACGGCCTCACCCACGACCCGCTGCTGGCCGATGCCATCGGGGCGGCCCTGGGCCAGCTGGCCAAGATGTTCGAGCACTGGATCAGCTCCGGGCGCATCGATCCCGAGCTGGGCGAGCCGGCCGATCTCGCCTACGCCCTGATGGCACCGCTGGCCCAGGCCAGGCTGCTGTGGCTGCACGCCGACGCCAGCGCGCAGGACCGGCGGACCGCCCGGGACCGGGCCGCGCGGCACGCCGAGTTCTTCGCCGGCGCCGTCTTCCGGCCCGCCCGGCAGGACTAGCTCGGCTCGCGGGCCCGCCCGGCAGGCTTGGCGCAGCCGGATCCGCCGCAGCGGGCCTCGCTTCAGGCGCTGCGGCTGACCACGGCTATCACCGGGAGCGGCCGGTCAGGCTCCTGGCCCGCCTCGCCTTGGCGTCCGGAGAGGGTGCCTTGCTGACCTGCCTGTGCCTGTCACCTGCCGGGCCGTCCCGGCGCTCGGCACGGCGGGCATCAGCGTTCGGCTTGATCAGCATCGTGGTCACGGTCAGCCAGAGCGCGGAGAAGATGAGGCTGCCCAGGACATCGGTCGGGTGGTGCTCGCCCCGGTACATGCGGGAGATCGCGACGAGGATCGGCATGGCGATCGCGAGGATCAGGAACAGCCACCGCCACCAGCCGCGGGCGTGCCCGATGACCAGGATCGCGATCGCTACATACAGGCAAGTCGTGGCGGCCGTGTGCCCGGACGGGTAGGCGGAGGTAGGCAGGTGCTGGTCCAGGTGCGTGACGTCGGGCCTGGGCCGTTTCACGACAGCGGCGGCGGCGAGAAAGGCGGCGAGTTCCCCGAACATAAGGGCCGCGATGTAGACCACCGGCCGCCAGCGCCGGGTGACGGCGAGAAAGACCAGACACGTGGCCAGGGCGACGATCAGGATCGCGGTGGTCGCACCCAGGGTGGTGAAGACCAGGCTCCAGCGGGTCAGGGCCGGTGTGCGGTGAGCGGCGAGCCAGTGCGGGATCGTCCGGTCGCCCAGCACATTCCCGTTCCCTCTCTTGGTGATCAGCTCGCCGATGCCGACGATGATGCCGACGATCAGCACCCAGCCGATCAGGGCACCCGCGGCGATACGTGCGCGGCGGCGGCTCGGCCCGGCCGGCTCGGGCTGCGCCAAAGTCACGTCGGCGCGGGCCTCAGGCTCGAGCCCCTCGCTCACCGGATGGGTCACCGGCCGCCCGGCGGCCTGCCGGGTCGCCTCGAACGCGAAGACGGTGAGGCCCAGCCAGGTAATCCCGAACGCCCAGCCGCCGATCACGTCGGACAGGTAGTGCACGCCGAGCAGGATGCGGCTGATCCCGATCAGCGCGATCAGGGCGACGATCACGGTGGTGAACACGGTGCGCCACCGGCCACGGACCGCGGGCAGGAAGACGAGGAATACTGCGCCGTAGCAGACGATCGAGCCGAGTGAGTGCCCGCTGGGGAAGCTGTTGCCGTTGCCATGCGCGATCGGATGCGCCACCACCGGGCGCAGCGGGCCAACCAGCGACTTGAGGATGGGGTCCAGGACGAGCGCGCCCGCGCCGGTGATCAGCAGGTAGATCGTCAGCCGCCAGCGCCGCCGGATGGCCAGCACGATCGCCGAGGCCCCGATGACAGTCCAGAGCACGCCGTCGCTGCCGAGCCAGGTCACGGCCTTGACCGCTGCGACGAGCGCGGCGTGACCGGCGATCAGGCTGTTGAGACGGACGGCGGAATCGTGATCAGCTGACTCCAGCGGCGCCCATCGCAGGCGCACCAGGATGAGCAGGATCGTGAAGACGACCGCAGCGGCCGTGACGACGATCAGCGGCGTCAGGCCACGGCGCGGCCGATCCAGGGCGAGGCGCGGCATCCCAGCATGCTTCCCGCCGTGGGCGCTTTAAACAGCGTTCGCGATGCCGGCCGGCAGCCGCGTCGGGCCGGCAGCCGCGCCGGGCCGGGCAGCCGCGCCAGGCCGGCAGCCGTGCCGGGCAGCCGCCGCGCCGGGCGGCCGCCGCGCCGGACTGCCGGCGCAGATCAGCTCCAGGCCATATTGAGTTCCCGTTCGAAATTCACGTAGCCGGCGCGCTGGAAGGCCCGCGCAATTGGCGCGTTGGCCAGGTCGGTGGAGGCCCGGATCCGCGGGACGTCGTGCCAAGCCAGGATCCTGGTGCCCTCGGCGAGCAGGTCGTCGATGTAGCCGTTCCCCCGGTTCGCAGGCAGGACGCCGATGTAGCCGTTAATGATCGGGTGATAGTTGTTGCGGGCCGGGATGACGAACCCGATGGGCTCACCACCGGGCAGCATCGCGATTCCACGAACAACCGGGCGCCGGTCAACTCCAGGGCCGCCATCCGGTCTTCGATGCCGCGCCGGGCCAGCGGGTCATCGCGCCAGTCAGGCGGGACGAACCTGCTGTAGTCGGGCGGCCGGGCGCCGGCCGGAAGGACACCGGCGACCGCGGTCCCGAGCAGCCGTGCCCCGGCATCCACCCGGCCAGGTTCCGGTGCCTTGTCGTCGAGGTCGAACACATCCAGGAACAACGGGTCGCTGCCCGGCCCCCGCGCCCACCAGGCCAGCCTGGCCACCAGGTGATCGCCCCGCATGGCCAGCCACATCCACTCCGGCCGCCGGCGGCCATGGTCGAGGTCACCGGCTAGCTCATGGTTGAGGACGTACGGCAGCCGGCCGAACAGCTCCAGCTCTCCGCGACCGGTTATCGGCCGCATGGTCAGTTCGTCCGGCTCGCGAGTCACGGCTCCCCCGAACGGCCACCCGGAAGGCCCTGGCCGCGGAGAGCGGCGCGGATCCTGCCGGCTGGCACGTCATCGCCCGGCGGCGGCATCGGTCTCGATCATCGGTTCCATTTCATCAGCCCGGGCCGCCAGGCACAGGGATGTGCGACACCGAACTGCGCATGCGCTGCCCCGGATCACCCGGGCCATGGCCCCCCCTTCCTGTGGACCAGGTCGGAGGGCCGCCGGAAAAGGGTCGGCCGGCAGCTCGCGGCCGGGGAGGTAGAGAAGGTGCGCCGCGAGATCGCCCGGCACGCGCAGTTCGCGTCGGCCGTCGGGCGGATCATCGAGGTGAACGAGCAGATCTGCGAGACGCGCCCGGCGGCGGGATCGGAGGCGCTGCCCGGGCCGGGGGGCGAAAAAGGGGGCTCTGCGCCGAGCTCGCGCAGCGGAAGGCCGCCGAGGTAGGGCGGCTGGCAGCCGAGGCCGCCAGGGCGCTGGGCTGCGAGGACGGCCTGGAGGCGGCGGAGGCGGTCCTGCGGGCCGGGCTACTGAAGCTCGGCGGCGGGGTGCTCGGGGAGGCGCTGTCGGCTGACCCCGGCTACCGGGGGCCGCGCGTGCCGTGCGGGCGCGGCCACGAGGCCGTGTTCACCGGCTACCGGGAGAAAGTCATTGACACGGTGCTCGGGCCGGTCCCCCTGCGGCGGGCCTGGTACCACTGCGCCCGCTGCGAGCACGGCCTGGCCGCCAGGGACGCTGAGCTGGGGGTAGCCGGAGCCTCGATGTCGCCGGGGCTGCGGGCCATGAGCGGCAAGGCCGCGGCCGCGGTGCCGTTCGCGCCAGCGGCCGGCCTGCCAGAGGACCTGGCCGGGGTCCGCCTCACCGTCAAGCGCGCCGGGCGGGCAGCCGAGGCCGGCGGTGCCGCTCTGGCCGCCGCGTCGCGCTCCCGGGCCAGGCTCATCGCCAGGCGCAAGCTCGTCCCGATGCCCCCGGAGCCGCTGCCGGACAAGCTCTACATCGTCGATGGCACCGGCGTCCCCGTGACCTCGACGGAGACCGCCGGGCGCGAGGGTAAGGGCGAGGACGGCCGCGCCCGCACCCGCGAGGTTAAGATGGCCGTGTTCTTCACCCAGGACTACCTGGACGAGGACGGCTACCCAGTCCGGGACAGGGCATCTTCCAGCTACATCGCCACCTTCGAGCCCGCTGCCGCGTTCCAGCGCCTGGTCAGGGCCGAGGGCATCCGCCGCGGCGCGGACCACGTCCGCCAGCTCACCATCATCGGCGACGGCACCGCCTGGATCTGGAACAGTGGGAAGCCATCTGCAACCACCGTCACAACCAGACAGGAGCCGCCTGACATGCCCGCACCCGAAGACGATCTTGGTTACCTACAAATCTGACGTGCACCCGCTTCCAGCGCGGCACGGAGTTCCGGCAATCGCAGGCGGCCGTTGACGCGGCCGAACTGGTGATCGGCTGGGGATCACTGTGTCCCGGCCTTGCGCGCCTCCTCGAAGGGCAGGCGGTCAAAGATGATCCGCATGTTAGTGATCTTGCCGTCCCTCACAGTGACGCACTCCGCGCCGGGAGCGTCCTTGACGGGGGCGGTGTCGGTGTCGTACATGATCACGGCCTTCTCGTCGTCGCCGAAGGCGGCGATCAGCTTCGAGCCGGTCAGGATTTGCGCGAACGACCCCATGAAGCCGCGGAACGCCTCGGCTCCCTCCAGCCGCCCAGACGGCGCCAGGCAGACGATGTTGCCAGCGATGTAGGACATGGCCTTGTCGATGTCGTGGCTAGTCCACGCATGGTAGTAGGCCAGCGCCGCCTGCAGTGCCGGGCTGGTGCCGGTGCTCTCGGTCATGCTTGATCCTCCTTGTCATGCGCCAGCGGTCCAGGGTGGGAGGTTGTCCCGGGTCCCGCAGAACTTCGGCGGCGACTCCGGTGATCGTCAGGCCGCATTCACGGTCTCATCGTCGCAGTTGGTGCTGACATTCTTGCTGAAGTGCGCTTCCAGCGGCACAGGGTGTGGGACAAGAATGTAGGTGACTGGCGGGTAACCTGGGCTGGCCTGGGTGGTCTGAGTGTGTGCCGTTGTCAGATGCCGGGTCAGGCCGCTCCTGATCGATTGGGCGGCTGCCAGATTTCTTCCCGCCGGCCGCTGGCTTGCTGGCAGCGCAGGGTGAGGATCCCGGTCGCGCCGTTGCAGGTCCAGTGCATGCCTGACAGTTTCAGGCGCTGCCCGATGACCGCCCTGCACCCGGCCTCCACGGCACCAGAGCCGACGAACATGCCCAGGGAGCGGAAGTGCTGGTAGCGCATCCGGGGGGCGTTGTTCTCGAAGTAGCCCAGGGCCGTGTCCCGCTGCTCGGCTTTCACCCCGGTCAGCGGGAACTCGCGGGCGGCTGACAGTAGCGCCGGGATGTCGCCGGCGTCGAGCTCGTCGCTGCGCTCGGCGAGCCAGTCCTCGTGGTGGTCGCCGAGCATGAAGGCGAGCAGCTTGCCGAGGTCGTGCAGGTGCTCGCGGGCGTGGTAGAGGTCCACGATCTGGGTGGCGGCGGGGAAGTGGGTGGTGGCCAGGTTCCAGATCCAGTGCGCGCCGTCGCCGAGGATGATCGGCTGGCGGACGTGCCCGGCGCCGCGGCGGCGGGCCTCGGCGGCCATCAGCACCCCGAACTCGGCAGCTGCCGCGAAGGTGGCCAGGTAGCTGGAGGAGCCGGGGTCGCGGACGGGCCAGCCGTCTTCATCCACGGTGGCCTGGGTGAATACGCACGCGAGCTTGACCTCGCGGGTGCGGGCCTTGCCGTCTTCGGCCTTGCCGTCGCGGCCTTCGGTCTCGGTGCTGACTACCGGCACGCCGGTGCCGTCGATGGCGATATACAGCTTGTCCGGCAGATCGGCGGGTGGCAGCGGGACCAGCGTGCGGGCGGCGATCGCGGCGGCCCGGGCCTCGATGACGGCGGCGGCTGCCCGGCCGTCGGCTTCGGCGTGCCGGCCCAGCCGCCTGCCGGTCAGCTGGATCCCGGCCAGCTCGCCGACCAGGGCGGCGCCGGGGGTGAACGGCACCGCCTCGCCGGCCCGGGCTGCCATCTTCGCCAGGCCCGGCGACATCGTCTCGCCGGCCACGCCCAGCTCAGCGTCCCGCGGGGCCAGGCCGTGCCCGCAGGGCGCGCAGTGATACCAGGCCCGGCTGATGGTGACCGGGCCGAGCACGCTGTCGAAGGTCTTGTCCCGGTAGGACACGAACTGTGCCTGATGCCCGGCCCCGCAGTCCACGGCCGGGCCGCGGTAGCCGGCGTCGGCGGCCAGCAGGTCTTCCAGCACGCCGCGGCCCAGCCGGGTCAGCCCGGCCCGGATCGCCAGCTCCGCCGCCTCGACGCCCGCCCCGCCGGCCAGCGACGCGGCCACCGTCGCGGCCAGCCGGGCTACCTCGGCGGCGGCCTGCGCCGCGAGCGCCTCGCAGAGCCCTTTTTTTTGCCCCTCGGAGTCAGGGGCCGCACCGCGGGAGGGGCCTAACGGCGGCCGGACCTCGCAGATCGCCTCGTTCACCTCCGCGATCTGCCCGGTCAGCGACTTGAACCGGTCCCACTCGGCGACCTCCCGCTCGGCCTTCTCCAGCTCCGGGCCGGGCCGCAGGTGCACCGTCACCGTCTTGCCACCCGCCCACCGGGTCAGGTTGTACTGCGGCCCGTGCCCGGGATGACCCGGCCGCGCGCACGCACAGTTCGGCTTGCCGCACTTGCGCCGCACCGCACTCAGCGCGCCCCGGCGGAAATCGCCGACCTGGCTCAGGTCGGCATACAGCCGGGCCCGCTGCGCCTCCAGCCCCGCCAGATCCGGCTCGTCGGGCACGGGAACCTCCCAGGGCATATCTGAGCAAGCACCTAACTCAGGCTAGCCGCATACGCAGGCACGATCAAGGATGCCTACGTTCGTGTCTCACACCCCCAGCGGCACAGGTCAGGGCACCGGTTTGTCAGAGCCGAGTGCGAGAATCGGTTGATGGCTATGACCCAGCCGGCGAGCAGCACCGCGACCCCGCCGACCAGCAGCACCACCGCGCCCCGGGCCGGCACCACCGCGGTCCCCGCCGGCAAAACCACCGCGCCCCCGCCCGCCAGTAGCGCCGCCACCCGGGCCGCCAGAAGCAGCACCGTGCCTCCGCCGACCGGCAGCACTGCGACGTCCCGCCGGGCTGAGCTGGGTGGCTTTCTCAAATCGGCCCGGGCCAGGCTCCGTCCACAGGACGCCGGGCTGCCGCCTGGCCCGCGGCGCCGCACGCCCGGGCTGCGCCGCGAGGAGGTAGCCCTGCTGTCCGGGGTCGGGGTCAGCTGGTACACGTGGCTCGAGCAGGGCAGGCCGATCAACGCCAGCGCGCAGGTGCTCGATGCGGTAGCCCGTACCCTGCAGCTCGACGCTGCCGGGCGCTGGCATCTGTACCGGCTGGCCGAAGCGCTGCCGTTGCGGTCCTGGGCCGCCGCCACCGTCGTGCCCGAGTCCCTGCGGGAAGTGCTCCGCTCGCTCGACCCGCTGCCCGCCGTCCTGATCAACGATCGCTTCGACATCATCGAATCGAACGACGCCCACGAGGAGTTCTTCTGGGACTGGCACGCCCTGCCGTGCGTCCATAAGAACCTGCTGTGGTGCACCGTCACCGAGCCGCGGGCCCGCGAGCTGCTCCTCAGCTACGACGACGAGGTCCCGTACCTGGTCGGTCGGCTGCGCGCCGCTTACGCCCAGCACATTGGCGATTCCGAATGGGAGGAGGACATCCGCCGCCTCGCTGCCCTCAGCCCGGAGTTCGCCGGGCTCTGGGCGCGACATGAAGTTGCCGGGCCCGCCGCCCGTACCCTACGGCTTCGGCACCCCGATGCCGGGCTGATGACCTTCACCCGCACCGACCTCGACGTTTCCGCCGCGCCGGGGCTGCGGATCGCCGTGTACAGCCCGCACGACGATGGCACCAGGGAACGGCTGCCCCGCACCCGGCGGCCTTCCCGCTGAGGCCAAGCTGCCTGGCTTGATCGTCTCGCCGGTCTCCGGGGCCTGGACGCCTTCCGGCCAGCCCGGCGATCATTGGACGGCTGCCGCACGGTCAGGCCGCACGGTCAGGCTCCGCGGTCAGGCCCGGCAGAGGATCTCGCCGTGCGGGATGAGGAACCAGCCATCGTCGGCGGCCGTCCACCGCCGCCAGGCCGCGGCCAGCCGGTCAAGGTCGCCGGGGGTCGCGAAACCTAGCCGTACGGCCTGGCCGGCGAAGTTGGACCGGGTCACCCGCTCAGCCCACAGGCCGCCCCACCAGGACCGGTCGGCGGCCGTGGCGTAGCACCACGAGCTGGCCGACACCTCGATGTCCCCGAAACCCGCAGCCCGGGCCCAGTGCAGCATCCGCCGCCCGGCGTCGGGCTCGCCGCCCAGCGCCCTGGCCACCCGCCGGTACAGGTCCTGCCACTCCCCGAGCCCCGGATCCTCCGGGAACCAGAACATTCCCGCGTAGTCGCTGTCGCGCGCCGCGACGACACCGCCGGGACGGCAGACCCGCCGCATCTGCGCCACCGCCGCCACCGGGTCGGCCAGGTGCTGGAGCACCTGATGGGCGTGCACCACATCAAAGGTATGGTCGGCGAAAGCCAGCTGGTAGATGTCGCCGACTTCAAAACTGACGTTGCGCTGGCCGTGGCGTTCCGCTTCCGCCCGGGCATCGGCCAGGACATCGCCGGCGAGGTCGATCCCGACTACCTGGCCCTCGTGAGCCCGGGCCGCCAGGCCGATGGTGATCGTGCCCGGGCCGCAGCCGATGTCGAGCAACCGCGCCCCCGGCGCCAGCTGCGGCAGCAGGTAACCGGCCGAGTTCTCGGCGGTGCGCCAGCGATGGGACCGCAGCACGCTGTCGTGATGGCCGTGCAGATAGGTCTGCGTGCTGTCCGTCATTTACAGATCATTGAACGAAGCTCCCCCGGTATGCAACGCGACCGCCAGCGACCCGCTACCGCCGTCCGCCGCCCGCCGCGAACTCCAGGAAACAGCGGTGGCGCACCCGTGCCGCATCGCCGCGCTGGCGCGTTGGTGCCCTCGCCACGCTGGCCCACCCGTTGGTGCCCTCGCCACGCTGGCCCACCCGTTGGTGCCCTCGCCGCGCTGGCGCACCGCCCGCCCGGCTGGGCAGCGCTGCGCCTCGTGTGACCAGAGAGACGCCAGCGGTCCTGGTACAAGATCGGGACCCGACGGAGCAGCCAGGCCCCGGGCCGGGCGCACCGCAGCCATCTGAGCGCGATGGCAGGCTGGATTTCAAAGCCAGCAAATCAACATCCGATCCGACTGAGCGGAGCGCAACCTGATGACTGTTTCCCGCCTGCGTGACATCCCCGGCATCGGCGTCGACCAGATCGGGGACGCGGCGGACGCCGCGCACGACGCGCGAATCCTGCGGTTGGAGAACCTCGACACCGACCTCGCTCCGCCGGCGATAGCACGGGAGGTGACACGCGACGCGATCGATGATGATGCGGCCAACTCCTATCTGCCGTTCCAGGGACACTGGCCGTTGCGTGAGGCGGCGGCCGCCCACGTCGGCCGCCTCGCCGGAGTCAGCTACGACGGCCGCACCCAGTGTGTCAGCGTGGCCGGCGGCTTGAACGGGATCACGAACACGCTGCTCGCGACGATCGAGCCGGGTCAGGAGGTGGTGCTGTTCGACCCCATCTACGCGGGCCTGGTGAACCGGATCCGGCTCGCCGGCGGCGTGCCGCGGCACGTCGCGAGCCGCCCGGCGGCGGGTCGCTGGCAGACCGACCCGCAGGAGCTGGCCGCCGCGATCGGGCCGGGTACCGCGGCGGTACTACTGATGGGACCGGCGATGCCCACCGGTGCGCTGGTCAGCCGGGAGCACCTGGACGCGATCGCCGAGCCAGTGAACCGGCACGGGGCATGGGTGATCTATGACGCGGCCATGGAACGCATCCGGTTCGACGGCCGGCCTGCGGTGCACCCGGCCAGCCATCCGGCGCTGGCCGACCGGACGATCACCATCGGCTCTGCGTCGAAGGAACTCCGGATGATCGGCTGGCGGGTGGGCTGGGTGGTGGGCCCCGCCGAGATCATCGCGGACATCGGGCTGGTCGGGCTGACCAACGTGGTCTGCCAGGTTGGCATCGCTCAGCGGGCGGTGGCCGCCGCCCTCACCGACCCAGGCGCTGAGGCCGATGTGGCCGCCGCCGTCGCCATCTGGCAGCAGCGTTGCGAGATCATCCTTGAGCAGCTCAGCGGCTATCCGTGGGTGCGACCCGACGGAGGCTGGTCGCTGCTGATTGACACCACGGCCATGGGGTTGTCCCCCGCGCAGGCCTCGGCACGATTGTTCACCCGTTCGCAGGTAGCCGCCACGCCGATGACTGGCTGGGGGCCGAGCGGTGAGCGGTACCTCAGGCTGGTGTTCGCCAACGAGCCTGCCAGCCGGCTCACTGACCTTCGGCTCAGGTTCGACGCTGCCTTCGGCTAAGGGATGGCGGGCAGCACCAGCGTGCCGGGCTCGGCCAAGAGATGACGGGCGGCGCGCGAACCGTGGATGAGCGCCGCCAGAAACCTGCAACGGCAGCCGGTGACCTGCATCGAAGCGGTACGCCGTCGAGCTCATGGCCACCGTCATCTCGGACTGCAGTAAGCCATGACGGCCGGGGGCCGCACCCGGTCGGGCAACTGCTCGCGCAGGGCACGCCAGCGGGCAACGGCCCGGCGGCCGAGCCCGCGGCCAACCTGGCGACCGTTATCCCGGCCTCATGACCCGGATCGTGGCCGGGCTGCTCAATCCGCCGGAAATCTGTCCACCGGGCATCTCATAGGATTGGATCGTGGGTGATCATGAGACCGTTCTGGCCGATTTCGATCCGTCGCGGCCTCATATCGCCCGGGTATACGACCACCTGCTCGGCGGCAAGGACAATTTCGCCGCCGACCGGACGCTGGGCGATCAGATCATCGCAGCAATGCCCGCCGTGCAGCTCGGCGTCCGGGCCCAGCGCGCGGTGCTCGGCCGGGTCGTCAGGTACCTGGTCAGCCAGGCGGGCGTCCGGCAGCTCATCGACATCGGCTCGGGCCTGCCGACCGCCGAAAACGTCCACGAGATAGCCCAGCGCCTCGACCCGGACACCCGCGTCGTTTACGTCGACAACGATCCGGTCGTCCTGGCCCATGCCGGCGCGCTGCTGGCCGGCAATACGGCGACCATTGTCGTGGCGGGCGACCTGCTGCAGCCTGCCGCCATTCTCGGCCACCCCGAGGTGCGCAAGCACCTCGACTTCGATCAGCCGATCGGCCTGCTGCTGTGCGGGATCTTGCACTACATCCTGGATGAAGAGCACCCGGCCGAGCTGATGGCGACCCTGTACAGCGCGCTGCCGCCAGGCAGCTACGTGTTCATCCATCACCTCGTCGACTCCGGGGATCCGGAGATCGCCCACGTCCAGGCCGCGATGCAAAAGGGACTGGGGCGCGGACAGTTCCGGTCGCTGGCGGAGATCCGGCGCCTGTTCGACGGTCTTGACCTCATCGAGCCCGGCCTGGTGCTGGTCCCCGACTGGCGGCCCGATCCGGGGGATCCCACCGCGCAGGACCACCCGGTGCTGCGCGTGGCATGCGCGGGGGTGGCCAGGAAGCCCTAGCGCCGGACCGCGCCGGTGACCAGCCACGCGGTGCCGCGCGCTCGCAGGGTCAGGGTGAGGAACCTGGCCGCGATCCAGAGGCTGTAGGCGAGCCAGAGCGCGACCAGCCCAGCGTGCATCGCCACCACGCCTGCCGCCGCGACGGCGAACACCGCCCCCGTGACCACTCCCGCCAGCGCCAGGTAGTTCTGGTCACCCGCGCCGATCAGCACCCCGTCGAGCACGAACACCACCCCGGCGACCGGCTGCTGGACCGCGCTCACCAGCAGCACCGCCAGCAGCAGCCGGGTCACGCCCGGCGAGGCGGCGAAGACCGCGGGCAGCAACGGCCAGCAGCAGCGTGCCGAACACCAGCCCGTAGACCGCGCCCCAGGCGGTCATCCGGCGGGTCGCCGCCCGGGCGCCAGCGACGTCGTCCGCGCCAAGGTACCGGCCGGTGATCGCCTGCGCGGCGATCGCGATCGCGTCAAGGGCCATGGCCAGCAGCATCCAGAGCCGGAACGCGATCTGGTGCGCGGCGATCGCGTCGTTCCCCTGCCGCGCGGCGATAGCGGTGGTCACGACCAGCACCGCCTGCAGGGCCAGGGTGCGCACGACCAGCGACCCGCCGGCGATGGCCGCGGACCGCACCCCCGGGCCGTCCGGCCGGAACGGCACGCCCGCCCGCCGCGCGCCCCGCGCGACGACGAGCAGGTAAGCGAGGGCCGCCGAGTTCTGCGCGATCATCGTCCCCCACGCCGAGCCAGCCAGGCCGAAACGAAGGTCAAGGACGAGAAATGCGTTCAGAACGATATTCGCCAAGCTGGCGCAGACGGCCACGGCCAGTGGCGTACGGGTATCCTGCAGCCCGCGCAGCACGCCGGTCCCGGCCAGCACGGCCAGCATGGCGGGCGCCCCGAGCAGGCTGATCCGCAGGTAGCTGACCGCGCCGTGGGTAACGGCCGCGGAGGCACCGAACCCGTGCACGATGGCCGGCGCCAGCGGCCAGCCAAGCCCGAGCACAACCACGCCGATCGCCGCCGCGAGCCACAGGCCGTCGATGCCCAGCCGGATGGCCGCCTGCCGGTTCCCGGCCCCGAGCTGCCTGGCCACCGCCGCGGTCGTCCCGTAAGCCAGGAAGATTGAGATATTGACCAGCGTGGTCAGCGCCTGGCTGGCGACGCCCAGCCCGCCCAGCGCGGTCGTACCGACTCGTCCGACGATTGCCGCGTCAGCCAGCAGGAACAGCGGCTCGGCGACCAGCGCGCCGAAGGCCGGCACCGCGAGCCGCAGGATCTGCGAATCCTGCGGATGACGAGCGAAGATCGCCAGGCCGCGGAGGGACGCGGCGGGTTCCATACCCGGATTCTAATCGCGAGTAATAAGCAGCTGCTAGTCAATTGCAACAGCCCGCCGGGCCCCGGCCCGGCGGGCTGTTGCAATTGAGGATCGGCGCCGTGTCCGGCAGCTACGCGCTAGCCGGCTGCCGCCGGCACCCGGTCTCGCTCAGTTCGCGAACGACTTCCCGGTCTCCAGCAGCGTCTTGAGGTCGCTGAGCACCCAGGCGTGGCCGCCGCCCCCGCCTTCGCCCGCATACGCGCCGCCGACCAGCGCCGCCAGCTTGGGCGCCCCGTCAAGCTCGTGGGTGAGGGTCAGCGAGCAGACGCCGTTCGGCCCCTCGTTGATGAGTCGTCGTCGCGGTTGCTGTCGTACTGGTCATGTTCCGTCCTCCAGCTTTACCTTGAGCTCCGTCAGCGCCGATACCTGGCGCTCGGTGTACTTGTCGATCCATCGGTCGTGAATCAGCCGGATCGGCACCGGGTTGAGGAAATGCCGCTTTTCCCGGCCCGACCGGCGCGCGATGACCAGCCCGGCGTCCTCCAGGACCCGCAGGTGCTTCATGACCCCGAACCGGCTCATCTCCAGCTCGGACTCCAGTTCGGTGAGCGTACGGCCGTCACGCTCGAAGAGCCGGTCGAGGAGGAACCGCCGGGTCGGGTCGGCGAGCGCCTTGAACACCAGGTCGTCGTCCGTCATCCGTTTCAAAATAGGTGACCTAAAGGTCACATGTCAAGGCTGGGCCTTCACATCAGCCAGGGAGCCCGGTCCGGGCGCCAGGCCCGGCCGATCTTTACCGGCCGGCGATCGGCGATTAGCCTCCTGACTATTGCGGGCCCGGGACCGATGCGGCCGCAGGCGCGCAGTCGCGCCCGCGGCGTGGGAAGGATCGCCACGATGATCGACGGCACCGCGACCCGCCGTGGTGCCGCGTGGCCGCCGATCGCTCCGGATGCGCCGCCCCAGCTCAGCCAGCCCGGGACGCCGCCCCAGCTCAGCCAGCCCGGGACGCCGCCGGGGATCAGTCGGCCGGGCGGCCGGACGTCAGCCGAATACCGGGACGCGCCCGATGCGCGACGGCGGCTCCAGCTGGCCCTCGCCGCCATCTGGCTGCTCGATGCCGTGCTGCAATTCCAGGCGGTCATGTTCAGCCGCTCGTTCCCGCAGATGCTGGCCGAAGCCGCGCACGGCAACCCGGCCATCGTCGCGGGCCCGATCATCTGGTCGGCCCGTCTCATCGGACATCACGTCGCGGCAGCCAACGCCAGTTTCGCGTCTGTGCAGCTGCTGCTCGCGCTCGGGATCGCGTGGCGTCCCGCGACCCGGATCGCGCTCGCCGCCTCGGTGGGCTGGGCGCTGGCGGTTTGGTGGCTGGGCGAAGGGTTCGGCCTGGTACTGACCGGGACGGCGAGCCCGATCACCGGGGCGCCGGGCGCGGTGATCATCTACGCGCTGCTGGCCGTGCTGCTCTGGCCAGCCCAGCGGGACCGCCCGGCGCCGTTCGTCGCCGGGCGTGCGGTTGGCGCCGGGGCGGCCCGGCTGACGTGGCTGGTCTTGTGGGGCAGCCTGGGCTATCTCGCCGTGCAGCAAGCCGCCCAGCCGCGGGCACTCGGCAGCACCGTCGCCGCGATGGCGCCCGGTGAGCCGGGCTGGCTCGCCTGGACCGACACCCATCTCGGCAGCCTGATCGGGCAGCACGGGCTGACGGTGTCCGTGCTGCTGGCTGCGGTCCTGTTGCTGGTCGCGGTGAGTGTGTACCTGCCGAAGCCGACGGCCCGGGCTGGCCTGCTCGCCGCGATCGTCGTCGCGATCATGATCGGCGTGGCCGAGGCGTTCGGCGGCATCCTCAGCGGCTCAGGCACCGACCCGAACTCCGGTCCGCTGCTGGCGCTGCTGGCCCTGGCCTACTGGCCCCCGACCGCCGTCGCCCCGACGGCCATCGCCCCGGCCGCCGTCGCCCCGGTGGCCAGCAACCCGGATAGCGGCGGCTGACGTGGCCGCGGCTGACCCAGGCGGCCCGGCCTGGCTGGCGGACACCTTCGCGGCGATCATGATCGTCACAGCCGGGTATTGCGCCTACCGCTTGGTGGCGGCGCGCCGATGGCGCCGGCCGACCGAGATCGATGTCGACGCTATGCACGCCATCATGGGCGTAGCCGCGGCCGGAATGCTGGTACCGCGCCTCAACCTGCTGGGGTATGGCGGCTGGGAGATCGTTTTCGGCACCGCGATGGGTTGGTTCGGCTGGCAGATTCTTGGTGCCTGGCGCGGCCGCTTGGCGAACGACCGCCTGCCGAACCCCAGCCACGCGGCGGCACTCGTCCACCAGCATCCACCGGCCCACACGCCGATTAGCCACCCGCATGCTCCGCGCCACTCGCTAACCGGAGAGCACCGGGCGGCCAGCCGACGGCGCACTCGTGACTTCGGGCACGCGCATCGCGCTCATCACGTGCCGCATCTGCTTGCCTGCGGTGCAATGCTCTACATGTACCTGGCCGCCCGGCCCGGGGCTGGGATGCCGGGGATGACCGGAGACGGCCCGGTGTCCGGAGCCGGCCACTCCCCCGGCCTGGGGCTGCCGCTCGCGCTCGCGCTGTTTGGTTATGTCGTCTGGACCACCGACAGGCTCACGGCCATTCCGCCGGTAGCAGCGCTCGCCGGCCGGGCCGGGCCATGGCCGGTGAACGCAACATCACTAGCGACCCGGCCGCGCCTGGCGCCGCGACTGCCCGCCCGATCGCAGCTAGCCAGGGCGGCACAGCCAGCCCCGCCAGGACAGCCAGCCGCGCCAGGACAGCCAGCCCCGCCGACGCCGCTAGCCAGGCCGGCGCGACCGCCTATGTCGCCCCGCCTGGCGGCCTGTTGCGAGATCGCGATGGGGGTCACCATGGGATACATGCTCATCCAGATGCTCTGATCGCCCGGCGAGTCCCGGCTGGTTGTCCGGTGGTCCAGCGGGGCCCGCGGCCCGCGGGCCCGGCGACCGGTAGCCGGGCGGCCAGGAGGTTCGGGAAGCCTGATCGCATGGCCGGTGCAGCGTTGTGCGGGGCATGCTGAGCCTGGCACAGTGCCAGCATGCGAATCCTGATCATTGGCGGAACCGCATTCGTAGGCAGACATCTTGCTCAGGCCGCGATCGACGCCGGGCATCAGCTCACGCTGTTTCATCGCGGTCGCACAGGCCCGGACCTGTTTCCGCAGGCCAACCACCTGACCGGGGACCGCGATCGCGACCTGCACGCATTGCGCACCGGTGCCTGGGACGCGACCATCGACGTCTGCGCCTACCTACCGCGCCAGGTTCAGTCGCTCGCCGACGCGCTGGACGGCCGCGGCGGGCACCAGATGTTCATCTCTTCCACGTCGGTCTACCGCACGCCGGTCTCGGCAGGTTTCGGCGAGGACGCCCCACTGGCCGAGCCCCCTGACCCGGACGTGACCGAGATCACGGCGGAGACCTACGGCGGGCTCAAGGTCGCCTGCGAGCGGGCGATCGGCGGGATCTACGGGCGGGGATCACCGTCCTGCGTCCCACGTACGTGATCGGCCCGTTCGACTACACCGGCAGGTTCACGTGGTGGGTCGAACGCATCGCCCGCGGCGGGGAGGTGCTGGCCCCCGGGGACGCCAGCGATCCGATCCAAGTGATCGACGCTCGTGACCTCGCCAGCTGGGCAGTCTCGCTACTCCAGGGCTCGGTCTCGGGAACGTTCCACGCCGTCAGCCCGCCGCCACCGTTCGGCTTCGGCGACCTGCTCGCGACGATCGCAGCACAGGTGGCACCGCCAGGCACCACGCTCAATTGGGTGGGCAAGAGCTACCTGCTTGGCCAGGGCGAAGACGATATCAGCTTGCCGATGTGGCCCGGTGGCGACCCGGAGAGCGCGATTAACGCAGCGAGCCCGGCTGCCGCACTGGCGGCCGGGCTGGCGCCACGGCCACTGTGCCAGTCGATCACCGAGGTCCATGAGCACCAGCTTCGGCACCCGGGTGACGCCCGCCGTCCGGTCGGCATATCGCCGGAGCGAGAGGCCGCGCTGCTATCCGGCTGGGCCAGCCAGTAGCACACAACCCGCGGTGGCCAGAGCCCGCGCCAGACTGCGCCAAACGGTCGGCCACCCAGATCCAGAACCCGTCTCAGTAACACCAGCCACTTAACCGTCCTAGCCACGCCATCCAGACGCACTTGTACCGGATTCGAGCCAAATTGTGTCCGGAATATCCCGGTTCATTCGACACAAATCCGGTACAAGTGGGCTGATCGATGGTCTGGTGGGCGGCGGGCGGCGGGCGGCTCGCATGGCCGAGTCGACCGCTCCGGGGCGAGGCCGACCGCTCGAGCCGGCCTGAGGGGGAAGGCGAGGCCGGTCGCTCGAGCCGGCCTAGGGGGCGAGGACGGCCTCGATCTCGAGGTGAATCGTGACCTTGTCGGAGACTACGACGCCGCCGTTCTGCAGCGCAGCGTTGAAGTTCACGCCGAAGTCACGCCGGTTGATCTCGGCGGTGCCGGTGAACCCGGCTCGCGTGCCGCCGAAGGCGTCCGGGCCGAAACCGTTCAGTTCGAGGTGAAGCGGCACATTCTTGGTGGCGCCCTTGAGCGTGAGCTCGCCGTCGAGGATGTAGTCATCGCCGTCAGCGCGGACGCCCGTGGACTTGTAGGTCATCGTCGGGTAGGTCTCGACCTCGAAGAAGTCGGCCGACCTAATGTGCGCGTCGCGCTGGTCGTTGCCCGTGTTGATCGAGGACAGGTCGATCTCGGCGGTCACCGAGGAATCGGTGGGCTGCGCGCCGGTGACGATCTCTCCGGAGAAGGCGGTGAACTTGCCGCGCACCTTGCTGACCATCATGTGCCGGACCGAGAAGCCGACCTCCGAGTGGACGGGGTCGATGGTCCAGGTACCCGCAACATAACCGGGGATGTTGGTCACTGTAGTGGTCTCGGTCATGATCACTCCCATAAGTCGTTGGTTGAATACTCAATAACTATCACAGAGCCCAGTCAGTTGTCAAACGTTCAACCACCTCGATTTGGGAGGTATCATCGAAGCGTGACGAACCCGAAGACACGGTGGCTGAGCACCGAGGAACAACAGGCCTGGCGCGAATTCCTTACTGCCTGCCAGTCGTTGTTCAGCGCGATCGATGCCCAGCTGCAGCGAGACTCCGGGTTCCCGCACGGCTACTACGAGATCTTGACCAGGCTCTCCGAGGCGCCCGGGCGGGCGCTGCGGATGAGCCAGCTGGCGCATGCCTCGACGCAGAGCAGGAGCAGGCTGTCTCATGCCGTCGCACGGCTGGAGGGCCACGGCTGGGTGAAGCGGACCGACTGCCCGACGGACCGGCGGGGCCAGATCGCGCAACTTACCGATGAGGGGTTCGCCGCGCTGGCGGCGGCTGCTCCGGGTCATGTGGATCAGGTCCGCCGCTCGCTCATCGACGCGCTGACCCCGGAGCAGATCGACCAGCTCCGCGAGATCAGCGCCGCCATCAGCGCAGCCGGAGAGCGGCAAGGTCACCAGCCAGTCGGCGGCTGCCCGCTCTGACCCCCCGGGCCCATTCAGCACCAGGCGTGCCGCATCCACCTCAACCCAGCGGACCGACCGGCCCCCAGGCGGGCGTCCCATGATCGTGGTTACTAGCTGGCGCCAGAGCCCCAGTAGATAACCATGATCATGGCCGGCGCCGTGCAGAGGGTCATCGGGGGTGTCGGGGCGCCGGTATGGTTATGAGGAAAGCGCTGACGGAGACGAGTAGCGCGGGTTTCGCGAGTAAGAGAGAGCTGCCGGAAGCTGGAAAGGCGGCCTGGCGGGCCCGATGACGAAGACCCTCCCGAGCGCGGGGAGGAACGGCCGCCGCCGCCAGCGGCGGGCCTCATGCCCCGCCGGCCTGCCCCCGTGACCGGGCCACAACGAGGCCGCCGCCCAGTGTGGTGACGCGGCGAAGTGCGGTGGCACCGCGAGTTCCCTTCTCGCCCGCACTCCAAGGGGTCAGACGTCCCGATGGAGGAGCGCCATGGACTCGCGGATTCTGGCCGCAGAACTTCCCGCGCAGATAGGGCAGCGCGTAACGATCGCTGGCTGGCTGCACCGCCGCCGCGAGCTGAAGTCAGTGACCTTCCTGATCGTCAGGGACCGGTCCGGCCTGGCTCAGGTGGTCCTGCGCAATCCGGCCGACGCTCACCAGGACAGTCAGGAGCAAGCGACCGCCGAGACCAGGCCGGCCGCGCAAGAGCCGCCGACCGCCGGGCCGGCCCGGCCGCCCAGGAGCCGCCGAACGCCTGGGCCGGCCCGGCTAACGCACTGACCGAGGAGACCGTGATCGCGGTCGAGGGCATGGTGACCGCGAACCCGCAGGCACCCGGCGGCGCCGAGATAACGAACGCGGTGATCACCCGGCTGTCGGGGCCAGCGGCACCGCCGCCGTTCGATCTGTACCGGCCAGCGGTCAATGCCACGCTCCCTGCGATCCTCGACCATGCGCCGACCACGTTGCGGCATCCCCGGCTGCGAGCCGGTTTCGAGATCGCCGCGGCCAGCGTGGCCGGCTTCCGGGACGCGCTGGACGGTCTGGGATTCACCGAGGTGTACACGCCGAAGATCGTCGGCTCCGCGACCGAGTCCGGGGCGACTACCTTCGGCATCGACTATTTCGGGCAGCCCGCCTACCTGGCACAGTCGCCGCAGTTCTATAAGCAGGCGCTGGTCGGAGTGTTCGAGCGGGTCTACGAGGTAGGCCCGGTGTTCCGGGCTGAGCCGCACGACACCGCCCGGCACCTGGCCCAGTACACCAGCCTGGACGCCGAGTTCGGGTTCATCACCGACCATCAGGACGTGATGTTGGTCCTTCGCGACACGATCGCGGGCATGCTGGCGGGAGTCGGTGAACGGGCCCGTTCCGCGGTTGATCTTCTTGGACTGGCCCTCCCGGCAGTTACCGCCAAGATCCCGCAGATCCATTTTCGCGACGCACAGGAACTGATCGCTTCCGGAGCGGGCCGTGACCCGCGGGGCGAGCCGGACCTCTCGCCCGCAGACGAGCGGTGGCTCTGTGAATGGGCGGCGCGCGAACACGGTTCGGAGTTCCTGTTCGTAACCGGCTACCCGATGGCGAAGCGACCGTTCTACACCCACCCCGACCCTGCGCTGCCGGGCTACTCCAACGGCTTCGACCTCCTGTTCCGCGGGCTCGAGCTGGTCACCGGCGGACAGCGGCTGCACCGGCATGCCGACTACCTGGCTGCGCTGGCGGCCCGCGGCGAGGACCCGCGGCCCTACTCGGGGTACTTGCAGATCTTCGAGTACGGGATGCCGCCGCATGGCGGTTTCGCGATCGGCCTGGAACGCTGGACCGCCCGGCTGACTGGAGCAGCCAACGTCCGCCAGGTCACCTTGTTCCCCCGCGACTTGCACCGGCTCACCCCGTGACCAGCAACGTGCGCTCAGTGAGCCTGGCTAGCGCTCTTTCCGTGATCGCGAGCGTGGGCTCAGTGATCTTCGCCAGGTCAGCGGGGGCCGACAGCTGAGCCCGAGCACGGGAAGGTCCTAGCGCAATGTCGGGCCGGACGCTTCCCTAATACCGATCACGCAGACAATCAGTCGGGACAGCGGCTACGATTCCACCCATAACGGGGCCAGGTGCAAGTTCCGATGCATTTGCAGCGCGGGGACGGGCCAACGAGGGCCAGTGGCCGACGCGGCCGGAACGGGCATCCAGACCCAAACGTCAACTAGCCGGGGGCGGGTGAAGGGACGTAACGTGACTCTCGCGTACAACGGCATCGAGGCAAGCTCGCTGGAGGGAGCGGTCTGGCAGAAGGCCAGCTACAGCAACCCCACGGGTAACTGCGTCGAGCTGGCCAAGCTGGCGGACGGCAGGATCGCGGTCCGCAACTCCCGGCATCCAGCCGGGCCAGCGCTCGTGTATAAGCGCGCCGAGCTCGACGCGTTCCTGCGGGGCGCCAAGGCCGGCGAGTTCGACGGGATGGTCACCGCGTAGCTGCGGCGGGTCATCCAGCAGGCTGCTACACACCGCCTTCGGCGGGTCAGGGTCCCTGATTCGCCGAAGGCGGTGACAGTAGCACGGGGCCTGGACGGGCACCATGATGATCGGCATGCGCAGCGCGAGGGGCGCGAGACAGCCGGTCGGTCCCGAGGGCGGAAACCCTGAACCCAGGCGCGGCCAGGCGGGCTGCCGGAAATGTCCGGGCGCCGCGGATCTTTCCGCCGGTTGTATTGGCACGAAATCGGTCATGCGTGCGATACTTCCGTGATCGGGTATTCGGGGAAGGGCACGCATGACGATCGCTCAGCCCGGGGGTGGTTCCGGAATTCGCACCTTGATCACCGCTCCAGGAAATGGCAACGGTGGCCCGACCGTGCTGCGCATACTGCTCGGTGCTCAGCTCCGCAAGCTGCGAGAAGCACGGCAGATCACGCTGGAGCAAGCGGCTAACGTGATCCGGGCGTCGGCGTCGAAGATGAGCAGGCTGGAAACGGGCCGCGTCGGCTTCAAGGACCGCGATATCACCGACCTGCTCTCCTTCTACGGCATCGCCGACCCGCAACAGCGCGACGCACTGCGGGACCTCGCCCGTAACGCCAGCGCCCAGGGGTGGTGGCACGACTATTCCGACATCCTTCCCACCTGGTTCGAGGCATACGTAGCCCTCGAAGAGGCCGCGATCGGCATCCGGGCCTACGAGATCCAGTTCGTGCCCGGCCTGCTGCAGACCGAGGAGTACGCCCGGGCCGTTGCGCTGCTTGGCCACCCGAGCCCCCAGGCCGATGACATCGAGCGGCGGGTCGGCCTGCGGATGGCCCGGCAGGCGGTGCTCAGCCGGGCGGGGCCACCGCATTTGTGGGCGGTGCTCGACGAAGCCGTGCTCCGCCGGCCGGTAGGCCGCCCGGGCGTGATGCGGGCGCAGCTCAAGCACCTGCTCGAAGCCGCCGAGCGGTCCAACGTCACGATCCAGGTCATCCCGTTCCAGGTTGGCGGGCATGCGGCGGCCGGCGGCCCGTTCAGCATCCTGCGTTTCGCCGAACTGGACCTGCCAGATGTGGTCTACCTGGAGCAGCTGACCAGTGCCCTGTACCTCGATAAGCGGGAAACCGTCGACCACTACCTGGCCGTCATGGAGCGGTTGTGCCTGGAAGCCGCACCCGCGGCGGCCAGCTCTAAGGTCATCCACGCGATCCTGCGGGATCTGTGACGTTCCCGGTGAGCTACGGTTTCCGCGCGACGCCCGCCCAGCCGGGCAGCGGCCTGGTGTCGGCCCCGGGACTTGGACGCCATTGGGTTGTCGGCACCAGGCCGGGCTCCAGCAGTTCGAGGCCCTCGAAATAGCGCAGCACCTCCGCGCGGGGCCGGAAGGTGATTCGCCCGGCCATCAACCGGTTCATCAGCGATGCGCCTTCGGCCATCGCCTCGGCGTGAATGTCGGAGGCCAGATGTGAGATCACGAGGTAGCTGCCGGACGGCAGGGCTTCCATCAGCGTGGACACGACCTCGCCCGGGTCGTCCTCGTCGGGCAGGCAATGCAGCAGGCCGACCAGCATGAGCGCCACCGGCTGGCTGAAGTCCAGCGTCAGCGCGGCCCGTCGCAAGATCAGCCCGGTATCCCGCGCATCGGCCTCGAGGTAGGCGGTCGCTCCCTGCGGATTGCTGGTCAGCAGGGCCTGGGCGTGCGGAAGCACGATCGGGTCGTTGTCGACGTAGACGACCCGCGCCGTCGGCGCCGCGCGCTGCGCGACCTCATGGGTGTTGTCCGCGGTGGGAATGCCGGTGCCGATGTCGAGAAACTGGCGGATGCCCGCATCCGCGGCCAGGTAGTGCACGGCGCGGCCGAGGAACGCGCGATTGTTGCGAACTCCGGCGATCACTGCGGGATCGGCGGCCATGAACTGCTCAGCCAGCCTGCGGTCCGCGGCGAAGTTGTCCGTTCCGCCCAGCCAGTAGTCATAGACGCGGGCGATGTGCGGCACTCCGGTGTCGAGGGCTGACGGCCTCGGGGTCACGGCTCCTGCGCTGTCCCGTTCGCCGCACACTTCTCCGCCTTCCCTCTCGCCACGCCTGATCGCAGCAGCTGTGATCGTGACGACTCCACAGCAGCGGGGCAGGCCATCATGCTCGCCCCTAGGCCCGAAGGGCGGTCAGTGCTGGTCAATCCGGTGCCAGCGTCCCCCGTCGGACGGCTCGGCGCAACTTACGGCGGACCAGGACGCCGCCGCCCCCGCCGCGCCCGCCGCACCCCGCGCGCCCGCCCCGTCAGTAGGCGACGGTGATGCGATGGCGGATGGCCTCGCCGCGTTCCAGCACGTCGGCGACCGCGATAGCGAAGTCAGGGATGCTGATCCGGCTGTGGCCCGCCTCGTCAGCCAGCAGCTGGTCGCCGCCGATCCGGAACGCGCCGGTCCGGTCGCCCGGCTCGATCTGCGCCGCCGGGCTCACGCAGGTCCAGTCCAGATCCTGGACAGCACGGAAGGTGTCGAGCGCCATAGCATGCGCGAGTGCCGTCGGCCGCCACGCCGGCGGAAACTCGGGGGTATCCAGCAGGCGGGTGCCCGGCGCGGTATCGAGGCTGCCCGCGCTGCCCACCACGACCAGCCGGCGCACCCCGGCCAGCCGGAGCCCGTCGATCAGCCCCCGTGCCGCGCCGACCAGGCTCTCCGCCTCGTCCTCGGCACCCCGGTGCGGCCCGACCGCGGATACAACGGCATCCTGGCCCGCCGCGTGCCTGGCGACCGAGGCCGGATCGGCGGCGTCGCCGGTCACGGCCGGTACGACGAGTCCCTCGACCGGCCCGCCGGTACGGGTCACGGCCGTGACGGTATATCCGCGAGCCAGCAGCTCGCCGGTGATCGCACGCCCGATGGCGCCTGCGGCGCCGAACACTGCAACCTTCATGTCTTACACCCCACCACGCACCGTAACTGGCCCGCGCAGCGGCCTGGGAACCACGCCGGGCCGCCGCCCCGGTAGGGTCTTCCCATGACCGACCTGGACAATCTCAACGCGCTTTCCTCGCGGCAGCTGCACGACCTCGCGGTGCACCGGGCGCGGCGGCACCTGGACGTTCCCTTCTTGTGGGAGCTGTTGCGCGCTCTGCGGCCGGCGAGGCGGCCGCCGGTCATCCTGACGCCGCGAGGTGGGACGCGATCAAGCTTTCCGCACTGATCTCAGATGCCTTCGAATCGGGCGAAGGCGACGTCGCCGACTCGCTACGCCCGCTCTACCTCGATTACCTCACCAAGCATCACACCGACCTGCACGCCGGCTGAGGACGGAGCGGTCAGGCGGGGATCACCAGCACCTTGCCGGGAGTTCCCGCCTCGACCGCCTCGTGGGCCGCGGCAATCTCCTCCAGGGGGAACTTGGTGACTGGCAGTTCGGTCAGCGCCCCGTCGCGTAGCGCGCCCGTGATGTCGTGGGCCGCCTGCTCGAGCGCCGACCGCGGTACCCCGTACAGCAGCACGAACCTGAGCAGCACGTTCGCGGTCATGCAGGCCCGCACCGGCAGCACCGGATCCTGCGGCTCCGCGGCGTAGGTGACGATCTGAGCGTGCGGCGCGATCACCTCCAGATCCAGCTGCAGGTTCGCACCCAGGGCGACCTCGATCACCCGGTCGACGCCGACCGCGCTGCCCCCGAGGCCCTCGCGACCCTCGGTGGCGAACCGGCGGATCTGCTCGGCGGCGCCTGGCTCCCGGTAGTTCACCACCAGGTCCGCTCCGGCGGCCGCGGCCAGCTTGGCCTTGTCCGGGCCGCTGACGGTCGTCACGACCCGGGCCCCCGCTTGCTTGGCCAGTTCGATCGCGAAGTGCCCGACCGCGCCAGCGCCCCCGGCGACCAGGACGATCTTGCCGTCGACCGGCCCGTCGGCGAACAGGCAGCGGTGGGCGGTCATGGCCGGAACGCCGAGGCTCGCCCCCAGTTCGATCGAGACGCCGTCGGGCAGCGGCACCGCCTGCTCTTCGGGCACCACGGTCCACTGCGCGGCGGTCCCCCACCGGCGGTTCGCGGCGGCCAGCCAGGTCCACACCCGCTGGCCGATGCGGCTCTGGTCAACACCCGGGCCGACCGCATCGATCACCCCGGCGCCGTCGTGGTGCGGGATCTGGAAGCCATCGATGGGCCGGGGCGTGGCCCCGCTGCGGGATTTCCAGTCGGTTGGGTTGATCCCGGAGGCCTCGACCTTGACGCGGACCTCCCCCGGTCCCGGTTCCGGCCGTTCGACGTCCTCGACCCGCAGCACCTCGCGGGCCGCCCCGTACCGGTCATACAGCGCAGCTCTCATTGTTCGGTCCGCTTTCGGGCTCGTCCGGCTTTCTCGCGTAGCGATTCTCTCACCCGCGCCGTTGGGCTCTGAGCGAGGTCAGCCCCCCGGGGGCCTGAAGACCGGCAGACGGTAGCGGCATTGGCTCGTGCCGCGGCGCCCGCCGGTCACCAGGTCCCTCGGCCCGGCTAGCTGAGCTGACTGGCGGGGATATGCAGCACACCGACGAAGACTCGGGTGCTGCTGATCGGCTGGGCCCCGCCGCTGGTGGACTGCCCTGGGTAGCACCACAGGCAGCCGGTGCCCCAGTCACCGACCGGTACCGAGCAGGATGTTCCCGTCGCGGTGCCCCCAGGATTGCTGGCAGGACGGCGGCTACGGTCTGGCCATTGCTGCAGCCGGGGGCGATGTAGCTGGCCGACAGAGGGCTATTCAGCGAGTATTCGACTTCGTAGACGCCCCTAGCGGCGCCGTGCCGGGTGTTACAGGGCCAGGCCGGGATGCGGCCGGGCCAGCGCTTGTCGAAGGCGGCCAGGGCTTCCCGCCAGCCCTGGGTGGCCGCTCGCTCGATCATGTGCAGCACGCCGACGAACACCCTCAATGACTGCCTTCCCGCGAGGCGACCCGCCAGCTGACCCGCAGGCGCCCGCGACTTGTGCCGACCGGCCAGCTGGACCGCGGGCGTCCCGGTTACGTGCGCCTGCACACTGCAGTTGCCCCGCAGTAAGGATCCCGCTTCCGGATGGGCCCGGCTATCCGTAATTTCACGGTCTTGTGACGACCAAATGCGCGGAGTTACGTTGCGCCCGGTTGCCATGTGGCCACGTCTGCGTGGCCGTCGTGGCAGCGGTCAGGAGAGCGCGGCGAGGGGAGCGGCTGTGGGCAGCAGGAGAGCAGCTACCAGGCGACCCTGCTGAAGCCGTGCGGCCCCTGGGCCGTGCACCAGGACAAACTAGTGAGGAGTGGCCGTGGCGCCTGACCAGGAGTCGGTTAAGGCTGAGGCCATCTTGGCGCTGCGTTCAGCGCTGGTTAGCCGGGATGCGGTTGGTGCGGCGCTGCGCTGGTGTTTTTATCGTGCTCCGTTTTTCTCGTCGACATTGTTCAGCGAGTGCATACGGGAACGGTTCGAGAAAGGATGTGACGTGCGGCAGATCACGTGTTTCGTCGCACGGATCAAGCCGGACCAGCCAGACAGCGCGCTCGGGTTCCCGGTCCGGGAGGCCGAAGCGATCATCCGGGCGATCCTGGGCGAGGTCGCGCTGTTCGGCACGGTCCACCCCGGTAACGTCAGCTATGCGGAGATCGGCATCGCTGTCCTGGACCGGCTCTTCGCCGAATGGCAACCCGAGGTCGGCGAGGTGGACCGCATGTTCACCCGGGCGGAACTCGTCATGCAGGCCGCTCGCGAACTGGCCCCGCATACGGCACGGGCGGCCGAGGATGACTGGTTCGCCGACGCGACGCACGAGTCACCGTTCGCCCGCCTGGATCTCGGCCGGCTGCCGCCGCACCGGAGGAGACCTAGGTACGTTGTGTTTTGTTTCAGCGGCGATCGTCTCGCAGTTGCCGTCGGCGCCGTCATGTCTCTCGGCGCGACTCATTCCGCTTAGGTTCCCGGCGGCTCCGCTGGGCTTGCTCGCCAGAATCGCCGCGAGCGTCATTCAGGGTGACGTGGCCGTGTCGCCGGGCCCTTCGGGTCCATCGAGGCGACGCATACCGTCTCCTGCGCATCCGCCAATGCAGAGACAGTGTTTCCCTGACCACGCTGGCGGCCACATCCCGGTCAGCAGTACTCCCGCGGCGTAGCAGCGGGCGATCAGCTCGCCCCG
Organism: uncultured Actinomycetota bacterium; assembly: GCA_963775745.1. GTDB lineage: Bacteria > Actinomycetota > Actinomycetes > Streptosporangiales > Streptosporangiaceae > DATBGO01. The sequence continues at coordinate 39,069 of CAVZKE010000009.1, forward strand.
GCTCTTGGCGCCGGCCCGCCGCAGCATCGTCTCCAGATGCTGCTCAGCCGTCCGTATGCTGATGCCCAAGGACCGGGCGATGACCCGGTTCTGCAATCCGGCGGCAGCCAACAGCAGTACCTCGATCTCCCGATCCGTCAACTGCGCGCACCGGCACGGAGTGCCGCGCTTCCAGGCTGTCTCATCCGGGGCCTTGCCGATCCCGCGATCCCGGTCTGCTGACGCACCTTCACCTTCACCGGCATGGCCCCCGCCGGCTCCCAGCGGCAAGTTTCCGTCCAACGTGCCTTGCGCGTGCATCGCGCCCCCAAGCCGAACCTCGCGTAAGACGAATCAACAGCACGGCCCTGTGCCTGTCCTCTTAGCGTCCGCCGACCCTTCAAGCGGCTGCTATGTGCCCGCTAAGCAGCCATTCCGGTAGCTCGCCGCCCGGCGCGCCACCCCGTTTGCCCTGCTAGGAGCGCGGAGGTCGGCGGCCCGGCGGGACAACAGGCACAGACTTCTTTCGATCGATAGACGCCGAAACCTGTACTGGTGCATGTCCTTCCCGATAGGGATAATCTTCCTGACACGTCAGGCTGCACGCCGCCTGACACGGGGAGTAACAGTCCTGGGGATGGAGGCCGTCGTCAGCGATCCCACAAAAGCGCTCAGTGCCCTGGTCCGGGACAGACGCCGCGCCGCCGGACTGACCCAGCGCCAGCTCGCCGATGCTGCGCAGGTCAACATCGGCGTGCTCCGCGACCTGGAGCAGGGCGTCACGGCGCACCCGCGTCCGCAGGTTGTGGAATCCCTGGCCACTGCCCTGCACCTGGAACCCCCGGCAGCACCCCCGGCCAAGCCAGCAAGCAGCGGCCACCCGACGGTGAGCGTGCGGCTGCGGGTGCTTGGTCCCCTGACCGCCTGGCGCAACGGTGCAGCGCTCGCGCTGGGCCCGGCCAGTCAGCAGGCGGTACTCGGGCTGCTCACACTGAACCCGAACACGCCCCTGCACCGGAACCGGATCAGCGAGGCACTCTGGGACGACGAGCCGCCGCCCTCCGCCAGCACCATGATCCAGTCCTATGTCAGCAGGCTCAGGCGCATCCTGGACCCCGGGCGCCCGGCGCAGGCGCGAGACGGGCTGCTGGTCTCCACCACCACCGGCTACCGGCTGCAGGTCACCGAAGACCAGCTGGACCTGATTCATTTCCTGCGGCTAGCCCGGCAGGCCCGCGACGCTCAGGCGGCCGGCGAGCCGGCCGCCGCCTGCGTGGCCTACGAACAGGCGCTCGTCCTCTGGCGCGGCGAGCCGTTGCAGGACATAGGCGAGCCGTTGCAGGACATAGAGGTCCTCCGCAGTCATCCAGCAATCGCCGGACTCGCCAGGCAGCGCGACTCCGCGATCATGGAATTCGCCGAGGCCGTGTCGCAGCTGGGCGCGCATAGTCGCGTGCTGAGGCACCTAGCGGAACTCACCCAGCGTGACCCCCTCAACGAGCGCGCCCACGCCTGTTACATGATCGCCCTAGCCGGCACCGGGCAGCAGGCGGCAGCTCTTGAAGTCTTCGAGCAGCTGCGCCACCGGCTAGGCGACGAGCTGGGGCTGCGGCCGGGCCCGGAGCTGAACCGGGCACAGCAGCAGGTGCTGCGCCAGCATGTCTCCATCGCCCCGCCCCCAGCAGCGCCAGGCCCGGCCAAGGATGCGCCGCCGGTCTGCCAGCTGCCGCCTGCGGTCGCTGACTTCACCGGACGAGAAACCGAGATCGCGCAGCTGACGGACCTGCTCAGCGCCGACGAGAGCCGGCCCGGCGTTCCGATAGCAATGATCAGCGGCCTGCCTGGCGTCGGCAAAACCGCGCTGGCGCTGCGCGTCGCTCACAAAATCCGGTCAGCATTCCCTGACGGGCAGCTATGGGCTCAGCTCGACGGCGCCACCCAGCACCCCCGCGATCCGGGCGACGTCCTCGGTGAGCTGCTGCGCGCGCTGGGCGTTCACGGGTCAGCCATTCCAAAATCATCAGCTGAACGGGCATCGCTCTACCGGTCCCGGCTCGCAGGCCAGCGTGTCCTTGTGCTGGCCGACGACGCCGCATCAGCGGACCAGGTACGTCCTCTGCTGCCCGGTACCCGAGAGTCCGCTGTCCTCATCACCAGCCGAACCGGCCTGGCCGGGCCTGGCCGGATCACGCATCATCCAGCTCGATCCGCTCACCCAAGCCGAGGCTGTGCAGCTGCTGACCTGGATCGTGGGCGAGAAACGCGTAACTGCTGAGCCGCAGGCAGCTCACGAACTTGCGGCCGCCTGCGGCCAGCTACCCCTCGCCGTCCGCATCGCGGGGGCCAAACTCGCCACGCGCACATCCTGGCAACTCTCGGTGCTCGCGGGCAAGATCGCCAACGAGCGCCGTCGCCTGGATGAGCTGGAGGCCGGGGACATGTCGGTCCGGGCCAGTCTCAGCCAGAGCTACCAGACGCTCGATGAACCCGCCCAGCGCGCGTTCCGGCTATTGGCGTCGCTGGGCCCCGCCGAGGTAGCTGAATGGGTCGTTGCCGCCCTGATTGATCAGCCGGACGCCGCAAACGTGGTCGGTCAGCTCACTGACAAATCCCTGCTCACGCCGGTCGGCATGGACGGCACTGGCCAGCCTCGCTACCGGCTGCACGACCTGCTCCGTGATTATGCCGCCGAACAGCTGGCCAATGAACCACACGCACTCCAGGACGCCGCCATAAGACGGACCATGAACGGATGGCTTCAGCTGGCCGCACTCGCCGACGCTGGCCTCCCCCGCGAGCCGTACTTCCCTCAGCCCGCCGATCGCCCGCCCACGGCCGTCGTTCCGGACGCCCTCGCCAAAGACCTCACTACCGACCCGATGGCCTGGTTCACGGCCGAACGCCTCAACCTGCTGGCCGCCATCGAGCGCTGCTGCTCGTTGGACCGCCACCACGCCGCTGCCCAGCTCGGGTCCTACCTGGCCAGCTTTCAGTATCTCCAGGGCCGCTGGGACGATGCCGAACGCATTTGGCGAATGGTCGCCGCAGCAGCCCAGAACGTCGGCGACGCCGCCGCACTCGCTCGAATCAACCTTCGGCTCACGGTGGCCACCTGCGACCAAGGCAGGCACGCCGAGGCACGACCGATCGTAGAAAGATGCGTGCGTACCTTTGAGCGCCTCGACGACCACCGCGCACTGGGCATAGCCCTCTATTGGCGCGCCGTCTGTGAATGGAATCTAGGATCTTTCGCTGATGCTCGAGAGTCTGCGGCACGCGCGATCCAACTCGCCCAGAATATCAATGATCTGAAAGCTGAATCCCTGGCGCTGCGGCTGCTAGCCATCTCACAGGCGAACCTTCCTGAATCATCGCCAGGACGCCGCAGCATCAGCTGAACGAGCTCTAGCCCTGAGTAAGGAACTCGGCCAGCCCGTCATTGAGCTGGAGGTCCTGCACTCCACCGCTCACGTCTACAATCTGACCGAGCGACATCTAGCGGCCCTGAGCATCTGCCAGGAGGGCCTGCAGCTAGCTCGAACGCTTGGAGTAGCCACCAGCGAAGCCGACTGGCTGGGGGTTCTCGGTGAGACTTACCATGGTCTTGGTCGCTACCGTGAGGCGGCAGATTCCTTGTCTAGGGCGGCGCCCACCTTCAGAGACCATTTCAGACATCGAATGCATGCACTGCGCCTCCTAAAGATTGGATACGCTCACCAGGCGCTGGGCGACTACCAGGTCGCGATATTTCATCTCAGGCAGAGCCTAGTCATCTTCGAAGACCTCGAGCTAGACCACTATGCAGTGCGAGCCCGCGAAACAATCGCCAACTGCAAGCGGCGCGTCAGCCGGTGACATCAGATTCGCGTGGGGCTTTCCCCGGCACAGCACACGCATTGCCTTGCGGCGGAACGGCCCTCGAATCCGCCCGTAAGCAGGCACTGGCTTAATTCCGCCAATCCAAGGATAATCTCGCTCGTGGGCATGGTCGGCCAAGGCGTGGGACGGGTTGACCGCAGTGCGCCGAGCGAGGCGGAACCGGGCGGTCATGTCACCATTGCAGAGCTGAGCGTTCTTTTCCGTCGCTATCGCCGTGCGTCGGGACTGACGCAGGATGAGCTGGCTAGGTCACAGGGGTCGGGCTCGAGGCTCAACGTGCGGCCACCCCGGCTCGTCTGCCCATAGCACGGCCGTTTCAAGATCATGAAGTGAGCCCGAGGATGGTGAATGGCCTGTCGATGTAGCGGCTGGCCCAGCGGGTTGCCTCGGTGGTGTCGTGGCGTCCAGCCTGGTGTAGGGCGCCGACGGCGAGGTTCCTGAGCGCGGCCATGGCCCTGGGTCCGGATCTGGTGCGGACGGTGGATTCGTCTTCGCGGTAAAGGGTGTCGCGGAGCCAGTGCAGGGACTCAATCGCCCGCTGGCCGCGGACCAGGGAGGCGATGACCGGGGGGCCGGCGCGGGTGGCGTCCGGGCTGGTGACGCCGAGCGCGGCGACGTCGGACAGCGGCGTGCCGTCCAGGGCGGTGACGTGCCGCTCGATGAGGTATGCCTGGCTGACGTGCGGGAACGGCAGGTCGCCGGGCGCGTCCATGACCTGGATGGTGCGGGTTTCGATCCGGCCGTGGCCGCGGTCAGCGGCGGCGTGGGCGACCGGGACGTCGCGCCAGGGCAGGGCGTCGAGGGCATCGAACAGGCCGGGCTGGTTGTCCTTGCGGCAGGACGAGGTCCGCGCCGCGGCCGTGCAGGTAGTCCGCTGTGGCGCTGGCAGTGCAGTGCATCGGCGGTGATGACCGTCCCGGCCAGGTCCAGGCCGTCCAGCAGCGGGATGATCATCGGGATCTCGTTCGTCTTCGCGCCGACCTCGGTCTGCGCCGCGACGACGCCCCGCTGCCCGGCCAGGGCGGCCAGCAGGTGCACCTGGCTGCCGTCGGCGTTCCTGGCGCCCCGGACGGTTTTGGGGTCCACCCGGACCAGGACCAGCCTTGTCTCGCCGCCGTCAGCACCGCAGCCGGGGCCGGCCAGGTCCCCGGCGGCGGCCCGTTCCATCAGCCAGGCGCCGATTACCGTATCTAAAGCGACCGCGTCAGCTCCGGTGACGACCCGCCAGATCGTGGTTTTCGACGGCGGCCCGGCCCGTGATCGCGGTGAACGACCGGGACCCGGCGACCACCGCCGCGGCGGCCAGCGCCAGAACCGCCGCCACCGGATGGTCCCGCCCCTGGCCCGCCCGCCCGTCGCTCACCCCGGCGAACAGTTCCAGCAGGTCACCGCACGATCCGGGGGCAGGACCGGGCTGAGAGCGGGCACACCACCTGCCAGCTCGCTGGCGAGCCGGGACACAAGCCGCCCGGCCGGGACCGCAGGGTCACTGGCAATGGCACAATCAGGCACGGCGAAGCTCCGGCAGGCGAGGAGTCTTTGAGCGGACACCTCGTAGTACCGGGGCTTCGCCTTACTTCATAATCAGCCGCGCCGGGCCGACACCAGATCGTGACAAAACGTCAAATCGCATCAAGTCGGGGACAGCCAGCCCTGACGCTAAAACGATCTTGAAACGGCCGTGCTGCCCATAGCACTTCCGGTCAGCCATATCGCTACGTCCGCTGGACGAGCGATTCCTTATTTAGCCCTATGCGGCGCGTCGACCTCGAACGACACGGCGGCCGCACCAACCGACGGCACAGCTCTCGGCGCCTCCTGGCCCTCCTGGCCGCTCGCCCTGGTGCGGCAAACCAACTACGGGTTCAAGCAAGTACAGGGTTCAAGCAAGTACAGGGTTCAAGCGAGTTATCTAGTAGTGGCCTTCCAGCGGCTCGGCAGTTTCTTCGGGGAGTATGCAAACCTTGTTCCAGCCGGTGGTCTTAGCCTGATCAAGCGCCGAGTCCGCAGCCCCAATAAGCTCGGTCAAGGCGCGTCTTGACTCGTTTATGACAGCAACTCCTATTGAAACGGTAAGCCGGAACACGAAGCCCATCTGGTTACCAGACTCGATAGCAATCGGCTCGCCAGCGATATGATCGCGCAGCCGCTCGCTGATTCGCTTAGCCTCATCCCCTCCCGTCTGCGGGAGCAAAATGGCAAACTCCTCGCCCCCGAACCTGCCAATCAAGCCGTCGCCATGCATTTGATCCCTAAGCATGCCTGCAACGTCACGCAGTAGCTTATCGCCGACCTCACGGCCAGCCGCTTCGTTCACGCTCTTGAAGTGGTCGATGTCTATCATCGCCAACGCCAGCGGCGTGCGGGTACGCTGCGCACGCGAGAACTCAGCAGTGGCTTCACGTCGCCAGGTTGCGGCATTAAGTAGTCCGGTCTTAGCGTCAATCCGAGACTGCGCGATCAACTGGGCATTCATGAGATAGCGCCGATAGAGTATTATCGACGGCAGCGCGAGAACCATAAGTACCGAGTTAATAGAGACTACCAATGCCACAGATACTGCGAGGCTAAGCTCGACGAGATCAGAAGTTATCGACTCGCGCGTACCCAGCAGTTCGCGGAAATGGGCCGTAGGATCCGAAAGTTTGATCGCGACGAGCAGCAGTATGTGGTTGACCAGCCAACCCAGAACGCCGCATGCTGCTACAATCCCAGTCCAGATCAGTGCGTGCGACGCCGTGCCAGGCTGCGGACCCGCGATACTTCCAGGGAAGGAGTGAAATGCAAGAGAAGCACAACCATAAGCCAGGCTAATTGTTGCGTTGCTGAATACTCGTCTATACACAATCATCTGAGGCATCCGCCAGAGCTTATAGCCCATCAGAAGCAACGGAGCCAGAAAAGCATAGGCGGGCGGCAAAACAATTGCGATGGCCAGATACCACACCGTTTGCAGATCTCGGCTCAAGGCACCATGAACTTCTTTAACTGCCTTGGTCGATTCGATTGCCACGACTCCGCAACCGAGCAATCCTGCGAAGAGGAATACGTCCGAGAGACGCCACTGCTGACGCGCCAATGCCACACACGCTGCGACAACCGTCAGCCCGGTAACGGCAACAAGATAGGTCCGCAGCGGCTCTGGGAGTCGCCAGAGTAGCCAGCTGCGAATTCTTGAGCGTAGACTAAGCATGTTGATCACGAGGCTCGCTAGCGGGCCGGTAGCGGGTCATCTGCACTCCCCGAAACGGTGACCAAAACGATGGCAATAGGGGTTTAACGTACTGTAAGCCACCAATGCCGCATGGTGACAGGCGTAAGCCCAAGATGTCAAGCACGGCGGACCAGGTTGCTTGCGGTCACCACCGGCTATGTACTCGTATCGGAGATTCGGACGGATTCTAGGAGGAGGTTCACATGCGCAGCGAATGGCTCTAGCCCGTCCCCCGACCACAACCGCCCCCGACCACAACCGGTAAGGAGACTGCCATGCGCAGCGAATGGCTCTAGCTCCGGCATCACCGCCTACCACCAAGGATTCACGCTCCTGCTGAGACATGCACGGGTGTCCCCAGTCGACCGATCGCGAGGGCGACGGCCAGGATGGCTCCTAGGCCACCGCTAACTGCGATTACTTCTGCCGGACTCAGGATGTGCGACGCGGCGGCGCCCGCCAGCACGATCCAGAGGCCTTGTGATACCTGCATGCCTCCGTTCGCTAGGCCGAACGCCTGGCCACGCCGTTCAGACGGCACGGCCGCCACGAATTCTGCGTTCGCTGCCAATTGGTAGGATGCGCACGCGCCGGATGCGGCGATGATCACCAGCAAGGCGATGAAGTCTGGCCTGAGCCAGCAAAGCGACAGCAATCCACATGCGGCGATGGCCAGCGGAGCCATCAAACGCTGCCGTCGATCTGGCGCCACAAACCGGCCGAGGACCACCGCGCCCACCGCAGTCCCGAACGGACCTGCGGCGAAGATCAGGCCAGTTCCCACCGGGACCGGCACCGGGTTCCGGAAGCTAGCCGCGTAGGGTGCCGCGAGGCCCATCGGAACTATGTAGAAGGCCACCAACCAGCCGAGCAGTATCAAGGTTCGCAGCCTGTAATTACCGAATACAAGCCGTATCCCGGCGGCCATCTGCTCCAGCTGGCCCGGCTTAACTGCCCGTGCGGTTGATGCCGCTGGTCGAGGCAGGAGCCGGGTCCAGACCAGCAGTGCTGATGCCGCGAACGTGGCGGCATCAATCAACATGGCGGCGCGAACCTGTAGCACCGCCACAACCAGACCACCCAGCGCAAAGCCCGCGACCATACCGGTCTGGAGCGTCACCTGCCCGATTGCCATGCCGCGAACGTAGAACTCTCCCTGCAGAATCTCAGGCAGTAGTGCCGACCTAGCGGCCTTGAATGGCGAGTCGAACAAGGTGACGATAAAAAGCAGCCCAACTATGACGCCCAGAGCCCAGCCAGATGTCACCAGCATGGTGACTAGCACCATCAGGCTGACCAGTGCCATTCGCGCCACATCGCACACGACCAGGACGTCCCGTCTGGGAAATCTGTCGGCGACGCCGGAGAGCGCAACGCCGCCGAGGAGCCAGGGCAGGAGCGTTACGGCGTAGGTCACCGCGGTCCAGAGCGCCGAATGAGTCCGGTCGTAGACCAGCACCGTGATAGCGACCCGAGCAAGCTGATCGCCTGCTACAGACAGTAGCTGGGCTAACCAGAGGGCACGGAACTCCCGCATCGCGAAGACTGCACGGAAGGTTGCCTGCGAGGAGATGCCAGGCGCGGCACCGACGGCCGTGCGGGCCGCACCGTCCACCACGATCTCCAGTCCGTTCTCGGCAAGGCAAGATTCAGGGCGTCATCACATGATTGCCCGATGTCATACCGGACTGCAACAAAAGGATGCTAGACGGTCGCTCATGGCTCGACCGGGATGGATGGGCTTGCAGGTATGACTCCCGACAATCTGCCGACGGCTATCGGCAGGTCAGGGCGCTGAATCGGCCACGGCCGGATGCCGGAGGGTAGCCTGGCACCTTCCGGCTGGGGAGCCTGCCACTTGGGCACTCCTGTCACTCGGCAGTCTCTCCGCCTCGCCCTATGGAACTTGTGCAGCTCTAACAGCACAATTAGGTAACGACACGGCAATGCAAGGCCCTCGTCGAGTGGCGCGGGTGACCTGACAGGCAGGAGCGTGAATGCGCCGAGCCGCCAGGCGGCCGGGCCTGGTGGCAGCCAGCGCCGAACGTGGGGCAGTCCGCTCCGCAGGCCGTGTACCGGGCAGTGCCGCGGAGATGTCCGCGGGCCCGTCAAGGGCCCCATCCGCGGGCACATCCGCGGCCTCGGACGGCCCGGCCCGCCGCCGCTTGCGCATCTGGGCCCGCCGTCCGGCGCTGTGGCTGAGCGGCGTCCTGTCCGTGGGCGCGCTGGCGGGTATCTGCTGAACCCCGCCGCTCAGGCGGCCGGCCGCCTGCCGGCCACGCACAGCAAGCCGTTCAACGGGACCCCGGCGGTCGGCGCGCTGTTCACCATGGCCAATGGCAAGCTGGTGGCCCATTTCTGCACCGCCAGCGTGGTGCACAGCCGGGCCGGGAACCTGCTCATCACCGCCGCGCACTGCGTATTCAGGAACAGGCAGCCGCCGCCGGGCAGCATGGCGTTCGTCCCGGGCTACCACAATGGCCAGACTCCCCGGGGCGTCTGGCGCATCACCGACGTCTACGTCAACAAAGCCTGGCAGTTGCATCGGAACGTCAATAACGACGTCGCCTTCCTGATCGCTGGCCGCCCTGGCACCCACATCGAAAGGCACACTGGCGCGGAAGTCCTGGGTATCGGCCAGCCCCCGCAAGCGGTGCAGGTGATCGGTTACCCCGACAGCACGAACCGGCCGATCAGCTGCGTGGCTCCGGCGAGGGCATTCCGCGGGGATTCCATCAGATGGTGTTCGACTGTGACGGCTTCACGACTGGCACCAGCGGCGGCCCGTTCCTGGCCCGGGTCAAGGCCAGGACCGGTGACGGCACCGTGATCGGCGTGATCGGCGGCAGGCAGGAGGGCGGCGACACACCCGACGTGTCCTACTCGCCCCGCTTCTTCACCAATGTCCGCGACCTGTACGACGAGGCGACCTCAGGGCAGCCGCCTCCCGGCTAGCTCTCGTCGGGCGGCGGTGCTATCCGGTTAAGCTCCCCGTGCTCGCCGGCACCCGGGATCCAGGATCCTGCCTCGGCGTTCGCCTTGACCTGCTCCGCGGAGCTGGCGCCAGCGATCACTGACGAGCAGCCGGGCAGCGCGGCCAGGCCGCCGATGGCCACCTCGAGTAGCGTCAGCCCGCGCTCGGCGGCCCAGGCGCTGAGGGCTTCCACCGTGTCCAGTTTCGCGTCGGTGATGTATTCCGGCCGCCCGGCCAGCCTGCTGCCTGCGGGCGGTGCCTGACCGCGCCGGACCTTGCCGGTCAGCAGGCCGTTCGCGAGCGGGAAGAACGGCAGCACGCCCAGCCCGAAATGCACCGCGGCGGGCACCACCTCCGCCTCCGACCCCCGCTCCAGCAGCGACCAGTGGTTCTGCGCCGAGATGAAGGCCGGGCCGCCCACCTCGCGGGCCACGCCGGCGGCCTCAGCAAGCTGCCAGCCGGAGAAGTTGGAGTGCCCGATGTAGCGCACCTTGCCCTCGGCGACCAGTTCGCCGAGCGCCATGAGGGTCTCCGCGATGGGTGTCACCGGGTCCGGGGTGTGCAGTTGGTACAGATCGATGTAGTCGGTCCGCAGCCGGCGCAGCGAATGCTCGACCGCCCGCCTGAGGTAAGCACGACCACCTTTCGCCCCTGCGGCCGGGCCGTAGCCAAGGTCAGCCGCCCGGTGCCCGAACTTGGTGGCCAGCACCACCTGGTCACGGCGGCCGGCCAGCACCTCGCCCAGGAACTCTTCCGACCGGCCCATGCCGCCGTAGGTCTCGGCCGTGTCAAGCAGCGTGATCCCCGCCTCTATCGCCGCGTCCACCACCGCGCGCGTCGCGCCGAGGTCCAGCCTGCGGCCGAAGTTGTTGCAGCCGAGGCCGACGACGGATACCAGCAGCCCCGAATTGCCCAGTGACCTATAGCGCATCGCCCTGTACCGCCTTCGTCCTGTGCTGCCCCTGATGGACGTTGCCAGGCCCGATCGTACCGATAAGGCCAGCACTCCTCGGGCGGCGCGCGTAGAGTCACCTGAGCACCCCGCATCACTGTCGTCTCGCAGATCGCCGCCGGGAGGCTAGCCCCAGCGCCTTTTCAGGCCGCGAGCCGATGCCTAACTAAGGGCTGGCATGAAATCGCATATGCGATATCATGAAGTAACCGGCGTTACGGAACAAGTTCGCCACGCAATTGCTATCCGGATTATTGCCCTGAACGGTGCGACTAAGCTCAAACCGGCAGGAAAGGTTAGTCCTGGCCTAGCCGTTTTGCAGAGCTGAGCGAAACCGCGGCGGAAGGGAGCGCGACAGATGACGGACGGGGCAGGCGGGCCCACAGTCCTGCGCATCCTCCTCGGCACCCAGCTGCGCCGACTGCGCGAGTCACGGGGAATCACTGCGCAGGAGGCAGCCAGGGCGATCCGTGGATCAGAATCCAAGATCAGCCGGATCGAGCTGGGCAGGAACGCGGTCCGCGAGGTGGACATCGCCGACCTGCTCACTCTCTACGGGATCACCGACACCACCGAGCGAGAGCAATTGTTGTCCCTGGCCAGCCAGGCCAACCAGCCCGGCTGGTGGCATCGTTACCAGGACATCCTGCCCGGCTGGTTCCAGGCCTACATCGGCCTGGAAGAGTCCGCCGAGTCGATCCGGAGCTACGACGCGCAGTTCATCCCGGGCCTGCTGCAGACCGAGGACTACGCAGCCGCGGTCATCGCGCTCGGCGAGTTCTCGCTGGAAGAGACCGAGCGGCTGGTATACCTCCGCAAAGAGCGCCAGCGCCGGTTCAGCTCGGGCGGGCTGCGGCTCTGGGCGATCATCGATGAGTCGGCACTGCGGCGGCCGGTGGGCGGCAGCGCCAGCCTGATGCGGGACCAGCTAGCGCATCTGCTCGACTGCTCGGACATGCCGGGCTTCACCTTGCAGGTGGCGCCGCTGCCCGCGGGCGCGTACGCGGCGCCAGGCAGCTTCAGCATCCTCCGCTTCGCCGTGCCCGAGCTGCCGGATGTCGTCTATCTCGAGCAGCTGACCAGCGCCATGTACCTGGACAAGCCATCCGATGTACACCGCTACGTCAACACCATGGACCGGCTCAGTGCCGCCAGCGCACCGCCTGGACAGTCCCAGCACATCATCCGGGCCTTGCTCGAGGAGATGGAGGAATCCCGATGAGCAGCATTCCCAACGGCAGCACCGCTAGCGAGCTGACCGGCGTGACGTGGCGGAAAAGCAGCCGCAGCGGCCCTACAGGGGGAAACTGCGTCGAGATCGCCGTACTGGCCGGAGGCGACGTCGCGATGCGCAACTCCAGGGACTCTGACGGCCCGGCCCTGATCTTCACCCGGGACGAGTGGGAAGCGTTCCGCGGCGGCGTTGCGGACGGCGAATTCGACGGGCTCAGCCAGCACTGACCGCCATCGTGGCCGGGCGGCGGCCTCCGGGAAAGCGCTGCGGCTTTTCCCGGAGTCCGTAAGTAGCCGTCCTGCCGCGCGCTAGCTCACCGGCAGGTCGAATTCACCGTTCTTAGCCCCCGCGATGAACGCGGCCCACTCTTCACGATCAAAAACGTGAGCAGGCTTGCTCACGTCTTTGGAGTCGCGTAGGGCGACATGTCCGCCCGGAAGGTGCGCCACTTCCACGCAGCCATCCGCGCTACACATGCGGCTTTTGATCCACTGAGTGTTGGCGGGGTCGGGGTGCATCAGACTTTCCTTTCTGTCGTTCAGGTGATCTGACGGGCCAGGCTACTGATCAAATCGGTTGAATCGGCAGGCGACAGCGCGGCAGCCCGCAAGAGGTCGAAGGATTCCGTGCAGATACGCACGTCTTTGTCGCGTTCCAGGTACGTATGACCGCCGACGCCCTCGGTGTAGACGACGTCGGGATCGAAGCGCTCGGGAAACTCGATGATGCAGAACGGGCCGTTCAGCGATGGGTGCGGGCCGCTGGAAAACGGCAGCACCTGAAGCGTGACATTCGGCCACAGGCTCGCGTCGGCAAGGTGATCAAGCTGGCGTCGCATCAGCAGCGGGGAGCCCATCGTCCTGCGGACCACCGCCTCGTCGAGAATGAGCCACAGCTCCAGCGGATCGGCGCGCAGCAGCACTTCCTGGCGCTGCATCCGCAGGGCGACCAGCCGCTCGACCTCGTCAGGGCCTAGCCGTCTGCGCACGGTGCTCATCACGGCCCGTGCGTAGTCCTCGGTCTGCAGCAGGCCGTGCACGACCAGCGACTCGAACGCCCGCAGCGAGGACGCTTCGGCCTCCAGCCCGACGTAGATGCCGAACCCGGTGGCCAGCACGTCCTCGTAGGCGGCCCACCAGCCCTTGCGGTGCCCTTCTCTGGCCATTTCGGTGAGTACCTGCCGCTGGCCGGGATCGGTCACGCCGTACAGATCGAACATGGATAGCAGGTAGGCGGTCCTGGTGGGCGCCTTGCCCGTTTCTATCCGGGACAGCGTGGATGGCGCGAGCCCGAGCTTGTCGGCGACCTCTTCCAGCTTGATGCCCTGCACTTCGCGGAGCCGCCTTAACTCGGTACCGAGCCGCCGACGACGTACGGTCGGGCCGATCGACACGGTCATTCTCGCCTCCCCCGGCAGGGATGGCGCGGCGCATAGCCGGTCCGTTCGGGGATCGGACACAGCCGCGCAGTTGCTGGGCTTGCCTTCACCATACAGGAAAAACCGAAATTCGATGGGATCTCACTTGAGATTTCGTTAATCAAATTTGATCCACGCACTTGCGTGGCATGCACTCCCGCTCCATTATGGGATCTAGCCGAATCTGCGCCGACCCCGCCCCGGCACAGGCACGGCAGCCGTCCCTGATGGCACGCGCCATTTCCGGCACCTGCCGGGGAGGGAGCGGACCGAGATGCCAGCCTTGGCAGCCAGCGACGTCACTGCAGAGTTAGCCATGATGGCGGGCGCCGCGGTACAGGGAACAGTAACTCACGGTGCCCCGGCGGCATGGTCAGGCTGGTCGTGATCGAAATCGGGGACGGCATCCGGGTCGAGGTGGCCGATGATGGCTCCGATCTATCCGCCCCGGTGGTCAAGGGGGACATCTCCGCCTCAGACGGGCACGGCCTGTTCCTGGTGCAGAGCCTGGCTCACCAATGGGGCTACGTCCGCGACGAGGCGGGCACGACCGTCTGGTTCTGGCTGGACCCGACGGTGCGCTGCAGCTCAGCCGCGCCGACCCGCGCGCCGCTGGCCAGCGCCTGACCCCGGGCGCCGGTCCCGCAGCCGCATCGAGACATGCACCGGGCTGCCCTCGAACCCGAACTCCTCCCGGAGCCTGCGCTCGATGAACCTGCGGTAGCCCGCCTGCAAGAAGCCGGTCGTGAACAAGACGAAATGCGGCGGCCGGATCCCGGCCTGCGTGGCAAACAAGATTTTCGGCTGCTTGCCGCCGCGCACCGGCGGCGGCGTCGCCGCGGTCAGCGCGGCCAGCCAGGCGTTGAGCCTGCCGGTCTGCACCCGGGTCTCCCAGCCCGCCAGCGCCCGCTCGATCGCCGGGACCAGCCGGTCGGTGTGCCAGCCGGTCGCCGCCGAGATGTTGACCCGTGGCGCCCACCGCGCGGTGTGCAGCTGCCGGTCGATCTGCGCATCGAGGAAGAGCCGCTGGTCGGAATCGACCAGGTCCCATTTGTTGTAGGCGATCACCAGGGCCCGGCCAGCCTCGATCACCATCGACACGATCCGCAGGTCCTGCTCGGCCAGCGGCTGACTCGCGTCCACCAGGACCACCGCGACCTCGGCGCGCTCCAGCGCACGTTCGGTTCGCAGCGCGGCGAAATAGTCCGCGCCCTGAGTCTGGTTGGCCCGCCGCCTGATCCCGGCGGTGTCGACGAACCGCCAGACGCTGCCGCCGAGTTCGATGAGCTCATCGACGGGATCGCGGGTGGTGCCCGCGGCCTCGTCGACCAGCGCGCGCTCCTGTCCGGCCAGCTTGTTCAGCAGGCTGGATTTGCCGACGTTCGGGCGCCCGATGAGCGCCACCCGGCGCGGGCCCCCCTCGGTGCCGAACGTCTCGCGGGGCGCGGCGGGAAGCGCGCCGAGCACGGCGTCCAGGAGGTCTCCGCTGCCCCGGCCGTGCAGCGCGCTCACCGCCTGCGGCTCGCCAAGCCCCAGCGACCACAGCGAGGCGACGGCGGGCTCGCCGGGGGCGTCATCGACCTTGTTCGCGGCCAGCACTACCGGCTTGCGTGACCTGCGGAGCACGGCGGCCACCGCGTCGTCGGCGTCGGTAACCCCCACGACCGCGTCCACCACGAACAGCACGGCGTCCGCGGCGTCGACCGCCACCCGGGCCTGCGCGGCGACCCGCGCGGCCAGGTCCTTGGCGCGCTCAGCGGCCGGATCCCAGCCTCCGGTGTCCACCAGCGTGAAAGACCGGCCGCGCCAGGTGGCGTCATAGGCGACCCGGTCCCTGGTGACGCCGGGGGTGTCCTCCACGACGGCCTGGCGGCTGCCGAGGATCCTGTTCACCAAGGTGGACTTGCCGACGTTCGGCCTGCCGACGACGGCCACGACGGGCGCGGGCGGCTCAGCGCTGAGGGTGCGGCCGTCCGTTGGTTCGTCCGCCAGGGCCTGGTCACCGGCCGGCCCGTCCCGGCCCTCGGTCAGCCTGGCCTGGCCGGGCGGGCTCAGATCGGTCATGCGCCCGCCATGCGGGCCTGGACCAGGGCGGTGATCTGCGCGATGACCTCGGCCAGGCCCAGGCCCGTGGTGTCGATCTCCACCGCATCGGCCGCCCTGGCCAGTTGCCGGGCGTCGGAGGCGTCTCGCCTGGCCTGCTCGGCCAGCGTCACCTCGACCGTGGCGCCCGGGTCGGCGGCGAGGTCAGCGCTGCGCCTGCTGGCTCGGACCGCCTCGGTCGCGGTCAGGAAGACCTTCACCGGCGCATCCGGGGCCACGACGGTGCCGATGTCCCGGCCCTCGGCCACGATCCCGGTCCGCGCGGCCAGCTCCTGGGCGATGATCTGCTGCTGCATCCCGATCAGGTAGCTGCGGACCTCCGGGATGGCCGCGACCGTGCTGACCGCGTTGGACACCTCGCGGGAGCGGATCAGGGCTGCGACGTCGGTCCCGTCGACGCGGATCTGGGGCGCGACCGGATCGGTGCCGATCTCGATCGCCGGGCGGCGCAATCGCTCGATGACCGCGGCCGGGCTCGACAGGTCCACCCCGCGGGCCAGCAGCCACCAGGTGAGCGCCCGGTACATCGCACCGGTATCCAGGTACCGAAGCCCGAGCGCGCACGCGGCGCCGCGCGCCGCACTAGACTTACCGGATCCGGCCGGGCCATCGACCGCGATCACGAGGCCGCCAGGGCGCGCGGCCTGATCCGCCCGGCCGCCTGCCGCGCCGGTCCTTGCTTCCTGCCCGATGGCCGCCGAATTCGTCACGTTGCGATGCTACCGGCGAACCGGCCACCCGCCGGCCGCGAGCACCGCAGCGAGCCGGTCTGCCGCTTGCGGGGTGACCGAAAGTTCTGCGACGCCCGCAGGCAGCCCGGGCGAATGCTCGATGCCCACGTCCTCGATGTTGATCCCCGCGTCGCCCGCCGCCTGGAAGAGCCTGGCCAGCTCGCCGGGCCGGTCACCGATGACCACCTGGACGACCTGGTAGGCAGGGGCGGGGCCGCCCCGCTTGCCGGGAATCCGCGCGACTCCGGCCCGCCCGCGGTCCAGCAGCCCGGCCAGCCGCGCTTGGGCGGCCTGGTCTCCCTTGGCGATCTCCTCCAGCACGCCTGCCGCGACCGTGAGGTCGGCGGCCAGACCCGCGAGCAGTTCACCAGTATGTGCCGCGTTCGCGGCCAGGATCTGCGTCCACAGCTCGCTGTCCCCGGCCGCGATCCTGGTCACATCGCGCAGTCCCTGCCCGGCCAGGGCGAGCGCCCCGTCCGGCGCGGGCTGCAGCATCCCCGCGACCACGGCGGCCACCAGATGCGGGGCGTGTGAGACCAGGGCCGCCCACCGGTCATGGTGGCCGGCCGACATCTGGATCGGCTGGGCGCCGCACGCCGCGGCCATGACGGCCACGGCAGCCACCGCGGCCTGGCTGGTCTCGGGCGCCGGGCAGATCGCCCAGGGCCTGCCGAGGAACAGGTCGGCCCGGGCGGCGGCCGGGCCGGACCGCTCTCGGCCGGAAATCGGGTGTCCGGGTACGAATGAGGTGATATCGCAGCCCAGCTCGCGGGCGCTGGCTAGCGGAAGCTCCTTGACGCTGGCCACATCGGTGTACCAGCGGGCCAGGCCGACCGCCTGGGCGGCGGCCAGGGCGGCCCCGGTCGCTCCGGGCGGCACGGCCAGGACGGCCAGCTCAGCGGGGCCGCCGGGCGGCGGAGCCAGCCCCGCAGCGGGCAGAGCACCCCCCGCAGCGGGCGAGCCAGCCCCCCCCGCAGCGGGCGGGCCCAGCCCGGCGCCCGGCAACAGCCGGCCCGCCCCGATGCCTTCAGCCAGCCGGGCGGCAGCCGGATCCCGGTCGGCCAGCCAGACCTCGGTCCCGCCGTCCCGGAGGGCGAGCGCGACGGAGGTGCCGATCAGGCCGGTGCCGACCACGACCACGGTGCGCGGGGCGGAGCCGGTCACTGGGCGATGTCCAGGCGCAGCGCGGCGGCGCCGCGCAGGTACACGTGCTGCATCGCCGAGCGTGGCACGGGCGTATCCACGTGCATCATCAGCCGGACCACCCGTGGCAGCGCTCCCGGCACGTCGATCTCGGCGCAGCACAGCAGCGGAACGTCCTGGAAGCCGAGCTTGCGCGCCGCGAGGGCGGGAAACTCGGCATTGAGGTCAGCGGTGGCGGAGAACAGGACGCTGATGACCTCGGCCGTGGTCAGCTGGTTGCGGGCCATGACCTCCGTGACGAGCTCGGCGGTGCCTGCCAGGATCGCCTCCCGCTCGTTCGCGTCGACCTGGACGGCGCCGCGAATCGCCCTGACCACCACCGCGTCCCTCCCCTGAGTCTTTCCGGCCTCCGTCACAGTCAGCATCGTCACGCGGGGCCTGCACATAGACCCAGGCTATAGACCTACGGCCGCATACAGTTCGCCGATCTCGGCGGTGGACAGGCGTCGTGTGGCGCCGGACCGGAGCGAGCCGAGCTTAACCGGTCCGACCTGTGTCCGGACCAGGCGGCGCACCGGATGGCCGGCCTTGGCGAGCATCCGCCTGACGATGTGCTTGCGGCCCTCGTGCAGGGTGATCTCCACCAGGGCCCGGGTGCTGGTGCGCTCGATCACCCGGAACCTGTCGGCGGTCGCCACCCCGTCCGAGAGCTCGATCCCGGTGGCCAGCTGGCGGCCCAGATCCCGGCGTAGCGGCCCGGTCACATCGGCGAGGTAGGTTTTCAGCACCCCGTAACGGGGGTGCGCCAGCCGGTGCGCCAGCTCGCCGTCGTTGGTCAGCAGCATCAAGCCCTCGGTGTCATAGTCGAGCCGACCGACGTGAAACATTCGTTCGGCCCGGTCACCGAGCAGATCGGCGATCGTCGGCCGTCCCCGGTTGTCCGACATGGTGGTGAGGACTCCGGCGGGCTTGTTCAGGGCGACATAGACCAGGTCCGCCCGAGCCGGTATGCGCTTGCCGTCCACCCTGATCACCTGCTGCTGCGGATCGACCCGCGCGCCGAACCTGCGGACGATCTCACCGTCCACCGCGACCCGGCCCTCGCCGATCAGCTCCTCGCAATGCCTGCGGCTGCCGACGCCCGCGGCGGCCAGCACCTTCTGCAGTCGTACCCCCCCGGCGACATCGACCAGGGAATCCTCGCCGAAATCGGCTACGTTGGTGGCCGGCCCGCTACGGCCGGGACGGTCAACCCGCGCGCGGCTCATCGCCAGCGTCCTGTTCATCGTCCACGTCCTCGGGCAAGAAGCCAGCCAGCTCAGGCAGCTCGTCCAGGCTGGCCAGGCCCAGCCGCTCCAGGAAGTACCCGGTGGTCCGGAACAGCACGGCACCGGTCTCCTGGTCGGCCCCGGCCTCTTCGACCAGGCCGCGCAGGACCAGCGTCCGCATCACTCCGTCGCAATTGACCCCGCGCACCGCCGACACGCGCGCCCGGCTGACCGGCTGGCGGTAGGCGACCACCGCCAGCGTTTCCAGTGACGCCTGGGTCAGCCGGACCTCCTGGCCGTCGCTCACGAACCGCTCAACGACCGGCGCGCACTCCTCACGCGTGTAAAAGCGCCAGCCGCCCGCCACCTCGCGCAGCTCAAACCCGCGCTGCTCGGCGGCATAGGCCGCGGCGAGCTCGCACAGGGCCGTCCCGACCTCCTCGCGCGGCCGTTCAAGGACCTGCGCGATGAGCAGCTCGGACACCGGCTCGTCCGCGACCAGCATGATCGCTTCCAGGCTGGCCCGCAGGCCGGGGCCATCGGCCGGCCCGTGCTCAGTCAGGCCTGCCTCATCGGCCTGGGCCTGCCCGGCGTCACCGGGGCGCGGAAGCCACCCGTCCTGCATGCCTAACCCTCATCTTCCTGGCCGGTGCTCACCGGCGGCTGGTCGGCCGCCGACCAGGTCACGTACAGCTCGCCGAGCGGCGCCAGCTGGTCGAACGAGACGCTGGCCGACCGGTAGAGCTCCAGTACCGCCAGAAAGCGGGCTACCACCTCGTAGGTACCAGCGCAGTCGGAGCTGAGCTGGCGGAACGTGGCCCTGCGCAGCTTCTGCAGCCGACTGACCAGGATATCCACCTGCTCGCGCACCGTGGTGCGGGCCATGTGCAGGTGCGCGGTGGAGACCACCGGCACCTTGCGCGGCGCCAGGGTGTGAGCCGCGATCACCGCGAACTCGGCCGGCCGAGGCCCAGCAGCACCTCAGGCAGCAAGCCGGCGAACCTGGGCTCCATCGGCACCCGGCGCGGGAACCTGCGCCCCCACGATGTCATCCGGCTGGCCAGCACCGCCGCGACCGCCTTGTAGGCGCGGTACTGCAGCAGCCGGGCGAAGAGCAGGTCCCGCGCTTCGAGCAGGGCGAGGTCCTCCTCGTCATCGACCTCGCCGGCCGGCAGCAGCCGGGCCGCCTTGAGGTCAAGCAGCGTGGCCGCCACCACCAGGAAATAGCTGGCCTGGTCCAGGTCCCAGGCATCGGCGCGGGCCCGGATGTGGGCGATGAACTCGTCGGTGACGCTGGACAGAGCGATCTCCGTGATGTCCAGCTTGTGCTTCGAGATCAGCGCGAGCAGCAGGTCGAAGGGACCCTCGAAGACGTCAAGGTGAACCTCGAAGCCGGCTGAGGACTGCGCAGGGGAGGCATCGCCCGGTTCGCCGATCGCCATGGTGGTCATGCCGGCCGCCTCGCCCCCGCTCCCGGATGGCCGTTGCCTCCCGTCAGTGCAGACGGTATCCGATATCGGGCAGCCACGTTCACCCGCTCAGCTGCCCCGGCCGCAGGCGGCGGGCCACCAGGCTCTGGTCGCCCTGGGCCTCCAGGTCGGCCAGCAGCACGGCCAGCGCTTCGCGGACGATCCGGCCGCGGTCGACGGGCAGGCCGTAAGCACGCAAGGCCAGCCGGGCCCGTTCCAGGGACAGCAACTCGGCAACCGACAGGTACACGGTGATCTTCTGCGAATGGCCTTCCCGGCCGCTGGCCAGGCGCTGGACGTCGACGGCCTGCCATGCGCCGCGGGGCGCAGCAACTCGGCGACACCAGGCAGGCTTACCCGCGAACGGGACCCTCGG